>CAYPNF010000001.1:0-129061 GCA_964411985.1 uncultured Verrucomicrobiota bacterium
CTCGTCGGAGTGGTGGATGACGAGGCGTCTGTCCGGACGGGTGTCACTAGGCTGTGGCGGGCCTCGGGCTTCCTGGGGAAGGCTTGTGCGTCCGCAACGGAGTTCCTGGCCTGCGCGGAACCCGAAGTGCCGGGGTGTGTCTTGGTGGATCTCCAGATGCCTGGCCTAAGCGGGCTGGATTTGCAAGAGGCGCTTGCGAAAGCGGGGCACCCGCTACCCGTGGTGTTCCTGAGTGGTCAAGGCGATGTCCCAGTCGCGGTGCAGGCGATGCGACGGGGTGCGGAGGACTTTCTCACGAAACGCGCGCCAAAAGAAGAATTGCTCGAAGCGGTAAGGCGGGCCCTCGTGCGCGATGCTCAGGCGCGCGCCGAGCAGGCACGACTCGAGGTGTTGAGAACGCCCTTCACAACGCTCACCTCGCGCGAGCGGGAAGTCCTCGCCCAGGTCCTCACCGGAAAGTTGAACAAGCAAATCGCTGCCGACCTGCGCATTGACGAACGATCGGTCAAACGCCACCGCTCCAGCATCATGACCAAACTCCGGGTCCAGTCAGTGGCGGAACTGGCTCGCCTCGTGCAGGACGCCGACCTCTGGCCCGGGGGAGCGTAATCAGTAACCAGTCCTCAGTCCTCAGTTGCCTCGGCCGCCCCAGGTGTGCTACCGTCCCCTTATGGCCGGAGAAGAAGCACCAGCGGGATCCGTGTCCCCGGGTGGGAGTTCCACACCTGAGTTCGCCAAGCTCGGACTCCGCACTCCAGCAGGATGGGTGCCGCTGCCGGCGGAGCAGGCTTTGCCTCTGCCCGTCATTCCCGACTACACCGTCCTGCGCCGCATCGGAGGCGGCGCTTACGGCGAGGTCTGGCTGGCCCGCAACATGACCGGCTCGCACTTCGCCATCAAGGTCGTCCACCGGCGGCTCTTCGACCATGACCGACCCTACGAGCGTGAATTGGACGGGATCCAACGCTTTGAGCCCATCTCCCGCTCCCACCCCAGTCAGGTCGCCATCCATCAGGTTGGGAAGAACAGCGCCGAGGGGTACTTCTATTATGTCATGGATCTGGCGGATGATGCGGCGGCAGACAGCCGATGCCCAGAGGTCAGTGAAGCTCCCCGCGATCCGACCTCTGACCTCCGACCTCTGACCACTACCCCCGGGCTGTCCTCCGCTCCCGCCGGGCTGATCTCTGATCTCCGGCCTCTAGCCTCCCGGCCCCTCGTTGCTGACACGTATGTGCCAAGGACTTTGAAGCATTTGATGCGGACGCGGGGACGGCTGCCGTTTGCGGAATGCCTAGACATTGCCCTAGCGCTCGCCACTGCGCTGGAAAACCTCCATGGGCATGGGCTGGTGCATCGCGATATCAAGCCGTCGAATGTCATCTTCGTTGGAGGCGTACCGAAGCTCGCTGATATTGGGCTGGTCACTGGCATCGATGCGACCCAATCGTTCGTAGGAACCGAGGGCTTTTTCCCGCCCGAAGGGCCAGGGACTCCGCGGGCCGATCTTTTCAGCCTGGGCAAGCTGCTGTACGAGATCGCCACGGGCAAGGACCGGCATGAGTTCCCGGAATTGCCCACCGGCCTGGGATCGGTCGAGGAGGAGGAGGCTCTGGCCGAGTTGAACGCCATCATCCTAAAGTGTTGTCAGCACGACCCGGCGCAGCGGTACCGCAACGCTGCCGCCCTGCGCGCAGAGCTGGAACGTCTGAAGCACGGTGGGTCCGTAAAGCGGCAACGCGTCTGGCAACGCCGGTGGGTCCGCGTCCAAAAGTTCGCTGCTCCCGTCCTCCTCCTTCTCGCTCTCGTCCTCGTCCTCGCCAGGCCACTCCGGCCTCCATCGATCCCCCGTGCCGCCCCGTCCACGACCCCCAGCCCAACCGCACTAGCCGAGCGCACCCTGACCAGTCCAAACGCCACCACCCTGATCCCGCTCGGGATCTTCATTCTACCCATTCGGCCGACTGAAACGAACGGCGCCCCGGCTGAACTCTGTTCCCGGGTCACCGACGCGTTCATTGATTCGCTTGGGTTACTCACGAACCAGGGCGTCCAGGTAGGCCCACGAAAGTCGGGATGGGCCTGCCAAGAGGAAGGTGAGTTGCTGAAGCGCGTGGCGAGTGAGCCCTTCCGCATGCGCCACGCCCTCAGCGGCCAAGTTGGCCTGGCACAAGATCGGTACGAGTTGGCGCTAACGTGGCACGATCTCGAGCTTGGTAAACCGCTCTGGTCGGAGACCTTCACCGGGAGGACCAACGAGCTCATCACCTTGGAGCAGCGCGCACTCGTGAAGATGGCTGGCTCGCTCGGGGTCGAGATCGCGCCAGACCGATCCCGCCAAATCGCCCAACTCTTGACCAACAACCTGGAGGCCTTAGGGTGGCTGCAGCAAGCGCAGGTGCTCTTTGAGCGCAAAGGCACGACTCAAGAGGGCATCACCGAGGCCATGCAACTGACGCAGGAAGCCCTCCGTCTGGACGCCAACTACTTGGGTGCCGACTGCTTTAACATGTTCATGTTACGCAACCTCGCCCAGGAGCGGCATCCCTCGGAGGCCTGGCCTGCCGTCCGCGGGCTCGGTGACGCCATACTCCGGAAAGATGACACGTTCGGGGTTGCGCTGGATCAAATCTCAGGTCATTCGCTGTTCTACAAAAGAGACTGGGACGAGTGGGACATCCTCACGGAGCGTTGTCTCCAGTCCCACTGTGGATGGCTACGGAGTTTTTTCCACGCGTTCTATCTCCGTATCGAAGGGCACCCCGAGGAGGCCCGCATCGAGGAACAGAACTGGCTTCGCGTGGAACTTACCGACGTGAACAGCCGCCTCTTCGTGGCGGTCATCCTGTGGGCGGACGGCCGCTACAAGGAGGGGATCCAAGCGGCACGGCGCACGCTGGAGCTGATTCCGGGGGGATTCGACGGTTACTTTATGCTGGCGCATCACCTGGTGGCGAACGGCGACTATGAGGAGGGAATCCGGACGATCGATATCGCGCAGAAGATCTACCTGAAGCAGGAACTCACCGCTTTGAAGAGTTTTGCCTACGCCAGGATGGGCCAATTGGCGACGGCGCGTGGAGTGCTCAAGGAGTTGCTGGACTTGGAGCGCTTCAGGTCCAGCACCTACCTGAACCCTTATTTCGTCGCCCGCGTGTATGCCGCGCTCGGGGAGAAACAAGTCGCGCTGGACTGGCTGGAGAAGGCGGCCGACGATCGTTCGGAATACCTCTATATCCCGCACTTGGGCGGCTTGAGGACGGATCTGGCCTGGATGGGGCTGCAAGAGGAGGCCCGCTACTGGAAACTCTGCGACCGCCTGGGCCTGGGGAAAGATCAATGGCCAAGGAAACTGGCGGGGCGGTAAGATGGGGTGATTATCCTCAGAGGGATGCGGACTTCCTGGAGGGGAGAAGGCCTACCACAGAACATTCAGAACACACGGAAACTGGACGGTCTGAAGCGCTGCGAGCTCCAGCCCTACTCAATTGATCTTGCGGGTGGCATGCTCCTGGAGCCACATCACGTCGCGATTGCTAGCTGAGGGAATCGGCCCGCTCGACATCGTCCAGCTCTGATTTTTGCGCAGAGGAGGCATCGTGCGGGGATCCAGCCAACGGCGCGTCTCCGAGTGACCATCGCCGAAAGAGAGGCCGCCCGCCCGGTGATGATACGACGCAGGCAAATCCCCGTTGAACTGCAGAAGCCCGGGTTGAGCGGGATAACCAGTCATGTCGATGACGAAATTGCCATAGTTGATGGAATCTTCACGTTGGTCCCAGAAAACCGAGGTCGCCGACGGGCCGGGATCTACTAGGTCTGTCAGGCGACGGTAGAGCCGCCAGGGAGGGCTTTGCACACCGGAACCGTAGTTCAATGTACCGCCAAATCCCCCCAACCAAACGGACATGGACATGCTGCGTACGCGGGGAACCAGTTGCCCTTTTAGAGGACCGGAACTAGGCCTCACAGTCGACCGATCCGCCGGGCAGCGGAAGATGCCCGGCGCCGCGCCGCAATAGGTCCACAGCGGGCTACGTTGGACGTCTGCCGACAAGTCCCAGTTCGAACGGTTGCCCGGATTAAAATCGATCACGCCGCTCATCCACGCGTAGGGATCATAGGCGGCGAGGTCAGCAGGGCTGGCATAGGCGAACACTTCGCGATTGTCGCTGGCATACATGATCCAGGCATAGGTCAGCTGCCGATGATTATTCAGGCACTGGATCCCGTGCGCCTTCAGCTTGGCCTTGCTGAGGACGGGAAGAAGCAGCCCCGCCAGGATCGCGATGATGGCGATCACCACCAGCAACTCGATCAACGTGAAGGCGCCCAGTACCGGAAGGTAGCCGATGGAGGGGCGACTCCGTCCTCGAGGTCCGACCGAGTCCTTGGACCCCACCGCGGAGGATGAGTTCCCTGGCGCTGGGATCTTCCTTTCGCCGCTACGTTTCATACGCCTTGTTCTCATAGTACATTCCCGTTTTCGCAAACCCAAACTTAATCCCGCCAGCGTGGGGAACGGGCGACGGCCGGCTCTTGTCCGTTTGGGGTCAGGAACCGGCCGGGTGCGCCTCTCCTCATTCAGCCCGAGCTGGTGGCTCAGTTGCTTTCCACCCGATAGAAGCGACAGGTCATGCCAGCCGCAGCGTTATCGGTGTACTGGAATCCGACGGTCGTATTGGTGAGGGTATTGATGGTCTGCCAGGCAGCCAGGTCGGTTGAAGCCTGGATCTGCCACCCCCGGTTGGGCTCCGCCCGGAGGTTTAGCACGCACCCGCCGTTGGGCTGGATGTTCGCGGAGAGGACGGGAGGCTCCCATAACTGCAGGATCTGGTTCGCAGCCAGGTTGGTGAATTCCTGCACGGTTCCCGAGGGCCATTCGATCCGGACCAGGTCCACCTCCGTGGCGTCGCCCAGGCCGAAGTGAGGGCGCATGTCCTCCTGGTTGATGTTCCCGCCCGAGATCTCCCGCACCTGCCATAAGCTCTTGCCGCCAATTGTGGCCTTGACCCGAACTTTCGCGCCAATCGCGGACATGTTCGACCTGGTTCCGACCAGCTTGAACATGAGCCAATGGTTGCCGTTTCCTTCGTTGTGGTAGAGGGCGTTCCCCAGCTGCGAGTCCTCAGTCACAAAGAGGTCGAGGAACCCGTCATTGTCGTAGTCGCCCCAAATCGCTCCACTCCAATCCCCCGAGTCATTCACGATGCGGCCGGTGGTCACCTGCGTGAAGGTGCCGTCCCCGTTGTTGTGGTAGAGCCGGTTTTTGGCGGTGCCCCATTCCCCCATGGAGACGAACAGATCCAGGTAGCCATCGTTGTCATAATCACCCCACGCACCAGACTGTGGGTGGTTGGCGCCGGACGTGAAGAGGATCTTGGTAAAACTGCCGTTCCCCTCATTGTGGAAAAGTCGGCAACTGCCGTTGAAATCCGTCAGAAAAAGATCGATGAGGCCGTCGTTGTCGTAATCCCCCGGACTCAGCTGCACCGCGTAGCATTTGTCCTGCGGAAGGATGCCCTGGGTGATCGCCTGAAACTGCCCATGCCCTTCGTTTTGATAAACGAACATCCGGTTGTTGTTGCCGCCGCTGATCACCAGATCCGGATCCCCGTCGTTATCGAAGTCAGTCCAGATCCCTCCGCACGAGGTCTCGCTGGATGGGATGTCCTTAGGGATAGGTCCGGTGGTGACCTTGTCGAATATGCCGCCGCCCGCGTTATGATACAGCAGGTTGGGCCCTCTCCCACCATAACTGGAACTCCCGCTCACCACGAGCAGGTCGAGCCTGCCATCGCCGTCAAAGTCCGACCACACGGGGCCCTCGGCATAAGTGACATCCGTCGTCACCGCGCCGTTGCTGACGACTCGGACAAACTGGCCTTCATCGTTCCGGTGGTAGAGGGCGCGTTTGCCACCGCTTTGGGTCACGCAGAGTTCAATGAAACCGTCGTTGTCGTAGTCCCCCCAGGCAGCTCCGCGCCAGCCGCCCTTGTCACTGACGATAGAGCCGACTTCATTGGTGGTCATGCGGGTGAACGTCCCGTTCCCGTTGTTGCGGTAGAGGAGGTTGGCGCGGGCCGCCCTATACCCCCCGTTGGCAACGAACAGATCAATGTAACCATCACCGTCGTAGTCCGCCCACGCGCACGAGTAGGAGTTGTCCTTGTCACCTCCCGGACCGGCGGTGATCCGGGTGAAGGTGGGTTCAGAGGCGTGGGTGAGCCTGAAGCCGGCTGTTACCAGAATCAAGCCAGCTAGGAGGAGGTTGGATTTGTTTTTCATAGAGGACTGTGGAGTTCGGGTTTGCGCTTTTATCATGGGTCTATACCGATACAAACGTTGGATTCGGGCGGTTCTAACAAAACGGGGTCGCCTTTTTTTATTTCTTTTGGGGAAGAGTGCGATTCACCTTTGAATGGGAAGTCGCAAAGCGCTCGTAAACAGGGTGTTACCACAGAACACACTGAACACACAGAAATGGGGGAGGTGGGGGATGGAAGTCAGAAGTCAGAAGTCAGCGGTCAGAAATCGGGTGTCCGACAACGCCGGGGATGGGATGTGGGGCAAGCCGAGGGAAGCAAGCGGCGAGACGCCGCTTCTACTTTAGAGAGGCGGCCGGCGGTGCGGCGGGGGGAGGTTAACTGCAGGTCGAGCAACTCAACAGCCTGGTCGAGGAGTATTATCGCCGCTTCCCGCGGTTTCGCGGCCAGGAAAGGGTGACGTGGCTGCTGGATGAAGTGCAGCGGGTTGCGGGCTGGGATCGTTTCGTGCGCCAAATGCTGGATACCGAGCAGGCATTGACATGTTCGGCAATTTGTAAGACATTTACTTACATGACGTCCTTGACGATACGTCTATCGGAGTCGCTCGGAGCGCAATTGGAGACGGCTAGCAAAGCCCGGGGTGTTTCGAAAAGCGATCTAGCTCGCGAGGCGATCGAGCGGCATCTGCGCCAGGAAACATTGCGTGGAATCCGGCAGAATCTGGCCCCCTACTTTGAAGCGCAAGGCGTTCATACCGAAGAGGACGTTCTGAACCGGCTGGGTAGCTCACTGTGAGAATCCTGGTAGATTCCTCGGTGATCATCGCCGCTCTCGCGCGGCCAGGGGTCTGCACGCAGTTTCTGGATGAACTGGTTGACGGACACACCTGGGTGACGTCGCGGTATATCCTCGATGAAGTTCACAGAAAGTTGGTCAACAAATTCGCGATCCCACCCGAGGTAGCGCAGAAAGCAATCGCAAGGATTGAAAGCCTGGCGGAAAGCGTCCTACCCGTCGAACTGGAGAGCGGCGCTTGCCGTGATCCAGAAGACCTTCCTGTGCTAGGTTCGGCGGTCAGTGGGCGCGCGGACCTTGTTGTTACCATCGACCAGGATCTGCTCGCCATGGGTACCTTCGCCAGCATCCGTATTGTTCGCCCTGGAGAAGGGTTTCGATGGTTGCGCGAAGGTCTGGCGGGATGATTTCAACCATTTGTTAAACTCCCGCTTTTCCAGCGTTAGTATGGGTATGAACGCCTCTTGCGATGCAACCTGACGACACTCTAGCGACCCGCGCCAGCCTCCTGGGGCGGCTGAAGGACCACGAGGACCAGGCGAGTTGGCAGGAGTTTTTCGATACCTACTGGCGCCTCATCTATACCGTCGCCACCAGGGCAGGCCTGAGCGATGAGGAGGCCCAGGATGTTGTCCAGGAGACGGTGCTTTCGGTGGCCAAGCAGGTCGGCACGTTCCGGTACGATCCGCAAGTTTGCTCGTTCAAGACCTGGATGCTGCGGATGACGCGGTGGCGGATCATCGATCGGATACGGCAGCGCGAGCGGGCAGCGGCGGGTTTAGGTCAGCGGGTGCATCGCCATGCCGTCCAAACGCCGCCCAACGCACCCACGCCACCCCTCGACGAAGAACCGGATCGGACGGACACCCTGGATCGTTTGCCGGATCCGGCCGGGGTCGACCTCGGAAGGATCTGGGAGGACGAATGGCAGCAGAGCCTGGCGGCAGCCGCACTGGAATCGCTCCGGCAAAGGATCAAGCCGGAACAGTTCCAAACGTTCCATCTGCACGTCGTGAAAGGGTTGCCGGTGCGACAGGTGGCGCGGATGGTGGGGGTCAGCGCAGCCAGTGTCTACATGACGAAGTACCGGGTTGCTGCGCTGTTGAAAAAGGAAGTCCAGCGGCTGGAAGAAGCAAGAAGCGTCTGATACAAACCTCTTCCTTTCCAAACTTGCCATCCACGGTTCCCTGCCAAACTTCTCTCTAGAACTCCGCCGCCCGTTCTGGTATCAAACCCAGTCATGAAACGAACTATCCTGCCCTCAATCGCTTTGGCCCTCTCGGCGCTGTTGTTTTCATCCTGCTGCACCAACAAGAAATGCTGTTCTTCCGGCCCGCTCGTGCTGTGGAACGGCAAGAATCTGAATAATTGGAAGTATGTCCTCGCGGATGCGTCGGTTCCCAAGGAGAAAGTCTGGTCGGTGAAGGATGGCGTGCTCATCTGCACCGGGGCGCCGGTTGGATACCTTTACAGCGAAATGAACTTCCAGGATTTCCGGATGGAAGTAGAGTATCGGTGGCCGGCCGGCCCCAAACCCGGCAACAGCGGAATCTTCTCGCGTATCAACGACACCAGCAAAGCGCTGCCCCGCACCATCGAGGCGCAACTGCAACACGGAAACGCTGGTGATCTGCTGGGCTTGCAGGGGATGAAGATCGATTCCAACCAACCGCGTTACTTCCACGTGGCTAAGCACGAATTGGCGGGTGACGTCGACGGGATTAAGAAGCTGTCGAACGCGGAAGCCACCCCGGGTGAATGGAACCGCGTGGTCATCGAAGCGCGAGGCCCCAATTACACCGTATGGGTGAATGGCCAGAAGGTGAATGAGGTGACGGGAGTGGAAGTTCGTTCCGGCTCAGTGGGACTTCAGTCCGAAGGCGGCGAGATCCATTTCCGCAAGGCCATCATTACTCCGTTGTCGGAATAGTCCAAATGGCGGGTCGGAGAGGGAGGGAAAGTGGCACCCGAGGGCGCCGCACTCTTGGGCAGAGGTGTGCGGTGGGAATGGAAGGATAGGGACATCGCGCTGCGATGTCCGGGGGTGCGGACGGCCCGGCGGTCCGTCCCTACCTGAACTTGGCGGAATCCAATGTGCCTCTCGCTAGAGCGACAGCTTTTGGAGTGCGGTGCGGAGCGCAGCGAAGTACCGCTTTCCCCCTCCCAACGTCCTCAAGCCGTCCGCGCTCGGATGGTATCGAGGGATCCATCCACCCTTTTCTATTGCGGTCGGGGAGGGTTCTCTTAACCTGAACCCATGTTTGGACCTGCTGATCTATTTGACCTGTCCCAGACCGAGCACGCGTCGATTTTCGATGGGTGCACCTATGCCTGGGAAGCGTTACGGAAGTTGGGCCCCTACCTGAAGTCGCTCAACCGGAGAGGATTACACAACCGGTGCGATGGAGTGGCGTTCATTTCCGACGAAGTCTACATCGGCGAGGGTACGGTCGTGGAAGACGGTGTCATGATCAAAGGTCCGGCCATTATCGGTCGCAACTGCCAGATCCGGCACAACGCCTACCTGCGCGAAGACGTGATCATCGGCGACAACTGCGTGGTGGGAAACGCGTGCGAGCTCAAAAACGCGCTCCTGTTCGACCATGCTCAGGTTCCGCACTTCAACTATGTGGGAGACTCCATCCTTGGCTTCAAAGCTCACCTCGGAGCCGGGGTCAAGATCTCGAATGTCAAAGTGATCTCCGGAAACGTCAAAGTAGAACTGGACGGCAAGCCCGTAGACACCGGGTTGCGCAAGTTCGGCGCCCTCATTGGCGACCGAGCGGAGGTGGGCTGCAATGCCGTCCTGAATCCCGGAACCATCCTGGGCCGGGACTCTCTGGTGTATCCCAACGTTCATTGGCGCGGGATCCTGGCTGCGGGTATGATCGCCAAGAACCGCGCGGTCATCGAAGTCGTCCCCCGCAAGGCTCAGTCGTGATGGAAACCATATCGGTGTGATTAGCGTCCTGGAAAGCCATCCCCAGGGAGGGACCGATCTGGTGGAGAAGGTGCAGCACATCTTCTCCGCGGAAGGCCTGCTTTCCGGAGCGAGCAATTTTGAATACCGCCCCCAGCAGCAGCAGATGGCAGTGGCGGTTGCCCGGGCTCTAGCCTACAAGGATCACCTCATCGTCGAAGGAGGCACCGGGGTCGGGAAGAGCCTGGCCTATCTCATTCCTTCCATTTTCTTTGCCGTGGAACAGAAGAAGAAGGCCATCATCTCCACGCACACCATCAATCTGCAGGAGCAATTGACCGAGAAGGATCTTCCGATGCTGGCGGCGATTTTGCCGGTGCGCTTTAGCTACACCATGCTGAAGGGACGTCAAAACTACCTTTGCACCCGGCGCCTCTACAAAGCCTTCCAACAGGCCGACGGCCTCTTCACTTCCTCGGAACTGGAGGAACTGAAGCGCATCATCGAGTGGTCCAAGAATACCCGGGACGGGAGTCTCTCCGATTTCGAAGAGGAGCCTGATCCAAAGGTCTGGGCACAGGTCTGCTCGGAGCGCGGCCTCTGCTCGCCCAAGCTGTGCGGTCCGCAGTCCGATTTTGCCAAGCTGCACGAGGCCCCCTGCTTCTTCCAACAGGTGCGTAGCCGCGTACTATCCGCCGATGTGCTGGTCCTCAATCACACGCTCTTCTTCACCCAACTGGGCACGGCGAGCGAAGAGAACGACGGCGGGGTGCTGTTTAAGAATGATTTCGTCGTCTTCGATGAAGCTCACACGGTGGAGCAGGTTGCGAGCAAGCACATTGGCCTGAGCGTCTCCAGTGGACAGTTGCGCTTTGCCCTGCAGCGGCTCTGGAATCCCAAGACCCAAAAGGGACTTCTCTCCATCCTGCGGAAGGGCAAGGAAGTGGAACTGGTGGCTGATATCTACCAGCACGCCGACCAATTCTTTCAGGAGGTGGAAGAACGGTGCGAGGCGATCGCCAAGGCCGGCCAAGCCACCGGCCCTTCCAGCAAGGAGACCGCCTACAAGGCCAAGAGAACGCGCAACTGGACTGAGCTTCGCCTTCGCAGACCGGACTTGGTCGAGAATCGCCTGAACCTCCCCATCCAGCGTGTCACCGAAGCGGTGAAAGGCCTGATCGATTCCAGCGACGACCGCGATACCGGCACCGAGCTGCAGGAGTGCAACCGGCGCCTCCGCGAACTGCGGTCGGCCTTGTCCACCTTCCTTAGCCAATGCGAGGAAGATCACGTCTACTGGGTCGAACGAGGTGGAAAAACGCACCGCAATCTCTCCCTCAACGCCGCCCCAGTCGACGTAGCCAATTTCCTCCGCCGACGATTGTTTGGGTCAGACACTTCGGTGGTTCTCACCAGCGCCACGCTGTCCATGGACAATCGGAACCTGGGCAAGGTCGTCCAGCCCCAGCCGGGACGCAAGGACGGGCTCAACTACATCGCCAGCCGGGTCGGGGCAGACGACGCGCACTTGCTGCAAGTGGGTTCTCCGTTCGATTACCAGCAACAGATGCGCTTGTACGTGGTGGGCAAGATGCCCGATCCCCGCGAGGAAGGCTATCGGGAGGCTTTGATCCGGTGGATCGAGCATTTCATTCGTCAGACGCACGGGAAGGCGTTTGTGCTCTTTACGAACTCCAGTCTCATGCAGGACCTCGGGGAGGCCATGGAACCGTTCTTCGAGGAGCTTGGGCTGGAGTGCTTCGTGCAGGGGACCGGCACCCCCAGGTCGCTCATGCTCGACAAGTTCAAGGCTAATGTCGACTCGGTGCTCTTCGGTACCGACAGCTTTTGGCAAGGCGTGGATGTGCCGGGGGAAGCACTCTCCAACGTCATTATCACCCGTCTGCCCTTTGCCGTGCCCGACCATCCCCTCATCGAGGCCCGGCTGGAACGGATCGAAGCGAGCGGCGGCAATCCCTTTTACGAATTCTCCCTTCCGGAAGCGTTGCTCAAATTCCGTCAAGGCGTGGGCCGCCTCATCCGCACCAAGTCGGATTCCGGCATTGTCGTGGTGTTGGACAACCGAATCCTCGCCAAGCGCTACGGCAAAGCCTTCTTGGAAGCCATACCGCCCTGCCCGGTCGAGATCGTCTGATCCTGACGGACGCGAGGCGCCGAATTGGTGGAGGAAGTACGCATCCCCAGCGCTCCCAGCGGATGGTAAGCAGGTGAGCGAAGCAGCGTCTCCACCTGAGCTAGATAGGGAAAATTGAGCTCCTGCAGGCGTTCCCGCGCGTACAGAGAGCGGAAGAAGGCGGGGCGATCCGCCAAGCGCTTACGCCCGTGACCCGTCAATGCATCCAGTTGCTCGTTGTTGGAGGAAACCAGTGCCAACACTGCCGACTGCCGGGCATTCAACTCACGGTTCACCACTTCACGGATCGTCGCATCGTTGATGGCCCCTTCCCCCGGTGCCGGGACTTCTATCGGACCCGGGTAACGCAGGAGATGGTCGAGCAACTGCCGGGGGCGAAAATCAGTGGAGATCCGAACGTGATCGTATTCGTGAGCTACCAGGTTGGAAAAGAAACTGTTCGTGAATGCGTGACCGGTCGGCAACCGCATCTCGTGATCAATGGTAATCTCCAAGAGGCTCACCGCGGGGAGCACCGAAATCGACTGGAGCGAGGTGCTCAACTGATCCACCCTGGTGTGACTCCATTGAATGCGATGTCCGATGCGGAACGTGGTCAGGCCGGGAAATGTGCCGGAGTCCGGCTTCCAGTCCTTGTAGACAAAACGAACCTTGCCCGCCTGCTGCAGCCACGCCGCACTCAGCTCCCCATACGGATCCTCCGCCGCAAGGACGGAGGTCAGTGCAACCATCGTCGCCAAACCAAGATACCACTTAGATCTCATACCCAAATCCCTAGCCGACGAAGCGAAACTTTTCTCCCCCCCAACAGTCCAGAGGCCAAAAGCGGCACCCGAAGGCGCCGCACTCCAAGACCTGGCGGGCTTCCACAACCCCAACGCTCTGGCGAAGCTTTTGGAGTGCGGTGAGGAGCGTAGCGATGTACCGCTTTTTCTCCCTCTTTTGCGTGGGTCGAGGACGAGGAGGAGCAGGAGGAGGAGGCGAAGGGGAAAGCGGCACCTGAGGGCGCACGCACTCCGAGACCTCGCGGATCTCCACAGACCCAGCCTATCGCAGGCCTCACATTGCGTGCTGCTCTTCTTCTAACAACGGCGCTATTTCTCACACCACTCATGATCCGGCTTAGCCGTGTCCATGCAGTTGAACAGGAGGCAGCAGAGAGAGCAGAGCCGTCAGACGGAGTCAGAATCGCTCCTCGCGGTCCGTTCAAGCGTTCACTGGACGGTGAAAGTGATACGTCCATCTCGATCGTGAGACCGCTCAAGCCCGATCTCTGCTGTCTCCGCTGACTCCTGTTCTTCATTGAATTGTTACGGCTTAGAATGTTCCGCCGATCAAGGTGAACCAGGTTCCGCTCTCTCGCAAGGGGGAGATCCAATCCGGCTTGAATTAGGGCGGGCTTTTCCCGCCCGCAGGAGGGTTTGTGTTGGTGCGAGCAGGAATCTCACGCGGAGGCGGGGCCCCTTCGGTCAAAGTCCTCACCCGGTTCCAAAGGTAGTGCGCCATCAAGGCCAACCAACCAAGAAACAAGAGGAGCATAACCCCCATCAGCAACCTCCGGGAGAGCGGTAGAGGGCGAGGCTCGTGATCCTTCTCGGGAGTGGCACTCATGGTGAATCGGAAGCGGGCTTGGATTTCGGGCGTTGCCACTCCACCTTAGGAGGTTCCGGCAATCCCTGAGCCCGGTAAGCGTTGCGAAAATGCATCTTGGCCACCTTTGGAAGCTGGGCGGCCCCATGTTGGCCAACAAAAGCGAGTGCCGCCGCATCCACCGCGCTGGAGGCTCCCTTCGGCAACGGTAGTCCAAATTCCTTTTCCATCCGAGCCAACCGCTGCACGAATTCGTCCCGGGCCAGGATGGAAGCCGCCGCCACCGCCAGATCCTCCTCGGCGCGGTGACGCTGCACGAGTTCTATCTCCCGTCCCAGGGACATCAGCGCTTTGGCAACAGTGGCCTTGTCATGAGCAAACTGGTCACTGATGGCCCGCACGGGGAGCGGGTTCATGCGATGACGCTGCAGCATGAGGTTCTCGATCACGCGCGCGTGGCCCCACGCCAGCACTCGGTTCACGCTGCGCATCTTGCTGTAGAGCCGGTTGTAAGCCTCGTTGCCGATGGGCACCACGTTATGGACCGCTTCGGCGGTATTCCGGATCAAGTCGGCTAATTCGTGGATCTTTCGGTCGCTGGAAATGCGCTTGGAATCGCGAATGCCCGCTTCCTGCCACTTCTGTACCACCCGTTCATTCAGGTAAACCCCAGCGATGCAGAGTGGCCCGAAGAAGTCGCCTTTGCCGCTTTCGTCCACGCCAAACCGCGCATCCAGCAACTGGGGATTCAAAACCGTCTCGTAACCGAGCCGCACCTCTTGAAGGATGATCGGTTCGAGCACGAACTCCACAAATTCCTGCGTGCCTTTGCCCTGCACCACCAGCTTGCCGCTGGTGTACAGAGCCACCCCCACCTTATCCTTGGTGGCCGCAAATTGAGTGTGCGGCGTTTCGCGGAAAAGGTAGTTATTCTCCTTCAACCAGTTGTGCAAGAGCTTCGCCTGCTCCGCGTTCAAGACCCGGGTGAAGGAAATAATGGGTGCTGCCATGCGCTGAGCAGCCTAGACAGAGAGACCATGCGTGTCGAGCCCGGGGAGGGTTCTGCTCTGTCACCCCAGGCTCGCTTTTCCCCAGAACTGCCCTACACTCCTCTCATGAAAGCACGGCTCCTTGCGTTCGCGCTGCTCACATCCGGGTTGCTATCGGCCTGCGCCGCTGACACCCCTTTCCCCACCCTCGAACTTGGCGCCCCCGCCCCTCCCTTCGACCTCAAAGGCGTGGATGGACGTAACCATCGGCTCGAGGATTTTGCATCGGCAAAGTTGCTCGTAGTCGTCTTCACATGCAATCATTGCCCAACTGCCCAGTATTACGAAGAGCGGTTGAAGAAACTGACCGCCGATTACCAATCCAAAGGGGTTGCGGTCGTGGCCATCTCCCCGAACGACCCCAAATCCGTGCGGCTGGATGAACTGGGATGGAGCGATCTGGGCGACACCTTCGAGGAGATGCAACTGCGGGCCAAGCATCGCGAGTATAATTTTCCTTACCTCTACGACGGCGACAGCGAAGCCGCTTCCCGTGCCTACGGACCGGTGGCAACCCCCCACGTGTTCGTCTTCGACGCCGGCCGCAAACTGCGCTACGTCGGAGCGGTGGATGATTCGGAGCGTCCCCAGCAAGTCAAGGTCCATTACCTTCGCAACGCCCTCGATGCCCTGCTCGCAGGCAAAGAACCGTCCGTCACCAAAACAAAGATTGTAGGCTGCTCTGTCAAATGGGCCGGGAAATCCGACGCGGTGAAGAGCTACCTGGACAAGTTGGCTCTCGAGCCCGTGGCTTTGGAAAAGGCTGATAAGACCGTTCTGGGCGCGCTCCGCAAAAATGACTCAAGCAAGTTCCGGCTCGTCACTTTCTGGGCTACCTGGTGTGCACCGTGCGTGGCGGAGTTCAGCGAGTTTGTCACCATTCACCGCATGTACCGCCATCGCGATTTCGAATTGGTAACCGTCTCCCTGAACCGGCCCGACGAAGAGAGCGCGGCGCTGGCATTCCTGAAGAAGCAGCAGGCCTCCTGCCGCAACCTGATCTTCGCCTCAGCGGAAAGGGAGGCGTTGATCGATGCCTTCGAGCCCAACTGGCAAGGCGTTGTGCCCTTCACGGTACTTCTTTCCCCGGAAGGCAAGGAATTGTATCGCGAAACTGGGAGCATTGACCCTCTCGCTTTGAAACGGGCCATCCAACAGGCCATGAACGAGCGGAAACCGTGGTAGGCAGAACGGCGCATGAGTGACCCAAACAGACCTCATCGAAGCCCCTAATACCTAGTGGTCTGTGCGTGAGAGCTAGGCCGCTGAAATGGTCTATGAGGTATGTGTCCAAGCTACCTTTCGGATCTATTTCAGGATTTTCGGTTCGGCGTAAGGATGTGGCGCAAGCACCCTGGTCTCACCAGCATGGTCGTTTTGACTCTGGCGTTGGGGATCGGGGTCAACACTGCGGTCTTTCGCTTCGTCAACTCAACCCTGCTCCGCCCCCTGCCCTTTCCGGAGCCCCATCAACTCGTCCAGATCAAGAAAGAGCTGAGATACAACGACAGCCCCACGGTGCAGCGCACTGACTGGACCACATTCGAGGAAATATCGGCATGGACCAAGGCTTCGGATTTGCCAGTTCTTCTTGGGGCACACACCTGGCTCCATGCCAATCTGGCGGGGAAGGACGGCACTGAACGGCTGGAATGTGGTGCCGTCTCAGGCACGTTTCTCGCAGCCGTAGGCGTACCCCCCGTTCTTGGACGCGACTTCCTGACTCAGGAAGACCAGGGCGTCGGGGAACCAGTGGTGATCCTGAGTCACGACCTCTGGCAACGCCGGTTCGCGGGGGATCCAAAGATTCTCGGACACACCCTTATCTTGGATCGTCAAGCCTGCTCGATCATTGGAGTGTTGCCGGCGAGCCTCGACATTCCGGGGTCCTACCCATTGTTGATACCGATGAGTTTCGCCCGACGGATCGGTGATCGCGAGCATCTGGGCACACCTCGGGCCTTCGGACGTCTGCGGCCGGGCAAGAGGCTGGCAGAGGCTGAAACCAAGCTAAACTCCCTCTATCAGACTGCCCGTGAACCCGGCGAGGAAGGCAGGATCCTGCTGGTCGATCTCCACGAGGACAGGGTCCGCGGGGTTCGGCGACATCTCTTGCTACTGTGGGGGGCGGTCGGATTTGTCCAGTTGATCGCATGCGTGAACGTCGCCAACCTACTCCTTGCACGCGCCACCGGCCGACGTAAGGAGATCGCCCTTCGCCATGCCATGGGTGCGGGAAGAGGTAGACTGCTTCAACAACTCCTCACCGAAAGTGTCCTGCTCGCCCTGGCGGGCGGATTGGTGGGCATTCTCATCTCCCTCTGGAGTAGCCACGCGATCCTCCACTACCTGCGCGGTTATTCGGTGGTGACAACGCTCCCGATGGACTGGCGAGTGATGACCTTTGCGCTGGGATTGAGTCTGGGAAGCGGGTTGCTCTTCGGGTTGGCGCCAGCCCTCCACACCTCCCGCATCTCGCTCTCCGATTCCTTGAGGGAATCCAGCGCCAGTCTCACCGCAGGTATCCGGCATCATCGGCTGGGCCATACCCTGGTCGTGGCCGAGATCGCTCTCGCGGTCATGCTCCTGCTCGGTGCAGGTCTACTCTTGCGCAGTTTTCTGCGGTTGCGCGCCGTGGACCTTGGGTTTCGTCCTAGCCAGATCCTGAGCTTCACGGTAGACCTGAGCCGAGCGAATTACCCCGAGGCGAGAACCCAGTCGGCTTTCTATGAACAACTCCTGAATCGCTTGAGTTCCCTGCCGGGAGTGGAATCGGTGGGGGTCAACTCCATGCTGCCACTCACCCAAGCGGGGACACTCTTTGTCGGGCTTGAATCCGAAACGGGAGTCTCAGGTCCGAGTGGAGCAGAGTCCGGCTCTGGGGGCAAGGCGAGGGGACCTCTCACCTGCTGTGCCAGCGTAAATGGAGATTACTTCCGTTTGATGGGAATCCCACTGCTGCGTGGCAGAGTCTTCACTGACGCCGACCGCAAAGGATCGCTTCGAGTCGCGGTCGTGAGCGAGGGGGTAGCCAAGCACTTCTTTCCACAGGACGAACCGATCGGAAAACGGATCCGTAACCAGTTCCAGCCTGACGAATGGCTCACCATCGTCGGCGTCGTGGGAGAGGTGCGAGTCTTCGACCAGGAGCAGGAGGCCATTCCGCACCTCTACCAGAGTTATCTGCAGGCGGGCACGCCGTTGATGAGTGTGGTGGTCAAGGCCCCGGGAGATCCGTCCAAACTCGTGGAAGCGGTTCGTACCCAAGCGACGACCCTCGACCCCAGCCAGCCTTTCTTCTCCATCATGACGCTGGAGCGTCGGCTGGCAGCGACACTGGATTCCCGGCGTTCCTATATGGGGGTATTAGGTGCCTTTGCGGCGCTAGCCCTGGGGTTGGCGGCCGTGGGAGTCTATGGCGTGCTTTCCTTCTTCGTCGCGCAGCGCACTCACGAGATCGGCATCCGGATGGCCTTGGGAGGAGATCAGTCACGGGTTCTGACCATGGTCCTGAGGCAGGGATTGGGTTGGGCGGGGGCCGGGGTACTCGTGGGCCTTTTGGCGGGCAGCGCGATGGGGCGGGTGGTCGCCAGCCAGCTCTACGAAGTGTCCGCCCTGGACCCAGTCACCTTCGCCAGCGTGGCGGTGCTGTTGATGGGCGTGGCGAGCTTGGCATGCTGGCTACCCGCTCGCCGGGCCGCCTCGGTGGACCCCATGATTGCCCTGCGCGCGCAGTGAGTAGAACAAGCTTCACCGAACGCAGTTCCGAAACCACCCCAAGCATGCAGGGGTACCAGAGCCCGGTGGGAGGGCGCCGGGAATCGTTTCTCTGGCGCATCAAGCGCGACCAAGCGCTCGCCGCCGGCCAGTGGCGACAGCAGGGTTGAGGCTTTCCTTTCTGCGGTTCCCGAGGTATGTAGAGGGATATGCTACGGCGTCTTCCTTTCTGCGGGGCAATGATGATGGCGTGGTTCGCCATCCCGGTGCTCATGGCGGCGGTGCCTTCGCCTCCCGAACGTCCGGTCGCCTACGCGGGTGACCAGAGCGTCATTGTACACTGGAACCGCAGTCTCGACTCGAACGTCTCCGGCTACATACTATACGGGGCCTCCCAGGAAACAGGACCATTCACACTGCTCTCCAGCAACCTGTCGAGTCCCAGCTTTGCGCACCTCCAGGTGACCAATGGCTCTCCGCAATTCTACCGGGTCCGCGCCCTGAACAAGACCGGGGAGCAGAGCACCGACTCCGCCACCGTTAGCGCCGTTCCCAAAGAGTTTGCCGACGATGACGCATTTCTCACTTACCTTCAACGCGCGAACTTTGACTATTTCTGGTACGAAGCCAATCCCACCAACGGTCTCGTGCCGGACCGCAATACCAAGACGTCTCCCTGCAGTATTGCCGCAGTGGGCTTCGGCCTGAGCGCGATCACCGTCGGGATTGACCATGGCTGGATCACGCGAGAGGAGGGGCGAAGTCGCATTCGTCTGACGCTTCAAACCTTCTGGGACAAGCCCCAGGGCAGCACCTCGAGCGGCAACATCGGCTACCGAGGCTGGTTCTATCACTTCCTGGACCTGCGTACTGCCACCCGTACGTGGTCGTGCGAGCTCTCCTCGATCGATACCGCCTTGTTCCTGGCCGGCGCGCTGCACGCACGGGAGTACTTCGATGGACCCGATCCGGAAGAGATGGCAGTTCGCTCACTAGTCGACTCTCTGCTGGGAAGGGTAGACTGGCAGTGGATGCGAAACGGACAGAACACCCTCAGCATGGGTTGGCAACCAGGTTCGGGATTTCTGAGCAGCCGTTGGGTTGGCTACAACGAGGGCATGGTTCTTTATCTCCTCGGCCTCGGCGCTTCCACGAACCCGCTCCCGGCAGCGAGTTGGACGGCGTGGACAAGCGGTTATGCCTGGAGGACCAACTACGGGCAGAGCTACGTTTCGTTTCCGCCCCTCTTTGGCCATCAGTACTCTCACTGCTGGGTGGACTTTCGACATGTGGCTGACAGTTACATGCGGAGCAAAGCCAGCACATACTTTGAGAATTCGCGCCGTGCCACGCTGGCCCAACAGGCCTACTGCATTGCCAATCCAGGCCGTTTTTTGGGCTACAACTCCAATGTCTGGGGAATCACCGCCTGCGATGGACCCGGTACCGGCGGGATCGCCGGCTACAACGCCCGGGGCGCACCCCCGGCCCAGAACGATGATGGCACACTCGCCCCTACCGCCGTCGGTGGCTCGGTACCCTTTGCCCCCGAAATCTGTGTGCCAACTCTCCGCAACCTCTACAGCCAATTCCGGCAGAAGATCTGGACGGGCTACGGTTTCCGCGACGCCTTTAACCTGAGGATCAACTGGTGGGATCCGGACACGTTGGGTCTGGACCAGGGCCCCATCGTGCTCATGATCGAAAACTACCGCACCGAACGCATCTGGAAGCGATTTATGAAAGCCCCCGAGATTCAGCGTGGCCTGGAGCTTGCAGGGTTTCTCCCAGTCACTTTCGTCTCCCTAGGCATCGAGGCCGACGCCCTCACAGGGGGCTTTCGTGTTGTTTGGCCTGCCACAGCGGGCGTGCGGCACCAAGTGGAGTACTCGCCCGATCTCGCCCTTTGGTTTGCCTCGCCCACCGGCAGTCTCGAGGGGGGGCAATCTCTGCTCTCGTGGATCGATGCCGGTCCGCCGGACACCGATGCGCTACCCAGTCTGGTCCCCGCCCGGTTCTATCGCGTGTTTCAACTGGGACCTTAGTCCTTGGGCGCAGGAGGGCCGATCCAAAAAGCCCGACCTGCGGAGGAAAGACAAAGAAGTGGGACGTTGGCGCCAGCGGCCGCCATCCTCGGCAAAGCCTGTCCCTATCTCCTGTACACTGGACCTGAACCCACCCCTTAATCCTCCTTGTCACAATGCCATCGAGGTAATACTATTTGGTATGACCGATGCGGAAACCATCAGCGTAAAGATCCCCGCGAAAATCCTGGAGGAAATACCGGCTGCAGGCAACGGGCGAAGCAGCTTCATTCTCACGGCGATTGAGGAAAAGATCGCTCGACGCAAACCTCTGCGGTGGAAACCAACCACCCAACGAGGACGTCGATTGGCCACTCTGCTCGAAAAGGGCCGTGACGAACGAATGCCGCTGCTTTCGGACTCGGAAATGGAAGCAGAACTGACTTCCCGGAGAGGTAGGAACTTTTGAAGACTTTCCTGGACAGCGGCGTTTTATTGCATGCCTGGCGTGGGGCCAATCTCTCTGGGGCAGCGCTGAAGGTCCTGGAGGATGACACGCGCCAATTCGTTACTTCCCAGATGGTTCGCCTGGAACTATTGCCAAAGGCGAGGTTTGAAAGACACACCGCTGAGGTCGCTTTCTATGAGGACCACTTCTCTGACTGCGTGGCCTGCGAACCTTTAGGGGAGGCGCTGGGAAAAGAAGCTGAGAAACTTGCTGTTCGCTACGGTTTGGCAGGGCCTGACGCACTTCAACTCGCTGCGGCGATGCGACAGGGCGTTGAGGAGTTCTACACTTCCGAGAAGCCTGGAAAACCTATGTTCCGAGTGAAGGAGCTCAAGGTGATATCCCTGGTTTCGTTGTTGGAAGAGCGATAAGGATGAATGCCTCCACCATAGTCCACACTTCCGTGTACGCTTGGACTAGAGATCCATCCACCTCGCCCCACCCCCATCTTCTTTGAAAAGTTCTATTCCCCTCTTGACATTTTGGCCAAACTGTCCTATCTGTCCTATGACAGTTAAACAATTAACGAAACCGTGTCATGGTTCTCGAACTGAATTTCAAGTCCTCCAAGCCGGTTTACCTGCAGATGGTGGACCAGATCAAGGAGGCCGCCGCCGCAGGCTCGCTCCGCCCCGGCGAACCCCTCCCCTCCATCCGCCCCCTCGCGGAGCAATTGAGGGTCAACCGCAACACCGTCGCCAAAGCTTATGAGGAGCTCGAGCGACAGGGAATCCTCGAAACCGCCCCGGGCCGAGGTTGTTTCCTGAAGGAAAATGGTTCCCCTTTCAAACGTGAGGTCCGCGATCAGATGTTGTCTGAGGAGATCGACGGCCTGATCGTGCAGGCCCATCACCTCCAAGTCGACCGCACCGAACTCGTGCAAATGGTTCACCAACGTTACGACCTTTTCGATCAACGCCGCGCCAACGCCCTCAACCGCTAATCCGCCATGAACGCAAATATCCCTGCAATTTCCATCCAGAATCTGGTCCGGCGCTACGGACGGACCGATGCTGTCGACGGTCTTAACCTGACCGTGATGCCAGGCCGTTGCTACGGCTTCTTCGGTCGAAACGGCGCCGGGAAGACCACGACGATCAAGTGCCTTCTGAACCTCCTGCGCCCCACGCAGGGGCGTGTGAGTGTGTTTGGCATGAACCCCAGCCTCCAGGAGGTCGAGGTCAAATCGAGGCTGACCTACGTGCCGGATCAGGTCGCCTTTTACCCCTGGATGAGCGTGCGCGAAACCCTGGACTACGCTGCCTCCTTCCGCGCACACTGGAACCGGGACCTGGAGCAGCAGCTGCTCACCCAGTTCCGTCTGGACCCGGCACAAGCCACGAGCCACCTTTCCAAAGGCCAGCGAACGCAATTGGCCCTGATCGGCGCGATCTGCCCGGAGCCGGAGTTGCTCGTGCTGGATGAACCCACGTCGGGCCTGGATCCCATTGTTCGTCGCGAGTTCATCGAGACCATCATCGGCGCCTATCAGGAAGGAGATCCGGGACGGCGCACGGTTTTTGTTTCCACCCACCTGATCACGGAATTCGAGGGGTTGATCGACGAGTTCACCATCATCGACCAGGGGCGGGAGGTCATGTCGATGTCCGCTGACCTGGCTCGTGAGAAGTACCAAAAGATCTATGCGTGCTTTGCCCAGGAACCGGCCAAGCTTGACTTGAGCGACACCCAGATCCTGCGGCGGCAAGGGCGGGAGATCGAGGTGGTGGTCAACGGCAATTGTCGAGCCGTTCAGGCGCGATTGGAGGCGCTTTCGCCAGAAACCCTGCGCACGGAAGCCCTGACACTGGAAGAGATTTTCGTCCGTGCCCTGAAACCTCAGCCCATTCCTGCGCTATGAAAAGGGATTCCTCGGTTTCGTTGAGCTATGTTCTACCCGATTGGCTGCACGCACGGGTGCTCCCGGTCGGTTTGGGGAAGGAACTCCGCGTGCTCTTCCCTGCTTGGAGCGTCTTCGGATGCGTACTGATATTGGCCAGCGTGGGGGGAGGAGATCTGGCGGAGGTTCTCAGAATGTTCGTGTCTTTCTGCGGGTATCCGCTCTTGGGGGCGCTGGTATTCGGGCATGAATTCAGCCACCGCACCATGCCGTGGCTTCTCAGCCAACCCATCGCGCGGGAGCGATTGTGGAAGCAGAAGATGGGGCTACTCTGCCTGGCGGTACTTTCGCTAGCGGCCCTGTCCTTGCTGAGCGTGGTGGTGTCCAGTGAGTTGGCGTCGCAGGAAGGCATCTTCCGCCCACAAAGCTCGGAACTGTATATCATCCAAGGGATCTCGGTCATCAGTTCGATCCTGGTCACTCCGTGGCTAACGCTCGCCTTACGGCACACTTTGGCGGGAGCGGTCTTCTCCATCAGCCTGCCCATCGTCATCCTCCTGCTGTCACAAGGCGTGGCGATCGGACTGAATTATCTGGTGTTGCCGGAGGATAGCTCCAAACAGGTGATGATCACTCTGTTTGGCTCGGGGGTGGCCTTGCTTTGGATCGTGGGCGGGATCCTAGGTTATCGCACTTTCATGAGACTGGAATCCCTTGAGGGCCACGCTACCGTGGTCCGGCTGCCCAGTTGGATGCGCGCCAAACGTGCGGCGGTCACAACGGGTGAGTCGTCGGTTCGATCGAGTCCGAAGTCCGCGTGGCGGAACCTAGTGACCAAAGAGATTCGGCTGCAAGCCATGGTCCCGTTGGTCGGCGGCTTGTTTGTGCTCGCCTGGGCAGTGGACAATCTGCTGGCGTGGTGGACTTCCAAGCTGCCAGGGAACGCCTACGGGTCGGGGGTAAGCCTCTTGGAACCGGCCTCGGCGATCTACATTCCCTTCATCATCATCTTTGCCAGTGTGCTTGCCTGCGCGGAAGATCGTCAGATGGGGACCTGGACTTGGAACCTAATGCAGCCGATGTCGGCGAGGAGGCAATGGTTTGTAAAGGCAGTCGTAACCCTCCTGGTTTGCCTCGCCTTCACACTTGTTCTGCCCATGAGTCTGCTGTGGATCGCGACCCCTTATACCGATTTCACCGAGACGGTGAAGGAGGTCAGCTTGGCGAAGTGGGCTACATTCGTGTTGATCATCGCATTTGCGAGCAGTGCCATCATGTACATAGCAACCCTGTTCCGGACTACGATTCGGGCGATGCTCTGGGCCACTCCCCTGGGGCTCGTGCTGGCCTGTTTGATTGCTCCGATGGGGGAGACCCTGCTCAACCACCATAATGCCATATCCAGCCTGGCAGGGGAAATTGCCTCCACCTCGCCTGCGGGGGCAGCGTTGATTCCGGTACTGGCATGGGTTCCTTTTCTACTCAGCTTGCTGTTGGTTCTCCTTGGCGCCCTCCTCATCCATCTCTGTTCGGTTGCGAACTTCCGGGTCCTGGAAACCAGCGTTCGCAGGCTTGCCACCCACCTCCTGCTGTTCGCCGCCGCTACCACGGCCGCGATCTTTCTCTACCTGGAGATCAGCCACTGGGCAGCGCGCGGTCTACAGGCCATGGCCCCCCCAGCCGAGCCAATGCCAGAGATCATCATGCCACCCCCTAACCCACCGAGAAGGTGGCAGATGCCGCCGTCCGCAGCGGAGACGGAGGGTGGCGCAAACACATCCTCGCAGGCCGAGCCCCCAGGTGCTCTTCCATCTCACTTGCAGCAGATGGATCCGGCGTTTCTGAGACGTTACGGCCTAATCGCTCAAGGCACGAAAAACAACCAGGGAGCCTCGACGAACACTTCTGAAAGCTCCACGAACCGTCCCATGATGGACGTCCAGATGATGAGGAGATACGGCCTCATCCCTAGAAACACCCCCTCCCCTGCTCTCCGGCCGACTTCCCAAGGGGCTTTTGTGAGAAGCCCTGGGCGTTACCTGCTCGATCAGGCAGGAAGCACCCTTCAGATCAACCAGAACCCATCGGGCGTCTTGACCCTGGAGATCAAGTGGATCGAGGGGAACAGCACGTCTTCAGTAAGTCCCGCCAACCGGCTAAAAGCCGGCGGGTGGTTTGTCTATCCTGAGTCTTCCCAAAGGATTTGGGTGTTTGATGGACAATCGAGCGGAATCCTGATCACCCACACTCCGTCAGAGACCAAGCTGGAGGAGTGGTCCAAGGCCGCACTGGTCGCTTGTCCGTCGCAGGTAATGGAAGCCCTGCCGAAGGAAGCCAAAGAGAAACTGGGGATCACCCAGGAGGCGGCAAGAAACCAGCCGTAGCCGAACCACGCTGACTCTAGAGCGGGGGGCCGGAGGGAGCGTCAGCCAGCACAAGTGGATCAGAGCGGAAGGCATCAGCCAGCAAGGCAAAGGGCACCTGCGCCCCCAGCCACAGGGGATCTTTGGAGATCTCCTTCATGGAAAGCCTGGTGTTATTGCACAGAAGCACTGCGCTTTGGCCTAGCTTGATGAACGCTTCGGATCCGGTGCCAGCCCCCTCGTGGGTAAACTCAAAATCCCCAACCATGTACCGGAGAAAGTGCTTGTTCCGCGCCTCTACTTTCAAGGCCGCGGTATCCTGATGGAAACGGGAGATGAAGTCGGCTTCGCGGGGGCCTTCATACCATTCGAGATAGGTTTTGCCGCGCTCCTCGCGCAGGATGCACAACTCGTCGAACAGAGGCCTCTTGAAGGCCTGGTTCATCGCTTGCCGGCTTTGCCGGATGATCTGCGTGGCTTGCGTGAGCTTCATAGCTGTATCACCGGCGGAGGTTAACCGTTGGAAGGGATCAGGGCAAGCCTCCAATCAGACGGCCCGGGACATGGGGGGCCCGCTGGATGATCAGTCGCAGTGAGATGTCACCCCTCAGCGAGGGGTGACCCACCTTCGATCAAGGTGTCGCCACAACCTTGCCGTCCATCGCCACCGTAATCTCGCGAGCTTGTCCCGGAATCGGCGACAGGGTTTCTTTTCCGCCGGGCCATCGCACCCAGATCTTGGAGTCACCTGCAGGCTGGGCAAAGACCTGTACCGCCGCGTTTTGGGACCAATAACCGCTCCCCGCCTGAACTTCCCGCGCCGACCCCACCCGGTCGCCGGAATGAAAGCGAATTCTCGCCCCGACGCCGGTGAGGTTTCCAGGCGGCCCCACCAGCCGGACCCTCAGCCCTGGTTTCGCTGTCTCGTTGCGGTAAAGCACCGGCACATTGCCGTTCTGGCTCACCACCAAGTCCAACCGGCCGTCATGGTCGTAGTCGGCTACCGCACAACCTCGCTGTTCTCCGTACACTTTGACACCGCTGCGGTCTCCGGACATCGAGGATAACCCTCCTTTGCCATCCCCCTTCAGCAGCAAGCCGCGTCCTGCGTCTTGGCGCCATTCATCCCCATTCACCGCAAAGAAATTCTGGCTGAGGAAAACATCCTCCAAACCGTCACCATCAAAGTCCGCGACGATCACTCCCATAGCGGGAGCCCACTGGGCTTCCCGCGGCAGTGGCTGAGCCTCAAAATGATCCCCTCGCCGTAGGAATGCCATGGAGGCCAAGGCTGTGGCTTCCACCCTCTTAGCGTGCCGAAGACGCTCGCCGTAAACCTCCTGGAGGGAGGCCTTCCCGTAAGCGTCGTAGCTGGAAATGGTCTCCTGAACAAAAGGCATCGATTCGAGAATCGTCCGAAGCCCACGCAGCGGCACTTCCTTTCCGGTCGCGGGGTCGAATCCTGCCTCGATCAGGTCCACGGAGCCGTTCTCATGCAGATCTCCGTAGTAGAGTCGGCTCGGCTGTTCCGGCGTCGGACGGTATCGGGAATTGAGTCCCCAGTTGCCTGCGACGATGTCCATGCGCCCGTCTCCATCCAGGTCGCCCGTGGCCACCCCTCCCCACCAGCCGCAGAAGGGCTCGAGCCCCAGCTCCCGAGTCATCTCCTTCCAACTTGTCCCCGATCGCTTAAAGACTCGAATCGGACCCCACTCACAAGCCAAGACCAACTCCGGATGGCCGTCGTCATCGAGATCGCTGAACACCGCGCCACTCACCAAACCCAACTTCTCAAACCGTTGGCCGGGCACCAGCCGTTCGTTTTCCTTGATCAAGAGGAGAGAATCCGCGGGTTCCGGATACCGTCCTGGCACAGTGCGACCGCCCACGAAGAGATCCAGGTCCCCGTCTCCATCCACATCCGCAAAGGCAAGCGGGCCGGCGGTGATGCGCTGCCCGAGTATACTCTCACCACTCGCTCCCCGCTGAAGGTCGTGGATCCGTATGCATCCGCCGTTGGTGGTGCCGTCCTGGTAATTGCTCGACCCCGCCAGAATCACCGGACCCGACGCGACAATCCCGGTCAGATCACGCCCAACGAGCCGCTCCAAGGCCGTATTGGTGACTTTACGAAAACCACCTTTCCGATCGTTTTCGAGCACCACCAACGCGCCGCCTTTTCCACTTCCCATCACCCAGTCTTCCCATCCGTCCCCGTTGAAATCGCCCCAAGCCAACCCCGGCCCCAACTGGCTAAGTTTGCGGGGCAGCAGGGGCTGCCGCACAAAGTCATCAAAGGGTTCATCCACATGCCGCACCCCTTCCAAGTTCAAGGCCACCTCCCGAAACAGCGCCGGAGTGGGTTCAGGTTTGGAGACCAACTCGAGGGAAGGGGCGGATACCTCCTCGATCTCATACACGGCGTTGGCCGTGACCGGACCGATCCGAGTTCTCTTCCCGCTTCTCCAGGTAACCTCGACAAAGAGCTGGTTGGTCAGCGTACCCGCAGCAAACGTGCGCACCGCATCGCTCCCGGAAAGGTAGCGGCCACCGCACATGAGCTCTTGCGACTGCAGTGCCACTGGGCCTCCCAAGACCTTGATCTTGGCGCCTATCCCTTGGGTATTGGGGGCTTTACCACGCAGGCGAACCGCAATACGAGGAGCCACTCCGTCGTTCCGATAGAACTCAGCCGGCCCGTTCAGGTTATTAATGACCAAGTCCAGGTCGCCGTCCTGATCCAGGTCCGCGAGGGCAACCCCGTTTCCAACGTCGGGATGGTCAAATCCCCAGGCATGGCTGACGTCTTCGAAGGTGAGGTCACCACGGTTCCGGAAGGCCACGTTCGGCAGGACGTAGCGAGGGAACATGGTGCGCAAACGCTGCAACTCGGAACTCGACATCTGCTTCTGGCCCTTCATCTCCTCCGCTTTGTTGATGATGTCAGAGTTCATCATCTGCAGTTCGTGCCCGGTGGTGATCAGCAGGTCCTCATATCCGTCCAGATCCACATCCAGGAAGTTCGGCGACCAGGTCCACTCCGAAGCTTCTACCCCCGCAAATTGGGCAATTTCGGCATAGGTGCCATCGCCGCGATTGTAGAGCAGGGTGTTGTGCGAGTACTGGGGGCGGTTGTCGATGACTCCCGGCGGCAGGTTCACCGGCTGAATCTCGCCGTTCTCTAACATCCGCTTGGCATGGCTCCGGCTGAGCATGTCCGACACGAAAACCTCGTCGAATCCATCCCGATCGAGATCGGCAAAATCGACTCCCATGGAGAAGATGCTCGTACAGCGGAGGGCCAGCTTGGGAGCGAGCTGAAAACGCCCGCGGCCATCGTTGAGCCAGATCCGGTCCGGGGATTCGAAGTCGTTACACACATAGAGGTCAGGCGCGCCGTCTCCATTGAGATCCCGAAACGCAACCGTCAAACCCCAGTCAAAGGGCGGTTCCCGCAAGGGTTTTCCGTTCTCATCCAGGAAACCCCCGCCGAGAAAAGGCATCAGGGTGAAGTGGCCGTTGCCGTCGTTGAGATAAAGCACGTCGGCTTCCCCGTTTTCCAGGATCTTGCCGTTCTTCTCCAACTTGAACCGTCCCACGAGATCGGCTTCGGTAACCGGCCTCCCATTGACCGCCTGCACCACAAACTCACCGTTGACCTCGCTGATCCGCAATTGGGTGTTGGGCATATCACGCAGCGTGGTAGTGCGGTAGTTCGCCACGTAGAGATCAAGATCCCCGTCCCCATCGATATCGGCCAAGGCCAGCGACATCCCGGCTTTCATCAGATTCAGGGGGACCTGCAGTGTCAAGTCCGTGAAATGGCCCTTTCCATCATTCAGAAAAACATGGGTCCCGTTCCCCACAGTGTTCACAACCAGGTCCAGGTCGCCGTCCCCATCAATATCGGCGAACGAGCAACCGGAAGAGTCCATATTCGTCATGTCCACCCCACTCCGCACGGTCACATCCTCAAACCTCCAGTCGCCGAGGTTGCGATAAAGCGCGTTGGGCCGGTCGACGCTGCAAAAATAGAGATCACAACGCCCATCGCCATCCACATCCCCGGCAGCCACGCCGCATCCATTCAAGTAGATCTGGTTGGTCACGTACCGCTGCTGGGTCACCAGGTTCGTGAACTGAACACCCGTGATTTCAGGGGAGAGGAGAGTGAAGCCCGTCTTACCTGGCGTACCGGGCTGAACCGCGGCCTGACGGAAACCATTTCCCTGAACCCAATCAAGGCCCCACGCCGCCCAAACCAGGTTCAGAACCAGACTCCAGAGGAACAAGTGCCACCGCGCCCAAGCGGAAGCAAGGACGAGGGGGCGAAGGGGCACAGGAACCACAACGTTTCGCATTCGATTCCTATCCAGACGAGGATATTCCCGCTTGGAGGTCAAGCCTCAATCCGCTAGTCTCCCTCCATGCGAACCCTGCTGAGCATCGTCCTCACTTCTCTGCTGGTCGGCATTTGCGGCCACGGCGCCAGTCGCACCCCCCCCTCCCCCAACGTGGTTATCATCTTCACCGACGACCAGGGCTATGCGGACGTGGGCGTGTTCGGGGCGAAAGGTTTCAAGACGCCCAATTTGGATCGACTAGCTTCGCAAGGCCGCATCTTTCGGAACTTTCACGTCGCCCAACCGGTGTGCTCCGCCTCCCGCTGCGCGCTCCTCACCGGATGTTACCCCAATCGACTTGGAATTCACGGTGCCTTGGGCCCCAACTCTAGCGTCGGCATCAGTGACCAGGAAATGACCTTGGCGGAACTGCTCAAGCAGAAGGGATACGCCACCGGCATGTTTGGCAAATGGCATTTGGGCGACTCCCCCAAGTTCCTGCCGAACCAGCACGGTTTCGACCGCTATTTTGGGCTGCCCTACTCCAACGACATGTGGCCGCTTCACCCGGATTTCGTCAACCTGGCCCCGAATTCGGAGCGTCGCAAGGCGAACTATCCTGATCTGCCGCTCTGGGAGGACGATCACGTCCTGATTCCCAATGTTGGACATGCGGAACAGGAACAACTAACCACTTGGTACACCGAGCGGGCCGTCCAATTCATCGAGACCAACCAGAAGAAACCCTTCTTCCTCTACGTGGCTCACAACATGCCGCACGTACCACTGCATGTGAGCGACAAATTCCGCGGAAAAACCTCTCGAGGTCTTTACGGCGACGTGATTGCGGAGATCGACTGGTCGGTCGGAAGAATCATGGACGCGCTCAAGCGGTGTGGGGTGGAGAAGCAAACCCTGGTTATTTTCACTTCCGACAACGGACCCTGGCTCAGCTACGGCACTCATTCCGGCTCGGCAGATCCCTTGCGCGAGGGCAAAGGAACCTGCTGGGAGGGAGGCACACGTGTCCCGTGCATCATGCGCTGGCCAAAACAGATCCCAGCCGGAACCGAATCCCAGGACATGCTCATGACGATTGATCTGTTTCCCACGGTCGCCCGGCTGACGGGGGCACCTCTACCGAAGCATCCCATCGACGGTCTGGACGTCTGGCCGCTGATCAGTGGTCGGAAAGGCGCGGTCAACCCGCACCCGGCTTACTGGTACTATTTCGAGAATAACCAACTCCAGTCAGTGGTCAGCGGCGATGGTCGCTGGAAGCTGATGCTCCAACACAAATACCGCACTCTCAAAGGGCGCACCGGCCGGACCGATGGCATGCCCATTGCGTACGAACAGCAGGCGCTGTCAGCTCCTGAGCTCTATGACCTTAAGTTGGATCCATTTGAAACCCGAAACCTGGCCCAGGAGCACCCGGAGCGCGTACAGTCGCTCGAAGCCGAAGCCGAGAAAGCGCGTGGCGAGCTAGGCGATAGCCTGACCAAACGCACCGGAACGGGCGTTCGCCCATCTGGAAGGCTCTAATCCAGAATCACCTTCTAGCGGCGCTGTTGGTGAAGCCTATCTGGCGCAGCACGTCGTTAAGATCTAAGGTCTGCAGGTTGATGGAATTCGGACTGCCCATCGGGACCATGATAATTCGTTTGTTCTTGAGGTTCTCGGCAATCTTCATTTTCACCTGGGCCAGGCCACCCTCATTCATCATAGCCTCTCGCATCTTCTTGATGCCGGTTGCTTCGGCCTCACCCTCTTTGATGGTGGCAGCGGCGAGATTCGTCTGCTGCTGATAATAGGCATCGGCAGTCAGAACTGCTTCCTGGTACTTTCCGTCCGCTTGAGCGATGCGTTCGTTCACCATCCCCTGGGCATCCTGAAGAAGCTTCTTGTTCAATTCCATAGTAGCCAACCGCTCCGACTCGATGGATTTGGTGCGGGCATCGGCAACCTTCTTGTCAGTGATGATTTTGGTGTACTCCGGTTTGAAACGGTAATCCATCAACGCTACGCTCTCCACGATGAGGCCATATTCCTTCAGAATCTCCTGGAGACCCTTTTGTGCGTTTTCGGCAGCAATATTGCGGTTGCTGGCATGATAGAACTCCTCCGTACTGAATCCGCCAAAGAAATCCCGTGGCTTGCTGCGTGCCACGGTCCGGAACACTTTCTCCTTGAGCTCCAGCATATCCCCGGCCACGAATTCCCGTATGTAAGGTGCCCGGGTTGGATCGATCCGGTAGGAGAAGATCACATCGATCCGAATATCGTTTCCGTCTTTGGTCTTGAACGGAATGTCGTCCACGCCGTGCTCGCTGCCCTTAACACCCGCAGCCGTCATTTCCACCACCTGAAGACGGGTATCGAACACACTCCAGTCGTTGAACACCGGAAGGAAGAAGTACGTTGCCCCGGGCTGATAGGCCCGGTCTTCAATTCCTGCCTTGCTGAAGAGACTCCACTTTACCGTGCGCACCCCGACCTCGGTCGTTCCCGTGGTGTGGACCGAGTCAATCGCGAGCCAGATCAGCAGAACGACCACCACCGCTAGTTTGCCCCAGTTGAGAAGCAGTTTGAGATTCATAACGTTGTCGGGTTACTTGGTGTTGGGTTGGTTGGTGACGCCGATGGCGAACAGGCGCATCAAGCTCTCCACGTTCAGCGGGTTAAACGAATTCTCTCCGCCCACCGGCACCAGAATCGTGTCCAGGCCGGTCAGGTTTTCGGCCATCTTCATTCCCACCAGCATTTCCGAGCCGGGACCGCGATAGGATTCGTTGACCAACTCCGCCTTCTTCGCCTCCGCCACTTTCCGGATCATGTCGCCTTCCGCCTTCCTGCTTCGCTCGTAAAGATCCCGTTCCGATTCGCGCCGGGTCTGGAATGCCGTACCCTTCTGGATTGCCACGCTCTTCGCGGCGAGGCCTTCGTTCAGAACCTTCTTGAGTTGGGCCTCCGCTTCCGCTTGGGCGGTCAGGGAGATGTTGAGCAGCTTGGTCTGCTTCTGCATGTTGTTCTCCTCCACCCGCGCCGCCACATCCGGATGCAAGTGCGGATAGCGCGCCAGAACATGGTCCACCTTGAGCCCCATTTCCGCCAGTCTTTCGTTCATCAAATCACGCGCCCCCAGCAACCTCGCCGCGCGGATCTTGGGATCAAAGAAGTCCTCAGGCTGAAGTTCTCCCAACCTCACCTTGAGGGCGGCCTCCGCCACGGGCAGGATTCCGTTGTCCTCATAAAGCTTGCCTGCCCCGATGCGGTTGATCAGTTTGAAGGGGTCGACGATGCGGTAAAGAATGGCGGTATCCAGGTTCACGTAGAAACCGTCGGAGGTCTGGATATGAGCCGCCTTGACCATCCGGGTAAAACGTTCGTCCTTGGCCGTGATCTCTTCCGTGACTTTCTCCGCAGAATTGGGACTGTCGCGCATGGTCAGAACCTGGATGGTCTTGGGAAAGAGGTGGACACGCTCCAGGGTGGGAAACTGGTGGTGGATGCCAGTGCCATAGATCTTCTCCTGGGTCCCCACCTTGCCCAGAATCCCCAGCGGAGAGTAGAAGACCTGTTTGACCCCAAACTCGCCTGGGCGAACGTAGACGGTGCACGTCATATAGAACAGGATCAGACCCAGGAGTGTCGCAGTCACCAACAAGCTGAGCCTGTTCCCCTTCAGCAATTCCAAGATGCCGCCCCCGAAGGAGTCAGCTGGCCTGGCATCACGCATGTTCCAATCGTCTTTAGGAATTCTTGCCATAGTAGTTAGTTTTCCAGGTTATCAGGTGATTTCGTCTTCAGATGCCGCATCACGTAGCCCCCTCGGTCAGCAAGGACGAAGGCCTTGTGCGCGAGCAGAAAAAGGTCGTTGAAGCGTTGCGTCCTCGCTTCGGGGGAATACACCCCTCGGGCGTGCAGTTGGAGGAAGCTGCCAAACCTCGGCACCCCCAGTTCCTCGAGCTCCTGCTCCGTAGTCGGGTCCGCCTTCCTCACCCGCTCATAGTCCCGCCAAAACTCCGCCGGTGAAGAGTAAACCGACAGCAACTCCTGCAACTCCGCATTCAGCAATTCTCCTCCGCTGTACTGTCGAAAGGTATCGTAGCGCCGCGCAATCTCGTGCTTGGCATCGATTTCCCGAATGCTGTTCAGGAGCGACTCCCTCGCCGACTTCAGCGCACGGCGATCGCGATAGGTGACCAGGTAGTACAGGCCCAGGCCGAGGAATCCCTCCAAGACCGCGCTCGGAATCAGTATCTGCGGCCTGAGGGATCGCCCTTTCGAGGCGATCAGTTCCACGAACTCACAAACCGCGATGGTGATGAGGCAGTATCGCAGCCAGGTGCGATTCTCCCGCCTTTGCTCCTGTTTCTCCAGGATTCTGCCTCGAATCGAGCAGTAACGGTCATACAGCGGCAGCACCTCTTTACGCACAATAAGCTTAAGATGCTGGTAATAAGGAGGATCCACCCAGAGCATCTCCAGTTCATCCCGCTTGGCCAAGGTGCTGAAGTAGTCGTCAACAAACTCTTCCCGATCCTGAACCAGGCTGTTTTCCAGCTTGGAGAAAAGGTCGGCGCTGACTCCCAGCAGGCTGCGCTCCGCATCCGGACCCTGCGCCAGCCTCGGAGTATCCGCTTCCGTCGCTGGCAGAGAATCCGACGTTGGCATTGCCTGTTTCCGCTGAATGCCCAAGGTCGTCATTCGCCAATAACGTATCAGCTAACGGTCGGTTAGGCACTTACAATCGCCGGGGAAGAGTGGAAGAACGAGCAGGTCCAGTGCTCCTTGCAGCAGATGAGGTATTTCCTTCAGCTTGAAAGCGTTTCCTGAACATTCGACGGGAACAAGTGCAAACCTAACACCCCTGTCGGATCGTCAGGGGAGTGTCGATCCGGGACCAATTCGAGCATTCCTATCCCCTTGGCGGTCCCAAGCCGTATCTGTCATTCACCCCGCGAGACACCCTGATCAACTCCCTCTCGCGTTGGGGCGAAAACGACACAGCTATCTCCTTCCCAGCAAGCGCAACTCGCATATCCTTCAGGGTAAGTGCAGGATCCGTCAAAGTAAGGCCGGCAGCTTGAGCCTTTGCGTTGCACACGTCCATCAGACTGCTCCGCGGGCCTTGCTCTGGACGGAAGAGGGGGAGTTCAAACTCGGTCACACCAGCGCCTTGGAGGATCTCCGCCGGAACCCAAACCATTGCTTCAGGATCCAGAAGATGCATGAACTCCCTCCAGGTGAACCTGGGGCCGGCGAGGTGAAATGCGCCGCCAAGATCCTTTTCCACCACGGTCCGGACAAAGTGGGCGAGGTCACGCACGTCGATCACCTGCAAGTGATCGGAACCATCGCCCGGTGCGAGCATTTCCCCACCCTGCCCTGCGCGGTGAACCCAGTAGGAGTAACGGCCTCTGGGATCATGGGGCCCGACGACGATTTGCGGCCGGAGAAGGGTGCATCGATCGCCATGGATCTCAAGGACAAGGTCTTCGCAGGCGACCTTCAGCGGACCGTAGGTATCGGCGTCGATCTCTACCACCTCCTCACGGGCAGGAGGCAGTCGAGGATGGGTCTCGAGGACGGGCCGCAGTTGGGGATCCCCGTAAACGCTCACGGCGCTGACAAACACGTACCGTCCCACCCGAGCGCGCAACGTTTCGGCGCTGGGCCGCACTTGGCGCGGCGTATACCCGCTGACGTCCACACAGGCATCCCAGCACGCATTCCCGAGAGCGCTTAGTCCCAAGGCGCCTTCGTCGCGGTCACCGCGTAATCTCTCCACTTCGGCGGGCAGGTCATCGGGCGTCTTGCCGCGATTCAGGGTACTCACGCCATGTCCGGACATCAGCAAAGTCTCCACGATCTGCCGTCCGATAAACTGGGTGCCGCCGAGGACCAGGATTCTCATGTCCAAGCCCATACTTTGCCTCCACCTAATTCACAACGCAAATAACTTATCCCAAGCCACTTGAGAACATGTAGCCCGCAAACATCTTCTCCTCCGCACTGAGGAGGAGAAGAAGCCACTAAGAAACCTTGTCACCTCTTGGCGCTTCCCAACCACTACAGCTGCGATATGATGACACTCAGGATGATGCCAGTGACCGATAGTGCGGATGCGGAGTTAGTCCACGCCAGTCTCGCAGGGGATCGGGAGGCCTTCGGACAAATCGTCTCACGCTATCAATCGCTGGTCTGCTCTCTTGCTTACAGCGCTACCGGAAGTCTGAGTCAGAGCGAGGATATCGCCCAGGAGACTTTCCTTACCGCATGGAAACGCCTATCCTCCCTGCGCGAGCCCGTGAAACTGCGAGCCTGGCTTTGCGGTGTGGCGAGTAACCTCATCAGCAGTTCGCTGCGGTCCCAGGGCAGGGAACCAAGCCATCGCGCGGAATCGCTCGAGGAGATTCCTGAATCGCATTCCCCGGAGCCCCTGCCGGTAGACCGGGCCATCAGCCAGGAGGAAGCGCAAATCCTGTGGCGCTCGCTCGAGCGGATTCCGGAGACCTACCGCACACCGCTGGTGCTCTTCTACCGGGAACACCATTCCGTGGAAGCGGTCGCCCAGAAGTTGGACCTGACCGAGGAGACCGTCCGGCAGCGCCTTTCCCGCGGACGAAAGATGCTGCAGGAGGAGGTGCTCGGATTTGTGGAGGTGGCCCTGGAACGAACCGCACCTGGAAGAACGTTCACCCTGGGAGTGGTCGCGGCTCTTCCCCTTGCCATCACCTCCGCCGAAGCGGCAGCCACCGGCGCGGCACTGGCCAAGGTTGGCGCCGGGGCGAAAAGCGCCCTTTCCTGGGCAGCTCTGGGCAGCCTCCTGGCCATGGTGGGAGCGATTGTGTTTTCCTGGAAGACGGCGGTCGATGAATCGACCTCGCCCCGCGAAAGACGGCTCATGGTAAGGATGGGGTGGTTTCAGGTTGTCTTTTTCGTACTCTCCCTGGGTGCTGCCTTGTACGTGCTTCCTAGGTTTACCCAACAACCCCTCGCTCTCGGAATCGGACTCGCCCTGCTGCTCTTGGCGAACGTCATCAATGGGGTCCTGATGACCGATTTCTTGAGCCATCGCCGCACGCAAATTCAGATGGAGGAAGGGGTTCTACTCGATCCTGAATCCGCCACGTTCGGCCCCGAGGGGCAGCACAACGCCCTGCGGAAAGCCATCAAGTTCTCGCTGCCTTTTCTGCTCCTCTTTCTCGTCGGGAGTTTCGGCCTGCCGTGGAAAGAGCATCCGGCCCGCTGTGCGATAGTGGTTGGCGCGGAGACTTTGATCCTCCTCTGGGCAATCCGCAGGTACTATCGGACGCTGACTTTCCAAATCCAGCCACCCGCGACGCCCTCGAAGCTGCGGAAGTTCCTGACGCACCCCCTCGTGTTGTTTCCGCTGATCATGCTGGGAGCCGGGTTGCTGGGAGGCATGCTACCCATCTTCCTCCGCCCGAACGCGGCCGGGTCGGCAATTCCCCAGATCCCTTGGCTTCGGTCTCTCAGTCTCTCCCTCTTGGTCGGTTTGCCCGTATACGGGGTATTCGCTCTTTTCTTCATCTGGAAAAGGAAGCAGACCACACTCTCTCCGCAGGCAGCGGTTGACAAAGCCTGCGCGCGGTTTTTGAAGCAGCGCCACCTGACTCCGGACCAGGCCTCACGCCTGAAAGAGTTGGTCGTGAAAAAGACCACGGAGCAAGTGCGCAGCAGCATGGCCCTGATGAACCGAAAGCTCACCGCGCCGCAGCGCGCGGAAATAGGCGCGCAACTGAAGGCCCAAGCAGATAGGTTCAACGCGCAAATCCGGGAGGCCCTCGGAGAGGAGACTTGCCTAGCCTACCTCGCCTACGAAAAGTCCGTCCCGGACCAGACAGCTATTGATCAGTTCCAGGCCAAATCAGCTCGAACCCCAAGGGCCTTGACCCAGGAACGAGTGGAACAGCTGATTGAGGCAATCACCCAAGCCCGGGCGAAGTTCCCTTGGACTACCGATCTGAGCCGGCGCGATCTGAGTGCCGGGGGCTACACGGCGGCTTTCGCCATGGAGCACATCGAGACATTCGCCGAGGAGGAGGAGTTGTTCGAACGACAGTTCTTGCCCACCGTAGAGCGTATCCTGCGACCGGACCAATTAGCCGCTTTCGGAGCTTTCCTGAAACGCCAGCGCCAGACGCAAATCACTGGCTACAAAATGGTGGCCAGGCTCTTTGGCCCCCGCTCGTAAACTCACCCCCCCGTAGCCGTGCCCGGAAGGGCGCGTTGTCGGCCGGCAAGGGGAAAAGTCACTCGCCTTTTGCCAAAGGCGACTACTCGGAAGTGGGCTGAACAAGCAGAGAGGTTCCTTCGAACTTGCATGTGACCTGCAATAAGTCTACAAAACCCGGGCATAACACCGCGACCCGCTTCTCCGAAGCGAACGATTTCTTAGATATGAACAAACGCGAGTTCTTAGTGGGGACAAGCCTCTTGGGCATGGCAAGCTGGGCCGGGGCAACGTCGGCCGCGGCACCCGAACAAACCGCCGCCCGGCGCACTTCCGTTTTCAACGTTCTCGATTTCGGCGCCAAAGGCGACGGCCAGACGCCCGATTCGGAGGCCATCCAAAAGGCACTCGATGCGGCGGGGACCGTCGGTGGCACAGTCTATTTCCCGGCGGGACGGTATCTCTGTCACGACCTGAAGGTTCACCCGCACACGACCGTGTTGGCCGAGCCCCAGTGGGGGTACCGCGGCGACGCGGGCGCCATGCTGCTTCTTGATTCCGACGAGGCGGATTGCCTGCTCAACATCACCGGTGCCTTCGGCGCACACCTCCGCGGACTTTTCCTGCAGGGACGGCGGGAGGCGAAAAAGGCCATTCACGGCGTCTTCCTCAACAACCAGGAGAAGTACAGTCCGAAGGAGGACGCTGTCGTGATCGACGACTGCAAAATCGAGAGGTTTTCGGGCCACGGAGTCCAGCTGTTGCGCATCTGGCTCTTCATCATCCGTCACAGCATCATGCAGGGCAACCGAGGGTGCGGGGTTCAGATCACCGGCTGGGATGGCTTTGTGACGGACAACCAGCTCTCCGGGAACGGAAGTCACGGCTTCGCCTGCGATTCCGTCGGCGCGACGGTCATGTTCACGGCAAATCGGGTGGAATGGAACAACGGTTATGGTCTCTACCTCTGTGCCGGCGATGCCTGGAACGTGACCGGCAACTGTTTTGATCGGAATTGGGGTGCCGGCATCTGCGCGATGAAGATGCGCACCACCACCATCACCGGCAACGTCTTCAGGCGCTGCGGAAAGGACAGTCACCTGCTTGCTGAAGGGGAACGTTCCTGCCAGGTCCGGCTGGAGGAGTGCAGCGGACTGACCTTTGTCTCCAACGTGTGCGCGGCGGGTCGCGACGATGGTGGCAAGGGCGATTACACCCCCCAGTTCGGATTCATCCTGCGCAAACTCAGTTACACCGTCATTTCATCCAACACCCTGTTTCGAGGCTTCACGAAAGAGATGACGACAGACCAGGGTGAACACGGTCCAGATTACGTCTTTGCCAACAACGTTGGCTGCCCGATGTAATCTTTAGCGCTGAACGCCAAAGAGATAGGTGAACCAAATGGGGTTCAGGGAGCCGAGCGGGCCTTTCAACTTCTCCAATTCACCAGCTGGGCCGTGCACCTCAACTCGTTGGATGTCCGCCATTTTCAACAGTGGCCCCAACAATGCGTCCACGTTGGCGAGATGCTCCAGCAAGCCATCCGCCCCCAGGTAGGCTTCCCGGCAGAACACCACGTCGCCACTCATGGTAAAATCATAGTAGAGGTTCTTGGTCTCCGCCTTGGTCTTCTCGAGGAAGGCGGGCAAAGCGGCCTTAAAGGCTTCGAGTTTGCCGGGGTGAATCTTGAAGTAGGGGTGAATGCTAACGACGTTCGCGTGCGTGCTCATGAATGGATGTAATTGTGACCTCAATCTGACATGACATGCGGGTGGATGCACGCCTTTTGTTGACTTCGGAAACAGGCAGGGCCAAACGACCTTCCATCCTCGCTCAGAGCGGCTCGTCCTACCCGGTAGGGACGAACCCCTGGGCCGTCCGTGCACCTCGGAAATCGCAGCGCGATGTTCCTACCTACCACTGCCCCTTCCGTGGTAGGGGAAGGCTCTCCGCAGCCCGCCATCTCCGTGGCGCGGTCGGAGACCGACGCCCTACCGCAAAGCGAGTAGGAGCAACAAGCCGAGGCCCACGCGATACCAGCCAAATCCCACAAAGGTGTGACTCTGGACATAGCGCAGCAGCCACTTTACGACCACAAAGGAAACGATCGCCGAGACCACCGTTCCCAAGACCAGCATACCCCAGTTCTCAGGCGCGGACCCCACCGCCGGATGATTAAGGGCTTTGAAAATCTTCAGGCCTCCCGCCGCCAGCATCGTAGGGATCCCCACCAGGAAAGAAAACTCCGTCGCAGCAGGCCGCGCCAGGCCCAATCCAAGCATGATCAGGATCGTCGCCCCCGACCTCGAGGTGCCTGGGAACACCGCGGCGATCAGCTGTCCGACCCCCACCGCGGTGGCCACAAGCCAGGTGATTTCATCGGTCAACTTCTTGCCCTTCAGCATCCCCTCCACCACGATGAACAGGATTCCACCGATGAGCAGGGCCAGAGCCACCGGTCGTGGCTCCTCTGGCAGCTTGAAGTGGAGCTTTTCGAGGATCACGCCTCCCACCCCGGTCAGGAAGAATGCCCATGCCACCTTAACGATGAAATCCTGGGTCGCCTTCTCCCGCCACCCGAACAGAACCTGTTTCACGCGGTCGGAAAACAGCGGAAGCACCGCCAACACCGCGCCCGACTGGATCACGATGTTAAACAGATCCGTCTGGCGCGGCAGCCAACGCTCCGCAATGAGCAGATGCCCGGTCGAGGAGACCGGCAGGAATTCGGTGATTCCTTCGATGATCCCGAGAATCACAATAGCTAACCATTCAGGCATGCGAGGCGTTAGACCGGATTTTTCAGCCCAAAGCAAGCTCCAACTCGGCCCGTCTCTGGGCCCAAAGGACCATGACAGCACACGCGAAAAGGCAGCGCATCGAAACTCAAGAGTCTTCTTCCCCCTACCTTTGCTTCTCGTTCCTCTCAGCCCAACCCTGGTCAAAGGCGCACCCAGCCCCAGCAGAACTTCATCGTGATCGATCCGTCCTCAGATGCAAACCGGCTTTGGATTCCCCGTCGCGCCAACCGGCCCTTGAGGCGCCGAATGGTTTCGGTGGAAATCCGCCCGTCCAGGTCTTGGAAGAGCACCCATCGAGGGCGCACGGCGTCGAGGAACCGATCTCCCAGCGGATCCCCATTCGCAGGCGAGCTGGCAACCAAGACATCCGCCTGGAGGTTCTGAGCCGACTCCAGAAGCTGGCTTTGCCCGCGCGGGCTGAGATCAGGAACGATCAGCACCCTCCTTCCTTGGATGTCCCCGACGAGCACCACAGGCTGATCATCTCCCGCCGAGCGTTTGTCGGCATCCGCTGGAAACATCACTCTCCAGGCTCCGGCCTCGGTTCCGGCAATGGCACTCGCCACCTTGATTCCATGCTCTTCAGCACAGCGAAGCGCCGATTTCAGACTGCTGGAGCGTTGTGTCGCCGCAGGGGCCAACAGGTGCTCGATGGGCATGGACTCGAGCAGGTACGTCACGCCTCCCACATGCCGAGCGTCGCCGTGCGAGAGGACGAGCCAAGGCACGGAATTGTACCCCAGCGATCGCAGGTAAGGCACCATGGTGAATTCGCCATCCAACGACCCTCCGGCGTCAATCACCACGTCCCTGTGTTGTCCTGGTTGATCCACCACCACCGCAAACGCACCGCGAAGCGCGGGAAGAACCAACCGCGAGGTCCGGCACTCCACCGTCACCAGAAGGGCTGTTCCCACAATCCCGCCAAACGACAGTCCCCAAATCCAACGTCGCCGGGAAGAGGGTTCCCACCAGCCCAACCCGAGCAGAATGAGCAGAGCCAAGTAGATCAACATCATCCAAACCGGCGGGGCGGGCACGTAGAACCACCCGTAGGGCCAGGAGGAGCACCATCGACAAAAGCGGCTCATCAGCGACATCCAAAGCCACGCGCTGTGGTTCAATAACTCCGTCACCCAAGAGAGCCATTCGGCCGTCAGGATCGCTCCCAGGTTGCACATGAGAGCGAGACTGCTGAGCGGCACCACCAACAGGTTCGCCAGCAATCCGACCGGACTCGCGAGATGGAAGTAGTGCAGCGTAAGGGGCAGGCACCCGATCCAGGCCGCCAGCGAGGTGGCTAGGGCCGTCGCCAAGGCTTGCAGAGCGAACCAAAACCAATTTTCCCAAAACGGGATCGTCGACGCGGCCCGCAGCGGATCCGGTCGCAGCCAGCGATGAAATCCCTTCTGTAATGGCTGAACCAGTAGAGCCAGGCTCAGTACAGCCAGGAACGAGAGTTGGCAACCGACCGCACCCAACTGACGCGCATCCCAGACGAGAATGAAAAACCCGGCAGCAGCGAGGGAGTTCACCAAATCGGACGGACGCTTGAGCATCCATCCCACCACGATCACGGTCATCATGATGGTGGAACGGATGGCCGAAGGTTGCCAACCGGTCGCAGCGGTGTAGAACCAGATCCAAGGGATCACGATCCAACCGCAGGCGTAACGGGGAACCCGAACCACTCGGAGCAATGCCACGAGCATGCCGGACATGAGGGCCACGTGCATGCCACTGATCGCAAACACATGCAGGGTGCCGGTCTTCAGGTAGGGCTCCGACACCTCACTCGTCAAGGCCGTCTTCCAACCTAGGGCCATGCCCCAGAGCAGGTGCAGCGCTTCGTCCTCCCCCGGCAGGCCCAAGGCGAGGATCCGCTGAGCCCAGGGAATGAACTCATCGGCCAGCGCCCGGATGCGGTACCGCGAGGTCGGATCCGCCAGAAGCCGCAGTGGTGCACCGGGAGGAGCCCGCAATTGAAAATAGATCCCTTGCCAGGCCAGGTACCGTTGGTAGTCGAACAACCCGTCCAGCATGGCGCCTGGTGGTTTGGACAAGGTACCTTCGATCTCCACCAAGGCGCCTGTGCGCGGGCCATTCTTGAGTTCCCCTTCCAGGAAGACGATCACCTGGCCCTCGGCCTGCTGCCAGCGAGCGTGCAGGCGAACTTCCTGCGCCTCCAGAATCAGGAGTGTGCGAGCCTTTTGCTGACCTCCGCGTTCCTGCAGCCGGAGCCAGGGCGATACCACGATCCGCCCACGCAACACCGCTTCGATCGGCGCCTCGCTCACCACCATTCGCAAATCGGCCACGCCCGAGAGCTGAGTGAGCTGGGTATAGCGAGCGGCCCCCAGACAGATCAAGACCCCACATGCGAACCATCGACCTCGGGTGGGCATTCGCCAACCCATCAGGCCCAGGAAAGCAGCCGTCAAAGCCAGCCAGCTGATGGGGAGGGTGACAAAGCACGCCCCCACAATGCCCAGTGCAAAAGATGCTGTAATCGGCACGAACGGCCGCTGCATACCCCTCTGTCCTCCTTAACGGACTTTACGCCCAGTCACTTCAAAGGTGAAGAATCCCCAGGAACCCGGCCTGCCCCCTCCCCTGCCAATCTGCCTGTTGGCATGAGGATTAGCTGCCCGGACTTCTGTGTACCCATCATCTTCGAGAAAACCCACCACAACAGCAGACCGACCCCCACCCCGCCCACATCGATCATGACGTCGCGCAAGCTGCCGGACCGCGAAGAAACCATCGTCTGGTGTAGTTCATCTCCCGCCGCATAGGCTCCGCACCCCACCAGGACGCACAAGGCCAGCTTGGCCGGAGTAAGGCCCACTTTGACCGGACAAGCCCGGCGGAGCGCGCGGACCACGAGAATCGCGAGCACGGCATATTCGGTGACATGGCCCAGCTTCCGGACAGCCGAGTGGATCCGCTGCAGTTGGCGGGCAGTGACATCGGGTTTGAACCAGCGTACGATGGGGCCAAGGAAGCGGGAAGTGTTGTTGGAGGAAAGCAACTCCGTAGAGCCCACGAAGATCAAGCTCATCCAGAGCAGAACCGGCAACCAGGGCCGGATCATTGTCCGCCAAACCATAGGGGCATACAATTCCATGAACGCCCGGGACTTCAAGCGGGAACTGATGAAACCGCAACCTTGGATCAAATGCATTTTACCTCCATCTCCTCGAAACGCGTTTGAGTTTGCTTAATCCGGCGGGATTTGGCAATGAAGCTCTTGGCGATATGAGAATCATCCATCTCCTGCTCATGATCGGTGTTGGGGCTCTGGTTGCAGGCTGCGACTCCCGAAAGTCAGCGAAGGGCGCGGCTTCCAGCGAGCCGACGCCGCCTATCCCTGTCCAGCCGGCACCTCCACCCCCGCCCGCCCCGAAAACGGTTCTCAGTTGGCACTACGCCGGGGCAGAGCAGGTGGCGTCCGACACCAATGGCACCAGGCTGAAAGCGGTGCTGTCAACTCCGACCAGCAAGGCGTTGCTCGACCTTGCCCACACAAGTCTTTCGCAGTACCCGGACCGGGTGTTTCTGGGTCAGACCAACCTCACCAATGGAACCTGCGCCAGGTTGATGGAACCTCTGGTGGGCGACCTGGCTCGGAGCGAGAGTTATCTACTTGGACTCAAATCCTCGGACCAGACCGATTATGTTCTGGCGACGCGGCTTCAGGAAGAGCGAGCTGTTGTCTGGCAGACCAACCTGCACCAGATAGCCGCCGCGTTGGGGGGGCAGCCTTCACCCTGGAAACTCGGCAATCTCGAGGGTTTTGAAGCCCAATTGGCCCAACCCTCCACCCAACTGCGCCTACTCCGGTCGGGCGATTGGGTCCTCGCCGGGATTGGCCAGGGATCGTTCCGCTCCCTGAGCAATGTGGTGGAACAACTGACCCGTGACGGCCGGCCAGGGAAGCCCTTTTCCACGAATGCCTGGCTGGAGATCGAGGCGGACCTCGCCTCATGGGACTCCGCAGCGCCGACAACGGGCAGTACGAACTTGCCCAAGGTGCAGCTGACGCTCGCCGGCCGCGGGCAAAAGGTTCGCACGACCGGGCAAGCGGTGTTTCCTGTACCCCACAACTTTCAACCTGAGCCCTGGAACCTCCCCACCAACAGCGTCCGGGAACCACTCGTCTCTTTCGCCGCAGCCCAACCCAGCAAAGCCTGGTTACAGTCGAGGGAGGGCTTGAAAACCCTACCGTCCGCCATGATCCCCAGCCAGTTGTTCGGGTGGTCTCTGGCCGACGTTCCCTTCCAGACTTACACAGCCTTTCCGTGCCCGAATGCCGGCAACACTCTCTCCCAGGCGCTGGAGATCCTGGCCGATCTGATCACCTCGAACCGGGTGTTCACCATGCCCTTGAGTGTTCAGTTCAACACCAACACCTACGAACTGAGCGTCCTCGGCCTGCCCTTGGTCGCTCCCTTCCTTCATCCTTCTGCCGAGCCAGACACTAATTTCCTCGTGGCGGGATTTTTCCCTTACCCCAAAAAAGGCAAACCGGCACCGGCCGAGCTGTTCGACCAAGTGCTCCAGCGCACCAACCTGCTCGCTTACGCATGGGAGGTCACCGCCCCGCGCCTGGAAGCCTGGCGTACCACGGCCCTACTGTACATGGCCTTTGCTGGATACGTTTCCCCTCCCACCAACTCAGCGAGCTTCATCTGGTCCCAGGATACCAACGTCACCTCGCAATTGGACAACTGCGTCACGGAAATTGCCATTACCTCCCCGACGCAGTTGGAACTAATACGCAGTTCGGCCATCGGCTTCTCGGGACTCGAATTGAGCCTGCTCACGCGCTGGCTGGAAAACCCGGAGTTCCCAGGCTTCCGCCCCCCCGACAAGACCGTCCGCCGATCCCGACCTACTGCCCCGGCTCCAGCACCTCCCGCACTACCCCAGTAGTGCTTTACCAGAACCCGAATCCGCCATGCTCAAACTCGGAGTCAATATCGATCACGTGGCCACCTTGCGCCAGGCGCGTTACCGCGGCACCGCGGAAGGCGAACCTTGTCCCGTTGTCGCCGCCCGAATCTGCGAACAAGCAGGTGCCCACGGCATCACCGCCCACTTGCGCGAAGACCGCCGCCACATTCAGGACTCGGATGTGCAGCAACTTCGCGCCGCCGTGCTGACCCGCCTGAACCTGGAAATGGCCAACGTGCCAGAAATCGTCGACTTGGCGCTGCGCCTCAAACCGGACATCATTTGCATGGTACCCGAGCGTCGGACGGAAGTGACCACCGAAGGCGGCTTGGACGTGCACGGACAGGAGACCGCAATCCGTGAGACCTGTCAAAGGATGGCGGGTGCGAAGATCGAGGTCAGCCTTTTCATCGCGCCCGACCCCATCCAAGTGCGAGCGGCCGCCCGGACCGGCGCGGGTTTTATCGAACTGCACACGGGTGCTTTCGCCGAAGCATTTAAGAACGGCGCGAACCGCGGAGCGGAGGTTCGAAGGCTCGCGGATTCCGCACAACTCGCCCATTCCTTGGGCCTCAGGGTCAACGCCGGACACGGGCTCAATTACACCAACCTTCCGGCGCTTTTTGAAGTACCCCACCTGGTGGAGCTGAACATCGGCCATAGCATCGTCAGCAGGGCTGTCTTCTCAGGACTCTCCACCGCCGTGAAGGACATGTTGCTGCTGATGCAAGGTTACCCAGGATGATCCTCGGCGTCGGCATCGACATCATTGAAGTCAGCCGCATTCAAGCGTCGTATGAGCGGTTCGGGGAGAGGTTTGTGAAGCGGATCCTCCGAGCGGCCGAGATCGAGTACTGTCTTTCCCACAAGTTCCCCGCCCCGCACCTGGCAGCACGATTTGCCGCCAAGGAGGCCATCTCCAAAGCCTTCGGCACCGGGATTGGTAGCCAGCTTGGCTGGCTGGATATGGAGATTCTCAGGGAGGAATCGGGACGTCCCTTCGTGACTCTCCACGAGGGTGGAGCGAAGCTCATGGAGCAACGCCAGGGCACCAACCTGCAGATCAGCTTAAGCCACACCCAGAACTACGCCACCGCTGTGGCGGTTCTGGAGGGTCTTTCCGCCCCTTCAGGGTCCCTATGAAGTCTTTGCCTCCCGTATTCGCCGCTGCGGTCGTTGGGATCGCTTTCGTGTGCTTTCCCTGCGCTCCTTTGGCGTTGGGCGCCGCGCCCAAGCCAGAGAAATTCGAATACCTTCCTACCCTGCCCAAAGCCCCGGCCAACCGCAATTATGTCGGAAGCCAGCCTCCCTTGGCGCCTAGTCCACTCCAGAAACTCCCGGCTGGCAGCATCCGGCCTCAAGGCTGGCTCGCGCAACAGCTCCGGTTGGAGGCGGACGGCTTTACAGGCCACCTCCCGGAACTGAGTCGGTTCTGCAAATTTGCGAACAGCGCCTGGGCAAATCCCAGAGGCGAAGGCGAGTACGGCTGGGAGGAACTCCCCTACTGGTTGCGGGGAGCCGTGTCGCTGGCCTGGGCCGCAGACGACCAACCGCTGCGGCAGGAAACGCAACGCTGGATTGATGCCATCCTGGCCAGCCAGCAAACCAACGGCTGGTTTGGGCCCGTGACCAACCTCGCCACGCCTGACCTGTGGCCCAACATGCTGGCACTTTATGCCCTCAGGACCCACCACGAAGCCACGGGTGACCCCCGGGTGGTTCCCTTCATGAAGCGCTATTTCGGCTGGATGCGCACCTTACCCGCCGAACAGGTCCTGCCCGGTAGCTGGCAGAAAATCCGAGGGGCGGACAATCTGGACAGCATTTACTGGCTGTACAACCAAACCCGCGAGCCTTGGCTGCTGGACCTGGCGCGGCTGAATCATGAACGAACCGCCCCTTGGAAACTCGGCGTCGTGAGCTGGCACGGCGTCAATATTGCCCAAGGCTTTCGCGAACCAGCCCAGTTCTTCCAGCAATCTCTCAACCGCAAGGATCTCGAAGCCTCCCGGCGCAATCTGGATGAAGTCCTCCTCAAGTACGGTCAGGTGCCCGGAGGACTCTACGGCGCTGACGAAAATGCGCGCCAAGGCTACAACGGCCCGCGCCAAGGGACTGAGGCCTGCACCATGGCTGAGCTTCTCTGGAGCTATGAGAAACTCCTCTCGATCACCGGGGACGGGGGCTGGGCCGACAGCGCGGAGCAAGTGGCCTTCAATTCGCTGCCCGCCTCGATGACTCCCGACCTGAAAGGCTTGCACTACCTGACCTGCCCCAATCAGGTTCAGCTCGACCGTCAGAACAAAGCCCCCATGATCGAGAACGATGGCGACATGTTCTCGTACAATCCGCACCAGTACCGTTGCTGTCAGCATAACCTCGGCTTCGCGTGGCCCTACTTCAACGAACACCTCTGGATGGCCACCGCGGGACACGGCCTTGCAGCCACCCTTTACTCCCCGTCCAAGGTCACGGCCCGCGTCGGCCACGGCGCCTTGGTGCACATTGTCGAGGACACCAGTTATCCTTTCGACGACACCATCACCTTCTCTTTCCAGCCACCGGAGCCCGTTGAGTTTCCGTTCCTCCTTAGGATTCCTGGCTGGTGCGCCGCGCCGGAGGTCACCGTGAACCGTGAACCGACCCAGACCTTTCTGCGCCAAGGACGCTGGATTTCGCTGAACCGAACGTGGCAGTCCGGAGATCAGGTACGCCTGCGCCTGCCGATGGCAGTTCGAACCGATCTGTGGCCGGAGAACCGCATGACGGCAAGCCTGGCACTGGGGCCACTCACCTTCTCCCTGAGGATTGAGGAGCGCTGGCAATCCTATGGCGACTCCCCCCAGTGGCCCGCGTTTGAAGTGTTCCCCGCCTCACCCTGGAACTACGGACTCTACCTCGATCCGCGCAAGCCCGCCTCCGCGGTCCGTGTATCTCGCAAGATCGGCCCCGTTCCCAAGCAACCCTTCACTCTGGACGGCTCGCCGGTGACCCTGCGCGTACCGGTACGGCCCATTCCGGGCTGGGGCATGGAGACCAACGGACTCATCCAGGAGGTGCGCCAGGGCCCCCTGCGCTCCCTGGAACCTACCCGCGAGGTCACCCTCGTCCCCATGGGTTGCGCCCGACTCCGCCTAACGGCGTTTCCGTTGATCGACCTAGGGCCAGCCGGGAAGGAGTAACCCCCTCTTCGCCTCGTTGGTAGTGTTTCTATTCAGGGAAGTTGCGCGGAGATGGTCAACTTACCATCGGAGAGGCCTGGAAAAAGGTTGACTGGCTCCCCAAGCCGATGCTCCCCCTTGCGCAACAATGGTATGGAAATTTCAAGGATCCCGAACTAGCTTGAGCCGCGATGCGGACGACACTGGACCGGATAACGTTGGATGCGAAAACGCGGCTGAACCTGCCCGCGGGTGCAAGTCCCTCCAAAGAAGTCGCCCGATACCGCCAATACCTTCGGCTGGGGATGCACCGTCTGAAGATGGTACACCGTCACGGGGAATCGGGCCGGGGGGTCTGCCAGGGGCGTTCCCTGCTGCTGGACCTGCTCCTGACGAACCTGCTGACAGCCTACGAAGCCTCCAGGGACCTCTCCGCCAGGAAACCGATCCGATTCAGCCTGATCGCCATCGGCGGCTATGGACGGGGCGAACTCAATCCGTGCAGCGACATCGACATCATGTTCCTGCACAATGCCTCCCGGGATTCGGAATCCGCTTCCCTTCCGTTCATGGAGCTGCTCACCGGCGGGTTGCTGTGGGATATCGGCCTCAAGGTGGGGCACTCGGTTCGTACGGTGGATGACTGCGTGCGGGTTGCCAACAGCGACATGCAGTCGAAGACCTCCTTGTTGGAAGCTCGGTGCATCCATGGGGACGAGGAGTTGTTCCAGCAAATGCAGAAAGCGGTACTCGCCAAGTGCGTCGCGGGACGCGAGGAGGAGTATATCGAGGCCCGAATTGAGGATCAGGAGGCGCGGCGGTTGAAATTCGGCAGCAGTGCCTGCATGCAGGAGCCGAACGTCAAGAATGGCTCGGGAGGACTCCGCGACTTCCAGAACCTGCTCTGGATGGCTTTCGTTAAGTATCGGAGCCGGACCCTTGCCGACCTGGAGGAGCGAAAACTCATCAGCGCCACCGAGCGTCTCCAGTTGGAAGAGGCCTACGACTTCCTGCTCCGAGTGCGGACCGAACTCCACTTCCACCTCAACCGGCCGGCTGACCTGCTCACCAAGAGCGTGCAGCCTGCGATCGCCCGCAACCTGGGGTACACGGAAAGGTCTCCCAGCGAACGCATTGAGCGGTTCATGCGCGACTACTACATGCGCGCCCGCAACCTCTCCCTGATCACCCGCACCCTCGAGCAACGCCTGGCCCTACTCCCCCAGCCCAAACGGCTCCCCAGCCTGAAACAATTCCTGCGGCAACGGCGCCAAAACGCAAGTTATACCCTTGATGGTTTCAAGTTCGTGGATGGACAGGTTTTTGCCGACTCGGAAAACGTCTTCCGTGACCAACCCCAACGCCTCATGCGCGCCTTCCGGCATGCGCAGCAGCGCGGACTCGAGCTGCATCCCGACCTCGCCCAGATCATTCGCAACAATCTGAGTTTGGTGGACTCCCGGTTCCGAGCAGACGCTAACATCCAGGAGACCTTTCTCGAAATCCTCAACCAGCGTGGGAACGTGGCCCCCATCCTGAGGGCCATGCATGACACCGGCCTGCTCGGAGCCTATATTCCTGCCTTCGGCAAGCTCACCTGTCTGGTGCAACATGAGTTCTATCACCAGTACACTGCCGACGAGCACACCCTGAGATGCATCGAGAAGCTGGATGAAATCTGGGGAGCTCAGGATCCACCGCTAGGCCAATACGCGGACCTTCTCCACAAGCTGGAGCGGCCAAATCTGCTTTACCTGGCGCTCCTGCTGCACGACGCCGGGAAAGCCACCCACAAGCCAGATCACGCCGACCACAGCAGTCGCATCGCGCTCAGCCTCGCGAAACGCCTCCAAATGGATCCAACCACCACTCGCACCCTTTGCCTGCTGGTGAAACTGCACCTGGAAATGATCCTGGTTTCCCAGCGGCGTGACCTGGACGACTTGGGCGTCATTCGTGCCTTCGCCCAAAAAGTCCAGTCACAAGAGGCCCTCCGGATGTTAACGCTAGTCACCTACGCGGACTCCGTGGGTACCAGCGACCAGCTCTGGAACGGTTTCAAGGACACCTTACTCTGGGCTCTTTATCACAAGACCGACCAAGTCCTCTCTGGAGGAACGGACTTCATCCGTGCCGAGGAACGCCAACGGGAGTTGCTGGCGGAGCAGGTCAGCGACCTGATGCCCTCCACTTTTCGCGAGGACGAACTGCGCGGGCATTTCACCCGGTTGCCTGCTCGCTATTTCCAGTTGCGAAGCGCCAAGGAGATCTTTACCGATCTCGCCCTGGCACACCGCTTCATGCATCGGCAACTCTCCGAAGACGAAAACGCCTTGGTACCGCTAGTGGCATGGCACCATGAGCCCAACCGCGGATACTCTCAGGTCAAAATCTGCACCTGGGACCGGCCCGGCCTCTTCAGCCGCGTCGCCGGCGCCCTCACCGCCGCTGGACTCAACATTCTCAACGCGGAAATCTTCACCCGCGACGACAACATTGTGCTCGACACCTTTCTGGTGGTCGATGCCGTCAGCGGGCTCCTCGCCAACCGGGAAGAACGGGAACGATTCGAGCAGATCCTGGCGGACACCCTCGCCGGAGACCTCAGCCTGACGGAGTTGCTGCGCCGCCGCAAGAACCCCACCCCACTCTACCGCTCCCATGAGGGAGAACGCATGCCCACCGTTGTGCGCTTTGACAACCTTACCTCGGAGGCATGGTCCATCATCGATTTGGAGACCGAGGATCGTGTGGGGTTGTTGCATGCGGTATCCCAACTCCTCGCTGAGATGTCGATCAATGTCGCTCTCGCCAAAATTTGTACTGAGAAGGGAGCAGCGATGGACAGCTTCTTTGTCTGCGATCTGACCGGACAGAAGATCTTGGATCCAAAACGCCTAAAACAGATCGAGGACCGTCTGCGAAAAACGGTGAAAAGCCTGGATTAACCGTCCTTTACTGCTTGGGCTTTTCCCTCGCAGCCGCCGCCTTGGCCACAATCTGTTTCCGATAAGGGGAGTACAGATTAAAGTAGATCGCGCACAGGGGACGATCCGAGTCGGACTGGCTCATGATCACCGTGACATGGGGATCCAGCGCAATTCCGTGGCGCAGATTGGGTCCACGATTCTCGTAGGCCCGAATCGCCTTCTCCACCAGCGAGGTAATCGAGGTGCGACACTCCTCCGTGGACTTCTCCAGACAGACCACGAATTTGTTGTACGCCTTGATCGCCTCTGCGATCTCGGGCTTGAAGGTTTCAACTGTCACAACTCAAACCATAGGAAAACAACCCCGCAGAGCAAACCCAAAATTGGGGGACTCACACGACTCCACGTTCCCCAAAAAGAGCCGACCCCACCCGGATTAGGGTGGCCCCTTCCTCAATCGCCACCTCAAAATCCCCACTCATGCCCATGCTCAGGTGAGCTAGCGGCGCTCCCAGACGCTGTTCACACTCGGTCCGTAACTCCCGCAACCTGCGAAAGACCGGCCGGGCACGCTCCGGGTCCTGCGACCAGGGCGCCATGGTCATCAGGCCGTGGATTTCCAGCCGTCCCAGGTCATTCAGAGCCGCCAATTCCTGTAGGAGTAGGTCGGGAGGATACCCGAACTTGCTCGCTTCCCCCGCCACGTTCACCTCCAGGAGGACCGCAACGCGCTTAGCCATCTTCTCCGCCTGACGTTGCACCTCCTCCGCCAGTTTCAGGCTGTCCACACTGTGAATCATCTCGAAGAAATGGACCGCGTCGCGCACTTTGTTGGTCTGGAGATGTCCGATCATGTGCCAGTGCAATCGCCCTTGGCAAAGGGGAATCTTGACCTTCGCCTCCTGCACCTTGTTTTCACCGAACAGAGTCAGCCCCAAAGCCGCCGCCTCATTCACCCGGTCCGGCGATTGCCCCTTGCTGACCGCCACCAAGGTTACCTCAGCCGCGGATCGCCCCACACGCCCACACGCTGCCTCGACCCTCTGCCGAAGGCTCTGAAGATTGGCTGTAAGATCCATCGGAACCACCATACCCGAACCAGGCAGGCTGGCAAGCGCTGCATGGGCGCTCCAGCTTGGCCTGAGGGTGGCTTGCCCTTCGCTGAAGAGCAAGTCCAGCAACCGCTTCGGTGAGTCGTCACCCACCCACACCCCAAGCCCATCGGGTTCAACTCCAGATTCGACGTTGACTGTTCGAGCCAGGTCCGTTGAATTACTGCCATGAAGAGTCACTTACCGCACGCCCTGTCTTTCAGCATGGGGTCCTTCTTTTCCCTCGCCTCGCGCACTCTTGGGGCGAGCATCTTAGGCCTCCTCGCCAGCACCTGCCCTGGCCGGGCGGATGTGAGGCTCCCGGGGTTGTTCACCGATAACATGGTCTTGCAGCAAGGGAAAACGATCCCGGTCTGGGGCTGGGCCGACGAGGGAGAAGTGGTGACCGTCCGATTCCGAGGACACACGCGGAGCACGTTGACCCAGCAAGGCAAGTGGTTCCTGCGACTGGAAGCTACCACCGCGGGCGGTCCCGACACTCTCAGCGTGTCTGGCCGCAACACTCTGGAAATCCGAAACGTGTTAGTGGGCGAAGTCTGGGTCTGCAGCGGCCAATCCAACATGGAATGGCCCCTCTCCGCTTCGTTCCAGCCCCAGAACGATATCACGAATTCCGCGAACCCGAAGATCCGGCTGTTCACCGTCCCCAAACTGAAATCTCCCGCACCGGTCGATGACGTCAAATCCACATGGGTCGAATGCAGTCCTGACACGGTCAAGTCCTTTTCGGCTGTGGGGTATTACTTTGGCCGAGCCCTGCAAAAGGCGCGCAATGTGCCCGTGGGTCTGATCCATACCTCGTGGGGAGGTTCTTCGGCCGAGGCTTGGATGAGCGAAAAGGCGCTCTCGAGCGACCCCGAATACAAACGCGACATCCTCGACCCGTTTCCAGCAGCCTGGCAAGCGTATGAGAAGGCGAAACAAGAAGCAGAAAGCCAGGGTAAACAAGGTCCCTGGCCTCCCTGGCGTCCCAGTGAACTGTATAACGGGATGATCGCCCCGATTCTTCCTTTTGCCATGGAGGGCGCCATCTGGTACCAAGGCGAGTCCAATGCCGGACGAGCCTGGCAGTATCGTCGGCTCTTTCCGGACATGGTTCGCGACTGGCGCACGGCTTGGGGCCAAAGTAACTTCACCTTCCTCGCTGTCCAACTGGCACCCTGGGACAAGAACCGCAAAAGGACGTTGGAGCAAATAACCGAGAAACCAGTCGAAAGCGATTGGGCTGAATTGCGGGAAGCGCAGGTCATGGCAACACGGACCTTGCCCAAACTCGGCCTGGTAGTGATCACCGACGTCGGGGATAAGGACGACATTCACCCCACCAAGAAGATCCCCGTAGGTGAGCGCCTAGCACAAGCAGCCCGCGTGATCGCCTACGGAGAGCGGATTGCAGGCCTTTCCCCCATCCAGAAATCACTCAAAATCAAAGATAACGAAGCCGTTGTCGGGTTTGAACACCTCAAGACCGGGCTCGCTGCCGTGGGAGACAAGCTGACGGGATTCGCTATCGCGGGGCCAGACCGCAAGTTTGTCTGGGCCGACGCAAAGATCAGAGGCGACCGAGTGGTAGTATCCAGTCCTGCCGTGCCTAAGCCTGTGGCGGTTCGCTACGGCTGGGATGACTTCCCCGTCGTGAATCTCTGGAGTAAAGAAGGCCTGCCAGTCTCCCCCTTCCGCACCGATGACTTTCCCATGGTTACCGCTCCAAAACGATAAGCGATCCGCATATCTCGCAGAAAGGCCTCTTGCCACCCCGCCTCCCAGGGCGGTACAAAGGACAATTCACCCCGATGCTGGGGGCTTGTCACAAATCAACATGAGCTCGCTTCTTCAACGCTGGGGCGCGATTCTCCGCGCCAGCCTCGCCGCAGGCACCCTAACCTCCTTGCTTGCCGCCGATCCTCCCCAATCTCCCATCACCGGATCGGAGTTCATTCTTAACAATCCTCCCCACCCTTCCTGCCATGCTTCCACCCTCGTGGAAAGTCGTGAAGGGCTGTTGGTGGCCTGGTTCGGAGGCAGCGACGAAGGATCGCCCGACGTGGACATCTGGCTTTCTCGGAACGAGGGCTATGGATGGCAAGGCGCCGTCGAAGTCGCCAATGGACTCCAGGAATCTGATCGGCGCCGCTACCCATGCTGGAACCCAGTCCTTTTTCAGCGCCGGAACGGTACCCTGTACCTCTTCTACAAAATTGGACCGAGTCCCTCCAAGTGGTGGGGCATGGTGAAGAGTTCAGACAACAACGGCCGCACGTGGTCGAAAGCCAAACGGCTGCCCAAGGGCATCCTGGGTCCCGTCCGTAATAAGCCCCACGAACTACCCGACGGTACGATCCTTTGCGGCTCCAGCACGGAACAGGAGGGCTGGCGGGTCTACGTGGAGCGCACGCACAATCCCATGGAAATGTTCGGTGGCTGGGCTCGTTCGGAGTACTTGAGCGAGGCCATGGAGTTTGGCGCCATCCAACCCACCATCCTCGCCTATCCCGATGGACGGCTCCAACTCCTGTGCCGGACCAAGCGGGGAAAAGTCAGCGAACTCTGGTCAGAGAACAACGGGGCCACCTGGACCCGAATGATGGCCACCAAGCTGCCCAACCCCAACAGCGGCATTGACGGTGTCGTCCTGCGCGACGGCCGGGCCTTACTGGTCTACAACCACACACCCAGCGGCCGAAGTCCACTCAACGTGGCCCTTAGCGAGGACGGGCGTACTTGGCAAACAGGCGCAGTGCTGGAAAAGGAACCAGGTGAGTACTCCTATCCTGCCATCATCCAGACGGGGGATTCCATGGTCCACATCACCTATACTTGGAAACGCCAACGCATCAAGCACGTGGTGCTGGATCCCGCAAAACTCAAAGGCCGTCCGATGTATGACGGTAAGTGGGTGGATTGACGGCGATCAGGGCTTGGTGACTACGTTGAGGCGCAAATAGCCTTGGCCTGCTGGGGAACTGGGCAGAGTATAGCGCAACGTGCGCGTCTGGTCAGTTTCAGTAAGCACCTCTTCGGGCACGAGTCCCCACTTGGCCAGATCCAGCGAAGAGTCTGCCTGGAGATAGGCGTCGGGCCGATCTTTGCGGATGGTGACCTCGAGCCGGATCTCCATCCCGACATCAGTCGAAACCACCTCGCGTCGGACTGCGTCGGCGTCCTGCTTCATTGGATCGCTTCCCAACAGGTACTCCATTTGGTTCACGAGTTGGTCCTTGTCTGGATCAGCCGCAGGCATTCGCTGGAGGTCCGGCGTATCGGCGGGAAACGCGTTGGTTGACCAAGAGACAAAACTGACGGTGGAATTGGTTGGCTGCGAACCGGTTGAAACGCGGAACTGATCCGCAAACAGGTCGGCTTCGATGCTGTACTCTGCGTTCCCGAAAGAGCCCGGGGGCTTCAGTCCCAAGTTGAGCGCGCCAAAAGTGTCGCCTGCGTTCCCGACAACCCCATCGCCATTCGCGTCGTTCCAAAGCAAGATGTAAATGTGCGCCTGGGCGTAAAGCGCCTCAGGCACGTCAACTCCACCACGCTGGTAGACCCCCGCTTGGTCGCCCAAAGCGAAGCCGTCGACCGTGTCCTCCCAGAAGCGAGCGTCGTCACCCGTCCCCGCCACCCACCCTTGGACCACCTCCGGAGTCACTTCGACACCCTGGACGAGACCATCCTTGCCGCGGTCCGCCACCACCCATAAGGATGTACCAACGGGGGCAGGAACTCCTGCGCTAAGAAAGAGACGCTGCGTTCCTGCGGGAACAGTGGAGATATCCGCTTGGTAGGCGCCCATCCCCTCTAGACCATGAACTGGTAGCTGGCTTACAGCCAGCATCCCGGCCAATCGGATCGCCTCCATGCGTTTCATGGGAAACCCTTCACTCAAGCCGCGATCGCCACGACTTTTTGACAACGACGCCAAAGGAATGCGCCACCCAGCAAGGCAAGCCCAGCAAAAGCGGCGGTCTCCGCAGGCTCAGGAATAACACTGTAGGTGTCGGCGAACATATCTGAATTGATTAACATTTGGGCGATACTGGGATCACCGCTCAAAGGGATATGTTGCATCAGCTCATAGTCAAACTTAGAACCGACGGTCCCGGCGGCACCGCCGCTCTCGTTCCACAATATGGCGTAATAGGTGTTATGAGGAGACACATCGGCGGCGGGTAAGTCATACTGCACGCTAACCGATCCAGGGAAGATCTGTATCTGTGTCTGCAGGAAGAGTTGGTCATCACCAATGCCGGCCAGAATATTATCCATCACGGAAGCAAGTACATCCGCACTACTGAAACCAATCAGTCCGTCTCCGCTGAAATCGGTCACAAACCAAAGCTTGGTTCCGACTGGCGCTAGGGTGCTTGGGCTCGCCGTAGAGTGCAGTAGGCCTGCAGATGAAGTCTTGATGTCATAGGGCACCTGGGCAGAGCCTTGCCAGTTCAGCCCCATCAAGGTTGATACCGTAAACAGTGAGAAGAAGGTCCTCATGGTCATTTCATTTCTTTAGGGTTGATTGTCAAATTCGGCAGCAAGGCTGCCATTCGGTCATCGCAGGCTCATCCCCGCCAACCCAGGCCTTCTGGGGCCTTGATCTACCCCCCTTCTATCGGCACGAGCTCGTGAACCCTTTAGAAGCTCGCTCGGGAACCGATGGTTGGGTGGACGAGAATGTATGGCATGATGGATGGCTGCTTGCCTACCCGAGGAACCGGTACGCCCCTCGCCCCCCGAAGTCAATGGCAAGGACGCAGGATTCCCACGCCCTTGAGCAAAGAAGAACAGCAGCCCGCCGGACAGGGGATGTACCGGCGGGCTGCATGGGCGGAGCAGTGTAGGAACCAACCATTTATGGAGCAAAGGGACAAGCCTGGCGCCACCGATAGAGGGGCGAACCGGCCTTGACGTAGACCATATAACCCTTGGAGGCTTGCAGGCCATAATTGTTATTAAGCGTTCCGTTCACGTACCAACCTGCAGTAGCCAATGTGCCGTCATGGTAGAATAGCCCGTCTTTGAGTGATCCACCCGAGAAGCTACGAACGATATTCTCTGAAGTAGCGCTCATGAAGCCGTCGGAATCGCTAGCCCAACCCGTTCCCTTCAGTCCCGACGTTCCGATCGCGGACTCCACGGCAAAACCCGTCGCTACCGCGTTTCCACCGGCGTTGAGGTAGTGAGTCAGGCTGGTAATTTGGGGAGCTCCCACCGTGGTCAGCGTGGTGGGGGGAGCGGTGTTGCCTGACCGGAAGAGCATGATAGTCTGATCTGGCGTGAGCGTCACGGTGGTCCCGTCGAGCGGTCCAAGAAGAGAGGTACCACTCAGCACGTAGTAACCCGCGCCGGCAAGGGTACCGTTGTGGTAGAACACCTGCTGGGCGAAGCTCGAACCCTGGATGTAGCGAATGACATCTTCCTCGTTCTTCGAGGCAAAGCCGTTCGCGTCCTTGTTCAGCATCACGGTCGAACCCGTGCCGAAGAGATCGGCGAGCGAGGTCAGTTTGCGGATCTCAATCGTGTCACCAGCGGAGACGAAAGTCGTCAGATTTTCGCCGCGAGTGTTCAGGGTCACGGTGTTCATCGCGGTATCGTTGATCGTCCACCAATCACCCGTCACACCAGCGCCCGGAGCGGAGGCGTCGTTTCGAACCACCAGCGCGTACTGGTCGAAACCGTTCTTGGCATTGAACGCATCCACCGTCCAGGGCGTGCCCGCCACGGTGAGAGTATTACTGCTGACGCCGCTCACGGTTCCAACATAGGTCGGGATGCTGTGAAGCGGAGCGGAGATGGCGTTACCGCCGATGGAGATCTGGGTCTGGAGACTTCCCACAGGTGCGGTCACCAAGTTGGCACCGGTCGCCAGGCACACCACGCGGTAGAACATGCGGGCGTAGGAGGCGCCATTCGCCACCGTGATCTCTTCAATACCGCCATGCCCCGCGAAGGGCGCCACCAACGTGTACCAAGTGGAGGTGCTGCTCGGAGCGTTCGTCGTGTAGTCAACACGATAGTTCGTTCCGACAACCCCGTTGAAGCGCAAGAGAACATTTGTCCCGGACTTTACGATTTCCGTGGTGCGAAACACCGAGATCGAAACGGTCGTAACCGCGCTCGCGAGGGTTGCGTCATGCGCCGTGTAGGTAAAGCTGTCGGTCAGGGAAGCGCCACCGTTGTGCACATAGGTGAAGGAACCGTCGGTGTTCAGAGTGAGTTGTCCGTTGGATGGGCCCTGCTGAAGCACGACGCTCATCGGGTTGCTTTCCGCGTCCGTGTCATTCGCCAAAATGCTGGTCGAGCCAGTGGCGAGGGTCGTGGTTGCGCCGCCCTGCAACACGATGATCTGGTCTGTGCTGGCCACCGGTGCGGTATTCACGGGAGGATTCGTGCTGCCGCCGGAGCCACCGCCCGAGCTGCCGGTGGGAACCGTATAGGAAATCTCGTTGGAAGGAGTGCTCTCCAAACTCGAGGTGTTGTACGCAGTCACCACGAAATAGAGCGTGGCTCCCTCGGTCAGGTTGGACACGGTCACGGTCGTCACATTCCCCACGTCGGAAAGCAACGAGTGCGTGCCGCTCGCCGTTCCACAATAGAGTTTGTACCCCGCCAGATCCGGCTCGAGATTCGCGTCCCAAGCAAGAGTCACGGTCTGTGATGCGTTGCCAATGAGGGGCAGAAGGAGAAGGGCGAAGAGGCTGGCGATCCATCCTTGTTGCCATCCGAAAGTTTCAATGTTTCTTTTCATCGTACGCGTCCTGCGTTTCTGGTTTGTGGCCCCAGCAACTGGATTGCCAACAGCAGGAGTAACGATGAAGGGGAGGGAAATGATGACTGGATATCCCTCCCTGGATACCATTTCAGATCAGCGCATCAGTAAGAGAGAAAGGAAGTTACAAATTCTGTGGAGAGGAGGCTATGTAGGGGAATTCCCGAACACTTTTTTTTGACTTTTCCGCAAAACTTGTTGAATTTCCACCTTATCAATATAATAAGTCAATATAATGTAAAAGAAGAAGACAAGAATGCGATCCCATGGTGACACGGTCTGAGACAGTCGATCTCGTTGCTCTCTCCTCCCCGAAATGCGCGAGTGTCCAGGATCAGGAAAGACATGCACGGGAACTCCACCATTCCGTGTCCTGTCTCACGAAAAGAGGACAGGAAACGGGACATTCGGGAAGCTTGCGTTCTGCACGACAACCGCCTGGGGACGCCACCTGTCTCGCAGCTTAGGACTGTCTCAACGCCAAGGAAAGGGAGGTTGCTGCAGCCAGCGCGTCCGAGTTTCGGAGGGATAGAGAACCATCAAATACCCGCGGCCAGGAAGCAGAAAAAAGTCACGTCCGTCCCGTTCCTCCACCGGCTCGGGATACCAACCGCGAACCGCACGATCGCCTCGATGGTAGAAATGGACTGGGCCCAGTTCCCCGCCTTCCAGCACGCCGATCAGGTCCTCACCCCCGGGAGAAAACCGAAGGTCCTCGTCCTGCTTCCATCCCGTCTCCAACAGCCCACTGTACGATAACCCTGCCGTCTTTGGAAAATGGGAGCCAATAAAATTCGCCCCTGTGCTCAGGTAAAAAGCAAGCGGGCTGGTCTGAACCTCGCCCAGCACCGTGATTGCTCCCGCTCCAGCCTGACGGCGCAAGACGAAAACCTGACCAGGCTCCAACCGGATGATGGAAGGATCCAAGGGTCCGCTCACCTTGGCACCCTGGAAAGAATAGAAGCCCATTTCGGAGAGGTTTCCCGAGTGTAACACAAACGTCACCGCCGGTTTGCCTGGTTCCACCCACTGCAGCAAATCCTCCTGTTCCGGCGAGGGGCGCAGATCCTCGTCCATGTTCAGGGCAAGGCCTCCGCTCGATCCGAACCGCCCCAGTAGGTTTTCAAGAGAAACCAGCGGCCGGATCTCGATTTTGCTCCCCTCAGGCAGGTCCTCCGAAAGGCTTCTCCCTCGAGTATCCACCCAACACTGATCAAGACTGTTTCCCAGGATCGGCCACCAATCGCCCCCGGTCATGCCCGGCGCCGGGGAACACACAAGGATGTACTGCACGAAACCATCCACCGGAGCCAACGCTCCATAGTAAAGGCGAGCCCCCTCTAGAAGACCACTGTCCGTTCCCACCGAGGTAACCGTACCACGATACACCGCCGGCGGGTGAAGGGGAACACTGAGGAACTGCGTACCGGGGACAATGGGAATCTTAACCAAGCCCATCAATGGCCCTGCCAGGGTGCCAGAGGGAAGATCGTGTTCCCACCGAAAGAACACGCCACCCCAGTAGTCCTTTGAACGAACGACCACCTCCTCACCATTGCCATTCCAAGGCCCCTTCCACAAGGAGCCACGATTCCCGACAAACGGATCGAAGTTGCGCCTCACCCGATAGGGCACATCCGTGGCTGAAGTGAAGCCCAAGTCGAATTCGTCCCCCTGCAATTCCAGCCGGGTCGTCCGAAGCACTGTAACCTGGACCGTCGACTCGATCGACTCGATCAACCCATCGGTAGCCACATACAGGAAGGCATCGCGGGTTGTCTCGCCGCCGTCGTGATGATAGGCGAAGGAACCGTCCGAATTCAACTGGACCGTGCCGTTGCGCGGAGGTTCTGCCAAGTAGGCCGACAGGGGCGCCCTGGACGGAGAGCTGTCGTTTGACAGCAGGGTGGCGGAACCGCTCAAGAGGACTCTCGTCTCCCCCCCTTGCTCGACAGCCAGGTGGTCCTCCACGGCCACGGGAAGCCCTTTGCCATAGGCCACCTCGTTAGACGGAAGACTCTCGAGATCGTCTGCAGTGTAAGCTTTAGCGACGAAGTAGTACTTGTGGCCTTCCACCAGGCCTTCGATCTTGACCTGGATCTCATCCCTGGCGTCGACCACGTTCCGATGTTCACCTCGGCGCTCGCCGTAATAGACCCGGTATCCCGCCACCTCGGGTTCCGGATTCCGATCCCAGGCCAGCGTAATCGAATAGGCATGCGCTGAGAACGCGAAGAGCGTCTGCCCCAAAAGGCAACCACCCAATCGCAGCGCCCCAGAAACGCCCATCTTCATTTTCCGAGTCAGGTTCACTCCAAGCCTCACGCTGGCCGCCCCCCTTCCACCCAATATGGGGAAAGGTGGCAGGCCATGACACCATCTAAGAAATTTCGCACATGCACCGAAGGATGTCGAACGATAACAGCCGGTATTAAATTACACTACTTCATTTTAACCATTAGAATTCACTGTGCCTGTTCGCACTTTACGTGCCATAACGCATGCCCGAGGCAGAATTCGGTTGAAACCGAGAAGCAATAACTTAGCATCTCCTCATCCCAAGCCGGCATTCCGGCATTACCGAACCAGAACGAACATGAAAAGCTACCAGATCGCAGTCATCGGCGGAGACGGAACCGGACCTGAGGTCGTCCGCGAAGCCATCAAAGTCCTCGACGCAGCAGCCCAGAAATTCGCGCTCAAGCTGGATTACACCTATTTCGACTTCGGTGGAGACCGCTATTTGCGCACCGGGGAAGTTCTCCCCGACAGCGCCATCCCGGAACTCCGGAAGTTTCCCGCGATCCTCCTGGGAGCCATCGGGCATCCCGACGTTAAGCCGGGGATCCTGGAGAAGGGCATTCTCCTGCGCATGCGTTTCGAAATGGAGCAGTATATCAACCTGCGCCCTGTGAAACTGTACGACGAGCGTTTCTGTCCGTTGAAAGACAAGAAACCCGCAGACATCGATTTTGTGGTGGTTCGGGAGAACAATGAAGGCCTCTACACGGGGAGTGGAGGTTTCGTGTTCAAAGGCACACCCAATGAAATCGCCGTCCAGGAGAGTATCAATACCCGTAGGGGTGTGGAACGTTGTCTCCGGTACGCGTTTGAGTACACCCGGAAGCGCAACAAGGACAAGAAGCTCACACTCTGCGGCAAAACCAACGTGCTCACGTTCGCCTTCGACCTTTGGGAACGCACCTTCCATGAAATTGGCGCCCGCGACTTCTCGGACATTCAGCGTGACTACGCCCACGTCGACGCCACCACCATGTGGTTCGTCAAGAATCCTGAATGGTTCGATGTCATCGTCACGGACAACATGTTCGGCGACATCATCACCGACTTGGGGGCTATGATCCAGGGTGGTATGGGAATTGCCGCCGGCGGCAACATTAACCCGCAGGGCACCAGCATGTTCGAGCCCATCGGCGGCAGCGCACCCAAGTATACTGGACAGGGCGTGATTAACCCGATGGCGGCCATTTGTGCCGGCCAGATGATGTTGGATTTTCTCGGGGAGAGCCAGGCAGCCAGCGCGATCGAGCAAGCCGTCATCAAGGTCACCCGCGAGAAACTCAAGACCCTCGCCGCAGGCAAAATGGGCTACAGCACCTCGCAAGTGGGCGACCTCGTCGCCAGCAGTCTGTAAAGCAAGCGCTCAATTATCCCGGTGGTTCGTATTCCAGTGGCAGACTATCTTCAGATGGTCTGGCTGTCCGGGATGCGGACGGCCCAGCGGTCCGTCCCTACCACGAGAAGGGGCAGTTGTAGGTGCCAGACTATCTTCAGATGGTCTGGCACTTTGTTCAGTTACAGTTGGGCCCCTTTCTTCTTCACAATCGCCCCAAGATACCCCACCTTCGGCAAGGTCCGAATCCCGTCACCGGTAGACCATCAGGATTGTGCATGAAACTGTTTGCTCTCCAGCCATCCGAGGCTCTTGCGTTTCGGAAAACGCCCACTCCCCTAAGCCGTAACAATTCAATGAAGAACAGGAGTCAGCGGAGACAGCAGAGATCGGGCTTGAGCGGTCTCACGATCGAGATGGACGTATCACTTTCACCGTCCAGTGAACGCTTGAACGGACCGCGAGGAGCGATTCTGACTCCGTCTGACGGCTCTGCTCTCTCTGCTGCCTCCTGTTCAACTGCATGGGCACGGCTAAGGCGGCTTGGGAGACTCCTCGCAACCGGGTGTTGCCTTTGGGGACTTGCCACCGCCCTCCTCGCCCAGGACCTCCTCGAAGGTCTGGCAAAAAACCACGAAGGCCGATCCAAACGGACCACTTCCACCATGCGACAAGGGGAAGTCCGCCGGGGCGGAGCCGAGAAGAAGCTCAATCCAAAGGCCGATCCCCGCGGCGATCTGGATGAGGCCAGCAACTACGACAACTTCACCGTCCCTCCCGGCGCGAAGCACACCCTCATGGAGGAGAAGGGGCCAGGCGTCATCACCCACATTTGGATCACTTTCCTGGGCCCTGAACCTCAGGACTGGGCGCGGGAAGGCGCCGCTAACCACCAGGAATTGGTGCTTCGAATGTACTGGGATGGAGCAAAGAATCCCGCTGTCGAGGTCCCTCTTGGAGACTTCTTCGCCAATTCCTTCGGAAAACGCAGCGAGGTGATCAGCCTGCCGGTGATCGTCGAAGACGCAGACTCGTACAACTGTTACTGGAGGATGCCTTTCCGAAAGTCGGCGCGCATCGAAATCGAAAACCAAAGCACCAAGAATCTGGCCCTGCTCTACTACAATGTCGACTGGATTCAGCTGGATCGGCTTTCCAAGGACACCCCCTATTTCTACGCCCGTTACCACCAGGAATACCCTGCGCAAAAGGGAAAGGACTACGTGGTACTGGATACGCAGGGAAGAGGGCACTATGTCGGCACGGTGATGTCGGTACGCACGCGAAGTCCTTCATGGTTCGGGGAGGGCGACGAGAAGGTCTACATCGACGGGGAAGCAAAGCCCTCCATCTGGGGAACAGGCACCGAGGATTACTTTCTCTCGGCGTGGGGGCTGAAGAAGACCCACACTCCCTATTTCGGGGTGCCGTATTTTGACCAATGGGGCATCGTGGGAGGCCACACCAGCGCCTACCGCTGGCATCTGAACGATCCGTGGATCTTCAAGAAAGGCATCAAAGTCACGTTTGAACACTTTGGATGGATCTCCCCAGATGAGAATCCGGCGTTCAAGTCCACCAGCTGGAACGAACGAGAGGATGATTACTCCAGCGTGGCTTTCTGGTACCAAACCGGGGAACCCACGCCTGCGCCTCCGATCCCGCACGCTCGCGAGCGAACCCTTCCCAGCCTAGAGCGCATCATTGCTTATGCGCGTGATTTCGGAGGGGCAACGAATCACGGCCCCGGTGAGGTAACCGACCAGCAGTTGGAGCTTTACCCCGGAAAGCAATTGCTCTACATGCCCAAACAACCAGACGGCGCCTGGCTGGAAATCCCGTTTGAGGTGGCCAAGAAAGAGCCGCTTCGACTCCTGATCCAAGCCACGAAGGCGGACGACTTCGGCAAGTACCAAGCCTATCTCGATGGAACCAAACTCGGAGGCGTGCTGGACTTCTACAGTGCAACCCTGGCAACTCAGGAGTTTCACCTGCTCGATTTTTGGCCCGACCCCGGTGCTCACAGGCTCCGCTTGGAGTGCGTCGGAAAAAACCATCTCTCCGCCGGCTACTATTGCGGCCTCGAATCCGTGCGCCTGCGCGAACGTCGCCCCAGAGTCACGGAAATGGCCCATGAACGTGACAAGGATTGGCGCAAAGAACCCAAGCTCTATCAGTAAGACAAAGTCCGCCTGCCGCGAAATCAACTCTCCATTGTCTGCCCTTACAAAATCATGAATATTCAAACCCTTGGCCCCTGCAAATTCCCCTCGCCCTACTCCCGCACCGTCAGCGATGAGATCCGGATTCCGTCCGTCGTTGAAACCGTGTCCGGGCAGCCCGTTTCCGCTCCGCAATGGTTCGAAAAAGCAGGTCCGCGCGAGCGCCTCTTCTTCGATGCCACGAACACACGCGCGGGAATTGTGACCTGCGGCGGCCTCTGCCCCGGCCTGAACAATGTCATCCGGTCCCTGTTTCTCGAACTGCACCACCGCTACGGAGTCCGTGAAGTGCTCGGCTTCCGCGACGGCTATGGGGGGCTCGACCCCGCTCGTTGCCGCGAACCGATCCTGCTCACACCTGACTTCGTGGATGACATCCATCGCGAGGGTGGGACTGTGCTCGGATCCTCCCGCGGCCCGGTGGACACCACAATCGCCGTGGATAACCTCGTGAAGCGCGGAATCAATATTCTCTTCACGGTGGGCGGGGATGGTACCCAACGGGGGGGCCGGGACCTGTTCCTCGAGGCTCAAAAACGAGGCCACGCACTCTCGGTGGTGGGTGTCCCGAAGACCATCGACAATGATGTGGCGTATGTCTCCCGCACTTTTGGTTACTTCACTGCGGTGGAGGAGGCAGCCAAAGTTCTCAACTGCGCCCATGTCGAGGCTCGAAGCGTCCCCAATGGGATCAGCATTGTCAAACTCATGGGCCGCCATGCGGGATTTGTCGCCGCCGGTGCCACCGTCGCCAGCCAGGACGTCAACTTCTGCCTCGTCCCCGAAGTACCCTTCACGCTCGACACGCCGGGGGGATTCCTCCCGGCGCTCCGCCAGCGCATGCTCAAGCGTGGACACGCGCTGATCGTCATTGCCGAAGGAGCCGGGCAGAATCTGCTCCAAAGCAGCACAGAGCGCGACGCCTCAGGAAATGCCAAACTGGCCGATATCGGGCTCTTCCTCCGCGAAAAGGTGGAGGCCTATTTCAAAGCCCAAAAGATCTCCGTCACCGTGCGCTACTTCGATCCCAGCTACATCATCCGAAGCGTTCCGGCCGACGCTGAGGACGCGATCCTCTGCGACCTCTATGCCCGTAACGCCGTCCACGCGGCGATGGCGGGGAAAACGGGCCTCGTGATCGGCTACCTGCATAACGAGTTCATCCATGTCCCCATTGAACTACTCTCCACTCAGCAGAAACGCCTGAGCCCCGAGGGCATGGCGTGGAATGCGGCCCTCGCGGCCACAGGCCAACCAGACCGGTTCGAATGAGCGATTCGATCACAACCCACCCCCAAGGTAGGCCGCTCCTCGCCGAGGGGCGGCTCTCCCTGTCTTTTTCACTCCGCCAAGCCCATCCACACAAGGTTTCTGCTGTCTGGGAAAGAGCTAGCCTTACTCTGGCAGCTGCGGTATGCTAAACACTCCGTTTATACGGGTTTTATGCGACCAGAAGTTGAGATCTACGACACGACCCTGCGCGATGGCAGTCAGGGAGAAGGCATCAGTTTTTCCGCAGCTGATAAGCTGAGGATTGCCGAACGCCTGGACGCGTTCGGGGTCCACTACATCGAAGGCGGCTGGCCAGGGTCGAATCCAAAGGACATGGAGTTCTTTGCCCTTGCTCAGAAACGCAGATTCCGCAATGCCAAGCTGGCCGCATTCGGCTCCACCCGCCGCAAGAACGTCGCGGTCGAGTTGGATGACCAGGTGCGCCTCCTGCTGGAAGCGGAAACGCCTGTCATCACGATTTTTGGGAAGACTTGGTCTCTCCACGTCCGGGAAGCCTTGCGCACCACTCCCGAGGAAAACCTGGGGATGATCGGCGACACCGTACGATACCTGAAGGACCATGGAAAGGTGGTGGTCTATGATGCGGAGCATTGCTTTGACGGCTACAAAGAGGACCCTGAGTATGCAGTGGCGACTTGGCTAGCGGCCGAGAAGGCGGGGGCCGACTACGTAGTGCTGTGCGACACCAACGGTGGTTCGCTTCCCGACGACGTCGAGGAAATCGTCACGCTGGCGAGGACAAAACTCCGGATACCGGTGGGAATCCACCCTCACAACGATATCGGGTTGGGGGTCGCTAACGCCATCGCCGCCGTCAACGCGGGAGCAACTCACGTGCAAGGAACCATAAACGGGTACGGCGAGCGCACCGGCAACGCCAACCTGACTTCCATCATCCCCATTCTCGCCCTGAAAATGGGGAAGCGCACCGTGCCCGCCAAATCGCTTCCCAAATTACGCGAACTCTCCCAGTTCGTGGATGAAATCGCCAACGTACGCCATGATGCCCGCCAACCCTGGGTAGGTTCCACGGCATTCGCCCACAAGGGCGGGATCCACGTCAGCGCCGTTCAGAAGACGCCCAAAACCTACGAGCATATCGACCCCACAGCCGTCGGTAACGTCCGCAGGGTCCTGATCAGCGACCTAGCGGGACGCAGCAACATTCTTTTCAAGGCCCAGGAACTGGGTTTCGACCTCAGCGGGGATACACCGGAACTGAAGGGGATCCTCGCGCGCATCAAGGAGCTCGAGCACGAGGGCTATGAATTCGAGGCCGCAGACGCCTCCATGGCCCTGATGATCCGGAAGATCATCAAACACCAAGAACCTCCCTTTCTCGTGGACGTTTATCACGTTTCCATGCGCCGCGACGGCCAGAACTCCATCTGCGAAGCCACCGTGAAAGTCCGGGTGGGCAGAGAGGTGGCCCATACGGTCGCCGAAGGCGACGGCCCAGTGAACGCCCTTGACTCCGCCCTGCGAGCCGCCTTGGGCGGGTTCTATCCACAGTTGCGCAAAGTGCGGCTGACCGACTACAAGGTGCGCATCATCGACACCACGACGGGAACCGCGGCCAAAACACGCGTGCTCATCCAAAGCAGCGACGGCCGCAAGGAGTGGGGAACAGTGGGGGTTAACGAGAACATCATCGTGGCCAGTCTCCAGGCGCTCACCGACAGCATTGAGTATGCCCTGATGCAGAAGTGAGGCACCTCATTCCGCCATCCCCTTGATCGCTTTTTTATGCCCGAGATTCCCAAAGCTTACGAACCGCAAGCCGTGGAAGCCCAATGGTACCAGTTTTGGCTGGACCAGAAGTGCTTCGTGGCCGATCCGCAATCCTCCAAGCCCGCTTACTCCATTGTCATCCCTCCGCCCAACGTAACGGGGGTGCTGACCTTGGGGCATGTCCTGAACAATACCATTCAGGACATCCTGGCCCGCAAAGCCCGCATGGAGGGCAAAGAAGTGCTCTGGCTGCCCGGCACCGACCACGCCGGCATCGCCACCCAGGCGGTCGTGGAAAAGTCCCTTAAGAAACAGGGCCTGATCCGTCATCGCGATGACCTGGGTCGCGAGAAGTTCCTGGAAAAGGTGTGGGAATGGAAAGAGAAGCACGGCGGCATCATCATTCAGCAGCTGAAGAAGCTGGGAGCCTCCTGTGATTGGGGCCGCGAACGCTTCACCATGGACCCAGCCTACTCCCGCTGCGTCCAGGAGGTATTCGTGGATCTCCACGCCAAAGGCCTCATCTATCGCGGCAAACGCATGGTCAACTGGGATCCCGCCGCCCGTACGGCCCTCTCTGACGAGGAAGTGATCATGACCGAGGAGAAGGGTAGCCTCTGGCACTTCAAATACCCGCTCCTGGACGAGAAGGGGCAACCGCAACGCGACCAATTTCTCGTGGTCGCCACCACCCGCCCTGAGACCATGCTCGGCGATGAAGCGGTCGCCGTTCATCCCGAGGACGAGCGTTACAAGCACCTGATCGGTCACAAAGTGCTCCTGCCTCTGGTTGAAAAGCACATCCCCGTCATTGGCGACAGCGTGGTCGACATGAAGTTCGGCACGGGTTGCGTGAAAGTCACCCCGGCCCACGACCCAGCCGACTACGAGATGGCGGTTCGCCATCAACTCCCCTTCACGGTCGTGATTGCCGCGGATGGCAGGATGACCGAAGTGGCAGGTGAGGACTTTGAAGGGCTTGACCGCTTTGAAGCGCGCAAAGCCGTCCTGGAAGAGTTGGAGGAGCAAGGCTTCCTGCTCAAGACTGAGCCCTACACGCACAACGTCGGCTACAGCGAACGCAGCCATGTCCCTATTGAACCCTACTTGAGCGAACAGTGGTTCCTGCGGTATCCCGCCGTCCCCGCGTCGGCCTCAGCCGTGGAGAAATCGGATATCCGCTTTTTCCCCGATCGCTGGGCCAAGACCTATGGCCACTGGATGACTAATATCAAGGACTGGTGCATCTCACGTCAGCTCTGGTGGGGTCATCGCATTCCTGTCTGGTACCACAAGGAGACCAAGGCCATCCACTGCTCGGTCGATGCGCCTGCAGACCCGCAGAACTGGGAGCAGGATCCAGACGTCCTGGACACTTGGTTCAGTTCCTGGCTCTGGCCCTTCGCCACCATGGGATGGCCTGAGGAAAACCCCACCCTCCGGAGGTTTTACCCGACCACCGACCTGGTCACGGGTCCGGACATCATTTTCTTCTGGGTGGCCCGCATGATTATGGCGGGCTACGAGTACATGGGGCAGAAACCCTTCGCCAACGTGTACTTCACGGGCATCATCCGAGACAAGCTGGGACGCAAGATGTCCAAGAGTCTCGGCAATTCTCCTGACCCGCTCGACCTCATCGCCAAGTTTGGTGCCGACGCCCTCCGGTTCGGGGTGATGCGTTCCGCTCCGCTGGGTCAGGACGTGCTGTATGATGATCAGCAGGTGGAGTTGGGACGCAATTTCTGCAACAAGCTCTGGAATGCTTGCCGCTTCCGTCAAATGCAGGGCGGCGAGTACGAAGGCGAGATTCACCCGGCCCTCCTGAACGCTGATGATAAATGGATCCTGCTCCGGCTGGACCAGGCCATCCGGGAGGTCGACGAGGCGTTCCGACAGTACCGTTTCACGGATGCCACGCAGACGCTCTACCGCTTCTTCTGGAACGAGTATTGCGATTGGTACATCGAGGCCAGCAAAGCGGTGTTCCAAGGGACTGACGCCGCATCCAAGGCGAACACGCTCGCTGTGATCGACTTCGTCCTCTCGCACACACTCCGGCTCTTTCACCCCTTCATTCCCTTCATCACGGAAGAACTGTGGCACGGTCTTGGTTTCACCCAGGATTTGCCAGCGGACCAGGGCGGCAAGACCATTATGTACGCCCACTGGCCCAAGCCCTTCGACGAGGAGTTCAAGCAGAACTATGTTCTGGATGAATCCGACGAGAAAACTGCGGCTGCCAAGTACGAACTGGTGGGCCTGGGACGCGACCTGCGGAGGCAATGCAACATTCCGGCGAACAAGAAGGTCTCTTTCGTCCTCAAACCAGCAGGGAACCCCTCCACTCGCGACGCCGAGGTCATCCGCCTACTCTTGAATGCGGAGAGGCTCGACATCGACCCAGCCTACCAACCGGTCAAGGGCACCCCCGTCGTCGCCAACCTTCTGGGTGAGCTATTCATGCCCACCACCGGCTTGATTGATGTGGTCGCCGAAAAGGCCCGCATCCAAAAGGAACTGGACCGGATTCGAGGCGAAATCGCCAAGGTGCAGCAGAAGCTGAGTAACCCCAGCTTTGTCCAGAAGGTCCCACCCCAAGTTCTGGCCGAACACGAACAACGCCTGGCCGACTGGCAGGCGAAAGAGAAGCAGGCCCTGACCCTACTGGAGAATCTGCCGTCAGATCGGGAGTGAGCGATCCAAGAGCGCCGCGTAGATTCACAATGACGTGCTAGAAACGAGGGTGCAGGCCCTTTGGATCAAGAGATCGAGGCCGGAACCCTTCGATCTCAAAGCGCTCAGGTTTCATCGTGAGCATCCAAAATTGAGACGTCCAGCACCTCAAACGAGACTCCCTGAAAACGATCGACTAAGGAACTCCGCTGCCAACCCGCCTGGAGATGGTTTTCGATCTGTCGTCTCTCCGTCCGGGACAGCTGTTTGAACTTCACTTCCGACACCACCGCACGCCCCTGCTCCTGGCGCACCGAGTCAAATTCCAAGTCCCTCTCCCAATAGCGGGCCGCATCGGGATAACGAGCGCGGCAATGGTCCTCGAACACCGTGGAGGCATGGTCGTGGACCAACTTCTCTCTTTGCGATCGTGGGTAGGACTGCCAACAAGTCCGGTGAGGCGAGTAAACTTGAAACCAAAACCGCAATGCCGGGTCCTGGATGCGGTATCGGGTCCTTTTGGTGGAACGCATGCTTTCGCCAAACGGAATCTCCCGCGTGAGCACGGAGGCGTCCAGCAGTTGCTGCAGAATCCGGCTCAGATTTGTTTGGGCCGTGCCAAGGTGCGCCGCAATCTCCGAAGGCTTTTCCGCTCCGCGTCCTACCGCCTCCAGCACCGACAACGCGGTCAATCCTGTGATGTCCTCGTCGCGCAGAATCCGCCTCGGTTCATCTTCGAGGAAGGCCGAACGTCCAAAGAACAATTCCTCGGCCAGATCCAGGGTGGTGGCATGCTTCTCAACAAACTCCCAGTACTTGGGGATGCCGCCGACCAACGAAAACCGGCTGAATGATTCCATCACCCCGGGTTCAAGTCCGCACGCTACACAAAACGCCCTATAGCTCATCGGCGCGACATGCAACAATTTGCGGGCACGCTGATACAAGGGGGCAGCACGATTCAGAAAGCAGTCGTTCATCGCGCTGGTGCTAGATCCAGAGAGAATGAGGGTAACTTGGTCTGGGCGTTGGTGGTCCAACCACCGCTGAATTACGCTCGGCAAGGAGCGATCCGAGGCAACGAGATATGGAAACTCATCAAGGCAGAGGACCAACTTTTCTCCTTGCAGACCAATTACTTCCAGAAACTCCCCCCAGGTCTTGGGCATGATCTCGGTCTTCAGCTGCCCCCCGAGATCGCGCATCACCTGCTCGATCTGAATCGCTCGAGCCGCCTCAATCGCCTGGCTGTAGAGGCCGCATCGTGGCTTGATCCAATGGGTAAGCAACCGTGTTTTGCCAACCCGCCGCCGTCCAAATACCACCACCAACCCACCAGCTTTGGCCGCGGCATCCAATTCCCTTAACTCTTCCTCGCGGTTGGTGAACTCCAGTTGCATGGAAACATTCTGCCAAAACAACATTATGCTTGTCGAGCATTATGTTATAACGACATCATCGCTCCGAGCGAGCCTAGGGCGCCTTGGTCAAGGCCATCTGGCGAATCGCCTCCACCACCGGCACCTGGGGAGCGTTGTTAGCTCGGACAAAGGCCGCCACAACCTCCCGAAAAGTACCCCAGACCGAAAGGATTGGGGGCATCACCGCTTCTTCGGGGCTGCCAGGCTGCGTCAAGTGATTCACTTGCGCCAGGACGCAACCTTCGAAGAAAACAGCTTCCCGCAGAGGAATCCTCGCCTCCTCCTCCAACCCGCCCGCAAGCAACAACTCCGCCATCTTCAGTTTCCGATCCCGTTTGCCTTCCCACTCCTTGATTTGCTGAAGCTCCTCCGGGGTCAGACTCGGCTTCGCCTTTTCCGAAGAGCCTTCCATTAGATCCCGAACCGCCCGAGTTCCAGGAACAATCAATCCAGCCTTGATCAAGCGATCCAACGCCTCAAACGTCGCTCGATCCATGACTTCCAGTTGGACGGGCGCTAGGGGATCTGTCAACCCAGGGCCAAAGAGGGATTTGTGCACGTCTGCCAAAGCGCTTGCGCATGCCTTAACATCCTTCTCCACAACCGCCAGCAACACGGAATGGCTTCCCGTCTTGGGAAACTGCTCCTCGCAACGCACCAGCACTCCTGGCAAGCGCTGTTGGGCCCGTTCGCAGAATGCCAAAGATCGGTCCACGGGAAGCGCCGGTTTGGCCTCGGCGGCCGGACGCGCAGGAGTCAAAGGCTTCGCAGTCCCCAACACCTGTTCCAGTCGCGCAAAGAATGCCTGCCGTCCTCCACCGAACTTGATCGCCGCCAAATCGCCCCGCAAATCCAGGATGCCATCCGCCAGCGCCTGTTTGCTGGCCAGGGTACCGATCATCCGCTGCTCAATCGTTCCCTCGGAGACCAGATTCGCGACGGTGACCGGCCGGGTTTGGTTCTTCCTCCAGGCACGGGCGATTCGCTGTTCCAGCTTGGCTGGGTTCCATGGCAGATCGCAGTTGATCACTAAGTCCGCGTTCTGCAAGTTCAGGCCCGTGCTGCCCGCATCCGTACTCAGAAACACACGGCAATTCGGATCGTTCTTGAAGAGGTTGATCTCCGCGCGACGCTTCCGCTGGGGTACCGAGCCGGTATGCCAGGCATATCCGATCCCCATCTCCCCGCATCGTTCCCGAACCAACTCCAGCATGCGTTCCCACTCGGAAAAAACGATCGCCTTGGAACCTTCGTTCTCGCGGCACTCCTCCAGGATTCGTTCCAACTCAACCAACTTGGGACACTCGCGATCATCCGGATCCAGGATGTAATTGGTGTCGCACACCATGCGCATCATCGCCAACTCACGCATCAGTTTGTCCTGTTCCTGCTTGGAAAGCGGGCGTTTCTTGGAAAGGCTGATCAGTCTGGCAACCTGTGCTTCATGAGAAGCGTAGCTGTCCTGCTGCGCTGGCGAGAGCTTGACAAAGAAATGGCGGTCGGTGCGTTCAGGCAACTCGGTCTCCACATCCGCCTTGCGACGCCGGAGCATACGGGGCTTGATCCGGTCGTGCAGGAGCTTCAGGTTCTTGAACCCGGCAGGGCGGCCCCGCTCGTTCAGCTCGTAGAAGTCGCGGTTGAATCGGAAGAGCGGACCAAAGATCGCCGGGTTCACAAAGCCCATGATTGAATAAAGTTCGTCGATGCGATTCTCCAGAGGCGTTCCCGTCAAAACAAATGCGTATCGACTCTTCAGCCGCTTGACCGCCTGAGCGGTCTTGGTGTCCCAGTTCTTGATACGCTGCGCCTCGTCCAGAACCACTACATCCGGCCGAAGATGCTCGTTCACTACCAACGAATCCCGCAGCATTTGCTCATAGTTAACCAAAGTGAAAAACGGCGCCTTCCTGTAAGCGTCGATGCGCTGGCTCCGCTGCCCGAATACAAGTTGATACGGCAGGCCGGTGAACTTTTGGATCTGGTCCTCCCACTCCGTCTTCAGGGAGGCCGGAGTCACCACGAGGACGCGGCGCACCTTCCCCAAACGATGGAGCAACGCGCACGCCGCAATGGCCTGAATCGTCTTGCCCAAACCCATCTCGTCAGCCAGTAACGCCCTTTCGCCAAAGGCCAGATGCAACATCCCTTCGCGCTGGTAGGGAAACAGCGGCACTTTGGTCTCCTGGGGCGGCCATTCGCCGCTCTGCACCTTCCCCTCGTATTCCCGGCGGAGACGCTTGCTTTCCTCGGCCTGCATGCGTGTCAAAAGCCACGGTTCGACCTCGATGGAAAACCGCAGCACGGGAAGATCCAGATCTTTGAGCTCTTCCAGAACCGCCTCCGGATCGGCTCCCTCCTTCAGAATACCATCTGAGTCAAAGCTGCGGCGCAAAGCAGCCGGTAGCTGAGCCAGGTTTCGCTCCACCACCAACCGGTTGCGGTCCAGATCTGGAACGATGTCAATCCGGGGAGAGAGATCTTCTCGCTCGGCCGCCTTGTACGCTTTGGGGGACTTCGCGGCCACGTAAAGCAAAACTGCTTCGACATGCTTGCAGGTTCCCAAGCCGTTGGTGCGAAAGTCAACGCACTGGCACGCCCGCTGGTTCTGGGCCAGATCCCGCAGCTCCACTTGGTAGACCATGCCGCTCTTCGAACTCACCCGAAAGTTCGAATGGACGGGAAACTCCGGAGTTAGGTTGGTAATCCGGGGCTGCTCAGCCAGCGCTCTGGCACGCCGCCTCTGGATCTCATCATAGTCCGTCGTCCGCCAGTCAAAGTCGTTGGGCGCTTGGGGCGCATTCTTTCCTTTTGTGGCGGAGGAGGGGCTATTTGATTTCATCGACCCGTTCATCTCTCACTCGATCCATCCCGGTCAAGTGCGAAGTGGTTGGCCGCCAGATCGCTGAGTCTTCGGTCCAACGCCACACGGTGCACCGCGCGAAAATATCACCGGACTCTTGACATACCTAACACTGCTATGCTATAGTACCGCCATGCTTTCGAAAGAGCTCGTCGCCGCCTCCACGGTGCCCCTCGTCCTCTCCGTTCTGGCCGAAGGGGAAAATTATGGCTACGCCCTTATCCAGCGCGTTCGCGACCTCTCTGAAGGCGAGATCTCATGGACCGAAGGCATGCTCTATCCGGTCCTCCATTGGATGGAGGACCAGGGCCTCATCGAATCCGAATGGAGGCAGGCTGAAACCGGCCGCAAGCGAAAGTACTATCGGCTCTGCAAGGGAGGGGTGACGGCTCTCCAAACCGAGCGGAGACAATGGCTCACCGTGCACAACACCCTTGATGCTTTATGGAAGACGCAACCAAGTTTGACCTAAGCCAGGCCATCCACCAATGGCGAGAGGACCTGCTCGCTTCCCCGGCCATCCGTTCCGAGGACGTTGAGGAACTGCAGGACCACTTGCAGGAGAACGTCCGGACACTTCAACGCAACGGACTCTCTGAACTGGAAGCGTTCTGGGTGGCGAGAAACCGTCTAGGGGAAGCTGAGGCACTCCATCAGGAGTTCGGCAGAATGAACAAAAAGGCCGTCTGGCTCGACCGCGTTCTATGGATGGTGGTTGGCTCCCTCGGAATCGGTACGCTCGGCATGCTGGTCTCCAGCCTGGCCGCGGTCACTGCTCTCGGAGCGCTCCAACTGGGCGACAGAACCGAGATGCTCGGCCCTCTCAGCCTCTGTTCCCATGTGCTGGGTTGGACGCTCTTGCTCATGCTAACCTATCGTGCAGGACGAGGGCAGAACCCCTGGCTGCATGGCCTTGCGCAATGGATGTCCATTCATCCGATCCGTGCCGGCTTCTCCCTCTTCGGATTCGTGGTCCTCGCCAAGCTGGGGGCGGGAGGCATTTCCTTGCTCCTGGCCCGATCGATGACGCCCTCCAATTTCGGTACCCTCGCCCTATGGCAATCGTCGGCTCAGATCATTCAGATCCTGGTGTGGCCGGCAATCCTCGGATGGCTTTTGCACCAACGCCGACTCTACAAACGCAAGTCTTGCCTCACTTAAGTGCCTTCGACCACCGCCCCCCCTGCCCCGCGCCCAGCGGGCTTGGTTTCCGGTTCGCGCGCGAACAACTGCCGGATGATGTCTTCGATCGGCATCTCTTCGATGTCGATATCCACCACGGGGAAACCGTCAAGAAGCGCCTTGCAGGCGGCGATCACCCGGTCACGCTTGATCTTCAGGGTGAAACCCACGGCGGAATGGGTGGTCACCTCTCCCCAGATGCGCACCCGTTCTTCGAAGTCGGACGGAACCGCGTCGCAGTGAATGCGCACGAGTTTAAAATCCGCAAAGCGATCCACAATCTTCGAAAGCGCCCCATCGAACATGATCTGTCCCTTGTCGATCACGATTACCCGATGGCACAACTCCTGGATGTCCTGCATGTAATGGCTGGTCAACACAATCGTCGTGCGGTGGGTTCGATTGTGCTCCCTCAGGAACTCGCGAACCGTTTTCTGGGACACGACGTCGAGACCAATGGTGGGTTCATCCAGGAACAGGACCTTGGGCCGGTGCAGGAGCGCGGCGATCAGCTCCATCTTCATGCGTTCGCCCAGGGAAAGCTCCCGGACCATCACGTCCAGCTTCTCTCCGACACCGAGGAGCGTGGTCAATTCATCGACCGTTTTCCGAAAAGCCTCCTCGCTAATCCCATAGATTCGGGCGTTCAGGGCGAGGGATTCCCGGGCCGGCAAGTCCCACCAAAGCTGGTTTTTCTGGCCCAGGAGCAACGCGAACTGGCGTCGGTAGCCATCGGCGCGCTCCCATGGCACAAAGCCGAGGACGGATGCGCTCCCGCGGGTGGGGAAGAGAAGCCCGGAGAGCATCTTCAGGGTGGTGGTTTTTCCGGCGCCGTTCGGCCCCAGAAATCCAACCAACTCGCCCTCTTCGATTTGGAAACTGACCTCTTTGACCGCCGTGGTGATCTGGCTCTCCCTGCGAAACAAGCCGCGCACCGCCCCTTTCAGACCTGGAAGCTTCTTGTAGGTCCGAAACTCCTTGGTCAACCCGCTGGCTTCAATGACCGGCATGAAGGCACATCAACGCTGCAACTGCTTTTCGAGATAGCTGACCACCTGGCGGACCCCTGAATCCACTTCCATGCGGTCCTTCACCAAGCGGCAGGCGTGCATCACGGTCCCGTGGTCCCGGCCCCCAAAGGCCTCACCGATTCGATTCAGCGAGCTCTCGGTCAATTGCCGGGAGAGGTACATGGCGATCTGCCGAGGAAAGGCAATATTCTCCGGCCTGCGCTTGCTGGTCATGTCCGCCAACCGGATGTCGAAGTGTTCCGCCACCCGTTTCTGGATGATCTCGATGGAGATCGTGAACCGGCCTTCCTCATGGAGGACTTCCCGCAGGAGGTTCTCCACCATGTCCAGATCCGCAGGGCGGCCCGTCAGGGAGGCGTAGGAAGCGACCCGGATGAGCGCTCCTTCCAAGCGCCGAACGTTCGAGCGGATACGGGCGGCCAGGAAGCTGATCACCTCTTCGGGAAGTTCCATCCCGAGCGACCGCTCCTTCTTCCGCAGAATCGCCATCCGGGTTTCCACATCCGGCGGCTGGAGATCGGTCACTAAGCCCCACTCGAACCGGGTAACGAGCCGATGCTCCAGATTCTGAATCTCACTGACGGGCCGGTCGCAGGTGAGAACGATTTGTTTGTGAGCCTCATGCAACGCATTGAAGGTATGGAAGAACTCCTCCTGGATGCGCTCCTTGCCAGCAAGGAACTGAATATCGTCAATCAGCAGGACATCAGTCTGGCGGTACTTGCGCCGGAATTTCGCCAATTGGTTCGTTTGGAGCCCATCGATAAACTCATTGGTGAATTTCTCCGAAGACAGGTAGGCAACACGCGCACCCTTTTTGTGCCCGGCCACGTATTGGCCAATCGCGTGGAGGAGGTGGGTTTTGCCCAATCCCACGCCTCCGTAGACAAAAAGGGGATTATAGGATTTGCCCGGTTGCTGTGCCACGGCCAGAGCAGCCGCATGCGCGAAATTATTGTTGGAGCCGACCACGAAGGTCTCGAACGTGTTGTTCGGATTGAAAATGGCTTCCTTCGGTGTCGCCGCGGCATCTGCCACCACCACTACCGGCTTGCTCACCGCAGGCTGCGCGGCTGTCGGCGGTTCCGGGCGGCTGGGTGGAGCCACCACCGCCACCTGAAAAGCCACCGTCATCTTCCTGCCCGTCGTGTGTGTCAGGACATCCTGCAGCAGGGAAAGATAGTTGTCCTTCAGCCAGACTTCGCAGAAGTCGTTTGGCACCTCCACAACAAGTTCGTCACCCCGGACCGCCACAGCCCGAAGGTTGGCAAACCAAAGTTTGAAGATGTCAGCATTCAACATCGTCCGGAGCACTTCCTGTGCTGCGGCCCACGTCGATTCAACTGCGGTTTGCATGGCTGTTCTTACTGTCTCTCCTGAGCCCACAACTCAAGCTTATTCACGACCCATTGTCACAAACCCGTAACCATCCCGCGGATAGCCACTTCCGGATACAGGAAAATGGCCACCCGATCCCCTGAGACAAACCCAGGAGAAACCCTAGAATCCACCCTAAAACTAACACAGGCGCAAATATCTACAGACCAACGTTTTACAAAATGATTGCTCATAATCGAGGGCGGTCGGGCATTTCAACACTCATCCAGCACAAACGGTGTCAGTGAATGCGGTGGTTCTTCTATGACAAAAGGAGCCATGCTGACGAGAACAACATATTCACTCTTGCTCACAAGTTATTCACAGGCGAAAAAGGCCCATTTTTGGGCTCTTTTTGCGTTCCTCGCTCCGACCCGAGAAAAAGAGAGGCGTCCCAGCAAATGGGACGCCCCTGTCAAGAAAGAAACTACAAATTAGACGTCGTAGTAGAGGAAAAACTCGTAAGGGTGCGGACGCAGCCGTAGGGCGTCGTGTTCTTTGCGCTTGTGGCTAATCCACATCTCCAAAAAGTCCTTCGTGAAGACGTCGCCCTTCAGGAGAAACTCATGGTCCTTTTCCAGATAATCGAGTGCCTCTCCAAGGCTGCCGGGCACTTGCGGTACCTTCGCCAACTCCTCGGGCGGCAGTTCGTACATGTTCTTGTCCATCGGTTCGCCCGGGTCGATCTTGTTAAGCACTCCATCCAATCCCGCCATCAAAAGTGCCGTGTAGCACAGGTACGGGTTGGCGGAAGGATCGGGGGGACGATACTCGACGCGCTTGGCTTTTGGGTTCTCGCTGAAGGTGGGAATCCGGATGGCCGCGCTGCGATTCCGCGCGCTGTAGGCCAGGTTCACCGGAGCTTCGTAGCCAGGCACCAATCGCTTGTAGCTGTTGGTGGTCGGACTACAGATCGCACACAGCGCTTTGGCGTGCTTGAGGACGCCGCCGATATAATACAGCGCCATCTGGCTCAGGCCGGCGTACTCGTTGCCGGCAAAGAGGGGCTTGTTCTTCCTCCAGAGCGACATGTGAGTGTGCATGCCCGACCCGTTGTCACCGAAGAGCGGCTTGGGCATGAAGGTCACCGTCTTGCCATGTTTGCGGGCGATGTTCTTGATGCAGTACTTGTAGAGCATCATGTTGTCGGCCGTCTTCACGAGCGTGTCGAAACGGAAATCGATTTCCGCCTGGCCCGCGGTGGCCACTTCGTGATGTTGACGCTCGATCTTGATCCCCAACTGCTCCATCACCAGGCACATCTCCGTGCGGATATCCTGCTGGGTGTCGGTGGGAGCCACGGGGAAATAGCCTTCCTTATAGCGGATCTTGTAGCCGAGGTTCGGCATTTCGTCCCGGCCCGAATTCCAGATCCCCTCTTCGCTGTCGATGCTGTAGTACGTGCCGTTGCTACGCGAATCATACTGAACGTTATCGAAGATGAAAAACTCGGCTTCAGGCCCAAAGACGGCGGTGTCAGCCAAACCCGTGCTCTGAAGGTACTTCTCAGCGCGTTGGGCGATGCCACGGGGGTCGCGGTTATAAGCCTCTTTCGTGCCCGTTTCCGCGATGGTGCAGGTCAGGCTCAGTGTGGGATCCGCGCAGAAAGGATCGATGAAAGCGGTCTTGGGGTCTGGCATGACCAGCATGTCAGAAGCCTCAATGGACTTCCATCCGCGGACGGAGGAACCATCAAAGCCGAGGCCTTCCTCGAAGACCTCTTCACTCAGCTCGCCAATCGGGCAGCTGAAATGCTGCCAGGTGCCGAAAGTGTCGACAAACTTGAAGTCGACCATTTTGGCACCGTTCTTCTTTGCCATTTCAACAACTTGCTTAGGTGTACTCATGGGTAGGTAGATGTTCAGTCGGACTGTGGGCGGAAAAAGCAGGAGCGCCGCTGCTGGCTCCGGCATGGAAACGCGGCTGAGCGCCAACTCAGCCGCCTGCAATCACCAAGGCCTTCAGACTAGACAGCCTGCTCGCCAGTCTCACCGGTGCGGATCCGTACCGCGTTCTCGATGCCGCTAACGAACACTTTGCCGTCGCCGATCTTCCCTGTTTTGGCTGCCTTCACGATCGCGGCCACCGCTGCCTCAGCCTGCTTGTCGGAAACGACGAGCTCAATCTTGATTTTCGGAAGAAAATCCACCGTGTATTCGCTTCCGCGGTAAATCTCGGTATGCCCTTTTTGTCGGCCAAAACCCTTCACCTCGGCAACAGTCATCCCCTCGGCGCCGATCTCCGCCAGAGCTTCCTTCACGTCTTCCAATTTGAACGGCTTAATGATGGCCTCAATTTTCTTCATGATCTCGTCGCTACGATGATTTCAGATACTACCAATCACCCCCCTGCTGTAAACAGGAATCTCGAGCCGAAATGCAACAGCGAGCCGGATTAGGTTCATGCTTCCCTGTTCGCCCACTCCACAGTAACTTGGCCAGGTGAGACTGCGATTTCTTCTGGGAACCGCCGGAAGCGGCAAAACGCTCCGATGTGTAACGGAAATCGCCAACCACCTGCGAATCGACCCCCAGGGCAAGAGTCTGGCGCTCATTACCCCAAAGCAGGCGACTTTCCAACTAGAGCGTCAATTGCTGGATCAGACTGGAATCCAAGGATATACGCGACTGCAGGTATGGTCGTTCGAGAGATTGGCGGCTCACGTTCTCCGAGAACTCCAGGTAAGAGCTGATCCTCTACTCTCCGCCCAGGGACGCACCATGGTGCTCCGTTCGCTGCTATCAAAGCACCGCTCCCGTTTGCGTCTGTTCCACGCCACTTCCCGCCTACCTGGATTTGCCCAACAACTCGCCGAAACCCTGTCTGAATTCCAGCAGCAGCGCATCACCCCAGATCGTCTCTCGTCTCTGGCCCACCAACTCTCAGGCCAACCCAAACTGTCCGAAAAACTCCATGACTTCGCCCTCCTTTACGGCGGATACCTCGCCGTCCTAGGCGAACGTCATTTGCAGGACTCTCGAAACCTCCTGGACATCGCCAGCGAAGCGCTGCGGATGGCCTCAGCTCCCGGCCCGGCGAGCCTTCGTTTCCAGGGAATCTGGATGGACGGATTTGCCGAGTTGACACCCCAGGAAGAGGGGTTGCTGCTGCACCTGCTGCCCCATTGCGAAGAGGCGACCATCGCTTTTTGTCTACCTTGCAACCCTGCCCTTGATTCGTCCTGGACCTCGCCTTGGGCCGTCCTGGGAAGCTCCTACCACCGTTTGCGTCATCAGGTGGAGCAAATCGCAGGGATCAGCGTTCTCGTAGAAACACTGCCTTCCTCGCCACCGGAACGTTTCTCCCTAAGCCCCAGGCTTGCCCGCCTGGAATCGGTCTGGGCCTCTCCTCAGACCAGCGGGGAGGCAGTCCCACCCGAGGCACCTGACAGGATCCGGGTCTTGGCGTGCCCGAACATGGAAACAGAAGCCGCCGTGGCGGCCTCCCTCATCTCTGAGAGGATCCGCAACCCAGGCTGGCGATGGCGCGACATGGCCATTCTGGTCCGATCCTTGGATTCTTACCACGATCTCATTCGCCGCGCCCTGACGCGCGAGGGAATTCCCTTCTTCCTGGACCGGAGGGAACCCATTGCACATCATCCTCTTGCTGAGCTGACCCGTTGCGCGCTACGCACCATCACCTGGAACTGGCAGTACGAGGACTGGTTCGGCTACCTAAAATGTGGCCTTGTCCCAACCCGCAGCGGATCCGTGGACGCGCTTGAAAACGAAGCCTTGGCAAGAGGATGGAGCGGCGATGTCTGGGCAACTCCCTTCTTGATCCCCGACTCCCCAGGACTCGAGGCATCCCTTGAACCTCTGCGCCAGCAACTCACTGCCCCCCTCCTTCGATTTCGCAGTAGGCTAGGCCTCTCGCAACGTCCAGCCGCCCCGACCTCCCTTGCCAGCGCGGTGACAGGACGAAATGTCGCCCAAGCCATCCGCGAACTCTGGATGGCCCTGGACGTCCCAGGGCAGTTAGAGAGCATCAGTTCCTCCGCCAACGCTGGTTCCCATTGGGGTCTCGGCAAAGCCATGCACCAGACGGCATGGGACGAGATGGATCGTTGGCTGGAAGAGTTCGGCCTTGCCTTCGGTGAGGAACAGGCGCCGCTCCGCGAGTGGGTGGGGATTCTTGACTCCGGGCTCTCCACCCTCTCTGTGGGAGCCATTCCTCCTTCCCTGGACCAGGTCCTGGTGGGGGCCGTGGACCGGTCCCGCAACCCAGATCTCCGGATGCTCGTGGTTCTTGGATTCAACGAGGGAGAGTTTCCACCGCCACCTTGTAAACCCTCCCTGCTCACCAGCCAAGATCGGGAGCAACTGAACGGACTCGGTGTCGACCTTCTCGCCAGTCCTCGCGCGCAGCTGAGCCGGGAATCGTACTTAGGCTACATCGCCTGCACTCGCCCCCGAGAATGCCTGGTGGTTCTTTACTCACAAATGGATCGGGATGGCGGTCCGCTCAACCCATCCCCGTTCCTGGGCATCCTGAAACGGGCCCTTCCCGACCTAGTGGTGGAAACCGCCACCCCCCCTCGATCAGCCCGCAGGCACACAGGCCTCTCGTCTCCCGACTTCAATCCGGTAGAACCCTTGCCTCCCCTCGCAGGTTCCGCTTCTGCAAGCACAAGCGCCTCAGGAACAGCGCCTCAGCAACCAAACGCTGGGGCCAACGCGCTGTCCATCCTCCCGCACTTGGCAGAACAACTCTACGGTCCGGTACGATTCTCCAGCTCGGTCAGCCGACTCGAGCAGTTTGCCGCGTGTCCATTCCGCTTCCTGGCGAACTGCGGGCTGGCCGCAGAACTCCGGGAGCAGTTCAAAATCGACGCCCGCCATCGCGGCAGTTTCCAGCACGAGATTCTGGCGAGATTCCACCTGCAGCTCGGGCAGTCCGGCAAACGCTGGAAGGACCTTACCCCTGAAGAGGCCCGAGAAACGGTGGGCCAAATCGCCAGAGACGTCGCGCGCGAGTATGGAGCAGGTCTGTTCCAGGCGGATGAAACTAACCTCTTCACCGCCCAAAGTCTGACCGAGTCTCTGCAGGATTTCGTCGCTGCGCAAGTGCAGTGGATGCGGACAACCTACCGTCTGGATCCCCAGGAAGTGGAACTTGGGTTTGGTCAACAAGGCGACCGGCTCCCCGCCTGGGAGCTGGAGTTGCCCAGCGGTCGACGTCTCTGCCTGCGAGGAGCGGTGGATCGAGTCGATGTTCATCTCGAGCCTGAGAGCCAGGCGGTTCGTTTTGTGGTCATGGACTACAAATCCTCAGCCCGCAAGCTGGACCCTCTGCTGCTAAAGCATGGCATCCAGGTCCAGCTCCCGGCCTACATGGCGGCGCTGAGGGGCATCGGTGCCGCAGTCCTAGGTCGCCAGGGTTGGACCTTGAAACCGGTAGGAGGATTCTACCTGCCACTGAGGCCTCAGTCCGCCAGAGCACCCCACCGCGCACAAGCCCTGGAAGGGTATGCGGAGCGGCAGCAAAGGGCTTATTCCCACCGCGGTAGATTCAGTCTGGATGGCATGGACGTTCTCGATACCAGCTGGCGAGACGGCCAATCCAGCGGTCAATTCAGCCATGCCAAGAAGAACAAACCGGATCGACGCTACGCCGATCCCCTTTCCGAGGAGGAATTCCACAGTCTACTCGAGGAGGTGGAGTCGGTTCTCAAAACTATGGCGAACCGCATCCTTGAAGGTGACGCACGGATTGATCCCTACGTAAAGGGCTCCAATAAGAACGCCTGCGAGCACTGCGACTACGCATCGGTCTGCCGAATCGATCCCTGGGCACACAACTTCCGAAGGATCGCGTAAAGGGCGGCTTGATCAGGCCTACTCGCCGGTCGCGCTGCCGGGAACACAGAGTAGCAGCCCCGGCTTTCGCAAACGCTCCTGGTTGAACTTCTCGTAACTGACGGAGTCCACGTGCCCGTCGAAAGCGAGCATGCTCCCCCCCTTTCTGCCGTGCAAGCGCCCTAAGCCTTCGCCTTGAGATGGAAAGCTACTGGCGTCATTATAGCAGCTTTGTCCAGGGTAGAATTTGTAGTAGTTTGGCTCATCAGGCTCCCACATGGCATAAGCAACAGGATTGAAGGCTGAAATCTTGTGGGACTTTGCGTTCATAGCGCCATATCCGTTGACCGCACCATTCATGATATACGTGGAAAGCTTGTTCTGGCGTTTCGCGTAGTACTGGTTCACCGACGCATTGGTCTTGTCCTTCGGACACTGGTAAACTTGGTGGTTCTTGATCTGGGTCCAGATCTGGCCCGTGCCATAGCTCTTGTCGAGGTTCGTCCAGTTCGGAACGGGAGGTACCCCACCGACAGCGGTGTAGAGCCAGCACGGATGGTCATTTCCCCAACCCGGGTGCGGCATGGTGTCGGCGTTCTCGCTGGTGTACATGTGGATGCCGATCCCGAGCTGTCGGTAGTTACTCACGCACTGTGCACGAATCGCCTTCTCCTTCGCTTGGGACAGGGCTGGCAATAGCATTCCCGCCAGGATCGCTATGATGGCGATCACGACGAGCAGTTCAATCAAGGTAAATCCAAACCTTGGGTTGTCCGGCAAATAGTTTCGATTCATAACACTCATTGACGTCGGTTTGGCATTTTGCTCAAGGGTCCGGGCGATGAGAAGCTCTTTTTGAGCATCTGGAGCCATCACCCCGGCCAGATCGCCTGCCACTCTGCTAGGACTCTTTCCGTAGTTGCTTCACCATACACCCTCAGCTCCAGTGTTCAAGCTAAGGTCTCTCTACTGCCTCAAACGATAGTACCCTGCAGGAGCCGAGGTTAGGTCAATCTGAATCCCGCTTACCGCCCCTGCCACGGTCGTCCAACCGCCTGTGGTCAGACTCGGACGTGTTTCCAGAACCCCGCTGCCAACCCAAGTCAGCTCCAGCTTGGTGCCGAGGCGCTTAGCGACGATAGGCCCAGGAGTGACTGGCAAGGCTGGGAAGGTAACAAATGTATAAGGGACGGTAGGGGTGGTCCGATCCAGTGCGGCCCAACCCGTGCTCTGAGTGACGCAGAAGATGTTGATCGAGGGGTTAGGAAAAGCTGGCAACCCGTCGGTCTGGTGCACCGCCTTACGGGAAATCCGGAGCTCAAAATCGGTGGCCAGAGTTTCACCTGGGCTGACAACCACATCCGCACCGTCGAACGCTCCCTGCGTCCATCCCCCTGCCAACCGGTACATGCTTCCGTCCTCGATCAGCACGTCTCCGCCATCCCAAGTGCCGGTGGCCGGATCCTGGTCTGCGTCGATGACAATATCGTAATGGTGACCGCGATCACTCCAGTTGGCGGGTCCCAGGGGCCCCACCGGGGTATAATAGCTGAATCGAAGGTAGAGGTACTCGTTGTCGTTCGTAATCGAAAGATCTTTGTACTCCACCGTGCCAGGATTCGTCTGTTCTTGGCTCAAAGCCACCGGAATGCTGCTCCAGTCCTCAAAGCTGGCGTCCAGGAAGATCGTAGACCGGAACATGGCACTGGCACCCCCAGCGTTGCCGAAGCGATCCTGGACGCCAGGTATCAGGACTTTATAGGCCTGGCCAAACGTCTGCAGAGTCGTCACTAACGTTGCCACACGCCCATCCACCGGATCCAGCGTCGCAGACTGGATTTGGAGACCCCCATCCACACGGTAACTGGAGGCTTTGTCAGCCGAGGTCCTGTCAACAGGTTCGGAGAAGGTAACCACGATGCTCTTCCCTCCACCAGCAACACTAGCTATGAAAGGTGGATTAGAGTCACTGACCACCGTCAACTTCGCCTGCCGACTGGTAACGCTGCTGATTCGGTTGGAGACGACCACAGAGTACCTTGTGCCGTTTTCGCTGAGAGGTACGCTGTCGAGAGTCAGTTGCGGCCCCACCTCTCCCAAGATGGCTTCGTTTTCGCGATACCACTGGTAAACCGGGAGGGAGCCACTGGCATCTACCGTAAAGGTCACGGGCAAGCCCTCCGCCACGGTTTGGTCGGTGGGCAAATTGGGATTGCTCAGCACAATAGGCACTGCGGTGGTCGTCACAGCCGCAGCGCGGCTTGTCACCTTCAACCCCTTCGGATTCGCGATCTCCACCGAATACTTGCCCGCATCCGCGTCGGTCACCGAGTTTAGCACCAGAGTTGCGCCGGTAGCCCCGTTGATCGGGGTACCATTCTTGGACCATTGATAGGTGAAAGGCGGGGTGCCGGCCAGAGCACCAGCACTCAGAGTGGTGGAATCCCCTTCGACCACGTTGCGGTCCACGGGCTGCGTGGGATCTTGAATGCGCGGCGCAAAGTTGTCGCTGGCCGTCAAGGATGCCCCAAAGACCAGGGAACTACCGACCCCGGACGCCTGGTGGACCTCCACCTCGAGCAGGTTGTCACCCACCACAAGACCGCTAGCCGGAAGGTCAAAGAGCTCGACCACACCTGGCTGGCTGGCCGTACCCGTTGCCGGGGTATCCGCGGTCACGGGTCCTTCTGGCATGCGGACCCGGTGCATTTCGGCACCATTCAAATAGAATACTGCGCCCGCGGAAAGGTAGTTGGACACCAAGAGTCCGGCCCCAGTCTGATCACTATTCCAAGTGAAGTGGCTTCGCAGGTAGTAAGCAGTTCGCCCGTTCGCCAAAGTCGTGTTCACGGGAGCCGGGTAAACACCGGAGGGAGCATTGTAACCGAGAAGGCCCGCACCTTGTTTCCAGCCAGCTTGGGTATCGTCATAACCCATCGTCAGCCAAGCTGCACCAGGATCGATCCCCGTGTCGTTCAGGCGCCAAGTGGAGGTGGTGAGGCCGACGAGGGCCTGGGTTCCGCTGAAGGCCGCTGGAGCGGGAGCCATCACGTAGGGAAAGGCGCTGCCTTGATCTTCGATGGCCCAATTCGAGTCCTGCACTTCGAACCCGATCGAAATCTCATCCTGGCTGAACACCGGAAGATCCCGTTCCGGGTTGCCTGAACCCACAGGCACGTCCGCCGGTTGCGTGTCCCGCACAACCCGCGAGACTCGGGCTTCGTACTGGTACGTCGGAAGCATACTGCTCGGAGCCTGAGCCCAGTCCAGCCCTGTCACCTGGCCATCATTGAAAGTTCCATACCGCTCTGAGTACCCACCGGCATCCTCGATCATCATTTCCGACCCAAGACCAAGCCACCCGCGGCCCGTACCCGGGTCATTGTCGGTGTCAAAGAAGAAATGGTGGTGATATTTGCTGTAATCAGGATTGGTACTTGAGGGGTAGATGACCACCCGCAAGTAGAGGTATTGCTCGTCGTTGGCGACGTACACTTCTCGCAGGTCAAACCCTTTGAGGGTACCCTCGACCATATCGCCCTCGTCATCCGTCACCGCAACCGGCACCCCGGCCCAATCGGCAAACGAGCCGTCGATCGTGATGTGCTTGAAGGTGCCTGCCCAGGTTGCCACGCAGGTAAAGAGCGCGAGGGACAGCGCCAGCCAAGTCGAGGGAATTGAACGGGAGAGGGTGTTCATAGCGCAATCACAACAGAGACGGGCTCGCGATTCAACCGCATATTTGGCCGTAGACTAGGCTGCCCCATGATATTTCTGTTTGTGATGGCACTGCATTGAGCTTGACCACGCCGGGGGCGGAGCTGACCATTGTGCTGAACTACAACGGACGAAGCGAGAGCTGGAAAACAAGGCGAACCAAAGTATGAATTCCACCACCCGTTACCTGCAATCGCTGGAAGGGGACCAGCCAATCGACATTACCGCGCTGGTCAATTATGTCATCTCGGATGCGGTCAGCACCGGTTCCAGCGACATCCACGTGGAGCCTTGGGAAAGCACAGTCGTGGTCCGGGTTCGCATGTGCGGAGTGCTGCAAGAATTGGTGCACCTTCCTACCGAACTCCTGGAGAAGATCACCGGTCGCCTGAAGGTGATGGCCAACCTGATCTCCTACCAAACGGACCTTCCCCAGGAAGGGCACGTGCCGGCGAGCCCGGAGTTCGGGAATGTGGAGTTGCGGATCTCGGTGTTCCCCACCGTGCGCGGTGAGAAGATTGTGATTCGGATCTTCGACCCCCGAAACCGTTCCTTCAGCCTGGATCACCTTGGCTTCGAGGGGGAGACCCAGAATACCTTCTTGAATCTCCTCTCCAAGCCGAATGGCCTCATCCTGTTGACGGGGCCCACCGGCTCGGGAAAAACCACCGCGATCTACGCAGCGCTCACCCATGTTGTGGATCGGGTGGGGCCCAGCGTGAGCATCAGCACCGTGGAAGATCCGGTGGAGTGTCACTTGCCCATGATCTGTCAGGCGCAGATCAATCCTGCCAAAGAGTTCACCTATCCAAGAGCCTTGCGCTCGTTAATGCGCCAGGATCCCCAGGTGATCATGATCGGCGAGATTCGTGATGCGGAGACGGCTGCGATCGCCGTGCAGGCCGGCTTAACCGGTCACTTGGTCATCAGTACCATTCACAGCGGCAGCACCGCGGGAGTGTTTGCCCGGCTGATCAACATGGATATCGAGCCTTTCCTGCTCGCCTCCAGTGTCAGTGGTGTTTTGGGGTTGCGCCTGATCCGCACCAACTGCCCTGAGTGCAAACTACCCTGCGATCCCGAGCCCAGCCAACTGCGACTCATCCCGGCCGAGGCGCTGGAAGTCGCCACGTTCATGCGAGGAGCCGGATGTGAGGCTTGCCTCGGGACCGGCTATTCGGGCCGCACCGCCTTGACGGAGATGTTGGTGGTCAACGAACCGCTGCGCGACGCCATCCTCCAGAAACTACCCACCCGCACTCTCCAGACCGTCGCCACGCAACAGGGCATGATAACCCTATGGCAGAACGGCCTGCGGCGGGTGCTCAAAGGGCACACCACCATGGAGGAACTGCTGCGTGTCATGGCAACGGACACGAACTAGGCCGAGCCTCCAACGGTTCCTGATGGGGACGTGAGCCAGGCCAGCCTAACCAGTTCCCCTCGCATCGTCCACAGCGTTCCGGAAACGATCGACCTCACCAATACTCACTTGTTCCTGCCGCGCAGGACTTCACCCTGGACCATGGTGGTGACGTAAGCGCGCGGCTGGTAATCTCCCGGTGGATCACAGGTGAACGTCAAGTGGTTCGTGCCTGACTTCAGGAGGGGCACCTCACCCAGCGGCGAGACCTCAGACAGGACCTTCCCTGTAGGTCCGAAGAGCCGGCACTCCGCAGGTGGCCGAAACTCGAGGTGGGATCCACTCTCCATGGTGATCGGGAAAACGATGCGCTGTCCATTCACGGTAAGCGCGGGGTTGCTCCACCGAGCCTTGAGGGTCTGCAGCGCGCGCAAGGGAGAGAGGGAGCAGGCCGCGGAGCGTTGAACCGGCAAGCGGTTGTAGTAAAGACTCAGGCCGGAAATGGCGCTATGGACGATGGATTCTCGGTAGATGGAATAGGGGTCTCCATAGGGCCAGGCATAGAGACGGAAGCGGCGGGCCTCGGGCTCGACCAGTTCGAAATAGCGCCAGCCTTGAAAATCTACCACGATGTAATGATCTGCGATCCCGCTCACGAGATGTTCCGGGCTGCGGAGTTGGACGTTCAGGGTCTCGCCCTGCCCATCCCCGAAGACCCAGAGGCCCATGGCTTCATGACTCTTGAGGTTCAGCGGCGGATCAAAGCGACGGGTAACGCTCGTCCAGGCTCCGTGTGGACTGGAGGTCCCGTTCGAGGCCCAAAGGTATCCGCTCAGCGGACCGCTCTTCGAGGGTTCGGAAACCGTATCCAATCTGCACCGGATCCCTTCCTTCGCTCCGATCTCAGGGAACTGGTTCGTGCTGGAGAAGTCAGCGATGGTCACCGCATTCGTGCCATCGTAGGGCGTGGCAGACATCAGGGCTTCGAGGCGAAACTGCAAGGGCTGGCTTTCAAAGCGATTGGTGACCCACCACTCGCTGCTCCAGGCCTCCAGCCCCTCAACCTTGTGCCGCTCGGACTGGACGCGGCGGAAACCCCAGTCGCCCGATGGATCCTGCAGCAGTGTGAATTCCTCCTGGGGCGCCCGGAGTTGCTCCTTCACGTGCTCGGGGAAGTAGTTGGACCGGCGGAGGTTTTCGTACCTCGACATGATGGAAGTGAGCCGGGTGTAGGCGGGAACCTTATCCATGATCCCGGGGTCTACTCCCATGAGGGCAAAGCCGGTATCCGTGCCAAGACACTTCGTCATAAGGTATTCGATGTCGTCTGGAAACGTGGGTTCGATTTGAGGTCCATCCCACGTCTTCACCGACCACCACCCGAGCTGGCCTGGCAGGAACATTCGCTGGTTGGCCTGGTTGGCAGCGACATGCACATCGATGAACTCCTTGTGGGCGCGGCGCGGGTGATCCCAAGCGCCCATGCGCGAGCGTACGAACCACAAATGATGGCTGAACGTGCTCATCTCCATGATGGCGGGCCGCGAGAGTTTTTTCCAGATCTCGAAAGCGAACTTGGACTGGTAGTGCCAGGCGTTCTCTGGGCCGCCGACAATGTCGGACCCATCCAAAGCGTCCAGGTAGATCATGTCAAAGCCACCGGCGTTAAAGGCCTCGGCGGTCTTCGCAGCGACTTCGGTATAGAGAGCGGAGTCTCCGTCAGGGACAAAAAGGCCGAAGCATTCTTTCAGGTGGTGCACCTTGGCACCCACGGGATGCGCAGCGGCACGCGTTCCATGGGCGCCCCGCCGACAACCGAGCAGGGAGTAGGGCTTTTCCTTGGCAACGGAGGTATAGGTGATGAGCTCATCCTCCACTTGAACTGTAACACTGTTGCGCACCGCGAACCCCGTAACCGACGAAAGGTGGGTCGTAGGCTCGTTGAGGACAACGGTGCTTGCATCCGCGGGGAGAGCGTCGGCGAGCGAAAAAGTCGCATCCTTGGCCAGCCGAGGATCCGGGACGGGGGTAACCCAGGAGGTCTTTTTGTCGACGAATTGGGCATAGGTGTGCAGGCCTGCCTGCAGGCCGGCGGCATGGAGCCGATCGATCACCGCTCGGAAATCAGACCAACCTTGCGGATAGGTTTTCGGATTGGGAAGGCAATCGCCAAATCGAAAGGAGTTCCCGCCGTGAAAATCAATCTGTCCGATCCCCATACTCTTCGCGAGACGGATCCAATCATCCACGTTTCGCAGGGTCAGGTCGCCGAAGTTGAAGAGGTAGGAGGCGCGGTTGTTCGTGGAATCCAGCGCCCACGGCCCGCCAATGGGGGAGTGGGGCAGTTCAGGGGCGGCGGAGACCACTTCCTGAAGGATTCGGCGCAGGTCCTTCTGTGGGCATCCGATCAGCGCCACACTGGCCCCTTTGAAGCCAAACTGCGAGCAGCAGGCAGCCCAGAGATGGCTGCTCGCTCCGGGAATGTCACGAACGTTGGTCTGAAGGTTGAGCGCCACCGCGCAGGCGGCAAAGGGCTCGTCGGGAGCGGCTTTCAGACGAAGGGGCAGATCCATGAACACGAGTTCCTCCACATCCGACCCGTCGACCGCATCCACACGGATCAGGAAGTAGTTGGGCTGGGTCGCTAAACTCAAACTCGCCTGCACGTCTGCCGCCCCAAATTGAAGCAGAATACTGTCACCGAGGCGGGCAGCACCTGTTGCGGGAAACCACTTCCCCTTCTTCCTTACCGAGGCGATGGAAGTTCCGGAGTTGACCGCGGCCCAATTCGTGCCTGACCGGCGTTCGGTGAACTCACGCACGACACCGTTGGTATGGAACGAAAGCGTGGCGAGTTCGTTCTGAAACCGGATCAGCGAATGACCTTCTTCCCGCCGTGAGCATCCAACAAGGCAAGAAAGGAGGCAGAGGATGACCAGGTGAGATGAAAGAGGCTTCATTGCCAGCGAAGCATAACCGCTCTGCGGGTCACTAGGCGAGTCGATTTCCATAGAACTAAGAGTAGCCAGGCGCTGAAAGGTCGGTCTCCTTCTCCGCTTGCTGAGAGCCAACTTACAAACCTACACTCCTTCCCCATGAGACTTGGTCGCCTACTTCTCCTTGCCGTTGGGCTACTCAGCCTGCCCGCCGCACATGCGCAAGGCACCACACCGGTCGCATTTTGGGATTTCGCGCAGGGGACTCAAGGTTGGAGCACGAACGACATGATAGCCAGAGCCCGGACCACACCCGAGGGGCTGATCATGGACGTCAAGGCGCCCGATCCCAACCTGACCGGTCCGCCTGTGGACTATCCAGACCGACAGTTCGTACTTGTGACCGTTCGAATGCGCTCCACCGGAGATGCACTCGGCCAGCTCTATTATGGCACGGCGTTTTCAGAGGGGAACAGCCGAGGTTTTGTCGTAAAGAACGATGGCCAGTGGCACGAATACCGGATCCCTCTTCCGCCGCTGGGAACTGGATTCCGGCTCCGGCTCGACCCCAGCCACGAGGCGGGAACGGTCGCCCTGGCGTGGATTCGGGTTGAAACCAGCTTGGAACCGTTGCGGGAGCCTTGGGCCAGTCCACGGGAGTTGCGCGGAAAGAAGTTCCTTGGGGGCGGGCAATTCGGCACCACGGGTGGAGAGACAGCGGTGACATCGCGTTACTTGGCAAAGCATCCGACCTTTATCGCCTCCTTCCCTTATGATGGCTATGTCGTGCCAGCCGTCATCGATGCCGAGTGGGGAGAGAAGCTCGGGTTGCCGCGTCGAGACTACTTTCTGCACGAGTTAATCTGGAATACTGTCGAGCTGCCCTACGAAGCGATCGCTCCGATCGTCGCCGATCTGAACTCCGTTCGCTGGGGTGGCGTCACGGACAACTTCCTCAACTACACGATGACGGACGGGGCCCGCGGCCGATTCACTCCCGACCTTTCCAACGACTCCGAGTGGGCTATTCTCGAGCGCAACGCCGCGATGGCCGCGCTCCTTTGCCGCGAGGCCAAGCTTCAAGGCTTCTGGCTCGATACCGAGCAATACGGAAACTACCGCTGGCGGACAGCGACGGGGGTTCCGGAGTTCGACACCAATCGGCCGGCCAACCTCAAATTCCCGCTCGGAAAAGACACTCCCGACGTACTTCGTCGCCGAGGTGCACAGTGGATCAAAGCAGTTCAAGCGCAGTATCCGCCGGTCAAAATCCTCATCACCTTCGCTTGGTCCCCCGATGCCAACGAATACGGTCCGCTCCAGGGTTGTGCCGCCTTCCTGGACGGGGTCCTCGACGCCATCGAGGAGCCTGGGCAGTTGATCCATGGCTACGAAAACACATTTTACTACGGGCAGGGGCCGGGAACGCTCAACGCGGCTAACGATGGCAAGCAGGACGGCTTTCCCGGGGATCGCGGTCGCTACGAGGCCGCGCGGGTGTCGATCCGGGAGTGGCGGACGCTCAGTGGCAATCCGAAGAAATACGATGCGTTCGTCAAAGTGGGCATGGCCGCGTGGGTAGAAGACGATCCGTGGGGCCTCTACCCCGGCTGGCCCAGCGGAAGCAAGGCCTCGTTCTGGTCGAATCTGCCGCTCGCGCTTGCCTACAGCGACGAGTATGTGTGGGTCTGGTCCGAACACACAAAGTACGGCCAGGACTTGGACACGGCCGTCAACCCCTTCCTGGCGTCGCTCCGCAATCAGACCTTTAACACCGGCAACGAGGCGGTCACCACGCTCACGGAGGATTTTATCACCGACCCACTTCAACAAGGGTGGTACTTTGATTTCGATATGCTCGCCATTGGCCGCAAGATGGACCCCGCACACGAAGTTCCATTGATGAGCACGAACGCAGTGCCTTATGCCTGGTCGAAGGAAAGCGAGGCTGTTCGGATCATGGGATCCTGGCCAACCGGGCCTCAAGGCAGATTCCTGGTCCCGGCGAATGGCCAACGCCGCCGCTATGTGCACCCGATCCAGCCTGTAAGCCACGACGAGTCATTCCGTGCAGAGTTGGACTTTCGCATCGAATCGTTCGGGGAGAGGTCCGATAACCCGATCGTGCTGGGTTTCTTCTGTGCCGATAGGCCCGTCGAACAACAGTCACTGACGCTGCAGATCGCGGCGCCTGACCGCGTCCGGGTTGTGCTGGCCGCTGCTGGGAAGCCTCACGCCTTCCCACTGTCCACACCGGGTGGCTTAAAGACCGGCCAACCTTACCGGGTGACTTTCAACTACGACGGAGCGACTGGCCGCTTCCAGGCCTCACTGAGCGACCGTTCCAGCGAATCGTCGCCGGTAGTCGCAACGCAGGAGACGGTGCCGAACTCGATGGATCCCTCCGAATGGAACGAGTTGGGGATTGCTCTATGGGAGACTGCCCCCGATCATATCTCACCGGGAGAGGCGTATCGATATCGCCTGGAACGGGTAAACTTCCATCGGTGACCGGGCCATGTGACAATCCCCAAAGTCCGAGGGCCGGTGAGCCGAGGTATTCATCATCAACTCAACACTCTTGGTGACTCAGTACAAGAGACAAAACCTCCCCCTTTGCCCCTCCCCTGTACTTCAGGGTCTGCCTTGGCTCCAGCCCGCCCGTTGGCTCAGTAGCCGCCAGTCCCCAACGTGGGCGACGACGGCGGGTCCTTCACGCCCTGTCCCGTTTGTTCCGCTGCGGATCGCCTGCGGTATTCGTCCATCATGGCCGCAGTGGCTGTAGCGCCGCAACGGGAACCGCCCAGGTCACGAACCCGGATCAGGCCATCCAGATCGCGCACTCCGCCGGCGGCCTTGACCTGAACCTTGCTGGACACATGGGCACGCATGAGGGCGAGATCATTCTCCGTCGCTCCGCGATAGTTGTAAGAGCCATCGGGCTGTTTGACAAACCCGTACCCAGTGGAAGTCTTGACCCAGTCCGCGCCGGCCCTTTCGCTGATTTGGCAGAGCCGGATTTTGAAATCATCACTGTTCAGGCCTGCCCCACCCTTGCCGAGGTAATCGTTCTCGAAGATGACCTTCACCTTGGCACCGTGGCGGTGGGCTTCGTCGCAGACCGCCTTCACATCCCGTTCGACATACTCCCAGTCACCCGACATCGCTTTCCCGAGATTCACCACCATGTCGATCTCCACGGCTCCATCCTTGCAGGCGAGTTCGGTCTCGTAACGTTTGGATTCCGTACACGAATTCCCGTGCGGAAAACCAATAACACACCCCACGTAGACGCCCGTTCCTCGAAGCAGCTCGGCGGCCCGCTTTACGGCGTAGGGCTTGATACACACCGAGGCCACTCCATACCGGGCGGCAAGGCGGCACCCCTCCTCCAACTCCTGGTCCGTCATCGTGGGATGCAGGAGGGAGTGGTCGATCATTTTTGCCAGTTCCTCGTAGGTGTATTTCATAAACGAGCCAAGATGAGCCGCGGGCAAGGTGCCGACCCGGAGTTAGACTTTGACCCAGGCCTTCTTCTGAGAGCTTCTCAGGATGGCCTCGCACACCGCCACTTCCTGGTGACCATCGTCCACACCTGCAAACAACTTCTCCGTGGCGCCTGGGTTCATCACCGTCGAGTACACGGATCGGAACAGCATCTTGAAGGTATCAGGAAAACCCTCCACATGGCCTGCGGGGTAATCGACATACGGCGCAACGTCGGGTCCAAGCGCCGGAGTCCCACGAATGGCGGTCTCGTTCGTGCCATCACGGTTGCCGAACTGGAGCGTCTCAGGTTCCTCGGAGTTCCACCAGGCGGATTTCCTGGATCCGTAGACTTCAATGCGGATGCAATTCTTGCGCCCGGCGGCCACTTGGGAGACTCCCAGATTGCCTCGAGCTCCATTGGCGAACCGCAGGAGCACGCTGGCGAAATCCTCTGTCTTCACCGGATAGGTGGCATACTGGATGGACGCATCCGCCTTGGAAAAGGTCTGAACCTCACCCAAGGGACGCTTGCGCTGGCGATGATACGTCTGAAGATCGGCAAGTACCGAAGTGATCTTCGACCCCAGGACAAAACTCACGGTGTCCATCCAATGGGTGCCGATATCCGCCACCGCGCGCAGCTTTCCCCCTTCCTCAGGCAATAGTCGCCAGTTGTAGTCCGTGTCTTTAAACAGCCAGTCCTGGAAGTAGGATCCGTTGACGTGGATGATTTCGCCCAACTCCCCGCGCGCGACCAAATTGCGCAACTGAAGGATGGCCGGATAGAAGCGCACGTTGTAGTTGACCGCAAAGACCACACCGGCAGCCTTCGCGGCCTTCGCGATTTTTGCGGTTTCCCTGGTGTTCATCGCGAGCGGTTTCTCGCACACCACATGCTTTCCAGCTTGGATCGCCGCCAGAGACATTTCGCAATGAAACCGGTTGGGTGAGGCAATGTGCACCACATCCACGTTGGGAGACTTGAGTAACTGTCTCCAGTCCCCATAGGCCTCGCCGATCCCGAAACGGGCTGCGGCAGCGTCCACGCGCTCCGGCAAATCGCTGAGGGCAACCACCTGCACACCCAGGCGGCGCAGGGCTTCGATATGAACGGGTCCAATGAAGCCGGTGCCAACGATGCCAGCCCGGAGCTGATGAATCGCCTTCGTGTTCTGCATAGGAAACGAGGGGTCTGGATGGAAGAAATGAACGTCCTAGGAAAGATCCTTCATGGTGAGGACCGGGACCTCCTTGGCTGCTGGCGTAACCAGGGGTTTCAGCGCAGCGACGTTGAACTGATAGCCGACCTCGGGGACCAGAGGCCACAGGATGGGCGCGAGGCAGAGAACCGCCGCCTTGAAGCCTTGCAGCGTGGCTCCCAAGTTCCCCGTATGAGCCGAGTTATCGGCTTCGTTTTCCATCACGAACGGACCATGATATCCGCGCTGCATCAAGGTCTGAAGGAACGCCCGCCAGTCCATGCTGTCGTTGCCACCAAATCCAGGCAGCATCGGCTCGTAATGATGACGATCCCACTCGTGAGCAGGAATGGGGATACCGGCTACTTTCGCCAATTCCGGGTCGACTTTCTGCATGGCATAAAGGGCTCCCCAATGCAGGCGTCCGGCGCTGTCGAGGTTCCGTGTACCTTTCACGTGCACCCGGTGGAGTCGGGTCAGATCGGTCGCCTTGACCACGTCCGAGGGATTGATGTTCTGCCAGACGTCGTGGGATGGATCGTAGGTCTCGCCGTGGGCACGGCTGGGGATGAGGGCATACATCAGCTTCCGCGCGGCAAGACAACCGGGAAGGTTGTTGTAGGTGGTCGGCCAAGTGGCCGGTTTCCAGCCTTCCATCGGGCAGTTTTCGTAAATGACGGTGACCCCCAGATCTTCCGCATACTTGATAATGGGTTTGAAGACCCGGGCGTATTCTTCCAAGTTCTTCTGGAAGCCCGAGTCCTGCGCGCCAAGCTCATGGTTGTAGCCGACGAAGGTCCCGACTTTCACATCGTTCTGGTCACCGCCCAACAAGTGGGCAATGCGAATCAGGCGCAAGATGTGGTTCTGATTCCTCTCACGCTCGGCGGGGTCTCCCCCGATCAGGTTGTCGTAAGCACCTACCGACAAACGGAGCCCGGCCTCGGAGCAAGCATCCAGGACGCGCTTGGCATCCTCAGGTCCAAACTGTTCATAATCGAGATGGGTCGCCACGTGGTCTCGCCGAGTACCGTCCCTGCGGAACACGCATAGTTCCATGCCCTGGGCTCCCACCTCTCGGGTGGTTTTCAGCACCTGCGCAAAACTCTGGCTCTTCAGAGCCGACGTCATGACCCAAATCGGATTGTTCATAAGATGGCGTTGGTTGGTGGAATGTTCTGAATAAGAACGTGGCGAAAACCCGTCCGGGGATCAAGACGGAACTCCACATTCTTGCCGGTTGGACTCTCCGAGCGCTTACTTCTTCTCCACCAGCTCGGAGTAAATGTTAGCTTCCATCTCGGTAATCCGCCCATCGCGGTTGGTATCACACCGGGAAACCGCCTCATTGAAGGCAGTATTCGGGCCGCGCACGATCCGGGTCTTGTGCTCAAACACAATGGGGATTTCCACCTTGGTGCTGCTCTCGCTCCTGCCTTCAGGACTGGAGACCCGGCTGACAGCTTCGTAGAACACCCGCGCGGCTTTTTCGTTTTCAAATTCGATGGGGACACGGCCTACATCCTTCTGCACGGTTTCTTCGTGAGTGATGCACCCGCTCTGGCTCAGTGCGATCCCCAACAACAAACAAGCTCCTGCCATTTGGGATTTCATAGTGAGGTTTCTGGTTGGACGCAGAAACTGCCGAGGGCATTCGTTTCGGGCCACGATCGGGCACAAGCCGCCCGAAGCCGACCTCGACTGGGAGACCACCCCCGAAAGGAAAAGCCCCTCCCGGCGAACCAGGAGGGGCTGCAGAACCCGCGAAGCGGGATTGGAGATTAGAACTTGTAGATCACGTTCAGAGCGAGAGACAACGCATTGTCGTCATACTCAGCCGGACTGGTGCCACCGTTGAAAAGGCCGGGGCCACTGAGGGCAGTGTCCCAACGGAACTCGAGACGGGTGATGGCGTTGGCCCAGAGGTTGTAATCCACCGTGGCAGTGACGCCGAGCAATTCGACGCTTTCGCCCGTGGAAGTACCGTAACCACCGTAAGAGGAGGTTGCGTACTCAACACGGCCGTTCAGCTTCAGCTTCTCGGTCGCCTGATAGCTGAGGTATCCGCCGACAGCGTTCTCGTAGGAACTGTCGCGCAACGCGTTGGCACGGTAATCATACGCGGCACCCACGCTCAACCCCTCGGCAGGAGTCGGCACAGAGGCTCCAACGTAGAGGTTCATGATGTCTTTGCCATTCGCTATGCCGCTGTCGATGATTCCGGAGTAGAGCGAAGCTCCTTTCAGGGCCCCAGCGCTTTCGGGAGCGGTGACCGTGATCGAGCCGAGATAGGACTTCAGGGTTTCTACACCTCCGGGAGGGCGGGAGTTGATGTTATTAACCTCACCGCGATCGGCGACACCAGCGGACAGACTCAGCACATCGTTGACCTTGTAGCTGGCCAGGACGCCCGTGTGGACGATGGGTTCGATAAAGAAACCATAGGAGCGGCTATAGTTCGGGTTGTTGCCGGCTTCCATGACTTCGTATCCGACGATGGTATCCCAGACACCCATCTTGATCTCCAGCCCGTTGCCAATCGGCGCGCGCATATTCACATACGCGTTCTTGACGGCAAGGTCGGAAGAATTCACCCCGAGAGGCGAACTGGCAGTGTTCACTGCATTTGCGTCCGGCCCAAACATGAGGCCAACGCGATACCCGGCGGACCACTGGCTTTCATCCAGCGGCTTCTCGAGCTGCAGCTTGACCACGTTCAGGTTGAAACCGTCCGATTTATCCCCGCCGTCGAACGACCGGCCGGGAAGCATGTTGCCGTTACCGAACTGCCAGATGGCAGAGGTGTCCACATAACCGCTGATGGTGGTTGACTGAAGAGTCGTCATCACCGGGTGCAGCGCCTCTTCGGCCTGGGCTGCGGAGGCGAGACTGATCACGCCCATCGCGGCCAGTCCATGGGTCCATTTATTGAACTTCATTCGAGTTCCTCCTGCGAGGTTGTTTTGCCTGTTGTTGTTTTGTTTGCGTTTCAATGCGTTTGTCAGGGTAAATCCAGTTTACCCACACACCAAAAACGGTGCATTTCGGCGGAAAATAGCAAATGAGCCCATCTTGACAACTCATTTTTTACGCCTGCCTCTGCCGCAGGCGCTTGCTGAATGCAGGGTTCGGGCGCTGGAAACATCGCCACCGCAAAGGAGATCAGGAACGAAACGAACGCGATTTCAGGCGACCCAGGGCCAGGAAACGGTGAAACAAGCGGCGATGTGCCGTGACCAGAGCTACGCGCTGCAACTGCTTGGGCGTCATCCATTTTGTCCCCAAACCGTCGGCATCCAAGGCATCCTTCCTGTTCCAGGAGTACCCCACACTCGTATAACGATATTTGGTAATACAGTGCTTGAGCTCGGCTACATGTCGCCACCCATCAGCAGGGCTGAGTTCAGCCAACCGTACCAGGCAGTCACGATCCTCCTCTCCCGCAAGCACTTCCCCACACGGAAACTCCCAGAAAGCCCCATTGACATCCGATACAACCCGGCGCCTCACGAGATAGCGCTCCTCTCGTTCGATCAAGAGCACCAAGACCCGCTTCTGGATCGGTTTCGCCTTCGTTTTGCGATGGGGAATCCGATCCGTCCGCCCCCGGGCAAGTGCCTTGCAGAAGCGGTTCCAGGGACAGACACTGCAGGAAGGGTTGGTAGGCGTGCAGACCAGAGCCCCCAACTCCATCAACCCCTGATTCAGATCGCCACAGGGGTTGGGAGAAGCAACTTGGTCAGTCAGCTTGCACGCTGTCTGAACAAGCCCTTCCGCCATCTTCCAGAGCCATTCCTGCGCTGGCTTTCTGGACAAATCCTGCTCAAACCCAAACACCCTCGAGAACACCCTCGCCACATTCCCGTCCAGCACAGGAACCGGATCCCCATAGGCAATACTGCACACCGCTCCAGCCGTGTACTTTCCAATCCCCGGCAACATAAGCACATCGTCATACTTCCTCGGAAAGACCCCACCGTAATCCCGCAGAATTGCGACAGCAGACTCCTGCAGCCTGCGAGCCCGGCTGTAATAACCCAAGCCTTCCCAGAGTCGGAGAACCTGATCTGGTTCAGCTTTGGCAAGGGATGCCAAGTCAGGCAAGGTCCCCATCCAACGCTCGTAATACGGAATGACAGTAGCGACTCTGGTTTGCTGCAGCATGATCTCCGACACCCAAACTGCATAGGGCTCGCGGATTCTGCGCCATGGCAAATCGCGGGCGTGTTCGGAGAACCACTCCAAGAGCCTTAGGACGAGCCCGTTTCTGAGCCTGGCGTTGGGAAAAGCCAGAGTCAGCGGCTGGCTTCCGGCTTCGCGCGCGGAGGAACCACCCAAGGCTTTGGTTCTCGCTTCAGGTCGGATCACGGGAGTTCGAGCGGACACATTGCACCCCTGAATGCAGGCATGGGCGGCCGTTCCGCTGTGCCCCTTGCTGGCGTAGTGGTTCTCAGTTGGCGGGGAGCTTGGCCTGAAAACGAAGGGTTTTGCAGAGGAAAGCCCAGCGATCCGCCACCTCTTCGATCTGCTTGGTAGTCGGCTTCCCTGCCCCGTGACCAGCTCGGGTTTCGATGCGAATGAGGACCGGACCTTCTCCGCCCTGGGCAGCCTGCAAGGCCGCAGCGAACTTGAAGCTATGGGCAGGCACCACCCGGTCGTCATGGTCAGCCGTGGTGATGAGCGTAGGGGGGTATGCTGTTCCGGCCCGGATCCGGTGCAACGGGGAATAGTCATACAGGGCCCTGAACTCCTCGGGCTGATCTGGGGAACCGTAATCGGAAGTCCAAGCCCAACCAATGGTGAACTTGTGGAAGCGGAGCATGTCGAGTACTCCCACCGCCGGAAGGGCGGCACCGTACAGTTCCGGACGTTGGGTGACGCAGGCGCCAACTAACAACCCCCCATTGCTCCCGCCACCAATCGCCAACCTCTTTGGAACCGTGTAGCGATTGGCAATCAACCATTCGGCAGCCGCGGTGAAATCATCAAATACATTCTGCTTCCGCAAGCGGGTACCTGCCTGGTGCCAGCTTTCGCCGTACTCTCCCCCCCCGCGGAGGTTCGCCATGACGTAGACTCCACCCATTTCCATCCAGACCAGGTTCGCGGGCGAGAAGGAGGGGGTGAGGCTAATATTGAACCCACCATAGCCGTAGAGGTACGTGGGGGCTTTGCCATCCCGCTTGAGTCCCTTCTTGTGGGATATGAAAAGCGGGATCTTCGTGCCGTCTTTGCTCGGAATGAAAACCTGAGTGGTCTCAATATCGCTTGGCGAGAAGGCAAGCTTGGGTTGCCGGAACACCTTGCTCTCCCGGTTGACCAAGTCGTGGCGATAGATGACTGCGGGTGTATTGAAGCTAGTGTAGGAATAGAATGTCTCCCGATCGGTGCGTTTGCCCCCAAAACCGCCCGCCGACCCGATCCCCGGCAGAGGCAACTCCCCTTTCGGTGACCCGTCCAAGGAGAAAAACCGAATCACCGAGTGAGCATCCTTGAGGTAGTTGGCGATGAACTGATCGTGGACCACACTCACCCCGGTCAACGTCTCGGACGCTTCCGGCAAAATCGTCTTCCATTCCGACCGACCCGGGCGGTCAAGATCGATGGCGATCAGCCTGCTCCGGGGGGAGTCCAAGTCGGTGACAAACCAGAAGACGCGCCCCTGGTTATCCACGAAGTTGTACGAAGCATCGAAGTCGTTCAGTAATTCCACCACCTTGGCCTTGGGGTCGGTCAGATCGAGGTAGAAGAACCGGTTCTTGGGATCGGTTCCCTGTGACACCGTGATCGTGAGATAACGTCCGTCGTCCGTAACGGATGCCCCAAACCCCCATTCCTTATGATCGGGACGCTCGTAGACGAGGCGGTCTTCTGACTGCGGCGTGCCCAGGCGGTGATAGTAGACCTTCTGGAAGTAGTTGACGCTGCTGAGTTCGGAACCCGCCTTGGGTTCGTCATAACGGCTGTAGAAGAAGCCTTGATGGTCATGCGTCCAAGAGGCACCCGAGAACTTGACCCATCGCAAATGGTCCGTCAGATCCTGACGGGTGCGAATGTCGCGCACTTTCCATTCCTGCCAGTCGGATCCGCCTGAGGAGACTCCGTAGGCCAGGTAGTTGCCATCCTCGCTCACCGCCGTTCCACTCAAGGCAACCGTTCCATCTTTGGAAAGGGTGTTGGGATCCAGGAGCAACTGCGGAGAATCCTCGAGCGAAGACAAGGTGTAGAGCACGCTCTGATTCTGGAGTCCATCGTTACGAAAGTAGAAATAGCGCCCACCCTGGCGGTAAGGCACTCCGTAACGTTCATAGTTCCAGATCTTGGTGAGCCTCTGACGGATCGCCTCGCGCTGGGGAATGGATCCCAGGTAGGCGAAAGTAAGCTGATTCTGCGCTTTCACCCAGGCCTTGGTAGCAGGAGAGTTCTCCTCCTCCAGCCAGCGGTAGGGGTCGGCTACGGTGACGCCATGATAGACGTCGGTCTGATTCGTCTTGGCCGTAACAGGGTAATCACGATGCGGCACGGACCATCCGAACCTCTTGGAGTCGGCAGCGTTCGTCATGGAGTGGGTGAGAATCGCCAAAAAGGCGACCATGGATGTTCGGGAGGCAAAGCTCATGGCAGGTTAAATCTGGAAATCAATCACATCGCGACGGTTCGGTTTGGACATCACTTTGATCTTCACGTCTTCATTCACCACGAGGGAGTGGGGCGGTACGCTCTGGGTGAGGAAGACATTCGCCCCGATCGTGCTTCCGGCTCCAACCACGGTGTCCCCCCCCATGATGGTGGCCCCCGCATAGATCGTGACGTTGTCCTCCAGTGTAGGATGCCGCTTTTGCCCCCTTAGGGTCTGGCCTCCGGCCAAAGAACGGGCCACCAATCCAACGCCTTGGTACATTTTGACATGGTTACCGATCTCCGAGGTCTCTCCCACCACGGTGCCGGTGCAGTGGTCGACAAAAAAGTGCGATCCGATGCGGGCGCCGGGATGAAGGTCCATGCCAGTGCGAGAGTGGGCCCATTCGGTCATAATGCGGGGGATCAAAGCGACGTGCTTCTTGTAGAGCTCGTGTGCTACTCTTTGCACAGCAATGGCTTCCACGAATGGATAAGCCACAATTACTTCTTCGGTGCTCAGGGCCGCCGGATCGCCGTTATAGGCCGCCTCGACATCAGTCTGCAAAAGCTCCCGCACGTTCGGCAAGAGCCCGAGAAACTCCGTTGTCACCTGGCGGGCGAGGGCACGGAGGCCGGAACGCGCTTCCTCGGCCGGGGGAGCGTACTCGAAACTCTTATAGATCTCCTCCTCCAACCGCTCCTGAACTCCGTCCATCAGACAAGCAGTCTGCGCCTCCAGTTCGGAAGAATGGATCACCCTCTCATCAAAGAAGCCGGGGAAAAGCAGTTTCAAGAGGTCCTCCGTGATCTGCGCGATTCCGGTTTTGGACGGAAGGTTCTTGCCGTCCACATGGTTAATCCCCCCAGCCCTTTCGTAGGAGGCCATCAGACTCTTGGTCAGATCGACTACAGTCAAATGCACGGGGTCACTATTTAGCAGAGCTGGCCGAATGGCAAGTGGGTCGCTGGAAAGAGGGGGAACACGCACCGGAAGATTGACAGGAAAACGCAGTTCCTCTATTTAGTTACGAACCTTAACTATTGAACATCCACGCTGGTTGACGTCGTTCCTGAATGTTCTGAGCCAGAATCACGTACTATGAGACCTTCTTCGCTATCCACCTTCCGTTCGCTGCCCGCACTCGCGCTGCTCTGTGTTCTACCCACTTGGGGAGCCGACGCCCCTGCAGGCGGTCCGGCCGCGCGGCTACTGCTAAAACCGGGGGAGGCAAAGACCAAGATCGATCGCAATATATACGGGCATTTCTCCGAACACCTGGGGCGTTGTGTCTACGAAGGATACTGGGTGGAGGAAGACAGCTCGATTCCCAATACCAAGGGGATCCGAAACGACGTGGTGGAAGCGCTCAAGAAGATCAAGGTGCCCGTACTCCGCTGGCCAGGCGGGTGCTTTGCCGATGAGTATCATTGGAAAGATGGCATCGGACCTCGAGACAAACGTCCTTCAATGGTCAATACCCACTGGGGCAAGGTGGTGGAAAACAACCACTTCGGCACGCATGAGTTCCTGGAACTCTGCAAGTTGTTGGAATGTGAACCTTACATTTGCGGCAACGTCGGCAGCGGCACCGTGCAAGAGATGCAGGAGTGGGTGGAGTACATGACCTTCGACGGGCAAAGCCCCATGGCGAATCTGCGCGCCGCAAACGGCCAGGCAAGCCCATGGAAGGTGAAGTACTTTGGAGTCGGCAACGAGAACTGGGGCTGCGGCGGCAACATGACTCCCGAGTATTACAGCGACCAGTATCGGCGTTACGCTACCTACGTCCGCAATTTCGGCGGCAACCGGATCTACAAAATCGCCTGTGGCGCCAACGCCTGGGATTACCGATGGACCGATGTCGTGATGAAGGAGGCCGGGGGACAGATGGACGGGCTCTCCCTGCACTACTACTGCGGGACCGGCAAGAAGAGTCGCTCAGCGACCCGGTTTGAAGAGGAAGATTGGTTTTATCTACTCAAGAATGCCCTGCGCATGGAGGAACTCCTGACCAAGCACAGTGAAATCATGGACAAGTACGATCCGAATAAGCGGGTGGGCATGCTGGTAGATGAGTGGGGCACCTGGCACCAAGTGGAACCAGGTTCGAACCCAGGCTTCCTCTACCAGCAGAGCACCCTGCGCGACGCGCTGGTAGCGGGGCTGAGCTTGAACATCCTGAACCAGCACTGCGACCGCGTCCGCATGGCCAACATTGCCCAAACCGTCAACGTGCTCCAGTCCATGATTCTCACGGATAAGGAAAAGATGGTTCTCACCCCCACGTACCACGTTTACGAGATGTACACGGTCCACCATGATGCCACCCTGATTCCAGTGGAGGTGACCTCGGCCCAATACACATTCGGAGCGGAATCCATCCCCGCAGTCAATGTGTCCGCTTCCAAGGACAAAACGGGTAAGGTCCATGTCACGCTTTGCAACCTGGATCCGAACCAATCGGTGGCGGTGGCATGCGAACTAGCGGGAGCAGGATCGAAGAAGGTGTCGGGCCGGGTGCTCACGGCTGTCACCATGCAAACGCACAACACGTTTGAGAAACCGACGGAGATCCAGCCGGTGGGGTTCACGGGATTCTCCGCAAAGGATGATGAATTGAATGTGACACTTCCCGCCAAGTCGGTGGTGGTTCTGGCTTTGGAATAGCCTCCCGCCCGATCCAGTCAGGCGTAGTCCACTTCGCAAAAAGGCGAGGGGCTTGCCTTTCGCGCTACAGGATCCTTCGAGTGCGGTTACCCAAGCTTCGTGGGCCGCCTCGGAGGAGGAGGTGCTTTTGCCCTTCACCCAGTGTCAGCCCCGCTGGCTCGTGCGCTTCCAGATCCCGGACACAGCAGGAGCATTCGTTATTAGGCTTGTGATAATACCCTATATGTGAGATACTTCGCGGTATTGGGTTAGACCTGCGTAGAGATTCCAGGTCTGAAGGATCGGGCAAGCGACACTCACTCTACCATCATGAGAACCGGACGGCCACTCCTCGCCGCCTTGTGCGGATGTGGAATCCTGCTGCAGATTTGTCTTCAAGGGGAAGAAGGTGGCAGTGGTCATTATCTGCCAGGCTCCATGTCCTCCTTTGTCGACGGCGTGCCCCCAAAGGAGACCTTCATCGTGCGCTACAACATGGTCTACTACGAAGGGGACATTGCCGCCAAAGAGCCGTTGCCCATCGCTGGAGTGCAGACGCTGGGGGCGGAGGCAAGTTCCTGGGCCCATGGCTTGAGCCTGCTATGGCGTCCCCCAGTGGATCTGGGCGTGCGCTGGAGCTACGCCATGAGCGCCACCATCCCGTTCGTATGGATGGATGTGTCCGCCAATGTCACGGCGGGACCGGGCACGGTGCGGCGTTCGAGCAGTGCCAATGGGCTGGGCGACCTCGTGCTCATGCCAGTCATGTTCAACTACAACATCAACTCGAACCTGAATACGAACTTCCGCGTGGGCGCCTATGCTCCTACGGGCGATTACGAAGTAGGGCGGCTCGCCAACACGAGCAAGAACTTCTGGACCATCGAGCCGACGGTGGGGCTCATGTATTTCGGGGTCAGGAACGGGATCGAGGCGTCGGTCTTTCTTGGTGCCGACTTCAATACTGAGAACCCGGACACCGACTACCAAAGCGGGACGCAGGCTCATGTGGAGGGCACGCTTGCCCAGCACTTCCCATTGTTCCGCGGTCTAGCTGGCGTGGGGGTGAACGGCTTTTGGTATGAACAAGTCTCGGGCGACAGCGGCTCGGGCGCGGCGTTCGGAGACTTCAAGGCGCGCACGGCCGGACTAGGGCCGGTGCTTTCCCACGCGTTCAAAATCGGGAAGACGGAAATGATCGCCGAGTTGAAGTGGCTGCATGAACTGGAAACCAAAAATCGGCTCAAAGGCGACACCGTCTGGTTCAAGCTTGTCGCCAAGTTCTGAGGGGGGAACAGCGTATGAAGACCAGACGCACACCACTCTCCCCTCACGAAAGCAAACTTCACAGCATGCGACATACCAGCAACCCTCCGAAGACTGACAAGAACGGGAACACAACTATGAAGACCAAACATACCCTCCTTGCCGCCTTGTGCGGATTGACACTCGCCGCCACCGCAATGGCGGCCGACTCCACCGCCAACTCCGTGGACCCTGAAGCCGACCGCTGGTTAAGGGCGGCTTGCGACAAACTGGCAACCGCCAAGGCCTACACCTTCAAGGCCGAGGTGTGGACGGACGTTGTGGTGGAGGACCACAAGATCACCACCACCAAGACGGTCGAGGCGCAGGTGCGCCGGCCCGATCGCGTTCACATGGAAACGCGCTCGCCGCGCTTCAGCCGCGGTTTCTGGTATGACGGCAAGACGTTCACGCTGCTCGATCGTCCGAACAACCTCTACGGCTCCGTCGCGGTTTCGGGGACGATTGACCAGGTGCTGGACGTTGCCAACGACCAATATGGCATCAACTTCCCGCTGGAGGACGTGCTGGTGAACGATCCTTACCCGAGCGCAAGCAAGGCGCTCAAGAGCGGCGTCGATCTGGGCAAGATCACGATACTTGGCACGCCTTGCCACCACGTGGCCTTCAGCACCGAGCGGGTGGATTGGCAGCTCTGGATTCAGGACGGCCCGAACCCGCTGCCCCGCAAGCTCGTTATCACTTACAAGCAGGAGGAAGGTTCGCCGCAATACACCGCCATCTTCTCCGACTGGAATCTCAAGAGCAGCCTCTCCGACAAGACCTTCGTGTTCACGCCACCGAAGGGCGCGGCCAAAATTGAAATCCTGCCGGCCAAGACCGACGAATAAATGCACCGCCCCCCAACGCTCGGACCTTCAACGCAATCATTCAATATGAAAAATCAACAGCTCTCAGTTCGACAAGTGCGGCAGGTCTTTTTCGCCGTCCTCCTCACGCTCACGTTCGCTTTCCCGGCGTTCGGCGCGGACCGCAAAGGCGTTCGCTCCAGCAACCGCAGTCCGGCTCCGGCTGCGGGCAGAAACGCCAATGTCGGCGCCAACCGCAACGTGAACGTGAACCAGAATCGGAACGTCAACGTCAACCAGAACGTCAACCGCAACGTGAATGTGAATCAGAACGTCAACGTGAATCGGCACGTGGACGTGGATGTGGATGTTCACGGGCACGGCCACTACCACAGTGGCGGCCACTTCTGGGGCGGCTTCGCGGCGGGATTGGTCATCGGTGCGGTCATCACCAGCCCGCCGCCCAATCCGCAGCCCGTCGTGATCCAAAACACCACTTACATCGTGTCGGAGGGGGTCTATTACCAGCAGCAAGGCACCGGTTACGTGGTGGTGAATCCGCCGATCGGCGTGACCGTGCAGGCTGTGCCGCCGGGCGCCACGCAAGTCACCGTGAATGGCCAGGTCTATTTCCTGGCGAACGGCATCCACTACCAGCCTGTGATGCAGAACGGTGTGACCGTTTACACCACGGTGAAACTCTGAGCGGACGAATGCTTCCTACGAACGGCGATCACCGCGGCAACTTTCTGAGCGGGCTTGCCGGCATTGCTGCCGGCTTAAGCCCGATGAAATCGTTCACATTCCTCGTCGCGCTCGGTGTGGCGGCGGTGGCGGGGTGGATCTGGTTCCAGCAGTCGGGAGACCCGCGCCCGCCCTTTCCACGCTACGGCATCATCGCCGTTAGCTATGCCGGCGGCTTTCTCATTGGCCGTGTGTTCTGGAGAATCGTGAAGACGGCGGTCCTGGTTGCCGCCCTCTTGCTGGGAGGCCTGGGGGTGTTAAACTATGCCCGCGTGGACACTGCGAAAGCCAAGCAGGCAGTCACGGATAGCTCCACCTGGGTCCAGGCCCAAGTGAGCTGGGCCAAGGAATCCCTGCTTCATTTGTTGCCCTCGGGCGGCGCCGCGGGAGTGGGAGTATTCGCCGGCGCCCGGCGAAAACGCCGCGAATCTGAAAACGGGACAAGCTGATCGGGAGAGCAGAATCGCAGTTTGGACGGACTTTAAGCACACGCATGGCCCCGGAACGCCACGCCGAAGATGAAGTACTTGCAGCCAGCCGCAGTGTTCCTGCTGATGGTGTCCGTGGGCATGAGCATCAGCCTGCCACGGTTCATCGCCAATTGGCGGCGACTGACGCCGCGGAACTGGCTGAAGCTGCTGGCCGCCACATTCCTGCTGCCGCCCTTGCTCGCGCTGGCGCTGGGAGCCCTGTTGCCGCTGGGTCCCGCCGCCACCGCCGGGCTCTTCCTTGTGGCTGTGGCGCCGGGCGCACCGTTGATGACGCGCAGCGTGGCCAAGAGGGGCTTCGACATGCAGATGGCCGCGAGTTACCAGGTTTGGGGGGCTGTGCTGTCGCCGCTGCTGATTCCGCCGCTGGTGGCCGGCGGCGGCTGGTTGTATGGCCGGGAGATTTGGATTCCGCCGTTGGAGCTGCTCGCCGTGATTGCCGAGCAACAGTTCCTGCCTTTGGCTGTGGGAATGGTTCTCCTCCGGTTGGCGCCGGCCTGGTCCGAACGTCTGCGACAGCCACTGAATTTGGCCGGCAACGCCCTGCTGACCGCCGCCATCGTGGCGCTGCTTTTCAAACTCGGTCCCGCGCTCGCGCAAGCCAGCCCGTGGCTGGCGGTGGCGGTGCTGGCGCTGGCGACGGGTTGCCTCTTTGCGGTGCGCTTCGCCTTTCGCGCGGACAACTCCGCAGTCCAGACCTTGTCCATCAGCAACGTGAACCGACACGTGGGCCTGGCGTTGCTAATGTCTGGGCAGCATCTCCATGCCCAGCGCGCAGTGCCGGCCATTGCAGCTTACGCACTGTCCGCCGTGCTCGTGATGATGGTCTATGCGCGGCTTGCCGGGCGGAAGCCGCAGAAACCGACGTGAGCGACGAAACGAAGTTGCTGCATGAGCTGGACACAACCAAACGACTTGAGGGAGACATCGTCTGGTTCAAGTTGCTCGCCACATTTTGACCGAATCATCTCCATGAAAACAAAACTCACACTCCTCCCCATTCTCTGCGCCGGACTGTTGTTCGCAGTGTCAGCGTTCGCCGGTGAAGAAATCCCCGCCGACGCGAACCCAGCCAGCGACGCAGAGAAAGGGAGTCAGTCTTTGGGTCAAGCGGCAGAGGACCCCACAGCCTCGCTCATGTCAGCGCAACTCGCGGACTGGTATACCTCCAGGTTTCACGGCCTCGATGACGAAGACGCCAATACCGTGGTGCTTCGCTCCGCGATTCCATTCCAGACCGGCGATCTGAACCACATCCTCCGCGCCACCATACCGTTCATCACCGACAGCCCCTTCTTGGATTCCGGGCTTTCGGACATGACGCTGTTCGATCTCATGGTTTTCGACCAGAGCTGGGGACGCTGGGGCGTCGGGCCGGTGGCCTTGCTACCCACCGGCGGCAGCAAACGTGGCGCGGAGCAATGGGCACTCGGGCCGGCCATCGGATTCACGGCGAAAAAGGGAAAGCTCCTCTGGGGTGCTTTCAACCAGAACCTCTTTAGCTACGCTGGTGACAACGACCGGACACCCGTCAACGCCAGTGTCCTCCAACCCATCGTCAGCTACGGCCTCGGCCACGGCTGGTCGACCGGGGTTTCCGAGATGACTTTCACCTACGATTATGAGGCGGGCCGCTGGGCCAGCCTGCCACTCGGCGCGAAGTTTGCGAAGCTGGTGAAATTCGGCAAGCTACCCGTGCAGTTCAGTCTGCAATACGAGCACGACTTCGCCGATCAACGCGGCACACCGGAGGATACAATTCGCTTCGCCATGAAATTCCTCTTCCCCACACATTGAGTTTTCGAACCGGCCCCATACTCATGAAAACCAACTCCACGTTGACCGTCCTCACCCTCGGGTTGGGTGCGCTATTCTCTCCCATCGCAGGCGCGCAGGAACTTCTGCCGTTCCCACCCACGCCGTCCGGTTCCACCGCAGGACTGACGATGCAGGACTCCATCCACAAGAAGCGCGTCGAGCCGAAGCGCCTGCCGGCGGACGCGCCGAACATCCTCATCGTCCTCATCGACGACGTGGGCCCGGCTACGCCCTCGACCTACGGCGGCGAGATCCATACACCCACGCTCGACCGGGTGGCGAAAATGGGCATCTCCTACAACCGCTTCCATTCCACCGCGATGTGCTCACCCACGCGGGCCGCGCTGTTGACCGGGCGCAATCACACCCGCGTTGGCAACGGCCAGATCACGAATCTTGCGAACGATTGGGATGGCTTCAGCGGCAAGATCCCGAAGTCCTCGGCGACCGTGGCCGAGGTGCTGAAGGCTTACGGCTACAACACGGGAGCCTGGGGCAAGTGGCACAACACGCCCTCTGCGGAGACGACGTCCAAGGGGCCGTTCGACTACTGGCCAACGGGTTACGGGTTCGAATACTTCTACGGTTTCCTGGCCGGCGAGACCTCACAATACGAGCCGCACATGGTGCGCAACACGACGGTGGTTAACCCCCATGAACTCCATCGCAAGGGATACCACGTGACCGAGGACATCGCCGAAGACGCCATCAAATGGTTGCGTGAGCAGCAGGCCTTCGGCCCGGACAAGCCGTTCTTAATGTATTGGGCCCCTGGCGCGTCGCACGGTCCGCATCAGGTGATGAAAGAGTGGGTGGACAAGTACAAAGGCAAGTTCGACGACGGCTGGGACAAGTATCGGGAACGCGCCTTCGCCCGGCAGAAGCAACTCGGCTGGATTCCGCAAAACGCGAAACTGACGCCGCAGCCGGAAAACCTCGCGTCGTGGGATTCCATCCCCGAGGACGAGAAACCCTTCCAGCGCCGCTTGATGGAAGTCTTCGCCGGTTTCACCGAGCACGCGGACCACAATGTTGGCCGGGTGATTAATGAAATTGAGCGCCAGGGCAAGTTGGACAACACCCTGATCTTCTATATCTGGGGCGACAATGGGTCCTCGGCCGAAGGGCAAAACGGGACCATCAGCGAGTTGCTCGCCCAGAACGGCATTCCGACCACCATTAGCCAGCACCTCAAGGCGCTGAACGAACTCGGCGGACTTGATGCCCTCGGCGGACCGAAGACCGACAATATGTATCACGCCGGCTGGGCCTGGGCCGGCAGCACGCCCTACAAGTCCACCAAACTGGTGGCGGCGCACTTTGGCGGCACGCGCCAGCCGATGGCTGTGTCGTGGCCAAAGGGCATCAAGGCCGATGCCACCCCGCGCCCGCAGTTCCATCACGTTGTCGATGTTGTCCCCACCATCTACGACATTCTAAAAATCACCCCGCCCAGCGAAGTGAACGGCGTGCCGCAGGACTCCTTCGACGGTGTGAGCATGACCTACACGTTTGCTGATCCGAAGGCGAAGGGACAACGCCTCACGCAGTTCTTCGACATCATGGCCAGCCGCGGCATCTATCATGACGGATGGTATGCTTGCGCGTTCGGACCGCGTTTTCCGTGGGTGCCCGGAATGCCGAAGGGCATCGAAACCTGGTCGCCCGAGAAGGACACTTGGGAGCTTTACAACCTCGAGGAGGACTGGAGCCAGGCCGACGACCTCGCCGCGAAGATGCCGGAAAAGCTCGAGCAGATGAAGAGCCTCTTCCTCGTCGAGTCCGCCAGGAACAAGAACCTGCCGATTGGCGGGGGGCTTTGGACCGGGCTTCATCCGGAAGACTCACCTTCGACGCCTTATTCCGAATGGACCTTTAGCGGCGTGATCACCCGCATGCCGGAGTTCAACGCACCCAAACTTGGAGGCAAGTTCAGCAGCCTCGTCACCATGGAAGTCGGCGTGCCCGAGAAAGCCGAAGGCGTGCTTTACTCCCTGGGCGGTTTCTCCGGCGGATTAACCTGCTACGTGAAGGACGGAGTGCTGTGCTACGAATACAATATGTTCGAGATTGAGCGCACGAAGCTTAAAGCGAAAGAAAAGCTGCCGGCGGGCAAGGTGAAGATCGAAGTCGAATCGAAGCTCGCGAAGCCCGGCGCGCCGATGGACGTAACCCTGAAGGTGGACGGCAGAGTCGTGGCGTCGGGGCGGGTGCCGATCACTGTTCCGGGCTGGTTCACCGGCAACGACTGCCTGGACATCGGCAGCGACCTCGGCTCGCCTGTGTCCAATGACTACTTTGACCAGGCCCCGTTCGCCTTCAACGGCACCCTCGGCACGACGAAGATCACTCACCTGAAATGAGATCTTCCAGCGGATCGAACCCATAGCACAGAGGGCGATTTCCTCAAGCAAATGAACCAAGTCGAAATGGTGTTATGAAACTCAACCACGCACTCCTGGCATCGCTTTGCCTCCTTGTACTCGTTCTTCCACCGCTTCACGCTCAATCCGCGCTCAACCGCGCCAAGCGCTCTGCGGAATACCTGGAACCCTCCATTCCGCGCCCGGAGCAGGACGGGGTGGTTGCCGCGAAGCTCGCCGCGCTGGAAAAGAAGACCGGCAAGAAGCCGAACATCGTCTGGCTGCTCGTGGATGACATGGGCTTTGGAGATCCCGGCTGCTACGGCGGCGGCAAGGCGATCGGCGCGGATACGCCGCACATGGATCGCCTGGCAACGGGGGGATTGCGGCTCACGTCATGCTATTCGCAGAACACCTGCACGCCCACGCGCTCGGCCATGCTCACCGGGCGCCTGCCGGTGCGCACCGGTCTCACCCGGCCCATCCTTGCGGGAGATAAGCTCACCGTGAACCCGTGGGAGGGTGAGACCAGCCTGCCGAAGATCCTTGGCGAGTCAGGGTACAACACCGTGCTCGTTGGAAAATGGCACATCGGCTCGGCCAAGGGCATGCGCCCGCACGAGGTCGGGTTCGATGAATACTACGGCTACTATGCCGCGGCGAAGGAGACCTCGCAAGCCGTGGACCCTGCGCGCTATCCCGACCTCGTTTTGGACAAGGAGAAGCTCGCCCGTTACGAGGAGATGGGCGAGGACCATGCCCTCGTGCATGGGTTCAAGACCGGAAGGCTTGACGAGGTTTCTGTCATCAAGAGCACCGAGGACATGGCGCGCGCCGACAAGGTGCTGGCCGACTTCAGCGTGAAGAAAGTCAAGGAATTGGCAAAAAGCGACAAACCCTTCTTCCTCGAGCACGCCTTCATGAAGGTCCACACCGACAACTACGCGCATCCGGACTTCAAGGGCATCAGTGCCAGTAAGTACCCCTATAAAGACGCCATGTGCGAAGTGGACCTGGAGATCGGCATGATCATGAAAGCGCTCGAAGAGGCGGGCGTACTGGAGAACACCTTCGTTTTCGTCACTTCTGACAACGGCCCGCAGATGGACGGCTGGCCGGATGCCGGCTACACCCCGTTCCGTGGTGCGAAGGGAACAACCTGGGAGGGCGGCGTGCGCGTCCCCGGCATTGCCTACTGGAAAGGTATGATCAAACCAGGCCGCGTGAGCGACGATGTGTTTGATCTGCTGGACCTTTTCAACACCTCCGTGCATCTCGCCGGTGCTGACGACAAGCTCCCCAAGGATCGCTACATTGACGGCGTGAACCAGACTTCGTTCCTCCTCCACGACGAAGGCCTCGGGAATCGCGAGTGTGTCTTCTTCTGGTTCAAAAGCGACCTGATGGCCGTGCGCGTGCGCGAATACAAAGAGCACGTCAAGGTCATCCTTCCACAGAGCACTTTCATGCACATTGACATGGCCACCGTGAACGACGTGGGCACCGCGCCCTGGCTCTTCAACCTCTACATTGATCCGAAGGAGGAACTGCCCGTCGGCCACCGCATGAACGCCTGGCTCGCCTCACTCGCCGCTGAGATGGGAGCCCACGCCGCCACCTTCAAGAAGTATCCACCGAAGAAAGTCGGGCTTTAAGCCACGCCACACACACAAGCCGCCCACTCACGCAGCAACGACAAATCGTCCCGAACCAGAATCAAACACCCCATGCATTTGAACCACGCCACTCGCGGTTTGCTCATCGCCCTGATCACCTCCCTCGCTATCATTTCCACCCAAATGCCAGCCGTGGCTTGCACGCGGGCCCTTTACGTGGCCAAGGACGGGACGATCCTCACTGGTCGTTCCATGGACTGGGGGGAGGATATGCATTCCAACATGTGGCTCCTCCCGCGCGGCATGAAGCGCGATGGCATGGGCGGAGCTAACACTATCACTTGGGAATCCAAATACGGGAGCCTCGTCGTCTCCGGATACGACATCGGCACTTGCGACGGCATGAACGAGAAGGGCCTCGTGGTAAACATGCTCGCGCTGGTCGAGTCGGACTACGGACAGCCTGCGCAAGGCGGCAAGGTCATCTGCATGAGTACCTGGGCCCAATACATTCTCGACAACCACGCCACGGTTGCCGAAGTGGTGGCTGATCTCCGCAAAGAGGAGTTCCGCGTGCAAACCATCCTACTGCCCACGGGCCGACCTGCGAACATGCACCTCGCGATCTCGGACGCCTCCGGCGACTCCGCCATCTTCGAATACGTGAACGGCAAACTCGTCATCCACCACGGCAAGAACTTCAAGGTACTGACCAACTCGCCCACTTACGACCAACAGCTCGCCATCATGGAGTATTGGAAGATCGCAGGCGGACTGACAAAAATGCTCCCCGGCACCTCGAACGCCGCCGACCGCTTCGTCCGCGCCTCGTTCCTCCTCGACGCCCTGCCGGTCGAAACCTCGAAGAATTACATCAGCGGTTCGCCGCAGCAGAAGTTCCATTTCCAGGCGGCGATGGCCGTGCTCTCCCTCATACGCAGCATCGGGACGCCACTGGGCTTTTCCCTTGCCGACCAGCCGTGGGTCTCATCGACCATCTGGCGGACTGTGAGCGACAGCACCAACCGCATTTACCTGTTCGATTCCGCCATGACCCCGGCAACCTTCTGGATCAAACTGGACGACCTCGATTTCAAGCCCGGCGCACCGGTGAAAAAGCTCACCCTCACCGGTGGAAAAACCTACAGCGGCGACGCCGCCGACAAGTTTGTTGAAGCCAAGTTGTTCAATTTCGCCTCGCTCGACACCAAGTTTGAAGAGCCGAAGCAATAGCAACAGCACGTTATCTCATGAAAAATCAACTCATCCTCGCCACCCTGTGCGGTCTCACGACCGCGGCCTTCGCCGCCACGCCCAATGACGGCTCCGTGCTGCCATTTCCGCCGACACCTTCGGCCAGCATCGCGAAGCCGCGCTTGCAGGACTCTGTCCACAAGCGCCGCGTCGAGCCGGATCGTCTGCCGAAGGACGCGCCCAACGTGCTCATCGTGCTCATTGATGACGTGGGCTTCGGCACGCCGGACACCTTCGGCGGCTTCGCCCATACGCCGACGCTCTCGAAATTGCGCGAACAGGGCATCAGCTACAACCGCTTCCACACCACCGCCATTTGCTCGCCGACGCGCGCCGCGCTGCTCACCGGACGAAACATGCATCGCGTCGGCAGCGGCACCATCGCCGAACGCGCGGTGGATTGGGACGGTTACAGCGGCGTGATGCCGAAGACCGCCGCCACGGTGGCCGAAGTCTTGCGCCATTACGGCTACAAGACCTCCGCCTTTGGCAAATGGCACAACTCGCCCGCCGACCAGACCACGGCGATGGGTCCCTTCGACAAGTGGCCTACTGGCTACGGCTTTGACTATTTCTACGGCTTCATCGCGGGGGAAACCTCGCAGTGGGAGCCGCGCCTGTTTGAAAACACCACCGCCATCGAGCCGCCGCATGATGAGAAGTATCATCTGACCGAGGACATGGCGGACAAGGGCATCGCCTGGCTGAGAAAGCATCGCGCCTTTTCGCCGGACAAACCGTTCCTCATGTATTGGGCACCTGGCGCCGCCCACGGGCCCCATCATGTCGCGCTGCAGTGGGCGGAGAAATACAAGGGCAAGTTCGACCAGGGCTGGGACAAGCTGCGCGAGGAAATCTTCGCCCGGCAGAAAGCGCTGGGCTGGATTCCCGCCAACGCTGAGCTTACTCCCCGCGACAAGACCATGCCCGCTTGGATCAGCGTCCCAGAATCCGAACGTGCCTTCCAATTGCGCCTCATGGAGCTTTTCGCCGGATTTGTCGAACACACCGACGCGCAGGTGGGCAGACTCATCGCCGGCATGGAGGAGATGGGCCTCCGCGAGAACACGATCATCCTCTACATATGGGGTGACAACGGCTCCTCCGCCGAGGGGCAGAATGGTTCCATCAGCGAGTTGCTCGCGCAGAATCAAATCCCAAACACGATCGCCCAGCAGATGAAGGCCCTCGACGAACTCGGTGGGCTTAAGGCGCTCGGCGGTCCGCTGACGGACAACATGTATCACGCGGGCTGGGCTTGGGCTGGCAGCACGCCGTTCCGATCCACGAAACTTGTCGCCGCGCACTTCGGCGGCACCCGCAATCCGCTCGTCGTTTCCTGGCCGAAGAAGATCAAGGCCGACAAGCAGCCGCGTTCGCAGTTTTACCATGTGAACGACATCGTCCCGACGCTCTATGACGTGATCGGCATCAAGGCGCCGAGGGAAGTGAACGGTTTCGCACAAGACCCGATCGACGGCGTGAGCATGGCCGCGTCCTTCCATGATGCGAAGGCACCCGAAAACAAGCACATTCAGTATTTCGACAACAACGGCAGCGACGGCATCTACCAGGATGGCTGGTATGCCTGCACTTTCGGTCCACTCAGCCCATGGCTGAATGCGCAACCAGGCCTCGACAGGTGGGATTCGAGCAAAGCCGTGTGGGAACTCTACGATCTCACCAAGGACTATTCCCAGATGAACGACCGCGCCAAGGAGATGCCGGAAAAGGTCGAGGAGATGAAGAAGCTCTTCATGGAGCAGGCCAAGGAGAACAAGGTCCTCCCAATCGGGGCCGCCCTCTGGACGCGACTCCATCCCGAGGACGTACTGTCCTCCCCCTACACGAGCTGGACCTTCGATGGCAGCACCTCGCGCATGCCGGAGTTCACCGCCCCGGCACTGGGCCGAAAAAGTAACACGGTCGCCATTGATTTCGAATGCGGCGCGGACGCGAGCGGCGTGCTCTACGCCCTGGGCGGCTCCAGCGGCGGTCTCACCTGCTACATGGACCATGGCCAACTCGTCTTCGAATACAACCTCATGATCATCGACCGCACAATCGCGACATCGGCGGAGAAGATCGCCCCCGGCCAACACACCGTCATCGTCAGCACCATGCTCAAAGCTCCCAAACCCGGCTCGCCCGCGGAAATCGCACTCAGTGTCGATGGCAAGGAAGTCGCCCGCACCACCGTGAAGATGACCGTACCCGCCGTCTTCACCGCCAGCGAAACCTTCGATGTCGGCGTGGACCTCGGCTCAACCGTTTCCCGCGACTACTACGAGCGCCGCCCGTTCAAGTTCGACGGAAGGATAAGCAAAGTTGCCGTGCAATTGAAGTGACTCCACGAACAGGCGACTCCCGTCGGCGAGTTTCTTAAGGCGCCGGGGCGGCCGTTTGCCGGACTTTGACCAAGAATGAAACCTGTTTTTCTGAACCGCCTGCCGCCCCGTGTACGAAAGTGGTTCCTACGGCTGAGCCTGGCCTTCTTGGCCTATTCCCTGATCGGCTTCTTTGTGCTGCCACCGATCATCAAGTGGCAGATGCTCAAACGGCTGCCGACCATCACGAAACGTCAAGCAGCTCTGCAACTCGTAAAGGTGAATCCGTGGACCCTATCCCTGACCCTGCGTGGATTGGCATTGGCGGAACCTGACGGACGCCCTTTCGCTGCATGGGATGAATTGTACGTAAATTTCCAAGGCTCTTCGCTTTTTCGCTGGGCCTGGACGTTCAAGGAAATCCGACTCGTCAAACCGGTTGGCGAAATCATCTTACTGAAGGACGGTCAGCTGAACCTAGCGAACATGCTCGACACGCCGGTGAACCCTCCGCCCAAACCGCGACCCACGAGCGTTCCACGTATCAACATCTTTCTGCTGGAAGTCACCAACGGCTTTGTTGCGTTGGAGGATCGCACTCGGCGCTCGCTGTTCCGCACCGAGTACCGCCCCATCAACCTGGATCTGAAGAACTTTTCGACCCGTCCCAATTCGGACACTCCCTATTCCTTCCGCGCCGAGAGTGACGCAGGACGCACCGTGACCTGGGCGGGTGATCTTAGCATCCAGCCCTTGGGCTCCTCGGGTCACCTCGAAGTCACGGGAATCCAACTGAGCCGATACCAGCCCTATTTTGAAGAGTTCACCCGTGCCCTGATCACCAACGGTCTCGCCGACGCCCAATTCACCTACCGCTTCTCCGCCGGCACAAACGGCCTCGATCTCCTCGTCACCAACGCCACCGCCCAGGTGGCGCAAGTGCTGGTGGTGGACCCGGTCACGAGCGAGACGATCGCCACTCTGCGTGGCCTTGACGTGCAGCAGGCCGAGTTCAACCTGCGCGAACGTGAAGTGAGCCTCGGTGCCGTGAAAGTGTCTGAAGCGACCTTGCTCACGCGGCTCGAGAAGAATGGTCATCTCAATCTCCTCGACCTGGTTACCCTTCCGGCGACACCTGCAAGCGCCGGCCCGAAGGCCACAAGTCCTATGGCGACGCCGGTGTCCTGGACGGCTACGGTGGACGATCTCAAGATCGAACAGACGGCGGTGACGTTCGAGGACTTGACGCGGCGCACGCCTTTCAGGACCGAGTTAAAACCAATTGAGGTAAGCCTGAAACACTTCACAAGCAAGGAGAACTCCGACGCTCGATACTCCTTCCACATGGTGAGCGAAGCGGCGGAGACGCTCGAGGGAAAAGGCACGGTGTCACTCAACCCGATTCGCTCCACCGGCGAAGTGAAAGCCAGCGCCGTGGACGTCAGGAAGTACTTACCCTACGCCGAAGACTATTTCAGAGGAAACATCTTGGCCGGAAAGGTCGAGGCGATGGTGCCGTACCGATTTGCGTTGAGCGCCAATGGCCTGAACGCCGGGGTAACGAACCTCTCAGTGGAACTCACGGGAGTGGAAGTGCAGTTGCCAGAGAGTGCCGAGACGGTAACACACGTCGCGGAGGTCGCCTTCGAGCGCGTCGACGCCAGTCTTGAAGATCGGCGTGGACGGGTCGGCCTGTTCAAAGGGATTGGCGGCTCGGCGTTGGTCCGCCGCGAGAAAGATGGCACCCTCAACCTACTGGGGCTCCTCGCCGTGTCGCAAACGAACGCTGCACCCACCTCAGTCGCGACAGCCAACATCGCCACAAACCACCCCACCTACGCCCTCGGCGGCTGGACGCTGAACGTCGATGAAATCCAACTCGACAATTACACCCTCAAAGTCGAAGACCTGATGCCGCCCAAGCCTGCTTTGTTCCTGTTGGATCAGCTCTCGCTCACCGTGAAGGACGCCAGCACCGTGAGCAACGCACCCATCACCGCCAAAGTGTCTTTCCGCCTGAACGAAACCGGCACCATCGCTGCCCAGGGCACGGGGACAATCCAGCCTCTGCGTGCCGACTTTGACATTGCGGTCACGAATCTTGACCTCCGCGCAGGGCAGTCGTATGTCGACCAGTTCGTTGCGCTGAACATCGTGAGCGGTGCCTTGTCCACGGCTGGCAAGATCCGCTTCCAGACCAACGAACCAGCCGCGCCACTGCTCACCTTCGCGGGAGGTGTTCGCGTGACGAACTTCGTTACCACGGACCAGGTCGTGTTCAAAGAGTTGGTGCGTTGGGACGATCTGACCGTGATCGGCATCGAGGCCGCGCTCGCGCCACACCAGTTCAAGACGGACGAGATTCGCCTGGTGCGGCCGAAGGCCAGCGTGCTCATCGGCGCAGATCGGCGGCTGAACCTGTCGCTGCTTTCGAGAAAAGACAACGTCGCCCCCGCTACGCCCGCCGATACCAGCGCGACCCATTCCCTTGCCAGCCAGCTTCCCGTGGAAGTCGGCACCCTGGCGCTGGAGCAGGCGTCGTTGGCCTTCACCGACGAATCCGTCCAGCCACACGTCGTGGTTGGCATTGCGGAACTCAGTGGCACGATCCAAGGACTTTCCTCCGCCCTCAACTCCCCCGCCGACGTTGCCCTGCATGGCCGGGTGGACGAGCAGTCGCCATTTTCCGTCACGGGTCGTGTGAGCCCTTTTGCCGCCACGATGTTCGTGGACCTCGTCATTACCAACGCCAACACGCAACTCACGCCGCTGACCGGCTACCTGGAGAAATACGGGGGGTACCCGCTGCGAAAGGGTCGCCTCAGCACCAGCCTACACTATCACATTGAGGGCCAGACGCTTCAGGCGGAAAACAAAATCCAGGTGGATCAGCTCACCCTCGGTGCGCGCAACAACAGCCCGGACGCCACGAGCCTTCCCCTGAAGCTGGGTGTGGCCTTACTCAAGGACAACAATGGCCGCATCGAACTCGACGTGCCGGTGAACGGCCGGCTTGACGATCCGCAGTTCAGCCTCGCACCCGTCGTTTTGAAAATCATCGTCAACACCGTGGTGAAGGCGGCCGCCTCGCCGTTCAAGCTCCTGGGTGCGTTGGTCGGCGGAGGAGGCGACGAACTGAGTTATGTTGCGTTCACTCCCGGCACTACGAACGTCGTAGAGGGCGATTTACTCAAGTTGGGCAAGTTGACCGCCGCACTCGCTAAACGCCCGGCGTTGAATCTGGAGATCGAAGGTGCCATTGATCCCGGAAGCGACCGCGTCGCCCTGGCGAAGCTCAAGTTACACGAACAGTTCAAGGCGAAGCGGCTCCAAGAACTCAGCCTGAAAGGCCGGGCGCCTGAATCGTCTGAGACATTCCGGCTCGAGCCGGAGGAGCATGACCGGCTGGTGCGTGTCTCCTTCGTCGAGCAATTCGGCACCAACATCGCCGAAATCATCCAGGCCAATCTTGCCCGGCTCGCAGCGGCCAGCCAGACCAATTCCGTTCCGGTCACCAAGTCGGAACCGAAGCGAAAGAGCAGCCTTTTTCAGCAAGTCGCCGGCCTCTTTGGCGGCTCCGGCGGCCTGTCCAAAGCCGAAAAGAAACTGAGCAAGGAGGACCGGAAGGCGCTGGGCCAGGCCACTCCGGACCTCATGGAGGAACTGCTCGTAGAGAGGGTCGAGGTCACAGAAGAGGAGTATCAGCGGCTCATGGCCTCGCGAGCGCGTTGGGTGCAGGATTGGCTCATGCAAACTGGGCAAGTGGCGGGTGACCGGCTTCTCCTCGTTGCTCCCAAACCCGTGAATGCGGCCTACCGCGGCGAAAGTCGGGTCAACCTGTCGTTGAACTAGAATCGGCTCACGGGCCCATGTCGTGCCAAATACGAGACCTCCTGTTCTCTCAGCTATAACTAGCCCTGAAGAGTTCTGCGAGGTGCAGGATTCGCAAAGCCGGTCCCGGGATCATGGCCAATCAAGGTGAAAGTAGCCCTACCGCCCTGAACCAGCGGACCGTTCTACGATGAACGTGAGGTCGTAGGTGGATTTGTCGGTGGACTTCTTCCGCCGCGGGGGTTCCCGCCCGCCGTCATCGTGGCCGTCCTCGCCAATGCTGTAGAGCACGTAACCGGTCGGAAGAGTCCGATAGCGCAGGGGTGCTCCATCGAAGGGGTCCTCTGGAATCTGAGGCAGGTAATCGGGGACCAACTCGGACAAGGCTGCAGGCAGTTTGCCGGTTTTCAGGCGAAAACGTTCTGTGGAGAGGGCGGTTTGGGTGAGGCGAACGAGGGCTTGCGTGGAAGCTTCGCGAAGAGCCAGTTTGGAGAAGGAGGGAAGCATCATGCCACCGAAGAGCTGCTTCTTCTCGCGGGCCAGCTTTTCTGCGTTGTCGAGGTAGTTCGTAAGCGTGAGATTCTCTGGGTTTGGCAACGCGGCCAGGCTAATCGCCTGCTCCATCGTCTCCAGGAAGAAGCGCAAGTCGCGTTCCAGGATTCCGCTCCACCAAATTACCCCGGTGGGCTTTCCGGACAGCTGTTGGGGTATATGGGTTTGGCCCTCGTCAGAGCCTCCTGGGCTGGAACGTTGGAGTTCTTTCCAGGTCATTCGGAAGAAGGGAGCCAGCACCGCGCGTTCACCGATCAACGCGTTGGGGAGGAGATTGGTGGTAGCGACGCGAGAGAAGGAGGTCTGGAGGGAGGCGTATGTCTCGTCGTTTGGACTCGCTTGGTTGAGACAACGCTCCGTGGTCCGAGCAGCCGTCCGAATCATGGCGGTACGGGTAAGGTAAGCGAGTGCGGTGGGCGCAAGGTCGAGTGTGCTGGCGAGCTGGAGTTGGAGGTCGACTTTTGCGGCCAGAGAGTCGGTCTTGCCCGCTTCGGCTTCGAGGACCGCTTGAAGAGCCTCGATGCGTGCAGCCTCCCGCAACGAACTCAGATGAGTCTGCTCGGTATCCAGTCCGTAGGAATAGTCCACCGGGTAGCGATAGCGCGGGTAGCGTAAGCCCTCCTGGACCTTAGCCAGTAAGGCCTTGTTGGTCTCAGCATAAGCCGCGACCATCACGCGCACCGAGGGCGCCCAGCGATTCGTGCGCAGGAAAAGGCTCGCCTCTCGGACCTCGTTCGAGCGGCTATCCGGAAAAGTCCGCAGCAAGGTGAATGCCTGGGTCAATACCAACGCTCCGTTCTCGGCATCAGGCACGGTTTGCCAAGCGTTCATCTCCAACCCCATGGCAGGCAACCCGGCCGCGCGAATGCGATCCAACTGGCGGGTGACATCGCGATGAAGATCGACACGCCAGACCAGGAAGGCGGCCAGGCACAGCAGGACCAGGATTTGCATCGCTTTGCCGAACTTGCGCATGAGCGGTGAAGGCGGGGTGCGTTGTTGACGCAGTTGCTGTAGCTCGCTCTTGAGCCAGGAAAACAGAGTCCTAGGCACCGCACTGGCCCCTGCCCCATCGTTGGGTGTCATGCTTTCCATGAACTGTCTGCGGATCGAAATGGAATTGATTACAAGCAGTCCAAGGAGGACTATTGTGCCTGCCCCACAGTACCAGCCCACAGGCTCGGCGGATTCGAAAAGGGCCGCGATCAGCCCGCACCCCACGAGCACCACGATGACCATAAGCGCAGGCCCCAGGAATCGGTGTTCTTTTCCAAGCAGGCCACAAACGCCGCCGCCCAGCCCAAAAGACAGCATGTACAGTCCAAGGGGTGAGACGTCCGCAAGGAGTTTGCTACCAGTTTCAACGCCTCCAAGCAGGCATAGCGATGCGAGGAAGGCGACAAGGATGATAGCGAAAGCAAACAGGGCTCCCAGTAGAAACCCTCCGCAGAACCTGTGGTAGGATTCTTTCACTAGGGGGAGTGTTACGCTTGGGTGCGCTGAGTTTCAATCAGATCTGGCTACGATGCCGCATGGAAGAGAGTTGCCCCTCAGCGAGGGGCAACCCACCAGGAGAGGCGAGCCGGGCTTGACGAGTCTCACGGGGGCGTACTTTTCCAGATTCGGGAAACCTGCTGTTTTGAAGGATCCTGGCTGTTGGCGTAGCCGTCCAAGGCCTTCTCCAGACCGTTGCAGAGTCGGGCGACCGTGTTGAGATAGAGTTGGTCGGCGGCCGCTTGGGATCGATCGGGGAGTGGGGTCAGTTTTCCTAGCGCCAGCAACCTGGCTCGCTCCTGAGTCACAGCCAGGCTGCGCACCGCTAGTCGAGCGTGAGCGGCTTCATAAGTCGCGGCGCGCCCAGCTTTTTGCAGGGTTTGGTGAAAGCGGCGCATCCGATCCACTTTGGTCAGGAGAGAAGCGAGATCAGGCTTCTCGGCTTGGCGCAGAGTCTCAGAGACCTTCTTGCCGTTCACGTAAAGGGTCGAAGTTCCATGCTCATCCACGGTGGCTGCCAGATGCACCCATTCCCCCGGCACGAGCTTCGCTTCATAGGAAAGACTGCCTGCATCGCTGATCAACCGCAGGGCGTTGCCAGGATGGGTGTCAAAGGTGAAGCCAGTCGCCTGACCGACCGGACATTTGTCCAGCAGCCTTCCTTGGGTGGTCTCTGGACGAACCAAAGCGTAGAGAGTGGCTCCGCTCGCCAGATCGAGCGCCGGCGAATTGGGAACTTCCAGATACCCCTCTCCCGTCAGATGCAACGTCTTGCCGAAGGGTGAATCGGTGGTTTCGACCTTGCCAACTGCTCTGGCGGCAGGCAGCGGTCCGACGGAGTTAGCAAACGAACCGTCGGTAGAAGGCGCGAAGCTCCAACGCCCCAGCAGCGCGGCGTCGGTCAGCAAGGGACCGGGATCAGGCTGTGCCAAGGTGGCGATCTCCGCCGGGGTAAGTGCGCGCCGGAAAAGGCAAACGCGAGCGAAGTCACCGCTGAATCGACTGCCGCCATCGCTATCCCCCCCAATGCGAAGCGGCAACGGGTTGGCCACAATCGCCGGAGCAGGCTTGGATACTGGAAGTACAGAGTCTCTTGGAGTAACCGGGATCGAGTAGTCAGGTTTGGGTAAGGGAAAAGAGCGCGCTTTTGACTGTCCACGAAGAATCTGGATAGCGGCGCGAGGGGGCGTACGATCGTAGGGCAGAAACACGGACTCACCATCATAGGAGGACCACCGGCGGCCATTGACCCGGACCCCGGTGATAGGCCCTTGGCCCACCACCGCCAGGTAGAGGTTCTTGTTTCCGAAACGTATCGGGAATCTCTGTTCCAGCGAAGTGATGCCAGGGGGTATGTGGGGAACCAGAGTCAAACCCTCGGCCCGATAGAGATACTCAAACAGACCGCGGATCAGCCCAGCGGGTGCACCGAAGGCATCATAGGTGATGTTGATGGGCTCGCGTGGCTGATAGACTTCGCTACCGAACTTGACCAACGGATTGTCCATCCGGAATTGCCGGGCGAAGGTCATCATCTGCTTCATGGAACGTCGCGCGTCCTCGTACTGGCCGACCCGATAGTACGCCATCATCATCCGCGCCTCGCAAGTGGTCCAGTGGCCGCCGTTCACCCAGGTACCGAAGCCCCAGAGGCCTTCGGGTTTCTCATACATATCGTCTAAAGAAGGGTAATTCGGAATAATCAGGTCATAAGGGCGAAGTCCGGGTATGGACGCCATCTTGCGGTAGATCTTCACCGACTGAGCCTGGTCCACGACCCGGAAGCAGATGGCATCGTGGTTGGGCGAAGCTTCGAAATAGCCGTGCTTGGAAGCACCAAATACGCCGTGGCGGGTTCCATCCGGATCCTGGTACTTGATGAAGTAACCTTCGTCCGTAGCCAACTGGTTGAGACCTTGCCGGGCTGAGTCGCGGAGGGTTTGGAACTGACGCATTCCTTCATGATTCCCCACGAGCTTCTGCAACTCGATGAATCGGTCCAGGAAAGCAATGTAGGTCACGGACAGACCAGTCAGATACGCTCGTCCGTAGGTGTTATCGGGCAGTTTGCTCCCTGCATAGCTGGGAGCCAGGAGGTTCCCAGCAGCCCCAGCCAGAAACAGGTTGTTCTTGGGGTCCCGGCGCGATTCGATGAACTTGGCGCACCGTTCCAGTAAAGGAAGATACCTTTGGATGGCGGAGCGGTCGCGGGTGATCAGGAGCAACTCCGACTGCAAGAGCGCTCCTGCCGCGGTGAACTCCATGCCCCAATCGTGCATGGCGACCCGACCGTCCCCCTGGCGATGCATGGCCCAGGTTTCGTTGGCACAGTCCATCAGACACCCGTCCGGAGGCACCCAACTATCCTTTCCGTTCCAGACGTAGCTTGTCTTACCATCCCCCATCTTGTTGAACCAAAGATCCTGGGAATTCTGCAAGAAAGTGGCAAAGGGCTCTTCGTAAAACGGAAGCGCACAATGCGTAGTGCCATAGCTGTTTTGCACCCACCACGCGCCCCAGGTGGGACCTTCCACCAAACCATTCCATGAGGGTTGGTACAGCATGGTCATGTTCAGGAACTCCGGATCTGCCGCGTACATTCGGCGGGAGAGGTCCAGCAGCTGCAGGTACTCCGGGTCACCCTCCCCGCGAAAGTACGGACCTTCGTACATCTGATCCTTTCCCGCTGCCTCGCTTGTAAGACAGGCTAAGCCGAGGGCGGCACCGGTAAGAAAACGGAACAAGTCGGTTCTCATGAGTGTGGTTCAAGAGTGGTCATCTAGCGAAGAAGCCTACCCTTTTCCTCCCCCACCAGTCCAGCTTTGGTCAGACTCGCGTCGGTTGGCACTGAAGTGCCTTGAGCCAGCCGCTCAGGCGAAGCTTTTGGAGTGCGGCGCCACCAGGTGCCGCTTTCCCCTTGATATGCACCGACCATTCGGGAGGGTCCCAAAGCGGTACTTCGCTTCGCTCCTCACCGCACTCCAAAAGCTTCGCCACCGCGATCGGCCTGCTGAAAGTCCGCCAGGTCTTGGAGTGAAGACTGCAGCAATGCACCGCTTTCGGATCCTCAGGCGAGTCCGAATCGTTCCAATCGCGCCACCGACCCTGCGCTCTGCCTCAGGGTGTCTCGAGCATAAAGAACCGATTCGGGTCAAGCGGGTCTACCACATCACGAACATGCATCACGCCAAACTGGTCGAACTGATTGGTCAAGACAGGAGCCCATCGCTCTGGCGGCGCAGGAACATCCGAAACGGCCCAAAGGACGAAAGTGGACCCAGGAGGTCCACCGATCCCAGTCAAGTCGACCTTCTGGCCCAACGCCAATGACGCGCAAAGCTTCATTCCATCCGAGAGGCCATTCACGCTGAGCCGGTAGGTTCCCGTGCCAGCCCAGCCACTGCTCCGATCCCCAACCAAAACGACGTAGGTACCGTCGATGGGCAAACTCATGCTGACTTGAACCGACGCAGCAGCATAGGGCGCTTTCAGCAAAGAGCCGTCAGGGCCGTAGAGACGCAACCAGGGGGTGAGCGGGCTGCTGGCCACCATTTCGCCGAGCTCCAGCGAGATACTGTCGCCTGCACATGCAGTGAAGGTCCATGTATCGATATCCCCAGGCTCGATCATTGCTTCGTAAGTGCCGACGCCCGTCATCGCCCCACCCTCATCGTTGGGCGAAATCGCCAGGATGGCACCCGTTTTGGCAAGGCTCAACCGGTAGTTGCCCGTTCCCGCCCAGCCACTGCTCCGATCCC
>CAYPNF010000001.1:129161-301595 GCA_964411985.1 uncultured Verrucomicrobiota bacterium
GCGAGATCACCAACGCGGCCCCCGTCTTGGCAAGGCTCAACCGGTAGTTGCCCGTTCCCGCCCAGCCACTGCTCCGATCCCCCGCCACCACCAGAAAGGTCCCACTGTTCGTCGCCCGTGCCGTCACCTCCGCTGCAGCCGGCGCCGCATAGCCCCAATCCAGCAACACTCCATCGGGCCCGTAAAGCTTCAACTCCGGGGTCAACGGGCTGCCCGTAACCATTTCCCCCATCCGCACCACGATGTTCTCTCCCGCGTTGGCCGTAAAGGTCCACGCGTCCACGTCCCCGGTCTCGATCGCGGAAACATAAGTTGTCCCATTGGTCAAAGCTCCCCCCTCATCGTTGGGCGAGATCACCAACGCGGCCCCCGTCTTGGCAAGGCTCAACCGGTAGTTGCCCGTACCGGAACCCCCGTTGTTGTCCCTGACGCGCACGGTGAAGGTCCCGCTGTTCGTCGCCCGCGCCGTCACCTCAGCCGCGGCAGCGGCAGTCGCCGATCCCAGCAAGGCCCCGCTTGGGTCGTAAAGCCGCAACTGCGGACTCAGGCTGCTGCCCGGTGTGATTTCCCCGACGCGGAGGACCATGCCCTCGCCGGTGGTGGCAGTGAAGGTCCAGCTGTCCTCCCTTCCGGCGGAGGAGATGGCACCCAGCGAAGTGGTTCCGTTGGTTAGCACGTTCGTTCCGAGTGGCTCGGTCGCACTGCGAGTCCAGCGCAGCCGATAGGTTCCTGTTCCTGTTTCAGTGGAATCACTGACAAGCACCGTATAGGTGCCCTCCACCTCAAGAGCCGCGTCCAACGTGGCTGCCACTGCATCCTGTTTGACCCCCTTCCGCGCGCCATCCGGCCCGTACAATTCGATCTTGGGGGCGAAGGCTGCGCCACCCGAAACCTCGGTCACCTGCAAGGTAACCCTCCCGCCTGGTGCTCCTTGAAAACTCCAAAGGTCAAGGTCGCCGAGACCGATGACGCCGTCATGGTCCGCTCCTTCGCTGAGCAAGCCACCTTCATCCCCAGCGGGAACCGTGAACACCCCTGGAACCTGCGCCAACCAAATTCGATAGTTCCCCTCGCCCGCCTTGTTGTCATTGCTCACTGTGACCGTGTAGGTGCCGGCCCCAGGAGCCTGAATGTCCAAACGCGCTGCCAAAGCGCCAGCATCGCCCCCCAACCAGCCACCGTCAGGACCAAACAGTTCCATCCTCGGAGTGAACCCAGCGCCCCCGGAGAGTTCTGCAATCTGTAGGACAATCCGATCCCCTGCATCCGCCGCCACGGTATGAGAACGGGTGGTGTTAGGAGTGATGGACCCATCTTGGTACCCCCCGTTCGGAAGAGCGTCTTGCGCACGACCGGTCCCCGAGGACAGGAAAGCGAGAAGCACCGCGCTCGCCAACGCCAGCCAGGAGGGGGCCCTAAATGGGCCAAACAACCTTGATGGTCTTTCGGCCGACAAAGCTGACGCCGCCGAGGGCGCTCGTGAAGGGGAGTGAATGAGGCTGAGTCGCTGAGGCATAGGTTTCTTATCCAGTGGTGGTGAGGAGATGGGTCAGGAGCAACACCTGGTCCCGTCGGAAGGGACCAGAAGTTGCGACGAATCGGTCTGACAACTCAATTCGCACCATAAATGTCACTATTACATGTTAGTAGTAATACTGCAATGTGAGTTTCTGCGCATGGTGCCCGCCGCGCACTTTAGGGATCCGCCCACAAGGAAACCCGTGGTGTGGGAAAACCCGGAAGACACACGGCCAGCGGCAGTTCCGAATTGACAACTTCCCTGTGCCTGTTCTGCTTCTGCGCATCGAAGTATGAAGGCAAAGCAAGGTCCTAAGCGACGTATTCTAACGCAGCAAAGCGCTTTCTCCACGCCAACCCTGGTTTCACTGTTCGCGATCCTCCCCAACTTGATGGCTGAATCTGCCCCGGTCACTTCGGCCGGTCAGGCAGAGTTTGGACTGGTGTCTCCCCCTGCACTGCCCGCTCCCGGGACCTATCGCGTATGGCCCAGCGAACCGCCGCCTGGCTGCCCGTTCCCGGCGTCGGAGACGATCAAGGCGGTGAGTTTCACCGGCCGACACGCCGAGTATACCGGCGCCGATACCTGGTATCCCTCCTGGGCCAGCGATGGGGTCCTTTACTCGCCCTGGACCGATGGGGCGAATCGGCGGTTTGCCTTCAACTCGCGGACCACTTTGCTGGCGGATGAGGTCAAACCAGGAACCGCCAATATCGGGCTATCCGAGATCGCCGTATTCAGAGCGAAACCATGAGTTCCGCCGCGAGGTTCGCCATCTTCCTTACCGTCGCCCTCACTCTGTGGGGTATCCTGCACTGCTACGTCTTCTGGCGATTAGCGTCGGTGCCTTGGGTCGCGGCACATGTCCCTGGTCGCAACCTGGCGGCGATAGGAATCTTCCTTTGGGGAAGCTATGTGCTGGCCCGTATCGCTGCCAACCTGCTTCCGAGTCCCTTGGCTTGGGTTGTAGAGTATGTGGCATCGGCGTGGCTGGGGGCCTTCTGGCTTATCTTCTTCGCTGTCCTTCTGACCGACGTCCTGACTGTGGGAGGACTCCTTGTCCCGAAAGCTGCGCCCAAGATCATGACCGGCGCGATACTCCTCGCAGGAGGGGCTGCCATACTGGGGCTTGCGCAAGCCGCCCGCCCACCGGTCGTCAAGGACTACGAGCTGACGATCCCCGCCCTACCCCCGGAACGGGATGGCCTGACGTTGGTGCACCTTTCGGATCTCCACCTGGGTAGCCTCTTAGGCGAGACCTGGATGACGAGGCTGATTCAGCAAGTCTCCGCCCTGAAACCAGACGCCGTGCTCGTGGTAGGCGACTTGATTGACGGCAACGTGGACCACGTGAGACCGCTGTTGCCGATCTTGAAAAGCCTGCAGGCTCCTTTGGGGGTCTGGGCAGTCACTGGCAACCACGAATACTACGCTGGCTTGGAACCAAGCCTCCGGCTGCTCGAGGATGCCGGATACCGAGTGCTCCAAGATCGCTCCGCGGAGCTCGTTCCAGGTCTGGTCCTGGTCGGGGTGGGCGATCTAACGGCACGAAGAGAGTTCGGCGAGCGAGTCGATCCAATGGAGAAAGTCCTGGCCAAGCGGCCACCGGGCGCCACGATTCTGCTTTCCCATTCCCCTTCCGAAGCCGACGTCGCTTCCAGCCAGGGCGTGAGGCTGATGCTTTCCGGCCACACGCACGGAGGTCAGATCTGGCCTTTCAACTACATCGTTGCACTCAAATACCCGCTGCTCGCTGGGCGTTACCAAGTCAGCAACATGGAGGTCATTGTGAGCCGTGGAGTGGGGACTTGGGGGCCCCGGATGCGGCTCTGGCATCCTTCGGAGATTGTAAGGATCCGGCTGCGCGCAGAAGCAAAGCGACTTTCTGCAGATAGTACTCATCCGCCTTGCACCAAGGCAGGTCGAGAAAGTTAGCAAGTTGGCGCGGCGATTCGCCTTGGACCAGGGCCCGGGCAGTAAAGATCTCCAGAGGGGTGGTAGGCAACTGGTAGGCGACTTCATTCCGCATGAGTTGTTCCACATTCCACGCGATCCACCATCCCGGACGATGGTAATCGACATAAGTTGCCATCAGGTGATCCGTGACCGGTTTGGCATAGAGCGCCAGGAAACGGGCGCCATCGGGAGTGAGATGCCGCCAGCGGGCCAAGGCTGCCCTGCCACCAGGAAGATTGCGGATGAGTGCCCCACGCGGATAGGCGTGTTCGTAGCAGAGGCGTGCACGCATCGCGTTCCGGGTCAGCAACTGGGCTTCCGCCAGTGAACCCTGGTCGCCCACCATCTTGGCCATACGGCAATAAGCAATCAGGCCCGCCAGCCTGGCGTTGCCGCAATCTTCATCCGGAGCCACCAACGGCGCGTGGAGTCGGGGGCGCAGCTCCGGCCAGTGTTCCTGCACAAAACCTTTTCCTGAAGCCGTTTCCGACCACATCCAGAGAGGGTAAAGCCGGCTCAAGTCATCGAGGGGGGATTCCTGGGCGACTTTGAGATGCGCGTACGGCACTTCGTAGGGTGTGCGCAAGCTGCCATCGCGAATAGGGTAGGCACGAGGCAAATTCGCCACCCAATTGCTCAGGTGCGAATCCGCTTTCTCTTGGACTCCCGCATCCAGGAAAGGGCGAGCCAGCATCAAGGTGTAGAGAGTCTGGCTGGGGTCGGAGAAGAAAACGCACGCCTCCTCCGGAGCTTTACCGGCAGGCAAGACAAGGGGGCGCCAAGAGTGATCCAGGAGTTCGCGGGTGAGTTGGCAGAGGCGATCTCGGAGTGCAGAGAACTCAGCGGGAGTGTTGAGTGCAGAGTCAGGATTCCACGCAGGCTTCTCGATCAAGCGATCCAGTTCCGTGTCTGGAATGGCTTGGACGGTAAGATCGGCTTGCTCCGTGAGCGGGGCCCCAAGCGTACCAGGGACGGGGCCCGGAAGACCCTGTAGCAGATTCGTGAGGCGAGGAGTGGCCAAGCTGTCCCAATCCCAGCGTGAGGTTTGAATCTGGTTCCATTCAGCCTCGGTTGGACGAGTCGAAGGGGAGGCAACGCGTTTCAACGCAGGCGCGCCCTTTTGCATGCGATAGGCAATCAGGGCACAACCCGAGTTCAGTTCATGCGTGGGGAGATAATAGTAACTGTCTCCAGCGACTGCCACCGGGACATCCAGAACCGAACCACCCCCATAGACGGCGGTGCCGCGGATCAGCCACTCGTTCCCCACCGAGAACTCAGTGCCGCGGATCTGGTTCAACGTAAGGGAGAGCGCTTCCCCTGGCACAGGCTCATGAATGTTGAGTGCCAAAGGCTGTGGATAGCCCTGGAGCGTCCGCAGATCGACCGCGTTTACGTTGTCCTGATGGGTGTTCATCAAGAGTGTTCCCGCCACAGTCAGTTGAGACTGCTCGTCGTGCACCAAGAGGAGACTGTCGTGCCAACCATAGGTCCGGGATTCGTCCAAGAGAGGTTGAATGTGCCCAGTACTCGTATCCAGATATCCCACATTCAGAAACGGGGAGTAGTGTTCGTAGCGGCTACGAAGCAAAGCCTGGAACTTCACAATCACCCGGCCGTCCGGAGTGACCACTGGTGGTGCGCCAGGCCCGTTCATGCTTTCCGAGGAGACGATGGGAGCCACAAAACGCTGTTTGCCCGTGAGGGGGTCGAGGACGAAGAAGGTCTGGAAAGCAGGCTCAGCCGTCAATCGTCGGCGCAGAAAGTCGAGTTGTTTGGGATAGGTCTCCGGATTCTCCATCAGCCGGAAGTTCTCGGCCCTGAGACGCGCGTTCTCTTCAGGCTTGTGCCGCCAACTGGCGAAATCGCCAAAGACCTCCCGAACCATCTCCAGGAGCAGGTTCTGGAAACGATCGTATCCCATGACCGGCGCACTGGTCACGAGGACGGATCCATCGGGCGCCACCACCGGGTGGTAACCTCGAAAGGAGGCTCCGGGCAACGGTTCGCTGGTCCAGATTGCCTCGCCGGTCTTGAGTTGAAAGGCACGCATCCGCAGGTCCTCCGCTCCAACGTAGAGATGGCCTTTCTTTGCATCCACGGCAGGACTCTGCAGGATCGGCGCACCCAGCTCCGCCTGCCAGCGCACGCGGCCATCCTCGGTGTTAAGGGCGAACAACACCCCTCCGCGGCTTCCGATGAAGACCGTTCCCTCATCAATTACCGGGGAATTCCAAACAGAACTCCGAGTATCGAAAGTCCAAACCACCTGCCCGTCAGAAACACGGAGCGCATGCACCTTGCCGTCTGCGCAACCGAGAACAACCCGATCTGCGGTGACTGCGGCGGCGTGAAGAATCGGTCCTCCAGTTTGGTAGGTCCATGTGTCACGCCCTGTTTGCTCATCCATGGCATGAAGCAGGCCTCTGAGCGTTCCAAGGAAGACGAGTCCGCGCGCAATTACCGGCTGGACGCCGCTCTGAATACCCTCTTCAGGAAAGAGTCGATACCACTTGCGCTCAAAAGGAGGTTGCAGCACCGCTGGAGTCGCTCCACTCCGAGCCGCATCGTGGGCGAGCATGGGCCACTCTTCCGAGGCATCGGATCCCACCGCTGCAGCAACCTTCTGCACCCAGATCAAGAGCGCGAGGCTCAAACCGAACCGCCATCGCGAAAGGCAAGCCCGCCTCGACTGGAGCTTGCAGTGGAGAAGCGGTATCGGCTTCACGACGTCACTTGGAGGAGGACGGTGGAATCGGCTCATTCGTTCTCGCTCGCCCCGACTCCCAGACCCTACGGATCGCCTCTTCATCGCCGAAACCTTCTGGAACTGCAGAACTGGCCTTGTTCGCGTAGTACCACCATCGTTTGTCCAAGGGGGATACCGTCGTACGGCTGCCGGGCATCTGGAGATAACCATTAGGATCCACATGCCTCACCCAATCCCAGGCGTACTGTAGCCATTTCGCCCGATACTCCGGACTTTGATGCGCATACCAGGTGATTTCGTCGTAGCCCCAGATCCAGATTCCTCCCACCTTGGGTTGACCGGGTTGCTTGCTCACGCCCCAGTTGTCGATTTCCACCAGGTAAGGGAGGTGGTCGCACTTCCAACCGCTGAAGGTCATTCCACCTTTGCTCCGGCCATAGATCCCGTCGGAGAAACCCAGCTTGAGAATTGCCTCCTGGGGTTTATCCGGCAACTCCATGATGCGCAATGGAAAGGAGTGAAAATCCATCAACAACTGCCCATCGCGCACCAGGCCGCCGCTGGGAACGTGCGAGTCGAACAATACCATGTGACGGCGCGCATGCTTGGCGGCATAGGTACGGATCAAACCGAGCACCTGGGAGTAATGATCAAGGCTCTTGTCATTGCCATTCATCAGCTCGGTCTGGCCGAGGTGAATCGCTTCGATGCCGGTATCGATAAAGGACGCACCGAGAAAATAGAACCACAACTTGGTCTCTGGCCGGCTCACATCGGGAACGGACTGGCCACTTCTCCAGTGGTCCTTGAACCGGCCGCTGGGGTAGAGCATATCCGCGTAGCGAAAGTTCCGTTTCTCGACGGGCTGGCCTAGTGCAGTGAAAGCCCAGTCTGGAACCGGCACCTGATCCACTTGCGTGGTCACAATTTCGAAGATGCAGGCCTGCAGGACCATCTCCGGGTCAGCCTGATGAAGCTGAGGGCTCTGCCGTTTCGCGCGTTCGAGGTTACGCAGGATTTCCGCTTCGCCACCCCACAAACACAGACTACGCCCGATGAACTTGGCTCCGATTTGCTTCAACATCCGGACGTTGTCATTGAAATCCCCTCTCCCATTCAGGAGACCCTCCATGGTGATGGATCGAGCCAAGTAGTTCTCCAGCACCTCTCGAGTGATCGTTTTTTCAAAGTGGTACTTGGCGGCAACTTCGCGGTCGGACCCTTCCGCCGCATGTGCCGGCGAACCAAGAAACCAGCAGCCAACTACCAGGCCAAGGATCACCGATCGAGCAGTCTTCCAGGAGGTTCGAATTGGGGGCTCGTTCATAGTGTTTTGCAGTGACCAGTCGTAGTCCCTTCCCTGCGCCAAGGCAAACATCTTCGGCTTCAGGGTTGACCATCATCAATCCTGAATTCTTCCGCAAATTACGCAGACCCTCGCAGATGTCCGCTGCTTGTCAGACGGGATTCTTGGGAGTAACCTCGCAGCAACTCAGCCACTTTATGAGCAGCAACCTTTCTCTTCTCGCCTTTCGGCGGGCGTTCGGTCAGCTCAGGTTCACCCTACCGTTGACCCTCCTCGCCTCGACCCTCTACTCGGCAAACGCCCAGCTAGAACTTGATCTGGGAAGCCTACCGACGCTTACGGCCGGGCGCACCAAGGCGCAAAATGCCCTCTGGATCGAAACGCCGCTCACTGCGCAATTCAAGACTTCCAAGCGGGTCGTGGTAGCCGACCTTCCGGGCCCGGCAACCGTCACCATGCTGCACTTCGCCTATGGGCAAAGCCAGATTTCCGGCGAAAACAAGAGGCTCAACCGCGATCTGGCTTTGAAGATCTATTGGGACGACGAGAAAGAGCCCAGCGTGGACGTTCCACTGGTCGACTTCTTCTGCAACCCAGCCGGTACCCGTGACGAGGTCAATACGGCCCTCGTCAATGTGCGCCGGGGGTACAATTCCTATTTCCCCATGCCCTTTCGAAAGTCTGGGAGGATCGAGTTGGTGTACGATGGCCCCGTGGAGCCGGGTGAGGAGCTGTGGAAACTCATGCCTTGCTACTTCTACCTGATCTATCGGACACAGAAGGAGATCCCGGCCAGCCAAGGCTATTTCCACGCCAGTTGGCGTCAGCAGGGTTTGCTGCTGGGGAAAGAGGACTACGTGGCCTTGGAGGCAAAAGGCCACGGCAAATTCGTGGGCTGGAACGTCAGCATCCGACTGCCCGGCCGGGACGGGTATCCTGTGGACGCGAATGAGAAGTTCTACATCGACGGCGAGGAGGCGCCCTCCATTGAGTTCCAAGGCCTCGAGGACTCCTTCGGGTTCAGCTGGGGTTTCCCCGAGACCGAAAGCCAGTTTCCTTACACGGGTTACTACCGCTTCCTGAAAGGCGCGATGGCGTATCGATTCTTTCTCCAAGACTCCATCAGTTTTGAGAAGTCACTGCGAGTGGCCATCGGCTTCGGCGTCAATGAAGACCCCATGTTCCGCCGGGAATTCTCCAAGAAGGGTAATACTCTCCAGTTTTCCAGCACGGTCTACTGGTACCAAACCGAGCCTCACGCTCCCATTCCACCCCTGCCTGCGGTAACGGATCGAGCCCCTGCTCCGGAGGAAGCCTTCTGGCCTGAAAAGGAGACTTTGCCCAACGCGGCGGACCTGCGAAAGCGCGGAGTCAAGTTGGAAGTACTCTGCGGCCGCAAGGCTGGCGAGGTGGTGTTCGCAGAGCCGGGATTTGGTGCCACTCCCAAGGGTGGCTACGCCTGGGAAGGGTGGGCCTTTCCAACCTATCATGCCCGGGCCGATGCCAAGGCGTTCGAGGTGGAGCTATCCGTTCCCAAAGAGGCCCAAGGCACAGTGCGAATCTTCGTGATCGACCCTGACAACTTCGAAGGGGGCCGTAAACAAAGGGTATCGGTAGATGGTCTTGATTGGGGGGTCACCGATCAATTCCAGGAAGGGAAGTGGTTGGAAAGACAAATCGGGGCGGCTGAGACCGCCGATGGCAGAGTGACCGTGCGAGCGTCGAACGAAAAGACGAATAGCAACGCGGTCATTTCTATTGTGGAATGGGTGGAAAATCAGCGCTAATATGAACTCCATGCATACCCTTACTCTGATCCACCTCCCTCGGCGGATGCCACTCTGCTTGTGAATCCTCAACATCCCGTAACCTTCGCATGCAAAGCTCCCATGACGCGCCAAGGAAAGGGCTGACTCGACGCGACTTCTTCCGCAACACCGCCTTGGCCGGGGGCGGTATGGTCAGCATGACGCCCTTACAGGGTGAGAGCGCGTCGACCGCAACGACCGCGTCTTTTTCACCCGTCACCGGCCCAACCCTGGCTCAACGTGCGGGTTCGCTCCCACCCCTGCCAGACCTGCGCCCCGCCCTGTGGATCTGGTATCCCAGTTCCCGCTGCCTCGCCAACACCATGGTTCTGTTCCGGCGTGAGATTCCCCTGACCGACAAGCCGAAACGGGCTACCGGCTGGATTGTGGGCTCAAGCCGCTACCAACTCTCGGTGAACGGACGGCGGATTCAATTCGGGCCTGCCCCGTGCGACCCTCGGTTCGAAGAGGCGGATCCGTTCGATCTCACCGAGCAACTCCAGGTGGGCGGTAATGTCATTGGCGCCCAAGTCCTGTACTACGGCCACGGTGAGGGGACCTGGCCTGCCGGAAAGCCAGGATTCCTGTTTTACCTCGAGATCGAGAAGCAGGATGGCACAACACAACGTATTGTCTCCGACCCCGCGTGGCGGGTTCACCTCGCGCGCGCCTGGAGGCCAGGTCAATACAAACGCTGGTACCTCAGGGCTTTCCAGGAGGAATTTGATGCGCGCCTCTATCCTTACGGCTGGGATACGGCGGATTTTCGGATCAACGATCATTGGCTGCCTGCCCAGGCCATCGGAACCGACGCGAACCTGCCTTCCATCGCTGCTGACTATTCAGACTACGTGCAAGACGTTGGGGCAGTCCGCAACGGTGTCAGTTTGCGCGCTCGAACCATCCCCCTGTTACGGGAAAACACCGTGCCGGTGAAGAGGTTGGCTGAACAGTACCGAATCCAGTGGATCCGGCCGGCCGAGGAGTACTTCGAGTGTCTCCCCGACGGGGCCTTCCAGGCCGAAGCGGTGCAACTCGCCAAATCCACGTCCCCGGGCGGTTGGGAAGTCGAGTTAGACGGCACCCATGCGGTTGCGCTCACCTTCGAGTTTCAAGAGCAGTCGGTTGGCTGGCCATTCTTCACCATAGAAGCCCCCGCCGGCACCACGGTGGAGTTGCTGGTGCATGAGGCTCATCGCCTGGGAGGGCCCCCGCTCCTGAACACCCACTTTCATGCCTGGTCACGGTTCATCTGTCGCGAGGGCATCAACCGCTTCCAGACTTTCGATTTCGAGAGTTTCCGCTGGCTCCAATTGCATATCCGAAACGCCCAAGGCCGGGTGCTGATACGAGATCTGGGAATGCTTCGCCGCCAATTCCCCTGGCCGCACTCACCCCAAATCCAGTGCTCGGACCCCGACTTGACGCGTGTCCTCAACGCCTCCATCAACACGCTCCACAATTCGGCACAGGACACCTGCGTCGATGGCATGGCCCGGGAACGGCAGCAATACAGCGGCGACGGAGGCCACCAGCTCCACGGGGTCTATTACGCCTTCGGGGAACACCGTCTTCCCGCGCGCTTTCTCCGGACTTGGAGCCAGGGCATGACCCTAGACGGCTATTTCCTGGATTGCTGGCCGGCTTTCGACCGGCTCGCAAGAATCGTTCAACGACAACTTGGTTTCACGCAGTGGGGTCCTCTGCTGGATCACGGGGTCGGGTTCAACTTCGACTGCTACCACTATCACCTCCACTCGGGTAACCTCGAACCGCTAGGGGAAACCTATCCAAGGCTGCTCCGGTTTGCCACGTACCTGCGGACCATCCAAAACTCGGACGGCCTGCTGCGCGTCGAGAACATTGGCGTGCCTGCCGTCTGGATGGATCATCAGGCCTATCAACGTCAGCGCCACAAGCAATGTGCCTTCAACCTCTACGCTGCAGCCATGCTGGAGACGGCCCTCCCTACGCTGGCCCGCGCACTCGGCGATGAAACCAATGCCCGCGCCGCCCTTGCCTTTGGAAAAGAGCTCCGTGAAGCGACCATCAAGACTTTCTGGCATCCAGAACGAGAGGCGTTCGTAGTGAACCTGCCCTGGCTGGCCGAGGAGAAGAATCCCCGGATGTGCGACCGCTCCACTGCCACCGCCATCCTCTTTGGCCAATGCCCGGAAGGAAAGACCGCCCCTTCGGTCAAGGCTCTAGCAGAACTTCCCTCGGAAATGGGCGAATCCTATCCATGCAACGCCAACTGGCGCTACTGGGCGCTGGCGAAAGCCGGTCGTATCGACATCGTGCTGAAAGTGCTAAGAGAACGCTGGGCGCAACTGCCTTCCGTCCTCCTTAATAACACTCTGCAGGAAGACTGGTCCGCCCAACCCGACTCCGGCTCTCAATGGAGCCATTGCGCTGTCGCCCCGCTCTATTGCACCTACATGAACATCGCCGGCATTCAGCCTCTCGAGGCTGGGTTCCGTCGATGCGAGGTCCGTCCGCAGTTGGGCGATCTCGAGTCGTTGGAACTGACTGTGCAAACGGTCCGGGGTGCACTGACCTTCGCGGCGAAGGGCCCCCGCGGAAACCGAGTCCTTACCCTGGCTCTGCCGCCCGGCTGCTCGGGTGAGTTGGTGGTTCCAAGCCAGGAGAAAGTCGCCTGGAACCCACTGCCGGAAAGCGCCCCAGGACTTAGCCGATACCAAATCCCCGGCAGCGGGCCGACGACTCTTCGAATAGCCACCATCTAATCTCAACTTTGCTGACCGTCATTTCCGCAGCCCCGCGCGGTAATCAGGAGTGAGGTTCCTCCGCGGGCTTCTTGAGTAAACGGAGGACGACCGCCACCAGCACGGCAGTGACGCCGATCAGAACGCCCCAGAGCAAAACCCCCGGCTGCCTTCCTCCACCGAACCGGTCAGTCCACCGGCCTTTGATCAGCTGTTCTTCCGGGCCGAGGGTAGCGGTCTGACGCGGCGCGGTCAAAAGCTGGCGAGAGACCAGTCGGAGATCGTATCTGGGCGACGCCGCTTCTGAATTGCCATAGTACAAATGAAGGGTGCCAGGTGCGGAGCAACGAAACACGATGCGGGTGGCGGGATAGTAGAGCTCGAACTTCTCCAGCACGATCGGCTGGTTGTCACCATTATCCGTTTCGAGATAAAGAGAGGAACTCTCCAATAGGCCAGGCAAGCCGACCAGGAACTGCTTGGGTTGAACCTCGGGGGTCCGCACCCAGGTCGCGGAGGCGAGCATACGCTCGTGCTCGGTTCCTCGTTGGTCCACGAGGACCTCATACACTTTCACCTGCCGTTCAAAGAGCGGCGTGGGCGATGAACAGCCTAAGAGGTGGAAAGGGAGCCTGGTCTGCGGCAGCTTGATTTGCCAGCGGGTCTGGGTGGGACGTTTCTTGTCCGGGAGAATGCTGGCCGTGGTCTCGTATTTGCGCTGAATAGAAGTTCTTTCCACCAGGATCGGCACCTGGTTTGTGCCCAGTAACACGCGCAGATCCGCCAAATCGGACCCAGCATGAGCCAGGGTGTCCAAATCCAGCTCCATCTGCTGGACTCCAACCGTGGCAACTTGCAGAGGCCTCCTGAATTTCCAACCCGCCGGGTCCAGGGCGGCGGCCAACTCTCCGACCCCCACCAGGACTTGTGGCAGACGAAAACCCGGGTTTTCCACCCGTGCACTCCAGTTCGGTTGGACAGCATCTCCGGACTTCAGGTTCTGCTCATGCAACGCCAGATCATAGCGCCCGGCAGGGCAGAGATCGTTTCCGGAATATAGCTGATACTTTCCCGCCGCAGTCGCGTGAAACGCCAGGCGAATCGGCCTCACAATCACGCGCACTTTTCTCAAGTCTAGAGGTGGACTGTCCTGGTTCTCGATCATGACAATCAACTCTCGTCCCGGCACGGCGGCGTCCAGGTCCACTCTCTGCGAGGCGACCGCTTCCCTGCCCTCCACCGCCATCCGGTAGAGCGTCCGCTCCCCGAGTGCGGACTCTGTGGTGATATTGTCCACGGTTTTGGGCACCGCCACCCGCGTTAGGCGAGCATAAAGGGGAGTGGTCACATCCAACTCCAGGCCGGTAAGGCGCAGGTTCGCTGCAGGCAAGTTCACCGTCAGTCGGGTCCTCCCCAGCGTCTCGGCACGGTCGACAACTTTCGCTTCCATCAGCACGGTTTCCGGCTCGCGCACGACGGTCTCGAGTCGCGCGCCGGTGAATGGAATGGGATCGGCACGCTGATCTTCCACCACAATTCGGATTGCTTGCCAGGGAACACGGTCCAAAGAAAGCCGGAGTTGTTCCACGCCGCCCGGTTGGCGAAAGAGCGGCACCCCTTCCGCCAAACGAGTCCACCGACTCCCATCCCTTGTGGCCTCCAAGCGCGCTCCTTTCATAAACCGTGAAGCTGGCGTTGTCAGATACACAGCATCCAAAGGCAGATCCGTGCCGGTCTCGATGTGGACGGTAGTGGAGGATCGAGAGAGAGTTGCCTCGAACTTCTTTGGGGCGATTGAACTCGCACGCTCGCCGGTGGACTCGATGGTCAGAAACGGGATCTCGCGCCCTTGAGGGTCCGCCAGGCGTAGATCTTCCCACGAAAGGCGGCAGGTATCCATGGTCTCGAGGGACAGTTCGGTTCGAACCACACCCACGGCGGGAACGTCGAGCGCCTGCTGGTACCGCCAATTCGCGGGGAACTCCGTTTGAGCCTGGGTACCGGCCACGATGAATCCGGCAAGCCACGCTACAGACGGCAGACTGAGCCAGTTTGAGAGGATCTCTTTCATAGGTAGCCTTGATTCAGGAGGTTGCACCGTCCGCGGGAGGAGTTGGCGACGGAGGAGGATTCCCAGCTGGAGCCGCATTGCGAGCAGCAACCGCAAAGAAGCGCTGGTACATTACCGCGGCGGTGATCGAAATGACCGCGACTCCGAAGAACGCTCCGATCCGGTAGAGGGCACCCAGTTGCACCAAGTCGCGCAAAAACAACTTGAGCAGCACGACCCCCAACAACGCAGTGGCCGCATAGCGAGGGGCACGCAGGTTCCGCACCACTCCCACCACCAGGAGCAGCAGCGCAAACAAGCCCCAGCTAATCGAGTATGTCATATCGCGGGCAAAGTTCCCTGAGAAATCAAAGGTGATCGTCGATCCTTCTGAGAAGTAATCGGCAATCTCAATGTTCAGCAGCAGAAAGGCCAGGATGGTCCCTAGAGTGTAGAGGATCGGGACCGCAGGGAGGCGGAGCACTTTGGTATCCGGCGGTTGAATGGCCCGCGCACCCAGCATGAGGCACACCACCGTGACGCCGTAGGTGTACAGATACCAATTGAGAATCCTGGTTTCACTGCGTTCGTGATAGTGCAACACCGCAGGATTCAAGGAAAGCCGCACGAAAGCAATCGTCAGCAGGACCAGTCCGGTGGCCCGCAACGCCCAGTGCGGTACCCGGTGATACAACCACAGCAGCGCGGCGCCCTCCAGGGCCCACGCCAAGGTGAGCCACTGACGGTCGAATTGGATGGGAAAGATCAACGTGATGAACAAAAGGGCACTCCCGCCAAACCACGCAAGGAGACGGTTCCGCTGCGGGCTTTCCGTGCGGAACCAGCGCGCGATCATGGCCAGCGCCACCAGCATGGGAATGGCGAAAGAGGCCGGCAACAAACCCATGGCCGGATTCGGATAGGCTTTCTTTACGAGGGGATAAACCAGGAGGAAATGCACGGGCCCCGAGAGTGCTGAGGCGATCCACGGGAACAGGCGCTCGGTAAACCCGTAGTGGAACAGGAACGCGTAGACCGTGAACAACGCCATGAAAGAGGTGTACCAAACGAGAGGCACGAAAGCCGAATCGACTCGGAAATGTTTCTGGTTCCAAGCCAGTTCCACCAGGAACACACATGCCAGGCCTACCAGGGCGAGCATATCGAGTTTGGGTAACCGAGCCAAAGCGAGCAGCATGATCACCAGAAGAGCAGCCAGACCGAAGATAGGACTTGGATCGGGAAGCTCCATCCGGCCAATCGCCATGATCAGGAGCAGAAACGGCAGCACCGCCGAGAATGCCGCGGTAAAGACGCCCGGATCGAGACTTCCGAGATCGAGGCCCATTCCGGATCCAACCTCCTTTCTCTCCTTCCCCGCAACACGCTTACCCAACCAAAGGCTGACCCCAAAGAACAGAACCGCAAACATTCCCACCACGACCAACAAGGCCATCAAGCCAAGATCCCCATGCGGTGTTGCCAGGATCCACGACCCTGTTACCAACCCCGTGAGAAGCACCGCGGCAGCCACCACCAGGATTGCGCCGGAAAGGAACGCCACCAGCACGATCATAAGATCGAACAAGGCTATCACCGGCCAGAAGAGGTCTGTCAGATGGCTTCCCTTCAGGACGGGAAGAAGAGCCAGGGAGAGCCCGAGCAGCGAGGCTGCAGCCCCAACCCAACCCCGATCGCCCTGCTCTTGGAACCGAGGGAGCAAGCGAGGCAGAACTGTGTGCAGAACCGCAAACCCGAGGTAACCTCCCAATGCCCAGTTCAAGAGATCGTCGTTGAGGCGAGTCAACGTCCAGAGAGCGAGGACGCCGTAGGCAACCAAGCCCGCGAAGTACTGAGCTTTTCGGAACTCGGGTCGCAGCCAGGCGATTGCAAGGAGACCAAGGTCAATCCCCAGAAGGAAGGAAAAGACTACGCCCGGCCTGCTCCCCACGGCGGCGTTGTCCAAAATGGTAATCGCGAGAAACACCACTCCCGAGGCGAGCATGGCGACGGCAGTACCAGTCACCCATTCACTCACCTGGTCACGCGCGTGGTACCAAGCCAAGGCCCCCAGAAACAGAGCCCCAAAACCGAGGTACACCGCCATGGCAGTGTAGATCTGGTCCGCACTGAAGAACTTGGCCACCCAACCATATTGCATAATCACCGTGCCAAGAGCGGCCATACCAAGCAGATGATGCCAGCGCCGGCGAAAGGCCACTGCGATGAGACCAGCGTCCAACAAGGCAATGTAGCCAAACAGGCCAAGCGGGTTGTTCTCGCCGGTGGAAAGCAAGGGTGGAATTAGGAATCCTGTCAACATCCCAAGGACCGCGAAGACCTGCGCGCGCAACCGATCCGCCAGTAGGAACCCGGTGGCGGTTACCAGAGTCATCAGGAGGAAGGTGGTTCCCGTACCGAAGAAGTGATAGTGTTTGTAGGCGGCAAAGCTGACCGCGTAGAGAACGACCACGCCGGTTGCTGCCAAAGTGGTCGCTGCCACCTGATATGCCTTCTTTCGAAGGCTCAGCCCTCCCACTAGCAGACCAGCCCCAGCGAGGTAGGCCAACGCCACCTGCATCTCCGGGGAGATGAGGTCCTTATCAAAGGAGTACTTGACGAAGAAAGCCACCGCCAGGAAGAGCGCGAAACCGCCGATCCACATGTAGAGCTTGGCGCCCATAAACTGCTCCCAATCGAAGCTCTTCACGACAGGCAGGCTTTTCACCGGCACTGGGAATGAGCTCTGAGGAGCGGAGAGCGGAGGGAGGGTACTCAAGGCCGGGGCTGGAGTGGCAACCAACGGTGGGATTGGCTTGATCGGGGGTGGCTGTGCCGGGGCGGTAGAGGCGCCAGCGGGCTGCGGCTGAGGTTCTGGGACAGAAGGCTCGGAAGTGGCGAGCCAGGAAGGCGGTAGCGGGGCAGCCTCTTCGGCCATAGGGCCTGGCTCAAAAGCCTCCTTACTGGAGCCGAAGGGCTGAGGCGAAGTGCCCTGCCCAGCAGAAACGACCGTTTCCTTGAACCGGCGCATCTCCCGGTCCAAGGCGGACAGCTGAAATCTCGAGCTTTCTACCTCCTCTTGCAAGCGGTTCAATCGGCGCGCGATCCACACCACCACACCCACCAGGACCAAGACCATGAATTCAAACATGAGAGGCCTTTCGCTTTGTTGACAGAAACAACGTACCCTATCTGCACTAAGGAAAGACAATCGAAAATAACAGGGGATCCATTAAGTTTGTCAATGATACCCCCTGCTCCCAACCCAAAAAGAAAACGGGTCAAACCTCGGGCCGGGAATCCAAGGATACCCCACTCCGTTCGGCGTAGTTGATCCCCATTACCCCTCCAAGGAGATTGTAAACCCGGGTATGGACGAGGCCCGCCTCCCGCAGGAGCTCGTCAACCCCCTGCTGTGCTGGATAATACACGAGCGACTCCAGGATATACGAATAGGCTTCCGGGTTCCTGCAGAACAATCGGCCAAAGAGCGGCACCACCCATTTCAGGTATTGAAAATAGCAGGCACGCAAGAGGGGATTGGTAGGTTTACCGAAATCCAGAATCACCAACCTGCCCCCCGGGCGAAGCACACGCGCCAATTCAGCTACTCCCCGGCGAAAATCAGCCAGGTTGCGCAGACCATAGCCAATCGTCACCACGGCGAAGGACGCATCAGGAAAAGGAAGGTGGAGCGCATCTCCGCAAACGTACTCGATAGTGCCCGCACCTGGGGCAACCCCCATCACTTCGGGGGGAGCACAGAGGACAGGCTTGGAGGCAGCCACCTCGAGCATGGCGGAGCTGAAGTCCAATCCCACCACTCTACCTCCCCTGCGCGCGAGTGCCCGAGTCAGGTCACCCGTGCCACAGCACACGTCCAGAGCGGGCTCTCCGGCCTCCAACCGGCAAAGCCGTAGCACTGCCCGCTTCCAGTAACGATGCAAACCAAAGCTCTGCAGGTCATTGATCAGGTCATAACGGCGGGCAATTTGCGAGAAAAGGTCTTGAACCTTCGACGCGCGTTCTTCGCCAGGTTGGTAATAAGCATTCGCCATGATGGCCGGCGAGCCGACTATCCTACGGAAGGAACCTGGTGGCAAGAACACGGTCCGTGCGATCAAGAAACCTTTCCTTTTGCGCTCGAACCTGTTTACCTTATGTAGTTCTTGGGCATTTTGGGTGGCATGGATCCACCCCGATGGACCGGGATCGAACGAGGCTGCGAGGAACCGACCGTGAGCGGGCCGAGTTGGGCAAAAGCCAACGCTGCAGCCATGATGAGTGTCGATTATGGCCGCAAATCTGAACCCAAACGAAGAAGCCCAGCTTTTGCAGACGATCGAGATGTTCGAGGTGATTGCCCAATCACAGCCGAACGACTATCAGTCGCTGGAAATTCTAAAGGAGGCCTACTCGAAATTGGGGCGTACGGATGATGTGATTGCCGCCTCCAAGCGCATCGCGAGGGCCTATGAGGAGGCTGGGCAGTTGTTTTCGGCCATTCTGGAGTACGAGAGCATTCTGGAACTCAATCCCGACGACAAGGAGGTCAAGGCGGCCCTCGCTGTCATCGTCAGCAAAGGAGAGAACTTCGGTGGTCGACCACCCGTGGCGGAGCCAGAACCATTCCCTCGCCCCAGCCCAGAGGCCCCCAAGCCGGGTGTTCAAGTGTCCCGTACCGCGACCACTTCGGTCGAAGACGGACGGGAAACGATGAGGAAGATCTTTGTTGAAGGTAAAGTGTTGAATCCAAATGATTTCGACAAGCACTGGTTCACCCCAAACCCTCTCAGCGATCCGATTGACGTTCAGGTCCCGTTTATCCAGACGCTATCCGAACTCAACCTGGTACCCTTGGAACAGTCCCTCAAACTGGTCTGCGAGCGGTCCCGACTCTGTTTCCTGTCACTGGATCGATACGACATCGATGTGGAATGGGTCCGGAAGATGCCCGCGGGGACCAAAGCGATGTGCTATCGGTGGTGTATCTTGCCCTTCGACCGGATGAGCAAGACGGTGATGGTGGCAACGGCAAACCCGTTCAACCAGCGAGCAGCTGAGGATCTTGCCAACCTGGGGCACGATCGGGTGCTTTGGTATCTGACCCCCCCTGCGGACCTGGTGCGGCTAGTCAAGAAAACCTCGCGTTAACCCTTTCGATATATGCCTCCGGTCCCAGCAAAAACATTCGGTGAACGCATCGCGGAAGCCCTGGTTCAGGATAAGTTGCTGACCCAGGAACAAGCGGATGAACTTCTTGCCCAGCAGAAGAAGGAAGGCACCCGTTTGCTGAAGCTTCTCAATGAGAAGAACCTGGTCAATGATGAAGCCTTGGTCGTCTGCATGGGCCGGGTTCTCAGCCGGCCTCCGGTCAATATTACCCGTTGCGGAATCAGTGCGGACCTTGCCAGTTTGATTCCCAAGGAGGTCGCCCTTACCCATAAAGTGATCCCGGTCTCCCGCCTGGAACGTAAACTCTTCCTGGCGATGGCGGATCCCTTGAACGTGCTGGCCGTCGACGACGTCAAGCGGATCACCAAACTGGAGGTGGTCCCCATGATCGCCTCGGAGAAAGCCATTGTCGAGAAGCTGAACAATCTGGAGGCAGCCGGCAAAGCGAGCATGGAGCAGATCATGGAGGAGTCCCAGCGCCAGGCTGAACTGGACGCTGAGGCTGACTCCGTGCAACTGGCCAAAGATGCTGGCGACAATGTGAGTCTGGACCAGCTCACCGGCTCCGCAGAGGAAGCACCGATCATTAAGTTGGCGAACATCATCCTGGTCCAGGCGATCAAAGACCGCGCGAGTGACATCCACTTGGAGCCATTCGAGAAGAGTGTGCGGTTGCGATACCGGGTGGATGGCGCTCTCATCGACTATCCGCCACCTCCTAAGAACATGCAGGTGGCGCTTACCTCACGCCTCAAGATCATGTCGAGCCTCGACATCGCCGAGCGCCGTTTGCCTCAGGATGGGCGCATGAGGATGAAGGTAGGGGGACGCGAGATCGATCTCCGCGTTAGTTTCCTTCCCACCGTTCACGGAGAGAAATGTGTACTCCGTATTCTCGACAAGTCAAACCTGTCCGCCAGCATGGACAAGTTGGGGCTGGATGAGGAAACCTTTCGGAGGTTCAAGGCAGCTGTCGATGCTCCCCATGGCTTGATCCTGGTCACGGGTCCCACCGGTTCAGGCAAAACCACCACCCTTTACTCGGCCCTCAACGAGCTCAATAACCCGGAATACAATATCATCACCGTGGAAGACCCGGTGGAGTTCCAGATTCCGGGGATCAACCAGGTCCCGGTGCGGAAGGAAATCGGCCTCACTTTCGCCAACGCCCTGCGGTCCATTCTTCGCCAGGACCCCGACATTGTGATGATCGGCGAAATTCGCGATACTGAAACGGCCGAGATCGCCGTGGAGGCTGCGCTGACTGGACATCAGGTGCTCAGTACGATGCATTGTAATGACGCTCCCGGGGCCATTTCCCGACTGGATGACATGGGGATCGCGCCCTTCCTTATTTCCTCCTCGGTGATCCTCTCGTGCGCCCAGCGCCTCATGCGCCGCATCTGTCCCTCCTGCAAGGAGCCTCAACATTACCCGCCGAGGATGTTCGCGGACCTGGGAATCGACCAGAACTTCTTCAAGGGTGCCACGCTCTACAAAGGCCGCGGCTGCGATCGCTGCAAGAGCAGCGGATACGCCGGACGGACTGCCATCATCGAAGCTATGACCGTCTCCGACGAGGTCCGCAAGATGGTGATCGAAAGGCAAAGCGCCATGGAAATTGGCAAGATGGCGGTCAAGCAAGGGATGAAGACCCTCCGCGACGCTGGCCTTGCTAAAGCCCGCGAAGGAGTTTCCACTTTGGAGCAAGTGCTTGTGACCACCTCGGGACACTGACCCGACGGGCCCCGGAAGGGACAGGCCTCCGCCAAAAGCAGGCAAAGGCCGGGTCGCGTGGTGTTTGATGCTCTCCTTGCGCTTATTCGACCTTACCCTTGGCTGCCCACTCCGTGCCGCGCTGGATGATCTTGGCCACCGAGGGATTATCCAGAGCCTTCCCGTCGTGACCGAAAGTATGATGAAAAACCCTGCCCTGTCCGTAACGGAGGGTGAAAGCTAGTGGCTCGGTCTGCTTGCTCCAGTCGGACTTAGCAGTCGCGAGAACCTCAATCTCCTCAGACCCTTGGAGCTTTGCATACAATTCGTCGTCCGCCTCGAATTCGGTCAAACCTTGGGTAATGGGATGGTTGGGTTTGGCTATGTCGACTCTAAACATGCTGCGAGGGCCATGGCCGGAAGTGCCCATCACCCAGATGCGGCCGCAAAGTGCTTTGAACTCAGGCCATTCCTTGAAGGACGCGCTGGAGAGATGCGTCACCACGAACCCTTTCCCGCCCTTGACATACGCGAGCAGGTTGGCTTTGGCCGAGTCGGACAGCGTCGGGGTCTTCGCATTGTACATCGCCATGTAAATCACGTCATACCTGGCGATACTGGCCGCGGAATCGAGGATGCCCGTATCTTCACAGACCTTGACGTCGAATTTTCCAGAAGCGTTAAGAATCGACCGCGTGGAGGCGGTTACTTCCAACCAGTTATGCGCCGGACTGACGTCGTCGCCGGTGATGATGAGCACTTGGGTCTTCTTGGGGGCATCAGCAGCCTGGCTGCAGGGCAGCAGACTCAACGCCAGGGCTACAAGGAAGGAATTGAAGGTAATACGCATAATCAATTTGGCTCTGAGCTAGTTCCGGTTTCTCTCTGGCACCTTTAAGGCTCCCTTCATCCCCGGTCAACCACAAAGAGTGTTGGTGGCTGCGAGGAAGGGAACGGAGACAGGATGAGCAGGATGCCCAGGATGAAAAGCAAACGATGCCGAACGTGATGGAATCTCATCCCGTTCATCATGTCAGAACCCACCTGTCACTTTCCACCCGTCAGCGACGGGTGATCTACTCCCCTGACTGCCCAAGCAACTAAGGCGATCGAAAAAGGCAATGGGGTCAAAAAAGGCAATGGGGTCAGGTCAAAAGGCAATGGGGTCAGGTCTATATGTGTGACACATAGGATCTCAGCCGTTTGACAAAACACTCTTTGCACGGATCGGCGCAAAGCCCTCGCTGGAACCTCCGCACCCCCTGCGCCGCCGCCTCGAGTGGAGAGGTCCGCCCGCCAGATGCCCTGTCTCCTCACCTGGTACCATCCCCCAGCAATCAACATTCGCAACGGCCTGGCCATCTGTTTCCATCCTGACCTCTCTTCCCCCATGTGTCAACTATATGGACCTGACCCCATTGTCTCGTAACCCGACATCAAAAGCTAGAACGAAGCGGCAAGTGGGGAGTTCCCGCAAAGACCCCAGACCTATAGCTTACGCTTCTGCATGTTTGTCGCCTTTTCGGTAGGCTGTACCCTGGAACAAGGCGACGACATCACCCATCTCGTCCTTGACTTCGACAGTGTAACTGCCGAGCTTGAAGCTCTTGGAGATCTCCCTGGCCTCAGCCCTGAGCAAGCCACTCTTCACCGCTTTCAGGAAGGTGATGCTGACGTTGATGGCGACGGCAACGGTCCCGTGCGAGTTAGAGGCGGCTGCAAAGGCGAAGTCCGCCAGGGTGAAGATCGCTCCCCCTTGCGCCGTGCCCAACCCGTTGTGGTGACGCTCCGTCACGTTCATCTGCGCCACCGCCTGGCCTGGACTTACGGAAACCAGGATGATATCCGCGTTGGCCGCATACTGATCTCGAGAAAGGACTTTCCTAATGGTTTCCATATCACTCACTCGTAAACAGAACACCCCGGGGGTCTTTGCCCGGGGTGGTCCTTCAATTCTGCTATCGAATCCAAAGCTGCTTTATTGGGGCAAAGCAGGCGGAACGAGGCTCTCGGTCTCGTCATCTTCATGCGAATCATCCCCACCGGGGAGCGCCTGAGCACCGGCATTATCACCCTTGGTCTCGTCCTTCTTCTCCACGTAGAGCTGATGCCGCTCCTTGAGGAGTGAGTCTAGGGTCCACTTGGAAACCAGATAGGTAGCCTTCTCGCAGGCCTTTTCCTGCTTCAGTTTCTCGGCTAGTTTCTCGATCCGGTCTTTGAATTCCTTGTCGAGTTTCTCTTTGTCCTCAGGCTTCTCATCCTTGCCCGGGGTTCTCTCTTTGGGGAGGTCGGCTTCCACGGACACTGTCATGTAATAGCTTTCCTCTCCAGCCTTCTTGCTAGCCTTGATGGTGTATTTAAAACCCTCGAAGGTCTCGACGACCGCTGTAATGGGTTTGTCCAGGCCAGTCACTTCGGGTTTCGGGTCGGCGACCACATCGTTGAAGCTGGGATAGGAGAGGGCGTTCGGGATTCCCGAGAGTTTCGCGGAGTCCACCTTTTCCTCGGGCTTGGCGTCCGTCAGCTTCAATTCGCCAGTCTCTGTTTCCCGGGACAAGGCCCAGGAGTTGGTGGCAGCTGGATGGGTCAAAGACACAGACTTCACCTTTTCGACTTTGAAGAAGTCCTTGCTCAGCCACTGCTCGGGTTTGGGTTCGACGTTGCTGAAGCTCTCCGAAACCAAGCACACCGTCTGGACCTGATTCTCCGTCATCACATAGCGACCATCAGGCCAGCCTTCCTCGCCGCCAAAGGAGGATGGGCCCTGAGCCTGGCGAGTGTGTTTCTTGCCGAGAAGGATCGTCCGAATCACCTTGCCGTTCTTGTCCTTCAGCTCGACCAGGGTCCCCGCCTTCTCGCCGCTGCCAGGCTGGGTGAGCTCGAGGCGGCCCAATTGCGATTGCCCAACCTGCACCGAGTTCACCACCTTCAACTCCCAGAACTTACGCAGAACATCGCTGACTTCTGAGAAGTTGGCAGGATAGTTGTTCCGTTCCTTGACCACCCAATGGTCATCCTGTTTGGCTAGGTTCACCTCGTTTGTGGCATTCTTGATAACAACGGCTTCCACACTATTGAGGTCGAAGTCTCCCAGCACCTTCTGTCCCATCTTGCCTTGACTGGTCCGATAGGATGCGGCGTTGCGGCTCTTGAGCCACAAACCCAAGCCGCCGACTACCAGGACGGCGACCAAAATTAGAGTAAGTTGCTTGCGGTTCATTTGGCGGCGGTACGTTTACGTTTCCAAAAAGCGAGTGAGATGCCGGCGACACTGACGAGGAATGGCATGCCGGCGATGTTGACCCACTTCAGTCTTGTTTCGAGAGCGTCAATATCCTTACGCAACTGCTTGCGGACCTCTTTAAGGTCTTTCTTGGTTTGCGCTTCTTTCTGGTGGAATTTCTGGATTTCATCCTGCTGTTCTTTGGAGAGCAGGAAACGCTGATTCTTGTCCTTGTCACGCTGGAGCTCGCCGAGTTTCTGCTGGGCATCCGCGAGGTCCTGCTCCAGCTGTTTGATCTTGCTGCGGTAGCTTTCCTCAGCTTGGGCCTGGATCTTCTTGACGAGTGTGAAAGGACGGTTCTGAACTGCCCGGCTACGTACGCCAATGAGGTTGCTGTCCCCCGCCAACTGCTCTACCGCGTTTTGGAGGAAGCCCAGATTGCCGTTGAATGGACTCACCAGCTTCTGGCCAAAGAACTCCTGCACCCTCACGCAGAAGGCGTCATAGAGCATGTCGCTGTCGCCGACCAGGATCACCACGCCATCTGTCTTGGACTCTTTGAGTCCTTCTTCCTTGGCGGTCTCATCCGCAACCTTCGCTCCGTCCTTGTCAGCACCCTCTTTTTTGCTATCAGCCGGAGCCCCTGGTTTCCCCTCGGGGAAAGCGGTCTTGAACTTTCCGGTCAGCCGGATACCGAGTGCCTGTTCCTTGCCGGAGGGCACAAAGTCCTTGCCGGTGTCCCCCCCAAACTGGGCCATCATCTTCTCCACCCCCATGGAATTAGCCGAGGTCTTGAGGAGGACAGTCTGCTTCAAGCCTTCGGTAGGCGTCCCCGTGAAAACTCCGGCAAAGGGAAGCAGGAGAGTGTCAATCTGGCTCGTCACCACGTCGCCGCTGTCGATCGCTTCCGCAGTCAGGGAAAGCCAGGTGGGTTCCGCCGAGGGACGATCTCCACGTCGAAGCTGGGTCACATAGGTTTTGTCCGCAATCACCTTGTTGAGATCGAACTCCAACCCCCAGGCCTTGAGCAGGCGGTCCAGCGAGGATCCGCCGGAAGCGGTACGCTGCATCATGTTCTGCATGTTAGCCGAATTCCGACTGTCCACCTGCGACATGGGATCCAGGAATGCGATCATCTTGCCTCCACGCAGCACGAACTGGTCGAGGGCATACTGGGTCTTCTCCGAGATCGAGGAGGGGTGAAGCACCACCAGGACTTTGACATCGTTATCGATCTTCTCGGCGGTCATCTCGATCTGTTTGACCGTAAAATCCCGCTTGAGCTCGCCCACGAACACCCAAGGTTCGCTTCCACCCTGCTGGCCCATGCGCATCATCATCGGGTTCATCTGCTGGCCGAACACGGGCAGAGCGCTCATCAGCCCAATCACCGGCTTCTCCACGGTGGTGACGTTGGCAATGGCCCGGCTTAGGTCATACTCCAACAACCGCTCGCGAGTGGGGTCCAGGAACGGAATCGCCACCTTCTGGTCGAGGCAATTGACCGACAATCCAAGGTAGACTTTCTCGCCCAGACTCACAAGGCCGCCGCCACCCATCACCTGTCCTTCGACGCCGTCAAGGCGCGCGGCGTCTTCGGCGTCACTATCCGGCTGGGGATCAAACTTCTGAATCTCGATCTTGCCCTTCGAGATCTGCCGATATTCCGCCAGCAGGTCTTCGACACGCTTGGCATAGGTCTTGAGCATGACCGGCATCTCGCTCTCGGAATGAGTGCAGTAGAAGCGCACGGTCACCGGCGTGTCGAGTTTGCCAATGATCTTCTTGGTTCCCTCGGAAAGAGTGTAGACCCGGTCGGCGGTAAGATCGACACGGGCCTTGACGGTGCCCGCAATGACACCCAGTGCGATCAGGATCAAGGCCATGCCCACTACTCCTATCCCCGAGTAGAGCATGGGTTCCCATTTGTTTTTCGTGGTATTCATGACAGGAATCAGTTTCTGGAGTTGATGATTCGTCGTGAGGAGTCTCAGCCAGCCCGGTGGCTGCGAATGATCACTCCGGTGGTAAAGAGCGAGAAGACAATCAAAGAAAGAAAGAAAATGATATCATTTGTATCCAAAACGCCCTTCTGGAAAGCCTCAAAGTGAGGCATCACGCTAAAGGCCGCCACCGTGTCCACGAGCCAGGTTGGAGCCCACTGGATGAGCATATTGGTCACAGGCGGCCATCCCGCCAGAATGAGGAAAAGGCAGAGAACCACCGAAAGAATGAAACTGATCACCTGGTTTCGGGTGAGCGAGGAAGTCATGCAGGAAACGGCAAGATAAGCGCCCGCCATCATCCAACTCCCCACGTAGGCGCAGAAAATTACCCCCAGGTCGGGGCTTCCCAAGTAACCCACCGTGAGAACCAGCGGAAAGGTAAGGATGAGCGATAGTGCCAGGAACAACCAGGAGGCAAGGAACTTCCCCACAATGGCCTGCCAGGCCGAGACCGGCATGGTCAAGAGTAATTCCATGGTTCCCAGCCGACGTTCCTCCGACCACAAGCGCATGCCCACTGCGGGAACCAAGAACAGATAGAGCCAGGGATGCCAGAGAAAGAAGGACATCAATGAGGCCTCGCCCCGCTCGAAAAAGCCGCCCACCATGAAGGTGAAAAAGCCGGTGAGAAGCAGGAAGATGACGATCACCACATACGCGACCGGTGACGAAAAATAGCCGTTCAACTCACGCTTGGCAATGGTCTGAATGTTGCCCAGGGCGTGCCAGTGTGAACCAGGAGTAGGAGAAGAAGCATTCATAATTCGCGTTACTTGGAAGCGGCCGTGTCGGGAAGCGTTATGTTGCGGAAGACCTCATCGAGCCTTCCTTCCTCGGTGCGCATCTCGACCAACTGCCAGTTGCCCTTGACCGCGAGCGCATAGAGGCTCTGCTCCAAATCCCCGTTGCGGGCAGAGGCCTGTGGAAACGCGCGCAAGGCCGCCACTCCCCCCTCCTCACCCAACACAACCGTCTTCTTCACATTCGGCAGTTGTTGCAGTTGCTGCGTCAGACTTCCGGCACTCTGTCCACGAACCCGGAGTGTCACCGCCCCCGCGTACTCGGAGCGTTGTCTCAATTCCTTGGGCGTGCCATTGGCTACGATCTGCCCCCGATCGATGATGATGGCCCGCGTACAGGCCGCGTCCACTTCCTCCAGGATGTGAGTGGAGAAGACAATCGCCTTCTTTTCGCCCATCCGCCGGATGAGGGTCCGCACCTCGTGTTTTTGATTCGGGTCCAGACCATCGGTTGGCTCGTCCAGGATCAGCACCTCCGGATCGTGAATAATGGACTGAGCAAAACAGGTGCGGTGGCGATACCCCTTGGAAAGGGTATCCACGGACTGGTACATCACCCCTTCGAGGAAGCACATTTCGATGGCGCGATGGACCGCCTTCTTCTTCTCATCTCCCCGCATCCCCCGCAGCTCTGCGCAAAAACCCAGGAAACCCGCCACCGTCATGTCGGTGTACGCGGGGGCATTTTCGGGCAGATACCCGATCAGACGCTTTGCGGGGATGGGATCCTCCACGACGTCATGGCCGCCTATGGAAACGCGGCCTGAGGTAGGAGGAATGAATCCAGTGATCATCCTCATGCTGGTCGATTTCCCGGCGCCGTTAGGGCCAAGGAATCCGAGGACTTCGCCACGCCCCACTGTAAAGGAGACTCCGTTTACAGCGAGTTTTGGCCCGAAGGCTTTTACTAAGTTCTCTACTTTTATCATTTCGCAAACTCCCACATCAGGACAGCAAACTACGAACCTTTACTTTGCCGTCAACTCAGGACGCGAATCAAACACAATTCTTTGCCATCACAAAGGCGGCTTATGTTCTACACCGCCTGTCAAGACGCAACGCCCAAACAGACCACAATCGGAGACGAACGTTCAAAAAAAGAGAAGTTGAAGAGACTCTAATTCAAAGGGCCTGCCTGCCCTGATAGCCAGACTCGAGCTCATGCCAATACTCCACCTTATCTTCCCCATCTTCCCAGCAAAGAAAAACTTCTTTACCAGCCAGAATCGATGGAAAGTCCACCAAACCGCGGTCGAGATCCTTGAGCTGGATCTCCCGACGTTCGAACTCGTCCAGCAACAGCTTGAACTCGATGACTCCACGCACCCATTGGTCCACGAGCCTTCCCCCGCAATCCCGACCCTCCCCAAGCAACTCGACTAATCGGCGATCCGCCGCGTCGAGGTTGTTTCGTACGGCGCGCAGAGCAGCCAGCCAAGAGCGGATCTTCGGCAACCATTCTGTTGCCTGATCCCGCGTGTAATGTTTCCGGTAACGGTTGCCCATGGTGACGAGACATTGCTCCATGCCCCCCGGGATCGTCGAAGGAACGAACCCTAGTCCTTGCGCCCGCCCACGCCCTCCATCTTCTTTTTCACCGCCTCGTTTGCCTCAAGGGCGAGGGATTTCTGCCAGGCTTGGCGGGCTTCCTCCGACCTCCCCAAGGACGACAGAATGTCCCCAAGGTGGTCGAAGAGAGTGGCGTCCGGCTCTTCGGAGAGGTCTACCGCCTCCGTCGCAGCCTGCAAGGCTTCGTCGAATCTGCGTAGCCGGTAGAAGACCCAGGCCAGGCTATCGAGGTATGCGGCGTTCTTCGGTTCCTTCTTCAAGGCCTCCTGAATCAACTTCAGGGCTTCCTCCAGGTTCGTCCCTTGGTCGGCCCACATATAGCCGAGGTAGTTTTGAGCCTCATCGAAATCAGGATTCATCTCGAGACATTTGCGCAGATACTTCTCGCCCTCATTGAAGTTTCCCCGGCGCTCGTGCGCCGCTCCCAACTGGAAATAGAAGACCGCGTTCAACCGGGAAGGATCGCCCGTCTTGGCCATGAGCTCCGCGGAAGTAAGACACCGAACGGCGTCGTCATACTGTTTGAGGGTGACGTGCGCGATGCCGGTGTAGAATTCAACATAGAAGTTCACCGCAAACCGGCCGCGCGCGAGCGCGAGGGTAGCCAAGGCCTCTTTGGGCTGCTGCAGGGTGATCTGAAGGCTTGCAAGGTCGTAATAGGCCGATTCCATGTCCGGGTTCAGCAGTAAGGCCTTTTGATAGTGGGCGACCGCCTCGGGATAGTTCTTTTGATCTGCAGCAAGCGCTCCAAGCATGTAGTAGGCCTGCGGGTTGGTGGGATTCTCCCGAATCACCTGCTTGAGTTGCTCCACCGCCTGATCACGATCCCCGGTCCGCAAGTAGAGTTGGATCAGTTGCTCCCGCAAGAACGGGGTGAAGCCAGGGCCGCCCTGCCCAGCACCCGGAGCATCTTCCAGCATGCTGCGGTAGATCTTGGTCGCACTGGCCAACTCCCCTACCAGTTTGTAGCCCTCCGCCATTTTTTGGAGGAGGATCGGCTCTGTTGGCTCGAGTTTTTCCGCGGCGGCCAAAAGCTCCAGCACCCGTGGCTTGGCCTTCTCCATGGGAAAGATCTTGGTGCGCGCGCCTGCTGCGTACATGTCGGCAAGGTCGACCAGGAAGGTGGCATTCGGATTACGCTGGGCGAAGGCCTGCTCCAGCACCCCAAGGGCTTCGTTGGTTTGGTGCTTCTGGAGATGAATCCGCGCTATGGTCTGATAGGGAAGGAGGTTCTTAGGTGCCCGCTGGATGGCAATGCGGCTTGCCTGGATCGCTTCCTCATTGCGGCCCATCTGGGCGAGCGTCAACCCCAGCCACCCCTGAAACACCCCAGGCGACTTGGGATCAGCGGAGGCTTCCTGAAGCAGCTGTCGAGCTTGCTCCGGCTGCTGTCGTTCCAGGAAACGATGGGCGACATCCAAGACCAGTTTTTCATTCTGGAGATCCGAAAGAGCGGCCTCCAGAAAGTTGGTGTGAGCCCGAGACGATTCCCCGTTCAGGTCCTGAATCACTCCTGCCGCGTAATGAGCGTACCCCTTAACCCGGCGATCCAGAGCCGCAGCGTCTTCCACCGTGCCTGGTCTGGCGCGGAGACTACTGGCGTCTGCCGGCACCTTCTTCCATCCAGTGCTGCAGGCGGACAGGAGCAGACACCAACACAGGGCCGCAGCCATGCCAAGATGACGACTTCGAGTCATATCCACAGCACACTGATAACCTCGCGGAGTTGCAGGGGCAACCGGGAAGGAAACAGAGCGCAATCCCAATAGGAAGGATTGCGCTCTCTGTAAACCTTGGGAAGGAAGAGCAGGCAGGAGTTACTTCTGCCAAGTGCGCTTCTTATGGCGGTTGGCACGAAGTTTCTTCCGGCGCTTATGTTTGTTGATCTTCGCTTTGCGGCGTTTCTTCAATGAACCCATAACTTATCTCGGTCAACGGATCTTCAATACACCACTTTGTTCAGTGGATACTCAATGATTCCCTCCGCTCCAGCGGACTTAAGTTCCGGAATCAAATCTCTCACCACGCGCTCGTCAATCACGGTTTCCACCGCGATCCATCCCGGCTGACTCAACCGGGAAATGGTTGGATTACGCAACGCGGGCAAACTTTGCAACAACTTTGGCAAATTAGATTCGGCGATGTTCATCTTTAGACCCACCTTCGTCTCCGCTTCCAGGGCCCCTTTGAGCAACATCGCCAACCGCTCAATCTTCTCTTTCTTCCATGGGTTCTTCCAGGAAACAAGGTTCGCAATCAACCGCGGCGTCGACTGCAACAGGGTGTCCACAATCCGAAGTTTGTTGGCCCGCAACGAAGAACCTGTCTCCGTCAATTCCACGATCGCGTCCACCATCTCGTGGGCTTTCACTTCGGTCGCCCCCCACGAAAACTCCACTTCGGCCTTCACCTTGTGCTTCCGGAGATACCGTTTGGTGATGTTCACCACTTCCGTTGCTATCCGCTTGCCTTCCAAATCTTTAACGGTACGAACCTCGGAGTGCTCCGGCACGGCCAACACCCAGCGCGCGGGCTGCCGGGTGGCTTTGCTGAAGAGGAATTCGCCGATCTCATGCACCTTGGATCCGTTCTCCTGGATCCAATCATAACCGGTGATACCCGCATCCAAGTAACCGTTCTCGACGTATCGGCTTACTTCTTGTGCACGTATAAAGCGAATCTCCAACTGCTCATCATCGACATAAGGAATATAAGAACGACTGCTGAGTTGAATGTTAAAACCAGCCTTCGCCATCTTGTCGATGGTCGCTTCTTGAAGACTGCCTTTTGGCAACCCGAGTCTCAATAATCGCTTATCGCTCATGAATCGTTTTGTGATCCTACCTCCGACTCGCAGATGAAAACAAGGTTCTTTCCTGTGGACCTAACCCACGAGCCTGCGACCTTCCCACTTTCCTCCACTGTGCAGGTACTCCTGGATTGAGGATGGATAGAGCTCATGCTCAGCTACTTGAATCCTCGCGTGAAGGCTCTCTGGCGTGTCGTCGGCATGGACCTCTACCACCCTCTGTCCAAGAATCGGTCCTGAATCCACGCCTTCGTCCACCAAATGCACCGTGCAGCCGGTGTAGCGCACCCCGTATTCCCAAGCTTGTTTCCAAGCGGCCAACCCCGGAAAAGCCGGAAGCAGGGAGGGATGAATATTGACCACTCGCTGCGGAAAGGCCTGGAGCAAGGGCTGCTTAATGATCCGCATAAAACCCGCCAAGACAACTAGATCCACCTCGGAGTGTTGCAGCGCGGCGATGTACTCCTGCTCGGCTGCTTCGTCCAGCTTGGTGCGGAACTTCCCTGGAGCCAGGTACCGGGCTGGAATCCCACGCGAACGCGCATGTTCGAGGATACCCGCATCCGGCACATCGCTAATCACCACCGCCACCTCTGCCGCCAATCGACCTTGTTGGCAGGCGTCAGCAATCGCAACGAAATTGGAACCCTTTCCGGATCCAAGCACTCCCAATCGAAATACTCTATCGTTGCTCACGACGATCACATTCCCATGATTTGGTAGCCGCAGTCGGCGTAAAGCACCTGGCCGGTGATGGCCGCCGCCCCGTCGCTCGCCAGGAAAAGCCCAGTAGCACCAAGTTCCTCGGAGGTCACATTCCGTTTGAGAGGCGCGTGCTCCTCGTAGTGCTTGAGCATCTCCCCAAATCCGGAGATGCCTCTGGCAGCCAAAGTGTTCACGGGGCCTGCACTGATACAATTCACGCGGATTTTCCGAGTGCCAAGATCATAGGCAAGGTACCGGGTGCAAGCCTCCAGCGACGCTTTGGCCACGCCCATAACGTTGTAATGCGGCACCACTTTCTCAGCACCATAGTAGCTCATTCCCAGGATGCTTCCTCCATCCGTCATCAGCGGAGCAGCGGCTCTCGCCACCGCCACCAGGGAGTAGGCGCTGACATCGTGCGCAATCCGGAAGGCCTCACGGCTCGTGTCCAGGAATCGCCCCTCCAAGGCCTGGCGCGGGGCAAAGGCCACCGAGTGCAGCAGCAGATGAAGGACGCCGAATTTCTTACCCACCGCGGAGAAAACGCTCTCGATCTCTTCGTCCCGCGTAACGTCACAGGGCAGAATCAAGGTGTCGGAGCCGAACACCGAGACCAACTCCTCCACGTTATCCTTAAGCCGTTCGCCCTGGTAGGTGAAAGCGAGGCGCGCCCCGGCGGCATGCCAGGCCTGGGCTATGGCCCAAGCGATCGATCTCTTGTTGGCGACACCAAAAACGATTCCGACTTTTCCACTGAGTGAGGACATGGTAACTACTACGAGATGGTTCTACCCGCAGCCGAAAGGCTGCAAAGAAACGGGCTCGCTGGCAAGGGCAGAAAATGGAAGTCCTTGGACACCACGTACCGAAAGCCAAACCTGAACCAACACCAGGTTGCGTTGGCCTTCTTTTTCCCAACCCAAGATAAAGCCTGATTGATCGTTCCTCCTCATCCGCAGCGTATTACACATGGTCCACCACAGTGGGGTCGAAAGTCCAACCGACCCATGGCACTTTTGTCCGGTTCTCTGGCCAAATTGTTAAGGACTTTCTCCAAGACAACTCTATCCTCTTTCCTCAATGCAAACCAAGTTCATGCGACTCTTGACCGTTTTCTGCGCTCTACCCCTGCTCTTCGGGTCCGGCGCCCTCGCTGAAGGCCTCGCGACCCCCATGTCCCCGCTTGCCCTGCGAAGTCGCAGTACCTCCGACCCCAGAGTGCGTGAGTACGTCCAGCCGACGCGCATCCTCTGGAGTACTGGGGCCGTGGAGAACGTGGAGGCTCTGCTAAAGCCATGGAGTGGGCAGATCACCTTGGACAACATGGAAGGGTGCACCCTGCGGCACCAAGGAACGCCAGCCTCGATCCTCATCGACTTTGGGATGGAACTGCACGGCGGCGTCCAAATCGGCGTGTCTGGCTCCACCAAGAGCCAGCCGGTGCGGCTGCGGGTTCGGTTTGGGGAATCTGCGAGCGAAGCGATGAGCGAAGTCGGCAGTGATAAGAATCCCACCAACGATCACGCTGTTCGCGATCAAACCTGCATGGTCCCCTGGCTCGGCACACAAGAAATCGGCAACACCGGCTTCCGGTTTGTACGCATTGATGTCGTGGATCCGGAGAGTTTCGTGCTCCTGAAAGGCGTGAGAGCGGTTTTCCTTTATCGGGACCTTCCCTATCGCGGCTCGTTCCGCTGCAGTGACGAAAGGCTGAATCAGATCTGGCGGATCGGTGCCCGGACGGTGCACCTGAACATGCAGGATCACCTTTGGGACGGCATCAAGCGCGACCGCCTGGTGTGGATCGGTGACATGCATCCCGAGACCATGACCATCAGCAGCGTGTTTGGGAATCAGTCCATTGTCCCCGCCAGTCTTGACCTGATCCGCGACGAAACCAAGCTTCCGAAATGGATGAACGGGATCAGTTCCTATTCCATGTGGTGGATCCTGATCCACAAAAGCTGGTATCAATTCCATGGCGACCTGGCGTATTTGCGCGAACAAAAGGCCTACCTCACCGGGCTCCTCAACGAGTTGATCCGACACATCGGCCCGGATCACCGGGAAACACTTCCGGAAACGCGTTTTCTCGACTGGCCCTCCAGCGAGAACAAGCCTGCCATCCACGCTGGTCTGCAGTCTCTCATGATTTTGAGCCTCCAAGCGGGCTCCGAGATGTGCGTCACCCTGGGCGACAAGGCCACCGCAGCCAAGTGTGACGACGCGGTGAAGCGCCTTCGCCTACACGTTCCCGAGCACGGCAACAGCAAGCAGGCGGCCGCCCTCATGGCGCTGGCTGGGTTGGGTGACGCAAGAAAACTGAATCAGGAAGTCTTGGCGGTGGACGGCCCACAACGAATGTCCACCTTCTACGGCTATTATGTGCTGCAAGCGCGCGCCCAGGCCGGGGACTACGAAGGATGCTTGGAGGTCATCAAAGCGTACTGGGGTGCCATGCTCGACGTTGGCGCCACCTCCTTCTGGGAGGATTTCAATATGGAATGGCTGGTCGATGCTGGCAGGATCGACGAACTCGTGCCACCCGGCAAAAAGGACATCCACGGCGATTACGGCAATTACTGCTACAAAGGCTTCCGACACAGCCTATGCCACGGCTGGGCCTCGGGCCCCACCTCTTGGCTCAGTGAGCACGTGCTGGGCGTCGAGGTCCTCGAACCTGGATGTAAGAAAGTGCGCGTCGTTCCCCACCTGGGAACTCTCAGTTGGGCGGAAGGCACCTTTCCCACACCTCAGGGCGAGATCCAGGTCCGACACGATCGAAAGCCAGACGGCACAGTGAGGTCCAAAGTCACGGTCCCAAAAGGGGTCCGTTTGATGAGATAGTCAAAGGCTCCGACCCACGTCCTCTCAAGATCCAGTCCAGCCCTGAGCCCGCATCAGGTCCAGGTTCTTGCGAATCAGTTCGCATCGTTGCTGCACGCAAGCGGCCGAGCGTAGTGGATCACATGGAGTGTTCTTGCAGTAGTCCACGAGGCGCTCCACGGAAGTGGTTACCACGTGGCACCGGGTGTCGCTCGACGCGTAGTAGAGCAGGACCTGCCCATTCTCGCGTGCGACCCAGCCGTTGGAGAAAGTCACATTCGAGACATCGCCCACCCGTTCGATACCCTGGGGGGCGAGCAAATAGCCGCCGGGTTCATAGATAACCCGGCTTGGATCCTCGAGCGCGGTCATGAAGGAGTAGAGAACGTATCGAAGTCCGGCCGCAGTGCCCCGCACGCCGTGCGCCAGGTGCAGCCAGCCTTCACTGGTCTTTATGGGCGCTGGCCCAAGTCCATTTTTGGATTCGTAGATCGTGTGGTACTTTCGATCGTGCACGATCTTCTCCGGGCCGGTCACCGCATGCTCGATCTCCTCCGCGAGAGCCCAGCCAATGCCTCCCCCCGAGCCGGCGTCGATAAAACCATCCTGAGGCCGGGTGTAAAAAGCGTACTTTCCGTTCACGTACTCCGGATGCAGCACCACGTTTCGCTGCTGCGGGGAAGGGGTCTTCAAGTCAGCCAGCCGTTGCCAGATCTTTAGATCCTTGGTGCGTACGATGCCACACTGGGCAACGGCAGAGGAAAGATCACCCCGGGGGGCCTTCGGGTCCTTACGTTCGGTGCAAAACAACCCATAGATCCATCCATCCTGATGCTTCACGAGCCGCATGTCGTACACGTTGACATCGGGGCTCTCCGTCTCGGGCAATTGGATCGGGTAGTCCCAGAAGCGGAACCCATCAATGCCAGTCTCGCTCTCTGCAATGGCAAAGAAGCTCTTTCGATCCAGTCCCTCCACGCGAGCCACCAGCAGGATCTTGCCGTTCCACTCCATGGCTCCTGGGTTGAAGGCACAGTTGACCCCTAAGCGCTCCATCAGGTGCGGATTCGTGGTTGGATCCAGGTCGTAACGCCAAAAGACGGGAGCGTGTTCGGCGGTCAAGACCGGATTCTGGTAGCGCTCGTACACCCCGTTGCCATCCTGACATACAACGTTGGGTTGCTCGATGAGGGCTTGGTGCCGGGCAAAGAGTTGTCGAACATGGCGGTTGAAATCGATGGTATTCATGCAGAGTGCTCTGATTGTGGACGTGTTGAGGTTCTCACCAAAAGTTCAAGACAACACCGCCCGTTGTGGTACGGACATTTCCACGCGGATACTTTGGGCAGGCTGAGATCTGGCTCCCCGGCGCGGTTGACTTTCCAGAACCATTCACCGTGGACACGATCCACGATTCTGTCCTGGATAAACCTCCAGCACCGCACGGCTGCCTCCTGAAAGGCTCGGTCGCCGGACAGTTGGTAACCATTGTAGAAACCGACGACGGCCTCGGCTTGCGGCCACCATTCTTTGTCAGAGTTAATGACCTGCCCACCCCTGCCCTCGTAAAAGAGCCCGCCGTCCTTATCCAACCCTTCCTCGAGTACCGCTCGGGCGATGCTCAGGGCGTGATCCGCGGCCGTCGACTGGAGGGCAGAATCCCCCAAGACCTCCGCCGCCTCGCACAACAACCAGCTTCCCTCGATGTCATGACCGTAGGTGTAGGAATCCGATCGAGGATTCCACTTCTCGTCGAAGAAGTGGTGAAAGTGCCGGTGGCGAGAATCGAGAATGTGGTTCTGGAAAATGGCAAGCAGCGCGCTCAGACGCTGCTTCAACAAAGGCTCAGGCCAAACCCGCATCAGGTTGGTGTAGGCCTCAAGGACATGAAGATGATTGTTCATCGACTTCTTCTCGTTCAGATCCTTTTCGCTCAACCGCACGTCCTCACAAGCCGATCCGTCCCGCGCCAGGGTCTCGACGTACCCCCCATGCACAGGATCATGGGCATGGCTTTCGATCCAGCGAAAGATCTCTTTGGCCTGTTCCAGAGCTTCAGGCACGCCGAAGGCACGGTAGTACTCGGTAAAGGCATAGAGGCAGAAGGCCTGGCCGTACGTCTTCTTCTTGTCGTCCACCCATGCCCCGTCCGGGCCCACTTCCCAAAAGAACCCGCCGTGCGCGGAATCCCTGAAATACTGCCGAAGACAATCGAAAGCCCGTGTTGCGAGAGTGCGGTCAACCGGATTCTGGGTATACGGATACGCGGCAGCAAAAGTCCAAAGGATCCGGCTGTTGAGAATCAGCCCTTTCGCAGCCTCCGGTCGCGGGCGGAGCTCGTTGTTCATCTCCGCAATGAATCCGCCCCTCTTCTCGTCCACGCTTTGTTGACGCCAGAAGGGCAGGATCTCTTCATTAAGTTCCCGGCGCGCTTCTGCCGCCAGGAACCGGTCACCGGACTCGGTCATACGGACCCAAGCCTACCCGCCCACGGTTCATTTCCAAGCCTCTTCAATCTCCTCCAGGCTCTTGCCTTTGGTTTCGGGCACTTGAAAGAGTACGACCACCACCAATACCAGGCAGAATGCCGCGTAAACGTAGAAGGGAAAGGCATGGTTGAAGGCCTCCACCAGGCGTGGGTTCTCGTCCATCATGGGGAATGTCTGCGAAACCAGGAAGTTCGCTCCCCAGAGACAGAGGGTGGCGATCGAGAGGGCGCGTCCCCGGACTCGGGTGGGATAGATTTCCGACAGAATCACCCAGGTCACCGGCCCCACGGACAGGGCAAAGAAGGCGATGTATCCCAACACGAAGGCGAGAATCCAGACAGACAACAGCCCCTTCTGCGCGGCCACTCCCATGGCAACCAGGCAGACCCCCATACCCGCCGAACCCAACACCATCAAGGGCTTCCGACCCAGGCGGTCCACGGTGTAAATCGCCCCCACCGTAAAGAGGAGGTTCACTGCGCCCACAACGATGGTCTGGAGCAGGGCCACATCGCCCACTGAACCAAGCTGTTTAAAGATCTCCGGCGCGTAGTACAAGAACACGTTGATCCCCGTCACCTGCTGCAGCACCGCTAGCAACACTCCCACGATCAGGGCGCGGCGCATTCCGCCCACGAAGAGCTGCCCGACTGATCCCGGCTCCTTCTTCAGAGTGGACTCGATCACGTCCATCTCCTCTTTGGCATAAGCAGCTCCGTCGACTTTCGCCAGAATCCCGAGGGCTTCGTCCTTCCTCCCTTGCTCCACCAACCATCGGGGACTCTCGGGCACCAGCAGGAGAAGGCCCAGAAAGAGCAACGACGGGACTGCCCCTGAGGCGAACATCCAACGCCAGCCGGTAGCCACGTTCCAAACCTCATCTCCTTGGCGCGCCACAAAGTAGTTCACGAAGTAGATGATCAGCATTCCAGAAATGATCGCAAACTGGTTCACGGAAACCATCCGACCCCGGATTCGTGCAGGGGAGATCTCGGCGATGTACATAGGGGAAGCCATCGAGGCAATCCCCACCCCTACCCCACCAAGAATTCGGAAGAGCACGAATACCCAGAAGGTTTTGGGAACCGCCGTCCCAATGGCGGAGGCGAGAAAGAGCACGCCCGCCAGAGCCAGCGTCTTCTTGCGCCCCATCCGGTCGCTGAAGACCCCAGCGAAGGATACCCCCGCCACGCAACCGAGCAACGCTGATGACGCCGCCCAGCCTTTCATAGTGGCGTCCAATTGGAAATGGCTCTGAAGGAATCCGATCGCCCCGGCAATCACCGCTGTGTCGTACCCAAAGAGCAGCCCGCCCAAGGCCGCCACCGCACAGACCAAGGCAACGAATCCAACACTGCCATGATCCGCTGCTTTTGTGCGGGATGTGCCCGGCGAAGGACCTTGAGAGAATGTCATGGGGGAGAAAAAGTGATCCTAAAAGATATTTCTTCTCATCAGGCCTTATTTGGCACTGTCGCGGATCGCATCAAACATCGCGACCACGTTGTCGATCGGCGTGGCGCCTTGGACGTTATGGATTGAATCGAAGACAAAGCCACCGTCGTGGTTGAAGATATCGATTCTTTCCCGGACTTCGCGATAGACTTCCTGAGGGGTCCCGAAGGCGATCGTGCGCTGGGTATCCACACCCCCACCCCAAAACACGACATCCTTCCCGAACTCCCGTTTCAACCGAACCGGATCCATGTCGGCAGCCGAGCATTGCACCGGATTCAGGACGTCAAAGCCGGCATCGATGAAGTCAGGAAGCAGCTGGTACACGGATCCGCAAGAATGGATAAAGGTCTTCCATCGGGTTTTCCGATGGATCAGCTCGTTGACCCGCTGGTGGAAGGGTTTGAACAAATCCCGATAGGCGGCGACGGAAATGAACGGTCCGCGCTGGGTGCCAAAATCCGTACCCGTAATCCAAGCCACCTGCACTGTGTCGCCGAAAATCCCAATGAGCGTCTCGAGGTTCTGCAGCGCAAACTCACATTGTTTTTCGAAGATCGCACGCACGTACTCCGGGCGGGTCTTGGTGGACACGTACCATTCCGACACATCGCGAATGCCTTTGGGATGCTTTAAGAAGGGAGCAGGCACGAGGGCAATGTCCCCAAAGGCCGTTCCAGGGACAGCGAGAACCGCTCCGAACTGAGAGCGTTCGCGGAACCACGCCGCCCGCTGGCAGTAGAAAGCAACATCCTCCGACCGCAAATAGCCGAACTCCTCGAGGTTATCCTGAGGATTCAGCTTATCCTCCTCGATCGGATCCTGTCGGATGACCGAATCAAAAAAGTGGCCTCCCTCCGGCATATGACCGCTGGGTGGCGCTGTGGTATCGCCTTCAGGATAGACGTGCCATCCGCCATCAGGGGCCTTGGTCACCACAAAATTGCCCGGCACCAGGCAAGGTGTGCCATCAAAGAGCGTGAACGGCTTCCAGTCCTTTCCTTCGGTGGCAAACATCGAACGGCGCGACCACGAACCAATCACATCGATCCCCAGCGCCTCCCGGAGACGGTCGTCGATTTCGCCCAGCATCTGGTAAGGTTCGATGACTTTCACGAGGTGGTCCTTTTCCCCCAGAACCCGCTGGCGTAAGTGGTGGACCACGGAGACGTGAATGCCCGTCACCGCGGTCGACCCGAAATCAACGGGAACGCGGTCGGGTTGGCGATGATCCAGCGCGGCTTGTAAACGTTCTCTGCTATTCATGGTGTTGGGTAACAAAGTAGCGAATCTGCGTGGGAATGGGAATAGAATTCCGAGCCACGAAAAGCTCCTTGCCAACCGGGGAAGGAATTAGAGTGCACGGAACTTTCCGTCGAACCCCAAGACGTGTACTTTCACCTCGCCGCCGGCCCAGACCTCGCGCTCGACCCAGATCAAGGCAACATTCTTTTCGCGCAGAGCCTGTAATTGGACGGCCGACAGGCCAGGTTCCAGTTCAGGCTCGAAGGTGTACCAGGCGTAACGGTATTTGTGCCCGGCTTTGGCTGATTGCGACCAGTAGCCGCGAAGCTCCAAGGGCTCTGGCGTCAAACCTGTGATGCGGGTATTCAGCCAGGGGGATAGACTCGCCGGCAGAGTGCCCCAGAGATTCGGATCGATGCCCAAAACCAGGCTCGAGGCGTTCGTCGAATTCAGGAAAGCCAACTCAAACCGAATTCCCCCCTGGTTTGCGAAGGACTCCGCCGTGCCGGGACGAAGGGACGACGACTCTGGAGCCGCCACGAGTTGAACTTCCTCCGAGGTGGTTGTGACCCCTACGCCTTGCCAATCCAGTGCCGGCACCGGAGTCGCATACGTAACCTTGAGCCACTTCCGGATCTCGGCTTGCGCCAGAAAGGGCGTTTTCGAGGGGTCGGTGATGGGAATGACGGAAGTCAGCTGAAACTGACGCTGATTCGTCCCGGCGCCCACGCTCCAGCGATCGGTCACAACCGTGCCTCGCCGCGGGTCCTGACTGACCTGGTGGGCGAAGTCCGGCCAAGACGTTGGAGCGCCGCTGAGCGTCTTGAGCATCGTTCCCTCACGATACTCCAAGGTCACATCCGTGTAAAAACACTGACCTAGGTTGGTGGCATCCAAGCGAAAGTTGGAGGTCTGCAGCGACAGGAAGCACTTGAGCCGATGATTGGCGAGGGCGTCCGAGCCCTCACTTTGAAAAACCCAGTAACGCGTGGGCTCATTCAGCAGCCACCGAACCGTCGAAACCGCAGCCGGCGCGGGAAACTCGCGGACTTGTTTAACGAGAAGTTTGCCGGGCTGCAGTTTCTTGTATTCGAGGTCCAGAGTGAGGTTCTGTCCCGGAGAAGGCTGGGGATAGCCCTCGTACACGGTAAAGAGGAGAGCAGAGAGGGTTTTGTAGTCCTGTTCCCAATTCATCACGTGGCTCCCCAGGGGAACCAGGATCGAAGGTTGGGTCAATTGCACGGAGCCAGACTCGTAGCAGTCGACCGTCTCGGGCTTGGCGTTTCCTTCAGGGTTGGTCACGGAAACCGCCCCGGTCTGGGTCACCAACTCCGCCTTCAGCTGTGACTGGCCAAACATGCCGGTCTCTTTGGAGACCTTGGCCACGCCATTGGCCATCTCCTCGGCATCTGGATTCGAATAGTGAACGAGCAACGCCATCCCCACCTGGCTCTCGTCCATTCCCAGCCGAAGCCGCTCAAGAAAGGCGTTGTCATTATAGAAGCTGGCGTAGACCTTCTGCATCGCCCGAAAAACCCCTCTTTCGTTGGCTTCGGTCGTATCGCACTGGCATGGCCCGGTGCTGTCGGAATCAAGATCGTCCGCCAAACAACCGCTATAGCTGTCATACAAGCCGGCCGCACTAAAAGCCTTGGCATCTTCGGCATTACTGGAGCTGCGGAAGCGGAGGTTGCGCCTGGTATCGAAGCCCGCGAGGGTGCCGAGGATCGATTGCTTTTGGGCTTCAGAAAACCGAGCAGCTTGCGTAATCCAGCCACGGATTTGGGCAAGATCAGCGCGAGCTTTCACCATGTCCGGAGGATAGGAATAAACGGCAAGACGCTCCAGAATCTCAGTTCGCAAAGTTTTCCCCGAAGCCATGGTTTGAGACAGGAAGTCGTTCCAGAGGTCGAAAGAAAAGGCCACCCCAGACGGGCAATTCGCAGGAATCAGGCGGTTGAGGAGTCCATAGTTGGAAGCCTTGCCACCAAAGAAACGAACGTCTCCCAAAGTCAATTTCGGCGTCGGAGCACTGTAGGCCCCGTAGGATGCCATCGGTTGGATCTCTGGCTTGACGGGTTGCTTGAGCGCGAGAACTTCGGCGCGCAGCGCAGGGGGCAAGGTATCATCGACCTGAAAAAGGGAAACAAGCCCCACTCCCTGCCTAACACTGGCCTGGAACACCATTTCCTGGCCCACCCACTGTTCCACTCGACTGCGCAGGACCGGATCCGCAACGTAAGCGAATGGGACTCCGTATCCGTTCGCCAAAATCGCCACGTGGGAGTTTGGAGTGGCTGGGCTAGTGGAGAGAATCCCTGCCAGGAAGGGAACTTCGGCGGGAACGCCATCGGTCAGAAGAATGTCCTGCGGAGTCAATCTCCCATCGGCATAAGCGGCATTGATTTCGGAGGCTGAGATACGCTTGAGCTGACCAAAGGCCCAGCCGGACGCATACACTTGGTTGCCCTGGATCCAGCGGTTGGGCGAACTCAGCCGGATCCCCTTGGTTGCCAAGAATGCCTCGTCCAGGGCCGCAGCCTGGGACTGCTCATAGGTGGGAAAATAGTAGGGCACGACCCCGGTCGACCCAGTCACGGTGGATCGGACCAACTCGAAATAGCGCGCGATCGACTCCCCGGGGAAGGGATCCTGGCCCGAAAACTGGACGCCGTACTCAGCGATCCCTCGGTCAGCGGGGAATAGCAACGTCCCCAAGACCACCTGCCGCCATGCAGAAAACAGGGAAAGCTGATCGAACTGGGCACGGGTCAGGTTCCGGAAGGGTTCCAACCGTTTGGAGGCAAAATCGTAATGGAGCAGATACTTTTGACTGTCCTGGTAGTACACGCGCCAGGGTTCGTTTAACGGGATGGCGAACTTGACCCACCGGATCTGGCTTCCATCAGCCCCTGATTCGCTCGTGATAAGACTGTCGTTCGGAAACTGAACCTGGTTTCTCCAATCGTTCGTCACGGTACGGTTGAGCAGGGCATAACGGTAAAATCGGCGGTCGAGCTCGACAGTGGAAGGGTCGGTATAGGCAAAAACGGTGTTGGTGGCCTCCAGCGCCCAAGTCTCCGGGTTGAAACTCTGCTGGTCGAGCATGGCGAGCACGCTCCAATCCAAAAGGTTTGTGGAGGTCTCGAGGCGGACCACCCGATCTGGCAGAACATGCCCTGAGAGTTGCACCCAACCATCTGGACGGCGCACAGGGGTGAACAGCGAGTTCTGAGCGATTCCCGCCCCGGCAAGGCAAAGTGTGAGGAGGAGACTTGCGAAAGCGGTGGGGCAGCGCCCAGCACGTCCAAGACTCAGGATGGGTTGAACCATGAACCTGAGATTAGGGGAAAAGCGGTTGAAATCCACCCTAAAGGATCTCCCTCGCCAGAGTGCGTGTCCCCATCAATTCTGTGATTCCGGATTCCGGCGCGAGGGGGTACAGTTGGCTCGCGCCATGAAAAAAGCACAACTACTGCGTCTGATCGTCGCCAGCCTCCTCGAAAAATTTGAGGTGCTCGAGAAAGCCGCACGAACCTCTCACGGGGAAGCGACCCATGAAAGCAGCAAGGCGGAGAACAAGTACGACACCCGCGGACTCGAAGCCGCTTACCTGGCCCGTGGCCAATCACGTCAGGCAAAGGAGATCCTGGATTCCATCGAGGCCTACAACGCACTGCCCACGAAGGATTTCGCCCCCGGCGAGCCAATCGACCTGACCGCCGTCGTGGAATTGGAGGTCGATGGAAACCGATCTACATACTTTGTCGGCCCCCGGGGTGGCGGACTGGAAGTCCGGCTTGGAAAGAAAGAGGTCGTGGTGATTACACCCCAGTCTCCCTTGGGCCAAAACATCATAGGCAAGAAGGCGGGAGCACTTTGGACAGCGATGCAGGGTGGACGCACGGTGAAGTACCACGTCCTCGCGGTATCGTGAGAATCGCAGGACGCCAACCCACAGTGGTGTTTTCCCCAGAACAAAACCGCCGCTTCGCTTCTTCCGTCGTTCACCTGGCGGTTTTGACTATCCAAAAGCCGAGAAATACTGTTAATGGACCGCCCCATGAAGATTGATCAACTAGTCTCAGGCACAGGAGCCACACCCAAGACCGGTGATGCGGTCACCGTCCATTACACCGGTTGCTTCACCGACGGCACCAAGTTTGACAGCTCGGTAGATCGCAACGAGCCTTTCAGCTTCGTGCTAGGGCGAGGACAGGTCATCGCGGGCTGGGACAAGGGAGTGGCCACCATGCGAGTCGGGGACAAAGTGCGGCTTACCATTCCCCCGGACCTGGCTTACGGCGCCCATGGGTACCCAGGAGCGATTCCCCCGAACGCGACGCTGGTGTTTGAGGTAGAACTGCTGGCCATCGGCTCGTAGCGCGGACACGACATTCGTTGGCTGGGGCTCGGCCCACAGCGGACTTCCCTGCCTTCACCCGTTGAGGGAATTGGACAATGTCTGTCCCCGCCACAACCCGATTCCTCGGGCCATGCCAGAATCAAGGAGCCCCCACAGCACCGACCCAGCTCAACGTCCGGTCGGGTTTCTCGGGGACAGGCACTGATCAAGGGAGCTTCCGCTTCTCGCTCCTTTGTTTAGGGACAGACTTTGATAAGGGCACGCATCCACGTTGAACTGAATCTGATTCACTGGGAAAACCCACCGCCTCCGAACTGATACGAAACGCGGATTCAAACCTTCAGAAACTCGAAATCATGGGGAATGCGGCCCTTGGCCCGTGGGAAAATGCGCCTTGGATCCAACACCTCTCTCCCGCCGGCCCAATGCCAGCGTAGGGAGGGTGAGCTTGGGGAATCTGGGATGCCGTCGAGTATCCCCACCCTAGCCCGTCGGCGCATACCGGGGGCCCTGGAAACTGTAGAGGTTCCCCTCCACCCCCACCATCGGTCGCGCTCCCTCCACCTTCTTCAACAAACCGTTCCTTTGCCGGTACTCTTCCCAAAGCCCTTCCACAAACGACTGCGTCCCCAAGACCCTCCCCTGGGCAAAGTACCTTACCCTTAACCGAACGTACTCCCACACCGGCAGTTTCCCTTTGGCTGCCAGCACTCCTCTCACCTCTTCCTCCGTGAAACCCAACCGTTGAGGCTTCCCCTCTTCTGTCAAACCCTCGTCCATCCAACCGCACCGGTACATCCAGCTCCGGTACCCCGCCAAGCCCCTCTCCCCCATCACTGTCTCCAATCCTTCCTGAGCTTCCCAGCCTCCCGCCACTGCCTCAGCATACCCGCTCCAGCGGTACTCCTTGGGATCTTTCACGATCCCCGCCCGGATTGGGTTCAGGTCAATGTAAGCGGCCATCGTCTGCAGTACCTTCCCCACCCCTTCCACCAACACACTCCCAAAGCGCTCTTCCCAGAGCGTTCCTTTGCGCTCGTGCAAACGATTGTACCACTGTGAGAAACGTTGTTTTAGAAGCTTCATGAATCCACTCACATCCCACATCAGCCGACAGACCCGTTGCTTCAGGGCTTGCGCCGCCTCAGGTTGGCCCGCGTCCAGGAAACGTTGAAACTGGTCCCGGGTGGTCCGGGACCAGGCTGAGTCCTTCAGCCCTTGGAGCCGTTCCTGAAATTCAGCGTCGCTCAAAGGAGCCGAGGGGCGTGCGGGTACTTCCAGGAGAATATGGAAGTGGTTGGACAGAATGCAGTAAGTCAGCACCTTCACCCCGCAGAACCGTTCGTAGTGGCGCATGAAGAGGCGAAACTTCTCTTTCTCGCAGTCCCCCATCACCGGATCCTTGTTCACGATCCGGGACGTGCAGTGATAATAGGCTACAGGAAATGACGGGGGAGCTTTGATACGGGCGGTCCTCATGGCGGGAGAACCCTATACCTGTCGAAGCCAACAAAAGCAAGACCGAACCACCATTCCACCGAAGATTTCATGGTCTGTCCCTGTAAGGAATCCTGCCGACAAGGAAACTGTCTGTCCCCAGACAGCGGTCTCAGAATAGTCTGGACAGGCGAAACTTTGGTTGAGGGAGCGAACCGTCAAGCGGGACCTCAGTTTCTTCGCTTGAGACCATGCGCCAAGGGGTTCCCTTCATGAGCTCAGTACCCAACGAAATAGAACCGTCTAGAAGTCAGTGTCGGCCTGCTTCAAGTCGAGTTCCTGAATCCAGGCGTTGCGATATCGCACGTCGTGTCCCTCCGCCTGGAGTTTCAGGCCACCTGGGGTATCCGTAATCCCCTTGCCACCGTCGTTGCCACCATCGATGCCGGAATTCGGCCCACCCCAAACCTGGCTGATGGGCTGGTTCGTATGAACCTTTTGCCCGTTGAAGTACATGGTGACCATAGCTTTCTCAACGCGCTGACCATCCTTGAATCGCGCGGCGCGGAAAACGATGTCGTAGGCATTCCATTTTCCGAGGCCGTGATACGCGTGATAGGGGGAGTCCGTCTCGTTGATCACCGCGCCCATGCCGTGCTTGGTTTTCTCGCCGTCCACGACTTGAATCTCGTACCGGTTCTGGAGATACACCCCACTATTGCCTCCCGGATTCATGACCAGAAACTCGATGTGCAGGCGAAAGTCACGATAGGATTTCTTGGTCACGATGTCCGCCGCCCCGTATTTGCCCCCGGCGGCGGCTGGATCCGCCGTGCTCACGGCTTTCCCTGAATCCACCGGGTCCTCCACCATCTTCCACTTGATGGGCAGGGAGGACGCAAAGCCAGGTCCTTGCCAGTAGGTCCATTTCGAATCAAGCGTCTCACGCGTGCCATCGAGAATCACCTCTGAACCAGGGATTGGCTTCGCGCCCACGCCGATGGACTTGTCTGCCGCGACCAACGACGAGAGGGGGAGCAGCAAAGCGGCTGTGAGGACCAGAGTTGGGTAGGGGAGAGTGCTCATGGCCGAATCCTGCCCAGGAACGTTGGGAGGCGTCAAGTTTGGAACGTTTTCCAGGAACGCTCATCCTCCCTTTCCGCACTGGTTTTCGTCCGCCATTTCCACCATTGATTGCCACTGGGTGGCTGGTCATACTCCGCCCCGATTTATGAATTGCGCAATTCGTCGGCTTTTCGTTTCGATCATGGTCGGTTGTGTTTTCAGCGCTGCCTCGCTGAGTTTGTGGGCTGCGGAAAAGGCATCCACCCGAACAGCTCCCAAGACCCCACCGAAGTCAGCCAGCATCGCCCAGAACCCCTACCGGGGTGCGATCGTCATTGATGTAGCCACGGGCGCCGTTCTGGTGCAGGACAATCCTGATGTGAGGGCGTATCCCGCAAGTGTGCTCAAGCTGATGGACCTGCTCATCGTGCTCGAGAAGCTCCAGCAAAAGCAACTGAACCTTCAGGATCAGGTGACGGTGAGCCCCAAAGCCTCGAAGACTGGCGGTTCCCAGGTCTGGCTCGCTGACAAAGAGGTTTTCACCGTGGATGAGTTACTCTACGCGCTGATGGTGCAATCGGCCAACGACGCCGCGGTAGCCCTCGCCGAAAAGGTGGGAGGTACTACGGATGGGTTTGTGGAACTGATGAACAAGAAAGCTCGCGAACTGGGGATGACGAGCACCGTGTTTCATTCGGTACACGGCCTGCCCCCGGCTCCCGGGCAGGAACCCGATGTGACGACGCCGCGAGACCTCTCCCTGCTCTGCCGGGAGTTGATGAAGTACCCGGATACACTCCGCTACACCTCCACCCGGGAACGCCCGTTTCGCCCGAACGGCGGAAGCCGCACAGTCGTCATGCGCACGCACAACCATGTGATGGCCAACTTCGAAGGGTGTGACGGGCTCAAGACAGGCTTCTACAGTGTTGCGGGCTACTCGATCGCCACGACTGCCTACCGGAATGGACGCAGGGTCATCGCGGTCATCCTGGGAAGTCAGGATCGCAAGGTTCGCGACGCCAAGGCTGCTGAACTGATGAGCAAAGGATTCTCCGCGCCTCTGCCCGCACCGACGATCGCAACGCCTACGGCGCCGACCGTCACTCAGACGAATAAGAAACCGGCCACACCCGGAAAGTTGAACGTGCAGTGAAGCGGGAGCGGCGCTCTGTCTCCTTGGGGGCTCTACCGGATGGAGACGAGGACACTCCGACCCTCCTCTTTTTGCAGATCGAAAGCGACCTTCACGAACATGCGAATAATATCCATGTTCGTCATGGAATGCCTGGTAAGTGGCATCGTTTTATACTCTCCTCCCCCGGCGAGAGCCATCGGCACCAGCAACTGATCGGCCAGGTGCTCCCCGACGGGAACTCCCGAGGCCAGATAACGCCGTACGGCCCCCACCGCAGAATCGGCCACTTTCTCCGCCGACAGTCCGCGTTCTCCGAAAGTGGTGACCACTTCCGTCACTCTGGCAAAGGCCAGTTCGACCAAGACCACGTTGCCGGGACCGCTAGAATCTGGGACTTGCTCCACGGAACACGCCTCGTCCGGCCACTGCAGTTCCCGCTGAAGGACCTTCCATTCCCGACGGCCCACATGTTCGGGGATTCCGGTCACGAGGACCCGGGCTCGCCGCGAGAGGGTCTCTCCTCGTTCCAGCAGGGAAAGCGGTTGAAGCCGGGGCACAGGCTGGACGCGAACGCGCAAGCGACCTCCGCCCGCCGGGTAGAATCCATGGCGGTCGAGGGTTAGTGTGCATTGCGGTCCCATTCGGGCGAGAATCGGAAGAAACGCTTTCTCCAGGAAGTCCGCAGGAGGGGCCGCAGGATTGTGGGTGCCCCCTTCGAGCGTCAAGTCTGAGGCCGCCGAGGCGGTCATGAGTGCGGGCAAAACGGTCTGGAGTACCAGCGTAACACTCCCGGCCGTCCCCACCGCAAAGCGATATTCACCTGGGCGAATCTTACCCGGAGTGAACTTCAACTCGACCGATCCCAATTCCGCCCCCTCCACGGTTGCCCCTCCGACACTCACGGCGGCCTGCACCGCGGTCAGGTGTTGTCGCAACAGACCCGGGCGAGCCCGGCCGGCACGGATATTCCGAATCTGGAAGGGTTGCCCGGTAACAAGGGACAGGCCCAACGCCGTGCGCAGAACCTGCCCTCCCCCCTCACCCGTTGAACCATCGATCTGGATCATAAGCTAATCTCCATCCGACTGTGCGGAATCCTTGATCACGAAGCGAGCCTTCAAATGGGCCACACTACGTGCCAACCCGGCACTCTCTACCGACTTCACCACTTCCGGGAAGTCCTTATAGGCAGCAGGGGCTTCGTCTTTTGGATACTCCCGGCAGTTCGTCAGGATATCGTGGGACGCAAATTCGGCGTCCACCGTTTTCTGGTCCAATTCCCGGATAGCGGCTTTGCGACCCTTGGCCCGGCCGGCTCCGTGATTCACGCTATAGCAACTCTTCTCAGCCCCTGGCTCCGCCACCATGATGACCGATCCCGCAGCCGGGTTGCCCGGCAAGAGAATCGGATGCCCGGTTTCCGCGAAGGGAGTGTCGCGCAACGCAAAGTGCCCGGCAGGGAAGGCACGGGTGGCGCCCTTGCGGTGGACCCAGACTTCCTTGCTATCGACGTATTCACGACGCGCAATATTGTGGCTGATGAAATACACCAACTGGCCGGTCACTCCGGGAATTACCTCCTGGAAGGCCTCAAGCACCATGGCGTTGATTAGCAGGTGATTCACGGTCGCGAAGTTCGCTCCGAGTGACATGTCGTCAATGTAGGCATCCGCCTCAGGGGTTCCGAGGGGCGCGTAAACCAACTCACGATCGTTGGCGGGAAAAGGGATGCTCCAGGTATGGAACTTGTTCTGCAAATCCCGGAACTGACGAGTGGCCAACATGTTTCCAAAACCGCGTGATCCACAGTGCGAGAGAAAGCCTGTGCAACCGTCCCGCAGACCGAATACGGCCGCGGCCCGCCGTGCCTTCTCCTGGTCGGCAACCTGCACCCACTCGCATTCTCCGAAGTGGTTTCCCCCTCCGTACGAACCAAGCTGGCTCATCTTCTCGCCGAAGTTTGGAAAGGCACCTTCCCGAAGCAGGAGCTGCAGACGCTCAGCCAATGAATCGCTCCGGCCATCATGCCCGACGTGGAAAGAATCCTCACAGCGCTGGGCCCACTCGGTCGGCACACCCAACTCCTGGCACACCTCCGCCGACGCACCCTGAATGACCGCGCGCTTCCCCATCTCCGCCGACACCTTGCGCGACTTTTTGGCAAAACGCTGCCCCCGTCCGGCCCCGGTAGGGACTCGATCGATGATGGCATTGATCAAAGCGCGGCGGAGGGACTTGTCCACCAATTGGTCCCCAGGCAGGTCAAGCTGGAGGAAACTCATGGAACACTTGATATCGACCCCGACCGGACCAGGGTAAATGTGGGTGGGCGACACGAGTACGCACCCGATCGGTGCACCGTATCCGGCGTGCGCATCCGGGTTCACCACGATGTTGGTCACCCCGGGTGACTGGCGGGCGTTGAGGGCCTGCTGCAGGCACGTCGCATCGAAACCATCCCGAATGGGCTGAGTGCCGATCACGGTGATCGGCGGACCCTGGTTGTTGGGAGCAGCGATGAATCCAGTGGCCTCCCCCGTGGGGTGAATCGTTGGTTTCTCGTTGGTAGTGATCATTTCCTTCAAGGGTTGCTTTGGTTACCAGTTTAACTAAGAGAATCACAGCGACAAGATCGATGAAACATAGCGCTCTACCACTGAGCTACGGCCCCGTTTCCGAGACCGGCGGGAGTCGAACCCGCGACGGCTTCCGATAAGGATGTAGTTTCATCTGCATTCGCTGTGAAATCGAACAGGGCCGACAAAAGAAGGTCTGAGACCTTTTTCGAGTTTTAGCGATGTAGTCACAGTCCGCATTCGGCCCAAAATTCATTTCACCATTGCCCGGCCACGCATCCTCTTTCGCGTGGCCGGGCGCTTCCGCACGGCGTCATAGCGCCATGGCCTCAATATTCCCCACCCAATGCGCGGGCCCCATCCGGCCCGCGGCAAACTCGGCGATCATCGTGAACACCTGGTCGGAGAAACCTCCGATGTTGAGGATATCCTTTCGCTCCGGTGCCTGGGTAGTGGCGTAGGGCTGGATATCCACGCAAACCATCTTCGCAAGCGGGTTCCGACTCTTGAACCGAGCCCACTGCTTCAGGGTCTCGGTCCGGCCTCCGCCAAACCGACCGTAAACCGGAGAGTCGATCCACGATTCGTTATCCGACACGTAGATGACAAGGTCGCCATGTGCCTCACACTCGTTCAGCAACGCCAGCGGCGCGCTGCAGTTGGTTCCCCCACAAGGGAGATTCGCCAACTGAACTGCATTCGTCATCACGCTGTCGCGCGGATTCAGACGAACCGGGACCACTTTGGACTCGAAAGGCAGCACTTCCGCATTTCGGTTCCGGCGCAAGATCGCCGCAGTCACCAACGCTGCCACGTCCACACAGCGCACCGCCGTGGTCGAACCTTTGCGCGACCCCGTGAGGGGCGATTGCATCGAGCCCGAGATATCGGTGCACACATAGACCTTCCCCTCGATCTGAGGAACGTTCTGGATAGCGATCTCCATCGCGTCCTGCAACGCCTCACGAATCTCGAGCGGTACGGTCTGCGCCGCGTTGAGATACGACACGAGCAGCTGGTACGGGAACACTCGTGCCCTTCCGATTTCTTTCGGATCCCGCAAACGATCCGCGAGACGTTTCGTCATTCCGCAGACCTCATAGACCCCGTGCCGAGCGAAGGTGTTCAGGTTCATCCTGATCGTCTGCCAGGAGGCCTGACGAGCGACCGACGCCCACTCCGCCGGTCCTAGTTCCAGAGCGGTTAGCATCTGGAAGGGAACATCCGGCGTCTCACCGCCTTTCTCGACCTTGTAAGCCTCCAAACGGCGCACGAGCTCCGGCAAAGCTTCGATCGAATAGCGTCTTCCCAACAAATACCCATACAAGGCCTCGCGGCTGGGCGAACCCGGTTTCGGGTGAACCATCTTGATCAAGTCCACCAACGAAGGGTTCTGGCCCACCGAGGCGCGGAACACCGCTTCGTCCGACTTCGACTCCAGCCACTGCTGGACGAGCCGCTTAGGAACCGTTCCCAACGACTTGCGTCCGACGGTTCCGGATCGAAGGATCTGCACAAAGTTACGCAACATGCGGGGAGTATCGATGACGCGGCCGAAGATCCCCTTCAGGAGGGCGGCGTCCCGGGAGGCCAACACCGCGCACAAGAGAGCGGGCATATCCTTCATGAATCCCCTTTCACGGCAGTACAACGCCACCTTCGCCACATACTCTGCGGGAACTAGAGAGCAGAGCTCCAGGACCTTCTGGAGTTGGACCTCCGCCTCCGCATAGAAGGTCGCATTCAGACAACCGGTGACGGCGTACTGGGCGAGCTGTTGTTTGGGACCGGATTCATAGGCGAGCCCTCCGGCCTCATTGACCGCATTCGCCGGAGCTCCTAGCTCTCCGAGCGACGAAAACAGAGTCTTGTTGGCCATAATCACTGAGGCTGAATGTTGCAGCGCACCTCCCGAACTTCGGACACCTGCCGAGCGGCAGTGCGCATCGTTGACCTCCCTATCGCAGCTCGTGTGCCAAGCGCTACCCAAACAGAAACCAGCGAATCACAAGGATCGCAATAGGTTGTTGATAAGCTATTTACCGAATCCGCTGCAAATTGTGCCTTGGTCGAAACGATTTCGTGGTTGGCAGACTTCTTATTATATTGGATAGTACTTTATCTCAATGAATACGACCGGCCCTAAGCAGAATGTCGTCATCGGACTCCTCGGAAGCGTTCTGGACCGGGGCCGAGGTACACGACGCTGGGAGGCATGGCGTCCGACCGTATCAATTTGCCGGCACGAGGACTTTCTGGTAAGCCGCCTCGAGTTGCTTTATGAGCGCAAATTCCTCTCCCTCGCGAAGGAGGTGGAGGCGGATATCCGGACGGTCTCTCCGGAAACCGAGGTTAGGCTCCACCTCGTTGAGTTCAAGGATGCCTGGGACTTTGAGGAGGTTTACGGGGTTCTATTGGATTTCGCGCGGGGCTATGAGTTCCAAACGGAGCAGGAGCAATACCTGATTCACATTACGACCGGAACCCACGTGGCGCAGATCTGCCTGTTCCTGCTGGCTGAATCGCGCCATCTCCCGGGACGACTGCTGCAGACCGCTCCTCCAGGACGACATGATCTCACCGGCCCGGGGAAGTTCAGCATCATCGACCTGGATCTCTCCCGCTACGATCGCATCGCCGCCCGTTATGAGGTTGCCCAGACTGACGCGCGCCAATTCCTCAAGGGGGGAATCGCCACCAGAAACGAGCGCTTCAACCGCATGATCGCGCAGATAGAGCACGTAGCGATGCATTCCAGCTCACCGATTCTCCTCCTCGGTCCAACCGGTGCCGGCAAATCCCAACTCGCCCGGCGTATCTATGAACTGAAGCGAGCACGCCATCAGGTGGCCGGGTCCTTCGTGGAGGTCAACTGCGCCACCCTGCGTGGCGATGCTGCTATGTCCACGCTCTTCGGTCACGAAAAGGGCGCGTTTACTGGAGCGCTTGTGGCGCGTTCCGGGCTGCTGCGCAGCGCGGAGAAAGGGATTCTCTTCCTGGACGAGATTGGTGAACTGGGGAGAGATGAGCAAGCGATGCTGCTTCGAGCTTTGGAAGAGAAACGGTTCCTCCCCATGGGGTCGGACCGCGAAACGACCAGCGATTTCCAGCTCATCGCAGGCACCAACCAGGATCTCAAGCTCGCGGTGAAACAAGGAAAGTTCCGTGCAGATCTCTTGGCAAGGATTAACCTCTGGACCTATCAACTTCCCGGGCTGCAGGAACGTCCGGAAGATCTGGAACCCAATCTCGATTACGAACTCGAGCTCTTCTCTCGCAACTCGGGCCGAAGAATCACGATGAGCCGCGAAGTGCGGGCCCGCTTTCTAGACTTTGCCCAGTCACCCGAAGCGGTTTGGTCCGCCAACTTTCGTGATCTGAACGCCGCCATCACCCGGATGGCGACCCTAGCCCCAGGTGGCAGGATCACCAGCGAGACACTCCAAGAAGAGCTGGGGAGACTCCGGCAAACTTGGAAGAATCCCGAAACAAAAGCCGACAAGCCTGAGCGTCTTTCGACCCTCTTCAGCGAAGAGGCCCTCACGAGCCTGGACCTCTTTGACCGTGTCCAGTTGGAGTTTGTGGCAGGAGTGTGCTTCGACTCCCCTTCCCTCTCCGAGGCAGGCCGGCGCCTTTACCAAGCCAGCCGCGAGAAGAAGAAGCTCACCAACGACGCTGACCGGCTTCGCAAATACCTGGCCCGCTTCGGACTCCAATGGTGCAAGGAAACAGCCGGGAATCTGGTGCGTCGTCCTTAAAGCGGCTTCACAACGACTCGCCGCAACCATGGGATGGGGGTGCCACAGACAACCCGGTCTGCCGTCTCGCCGCTTTCCAGGCCACGGCCATGGCCGCTCGAAATCGCCGCCTCTCCGGGTCATCTGGATTGGCTGGAAGTGAAAGCACCTCATCCTAGAGGTTGGATCGAATCGAGTTCCCTTTACCTAGAGGCAGAGCGTGGAGTAGTAGCGGCCTCGATCCATACCTTGCATAATCAAGGTCCCTGTTTCATATTGCTTGGTATGAAACGTAGCCACGAGAGCCTGATGCAATCCTACCTGAAGATCTTTCCATGTGTAGCTCTCTTGGGAATCCGGCAGTGCGGCAAGACCACCCTACTTCAAACGTTGCCCTCCCGTTGGAAGCACTTTGACCTGGAGAAGCGAGCGGATCACGCCATCTTGACGCGCGATCCTGACACGTTTTTCCGGCTCAATCCCCGACAGGTGGCGCTGGATGAAGCGCAGGTGGCGCCGGAAATCTTCCCGGCGCTTCGAGTGGCCATCGATGAGCAGCGCACGTCGAAGGGTCGGTTCGTCATCACCGGTTCGAGTTCGCCCGCGCTGCTGCGGTCGGTGTCGGAGAGCCTCGCAGGGCGCGTGGGCGTCATCGAGATGGCCCCGTTTTCGTGGGAGGAGGTCACAGAGACCAGCGGCCGCGACTCATTCCTTCAGCGGCTGCAAGAGGGCAAAGCCCGTCCCGCCGACTTGATCGAAGGTCTAAAGCCGAGGGGAGGCCTGGCGCAGGCGCACGAGTTCTGGTTTCGGGGCGGATTCCCGGAGCCGTGGCTGAATCCGGGCGACGGATTTCGGACCCGATGGGTGGAGCAGTACATTCAGACGTACCTGTTCCGCGATGTAAGGCGGCTATTCCCGGGGCTGGATGACCTGCGTTTCCGGCGGTTTCTGGAGATGCTGGGGGGACTGTCCGGCCGGATCCTGAACTATGCCGAGGTCGCGCGGGCGCTGGGAGTCTCGCAACCCACCGCACGGGACTACTTTGACATTGCTCACGGCACGTTCCTTTGGCGGACGATCCCAGCCTATACACGTGACGTGGTGAAACGCGTGACGAAGCATCCTCGGGGCTACCTGCGGGACAGCGGACTTCTGCACGCCTTGTTGCGCATTCCGGATGGCGACGCGCTCTTGAGCCACCCGCAATTGGGTGCGTCGTGGGAAGGAATGGTGGTGGAGGAAATCCTGCGCCAATTGAGCGCGCTCGGGGTGGCGCACGACTACGCTTACTATCGGACCGGGGCAGGCGCGGAAGTAGATCTGGTGCTGCAAGGGAACTTCGGCCGGGTGGCGGTGGAAATCAAACACGCCTCTGCGGTGGGTGGACGGGATCTGCGGAGTCTGCGGGATTTCGTGACCGAGCACAAAGCGCGCCTGGGAGTGGTCATCAACAACGATACCGTCGCCCGCCAATACGAGGAGGATCTAATCGGGCTGCCCTTCACCTGGCTGTGATGAGTCGTTGATCCATCTCCCTCACACAAGAAGTGCCTTGGGCGTCACCAAGCACAGAACTTCCACCCGGTTCGAATCTCTTCATCTGAGGTCTGCCAGGCTTCCACAGCCTCCGAGGCCCCTTACACAACGTCACAGTCAATTAGACTCACGATTATCGGTCCGACCCTTTTTACGAGGTCCCCGCCTCGAACTTCGCCTCAAAATCGCGGCCTTAGGCCGGTCTGTTCTCCAACACCTCGCGGGCTTTCTCGGCCAGGGCTTGAATGGTGAAGGGTTTCTGCAGGAAGGCCACCCCGGCGTCCAACACGCCGTGGTGAGCGATCACATTGGCGGTGTAACCCGACATGAACAGGCTTTGCAACTCGGGATACCTAATCCGCAGCTGCTCGGTCAGTTCCTTCCCATTCATCCCCGGCATCACCACGTCGGTGATGAGCAGGTGGATGGGCCCAGTCTGCTGCGCCGCCAGCTCCAGCGCGGCCTGCGGTGTGGAGGCCGCCAGCACCTGGTAGCCCTGCTGCTCAAGGATCCGCCGGCCCAGGTTCAGTATCTGTTCCTCATCCTCGACCAGCAGCACCGTTTCCGTGCCGCGCAGATCGCGTCCCGGTGCAACGGCGACCCCTGCCTGTGCCTGTGCCTCGGTGCGCGGCAGGTAGATCTTGAACGTGGTCCCCTGCCCCGGCTCACTATAGACACTGATCAAACCAAAGTTCTGTTTGACGATGCCAAACACGGTGGCCAACCCCAGCCCCGTGCCCTTGCCCTGTTCCTTGGTGGTGAAGAACGGCTCAAAGAGATGAGACCGCGTTTCCGTGTCCATGCCCTTACCGGTGTCACTCACCACCAGGAGCACGTATTCGCCAGCCATGGCCTCAGGGTGGGTGACCACGTAGGTGTCGTCCAAGGTGACGTTGGAGGTCTCGATCGTGACTTTGCCCACACCCTCAATGGCATCACGCGCGTTGACGCACAGGTTGGCCAGCACCTGGTTGAGCTGGCTGGGGTCCATCTTCACCCGCCAGAGGTTCGCCCCCGGCAGCCAGGAAAGATCAATGTCCTCGCCGATCAACCGCCGAAGCATCTTGAGCATGCCTTCCACCGTAGCGTTCAGATCCAGCACCTCCGGTGCTATGGTCTGCTTGCGGGCAAAGGCCAGCAACTGCCGCGTCAAATCCGCGGACCGGTGGGCAGATTTCTCGATCTCCACCAGGCTCTCCCGCACCGGGCTGTCCGAGGGAAGGTCCTGCAAAGCCAGGTCCACGTTGCCAAGGATGGCCTGCAGCATGTTGTTGAAATCGTGCGCCACACCCCCGGCCAGGCGTCCCACCGATTCCATCTTTTGCGCATGCGTCAGCTGCGCTTGCAGTTTCTCCTTTTCCACCTCCGCGCGTTTGCGTTCGGTGATGTCGGTGAACATAGCAAAGGAGCCGAGAAAACGTCCGTGTTCGTCCAGTCGCGGGGTGGCGGAGACACTCATCCAACGCCACTCGCCGTTGGCGTGGCGATAGCGGCGCTCAAAATGACCAGGCTGGCCCTGTATCCGGGCGGCAAATTCGGCGGCATGGTGAGTGACATCCTCCGGTCGCAGGAACTCCACCAGCGGCCGCCCCATCATCTCCTCCGCCCGGTAGCCCAGGATCTGCTCGATCCGCTGGTTGACGAAGGAAGTGCGCGACTCGGCATCAATGCACCAGATGCCTTCATGCGCCGTTTCCACGATCTGACGGTAGCGTTCTTCGCTTGCCGCCAGGCTCTCATCAGCCGTTCTGCGTTTCGCGATTTCGCTCCGCAAATCAAGCAGCATCTTATTGAACGATTCAGCCAAGACTCCAAGTTCGTCACGACAGCCGGAGGTTGCGCTTATCTTAGCAGTATCCAAATTATCAAAAGTCACGCGTTGAACCGCATTCGTCAGCTCCGCGAGCGGCTTTTTCAGGACACGAACAAATACCAGATTGAAAATCACCCACAGCAAAACGATTTCAACGACCGTCTTAACCACCAGCATCAAGTAGCTCGCCTTGACCCGGTCAAAGACGACAGAAGAACTCGAATAGAGTGTCGCCCACCCCAAAACCCGCGGCTGCTGATCAACGGTATGAGTGATCGGGAAATCGGCCTCGAACAATTCGAACCTATAGGTCTCCCCATGATGAACCTGTTCGTCCTTGGGGTCGACTCCTTGCAGATGAACATGCATGCCCGTCTCCCCTTTGCTGTTTTCAGTGTTCACAATACCATGCAGGGCAAGGGTCTTTTCGCTCTTATTGGTAATCTTTTCGGTCTTATCGGTAATTCTCATCCCGACTATAACCGGCAGCTCGACAATCCCCTCGACCGTGGAACGCAGCGCATTCTCGTCGAGATGCCACATCTCCCCAGCCAAGACATGCTCAAACGAAGTTTGAATATTCACAAACTCCTTACGGATACTACTCTCCTGATAACGATACTCGACAACCATCTCCCCAATCATCAAGCAAACGACGACCACGAGGTAGAATCCGAAAACAACCCGAAGCAATCGCGTCGCCATCGAACAATCGATTATTTTGTGCGACTCACTTTTCATCAGAACGCCCCTCCAAAGCTATTCCCCGCGTGGCTTCGTCCCATAGGAGCTTCAGCCCATTGCGGTCCCGCCGGGAATAGGTCTTTTGCAGAATTCGATTCTTTTCGGGGAGATTCGGGCCTCCGAGTCTAAGCCGACTCGTCTCTTCGGGAGTGAGGAGATCGACCACATTTGTGATCGTCGGTGTGAGAGACATGTGGCGCAGGATGTGTCCCACCTGAAAGTCCGTGGTAAGCAGTTCATTAATGTATTCTTCCGCTACTTCTCGTAAGAACTTGTTGTCCTTTAAGGCCCAAGTTATTGCATAGTTGTCAACCCAGCACATCGTTCCCTCAGCGGGTTCCGCAATTTTCCAAAGTTCTCCTCGCGCCTTAAGCGGCCCCAAAGAATCGCCCCAGGAAACCGCCAGCGGCCGGCCGGCCAAGTTCTCCGGCTTATCCACTCCAACCCAGAACGAGTGCGCATTCACCGCGAGCGCGCGCAGCTTCTCTTTGAATTTCGGATTGTTCAACGCATCGTAGCTGCCGATGCTTTCGCGCGGATAGTCTAAGGCCAGCGCCGTAATGTTCACATTATACAGAAACTCGTGGGCCCCGAGAACATACTGTCCCTTGAACCGGGAATCCCAGAAGATCTTCCAGCTTTTCGGCTCATTTTCCATCAGAGCCGTATTGTAAGCCAACCCATAGGGACCCTGGCTAACCGGAACCGCGTAGACTTCCCCCCTGCTCAACAAATAGTTGTTCGTCTTCAGGGCCGGGATTACGTGCTGAAAATTGGGAATATGGTCAAGGTTGAGCGGCAGCAGAAGCCCGTTTTGGATGTATTTGAAGCGCTCATCTTTATACTCATGATGCGTCATCATAACAACGTCCACAGCCCTATCTCGAATCGCATCATAGAAATACTCACCCCCCTTGACGTAGCTGACTTTCAGTTTCACCGAGCGCCCATGACGGTCGCTGATCTGTTTCTCACACCTCTCAATCCAGGCGTCCGGGGCGTGTCCCTCCCAAATCAGCAACCGCAACAAATCAGGCGCTGCGTCAAAGGACTCGACCCTCAAGGAGTCGGGTTTGTCTTGAAAGACCTTCGCCACTGACGCGGCAGGCGAGCCGCCAGAGGGCTCCGCCGCCGCGAGAACTCCGTTGCACGCAACCCAGTCCCAAGCGGCCAGGAGTACCAGGCAGGATTGGATCAGCAGTCTCCACGCCACCACCCCGGGGCAGCCGGGAGGCCGCCCTTCCAACCCGGCGGACGAAAGGTCGAGGTTTCGGTAGCGAGTGGTGGAAATCATGGTTAGCTCGATGACTCCCGGTGTCCTTCCAACACTTCGCAGGGTCTGTCGGCCAGGGCTTGAATGGTGAAAGACCTCAGCAAAAAGCTCACCCCTGCGTCCACCACACCTTGGTGGGTGAACACATCGACAGTGCAGCCCAACGTGAACAAGCTTCGCAAATCGGGATGGCCAACCCGAAGCGGCTCGGTCTGTTCCTTCCCATTAATCATACGGACTAATTCTGGAGCGGCGGCATCATGTCCGAACGGAGGGGGGTGTTCAAGGTGAAACCGGCACGGATTTGGGGCCATCCCATAGGATGTCGCGTATGAATGTGAATGGATACGCGTGGGTGAAGTCGATACCGTCCGTGGAGCGGATGCCGCTCCGGGGAAACACCGAGTGGGCGAGAAACGCCCCGTTGAAATACCGGAGGGATATGAACCGCGCCGAGGATAGCCTCGTCTGCCGTTTCGCTTACCTACGCCAAGAGCTCAGTGGGCAGGCCGACTGGGCAAGTCGGTAAGGCATCTGGCCACTCTACCGTCGCAGCATCTTTACCGTCGCTCGAACTGCGTTGGGTATCGGTTGGAGGAGCGCGGGGAGCGCTTCGAGGTCGGTCACGAAGCCAGGCTTGCCGTTGGTCAAGGTAGGCTGAGTCAACCAGCTGCCACCCGGCACGCGCTTGATGAGATCGCGGGTCCCGAGCAGGTACTTCGGTTTGTCCAGTCGGGCGATCCAGAGGCGGTGTTCCGCAAAGGAGAGCATGGCGTGGTCCCCGGGGCTGTCGCCCGCGCAAAGGTAGGGCCGGCGCCCCAGGAGATCCCAGAGACAGGCGACCTTGCCCGAATAAGTCGGGACCGGGAAGTGGAGTTTTCCAGTCAGAGTCAACTTCTCCAGGCTGGCTTCCTCCATGGCCGCATAGGCAGGATCTTCAGCAACCAAGAGAGGGTCCTTCCAAAGGCGTTCCTCTGAATCCTTGAGGAGTAGGGAGACGCCCACTACCTTGGAGGAGGCGAGTCCCTTGCGAATCCCGTACTTACGGAGGAGTGGATTCAGCCCGTTCAAAACCATCCAACGAACGCTCCAAACGTTGCTCGCCGAAACAATCCAGACGTCGAATCGGCCACGCAGCAAGAGGGCAATCAGTTCCACCATCTCCGGATAGAAGTAGGGCGCTGGATAAGCCGTTCGTCCTGGAGTGACCTCGATCATCTTCCGCACGCCGGGTTCAGACGACTGGAATGCGATTTCGGTGGCGCGAACCACTTCCGACACCTTGAGCCCCTGCATCGCTTCCGCAGCCCACACGTAACCGTTGGCCAGCGGAGTGGGATCCGCCTTGCGATGCGTGGTAGGAGAGAGGAACAGTTCGTAGTACTCGGTGGCGTCAATGCAGTCGCCTGCACGAACGACACCGCCGTCCGACTTTCGGAATGCTGGACTGACGCCCTCGGACAAGGCATCGGCTCGGAGCATCCTATCCCGGGCAAGCACCGCCAAAGTGGCTTCGCCAATGTCTCCGCAGACGAGGGTGTTATCAAAATCGAACACCGCCGGCAAACCCTGCCCGGCACCTTTGCGGATGAGGCTGAGGAGGCTGGCTCGCACGGCCGGAGTCCACCCCGGCTCGCGCAGAGTCAGCTCCGAGGGTGAGCCCTTCGCGCTGGTTTGTTTTTTTCGCACGCCGGATTTGATGACGGGTCTTTTCATGCTATTTCGCACCTTTGGGTTTGGCGTTCCAAAGACTTACCATCATCAGTGCCGGCACCAACGAGAGGCCAGCCAACACGTAGAAGATGAGGTTCCAGTCCCCTTTGGCCATGTCCTTAAGGTAGCCGATTCCCGCACCAGAGAAGATTGACCCCATCGCTCCGAGGCACATGGTAAGGCCAGTAGCAATGGAAGCAGCGCGCGGATGGCTCAGGTCTACAGTGGCAGCGCCGCTCATGAGCACGTCCGGTCCATAGATCATGAAACCGGCCAAGCCCAGGACGGCGGTGGCAAGGATCACTTCCCCTCGCGGGATGAAGGTGAACAGGACACAGACGACGGATAGCCCCAGCATCATGATGACACAAACCGGAGCCCGGCGTTTTCCGAAAAGATGGTCGGAAGCCCACCCTGCGGACACGGCACCCAGCGCTCCTACCAGCGGGATCGCCACGGCGGCGATGGCACTGCCTTTGATGGGGCGGCCATGGAAATCTGCCATGTACTGTACCGTCCAGTTCATGAAACTGTAGCGTACCGAGTTCATGCAAAAGAACCCCAGCGCCAACACCCAGAGCACTCGATTCGATAGAGTCAGCCGCACAATCGCCCAAGTGGAGTCCCAACCTTGTCCCTGCTCGATCTCGGCGTGGGCCTTGGCCTCGGCTTTCCCTGAGGCGTGGGCTACGTCATCCCGCACCGGCGCAAATCCAGCCTCTTCGGGCGAGTTCTTCAGAAAGAGGGCGAACACCACAATCATGGGAATCAGCACGAGACTTGGTACCAGAAACGCCGCGCGCCAACCGATGGAATCGACCAGCATGCCCGCCAGTAGCCACGAAAGAACATTGCCCACCGTGTAACAAGTCGAGAGGAGTCCGATTACGGTCCCCCTTCGCTCAGAGGTATTCCAATTGGAGATGGTGCCCACCATCAGCGACCAACCGGCGGATTGACCGATTCCATTCACAGCCCAGAGCGCCAGCATGACGGTGAGCGATGAACTGAACGAGAACAGAAAGTTCGTGAGAGCAGCGATGCAGAGAGCCCCGGTCATCATGATGCGGGTGCCATAGCGCTGGCCGAGGGTGCCGTTCACAATCTGGCCAATGGCATAGAACACCGCGTAGACGGAGGGAATCGCCCCGACTTGAGTGCTCGTCCAGGTGGGAAATTCTTTCAGAATGGCGGGTTGCGCCACCGCGAAGTTCACCCGACATAAATAATAGGAGGCGTACGCTCCCCAGAGGAGCCAAAAGACCCGGAGCTGCCAGGTTCGCAGCTGCTCAGGAGAGGCGGAGGCAAGAGGCATAGGTGGTTGGTTGATCAGATCCGTTCAAAATAACGCGACTTTTCCCAATCGGTGACCGCGTTCCCGAAAGCTTGAACCTCCAGGCGCGCCGTATGCACGTAAAACTCCACCACTTCCTTCCCCAGCGCCGTCTTGGCAATCGCACTCCCCTCCAGCAAGTCTGCCGCCTCACGCAGGCTCGATGGAAGCGCTTTGAGTTTCGGGTCGATATAGGCATTGCCCTGATAGGGCTCACCGCAGTCGAGTCCCTCCTCCACTCCCGCCATCCCTGCAGCCAGCATCCCCGCGAAAGCCAGGTATGGGTTGGCATCCGCCCCGGGCATTCGGTTTTCGATGCGGAAGGATTTCCCGTGGCCGACCACCCGGAAACCAACCGTCCGGTTATCCCCCGACCACGCCATACGGGTAGGGGCCCAACTGCCACTTTGGTAGCGCTTATACGAATTCACCGTGGGCGCGTAGAGGTAGCAGAGCTCCGGTGAGTACTTCATTAAACCACCCAGAAACTGCCGGAACAGAACGGATCCTTGCTTCTTGGCGGCATCCCAGAAGAGGCTACGTCCGTCTTTCCAGAGACTAATGTGAATATGGCAGCTGCTGCCCGCATCGGCGGCCGAGTACTTGGCCATGAAAGTAGCGGACTTGCCAGATTGCTCAGCCATTTCCTTCAAGCCCTGCTTGAAGACCACGTGCATGTCGGCCATGGGCAGCAAACCGTCATAGGTGAAATTGATCTCGTGCTGACCCCTGCCCCATTCTCCCTTGCTACATTCCACCGGCACTCGAGCCTCGATCATGCCCTTGCGGATGGTGCGCATCAGGGCTTCGTCTCTCGTGGGCTGCATCGTGTGGTAGTCGATCCGGTAGTCGCTGGAAGGCGCCAGGTCGCGGTAGCCTGCCTGGAAGGCGTTGGAATAGGTTTGGTTGAACAGGTAGAATTCCAGCTCGCTGGCGATGCAGCAGGACAACCCCTTCCTGGTGAGGAGATCCAGTTGCCGGCGCAGGACTGAACGAGGGGCTTCGGCGACGAGTTCCCCGCTGTGATGGTGAAAATCACACAACACCATGACTGCCCCCGGCTGCCAAGGGAGGAGCCGATATGTGGCAGGATCTGGGCGCATCGCGAAGTCCCCGTACCCTTTGTCCCAACTTGCCAGCCGGAAGCCGTCCATGGGATCCATCTCCATGTTGACCGTCAGGAGATAGTTGCAACCATGAGTTTCGCCTGAAGCCACGTGCTTGAGGTAGTAGTCGGCCGCAAACCGCTTGCCCATAAGACGGCCAAGGACGTCCGGAGCCACGACCAGCACCGTATCGATCTTCCCGGACCGAATGAGGGAGGCGAGAGTTTTGAGGTTCATGCAGGGCCTAGTCGGCAACGTAAACATTCTTCAGTTCGCTGTACCCTTCCATCGCCGCCATGCCGAGGTCCCGCCCCAGGCCGCTTTGCTTGAACCCTCCAAATGGGGCTTCGACGTGCACGCTCGAATGGCTGTTCACGCTCAACACCCCGCTTTCCACGAGCCGGGCCACGCGCAACGCTCGTTTCAGGTCGTTGGTCCACAGCGAACCGCTCAGACCATAGGGGGAAGCGTTCACTTCGCGGATCATATCCGCTTCGTTGTCAAAAGGCCGAATGCACACCACCGGCCCAAAAATCTCTTCCTGCCAACAACGATCGGTCACCTTAACCTCCAGCAGGACGGTAGGATCGTAATAGAAGCCCTTCAAAGGCGGACGGCGCCCCCCAGCCGCAATCTCGTTCCCGGCGGTCCGGGCATCGGCCACAAACCCCTCCACCACGTCGCGCTGCTGACTGGAAACCAGTGGCCCAACCTGGGTCTCGTCCCGAAGCGGATCACCCACTACCAGTTTCTCGGTGGCTTCCACGAATTTCTCCACAAAACCGTCATAGACTGACCTCTCGACAAACATGCGGCTACGCGCGCAGCAATCCTGGCCCGTATTGGCAAACACGCTCATGGGCGAGGTCTCCGCCGCCTTTTGCCAATCCGCGTCGGCGAACACGATGTTCGGGGACTTTCCGCCCAACTCCAGGGAGACACGTTTGATGTCCTTGGAGGCCATTCGCATGATGTGGGAGCCAATTTCGGTCGAGCCCGTAAACGAGATCTTGCGGATGAGCGGGTGGGTCACTAGGGCATCTCCCACCTTGGATCCGGACCCCGACAATACTTGCAGCACTCCCGTAGGCAAGCCAGCTTCGTGGGCTAACTGGCCGAGCAGGAGGGCGGTGAGCGGCGAGAGCGAAGCCGGCTTCAAGATCACGCAGTTCCCGGCCGCCAGAGCCGGAGCTACCTTCCAGCTGGCGATTGGGAAAGGGAAGTTCCAGGGGACAATCGCAGCCACGACTCCCATCGGAGTCCGAAGGGTATAGTCAAATCCACCCCTCGACACGGGGATAGTCTGGCCAAAGAAGCGAGTGACACCGCCAGCATAGTACTCGAAGATCCGTGCGCCCAATCCGATCTCATCTCGGGCGTCGCTGATGGGCTTTCCAATGTTCTGGCATTCGAGTTGAGCCAAAGTCTCCAGGTTCTGTCGCAGGATTTTCGCTATATTGAAAAGAATCTCTGCACGCTTACCCGGGGGCAGATCGCGCCACCCGTTCTGGAAAGCGTTCTGCGCCGATTGGATGGCTCGGTCCACATCCTGGGGCTCAGCGCTGGCCACCTCCGCAAACACCTGTTCCGTGGAGGGGTTGGTCAAGGTTGATTTCTTGCCGCCCGTGGCATCGCACCACTTGCCGTCGATGAAAAGTTGGCTGGGGATCATGGTCTAGGTTCGGATGGGTTTCAGGGGTTACAGGACTTCAAGATAGAGCTGGCGCAGATCTGCGCTGGTCACGGGAACGGGGTTGGTTTGGTGACAGGGATCGTCAGTAGCTTGAGCCACCAGCGAGTCCAAGTGGCTCTCCTTGACTCCGTGATCCCGGAGTTTGGCACTCAGGCCGATCTCGCCGAGAAAACGCGCGAGGAAATCAATCGTCTGCCGATCCGCCTCGGAATCGGAACACTTGAGAACTTCCAGCCCACAGGCCGTCCCCACGCGCCGATACAGTCCTGGCTTGCGGGCCGAGTTGAAACGCATCACCGCCACCAGGCAGAGGGCGTTTGCCAAGCCATGGTGCATTCCGCAGATGGTTGAGAGCGGATGCGCGAGGGAGTGGGTTGCTCCCAGGTCTTTCTGGAAAGCCACGGCACCCATGGCGGCCGCCACGAGCATTTTGCCACGGGCATCCAGGTCCGCCCCGTTCCGACAGGCAACCGGCAAAGCCTCGATGACAAGTCGGACGCCTTCCAAGGCGATGCCGTCGCACATGGGATGGAACTGCGGGCAGACATAGGATTCGATGCAATGGGTCAAGGCGTCAGCACCGGTGGCAGCCGTCAGCTTGGGAGGAAGTCCCACAGTGAGTCGTGCGTCCAGAATGACCAGCTTGGCCAGCAGTTCAGGATGGAATAGGACCTTCTTCCGGTTGGTGGCGGCGAGGGTCACCACGGAACTGCGTCCGACTTCGCTGCCGGTCCCGGCTGTGGTAGGGATGCAGACGAGGGGTGCCAGACCTGACCAATCGGCCTGCCAGTCAAAGGCCGCCAGTTGAAGCTCGGGACACTTGATGAGCAACCGGGCTCCTTTCCCGGCGTCCAGGGGACTCCCCCCCCCAAACGCGATCACTCCGTCACAGTGGCCGCTTCGGTAGGCGGCGGCAGCGTCCTGGAGGTCCTGCTCGGTCGGATTCGGGTGCACGCCGGAATACAAATGCCACTGGGATCCTTTACCGCCTGGCCCCAGGGCGGCTTCCAACTGCCGATAAGCATCTGTGGAGAGCACGCCTGGGTCGGTGACAACCAAAGGCCTCAACACGTTCAAACGTTGAAGCCGTCCTGGAAGTTCAGCAACGGCGCCGGGGCCAAATAGGGTGGGAGTCGGAAAGGAGAAGGAGGTTAGGCTCATGAGACGATGTATTTCGCAAAATTACGCAGGATGTTTCCCGCCACGGGTGTAGGTTGAAGACGGTCGAGAATCTGATCGAGGTCAAAGCTCACCCGGCTACGCCATGTATCGCGCCGCGTGCTCCAAATGAATCGCATGGTGTCAGGATCGGTCTCGGGATGGAATTGCACGCCGTGGAGCAGATCGCGCCAATGAAACCCTTGGTTCTCCGTGAAAGTCCCGCGTACGGTCAATTCGGCTCCGGGGGGCATTTCGAGGACCGCATCAGCGTGACTGGAGATCACGTCAAAATCCAGGGGCAGGTCCCGAAAGAGCGGCGACATGCGCCCCACCGGGGTCAAAGTCACAGGAGTGTTACCCAGCTCAAATCCTCCCGGGTGACGCGCAACGACGCCCCCAAGTGCACGCCCCAGGACCTGGTGACCGTAGCAAACCCCTAAGAGGGGAATCCCATGGTCGCGGCAGTGGAGGATCACTTCACACAACCGCAGGTTAACCGGGTCCTCGTTCCAAGCGTCTCTCGGAGAACCGCTGATGATCACACCGTCCACGCCGGCACGCACGGCCTGCAGGACATCGGACTCTGCGCTCACGCAAGCCAAGCGGACGTCGGGCAAGGATTCCAGCCAACGGGAATACCAGCGCGAAACGTCCTTGCGGGAATCAACGGCGGGGTAAGCAGAAGACCATAGGACCGCGTCTACCAGAAGAAGACGCTTCGGGCGAGAAGCAACACTCACAGACCCCATGAGAGAAGAATGTCGTAACCGGGTTTGGAGTGTCCAGAGAAAATGATGCTCGCTTGTTTCCCTCCAACGGCTTCGGACCTCCTCAACGGGTTCCGAAGGCGGCGGGGCACGTTGCTTTCCGAGGCTTCACTGGAGATGCCGCAGCCGGAGTGGGCTTCTGTCGTCCATTCACGACATCTCGCCTTTAGCCATCGGCGAATTACTTCGCATCCAGAGTCCCTGAGGTCGGAGGCGGCGGGGGATCGTTCGGCTTGGAGACAGATTCGTGGTCAGCGGACTTTTTTGCAGCAGCGCTGGCCAATAATTTGTCGAGCTCAGCCAATCGTTGTTTGGCTTTCTCCTCGCCCTGTGCAGACGCTTTCTCCAAAAGCTTGCGGCCTCTTTCCACATCCTGCTCCACGCCACTTCCGACAAGATAGCGCATGCCGAGGCTGTACTGGAAGGAGGCCATCCCCTTTTCAGCACACTGCTTCTCAAACTCCACCACGCGCTCCTGCTCCGCCACTTTCTCAGCCTCAGACTTGGGTGGCGAAGGGGGAACATAGACCGGAACCACGGCACGGGCCTGAGGTGGCTGCGGGGACAGTATGGGGGGAACCGACTGGGCTGGAGAGACTGCCTGGGTATTCTGATTACCACGGTTGGCGGGATATCCCCCACCCGCAGGATGCTGGATCGTCCGGCGGGTCACACTGCTGATCTGCGCTTGGCTTGATATGGCGCAAATCGTGCCGGCCACCAGCATGAGAAACAACGGTCTCATATAGCAGCCATCATGACATGCTCCCGGGGAAACCGCAAGCCGCCGGAAGGCGCAAAAACGACACTACACCCTTCGAAAAGGCGCATCCGTCAGGAGATCCTGGAAAAATACCCCAACGGAAGCCTAAGCCGTAACAATTCAGTGAAGAACAGGAGTCAGCGGAGACAGCAGAGATCGGGCTTGAGCGGTCTGACGATCGAGACGGACGTATCACTTTCACCGTCCAGTGAACGCTTGAACGGACCGCGAGGAGCGATTCTGACTCCGTCTGACGGCTCTGCTCTCTCTGCTGCCTCCTGTTCAACTGCATGGACACGGCTAAGCCACCTTCACCTTGATCTTGTGATGCTGGATCTTGCTGCGGTTCAGCTTGGAGATGATGCTGTTAGCATGCTCCGCCGCCACATCTACAAACAGATGCCGTTCCCGGATATCCACCGTACCAATCACGTCAGCGGGCAGGCCGGTTTGGCCTTGGATGGCTCGCCGGATGTCATCAGCTCCTACCCCCATTTCTTCGCCGATGCTCATGAAGAGGCGGGTTTGGCTTGCAGGGGTGCGGCGGCTTGCTGGCACCCGAGCCTCGGAGCCTTTCAGGCCAGGCTTGGCTTTCCCGAAGTAAGGCGGCAGCGAGGGCTTACGCGTCGACCAGGGTTTGGGTGCGGAGTGAGGCGCAGGTTTGATTCGAGCCACTGCTGCTGCCGGTTCGGACGGTGGCGCGGTAGGCGCAGGAGCGGGCAAAGTCGCCTTCTGCACCGCAGCGGGTGCGGGCTGGTGGACTAGTTGAGCGGGTTCATCCGGCGCCGCTGGTGGCACTGGAGCGGGAGGCCGGACGGGAGTAGGCGGAACCGACTTTTGCACCCGGGTTGGAGGTAGGGAAGCCGGACGCCGTTCCATCGGGGGCTGAACGACAGCCGGTTTCCGGGCAGGCCGGGGCTCGGATCGTGGACCCGCTTCCGGTTGCGACCGCGAGTCCTGCCGACCTTCCCTGGCGGGAGCATCCGGCCCTTGCATAAGATGGATGAGAGCTGAGGCGACATCCGTGGAAGTGAAGCCCTCTTCGAGCAAACGCTCAACGAGATGATCGTGTTGTTTGAAGGTCTTGCCTTGAAGGATATCCCGCACTTCATCGAGGAAGACACAAGCACGGGCCTCTTCGACTTCGTCTGGAGTCGGCACGCGTGCGCGCTGGATGCGCATCTTGGTATACCGTTCGATCGTCTGGATTTGAAACATCTCCCGGCCTGACACAAAGGAGATGGCCATGCCGCTGCGGCCCGCACGGCCAGTGCGACCGATCCGGTGCACATAATCCTCCACATCGTAGGGAAGGTCATAGTTGAACACCACTTGAACATCGTCCACGTCGATGCCGCGGGCGGCCACGTCGGTAGCCACCAGAAACTCCAGGTCCGAACGTCGGAACTTGTTCATGACCCGGTCGCGGAGGTTTTGGCTCATGTCCCCGTGGAGTCCATCCGCCGAATACCCTTGGGCATTCAGATGATCCACTAGGTCGTCCACCATGCGCTTGGTGTTGCAGAAGATGATCCCGCACTTGAGGTCATGGATATCAACCAACCGGGTGAGCAGCTCGACCTTGAACCGCCGGTCCACTTCGTAATAGATCTGTTCAACGGTGGGAACCGTCAGCGTCTTCTGCTGAATCCGGACCTGTTGAGGATCCCGGGCGTAGGTCTTGATGAGATCGAGGATGGCATTGGGAAGCGTCGCACAAAAGAAAACCGTCTGGCGCTCTGCCGGCACACCTTGGAGGATGAATTCGATGTCCTCGCGAAATCCCATATCCAACATCACATCCGCCTCGTCGAGAATGACCATCTTCACCGCGTCAAGCCTGAGGGTGAGCCGACGCATATGGTCCATGACTCGCCCGGGAGTTCCGATGACGATCTGAGCGCCGGCCCTGAGCCCGGCAAACTGGCGCTCATAGGATTGCCCTCCGTAGATCGGGAGCGCGTGAACGCCACGCTTGAAGATCGCCAGCTTGTGAACCTCCTCCGCCACCTGCACGGCCAACTCCCGGGTAGGGCATAAGACCAGCACTTGCACCGCTCGTTTGGCCGGATCCACCTTCTCCACCGCCGGAATCGCAAACGCAGCCGTCTTCCCCGACCCCGTCTGGGATTGCCCCACCACGTCGCGGCCCTGCAGCAGCACCGGAATCGCCTCGGCCTGGATGGGGGCAGCCTGCTCGAAACCGAGCTTGTCGATCGCTTTGAGCACGTCGGTCGAGATACCCAGTTCAGAAAAAAGCTTCGGAGTCATAATGATGTGGGATGAGATTCCGCCATCCCAAGGCAAACACGAGTGGTTCTCTGAGCCTGGGATAGGCGGAGCTAGGCGGGTTCTTGCCGCTCAAAGAAACATTAGCAGACTACTCATCAAATAGCCAGGCTTTCCGGAGGGGTCGGGAAACGCGACTGGAGCCGTGGCGACCCGGCGTGAAACCGAACCTTCGAGAAATGGTGTTTTCTACCCCTTGACTCCCAGAAGAGCAGGCCTAAGTTGGGTTAGAAGTTCGCAGATCTGTTTGGTTCGTTCACTGCGAGCTAGTGTTCGAAAACCTGATCCGAGCGAGCCCAACGGGATCTCACAGTAGGCTCCGTTGGAGGTTAGGCGGGGACCGCAAACAGTCCGCGGTCCCCATTTCGTTTGGTGGGTGATGCTTTTCTTGGCTTCGCAGTCACTCTCGACTACCCACAAAGAAGACAGATGAGACCGGTCCAAGCTCCAGCGGAACGGCAGTGACGCCTCCGGCTGAGGAGGACTCCAAGGCCGTAATGCTTCCGGTGTGCGGATTCCAACGCTCCAACCGGAGATTTCCTCGCAACCGAATTCCGACGGAGACAGGCGTGTCCGAGGAGTTCGCGAAGAAATAGAACTCACGATCCCCAACCTGCTTATGGAGAGCGCTGAGATATCCTCCTTGGACCGAAAGCCGTTTGGACCAGCCAAGGTCCGGCACCGGCACCGCCTCAGCTACAGCTGCCGCCAAGGAGTCTGCATCCGCCGTCCTTAGGAACCATGCCGCTCCGCCTCGAGAGTTCTTGGCAAGAGTCGGGGCGGATCCGCTTCCCAGGGAAATGCCGGGCCCGAAGATCTGGCGAACCAGTGTTTGGACCGCCGCGTCTTTGCCGGCCTCAACCGACCGATCCGGCAACCGCGTGGTGGCAATGATCTTTCCGCCGACGTCGTAAAACCGCTTCAGCTTGGCAAGGGTTTTCACAGAGATCGCCTCGCAGCCAGGCAGGACCAGCAATTGATAATCCTGAGCCAATTCAGGCTGCTGCAAATGCATGATTCGGCCCTGCAGGACGCACCGGTTTTGAAACGTCTCAGGGTGGAGATAAGTAAAGTCCTGGCGCAATTCCAAGGACAACCTTTCCCCTACATCCATGTAATCGGCCCACTTGGGTATCAACCCGCCCTCATAGGGTGTTCCCACCCCAAAATGGTACGCAGCCTGCAAACCCTCAATGGGGTAAAGCACGGCAATGTCCACCATGGGACGTCCCTGCTGGAGGATGCGCTGCAGCCTGGCAATGTATTCGTTATAGGCGGGCAGTTCGGCCGCGTAAGGTGCCGTACGGAAGGAGAGTTCGGGTTGGAAGATGATTTTATTGGTCTGGTACCAAACGGCATGGGGCACCATCATATTGACACCCTTGGCAAACTGATCCATCGCTTCCCGATAGAGGTTGGGGAGTGGCAAATCTATGCCTCCATAACACTCGGTCATCACCCGGCGCCGTCCATAGTTCAGGGCTGCTGAACTGACCACCTTGTACATCTTCGAGCCCCGTCCATAAGCGAATACCTGGTCCAAACCGGGGATTTGTTGATATTCGAAAACCTTGATCAGGTCGCCACACAATCCCACCGGGTTCACAATTTCTTCCTGATCCACATGGCCGGTCAGCTCGATACCGTGCGCGTGACACCAGTCCGCGAGGGTTTTCACAAATCCGCGCGAGAATAGCTCAGCGCGAAAACCGAAGAGTAGGTGGCGCGCGGGGGCGGTATCGGGGCCGATGTCGTACCAGAGCGCAGGATAGAGGAGTGCAGGACTCCGGCCATAGCGCTTCTGATAGAGCTGGTTGAACCGCGGCGTCCAGGCGCGCCCGCCCTGCACCCAGTGGAAGGTCGGTTCATCGTAGAACGCGCTGTCGATGGTCTTGCCAAAATGCTCTGGGAAAGTGCGGTAGTATTGCTCGTAAGTAAGCCCAACGAACTTCTTCACCGCCTCGGGATCCAGATAATCCACCAAGCCCCCTGCCCCATCCGGTACGCATACGAAGAGCATCACCTTCCAGGATCCAGCAGGAACCCGCCAGGTGAGGCGACGATCTTTGATGTGGCGGACCAAGTCGAGTCGCTGAAACGTAGTGGTGTTCATCCCCACTGCGGCCATAAGTTCTCCGATGGCCGGCGCCTCCAACACCACGACGCCCGGTCCGGTGAGGTTGGTTTCGACCAGGTCCAAACGCTTGCTCAACGCCTCCGGAAACCGCTGACTCATCAGACCGCCCGCCGAGCCGCTGGGAAACCAAAACTCATCGTAGAGACACATCTTCTGCCCCAGCCGCGCCGCCGTGTCCACCGCATGCTTGTAGTGCGATAGAAACTCCGGGCCCATGAACGGTACCCCCATTTCCTTGGTGGGGAGGATGCCAAATCCGTGGTACCCGCTACCCACGGACTTCTCCATGATCTCGGTGGTGCGCTCCTTGGCGAGGGGACCATTCCAAAACCACAGCGGGCGGGACTTCATGGACGCCGGAGGCCGACCGAAGTCCCGGGCCAGATCAGCAATGCTGGGATCCGCCGCCTGCAAGAAACCGCTCTCAAGAAGGAGAGTAACGAAGAGCACCCGGATTATCGACGTAGAAAGGGAATTCATGGTTCAGTGCACAGTTGAAACCGCAGGCCACGCGAGGTCAATGGCAGACTACTTCAAGTCTGGCAAAAACACCTCGGCGCCGTCGGACAGAATGAGCTTCAGCTCGCACACCCGGGCAACGCCCCCCGCCGGGTCGTCCAACGGAAGGTCTTTCGCAGGAACGAGAAAGCGCAGGGAGCCGGTCTCGACCACCTCAGGCCATTGCAGGGTGACCACCCTGGAGCTAGCCCCGGCGACCGAACCAACCGTCACCCATCGATCACCCTGGCGGGCTTGGATCTGGAATCCCTTGAGGATCGGGATCACGGGACGGTCGTCTCCACAGTACACAACACCCTTGAGCTTCAAGGGTCGAGGCAACTCGACCGACAACCAGACATCCGTAGGTGCCTCCCGACTACCACCGCCGAAGGGCTTGGAAATCCAACCGGTGTAAGGGTCGGTGTCGCCATCGAAGGCGCCCACGGCTGGGTACTCCGGCGCGTAGACCGAGGATGCCGTTGCTTTCACGGGGGGAGGTGGAGGAGCACCGGTTCGCACGCTAGCTTCGGCCGAAAACGGCCCTTTCTGCCAAAGCCGGTCCACGGCACACACCCGGTAGAAGTAACTGGTAAAGGGTTGGATCTGGTCGTCTTCATACATGAGGTGGTCGTAGTCGCCAGCCCGATAGTCGATGGGAACATGACCGTACGCGGTCGACCCCGGGATGACCGAATCCGCCTTCACCTTGCCAATACAGGTCTTCTCATCGGGCTGGAATCCGTGCTGGGTGGACCGATGGATCTCATAGGTTTGCACATCCGACTCACAGCTCGTGCGGAAAAGCAGGTTCACAAAGTTGAAGGGGGCGATGGGGCTCACCAGGATCGCGCGCAGCCCCTCCACTCGGAGGGGAGCGAGATTCTGTGCACTGGCGTCGAGGGTGGCAGTGGCAACCACCGGAGAGAGAGGTCCTTCATTGTTGGCACGGTCCACTCCGGCCACTCGGTAATAATATTTGGTATTCGGTTCGAGACGGTTATTGATCCAGCCACCGTACTGGAGCTGGGGTTGATCTACCCATTCAGGGGAGGAACAACGGGCCACCAGATGCAGGAGAGAAGGGGTGAAGTCCTGAGTGTCACCCCGGTAGACCCGGTACTGGCTGAACTGGGACTGTGGCTGCCAGGCGAGGCGAATCTGCATGTCGGAAAGCGGCGTGGCGGTGAGTCCCTGCAAGCTCGCAGGACTCCCCATGGGCGTGCACACCACCCGGATGGTCTTCAGGCCAAAAGGTGGAATGGAGAAGTTTACCTTGTTTCGGTTCCGCACCGGTAAGGGACGAGGACGGTCGTTCTCCACCAAATCGGTTTCAGTGGCGGCAGAAACGTCGTCCAAGAATCCCAAGGTCACGGTTGCCGAGGTTGACTTGCCCTGAGTCTCGCTGAAACGGAGGATATACCCGGCGCCGTTCGCTTCCGCAGGCTTGAACGTCGTGCAAGCGACATTCGGGACATCGACGGTGAGGAAACTTCGACTGGCTGGCAGTGGAGCCGTCTTCGCCCCAGGGGACATACGGACCAGCAGCGGGTTGTGTGTATCCCAGCCAAATTCATCCGCCCGCCCCTGTTGCCAATTGCCAGCATGGCTCCTCATGGACCAGCTGAACCGAATCGGACCAGGTTGATCCCAACGGATATTTACGTCGAACATGTTGTCCAAGAGATAGAGATAGACCCGGCTGCTGGTGGGGTAACGCATCTCTCTTTCAAATTCGTGTTCGCGCCCCCCCACAATCGGGCAGGAACGAGGATACCCATACTCCACCAGGGAGTTCTCGAGCGGGGCGATGGTCACACCAAAACGGTCGTTCGAAACATCCGTAAAGTGGCGCACGGCATAGTAAGCCGTGCAAGATCCATCAAATTGGTCACGGATCGGCTCTGCAACGCCCCCCGGCAATTCATGATGAAAGCGATACTCGGGCACGGAGAACGGAAGGGCTACAAACAGAGATTCCTTGTTCACCATGCTGGTGTTCCGCATGCGGCTGTTCCGGCCTGACGGTGACTTCACCACGTCCATCACGAAATCGATTCGTTTCAAAGCATGGTAGAGCACAATCTGCTGGGTCAGACTCTCCACTCCTGTGGCTTGAGCGCGAATCGTCATGACGTCTGCGACGGGCCCGCGGATGGAGGAGAGTTTAGCAGACTCAACCCGGTACCAAACCGAGGTGTCCTGCAGGGTGGGTTTCTCAAACCGTTCATAGAGGTATTCGTTGAACTGGTGCGGAGCGGTTGTATCCACCAACTCCCTCTTGAGCTGTTTATCCCAGATACTGGCCAAAGCTCCGGTGCGCGGGTTGAAGGTCAGCCTATAGAAGCCGTTCTCCATCTGGTTTTCCTTTCCTGCGGGAACCGGCTTCGCAACGGCAGAGGCCGGAACCAGGGAGAAGGTCTTGTAGCCGGTTGCGGGAACCTTGCGAGCGACAAAGAGACAGTCGCCATCCGGCAAAACCTGATGCGGAACCCTGCCGCCGGTCGAGTCATCGATAATCTGGAAGTTCAAACCGGTGGGGCGAAAGCGTACTAGATCCGTCCGTGCCCGTGGGAGGGGGTTCATGACGATGAGATTACGCTCTGATTTCGTGGTTATGAGGTTAGCCAGTTTGTCGAGGGAGCTTTCGAGTGCTCGCGTGGTGAATTCCTCACCTTCGAGCACCATCTCCCGGTTTTCCACCAACTCCGTCTCATACTGCCGCATCCGTTCCCGTTGGGGGGCGATGGCATCGATGGCGTCAGTGTGTTCATGGTAGAGCAAGAGCCGATGATAGGCTTGATAAAGGTCAGTCCAGGGATAGCTTCCGCCCGCGAGAACGGCGGAGAGGGTAGCGAGCTTCTCAACAGTCGGAAGAGCTTCCCCCAACCTGCGCGCATGGCCCAGAAGCCAGGCGTCGGTTGCATCCTGGTCCGCCCACTGGTTGTTTCCGTCTTTGGCAAACGTCTTGATCTGGGCTGGGTTCGCTTGCGCGGCGATCGCGCTAAAGAACATGTCGAGGGTAGCACAGACCAGATGCGGATAGCGGTAACGGCTGTTCCAGGAGCGGATTCGGTCGGCATTGTCACGCGTGACCAGCTGGAAATCGGTCCCGTCCTGAAGCAACAGGGTATCATACGGCCACTGCGCTCCCAGCGTCCGAATGGCGTTCTCGATCCGCGCCGGGCTGCCATCGCCCAGGGAATCCCCAGCATATCCTCCGTAGGCCACGGAACGAGCCAACACCGGGGGGCGGGGATCACGATCCGGCCCTTGCCAGAAGAAAACCGGCTCTGATTCAGCCGGCTTTAGGCAATGCCCACAGCCGTTGTAACCGTGGAACAAATACGAAATCCCCGCTTCTTTGAGCGCAGTCGCAAAAGGCCAACTCAGCCCGATGACATCGTCAATCAAGGCTGTCCGACCACTTGGCACCCCAAGAAGATCGGGCGTATGACGACCTGACAGGTAGAAGAGCCGTGCCATCAATTCGTGCCCGAGTTGTTCGGTGTTGACGGTAGCCAAAACCCCTCCAACCTGGATGCGACCCTGGCGGATACGCAAAGCCAAGTCGGCTGCCTGGCTCGCGCTGTGACTGCCCAGGAAACTGGTGATCGGCTCGCTAGTCTCGATCACAAAGCGAAACTGGCTGTCCTCGTCCCAGCCGTCGGTCTCCGCACAATACTGGAGCGGCCGCTCAATGTTGGCATGGCGGATCTCCGTACGAAGCCGATGGGGATAGTTGCCAAAGCCCAGGTCATGATGGGAGTAGGAGATACAATGGATATTCCACTTCTTCTGTGGCTGCCAGTCCACGTCCAGCTTGGCGAGGGATTGGCCCGAGTCTTTCCGAAGGATCTCAATGGAGACCTTGGTGGGCACCGATATCTCCGTCAGATGAATTTCATTCGTGGACTTGCCTGTTCCTAGGCTCCCAAGGTCCTCAAGGTAGGAGGCGGCATCCCCCATCTGGATTCTGGCACGCCCCTCCAGCGGCTGCCCCACGTTGTTTAGGTGAAGACGCGCCAACTGCCGCAAGGGCTGGCCCGGGGCCGGCTGCGGGAATAGCGGGGTAGGTTCGACTTTCTCGATCTGCACTTCGGCAGCACCTAGGCACCAACTGACCAGCAGTAGCATGGCTCGCAAGGCCGCCCCTACCTCACGCCATCTCGTCCAAAGACCAATAAGGCCCTTTCCACGGCATCCAGGGTTCTGCATCCGAATCACGTGTTTTGCGAATCGTGGCTCAACTTTGGATTTCATAGCACATCATGAGTCCTGAAAAGTTCTCTAACGTCCGGCAACCAGAAGAATCGCCATCATGGCACGACCGGGACCAGCACCCTCTTACCGTATTGGCCTGTTCCTATCCTCTGTCCGTCGCGGCTCACGTCGAAGCCCGTGGGCGAGAGGGTTACGTCATAGGAATGCCCTCGAATTCGGAAGTTGCGCAACCTTGCCGTCCCCAGTTCGGGATTCCAGGAAGGGTCGACTATGAGGCTGCCATCGACCTGAAGTTGCAGGCCAAAGACGCCAAACCAAACCGCTTCGAGTCCCGCCCCAGCCGAGAGTTGAGTCGGCATCGAGGAGTGGTCCTGATAGGCCCGGTCCGTCCGCGGGTTCTGCGGGATGTAAGGGAAGAATTCCACGTAACGGCTGAACCGGCGTAACACTTCCCAACCCAGGGCCGGTTGCCCAGTCCGGTAGAGGTTTCGCGCGATCCGCAGTGGCATCCCGGCATACTGTCCTCCCCCACCCCAATCGGAATCGATGCGGTCCCAGTGGACAAGGTCGTGTCGGGCGATGGAATAGAACCCGTAACGCCCGAGGAACTCACCGTCGCGCAGGTGGGACACCAATCCCCGCTCTTGTTCGGCCGACAACACACCCGTACCCAAGAGGTCAAACAAGTGATAGGTCCAAACCGGCTCACGGCTGCCGTCGGGGTAAAGGTTGTCGAACCACCCCTCCTTCCCATTCCACAGCTTGGCGTTCATTTCCCGGTGCGTCTGGTCGGCCCACTGTCCGAATTTCTCAGCATCAGGATCCTTCCATCGCTTTGCCCACTGGCTGAGCCATCCGTAGTATTTGACGGCCAACCCATTGACCACGGGGATGACATGATTGTAGCCATCGGTTCGAATCTCGATGCTTTCCTCGGCGTTGGGTCCGATATCGAGCAAGCCGTCGGGACGCCCATAGTGGTCGTGCAGGCGATAAGCCCAGCGTTTGAGCCATTCATAGACGGTGGCTTCACCGGCCTTTGCCTGGAAGATGTCCTCTTTGCCCGTTTGAAGCACATAGGCATCCACCATGGTCTGCAGAGCGAACGGCTCCTGCATGTAGATGCCGCCCCACCGAGTGCCGTACCAACCCACGTACGTTCGCTCCATCTTCACTTCCCGCAGCGAGGTCACCACCGCGAGCTTGAGGCTTTCGGGGTCCAGCATGGCCAGCACGTCCGACGCAAAGGAGGTATCCCAGGTAATCGTAAACACCCAGGTCCCCACGGACCAAAACGGGTTGGCTACGAAGTTCTCCCGCTCCCAGCGGCACATAAGCACCGTCTGGAAACAGCGCCGGTAGAAATCATCGAGCTGGGAACAATCGGTCTGCAGCGTTGCAACCTGCTCCGAAGCCCACCGTAACCGGTCACGCACCTTGGTTTGCGCGGCTTCCATCCGGGCGGGAATGGCAGCATCCTGGAGTTCGGGCAAAGGCTTGCCACCTGCAATCATCTTGACAGTGAAATGAAACGTCTGCGGCTGGTTTGGCGGCAAAATGACTTCATACCCTTTGGCCACACGTGTGCCATGATCCGAGCACAAACGGAGGGCGAGCTGCTCGCTGGACACGGTAAAGGGATCGGGCCGCACGGCCTTCGTGGCCCCTTTGCCGTCAAACACCGCCAACTCCGTCGAGGCTTGTTCCGGAACCAGCGTCAGCGTGAGGGGCGAAGGGGTGCGATTTCGCAGTTCGACCTTGAGAAAGACTTCATCCTCGCTGGCCGAAACCGAGGTCCAGGTTCGAATGGCGAACGAAACCCATCGATCTCCGTGCTTCTTGTGGTAGGTACCGGTGCGGATATCCACGTCGGGACGCCAGACTTCGTCCTGCGTGACGAGGACCATAGCGAAGCCTGGACGCAAGTTCGAGCCCAGGGGGTCGCTGCCGGTTCCACTCTCCTTCCACTGCTTCCACATGGCCGGGACGTCATCCCGAATCAGTGTACCACTGGCGTTGTCCAGGAAGTTGAAGTGAAAGTCGTAGCCGCGCAGATCCACAGGCGGAAACACCGGCCAGCCAAATCCGGTCATGCTATCCTCTTTCACATGCACGAAGCCGCGACCATTGAACAAGATCACCTGCGGGTCGGTGAAGGTCATCCGCTCCCGGGGCATCGCCAGGATTTCAGGCGTTAGGACTTTTCCCCCTGGCGTGCCTGCCACATCACCCTCGCCGGCTCTGGCGAGAACGATGTTGAAGATCACGAATAGGGCTAAGCACGCGATCCACTTCCAGCGTAGGGCGAAAGCGGGACCCTTCGCCAGAAGCCGACCCAAGCGTGGTCGCAGATGGAGCGGAACCTCCGCTAGATCGGTTGTTTCGGCAGGAATGTCCCAGAGACAGCGCTCAGGGGTAGATGCATTGATGGGCTTCATCGGCAAACGCTTCCAGCAAGTTGAGATCAGCTTCAAAGAAATGATCGGAGGGGGACAGGATGAAGCCCCCGCCTCCACCGGCGGCTTCAAAACAACGTCGGACCTCTGCGCGAGTCTGTTCCGGGGTACAACCGGTAAAGAAATGGAACTGGTCGAGCCCACCAATCATGCAGACTCGGTCGCCAATCCGTCGCTTGGCTTCGGCAAGATCCACATCGCCCCCCATCCCTGATGGAGTAAAGGTCTCCATGGCGTCGGGTTTCATGGAGGCGATTCGCTCCAAGAGCGGCATCATTCCGCCACAGGTGTGATAGACCACCCGCTGACCGGCCTGGTGGAGAGCCTCAATGACCGGGGCATCATAAGGTGCAACGAATTCGTCAAAAAGGCGCGGTGAAATGACCGTGGACGATGCATCACCGCCTCCGAATTCGATCACGTCGAACGCTGCTCCTTTCATCGATCGGGCGTAGGCAAGTTTGCGTCGTTGGAGGATACCCAACAGTTCATGGACCCAGGAGGGATCATCATGGGCCTCCAGGATCAGCCGCTCGATCCCCACCAGGCAGGCAGCGTCCTGCCAAGTGCCCGGTTGGCCAAAAACGTCAAAGCAACAGAGGTGACTGCGGGTAATCCCTCGCTCCCCAAACGCCACGGCCGCACGGTTCACCGCCTCCGTATCGCATTTGGGGGCTGTCGCAAATCTTGCCAGCAAGTCGATGTCCTTCTTCTGGTGAATCAGATGCTCGGTGACCCAGGTGGTATGCTCGTTCGATTGGAGTACCATCGACAGCGTGCCTTTGGGGGTGACGAAGCGATATCGCGTCGTGGGCCATTCGTGGCCCGAAACGGCTTCCGTGAAAATGCGCCATTGGTCCGTGGCCACGCGCCGTGCCTCAAGAAAGCCCGGAGGCCCTTGGAGTGGATCGTAGTACTCACCCAAAGAGCCGTCAGGCCGATGTTCCACCACCCATTGAATGGCATCGAGTCGGAAGCGGTCGAAAAACTGTGCTGCGGTAGACCCACCCAACTGGCGCTTCAGGAAGGAGTCCATCAGGTGGTGAGTGGTCACCGGAAGCCGGTCCGGCTGGTTACGGTCAAGGGCACATAAAAGCCGTTGCCTGGAGGTCATCATGGGCTCACCTCTCGTTCCAATGCTGCCGCGGCAAGAGCTTCCACGTTCTCCGGAGGGACATTCGGCAGGATGGCCTCGTGACTAGGACTCACGATCAAGTTGGGTCCGAGCAAATTCTTCACGCGGCGCACATCCGTCCGGATTTGATGTGGCGTGCCATGGGTCAGCAGTTCCTGGGCATCGATCCCACCCAGGAAGGCCATCCGCCCTTGGAAATCCTTGGCCAACCGCTCTGCTTCCATGTCATGGGCCCGCGCCTGCAAGGGGTGAAGACATTGCACTCCCGCGTCAATCATCCGGTCGATCACCTGATGCACCGAACCACACGAATGAACAACCACCTGGTAACCGTGCCTGCGCCCCTGATCCACGAACCGGCGAAACCAGGGAAAGACAAACTGATCCAACTGCTTGGGACTGCAGACTAGACCTCTTTGACAACCCAGATCGTTGCCAAAGAAGAACCCATCCACCAGATCCCCGGCTACCCGAAAGAAGCGTTCGTTGGCTTCGTGATAGAACTGGCAAACATGTTCGGTCACCGCCTCCACCACTGCGGGGTGGGTGTGCATCTTGACGAAGTACTCCTCCATGCCAAAGAGATCGGCGATGCTGTGATAGTAACAGGTCCAAAAACCACTGAGACGATAAACATCGCCTGCGTTGCGAAGATCGCGCAGACAGGAATCGAAATGGAGGTAGTCCGGGTTGGGCCAAGGGAACCGTTCCACCTCGGCTACCGTGGTGCAGTCTGCCAGCGGGCCGAGACTGCCATGCTTCCCACGGTCGAGGCTGGAGTCAAACAGCTCCCGGCCATCCGGGTCGCAGTAGGCATCGGGATACAGTTGGGGACAGATCCAGCGCACATCATCCCGGAGTTTTCGCCGCAGTTCTTCTTCCGATGAGGTGCCGAAGTAGCGGTGAAGAATGGGCCAGGTTTCAGGATGGGGGTTACCCAGCCAGAAGCCGCATCGTTCTATGGACTGGCGGGCGATGAGACGCCGGATGAGTTCGCGAGGATTCATAGCCTCTGCGGGGCTACCACCTGAGCTCTCTTCATGGGGCCAAAAGGGTTGACCGCCGGGATCATGACGCCCTAAGGTTAGTCCATCGCATCAAACTGTTTCCACGACGATAGGATCAATCTACTGATACTATCCGATCATGAACGACCTACACCTGACACCGATGCCGTATCCGCTTCCGGAAGGGAAAGGGGAGGCATTGCTGGTCAGTTTCTACCGTGGTGAACCCGACTTCCTGTATCACTACCACCCGCAGTATGAGCTGACGCTCACGCTGGGAAGCGCGGGTCGGCGGCTGGTGGGTGGCAACGTGGCCCACTACGCCTGGAAAGACCTCGTGTTACTTGGGCCTAATCTGCCCCACACCTGGGCAGCCGAACCGCACCCGAACCATGGCCTCGGAGCGCAGAATTCGGTGATCCACTTCACCCGCGAATCGGTGGGCCTTGATTTTCTGAGCCGAAGTGAGTTGGGGACGATTGCCGGACTCCTGGATCGGGCGGCCCGCGGGTTGGTCTTCTCCGGGACTGGGGCCGATGAGGCCGGCCTTTTGGTGCAGAGCATCGGCCAGTTGCATGGGGCCCGCCGGATGATCACCTTCCTGAGCATCCTCCAACTTCTGGCTGAGAAGGCTACCGGCTCCCCGATTCTGACTGCCGCCCGCTCCCCATTCGATCTGGAGCGAGACTACACCACTCTGGCAGGGGTCATTGACTACATCCATCGCCACAGCCAGTCCCCCATCTGTCTCTCGGATGTCGCCATTCCCGCGGGGATGAGTGTCCCCACTTTCTGCCGTTTTTTCCGCCGGGCAACCGGGACCAGTTTTGTCGACTACCTGAATGATTGGCGCATCAGCCAAGCCTGTGCGCTCCTGGCAGGCACCACCTACTCGGTCCTCGAGATCAGCCAACGCACGGGGTTCAACAATCTCTCCCATTTCAACCGTCAATTCCTGCGGAGGCGTGGCGTATCGCCCCGACAGTTTCGCATCTGCGCAAGCCGCAGCCAGAGAGCTGCGGTGGGCGAAGGATGAGTCCCCAGACTATCCTCGCCCTCGACTTTATTATTCCAATTGACCTTGCTCACTCGTTCTTCTAATGATGAAACACGCTCCTCGATAGGTACGGTTTGGCGGGCTGCAACCACGCTGAAGGAGGGGGTGGCTATTGATTCTGCAGTTGGAACTGATTATGAGCAAGATACTTGACGACAACAAGGCTCAGGCTTTTGACGGAAGGATGATGTCCCTCCTCAACGAGTCTTTTCTGGGAATCCTCATCAGCGTTGGATATCAGGCCGGGCTCTTCGAAGCTATGAACGGCCGGGCCGCTTCCACCAGCGAAGAGATCGCCAAGGCAGCCGGACTCCAGGAAAGGTACGTGCGTGAATGGCTCGGGGGCATGGTGGTGGGTCGGATTGTGGACTATGATCCGGCAAACCGAACCTACCAACTCCCCATGGAACATTCCGCGTTTCTGACCCGCGCCGCCGGGTCCAACAACTTCGCCTTCTTCACCCAGTACATTCGGCTAGGCTCATCGGTGGAACAGGACATTATCCAGGCTTTCCGAAACGGTGGGGGCGTTTCCTATGACAAGTACCCTGACTTCCAGCGGATGCAGGCCGAGGAAAGCGCACGACTCTTCGATTCTGCACTCGTGAGCACCATTCTCCCTCTGGTTCCGGGGCTCACGGGAAAACTCCAGTCGGGGATCGACGCGATCGACCTCGGCACCGGTCAAGGCCACGCAGTCAATTTGCTGGCAAGCACTTTCCCCAGGAGCCGTTTTCTGGGGGTAGATTTCTCTCTGGAAGGCGTCGTCGCCGCCCGTGCCGAGGCAGCCCGACTGAAATTGGAAAACGCCCGATTTGAACAAAAGGATCCCACGCAGGGGCTACCGGGGGAATTCGATCTCGTCACCGCTTTTGACGTAATCCATGACCTCGCCAAACCGAAAGTGGTTTTGGCCAACATCGCGCGAGGCCTTCGGAAGGGCGGAGTCTTTCTGATGATGGACATGGCGGCCTCCAGCCGCCTCGAGGAAAACCTGAACCATCCTGCTGCTCCCATGTTGTACGCCTCTTCGGTGATGCATTGCATGGCCGTCTCGCTGGCGCAGGGTGGCGAAGGCTTGGGCGCGATGTGGGGCGAGCAGACCGCGCAAAGCTATCTCAAAGAGGCCGGATTTGCCTCCGTCGAGATTCACCACTTGGAAAGCGACCCGATGCACGCTTTCTATGTGGCTCGCTGCTGAGGAACCATGTCCCCTTCTGCCATTCGGGGAAAATGGTGTTCCGATTATTCTTTAGGAATCGTGATGTCGATCTCCGTCACCTTCCCCAGTTTGTCCAGAGGCTGGTCAAAGTTCTTGGCATTCCCCAAAACGACAATCGCGAAGCGATCCGGCTTCAGGCGGTCTTTGGCTACCTTCAACACATCTTGCTTGGTGACTTTCGCGATGTTGGCTTGGTACTTCTGCAAGAAATCAGCCGGGTAACCGTAATACTCGTAGGTCATCAGGCGTGTGATGATCTTGTCCACCGAGTCGAACTCGAAAGCGAATCCCTTGAGGATGCTGTCCTTGGCCCGTTGCAGTTCGTCGTCACTCACCTCCGCCTCGGTCATTTTCACAATCTCGCGCTGGATAGCTTGGATGAACTGGGCCGTGCTTTGGGATTTCGTGCTGCCCGATGCCACGAAAGTCCCTGGCCGATCCCAGCCCGGAGCCCAGGAAGACCCGACGGAGTAGGCAAGTCCCATGTCCGTGCGCACTTTGCTGAAGAGCCGCGAACTGAAACCTCCCCCCAGAATGTTGTCCATGACCTCCAAAGCGAAGTAGTCGGGATCCTTGTACAGGCCTCCTAGGTAACCCATTCGCACCCAGGACTGGTTCACGTCATCTTTGCTGATGAAATGGATACCGGCGGTCTGGGCCGTGGCATCCTGAACCGCGGGAACAGGAGGCTTCGGCTGCCCGCCCTTGGCCCAATCCCCAAAGGACTTCTGGATCAGGGCTTTCATGTCCGCGGTTTTGAAATCACCCCAGACCCCCAGCATCACATTCTCGGGTTGGAAGAACTCCCGATGGTACTTCTCACAATCCTGCTTCGAGATGGCGTTAATGGTCTTGTACTCGATCTGATGTCCATAAGCGCTGTCTTTGCCGTACAGCAGCCTTCGGAATTCCCGGCCGGGGATGGATCCAGGTTCGTCATTTCGGCGGGCGATCGAATCGCGCGCGGAGATCTTCTCCAGCTCGATTTTGTCCTCAGGGAACGCCGGGTTGCGGAGCAAATCGGCGAGAATGGTCAGGCCCGTTGTGGTGTCCTCTTTCAAAACGGACACTGAGGCCGAACCAACTCCCTGCCCGATGGAGAGTTCGATAGAGGCGCCCATGCGGTCGAGCTTCTCGTCCAGCGCATCGCCTGGGTTCGACTTCGTGCCACCGGTTCGCATGACGGACCCGACGAGGTCCGCCAAACCGGCCTTCTCCACGGGTTCCCAGCGGGATCCGACCCGGATAAGGGCCGAAGCGCTGACGAGCGGCAGTTGTCGGTCCTCCAGCAAGTAGACAACGAGACCATTGTCCAAGGTGAAGCGTTCCGGTGTAGGGACCTTGATTTGGTTCAGCGGAGGGTACTGGATGTCCTTGTAGTGTTCCACCGGTGTTTTGGCGGCTTGGGCCAGGGCGGGGCTAGTGCCCAGGTCCGTAACAACGGCACCGATCCCGAGCCAAGCGAGGAAAGTGAGAGTCTTCATAAGTAGCAGTTTCGTGGTTCGGTTCAGTTCTTCTCGATGGCTTTGGCTGCCATCTCCAGGGGCTCAATCAGCGCCACGGTTTTGTTATTGTCCACGAAGGTGGCCTTGGCTACGCGCTGAATGTCGTCAGCGGTCACCGCCTCCAGATTCTCCAGACGTTTGAAAATGTTGCGCCAATCGCCAGTCATCCCCTGGGTCTGGCCCAGATCCATGGCCATACCTGCATTGCTTTCCAGGCCGCGGAGCATGTTGGCCCGGGCCCGTTTCTTGACACCTTCCAAATCCTCCGCCGCCACCTTCTCGTTGATCAGCTTGGAGATTTCATCCTGAAGGGCTTTCTCCACGTCCTGGTTCGATTTCCCCGGGGCCGTCATGCCGTAAAAGAGGAACAGGCCAGGGTACTTGGTGCCGGGCAACCCCGGAAAACCGCCCGCCTGCACCGCCACTTGCTTATCGCGCACCAAGGCCCGGAACAGCCGCGAGGATCGCCCCTCGCTCAACAGGCTGCTGATCGCATCAAAAACCGCATTGTCAGGATGCATGATCTCGATATTGGGCTTGTGGTATCCGATCAAGGTCAAACGTTGAGCCCGGAGTCTTAAGGTCAAGCGCTTCTCCACTTCCTGCGGGGGTTCCACCGTCCGCAGCGGTTCGGGCCTCGGTCGTGCCGGGATGCGGTCGAAGTACTGCGAAGCGAGTTCCTTCACCCGGGCAAGGGTGATGTCACCCACCACCACGGAAGTGAGGTTGCTGGGAACATAGTACTTGGCGGCGAAGGCCCGGGCGTCGTCGCTGGAGTAGCTTTGCAGATCGCTCATGTGGCCGATGACTGGTTCACCGTACGGATGCGCCTTGTAAGCGGCGGCCAGGAATTCTTCGATCGCTTTGCCGATTGGGTTGCTTTCGGTGCGCATTCGGCGTTCTTCCATGACGACGCTCCGTTCCTTGTAGAACTCGCGCAAGACCGGCTCGTAGTACCGCTCCGACTCCAGGTAGAACCACAACTCCGCCGCGTTGGAAGGCAGGCTGAAGAAATACTGGGTCAGGTCGGCACCGGTGGAGGCGTTCAGGCCACGCCCGCCCGCGCGTTCGATGGCCTCGCCAAATTCGTTCGGGACCACGAATTTCCCGGCCTCTTCCTGGGCCGCTTTGAACTTCTGATCCAGGTCTTTCAGTTTCGCAGCGTCCGCCTGGGTTCCCTTCCGCCGTTCTTGGCTCCAGGCCTGGAAAGCCTGCTCCACCTTATCGAGCGCCACCTTCTCCGCCGCATAATCTCGAGTACCAATGCGCGGGCTCCCCTTGAACGCCATGTGCTCGAACATGTGCGCCAACCCAGTAATCCCCTTGGTCTCCTGCGCCGACCCGACATCGGCGTGGGTGTAGAACGAGACCACGGGGGCCTCGTGCCGCTCCAGCACGATGAACTTGAGCCCATTGGGGAGGGTAAACTCCTGGATCTTGTTCTTGAGTTCCTCCAGTTGGGCATGTGCGGTCCCGGGAAGCATCGTGCAGGCGACGATGGCCGCCGCCAATGCTGAGAGGATCCTCCCTGGTTTGTGGAACGAGCTCGTGTGCGTGCGTTTCATAGCATCCATAAGTTGTCTCGGCCTGTCATGGTATAGAATCTCTTGTATCCCAGAGATTTCGCAAGTCGGAAATCGGGTTAGAAGGGCCAAGAGCAGAGAGCCAAGGGGGGTTGTCCGCAGATGGACAGGATTCTCTCAGATTTCGAGAAGTTGGCCATACTGACCTGAACCGGGTGCGGGCTGGGGGCGCCCCGAAAGTGCAAGGGTGATAACGCCGTCCACCACGGCCCAAGCCTGAGATCGCACTTTGTATCCACTTCGTACCTGCCGGGTGAAGCCTATTCCTCGACCAGCCCTTACAAACAGACTCCGGGTTTCTAATGGAGCAAACCTTCAGAAGAGTTAGGATGGATCTGCAACCAAAACAAACTCAAGTTATGGCAAAGTTTGAAATCGTAGAACAGGAAGGCGTGCGCCTGGTCAAGGCGTCGCTGAACAAGGAAACCGTTCGGACCGAGTCCGGTGCCCTGTATTACATGCTGGGCGACCTCACGATGGAATCCAAAGCCCCTTCCCTGGGAGGGCTTCTAAAGTCGATGGCAAGCGGTGAATCCATTTTCCGTCCCACCTACACGGGCACCGGCACGATCTTCCTGGAGCCTTCCCTGGGCGGATTCCACATCCTAGACCTGGCTGGAGCGACCTGGATTCTGGAAAGCGGCGCTTACTGGGCTTCGGAAGGGAGCGTGACCGTAGACGCTTTTCGGGAAAAGGCTTGGACGGCTTTCAAGAGTGGAGAGGGTTTTCTCGACTTCCAGACCAAGGTCAGCGGACAAGGGTTGGTGGTTCTCAATGCTCAGGGACCCGTTCAACCGGTGGTCCTGAACAACGAAAAACTCGTAGTCGATGGCAACTACGTCGTGGCGCGGCCCCTAGGCATGGAGTACTCCGTCGAGCGGGCGGCCAAGTCGCTGCTGGGCAGTGTGACGTCCGGAGAGGGCTACGTGCGCGTATACCAGGGTACCGGCACAGTGCTCATGGCCCCCGTACCTTACTGGCGCCAGCGCATGTACACCGGCCTCGCCGCCATCGGGCACTCCGCCAAACCCAAGTAGAGCGCACCGAGAGGCTTGTCCGCGATCGAAGTACTACGGGCTAGCCAGGGAGAGGGTCCATGGATTGCAGGGAGCCGGGCCTCTCTCCCTGAGTGGTGGGGAACGGGCAGCTCATGGCGCCGTGCACTTCCTGTCCAGGCATTCCCGCACGGTCTTAGCCAACAGGGGTGGTCGATAGGGCTTGGGGAGGTACACAACCCCCATGGCGGCGAGCCTTCCCCTTTCACCCACTTCTGCGCTGTAACCAGTTGAAATGATCACCTTCAAATCCGGTTTCTCCTCCCGGAGCTTGGCGGCCAGTTCCAGGCCGCTCATCCCTTCCGGCATCACCATGTCGGTGAACAACAGGGCCACCTCCGATAAGTGTTCTCGCCAGACGACCATGGCCTCCTGCCCATTTGCAGCCTCCCATACCCGATATCCTAGCCTTCGCAGGGTCTGGACCAGGGCCCGCCGAACATTCGCTTCGTCCTCCACCACCAGGAGGGCCTCGTGCCCGGTAGGAGCAACCTCCTGCGCCGGGGACACCTCCAGCGGCATCCGACGGGAAGAGCTAGGCAAATAGACTCGAAAGCATGTCCCCTGCCCCACCTGGCTGTCGACCTCAACCCAGCCCTTGTGCTGAGCGACGATTCCATGGACGGTCGCCAGACCGAGTCCAGTCCCTTTGCCTGGCTCCTTGGTAGTGAAGAAAGGTTCAAAGGCACGTCTCAGGGTTGCTTCATCCATGCCGCATCCGGTATCGGAAACCGTGAGGCAAACAAAACTACCCTGGCGGCGTGAGGGATTTGCCTCCGTTGAGACGGGCCCAAATTCGGCAGGAGCGGTACTCAGCGTGATGCGCCCCCCCTTGGGCATGGCGTCCCGTGCGTTTACGGTCAGGTTCATCACGACTTGTTCAAGCATGCCCGCGTCCGCTTCCACCAGGCCCACGTTGTTACTCCGCTCCAGGACAAGCGTGATAGGCTCGCCCAGAAGACGCCCCAGGAGCTTCAGCATGTCGGCGACCAGTTCATTCAAGTCCACCGTTTGGATATTCAGTACGGAACGACGGCTAAACATGAGAAGCTGCCGGGTGAGTTCAGCAGCCCTCTTGGCGCCCGCCGCAAGCTCATTCAAACCATCTCGCGTTTCCTGATCGAGGTTCGGGTTCCCCTGCAGGAGCCCTAGGTTCATCATGGTGGCGGCCAGGATGTTGTTGAAGTCGTGAGCCACTCCTCCTGCCAACTGGCCGACTGCTTCCATCTTCTGTGCCTGGCGTAGTTGCGATTCAAGCCGCACCTCGCGCGTTACATCGTGCTTGACCGCCACGTAGTTAATGATAGCCCCAGCGGCATCCCGCACCGGCGAGATTGTGGTTTCTTCTTCGTAAGTCGTGCCATCCTTGCGCCGGTTGATAAGATGCCCCTGCCAGACTTCCCCACGAAGGAGCACCTCCCACATACGCCGATAGAACTCGGCATCATGTTTGCCGCTCTTAAGAATTCGCGGGTTTTGGCCAAGAGCCTCCGCACGAGAGAAACCGCTGGATCTCTCGAACGCCGGGTTAGCATACAGGATCGCTCCTTGAGTATCGGTGATGAGGATGGCCTCGGCAGCCTGTTCGACGGCCGTCGCCAAACGGGACTGCGATTCTTCCGCTCGCCTGCGCTGGGTGATGTCGCGCGCGGCAGCGAAGAACAGGGGGCGGTCGCCGGTGGCAAGGGCCGCGATGTGGATCTCAGCATGGTAGGTTGAGCCATCCCGGCGGCGATGCACGCCTTCCACCGTAAAACTCTTCCCGGAGCGAATAGTGTCCCAAACCGGAGCTAGTTCCTCGGGCCGCAGGGCCACTTCCACCTCCGAAACCGACATTCGCAGCAGTTCCTCGCGCGTGTAGCCGAGCTTTTCGCAGGCGACTTGGTTGACGTCCATGATCTGCCCTTCCCGATCATGGACAAAGACCGCATCCGCAGCGCCGTCGAACAATCGACGAAACCGCACTTCGCTCCGCTTCAACTCTTCCTCCGCCTCCACTCGCTGCATCTCGGCCGAGATCCGGTCGAGGTAGGTACTGAACAGTTGAGAGATGACCTGCGGACTCGACAGCGGTCGGGTATGAAGTGCCACCAGGATTCCCAAGGCCTGGCCTTGCTTGTCGAACACCGGCGATCCGCAATAGGACTCGATCCCCATTTGGACCAGCAGTGAGTCCTTTGGAAACTGCGTTTGCACGGCCGAAGGATAGAGACACGCCTGCTTCCCCATCACATTATCGCAGGGCGTGTCGGCAAGGCCATACGTCAAAGGCCCCATGGGCCCGCCTTGGGCCCAACCGCCCAGCACGGTGACGGCACGTTGAGACGAGTCGAGCTTGCCGACAAACACAAAGCCCACGTCCAGAGCGGAAGCGAGATGATGCGATACCGCCTCAAAAAAAGGCCTCCCCGACAGGTGAGCAAAACTCGTCGCGAGGTTTCTCAGCGCGTCCTCCGTCCGCTTGCGCTGGGTAATGTCGCGCACCAAGGCCAACGACCAACACGCATCGCGGAGTTCGACAACGGAAACGGAGACCTCCACGGGAAACTCGCTGCCGTCTTTGCGCCGATGAATGCTCTCGAAGCTGAGAGCCCCTTTGCCGCGCAGCAACTTGAATGTCTCGCGGTATTTCGCATGCGTCACCAGCGGGTCAATCTGGGAAAGGCTCATACCGAGGAGTTCCTTTTTGGAATAGCCCAGCTGGCGACAAGAGGCGCTGTTGGCATCGACATACCGGCCTTCCTCATCCAACACCTCGAAACCATCGCTCGCCTGCTCGACCAGGGTGCGGAAACGTTCCTCGCTCGCAGTCAACTCCGCCTGAGCCTTCTTCAACTGATGAGCCTGACGAAACAACCGAAAAGCAAGCCACGCTGCGAGAGCCAGAATCACGGCCAATGTGACTACCCCCACCCCCAGCCGCATCGCCCACTTCTGAGCTGAGGCGGTCCCCTCGATCATGTCGGTGGTCAGGTTCGGAAAGAAGCCCCAGCGTTCCGTGACCGGCTGCAAAGTTCCGTCCTCCGCCATTTTTCGCACCTCGTCCCGAATTTCATCAGCCACCGCCGCCGCGGCAAAGGTGGAACCAATCCCCATCCGCGCCCTGGGCAGATGGGACGGGATGAGTCGCAGGGGAGCCGAGAAGCCTCCCGTCAAGAGAGCTGGCAAAGCCGCGTATTCATCAAGGTAAGCTGCATCCGCTCGGCCTGCCGCGACCTCTCTCAAAGCGTCGTAACTGGAGGCGACCGGAATAGGCCTCATCCGCGGGACAGAGTTACTGAGGTTGAGGCGATGAACCGCAAAATCGAGGAAGCTGATCCGCGCTCCATGGAGGTCCTTCACCTCCTGTGCATGGCTTTCGCGCGGAACCACGAAACAGGTATGCGACTGTAGAAAAGGATCGGTGATATGCAGAGTCTTCAATCGCTCGGGCCGGATCGTCATGAGCACCCACAAATCCGTCTTTGCTGCAACCATTCCATCGCCCTCAACCCATTCCAGCTGGATCCGCCTTCTGGCCGCCGCCTCTCGAACTAATTCCACCGCCAATCCTGACGGACTACCATCCGCTCCCTTGAAGTGGAATGGAACATCACGGCCATAGCCCATCCGGTACACCCTATCAAACTCCACACCTGCCTTCCATGGACGCCAAACCAGGATAACAACCAACACGCCTCCCAAGAGAACCAGCGTCAGCCACATCTGGCGCCTAGACCATGAAGTCAGGGTTTTCATTCTTATGCTGGGGTCGAACGAGGCTCAGAATCTCAGAGAGTGCCCCCAGATGCAAACCGGATTTCGAGTGCTGCCAAGCATGCGGGGCGGTGCCCCCTCGGTGGGCGCTCAGCATCTTTCGACCCGGCATAGCGCTGCTGGAGTGGTCCGGCAGCTGTTCCGGAACCGGAACACCGGCAAGAGGCTGTTACGATCGCGGAACTAGGTTTTCCTGGCCCACGTGAAATGCTGTCCCTCCTGACATACACTTGCTTGCTGAATGCGAGAACTCACCTTCGCGAATGGCGCAGGCAGCGAGTAGGGAGAACGTCGGCACCGCAACGGCCAGCTCGCCCGCATGGAGGCGGGTGGCTTCGGTATCGCTCTGACTGGGAACTAAGCACACTCCCCAATCCAAGCTCTCCCCCCAACGCCGCCGGATGCCCCTCGAGACCGACGACGGAGCTCACATTACAGGACCTGCACTCCTAGATGAACCTCGACGGGAAAGACTAGTGGCGCGACGGCCTAGTCACTGATACACTCCAGTGCATGGTCCAGCAGCGTCACGCTCGTTTGACAGACCAACGCGGGCGCCTCTGACCATCAAGCGAGTGAGACATGCCCGTTTTTGAATACAAGGCTCTGCGATCCGACGGTGCAATCACTGAAGGCCACTTTGAAGCAGACGGACGCCAGCACGCCTTTCGGATGATCGAGGCCATGGGATTGCGTCCGATAAGCCTCGTGGAGCAGCCTGTCGCACCGTCGTCGCAGGGTTGTTTCGTGGAGGGGAAACCCGATATTTCGCTCCTCGCGGGAGGGACAACACCCGCGCCTACCCCACCCGTCAAGAGGCCTTATCTCCGGATACTGATGATCGCCTTTGTTCCTTGCTTTCTGTGGCCTCCCTTGACCATCTGCCTCCAGAAGCTGCTCGACTTCTCCAACACCACCGTCTGGATACTCTCGCTTCTTCCTATCGGCCTGACCAGCTGGTTGCTTTCTCGCGGCCGGCTATTTAGCTCAAAGCATCGCGCAACCAGAGCCCTGGTCTTGCCGGTCGCCCTGGCCTTCTTGTGGTTCGCCTTTCTGGTTTGGGTTCTCCTGATACTCTTACTGATCAGATTCACGGGATCGGGTGTCCCTCTCCCGATTTGAGCAGAAGACTTGCTGGAGGAGTGGTCTCGCTACTGGTGACAGCAGGCTCGGACCGCCATGGTTATCGAGCTTCCGGCGGCCGCACCGCGTCAGCAGAATAATAGACCTCCACGCGCGGTTCGCTGCCGTCCTGCCGAAAGGTAACGAATGCTGAAAGGCCACCAGGCGCGCCAACATCCAAGCCCCCCCAGCGATACAGGCCCGCTCGCAAGACAATGGCATGCTGTTCCGCCCTGAATGGGCGCCTCCGATACTGGCGCTCGCAGCGTTCGTTGGCTAGCCGTGCCGCCAACTCGGCTGCTTCGCCAACAGACAGGACGGGTCGCGAGACGCTTACAGAGGAAAGACCGGCATCTAAATTCGCCTGGCGAACGCAACCTGGCTGAGCGATCAACCCGACAGCTGCTACAGCGAGCAAAGCTCTCCCGCTGATCGGAACCACGATGCGACATCCCCTACCCCAAGGCCGTCTCAACAACCCAAAGAAGAAATCATTCACGGTTATTTCCACCTAAAGGTGAACAGCTTATTCCCTTCGACCATCCAACTTCCCAACAAGTAGAGGGCGACCGGAATCAACAAAGTGATCGGTGCTTGTCCGGCCGCAAAAATGGCCATCAAACTGGCAAAGAGAGTCCAGATGCCCAGGATTCTGCAGATCCACCCCACTGTCTTCATGGCTGTTTTGGTGATCGTATTCATTCTTGGTTCTTCGTTGTAGGATACGTTTCCAACGTGCATCAATTCTGGTCATCATAACAAACGGAGCTAGAGAGTACGGTCGAGTACAGTTCTAGAAACCTGGCGGAGTTCTTCCAGCCCAGGGTTGGGCCTGTTCCAGTTGCCCGGCCAGACGGAAAAGAGTGGCTTCGTCACCAAATTTGCCGACGAAGTGCATGCCAATCGGCAGGCGGTCGGTGTTCCAATGCAACGGCACGGACATGGCAGGTTGGCCGGTAACGTTGAACACCGGAGTCCAAGGTATGAATTCGAACGTTTGAGCGGCAAGGGTCTTGATGATGCCCATGGCTCTCAGCAGACCACCCCCGTCGAAGCTGCCAACCAGGCGGATCAGGGCCTTCTCAGCGGAGGTGGGCTGAAGCGATCCGGTTTTGACCGGGGGTTGGGAAAGGGTCGGGGTCAGCAGCAAGTCATAGTCCTCAAAGAAACGGCCCACCTCCCGCGCCGAAGCCTGAAGGTAGCGAGAGGCGGAGGCATATTCCTGGGCGCTGAGCGACTTACCGAGCATTCCCAGACCGAAGCTGGCCGGGTCGAAGTCGCTGACCGACACCTTCTTCCCGGCAGCGCGAGCGGTCTGTTCGATATCGCAACGCAACTCCGCGGCCACAATCTTGAGAAAAGCCAGCGCAAAGGGCTCCCCATCGAGTTGCGGAGCTGCCTCGACGACTTCATGTCCCAGTTCCTTGAGTAAACTGGCGGTTTCGTGCAATCCCTTCAATACGTCGGCGTGAACCTTCTTCCCCAACATCGGCTTGCCGGTCATGGCGATGCGAAGCTTGCCTGGTTGAGTCGTCACTTCGTCCAGGAAAGCACGCTTTGGCGGTGGAGCCCAGTACGGCGCGCCGACATCCGCACCCTCGGTGGCATCCAGCAGCGCCGCCGAGTCGCGCACGGAGCGCGTCAGGGCGTGTTCAATGGCAAAACCATGCCAGGCTTCCCCAAAGATCGGTCCCGTCGGAGTCCTTCCGCGTGTGGGCTTCAGCCCAAAGATACCACAGGCCGAAGCTGGGATCCGAATGGAACCGCCCCCATCCCCTGCCGAAGCGACGGGGACGAAACGGGCAGCCACCACCGCAGCCGAACCACCCGAAGAACCTCCCGGAGTACGCGTCAGATCCCAGGGGTTATGGGTGGGACCAAAAACGTCCGGCTCGGTATAAGGGCTCAGGCCAAACTCGGGGGTGTTGGTCTTGCCGAGAATGATGAGCCCGGCGGCCTTCCACCGTTTGACCAATTCACTATCTGCTTTGGCGGGAATTCCTTTCCAGAAACGATTCCCGTAACTCGTGGGAACTCCGGCCACCATCGCAAGCAGGTCTTTGACCAGGAAGGGAACGCCAGCGAAGGGGCCTGGCGGGATGGGTTTCCTGGCGGTGTCGCGGGCGATCTCATAGAGCTTGGTGATAACGGCATTCAGTCGTGGATTGTAAGTCTCAATCCGCTCGATGGCCTCCTCCACCAGTTCGAGTGCAGTGGTTTCTCCCTTTCGCACCAGCTCGGCGAGGCCGAGGCCATCATACTTGGGATAATCAGGGAACGAGCTCATAGGTTCTCTGGGTTGGGGTCGCCGGGTTAGGGTTGGAACATTGGGAGGCTAGCTCCCGCACCTTCCGCAGGTCAAGCTTGCCGGTGCCCAAGCAAGGAAACGCCCCAACCTGAAAGAACTGGTCCGGCCTTGGCTTCCAAAGGTTGGGAAGGTCACATCGTGCCAACCCCTCCAGGCAAACCTCGAGGGACTGGTGTCCCAGGCGATGCAACACCACCAATCGCTCGCCTTTCTTCTCGTCGGGCAGCGCAGAAACAACAAAAGTCTGCTCGGTCGCGCCCGCCAGTTCATGGAGTTTCTCCTCCACCTTGATATGGGGCACCATCTCGCCCCCGATCTTGCTGAAACGGCTCAAGCGATCCGTGATTTGCAGGAATCCGTCCTCATCCTGGGTCGCGATATCGCCAGTCACATACCAACCTTCGCGCAACACTTGGGCGGTCACCTCTGGCTTGCCGAGGTACCCAAGCATCACGTTGGGACCTCGGACCAGCAGAAGGCCAGGCTGTCCCACTGCCAAGGTCTCACGAGTCTGCGGGTCCACGATCCGCACGCTCATGCCAGGAATGGGGTGTCCGATCTTGCCCTTCTTGGATCCAACCTGCCGAAATCCAGCGGCGCGATAATCGGGGGTGCTCACCGCCACGGCAGGGGAGCATTCTGTGCATCCGTATCCTTCCAAAGGCCGAATCCCGAATTGGTCTTCGAATGCAGTGGCGAGTCGCTCGGGGAGTTTCTCGGCTCCGGTGAGCACGAAACGCAGGCTGCCAAAGTCGTCGGCCGCACACGTACGCAGGTAGAACTGGAGGAACGTCGGGGTGGCGAGCATGAACGTCAACTTGTGGCTCCTCACCAAGGGTCCAACCGCCTTGGCATCGAGCGGATTGGGGTAGTAGGCAACCCCCACCCCCAGAGCCCCGGGGAGGCACAGAGTCCCGGTGAAGCCAAAGGAGTGAAAGAAGGGGAGGATGCCCAGAACCCGGTCCGCAGGCTGGAGACCGAGGACCTGCTCCATTTGCTCGATATTGGAACCTATATTGTAGTGACTCAGCATCACTCCTTTCGGCTCACCAGTGCTTCCGCTGGAAAAAATGACGGTGGCGAGATGATCCAGGTTGATTGACTTCCTTCTGCCCAGGAAACGCTCGAGCATGGGCACGGGAAGGGTCCAGGCAGCCAAGCTTGCAAGTCCTTTTTCGATGGTGGTAGGCCGCGCAGCCATTTCCTCCAAAAGGAGAATTGGACAGGGCAGCTGAAGCTTAAGTCTTTCGAGGAACACTCGAGAGGTAAGAACCGTTTTGATGCCGCACTGCTGGATCGAGGAAGCAAGCGACGCCTCAGAGACCGTGTAGTTGAGGTTGACGGGCACTTTTCCCATGAGCAGTGCGGCGAAGTTCACCAAGGCTCCTGGGATCGATGGGGGCAAAAGCAATCCCACCATTTCTTGACCACGCCAGACCGTTCGAAGACGTCGAGCCAGGAAGACCGTGCGCGTCAAGGCTCCTCCAAAGTTGATCCCTGGGCTTTGGGCGTCGGCCATGGCAAAGCGCATTGGATGTCGGCGGGCGGTCCGGACAAAGGCGCGATGGAGCAGGCGCATGCGGCTTTTGCGGTGCTTCCAAGCCTCCGTCATGAGGTCCTGGACTGCACAGCGCACCTGGATCGGAGTGGCGGTGTGGGGCAAGGGCGCTCCAAAACTCACGGTGGCGGGATAGGGAATACGTCGCGGGAGCTTCCAGAGGAACCGGCCCTTCTCAAAACTGAAGATGCTGCCCCAGACACCGTCGAGCGCCACTGGGATAATAGGTGCATCCACGTCTTTCATAATGCGTTCGAATCCTCGGCGGAACGGGAGCATCTGGCCCGTGCGCGTAATCTGCCCTTTCGCGAAGATGCACACGATCTCCCCGTTGCGGATGGCGTCGCTGGCGGTTTGAAGCGCCTGGAGAAGTTCTCTCGGACGCTGCTCGGAGGAGATGGGAATGGCGCGCATGATGCGGGCAAAGGGACGGATCCATGGCATCTCGTAAATCCCTTTATACATGATGAACCGCACTTCGCGATCGGTGGAAGCGTGCAGGAGCATGGCATCCACAAAGGAGAGATGATTGCAGACAAAGAGGGCACCACCTTTTCCGGGAATGTGGTCCCGACCATCCACACGCAGCCGGTAGACCGTCCGGGTGAGAACCCAAAGCGCGAATCGAAGCAGGGCCTCAGGAAGGAGATAAAGCGCGTAAATCGCCCCAAGGAGTGTCATGACTCCGATCGCCAGGAAAACGTGGCGGGGGTTGAGGTTTGCCTGGGTCAGAAGAAAATGGGCCCCCGAAGCGAGGAATACACCGACAAACGAAAGGAGATTGGCTGCCGCCTGGATTTCACCTTTCTTTTCCCGATCAGGCCGGTGCTGCAGCAAGGCTGCAATCGGTACGATGAAGAAACCACCGGCGAATCCAAGCAACGCCAGGCGAAGGACTGCGCCGGAGAACGACAGTCCCGGCACCGTCAGCGATAAAGCGCCTGCGGCAAGGCCGACTGCTCCCAATGGAACTAAGCCGTACTCGATCTTGTTGCCTGACAAGTAGCCCGCCGCCACGCTGCCGCAACCAATGCCCAAGGCCAGCGCGGTGCAAAGCTTGCCAATCGCGATCTCGTCAACGCGGAGAACGTCCGTACCGTAAAAGAAAAGATTGAGCAGCAGCAGGGCCCCGACGAAGTTGAAATAGGTGTTCCCGACCACCGCAAGGGCCAAGGGCCGATCGCCCTTCATGCCCTTAAGTCGGCCGAAAAGATCGCGCAGAAAGTTCGCCTCGAACCGCTTGGTAGGGTTGGCCGCGGGAATGCGCGTGATCCCGAGACTGGTAGCCAGGCCCACGACGGCCAGCACGAGCAAGACGAGGCCTGACCACACCTGCCGCCCCCGAAAGTGAACGGCAAGAATCCCAGCCGCGACGGTTCCGAGGATGATGGCCATGAAAGTGCCAAGCTCCAGGAGCCCATTGCCCCAGGAAAGTTTTTTCTCGGGCAGCAGTTCCGGCAAGAGGGAGTATTTGGAGGGGCCAAAGAAGGCGCTGTGCACTCCCATCAAGAACACCGTGACTAAGAGCAAAGGTAGGCTCTGATAGTGCAGGCCCACCATCGCCACGGACATGACCAGGACTTCGAAGACTTTGACGCCGATGGCGATGGACCTTTTCCTGTAGCGGTCGGCCAGATAGCCTCCCGCCATCGAAAAGAGGATGAAGGGCAGCGAGAACAACGCGCCCACCATCTCCCCGACACGGTGCTTCTCCGAAAGGGACATGCTCATGCCAATCAGGAGGAAGACCACGAGGTTTTTCAGGACATTGTCGCTGAAGGCACCCTGGAACTGGGTTACGAAAAGGCTCCAGAAACCGCCCAACCCCTGGGGACGCCCGGGAGTGGGGTTGATCTCGGATTCGATGTTAGCAGGTTTCATATGCTTGGGTTGCTTGGTGGTTTCATCCTTCTATACCCGATCGGCGATCGCAGGCGTTAATCGATAAAAGGAGCGAGGATATTGAGTGACGCGATACTTGAACCAGAGTCGACCAATGGAATCAGGATTCAGCGAGCAGTTCGCCCCGGGGGGGCCTCGCGTACGAACCTGCGAAGAACCAAGTGAGTGGGGAGCCAGGCGATCATGGGCAGGCCAATCATGAGGAGGCTTAGCCAAGCCCAGGAGGGCATCCAGGTCTGCGCGGCGGCGTCGCTCAACCCATAGACATAGTTGATGTTCACCGGCGCTTTGGGGTTGGCCAAGACCGCACCCGGGGCTGGCATGAAGAAGAAACAGACCAGCATGAGCGACCAACCGGTGCATGCCCAAATCCGCAGGGCCCGCGTTGAATACCCCAACCGCGACACGAGAAATACGAGCAGGAAGGGAAGCCATCCGTGGAAGAGGGAAAGGCCACGCGTGAAGAGCGGACGTCGAGCATCAAACATGTAGTCCGTCATCCCCGTGAGTTTGAGGCCCAGGAAATGAGCCGCAAAGTCGAGCACCCAAATCATCTGCGGCATCAGGATACCGACCGCCGCCACACTCGCCAGGAGGGAACTCTCGAGCCACACGGCCGCCAAGGTCATGAACAAGGCCACGTCGCAGAAATACAGAAAATTGGTGGGGCCGTAGTCGCGCCAGTAGAAAGGCACGAGGACGGCCATGAAAGCCGTATAGGCAAGCTTGATGGTAAGGGGGACCTTTCGAGGCGCGGAGACAGCGCAAGAAGGCTGCAGGCGGGGGAGCTCAGCAGCAAAATCAAGGGTTGCGACCGCAGAGGGGCTGGTTTTGGCATTCATGGTTGTCTTATCGATTCATTGGTTCTCGTTCGTGTCTATATCGAGATGTACCAGAGGTCCGATCCAATGCGTTAATCGATAAAAGTAGGGGGGGTATTGAATGGCACGATGGACGATGCACACTGCTCCTCAACCACTTAGGTAATCCTAGGTACCAAGAGAATGACCGCACCCATCGGACTCATGTGAACAGGGAAGCTCCGTTGGGCGTCAAAGGAGCATGGCTACCGCAGGGTGCCAACTCTATGACAAGCCTTTCTTCCACAAAACCGGCGAAGATCCTCGCTGGTGTGACCCTCGCGTTTGCCTGTGCCACCAGCGTTGCGTTTGGCGAATCCGGTTCGGGGTCAAACGCAGCTCCCGTGGTGGCACCAGCGAACCCAGTCCAACTATCCCCGGGTTCGGCTGAGGTCGTTCAACTCACGAAAGCGAAGATCTCCGACGATACCATCATCGCTTTCGTCCAAGCTCACGGGCATATATACAACTTGACCGCCCCAGAGATCCTGGCCTTGCGCAGCGAGGGTGTGACAGATCGCGTGATCACCGCCATGATCGTCCAGCAGAATCAGAACGCAAAGGTGGCAACCCCGGCGCAGCCCCAAGCGGAGCAACCGGCACCGCCGCTTCCCCAATCCGTTGCAGCCAGCGCACCTGCCCCTGCCACCGCGCCCATAAACGTGCCCTCGTATCCCCAGCCATCCACCGTGACGTACGTTCAAACCGCTCCACCTACCACGGTGTATGTGCCTTCAGCACCGACTTACTACTACGCGCCCTATTACGACCCATACCCGCCGGTGTCGCTGTCCTTTGGCTTTGGCTTTGGGAATTATTATCACGGCGGCGGGCATTACTATGGCGGCGGGCATTACGGTGGGGGTGGTTACCCACACAGAGGTGGCGGTTATGGAGGCGGAGGCTACCGCGGAGGTGGTCACGGGGGTCATCGCTAAAGGGTCGATATCCGTTGCCGGGTTTGGCTCTGCAGCGTGGTTGCTGGGCGATTCCCGCGCGCCTCTTTCGTCGGCAACGGCTTGGGGTCACTTTCAAGAAAGGGAGTGCCTCTGCTGACCGCTATTTTGCGGCGTAAGAAGTTTTTTTCCAAGCCAACTCCAAGCCGCTCCACCGCATGGATCTCGCGGACTTCCCGGTGGGTCTTCTCCTTGGATCCGACTTCAGAACATGCTTGTTATTAGGACGATAAATTCGACCCCTTCGCTCAACCATCATATTCACCGAGGTAACAAACAGTCATGCAGAGTCGTGATTTCAACGGTGGAGATATATTTCCACTACTAAACATACATATAAGTTTCCATTTGCACGACCTCCGGACCGCGTTATATTCCCCGCCAGCATGGCCAATTTGTTTCCTGCGTGGTTTAACCGCCTGCCTGCAAGAATCGCATTAGGGCTGCTCGTATGTGGCAGCCTGACGGTTGCCGGCTCCTGGTATTACCTCACGCCAAAATACTCGCGGGTCGGTTATAAACCGATTCAGCCGGTTCCCTATTCTCACGTAACCCACGTTGAGCAACTAGGGCTCGACTGTCGTTACTGCCATACCGGGGTAACGGAATCTTGGTACGCCAACGTGCCTTCGCCGTCCGTGTGCATGAACTGTCACAGTCAGGTTCTGCCAAATGACCCGAGGCTGGCGCCGGTGCGGGACAGCTTCAAATCCGGCGAACCGGTTCCCTGGGTGCAGATCCACCGCACCCCCGACTTTGTCTATTTTAACCATGCGGTGCACGTAAACCGGGGTGTGGCCTGTGTCTCCTGCCACGGTCAGATCAATGAGATGGTGGAGGTTCAGCATGCCAAGTCGTTGACCATGGCCTTCTGCCTTGATTGCCATCGGGATCCCGCTCCCAACCTTCGGCCGCCCTCCCAGGTCTTCAACATGCACTGGACCAACACCCCTGCCCAGCAGTTGGAAGCCGGCACCAAGTTTGTCCACGACTGGAAGGTGAATGCCTCCCAAAACTGCTCCGCTTGCCACCGATGAACCAGCCTTCCCCGATGTCAGACCCGCAACCCACCGGTCCCCGCTATTGGCGCAGTCTTGATGAGCTGGCAGATACGCCAGCCTTTCGGGAGTGGGCTCAAAGGGAGTTCCCGCAAGGGGCGAGCGAGTGGAAAGATCCCGTCTCTCGCCGTCATTTCGCCAAGATCATGTCTGCCTCGTTCCTGTTGGCAGGCTTTGGCCTGACGGGGTGCCGACGCCCGGAAGAGAGTATTCACCCCTTTGGCAAGATGCCGGAGGGGTACGTTCACGGGGTACCCCAGAATTTCGCCACGGCCATGCCAGACCGCTCCGGCGCGCAAGCTTTGATAGTGAAGTCACTGGACGGCCGACCGATCAAAGTAGAAGGGAACCCGCGGCATCCGCTGGAGCTTGGAGGCACTAACCATTGGGCCCAGGCATCACTTCTGAACCTATACGATCCCGACCGCGCTATTCGGGTCCTTAAGAAAGGTGTTCAGGAACGCCGTGAAACAGCGCTCGACGCTTTATCCGCCCTGGCCTCCCGCGCAGCGGGAAAGCGCGGCGAAGGGCTCGCCTTCCTGCTGGGCGCCAGCAACTCTCCCTCGAGAGACCGCCTCATCGCGACCCTGAGGGAGAAATACCCCCAGGCAAGATGGTTCTTCCATGAGCCGATCGATTTCGGCAGTCCGGCACGGGCCGCTGCATTGATTCGGGGTGACGCGGCACATGGCCTCGTTCCCCAATACCACCTGGATCAGTCCAAGGTGATTCTTTCCCTCGACCATGATTTTCTGGGTACCGAGCCTGACAGCGCGCGGCTGATCAGGGATTTTGCCCGCAGTCGGAGGATCGAGAAACCTTCCGACGAGATATCCCGGCTCTACGTGGTGGAGTCGCTGATGTCGCTCACCGGAGCCAACGCCGATCATCGTCTACGGGTTGCGCCCGCACACGTGGAAGCCGTGGCCGCCCACCTGGCTCTTGCGGTACTGCGCAAGACGAGCCCATCCGAAGCGGCCGATCTGATCCAAGCCCTCGCCGCAATCGCTCTGCCGGCTGGGGTAAAGCCGGAGTGGATTCAGGAATGCGCGGCAGACCTCTTGGCACACAAGAAGGACGCGGTGGTGCTCGCTGGTCATCGGCAGCCGGAGCTTGTACAAGCCTTGGCTCAGGCCATCAACCGCAGCTTGGGCAGCGAAGGCCACACGGTGAAGTTTCTGCGACAACCCGAGCCCAAGGGTGAAAACCTGGACGCACTCGTCAAAGCGCTGCGGGAGAAGCAGATCCAGACACTCGTTCTCTCCGGAGTGAACCCCGCCTACACGGCGCCTGCCAATCTCGACTGGAGCGCAGCCCAGCAGTTGGCGGAGACTGTCGTTCGCCTATCGTACGACGAGGACGAGACCACGCCGCTCTGCGATTGGCAGTTGCCAGCCGCCCACTACTTGGAGTCCTGGGGCGACGCCCGCACCTCCGACGGTACAATCGTGGGAGTGCAACCCTTGATCGCACCGCTGTTCCAGGGGATGACGGAGCTGGAGTTTCTTGCGCGCATTGGGAAGCTTGAACAGGTCAATCCACACGAAATTGTCCGCGACACCCTTCGGAAATGGATCACGACCGGCGACTTTGAGGTGGAATGGAAGCGGTTTCTGCGGGATGGCTTCCTGGCCGGCAGCGCCGCACCCTCCGTCGATGCTCCGATACGCTGGGCGAAGGTGGTCGATTTAGTGAGAGCTGCGCGAGTCAGCGAAGCTCCAAACAAGGACCGCCTTGAAGTGGTCTTCCAACGCAGTTACAGCACCGACGACGGGCGGAATAACAACAACGGATGGCTTCAGGAGATGCCGGACCCGATCACGAAGGTTTGCTGGGAAAATGTGGTCACAATTAGTGCCCGCACCGCCAGGGAGCTTGGGGTCTATTTCGAAAACCCAGAGCGAGGCAAGCTTTCGGTCCCCACGCTCAAGATCGAATTGGATGGGCGTAGCCTCGAAGCGCCGGTTTGGATTCAACCGGGCCAGGCCGACTACACCCTGGGGCTTGCTTTGGGCTACGGCCGTACCAAAACCGGCCGGGTGGGGAAAGGCTCCGGATACAACGCCTACCAAATCAGGAACTCCGCAACTTTGAACGCGGCTGGCGGTGTGCGCGCGACGGCACTGAGCCGCAAGCAAGCTGTATCCACTACCCAGGACCACTGGGCCATGGAAGGGCGGGCGATTGTCCGCGAGGCCAATCTCGAGCAGTTCCGGCAGCATCCGGACTTCGCCCAGAACATGGACTTGGAAGCTCATCTGCCAAAAAACGGAGAGCTTTACCAGCACCCTCACACCAAGGATCCCACGATGAAGGGGATTCACCAGTGGGGGATGGCGGTGGACTTGAACACCTGCGTCGGGTGCTCCGCTTGCGTGCTTGCCTGTCAAAGCGAGAATAACATCCCCATCGTGGGCAAAGACCAGGTTGCGCGTGGACGAGAAATGCATTGGCTGCGCCTGGACCGCTACTTCAGCGTTAGCCCCAACGACACCGAGTTGGCGGACCCTCAGGTGGTGAACCAACCGATGTTCTGTCAGCATTGCGAGAATGCTCCTTGTGAGAACGTTTGCCCAGTCAACGCCACGGTTCATGATGAGGAAGGCCTCAACGTGATGGTGTACAACCGCTGCGTGGGCACCCGGTATTGTTCGAACAACTGCCCGTATAAGGTCCGCCGCTTCAACTATTTCGACTATAACCAGCGGCCGATTGACCGTCTCTATGAGGGTCCGCTGGCACCTAAAGGCATGCCGGACTTGCTCCAGATGGCCAAGAACCCGGACGTAACCGTCCGAATGCGGGGCGTCATGGAGAAGTGCACGTTCTGTGTGCAACGGATCGAGCAAGCCAAGATCGCTCAAAAGGTCAAGGCTGGGGCGTCTGGAGACGTTCGCGTGCCCGACGGCACGATCAAGCCCGCCTGCGCCCAGGTTTGTCCGGCTGAAGCCATCGTCTTCGGCGACGTGGCGGATCCCGCCAGTCGCGTTTCCCGAGTCAAAGAGCAGACCCGCAACTATTCGGTTCTTGGATTCCTTTACACGAAGCCGCGCGTCACTTACCTGGCGCGGGTACGCAACCCAAACCCACGAATGCCGGACTACCACCAACAGCCGTTGAGCCTGGCCGAGTATGCCCGCGTGCAGGGCGATCCGATGGCCAAAGGCCACGAACACGGCGCTGCGGATGAAGCCGCGGCCAACCATCAGAAGGGAGGTCACTGATGGCTTCCGCGGATCATCATTCGACTTTTATCGCGAACCTGCCTGAACCGCCCGCAGTGTTGGAGCGTCAGCCTCTGGTGGAGAACCAGCGGGGTTTCGCCTGGATCTCCGACAAAATCGCCGGGGTGGCCGAGGGTCCCACGCCCAAGTGGTGGTGGTGGGTCTTCGTTCCCAGCGTTCTCCTCATGGGAATGTGCTTCACCATGATCGGCTACCTGATCACCACCGGCGTCGGTGTGTGGGGGCTGGGTCACCCGGTGGCCTGGGGTTGGGCAATCATCAACTTCGTCTTCTGGATTGGCATCGGACATGCCGGCACGCTGATTTCCGCAATTCTTTTCTTACTGCGGCAACGATGGCGGACTGCGGTCAATCGTGCAGCGGAAGCCATGACCATTTTCGCGGTCATGTGCGCGGGCATATTCCCTGCAATTCATGTCGGACGCGCCTGGTTCGCCTGGTGGCTCTTCCCCATACCCAATTCCAACAACATCTGGCCCCAGTTTCGCTCCCCCCTGATGTGGGACGTCTTCGCCGTATCGACCTATTTCACGGTATCGCTGCTGTTCTGGTACATGGGTCTGATTCCTGACCTAGCCACCATGCGCGACCGCGCGAAGACCAAGGTGCGCAAGTACCTCTACGGATTCTTCTCCCTAGGTTGGACCGGTTCAAATCGTGCGTGGAGCAACTACGAGAAAGCCTACTTGCTGCTGGCCGGTCTATCGACTCCGCTCGTCCTCTCCGTTCATAGCATTGTCTCGTTCGATTTTGCCGTCTCCCAGCTACCGGGCTGGCACACCACCATCTTTCCACCCTACTTCGTGGCGGGGGCCATCTTCTCCGGGTTCGGAATGGTGCTCACTCTCCTCATACCGGTGCGCAAATTGTGCCACTTGGAGGAGGTCATCACGGTGCGCCATATTGAGCTCATGGGGAAAGTGATTTTGGCAACCGGTTCCATTGTGGGGTATGCCTACGCGATGGAGTTCTTCATCGCCTACTATGGGGGGAATCCTTACGAACTGTTCACTTTCAAAAACCGTGCCTTCGGTCCGTATGCCTGGGCCTACTGGATCATGGTTACCTGCAATGTGATTTCGCCGCAGTTCTTCTGGTTTAAGAAGATTCGCACCAACCTGGTGGCGGTATTCATTCTGTCGATCTTCGTCAACATCGGGATGTGGTTTGAACGGTTTGTCATTGTGGTCACCTCCCTCCACCGTGATTTCCTTCCAGCGAATTGGGGCTACTACAAGCCCACCATCGTGGACGTGCTCACCTTTGTGGGTACGTTTGGACTCTTCTTAACGCTCTTCCTCCTTTTTCTGCGCTTTGTCCCCCTCATTGCCATCGCGGAAGTCAAAAGCGTGCTTCCCCAAGCCGACCCTGAACATCCGCTGGGTGCCGCCGGCGATAAGGACCCAGTCAAAGATCAAGCGACGTCCCTAGTGCCGACAGGAGCCTCGGCGGGTAGCAAGGCGTACGGCCTCCTGGCCGAGTATGAGACCGCGGCAGAGATCAAGGAAGCCGCGATCCAAGTTCGGAACGCGGGATTTCAAAAGTGGGATGTCTTTACCCCCTTCCCCATTCACGGGCTGGACGATGCAATGGGCTTGCGGCATTCCCGGGTCGGATGGTTTACTTTCTTCGGCGGCATTACCGGACTCTGTACGGGCATGCTCATGATCTGGTTTATGAACAGCTTCGACTATCCACTGGTGGTCGGGGGCAAGCCGCTTTTCAGCCCGGTCTACGCCTTTCCCGTGAGTTATGAACTCACCATTCTCTTCGGCGCCATCGGCTCCCTGGTTGGGATGCTCTTGGTGAACCGTCTGCCGCGCTGGCATCACCCCGTTTTTAACAGCCCGCGTTTTGCACGCGCCACCCACGACCGCTTCTTTGTGCTGATTGAGGCTCGTGATTCAAGGTACGCGGAGTACCAGACCCGTAAGTTTCTGGAAGGGACTGGGGGCAAGCGCATTGAACTGGTGACCGAGTGAGCCGCCTATGCGTTATTTTTACATTAGTGTCTTCCTGATTGCGGCTGTGATCGTCAGCCTGGCTGGACTGCGGGGAACCACCTTCCGAAAGCCGCCTTTGGAAGTGTTTCCCGACATGAAACGGCAACCCAAGCTGCGCCCGCAGAAAGATAGTCGTTTCTTTGCGGATAGCCGCAATTCCCGCCCGCCGGTGGCGGGTGCCGTTCCCACCCACGCTCTGCTCGACGATAATCCTATTGCCACTGGGCGAATCGCCGGTACCACCAATTTTGTTGAGACGAATCCCTTCCCGATGGGAGCGGAACTTCTGGCGCGCGGCCAGGAACAGTTCACAATCTACTGCGCTCCCTGCCACAGTGCCGGGGGCGATGGAAACGGCATCATCACCAAGTATGGATTGGTGCGCGCCGGAAACTTCCATGACCCCCGCTTGGTGCGGGCAACGGACGGTGAGTTGTTCAACTCTTTGTCCTACGGAAAGAACCAAATGCCGGCATACGCCAGCCAAGTGTCCGTCACCAACCGATGGGCCATCATCGCTTACTTGCGGGTGCTCCAGCGCAGCCGGTTGGGCACCATAGAAGATGTCCCTGCGGCCCATCGTTCCCAGCTTAAGCCATGAAAAGCCAAACCAGTACTTTGTCAGAAGTCGTTTCCCGCTGGACCAAGGTGCCATTGGGTTTGATGGTGGCCGGCGGGGTGGGTGTCGCCCTGGCAGCCACCATGGACCTGCGCCAACTCGGCTTCTCCTATCTGCTGGCGTTCATGTTCTTCCTGAGCCTCTGCCTGGGCGGCCTGTTCCTGGTGCTGGTACACCACCTCTTCGATGCCAGTTGGTCGGTTCCAATCCGGCGCATCGCAGAACATCTTGCTTGCCTCTCGGCGGTGCTAGCTGTCCTGTACGTGCCCCTGGCCTTACTGGCCCCACGCATCTATCTCTGGATGACTCCCGCGGGAGCAGATCACGCCCTCCACGCGAAAGCGGGTTATTTGAACCCTCCCTTCTTCTACCTTAGGGCGGCACTCGTATTCGCAGTCTGGATCTTCCTGTCCTTCCGCCTGCGCCAGTGGTCGTTGAAGCAAGACCAAACCGGCGATGCTGAATCCACTTTCAAAATGAGGAAGTTGGCCGCTCTGGGCATCTTCCTCTTCGCCGTCACCCTGACTGTAGCGGCCATCGATTGGATGAAGTCACTGCAGCACCAGTGGTTTTCGACGATGTATGGTGTCTACTACTTCGCCGGCAGTGTCTGGCTGACCTTGGCCACCGTCTATCTGCTGGCCACGTGGCTCAAGCTGGCGGGCCCACTCCGCGATGTGCTTCATCCCCGTCACGTGAAGGACATCGGCGTGCTCATGTTCGCTTTCACGGTCTTCTACGCTTACATCCACTTCTCCCAGTACCTGATCATTTGGAACGCCAACCTCCCGGAGGAAACGTTTTGGTATGCGCTACGCGAGAAAGGCTGGTGGTGGGGTGTTGGGCTGGTGTTGGTGTTCGGCCACTTCGCCCTGCCCTTCCTGTTGCTCCTTCGCATCGATGCCAAGCTGACTTTGCCGCTCATGCTGCCCCTTTGTCTCTGGGCCTGGCTCATGCACTATGCCGACATGTCCTATAACGTGCTGCCTCCGCTGCACTTGGAGGGCTTCCCGTGGCGGTGGACGGATCTGGCCTGTTTCGCGTTCGTGGGAGGAGGCATGGGTTTCTTCTTTCTCAGAAGCCTCGCTCGTCATCCGGCTTACCCGTTGAAAGACCCACGACTCAAGGAGGCGCTCACCATCCATGAAGTACCGCCGCCGGCCATTGCCGAAGCGGTTCATAGCACAAGAGGTTAATCATGCAGGAACCTTCCGAAAACCGGATTCGAGTGGCGGTAAATGCCGTGGCGGTCATCGGCATGCTCTTCATTTTGGCCGGGTTGGTGTGGATCATGTACCATTACACCCAACCAGGGCCGGTGGATGAAACTCGCTGGGCTGAGCGCAAAAAGAACCTCGCTGAAGTGAATGCGCAGAACGCCGAGCGTTTGCAGAATTACGCCTGGATCGACGCCAAACGGGGCGTGGTTTCGCTCGCCGTATCACGGGCGATGGAGCTCACCGTGGGCGAATGGCAAAATCCCGCCGAGGGACGCGCGAGCCTCCTGGCACGGCTGGAGAAACTCATGCCCCCCGTCGTGGCAACAACGGGAACGAATGCGGCGGCTGGCCTTTCTGCCACCAACACCCCGGCGGTAGTAGCACCGAAATAGACGGGTTATCATGAGCGTCATCTGGATTCTTTTTGTCTGCAGCGTGATCGTGCTGCCTGCCACCGCCTTATGGGCACTAAACTGGGCCATTCGTCATGGCGAGTTTAGGAATCTGCCCAAGACTGCGTTATCCATCTTTGACGAAGAAGAGCCCGTAGGCCAACTCTCAGACCGTTTCCCCACGCCAAAGAACCTGCCTTCACCTCACCCTACGGACGTGGCTGCAGTCCCTCCTGTAAAATGAGCACCGCCAGTCCAAGCATTCTGAACGCGCTTTCCCCCTCTGACACAGAGGACTTGAACCAACGCCGGGCGACGCTGGCCGAGATTGACGCATCCTGCCGGGGGACGCTGATGATCTTTTTTGGAGCCAGCCTGTTCTGGTTGATGTTCGGCACCGTCTTCGCCTTACTGGCTTCCTGGAAAATGCACTCCCCGGGATTCCTCGGCGATGTCTCCTGGCTGACCTTCGGACGCGTGCGCCCCGTTCACTTGAACTCCATGATCTTCGGCTTCGCCTCCGAAGCGGCTATCGCGGTCACCCTCTGGCTAATGTGCCGATTGTGCCGAACACCCTTGATGCATGGATGGATGGTGAACCTGGCCGGGATCTTCTGGAACGTGGGAGTGGCTGTTGGACTCTATGGCATTCTGATGGGGGACAGCACGGGCATCGAATGGCTCGAGATTCCCCCCTACGCCTCGCCCATTCTGTTTGTCACCTACGCACTCATTGGAATCTGGGGCATTATCACGTTCCGGTTCCGTCGCGAACGCCATTTGTACGTATCTCAATGGTATCTTCTCTCGGCACTTTTCTGGTTTCCGTGGCTGTATTCGGCCGCACAAATCCTCCTCGTGTTGGACCCCGTGCGCGGTAGTGTGCAGGCCGCCGTCAATTGGTGGTTTGCGCACAATGTGCTCGGACTCTGGTTCACGCCGATTGGGCTGGGTGCCATTTACTATTTCATACCCAAGGTGCTGGGCAAGCCAGTCTACAATTATTCACTTTCGGTCATTGGTTTTTGGGCGCTGGCGCTGTTCTACAACTGGAACGGCATGCACCATTTGGTGGGAGGCCCCCTGCCCGCCTGGCTCATCACCGTCAGCATCGTGGCCAGTGGCATGATGACCATTCCGGTCATCACCGTCGGACTCAACCATCACATGACCATGTGGGGGAGTTTTCGAAAATTGAAAGACAGTCCAGTGCTGCGTTTCATGGTATTTGGCGGGATGAGCTATACTTTTACCAGCCTCCACGGCGTCCTGTTGGCGTTCCGGTCCGTAAGCGAAGTAACGCACTTCACCCATTCCACCATTGCCCACGCTCACCAGGGCATGTACGCGTTCTTCACCATGATCATGTTCGGTGCGATCTACTACATCGTTCCACGGATCACCCAGACCGAGTGGCCTTCGGCCCGCCTCATCAGCATCCATTTCTGGGCCACGGCTTTCGGCATTAGTTTCTACGTTATCCCCCTCACCATCGGCGGGACGCTGGAAGGCCTGGCGATGATCAATCCTGACATCCCGTTCCTCGACCCCAGCAAGTACAGCGTGGTAGGCATGACCCTTCCCTACCTCCGGATGCGCAGTTACTCCGGTTTCATCCTGTTGATCGGGCATACGGCATTTGCGATCAGTTTCGCCTGGCTCGCGTACCGGTGGCTGGCGGCCTCCTGGAGGCGCGAACCGGCGCGAGTTCTTTCCCCCGTTTCCGCATGAACTACGGACCTCTCCTTTTTCTGGGTGCCTTTCTCACCATCGCAACCTCCTGGTGCGGATTGGTGCTGCTTCCCCAACTTCAATTTGGTTCACAGCAACCGGTGAGGATCGAGGAGACTGGCGAACTGTACCCCCAGGAGCTGCCGGGCCTCGCTGCCCAGGGCCGGGAAATCTATCGTGCCAACGGATGCATCTACTGCCATACCCAGCAGGTGCGGCCGGAAGGTTTTGGAGGCGATATCGCACGTAACTGGGGGCAACGCCGCACCGTGTCGCGCGATTACCTCTACGACAAACCGGTCATGCTCGGCACCATGCGCACCGGTCCGGACCTCACGAACATTGGTCTCCGTCAGTCTAGCGCCTCCTGGCACCTTCTCCACCTGTATGATCCCCAGATCACCTCCAAAGGATCCATCATGCCTCCCTTCCCGTTCCTCTTTCAGAAACGCCTCATCGGCTCCCAGCCTTCCACCAACGCCCTGGTCCTGCCCAAGGGATTCGAGGTGCCAGCTGGATACGAAGTGGTTCCGGGCCGGGAGGCGAACCTGCTGGTCCAATACCTCCTGAGTCTGAAGGCCAATGCCCCCTTGCCCGAAGCCAAATGAACCCGGACCAGCCGCCCCAATCATCAGACCCAAGCCGCCCTGTTGGCGTGCCAGACCTCGCTCCTCGGGACGCGAATGAACATGTGGAACCGGGCGAAACGCACCGCTCGATGTCGCTGTGGTACGTTCTGCTGCTTTGCCTCTTCTTCGGCTGGGGCGGTTACTACACGCAGCGATACAGTTCTGGGTACTCGGCCTTGTCCTTCAATGAAAACGCCATACCCGGCGTGGTCAACACCAACGCAGCCGCACCCGTCGATCCTTACGTTCTGGGCCGCCGCATCTTCGGTGATACCTGTGCCAAGTGCCATCAACCAGACGGCCTTGGAGTCGCTGGCCAGTACCCTCCCCTAGTGGGATCCGAGTGGGTCCTTGCCGCAGGGCCAGCCCGCATGATCAGGATCGTCCTCGACGGTCTTCAGGGACCCATCAAGGTCAAAGGGGTTGGTTACGATAATGTCATGTCGCCCCACCGGGATTCGCTGAACGATGTCCAACTGGCTGCGGTCATCACTTACGTTCGCACCCAAAAAGAGTGGGGCCATACCGCTTCGCCGGTCACCCCTGAAGAAGTGGCCGCGATTCGCAAAAGGACCAAGGAGCGATCCGCGCTGGGGGCATGGACGGGCCCTGAACTGATGGCGATTCCGGAAAATGAGCCGACCCAGTAATCCGGTTGCTCGTCCCGAAAGGGAGCAGCAAATCAAGGAGTATTGCGCATATTGCGAGGTTCCGTTGCCACCTCTGGACCGCCCAACGGCTGAGGGGCAATCCAAACACCGCTTCTGCTGCTACGGATGCCGGGTGCTTCATGATGCCGGGCAAAGACCTCTCGAGCAGGATCCGAACCCTGCTGCCTCCTGGTTCAAGGTCGCCATAGGAGCCGTTCTGGCCGGGCAGTCGATGCTGCTCGGATTAGCCATCAACCTGACCCCGGCAGAAGGGATGGCACGCATTCTCTTGCATGCGGCGCTGATGGTTTCCAGCTTTGCTGCTCTGGCTGTGCTGGGAAAGCCCTTGGCCCAGTCAGCCCTGGCTGATCTCCGGCAACGCCGCGTGACGATTGAGTTCCTGTTTTTGGCCGGAATCGCTGGCTCCCTCGGTGCCTCGCTCTACAGCAGTTTCGTGGGAAGCGGGCCGGTCTACTACGAAGTGGTGGCCGTGCTCGTCACGATCTACTCCGTCGGAAAGACCCTCGGCGCCCAGTCCCGCGCGCGCGCGCTGGCGGAAACCCGCCATTTGCAGCGCACTTTTGGCAAATGCCAACGGTTGGCTGCCGAAGGCTCCCTCGTTTCGGTCGGAGTCGAGGAGGTTCTTCCCGGAGACCAGATCCGAGTCCTGGCAGGTGAACCCATTCCAGTGGATGGCTTGGTAACCCAAGGGCAGGCCTTTGTTTGTGAAACCCCGCTCACAGGCGAGCCATTTCCCGTAGTACGGCGAGTCGGGGACGCTGTATTCGCGGGTTCCTACTCGGAGGACGGCGAGTTATGGCTTACGGCCACCGCGCCGGGCACACAGCGTCGGTTTGACGTCATCATCGCGGCCTTGGAAGACGCCCGTGAACGTCCTTCCCGGCTGCAAGCACAGGCCGACCGGGTGGTTCGATGGTTCCTGCCCCTGGTGTTGGTGGCCAGCTTGGGCACCTGCCTTTTCTGGACCTGGCATGAGGGATGGTCGGTGGGATTGTTTAACGCTCTGGCGGTGCTGCTGGTGGCGTGTCCCTGCGCTATGGGTCTGGCCACCCCCGTGGCTCTGTGGAGTGGCCTGGCCGCGCTGGCTGCCCGCGGACTCGTCGTGCGCGGAGGCGATGCCCTCGAACGGGTGGCCAACCTGGACCAGGTGGTGTTTGATAAGACCGGAACCCTGAGCGAAGAGGAGTTGTCCCTGGTTGATTTGGTCACGGTGGGCAGGGCCACAGACCGTGTGAGGATTCTCGCTCAACTGAGCGCCGTGCAGGCTCACTCCTCCCACCCCGTCGCGCGCGCCTTCAGTGGTCTTTCCACTCCTCCACTGACTCTTCCAGGGAGCGAACCCACGACCGCCGTCGGTTACCAGGTACGTTCCATCAAGACAGCGCCCGCCCGCGGAGTCGAGGCGTGGCTGGTGGCGTCTTCAGGTGCGGAACATCATCTGCGCGTTGGGCAACGAGAACTCATGCGCGAGCTGGGTGCGGAACGTGATCTGCTCGCGCAGCTCCAGCGAAAGCCGTCCGACCCATTGGTTTACATGGAGTGCGATGGACACTTGCAGGCCATCGGCGCTGTGAGGGAGCGTTTGCGTTCTTCGACACAGGAAGCCATGCGCGCGTTGGAAGAGCAGGGCCTCCATTGCAGCGTGATGACAGGGGATCGTGCAGAACGAGCCGCAGACCTGCTTGGCTGGAAGAATGTGCAAGGTGGTCTAACTCCGGATCAAAAGGCGGACCAAGTTTCCCGGCTTGAACAGACGGGCACCCGGTTGGGGTTTGTCGGGGACGGAGTCAACGATGCGCCGGCGATGCGGGCCGCTTCCTTGGGGATTGCTTTGGCGCACGGGGCTGGGGTGACTACCGCTGGAGCTGACGCGGTTCTCTACGGTGGGGACCTGCGGGTTCTGCCCTATGCAGTAGCAGTAGCGCGGCGAGTACGCGCGTCCATCCGGTCCAACTTGGTCTTTGCGGCCACCTACAACCTCGTTGGAATCGCGCTGGCTGCCACAGGGATGTTGCATCCGGTGGTTTCGGCCCTGCTCATGGTGGTGTCCAGTTTCACCGTCTCGTGGCGAGCGCTGCGCAGCACGGAGAACGCGAAGGACTGTTGCGTTCTCCCCACGGAGAGGGTGGTGGAGCAAGCCTCTGAGGTCCGGCAAAGCGCGGCTGGCATCGAGAGAACCTCGACCCAACGTGCCCTCGGCTTTCTCCTGGTTCTCCAGGCGCCTTTCCTCGTCTATCTGGGCCAGCTCTCTCTCCTGCTTTCGGCTTGGGTCTGCGGAGTGCTCGTGGCCATGGGAATCTGGGTCGCAAGATACCGGCCCAAGAGCCGGGAGGTCGACCGTTTTGCCAACATGACCTTCGCCATGCTCAGCCTCGGCAATTGGGGCATGATTCTGGGATGGTGGGCCGACGCCGGGTTTGCGCCGGTCAGTATGGGCTGTCCGGGGTGCGATGCAGAGGATTTCAGGCTGAGCGCCATCGCCGCCATGCCTTGGATGAATCTGGGTATGGTGCTCCTGGGGGTGCCCCCTATGCTCCTCGAGCGCGAGGCGGGCCGAACAGGGCTCAGCCGTGCCGCGCTTGGGTTCCTCTCCACAGCGGGGATGATCGTGGGAATGGCCTTTGGGGGCTTCGTGGCCTTGCATTGGCTTGGCTCCCTCGTTCCCAACCGGTTCCTGCTCTCTTTGGCCGGAATGACCGTAGGCATGCTCCTGGGTATGTTCCTGTGCTGCGAATTGGGACGGGCCCTGGTCCTTGCCTGGCGACGGCGCGGCTAAACTCATCTTCCCCGAAAGGGCCTGAATGGATAATACTCCACGGCACACACTTTCGCATTCCGGATGGCCGGATCCGCAGTGATGAGAGTCAGGCCCATGATGGCGGCGGTGGCGACAATGGTCCGATCGAAAGGATCCCCATGAAAGGCGTCCGAAAGCTGGTTGGTTTTCAATGCGATCTCCGGCGTTAGCTCGAGCAGTTTCACATTCTGGGCTAGCCCGGCCCCAAAGAACTCGGCCAGCGAGCCATCCAACTCCAGCCGGTTCAGCCGATGCAGAATTGCCGCCTCAAGCAGGCTAACGCTGCACAGTCCTTTGGGCTCGGCCGACGAGAGCAGATCGAGTACACGTCCCGGAATCGCACGTGGCACCACCACCGCGTTGATCCAAGGCGCGGTGTCGAGTAGGTAAGTCACCGCATTCCTTTCCACTCAGCCTCCGGAATGGGCACGGGGGAGACCGCGTCCTTGGCACGCAGATGCGTTCCTGCCCCCACGAAGGAGACTGGCTTGGCGGCCGCAACAACCCTCACGTAGGGCCGACCACGACGAGTGACCATCAGATCTTCACCGGCAGCAGCACTATCCAACAACGCCCCGTTCCGAAGCAGGGACCTTAGCGTGACCGTCTTCATGTCTGACAGTATGACTGACATCACGTTCCCTGTCAACCACACCTAACCTCCCCACCCTGAACTTGCAGTAGGGACAGTCCGTCACTCTTTCGGCACCACGTCGATCTGCAGCGCCGGGTCGGTCGCGGCGATGTAGCCGGTGGCCAGGCCAAGCTCCTGGCGCACCATGGCAGCCCCTTGGGCAATGGCGGAGGCCTTGTAGTAGGCAATCTCCCGGTTGCAGCCCTGGCGACCGAAACCACAGTCACTGGAAACGATGAGTCGCTCGGGCGGGATGTGTTTCATCGCTTTGCGGATGATGCCCGCCACTTCCTCTGGCCGGTCAGCCTGAAGCATGCGATGGCTTACGGTGCCAATGCAGACCTTCTTCTTGGAGTCCTTGAAACGATCGAATAGTTCTATGTCCTGCAGGTTGCGGTCGCGCATCTCCACCGTCCACACATCGCCCTTGCACTGCTCCATGTACATGGCCATGGAGGCGGCGTAACTGGTGTCTTCCATCACGCGCTGCATGTTCGGATTACCCCAGCAGGTGTGGATCCAGATTTCCACGTCGTCGAGCCCCTGGACCTCACGGTTGTAGGCGTCGAGCATAAACTTCACCTTCTCATGGTCAGCCCCGTAGGTGTTAGCCATGAAGTGCAGGCAGGGCTCCTCGATTTGGATGCATCGGCACCCGGCGTCGCGCAGGGCCAGGAGCTCCTTGTTCATCGCCTCAGCCAAATCCCAGATGACTTGCCGCATGTCTTTGTACTCGGGGGTGTGGATATCAAGGAACAGGGACATGACCTGCGAACAACAGGTGCCAAATCGAACCGGTTTGCGGCTCTTGGCCTGCGCCATGCGCCAAATCTTGGCATAATCGAGGGGTCGATGCTCGATCTTGCCGGTAACCTGTGGCCAGCGCCAACCGGTATAAATCTCATAAAGGAGAGTCCCTGGCGGGTAACGCAGCCAGGCGGAGCGCGTATCGGCCGCCTGCATGTAGTCACCCTCTAGACCCGTCCACCGCTGCAGCGGGTAATGGTGCCAGGACCGCCCAGCCATATCCTCGTCCAGGTGGTAATCTCCATTCGTCAGGATATCCAGTCCGGCCCGTTCCTGGTCGTTCACCACCACCGCGAGCGCGTCCTGGAACTTCTCTCGAAACCGCACATCCATCATGCAGGAGTCCAGCGGCTTGCCCCACATGCTGGTGTCGAACCACCGCGGCCGGGGCCACGAGCCAGTAACGGTGCTGGGAAGGATCAGATCTTTGGTTACAGTAAACATGCGACGATTTCCTCTAATTCAATGTGTTTATTCCGGGCATTAAAAGGTAACATACGCCGTGGAAGGTGCCTGTCAATTCGGCCCGGCTTTGCTCGAAGGATTCCGCTGTGACACGCCCTTGCCAATTGAACGGATGCGGGAGGGAATCATGGTTCCATCCGAAGGCGGTAGTAGCGGCGGTTGGAGGGGGCCGAGCCGTCGCTCAGGAGCATTTCCTCGCCCGTGCCTGTAGACTCCAGGACGTTCCACCACGTTTGAAGGTCAGCCGAGGCTTGCAGCGCAAAGCGTGCCCCCTTGGGCACCATGGCCTTTAGAGAAAAGCGTCCTTCTTCGTACCGAAGGTCCGCAAGCTTGACCGGACTGGAGTCCATCACCACCACCACGAAGGTCGCGCTCACCGATAGCGGCGGCGCGCCTGCGTCCTGGACACGAACGGTAATATGGTTGGTACTTGGGCTTTGGAACACCGTAGGCGTCCAGACGAACATCCCTTCTGGTGTAAGTCCCGCGCCGGAAGGAGCCCCTGCGTCAAGGGTAAAGACCAATTCCTGCGGGGGCAGGTCAGAATCTGAGGCTTCAACCGGGAACTCCAACCGAACTCCCGGCATAGCCGTCACCTGCTCGATGTGTTTCAGCGCAGGAGCGCTGTTCGCTTCGCTGACGGCGATCCGGAAAGTGCTGGCAACGCTGAGTGACGGAGTTCCGTTGTCGGTAACCTTGACCGTCACAGTATGAGTGTTCGGCCCCTGGGCCTCGGTCGGGTTCCAGCGAAGCGCACCGCCCACGTCCACCGTCAAGCCCTCAGGGCCGCTGACCAGCTGGTAGGCCAGTGGTTGCCTCGGCAAATCGACATCAGTGGCAGCCAAGTTCAGCGTGAACGGCTCGCTTTCCTCAATCGCCTGATCGGCCACGGTCAGCGTGGGTGGGCTGTTCACTTCTTGGACGACGACCTGAAAAGTGTTGGAGGTGCTGAGTGACGGGGTCCAGTTGTCGGCAACCCTGACCGTCACAGTATGAGTGCTCGGCCCCTGGGCCTCGGTCGGGTTCCAGTGAAGCGCACCGCCCGCGTCCACCGTCAAGCCCTCAGGGCCACTGACCAGCTCGTAGGCCAGTGTTTGCATCGGCAGATCGGCATCGGTAGCGGCCAGATTCAGTGTAAACGGCTCATCCTCCTGAATCGCCTGATCCACCACGGTCAGCATGGGTGGGCTGTTCACTTCCTGGACGACGATCTGGAAAGAATGGGTGGCGCTGAGTGACGGAGTACCATCGTCGGTAACCTGGACCGTCACCGTGTTGGTGCTCGGTCCCTGTGCCTCAGTGGGGGTCCATCGAATCTTTCCCGTGGGGTCGATACTCAACCCATCTGGACCGCTCAACGTTTCGAACGTCAGGTGATTCGCAGGGAAGTCCTCATCAAGGGCATTCAATATGACTACGGCTGGAGCCAATTCCTTCAGTATCGGGTCCGCCGGCCCCATGAGCGTTGGGTTGTTGTTCACTTCGGCGACGTTGATGGTCAAGGTAGTAGTCGACACCAACAAAGGCGAGTCGTCTGCCACAGTTTGGATACGCAAAGTGTACACTCCGGGCCCCTGCAACTCACCTGGCACCCAGGTCAGCAAGGCCGAGTTGGTGTCGAAGTTGGCACCGTTTGGGAGCACTCCCATCACTTGATAGAAGACCCTAGTGGCTAAAGGGTTGGTTCGAGCGAGGGGAAGTGACAGACGCAATTCGGACTGCTCGACGATTTCCTGCGAAGGAAGTGGGCTCAATTCGGGTTCCCAATAATCGGTGGCGGGAAACAGCCCGACATCATGTTGCGGCAGAGCTCCCAACATGGCTATGGACGAGGCTCGGTTGCGACAAGGACTCTCTGACCGAAGACGAAAATCGAGAGCGTTGGCATCAGCAACTCCCGGATCAGCGAAGACATGGTTGGTGCCCAACCAGGGGATAAACCACTCTTCGGGAGATGCCAACTTCGTGGAGACGTCAAACGCGGCAGTGTCAAACGTGCTGCGATCGGTAGCGATTTCCGCAGCGCCCTGCAAAGCGAGGTGTTCCAGCCAGTTCGCTGCGAATAGGTTGTTGGCGAATCGGTTGGTCCGCGAGCTCTGATCCAGCGTGAGCCCGGTCCGTCCAAGCCCGATCAGGTTATGGGCCACAGTGCTGTTTCGAACGTTCTGTGTCAGTAGCATACCGCTCTCAGAAGATCCAATGGTCTGATTATCGTAGAGGCTTATTCCTTCCACGTCCTGCAAAACGATGCCATTCCCTGAGTTATAAACAGTGTTGCCCCTTACGATCATCCCGCCTCCCTTGGAGCTGGAAATGAGGATGCCCGCGCCCATGGGCGATCCGCACTCCCAGACTACGTTGCCTTCGATCAGACATTCGCCTTTCGGGGTGATGAACTCCGCTTTAAGGCCGGCATCATAGGCCTGCCAGAGCAGGTTGTTCAGAATGCGCAGCCCAGCGTGGTTTCCACCGTTGAGCTCGAGGCAGCAACGCCCGTAATCGCTGACGTATGGAGTTCCCGGGCTGCCACCGCCGTGAACTTCAAACCCATGAAACCAGACATGCCTGCAATCCCAGTCAAACCTGACCGTTCCACGGTGGGGGTTTGCTTCCTGCCAACCCGACGGCTTGAACAGCCTGACTCTTTCGCCCGGATACGCACTCAGAATGATAGGCTTAAGCTGGGTTCCCGATCGGCTGATAGTGAAGGGTTCAGAGTAGTCGCCACCGCGCACATAGAGCAAATCTCCGGCTGTGAGGGAACTAATGGCCCTGGCAAACGAGCGCCACGGTTGGCTCAGGGTCCCCGAGTTGCTGTCGTTGCCGTCCTTCGCGAGGTAGAGGGTTCGTCCCGTCGTTGCTAGCTCGATGCGACGCCGAGGAACGACCAAACTCACCGGACCGTTGGTCGTCTCAATCTCTACGCGCGCAAAACCCGGCGCGACCACCATCCTTTTAGCGACGTAAATTGGGAAGCTATGGAACACGGTTCGCGGCGCCTGTCCACTGTCCGTCACCGAGACTGTAACCCGGACGGTACTTTGGGCATCGACAGCCTGTGGCGTCCATGTAAGCAGACCATCGGAACTCATGGCCGCCCCTGAGGGCACAGCGTCCTCTAAAGCGAATACAAGCTGTTGGGTGGGGGTGTCCCGGTCGAGTGCGCGAACGGAAAGCCGAAACAGCTCACCTACATAGGCTTCTTGCGGACCAGGATCCACGATGATCGGTGCGTGGTTAGCGATTAGGGGGAATGGGTCAACTTCATTCTCTAGGCCGTCGCCGTCTTTGTCCGGATCGTTGGCGTCCGAAAGGTGGTCGCCATCCAAATCCGTCGGGACCGAATCCTTGTTGCCGGGATGGCTCTGATCACCGGTAAGTTCGTCAGCGTCGAGAAAGCCGTCGCCGTCATCATCAGCATCCGCTACATCGGCCAATCCATCGTTGTCGCTATCCACCGCAGCGATGAATTCGACCTCAAAGCGGTCAAAGTCTAATGTACCGCCAGGTGTCCCGTCGAGAATGACAAACCTGAGCCATCCTGGACGCCCGTCCACAGGAGCGACGGGGCTCTCTATCCAACCGGCGGAATCCCATCCGTTGCCGGGAAGCAGGAGGTCGAAGAGGGGGCGGTCGCGCCAGAATACCCGGCACCGAACGGGATTGGCGGACGCCATCCACGCCCGGAGTTTGATCATACCCGCGGCCGGGAAAGAGAAACTGTAGTTCCACCAGTCACCAGGGCTAGTCGATCCGATCCGGATGCTGCTTCCGTCCTCGCCTCTGTAGAGGGACACTTCTCCAGGATCGCGCCAATCGTTAGCGTTTCCTCTCCCCTTGCTTGCCTGCCGAAAATCCGTTCCATTCCGACCTGTTCTACCCGCAGCATATTGAATGCCTGAAACTGCATTCGTGGGATACTCCACAGCGCCGGCGTCACTCCTCCAATCGTAGTCCTCCGCCTCACGGTAAAACAACTCACCTCCCATCAGGATCGTCTTCTTCTCGCTAACAACAACTCCGTTGTTGTTGTTTGTAACCCGCAACCCCACCTCGTATACTCCATTGTTTGCGTAGTCGTGGTGAGGAAACGGTTCTGCGGAACCAGTCCCGTCTCCATAGGTCCAAGCATGCTCCAACGGGCCCGTCCCACCAAGGACACCAGGACTGAAGCTAAACTGACGCGACCCGGTGCGGGTAACGGCGACTTGCGTGGCAATTGGGTCGATGCTGCCGACACGCAACCGGCTGCATTCTCCGGCTGTCCCTGTCATGCCGATGCCAACGGTTACATCGGCTGCCGCGGCGGTGAAGTCACCTTCAAGGACGAGTTGCCCGTCTACACTAACCCAAACCCGATTTCCCGCAACATCCACAGTGAGACGATAGAGCTGCCCTCGCACCCACGGAAGCCAGGTGGTTGTGACACCATCGTCCGCCCTCAACCGAAGTGCCACCGTAAGCCCTTCCCGGGCGAAGGCAGCCGATTGCAGGGGTTCGATCGTAACTCGGCGATCGCTCCCAGTGGCGGCCCCGGCATAGATCAACCACATCCGGTCCTGATCTCCAGTCAGGCGGAAATCTGCATCGACCGAGTACTGCAGGCGGGCTGGGGTCTCGACGTAGCAGCGGGCTTCGGCGGCGTTGGTGTTGGTTTGTCGGTATGCACCTTCTCGAAGCTCCCAATCTCCGGCCGCAACTTTCAAGCCGAGGGCCTGACCCTCTCCGAAAGCACTCTCCCAAAGCGAACGGGACTCCCCAGTCACCAAGATCCGAGTCGTGGAAGTGGCGCTGCCTCCAGACCGGGCTACCACGGTCGCCTTCACAACGTAGGTGCCGGGCCCGCTGAAACCATGGTTAACTTCCATGCCCCAACCCCTGGTGCCATCGCCAAAGTCCCATTCGCAAACCGTTGGCAGATCCCCTCCGCGAAGACTGGCGGTAAAAGCAACCACCGCCGAGTTGTTTTCAAAACGCCTCTGGTTGGCCACCACAGATAACTGCATATACTCGGCGGCTAATCTTTTGTTCAACGCGGAGGTTTCCTCGCGCAGGCGGGGCGTCTTGCTTATCATCTCCGCCATCCAGTTGCCACCGTGCCACACCCAATAGCCGAAGCCTGCCAGCGGAACATCGCTACGTCGAGTCGCCTGCCATTGCCAGTCGATCGCACCTGGCGGAGTGGTCCAAGGTCCATCCTTGAATGCGGAGCACAAAACCAGCAGATCGGATGGCCTGCCTCGACCGTGGACCGACCACCATTGCCGGAGGAGGTAGCGCTGAGCCTCTAATTCCAAGTACGTACCCGAGCTCTCCCAGTCGTAGGGATATACATACGTGATTACCCCATCATAAGCTTCCGGAGCAATCTTATGATCATGAGCAAAGGTCCCGGGTGTCAACCCCTCCGAGGATACCAGCAAATACGCTGGAACGTTCGGGGCCCACTTACGTAACCGCTCGCGGACGTCGTGCTGGAAGGAACGAGAGAATAGTCCAAGGTCCGTATCGTCGAAAGGGGCGAAGCAGTGAAGAGCGGGGTGATCCTGGATAATGCCCACGAAATGCTCGTACGCAGCGCTATCAAGTTCGGCTCCCGAAAGCCCGACCGGTCCGGCGGCTGCATTACCAAACCATCCAGGACCAAGGTACGCGGCCGCCATGCCACCCTTGCCGAAAGCGACCGTAGCACGGATGCCACCCCCGAGTCCATTCAGGTGTGCGGCAACCTGATCTACGGTCTGAAAACCGGGAGAACCCAACGGCACTTCGATGCCCTCCTTTAACCCAGCCACCCCATCGCCGTAGAGGATCAAGGCTGGCCGATCAACGCTGAAATGATGCACGACATGTGGCCACACTGCTGTGACCGCACCGACCGCGTTGGTGTCAACTTCGAGCGTCAGCCAGGTACGCGAGCGCATCCAGCCTTGGTTGTCTGAGATCATTTTGAGCCCGCGCTGCTGAGCCTGGTCCAGCATCCATCGGAAATAGACCAGATCGCTTCCGTAGGATTCAACCAGCGTAAAACCAGCCTCAGCCACCCAGTCCCACTCATTAGTTGCTAACGAAGTTGCCCCAAAAAGCACGCGGTGAAACATATGTCCCTCGCCTTCAGCATGGAGCTGCGGCTCCGCGACAAAGAGCCAATGAGGGATGAGCAAAAAGGATACCCAGAGTTTGCGCATAAAATCGGTAGCTCAAAAACAGCAATTTACAAACGTCTCAGCATAGTCTAAGGGGGGGGCTGAACACTCGATCCTGGAGGTAGTGTAGAGGGTAAGGGCATCCCGTCTGCTGGCTTTTGAAGGCGCATAAGTCACTAAAATCAGAGGGACTTCACCGACTATCTCGCCCGCTCCCCGACCAGCGGCATCTCGGATGCGATGGTGATGTCGATGAAGAGGCCAATCTGGTTTTCGATTTGAAGAAACTGCCCGGCCTGCAGGGAGGAGAGTTTGGCTTCGATTTTGCCGTGGTACTTCTCCAGAAGGTTCAGACGCGCGCGCTGGGTCTTGAACCAGCGTTTGGCCATGCTTCTGGCCCAGGCGTTGTCGGATCTGCCGCCTTCGACGGCCTGAACATACTCGGCGATGAGCTCGGCGCGGTCTATGGCCTGCTTGCCCAACTGGTGCTCGTATTCACGGTAGATGGGCCAGAACTTCTTAGCATCCTCGGCGGAAAGTTTCATGACTCGGTTCACCACTTCCATTTTAGCGGCGTTGAAATCCGAGCGAACAAGCTGGAGATAGTTTTGGAGGTTGTCGTCGAGTTCGGCACCCCGCACTGGGGCAGGAGCAAGCGGCAACACGAGCGCCAAACCAAGCAGACCGGTCAGTCCGAGTGTCTTCACGGAGAGAAATAGTTTCATGTTAGGAGAACCTGGTGGGGTCACTCGTTGAGCTTCTTGTCCTTCCAATACTTGGTGCCGGCTACAGTGGCTTGGAGGGCGACCCCGGTATCCGTCATCTGGTAAATCTCGAACAAGTTCGCCCCTGTGTCCACGCCCCCTTCCTTAGCCGCCGCGCCGCCTTCGTCACCCGCCTTCGCCGTCGCATCGGCTTCGGCACCAAACTGCCAGCCCGAGTCGACGAACTTGTTCATCACTTCCTCGCCCTTGTAGATGAACACGACACTGAGGTCTTTGGCTCCCATGCCCAAACCGCCCCCGATGGAGCCCATCGCCATAAAGGTTTCCTTGCCGGTCTTCGCGTCCACCACCATTCCGTACCCGTGACCGGTGCTGAGCAGAAACAGGTTCAAGTTCTTGTTATTGAAGGTTCCGTAACCAGCCGCCTTCTTGATTTTGTCCTTCGCTTCGGGATGCGCGGCGTAGAGTTTAGCGAGGATCTCGTCACGCTGTTTTCGGACCGCGGCGCGCTTTTCGTCGAGACTATCCCCCTTGGGGCTGAACACTCCGGCGGAAGTGGAAAGCACCAACATTGTCACCGCAACCAACGCGGCTAAGCGGGCAACGATATTGTGCTTTGATGGGGTTGCGACAGTCATCATGCGTCCATCGTTTGCCAATCAGACATCCTCGTCAAGTACGTCCCTGACTTTGGCCGCCAATTCACCTGAGGAGAAAGGCTTCTGCAAGAACTCTACACCTGCCTCCAAGACCCCATGGTGTGCGATGACTTCAGCGGTGTAACCTGACATGAAGAGCCGCTTCAGATTGGGGTGGAGCGTCAGGAGATTCCTGGCCAACTCGCTCCCGTTCATTTCGGGCATGACTACATCGGTTATCAGCAGATGTATCTCACCAGCGTATTCCTGGGCCAACCGGATCGCTTCACCCGGCGAGGCCGCGGTCAGGACCAAGTAGCCCAGCCGCTCCAAGAGCTTGCGGGACAGCCTCAGAATCGCCGGCTCGTCCTCCACCAGCAGGATCGTCTCATGCCCGTGCTCGACCACTTGCAAAGGCGTGATTGCGGCTCCTGGTTCGGATCGGACTGTGTGACGCGGCAAGTAGATGCTTAGGGTTGTCCCCTGGCCCAACTGGCTTTGGACATGAACGAAACCACCGTTCTGCCGGACGGCACCATAGACGGTGGCTAGTCCCAGTCCGGTTCCCTTTCCAACTTCTTTGGTGGTGAAGAACGGCTCGAAGAGGTGGGACAGGGTTTCCGGGTCCATGCCGCACCCATCATCGGCCACCGAAAGCCGCACGTACTCCCCGGCGGCAAAGTCAGTGTGTTCGACGCACCAGGCTTCGTCAAAGACGCAGTTCTCCGTTTCCAGCACAATGCGACCGACGTTGGCGATGGCGTCACGAGCGTTGACACAAAGATTGGTCATCATCTGATCGACCTGGCTTAGGTCCAGCCTCACCGGCCAAAGACCTTCGGCGGGACGCCAGAGGAGCTCGATGTTTTCCCCAATCAGACGCCTAAGCATCTTGAGGAGGCCCTCGAGGGTTTCGTTCAAATCGAGCACTTTGGGCGCTATAGCCTGTTTGCGGGCGAAGGCTAACAACTGGCGGGTAAGATCGGCAGAGCGGCGGGCGCAGGCCTGAATCTCCGTAAGGTTGTCTCGCGCTAAACTGTCAGGCGGGAGCTCCTGCAGGGCCAAGTCTGTGTTGCCAAGGATGGCCTGCAACATGTTGTTAAAGTCGTGAGCCACTCCCCCCGCCAATCGTCCCACCGATTCCATTTTTTGCGCTTGGCGCAAGGACTCCTCGGCCTGCTTGCGCTTTGCGTTGGACAGGGCTTGCGCAACAAGGGCAGCAATGGTGCTGACAAAGGCTTCCTCATCGGAGTGCCACTCGCGCTTGGGGCCGATGTGTTCCAAGCAAAGAACACCCGCTAGTTCGCCTTCAAGAAGGATGCCCGCATCCAGCATGGAAGTGATCCCGAGCGGAACCAGGTAACCCTCGTCCAATTCACTGGTTCGCGGATCGGTCCGCGCATCGGCAGCGAAGATCCGGCTGTCAGAACAGATCGCCTGAAAATACCGAGGATAGTCGGCCGTGGAAAGGACCGCCCCTTCACTATGTCTTCCCGCTCCCGCTTCGAACAGATCAAGACAACGCAGTTCCTCCTGCATCTTGGCGAATAACCAGATGCTCGCCCTCTGGACTTGGATGACCGAAGCGGACACTTCGGTGAGTCTGCGGACCACGGCTGCCAGATCGCCGGAAGCAGCTGGATGGTTCACCGCCAGAAGCGCTAGAGCGCTTCGCTGCTGGCGTGCCCGATCGCGCGCCGCCTGGACCTCTTGCGCCGCCCGTTTGCGCTCGGTGATGTCGCGTGTAACCCCCAGCAGCGCCTTCACGCCCCCGGCGGGGCCGGTCTCCTTCAAGGGGACACTGGTCGTTTCCAGGGTCAGCCGCCGACCTCCCAATCCAATCATGTCGAATATGAGATGGCGGGTCTCCCCGCGGAAAACTGCTTCCACCATCTCGTTGAAGGCGGCCCGATCCTCGTCCGCCACCAGTCCCACCGCCCTGTGGCCCCGGACCTGATCCATCGTGGCCTGGATCATGGCCAGGCCAGCAGGGTTCATCTCCAGCAGGCGCCCTTCACGATCCAGCAGTTTTACGCATTCGGGCTCGCTTTCGACTATGGTACGGTACTTCGCTTCAGCGGCCCGCAATGCCTCCTCCGCACGCTTCCGTTCGGTAATGTCCACGTGCGAACCCAGCATTCGGTGTGGCTTTCCTTGTGCATCGGCCAGAATCGAGGCCTGGGTCAGGATCCATCGATACGAACCGTCCTTGTGCCGAAAGCGGAACTCGACTTCGTGTCCGAACGGGTAACCCTCGATAAAGGCGCGTACCTGCCGGATGGTAGGAGCCAGGTCGTCTGGATGCACACGACTTTCCCATTCGCGGTAGTCGTTGGAAATCTCGTGGTCTTCGTATCCGATCTGCCGCTTCCATTCGGCTGAATAGATCACCTCGTTAGTGCGCAGGTCCCAGTCCCACAAACCGATCTTCGCGGCCTCAACCGCTTGCCTCAGGCGGTTTTCGCTTTCGCGCAGTTCCTCCTGTGCCCGCTGGTGCTCTGTGGCCTCACGCCTCAAATCGCCGGAGGACTTCTCCAAATCCGTTGCCACAGCCTTTCTTTCAACGACCTCGCGTTCGAGCCGGTAACCAGAGTCCTCACCCTCACTGAAGGCCGCCAGGCTCTGCAGTACCATCGCTTTGGCTGGAAAATCCATGTTTTCCACCCCCAACCAGGGCAGCGGGGCAATCAAATCGTCCTTCCCCCGGACAATCTCGAACTGTCCATCCCTCTCCAGACGTCCGATGCGAACGGGCATGCTGCAATGACGGTTCGCTTCGATCCGCACCTCGCCCATCGGACTCCGCAAGCCGCATCCGGGCAGGCAACCCCGCACCGCCGGTGCATTGAAGGAACCGGCCCTTTCCACCGCCTGCTTCCACAGGTAGAGCTGGGTATAGGCTGTTACCACCCCCGCTGATACCCGCCGGCCGGCTCCATACCGATCTTGGAAACGCCTCACAAAATCACGGTTTTCCTGAGTGTCCAGACTCGGGAAATAGCTCCCACAGAAAAAGTGTCCAGCTGCCGCAGTCGCGACGGGTTCCAGTTCCGGTTCCGTCACGCTCGTTGCGACCACGGGAATCTGCGCCGGGAGGAGACCCGCCGCACTGTATTGCCGGTAGAAGACCACGTTGTTGTCTCCATCGAGCGTGTTGATCACTGCGCTCGGTGGTGTCTGCCGGACATCTGCAATGATCTCCCTAAGATCCTGCCCACCAGGCAACGCATACCGCTCGCCCACGATGCTGCCCCCGTGACTGGCAACCAGCGAGCGGATCAGGCGGTTGGCGGTACGGGAAAAGACAGAATCCGATCCAATCAGGAAGATGCGGTTCCCGAACTGCTCCATCGCCCAATCCACAGTCGGCATGATTAGCTGATGGAGACAGCAGCCCGTGTAGCAGATGCACGGAGATTCCTCGAGCCCTTCGTACGGCACCGGATACCAGAGCAGATTGTCGGCCGCTTCCACCAACGGCCGGACCGCTTTTCGCGAAGCCGAGCTCCAGCAGCCAAACAGGGCGCTGACTCCCGCAGCAAGCAATTCCCGCGCCCCTTGCGCAAAGAGCTCCGGCCGTGAGGCTCCGTCGGCGACCACCGGCTCGAGACGGCGTCCCAGGATGCCACCTGAGCCGTTGATTTCGTCCATCGCCATCAGCTCCGCATCCAGCAGTGGTCGCTCGCTTAGCGCCGTGGTCCCGCTCAACGAGTGCAACAGACCCACCTTGACGGAATCGCCGGACTTCGGAGGGTTCTCAGCAAGACTGGCCGTCGTTGTCGCGACAGGTTGTCCTTGAGTTGTCATCCGCACTTTCCCTCTGGTTCTGTTTGCTCGGGAGCCCACGCGAGGGTGCGGCAAAAAGGGACAGCACCGTAGAGGCACCTCGCGAACGGATGCCAGCAAACCGTCTCACAGAAGTTGGGCGTAATGGAGGACATCGTTTCATAGAACCGTAGCGCCTTCAAGCCTCAGTTTGGGTTCTGAGTTTGAGATACCTTCCTCAGTATCTTTCACCGAAGGGCGCACATGGATAGTACTCCGCCGCGGACTGTTTGACCTTATGAATGGGCGGGCAGTCGTGATGAGGCTCAAGCCCAGAACCATCCCTGTCGATTCGACCCTTACAAGTCAGGCTTGCCTTTGGGCCGGTATCGCTTTCACTGGCTCGCGCTGTGAATGGGATATCGACAGAGGCTTCTTCTCCGGAGCAGGTAGAGTCCCCGGAGTTGGTTCATCGACGGCGACGTGGATTGTTCTTCCTGGGGTGCGCGGCGGGTGGAGTCGGCATGGCTTTGAGCCTGCAACTCGGGCTCAATTCGAACTTTGTGGCGGAGGAGATGCGGCTGAGCGGGCTGCAACAGGGTATCTTGGAGACGTTCCGGGAAACTTGCGGCATTTCCGCCCTGGGGCTGTTCGCAATTCTCGTTACGTGGGCGGAACCGCGGATCGCTTCGGCGATGCTGGGCCTGATGGGAATAGGACTGGGCGCTTACTGCTTCGTGCCGGACTTCACGTGGCTGGTGATCGCCAGTTTGGTTTGGAGTCAAGGCTTCCACGTTTGGGCGCCCCTGCCTGGCTCGATGGCGCTGGCGCTGGCGGAACCGGGGCGGACAGGCCACCGCCTTGGCCAAGTCCAGTCGGCAGGAGCGATCGGCTCGGCGGCGGGACTTGCGATTGCGTTGGTCTTGGTGTGGATGGGGGTAGAGTCCATTCGACCCCTGTACCTGCTGTCGGGCGCCGCGGCACTGCTCGGCGGATGCGCCTGTCTGGGCATCCCCTGCGACCGGAGGGTCGATCGGCCACGACTGCTCCTCCGCAAGCGTTACGGGCTCTATTACCTCCTGACCTTCCTGGAAGGCTGGCGCAAGCAAGTCTGCATTGCCTTCGCAGGTTACTTGTTGGTGAAGCAGTACCAAACCCCGCTGCGCACCATGCTGGCCTTGTGGCTGTTAGCGCAAGTCCTGGGCTGGTGGGTGGCTCCTCGTATCGGACGGTGGATTGACAAGGTGGGCGAACGTCGCGCTTTGACCGTCTACTATGCGAGTATGGCAGTGCTGTTCAGCGGCTACGGTTTCATTGAAAGCCGGGCGCTCCTCTACGCGCTCTTCGTGCTGGATACGGTCTTGTTCGCCTTCACCATGGCCCAGACCACTTACGTCAACCGGATCGCCCCACCCGCCGAGCACACCGCCACCCTGAGCATGGGAGTGGCCATGAACCACGTGGCCGCGGTCCTGATGCCGCTAACTGGCGGTCTCCTCTGGAATTACGCCGGTTACCGCTGGGCCTTTCTTACCGGAGTGGGTGCAGCGGTGCTGAGCATCGGTGCTTCCCTCCTACTACCGCCTCATCAGACGGCAGCCCGCGGCATTGCGGCACCTTGAAATCAACGGGTAACGGCCATGCCCAAGGGAAAGGTCTTCGGATTCCTTTCCGCTTGAACCCTCCAAGTCATTTCGACGCTGGCTTGACAAGGTCTTAATTGTAACAGATACTGTTTCTAGTTAAACGTATGGTGAATTGTCGTTTCACGGTAGCCATTCATGTGCTCTGCCTCCTGGCGGCCCTGCACCCGAAGCCCGTTACGTCCGAGTTTATCGCGGGAAGCGTGAACACGAACGCGGTGGTAATTCGGCGCATCTTGGCAGTGCTGCGCCGGGCTGGGCTCGTGAAATCGCAACCAGGGGTCAGCGGCGGCTGGGAGCTTCTCGCCAAACCGGAAAGCATCACCCTGGGAGGGCTTTACCAGGTCGTTCGGCCAGGCACGGTCTTTGCCATGCACAGCCAGCAGCCCAATGTCCTCTGCCCCGTCGGGCGCAACATCCAGCGCGGCCTTGGCTCCCATTATCAGAAGGCCCAGGCCGCCATGGAAGCTGAACTGGACCATACCACCATCGCGGACGTGCTCAAGGACGTGTTGGGGACTTCCTCATGAACCTCTTTTTTGCCTTTATCCGTAACAATATTAACTACAATTAAACCAAAAAGGACAAAGCAAACCAATGAACACCACAGGCAAGAACTACCAGGCAACGTCGGTCGGAGAGATTCAAGCGAAAGGACGAGTCACGCTCCACAAGGAGCTCGCGCTCACCGGATCGGAAGTCTCCATCAACGAACTACCCCCAGGCGTCAGTGTTCCTTTTGTCCATTCCCACAAGCGGAATGAGGAAGTATACATCGTAGTCAAAGGAAAGGGCCGGTTCTACGTGGATGGCGACGAGTTCGAGGTCGCGGAAGGCAGCGTCATTCGCGTCGACCCCGCCGGGCAGCGGTGCATTGCCGCCGATGATCAAACCTCCATCCGCTACATCTGCATCCAAACCGAAGCCAAGAGCTTGGTCCAATTCACGGAGGGGGACGGAGTGATGTCGGAAGCCAAGCCAACTTGGCTGAAATAGCCGATGGAGTGAACCTGACTTCCGTTGCCGCTTATGACGAAGGATGAGATGCTGGATGAGCTGCTTCGTGGGCTGTTGGCAGAGGGCTGGGCTGATTCACAGCTGACTATCCCGGGAGATGCCGCAGGCAAGCGTCATCTCCTGCGATCGCTCGTGAATATCCGCCCCCCTCAGCCCGCCCGCCCTGAGTGGCTCCAACTCCAGGACCGGTTCCTCCGTGAGGAGTTGGCTGCCTCGAGCGCTACGGATCCATCCCGGCTACCCAAGATCAGGGAAGCGTTCGGGAACGGCCGTGTTCCATTCCGGGATCAACTGGTCCTCTGGAAGGGCGACATCACCACCCTGGGGGCTGATGCCATCGTCAACGCGGCCAACTCAAAGTTGCTCGGATGCTTCGTGCCGCACCACCGCTGCATTGACAACGCCATCCATTCCGCCGCCGGCATCCAGTTGCGGCTGGAGTGCCACCAACTCATGCAAAGGCAAGGCTTCGACGAGCCGGTGGGCCGAGCTAAACTCACGCGAGGCTACAACTTGCCCGCGCGCTATGTGATCCACACGGTGGGCCCGACCATTCATGGATGCGTGCGTCCGGAAGACGAACGCCTCTTAGTGTCCTGTTACACGACCTGCCTCGACTTGGCGGCGCAACAACCAGACATCCGAGTGCTCGCCTTCTGCTGCATCTCGACCGGAGAGTTCCGATTCCCCAAAGTCCCCGCGGCGCAGATCGCGGTGCGCACCGTTTGCGAATGGTTGCAGGCATCCGGGCACCACCTGCACCGGGTTATCTTCAACGTGTTTACCCAGGAAGACCACGATGTTTACGCAACCCTATTCCGAGAGAGTTGAAGCTGCCGCGCGGCTCCTCGCCCAAGCCGACTTCGTTCTGATTGGCGCCGGGGCTGGTCTTTCCGCCGCCGCCGGCCTGAACTACCAGGACCCAGAGCTATTCCGGCAGTGGTATCCGCAATTCGCGCGGCTGGGGTTCAAAAACATCTGGGAAGCCATTGTGGCGCACTGGGCTCCCAATGACGACAACCGGCGCCGGTTCTGGGCCTTCTGGGCTCATCACATCCAGACGGTACGTTACGACGCCCCGCCAGGGACGCCGTATCTGGATCTGTCGCGATTGGTTGCTGGCAAGCCTCACTTCGTCATCACTACGAATGTCGATGCCCAGTTCGCCAAGGCGGGCTTTCCTCCCGACCAACTTTTCACCCCACAGGGCGACTACGGGAAGTTCCAGTGCGCAACGCCCTGCAACGACACCCTCCATGACAATCGCAACCTGGTGCAAAACCTCATTGCTCACACGGATGGCGCCAGTGTGTTGGTGCGGGATTCGGACATTCCGCGCTGTCCAGCCTGCGGCGATTACCTGGAACGAAATCTCAGGAGAGACGGACGCTTTGTGGAATCGCTCCACATGGAGAGACAACCGGCGTACTCCGAGTTTGTGAACCACTCCTCCACGGGAAGCCTGGTGATCCTCGAGTTGGGAGTCGGTTTCAACACGCCGGGAATCATCCGCTGGCCATTTGAGCGGATTGTATCGCACCATCCCCGCGCCTCGCTGCTCAGAGTCAACGTGGACGACGCACGGGTCCCCGATGTAATCGAGACGCGGGCCATTGGCTTCCAGGAGAATGCCGCCCAGCTGATCCGAGATCTGCTGACCCAGATGCCCAACGGATAGTCGCTTAGCCGTGCCGCCCTGAACTGGGTGATTGCGAATGGAACCCCGCACGCAGGTTGAGGAGGGGGCCCTATTGTTCCGGAATCTCGAGTGCCTGCAAATACGGCGGGCCAAGTGATCTTTGATCTCACGATGCCTTGGAACGGCGGTGCACAACCTAATGGCAGGGTTCACCAATACCACGCAGTTCCAGCACGCAGGCGAGAAAGCCTGTGTAAGCGTGGAGAAGTACCTGACCGGGAAAGTCGTGAATCTAGGCGGAAAACAGGATCCGAACGTGCATCGGGTGCTGGCAGACACGGGCGAGAGTCTGCGGGTGGCAGCAACGGAGCTGCAACTGGCAGCTGAACGTGAGAACCAGGTTTACAGGCTCGTGACCCTCCGTGTGCAAGGCGAACAACATCTCCAGACGAAGGCGTTGCGGAACCTGCACCTGATTCAGTTCGTCCCCCAAGCTGTCGAGGTGGACTACTTCCGGCACTGTCGGGCCAAGCAGATTCCGATGCGGATTTCCGTAGTGGCGGCGGGCGAGTTTGAGGTAGGACAGCCTGTGAGCGATCTTCCACTGCACAACTTCCGCATCCAACCGTACAACCTGCCCCACGCGCTACGGGCCGCAGCGCTGTTTCGCTAGCGTAGTGTCTCCCGCGCGATAGGGGAGGCAGATAGTACGCAGCACCTGGAAGACCTCGAAGAGTGGCAGCCCCGCAGAGACTTGAACCGTGATCCGGAGTTTGACGGCAGTAAATAGAATGCCTTACCAACTAATCGTCAGGCATGGTATCCCTACAAACGGGCTCGATCTACCTAACCACTACGCAGAGACCTCCCGCCATTCAGCGTCCAGGCGACGCCGTCCAATCCAGTCCTGGAGCGCTGACTGATCGATTTGATCGCCTGAAACCGCCAGGATGCCTCGAATATCCCGTAAATGCTTCTCGGAACCACCTTCACGCCACGTAACGGATCTGCAACCGATTCAGCGGCTGCACAAACAAGGCAATTAAATCAGGTTCGAGCATGCAGGAAGATGCGGCTCACTTCCGCTTGCACGCGTTCGTTGGACCAGTCGGCATGCCGGCTTTGGAGAAGGGCCATCCCGAGAAACTGGTAGCCCCGCACGGAATTGAACCGTGATCCGCAGTTTAGGAAACTGCTGCTCTATCCATTTGAGCTACGGGACCGACCGAGAGAACTTATGTCACGAAGGAGGGGGCGCATCAAGGCGAAAGAAGACCGGAGAAGAGTAGCTAAGGAACTTGGAAGAAGCAGATTGACAATGGCAGTGTCTCATCAAACATGCTTCTCGTGAAGATCTTGAAGCTGGCCTCTCTGTTCTTTCTCGGTGCCCTGCTGGGCTTGGGCGTGGCCTCCTTCAGGGCATCCCGCGCAAACGCCGACCATGCCACAGAACTGGCAGCGTTGCGTGCTTCCCTTGACCGGGTTCGGGAAACGGAGAAGAAGGCTGTCCTTCAGCGCGAGCAATTGGAAAACGAGGTCGATCGTTTGCGCCAACAGTCCGCGAATGTTCACCGGCTTCGGGCTGAAGTGTCACGGCTGAAGAGCGAAACTGATTCCGACCCGATCACGAAAGCAAAGGCATCTGGCGATGCAAGCCCGATAGAGGCGGAAGGAGAGATTCCTATGGAAAGTGCCCCGCCGGTCATCCAAGCGACACTCCTGAGAGAATTTGGAGACACGCTTGCAAAACGCGCCATGGGGCGTTTCAAGGATGAAAAGGGAAGAACGACCTATGGTTTCAAAGGCCAGTTGTCCGACGGCAGAGCCGTTTCCATGGTCATGGGTGAGGATGGATCAGTTCTGGAAAAGTCCTTGGAAATTCCCGCGGATACCGTGCCAGCCAACATTCAGACAACAGCGGTCACCTTTTTCGGCGAGGTCGCCATCAGCGGGATCAGGGAGATTCGCGAGGCCGGCAACATCCGGTACGAATTGACCGCTGATGCTACCGATTCCGGTAGGATGCAGATGACAGTCGACGGCGACGGAACCATTCTCAACTACTGGGCTAAGTTTCGGCGCCCGGGAAAGTAAGAGCACGAGTGGTGGTGGCTAGGGCCTGAGGGGCGAGAATCCCAAGGCAGGCAGCCCGGCGTACCACCGGACTGCTCACGAACGAATCCCAGTCTGCTATGCCGCCAGGTTGAATTCCCGGCCGCCGAGTGGACGTGCAGACGGATTCGAGTGACCCTCGGGGCGTGCGCGTATGAAGATGAGAGGCGACACTTGCAAGTGTCACAGTCCGAAAACCTTGCGGATTCCGGCTATTGACCCGGTTCCTTCAGCCGGTAATGGCCGATGACTTTGTATTTGAGAAGGATGTCCTCTTCCTGTGTCCCACTCCCGATATTGTGGAGGATGCGAGGCGCACGGCCTGCCTTCCTGTCCGAGACGATGCCAATGTGGAGTAATCCGCTGCCAAGGTCCCAGGCGACGATGTCACCGGCGCGATAGGAGTCAGGCAGCCGGAGTTTCTCCTGCATCGCAACTTGGTGCCGTTCGAAATAGCGCATCAGGTTTGGCACCCGGCGGTGATCGATGTTCTTGTCGGGACCTTTGAGCCCCCATTTCTGAGGATAGGCTTTGAAGTCGTTCCGCATGTCTTCATGCACCACCTTCTGGAGGTCCACCCCGACTTTTCGGAGCGCCCGAACCACCACATCACTGCACACTCCGGTATGGAGCGGCACGTCGCCACCGGGGTACTTGAGTGACCGATAAGCTGGGTCGTACTCTGTCGTTACACCCACCTGCGCACGCGCAGCCGCCACGATACGGGACCCCAGCGCGGTATCGGCCTGGCCGAAGCTTCCGGAGAGCAGGAGCAGCGCGGTCAGGAGCCTGGCGACGAAGTTCATGATCTGGGTTGCGACCTCTGCGTCTTATCCTTGCGAACGAAGAGTCGAGTGGCGCCGGGCGGGCGAGCCGCTGGGTTGCGACCGAAACTCGCTAGGAGATTTGCCCACGAGTTTGTGAAAGACGGTTGCGAAATACTGGCTGGTGTCAAAACCGCAAGCGAGGGCGATGTCAGTGACAGGGTGTGCGGGATCCGCCAGGAGGAGCCGTTTGGCGGCCTCCACGCGGCGGTGGGCCAGATACGCCAGAGGAGTCATATTCGTCACCTGGCGACAATGGTCAGCGAAGCGGGATCTCCCCAGTCCACAGCGCTCCGCCATTTCCTCCAGAGTCCAGCGATGGTCCAGATGGTCGTCGACTTCCTTGAGAAAGAGTTCGACCGAGCGCCGGGTGGAGACCAGGTGCGGATTCAGTTTCACGTTCTCGCTGGTGAGCAGCTCCAGCAAAGAAACGACGAGTTCATTGATGCAAAGCCGCAGCCGACTCTGTGCACCGGCTGGGTCTGGGTTCTGAACCAAGTCAGCGATGCGTTCAAACGCAGCGGCGGTCTCGGCATTGGCAGGCCAGACGGGCTGTTCATTATGGCTCAACAGCGTGGTGAGGCGGCGCAGATCCTTGGGGGAGAGCACCAACCAGGGTGGCCAGCACCAGGGTTGATCTGGCCGGCGCACTTTGAGGTCCAGGATGAGCCAGTGCAGGCGGGTAGCGCCGATGTACGGATTCCCAAGCCGGTGTTTCTGCCAGGGGCGGGTGATGGTCACCTGGCCGCTCTCCAACTGAAACTTCTCCCCTTCCACCAAGAAAGCGGTCTTTCCCTGGGAGACATAGGTGATCTCGACTCCTTCGTTCCGGTGCCAGTCGAGGCCCCAGTTTTGGGTGCCGACGGCATCCCAGAACCCGATGGTGGAGATTTCCGGGAGGAGTCGGGCCGGAAGGGGGTGTCCCGGATAGCCTCGCCTGGCCCAAGCGGTGAGGCGGACCTCCCCTCGCTCCATCGCCTGCACCAAGGGTTCACAGCGGTCGGCGTGATACGTGGCATCGGGGCTGAGAAAAACAGCGCTTTGATTTTGGGGGATGTTCAATTTTTACCATTGTACGATCCTGAAAGCAGACAAGCAAGCTTCGAGTAAGACTCCGGGCAAATCTGAACCTATGAATGCTCGAAAACTCCTTCTCGGTACAGCGGCTTGGGTGGGGCTCGTGGTGCCTACACAGGCGGCCTCGCTCTCTGGTACAATCCAATATGCTGGCGAACAGCCTGGCCTCATCCATGTTCAGGCCGCCCAGACCCTCCCTGGCAACAAGGCCTTGAGTGTGGATGGCAACGGCGACTACGTGGCCGTCAACTCGTTGACCAACCTGGGTGGCTCCGAATTGACCATCCAGTTCTGGTTCAAGGGAAACACGGTGCAATCCGCGGTTCGGCAGCAGAACGGCGGGTACATCGTTGCGGGCTGGAACAAACTGCACATCCTCTCGAACGATGGCGGGACCGGCGGCATCAAGGCGGGAGACTCCGTTACCGATGGGCTTTGGCATCATGTGGTCATGACCTGGAAGCAGAACACCGCAGGCGGGTTTGCCAGCTATTTCGACGGCAAGCTGGTGGAGAGTCGTCAGAGCGGCGACACGCCTCTACCCAATTTGGAGGCTCCCGTCTATTTTGGCGCTTTCAACGGCGCAGGTGAGTACGCCCAAGGCGCGTTGGATGAGATTGCGATCTGGAACAGGACCTTCACTGCGGAAGAGATCAAGGCGGGCTGGAACAAACGATTGACCGGCAAGGAGGCCTTTCTGATGGGGTACTGGTCCTTTGACGATGGCACGGCCAATGACCTTTCCCCCAACCTCAATCACGGCGAGTTCGGTGGCGACGCGGTCGTCATCGATGCGGACGTTCCCGGACTGGGGGCTGGGATAGGTTCAGTTCAGATTGCGCAGCCTGGCGCGTATGCCATTGCGGGATTACCGACAGGCGCTGGCTATGCGGTTCGCGCATTCCGCGATGCCAATACCAACGGCGTATTGGATTCGGGAGAGCCGTTCGGGGCCTATGCAGGCAACCCGTTCGCGCTGACAGCGGACAAGACGGGGGCTGACCTGGAGCTTCTGGAGGCTCCACGGATCACCCTTCAGCCGAAAGCAACTCGCACGGGTACAGGGGGAACCGTCAGTTTTCGTGTGGAAGCCGCGGGCAGCCAGCCGATCCAATACCAGTGGAAGAAGGATAACGTGGACCTGGCAGATGGGGGCCGGTTCAGTGGCAGCAAGACGGCCGAGTTGAAGATCACAGGAGCTCAGGTGGCGGACTCAGGAGTCTACAGCGTGGTGGCAGCCAATTCGGTGGGGTCAGCACCCAGCGACGCCGTGACCTTGGACGTCATTGCCGGGGGAGCCTCGATCTCCGGAACTCTCACCTACGCAGGTCCAAAGACTGGGAACATCCAGGTGACCGCCTCGCAGAAGCGCACCGGAAACAAAGTCCTGGCCTTGGATGGGCAAGGCGACTATGCGCTTACGACCCTGACCGATCTATCCGGGGCGGAGCTCTCGGTTCAATACTGGTTCAAGGGTAGCGTCTCGCAGTCGGCCGTACGACAGCAATCCGGTGGATGGCTGGTGTCCACCTGGAACGGACTGCACATCCTTTCGAATGATCGTGGGGTGGATGGAATTGACGCGGGCAAGACCTTGACGGATGGGAACTGGCACCAGGTAACCCTGACATGGAAACAGGGGACGACGCATGGGTTCGCCAGTTATCTCGATGGCAAGCTCGTGGCAAGCCGTGATAGTGCGGACGTTCCGATTCCCAACCACGATGCGCAGCTGTACTTCGGCGCCTTCGGTGGGACTGGCGAGTTTACGAAGGGCAGCCTCGATGAAATCCGGATTTGGCGCAAGGCCCTTTCCTCTTCAGAGGTGACCTCAACCTGGCGCGCCACCCTCACCGGATCCGAGGAGGGTTTGGCAGGTTACTGGAACTTTGACGACGGCACCGGTGCGGACCTGACGGCCGCAGGGAACACGGCAGAGTTGAACGGAGATGCCGTGGTTCAGGCAGAGGATATCGAGGCCATGGGCAGCAGCTACGCGGAGGTTTTTGCTGCACCCGGTCCTTATACCGTTCCGGCGATCCCGGGCGGAAACGGCTTCTATGTGAACGCCTTCCTGGATGTGGATGGGAATGGACGGGCTGATTCAGGCGAGCCCGTGGGAACTTACGCTGGAAACCCATTCAACCTCACCTCCGACAAGACAGGCGTGGACATCACCCTTCTGGATCCGCCCTCCGTTACGACTGCGCCCTCCTCCGTACTGGCGAACCCGGGTTCGACTGTAACCTTTGAAATCAAGGCGGAAGGCACCGCTCCCCTCTCCTACCAGTGGCAGAAGAACGGAGTCGACCTCGCGGAGAGTGGAAAGATCACCGGAGTCAAGAGTGCGACCCTCCAGATCACCGGAGTAAGCACGGACGACGAGGGAGTGTATCGGGTGACGGTGTCCAACTCGGTCGGCCAGGCGGCCAGGAGCGCCTCCCTGGTGGTAGCCGCTTCCATCACCGATCGTTTGATCGGCCATTGGAAGTTTGACGAAACCACAGGCGACTCCGCAGCGGACGTCACGGGCAAATCGGGCCCAGCGCTGCTCGCCAACTATGTCGGCGACAACTCCCAATGGATCACCGGCAAAGTCGGGGGCGCCCTGGCTTTTGGCGGTCCCAGCGCCTCTCAGTACGCGCGGGTGGCGGATTACCCCAAACCCGTGTCCACAATGAGCCTTTCGGTCTGGGTTTGGGCGGAGAGCCGTCCTAGCTGGGCGAGCATCGTAAAGAACTGGGGCGGAGGCCAGGGCGGCCAGTTCCACTTTGGATTGGACAGCGATTCTGGACAATTGAGCGACTACGTGACGATGAGCGGTGGAGGAACCAGCTCGGCCCGCGGTCCGGCTCCTTTCCCGCTTGGATCGTGGGAGCACGTGGCTTTCGTCTGTGATGGCGTCCTCTTGCACCTCTACCACAACGGGGCTGAGATTGCATCGGCAGCCTACGATGGCACCCTGGTGACGCCGCCCATGGCATCCCTCGGCATTGGCGCCAAGCTCGATGATACGGGTGAAGCTCCAGGGAGCCCGGCCGGTTATTGGCACGGCAAGATGGACGATCTGGGGATCTGGGGCCGAGCTTTGACCGGCGGGGAGGTTCTCGGCATCTACCAAACTGGACTTGCTGGCAAAGATCTGTCCCAAGCCTCGGCAGCCTCCCCGGAGGTCGAACTCACCTACTCAGTCTCCGCCGCGGGTATTACCCTGTCGTGGCCAGCTTCGGCGAGTGGTTTCCTCCTGGAGTCTGCTTCCAACGTGCCGAATTCCACTTGGTCGCCGGTGGAAGGAGTCGTGAACAACAGCGTGACGATTCAACCCACGGACGGCATGCGGTTCTTTAGGTTGCGCAAGCCTTAGTTAGGCATGCTGTGCTAGAGGGGACCGGGTGGGTGCCCGGTCCCCTTGAGTTGAGAGCCCAATGAGTCTATAAGTAAGAGAACAGCACTATATGGCATTTCCCCGAACAACTTCCCTGGTACCCGGAACTCAGTCGAGGTCTCGTGGCTTCACCCTGATCGAGCTCCTGGTGGTCATTGCCATCATCGCCATCCTGGCAGGCATGCTCTTGCCCGCGCTCTCCAAGGCGAAGCAGAAGGGCCAGGCTGCGGCTTGCATCAGCAACCTGCGGCAGGTCTGCATTGCTTCCAAACTCTACGCCGACGATTCCGCGGGACGCTACCCCCACACTTTCCAGGTTCGCGGCAACAATGATTTCCGGAAAGCCTGGTTCAATTTCCTTCAACCCTACGCGCCGACGACGAACATCCTTCTCTGTCCTGTGCGCACGAAGAAGTTCAAAGAATTCCTTCAAAACTACCCCAGTGACGCTCCAGATAAGGCCATCTCCAATTACGGAATGAACTTCCAGATCGGGGGCTGTGATTGGCCCAGCGTTTGGGACGTCAGCAAATGGCCTTCCCGGACCGATGCCTCCATTGTGAGTCCGGCCGCCACCGCCTTCCTGAGCGACTCTGGATCGAAACCACTGAACTCCAAAGATCCCACGAAGTGTGTGACCGCGACCCGGCCAGAGAAACCCGGATGCTGGATCATCCATGATCCTGGCAACGACGCACCCAACACCGGTGGAGTCTGCAATGACGATCCGAACTGGGGCGGGCCGCATCCGCGCCATAACGGGGGCAGTGCGGTGGCTTTTGCCGATGGGCATGTGGATTCCCTGAAACCCCAGAAGTGGTATTGGGCTGGGACCCCTTGGCTCAAGCCGGACGAAGGCGGACGCTAAAATGCCGCTTGAGACTTTTGGTTAGAGAATGAGATAACACTACGTCAACAGCAGCCAGCTTTAACTTGAACTGAGATGAATTCGACTTCCCCCATCGCACACTCCCCTCGCCCAGGCATCAACCGGCGTCACTTCCTCAAGGACACCGGATCCGCTACTCTTGCCGCAATTGCGGCCGCCCCCTTCGTAGCCAGCCGCAACGTTCTCGGAGCCAACGAGCGCCTGGGCATCGGCTTCATCGGTGTGGGTGGCCGTGGCGGAAGCCACGTGGCGACCGTCAAGAAGCTGATCGATTCCGGCGAAAAAGCTCAGATTGTTGCCGTCAACGATGCCTGGGGTTTTCGGCTGGAGGAGTCCTCCAAGCAGACCGGCGCGAAGGCTTACCGGAAGCACCATGAGCTGCTTGCAGACAAGAACGTAGACGCGGTGTGCATTGCCACCCCAGACCGGCTGCACGTGCCACAGGCCATCGACGCCGTGCGAGCTGGCAAGGATGTCTATTGCGAGAAGCCGATGGGGCACTGGTCACAACTGGCCTTGAGCAAGCAGTTCTACGAGGAGACCAAGAAACTGAAGCGGGTCGTCCAGATCGGCAACCAAGGCAACTCCAGTCCTGCATGGAAGAAGGTGGCCGAGATCGTCCGCTCCGGGGTCATTGGCAAGGTTCAACTGGTCCAAGCGGGCTTCTATCGCCAGGGCGATTGGGGCGAGCGAATGCCCATTCCCGACAAGGACGCGAAGCCTGGTCCCGATCTCGATTGGGAGGGGTTCCTGGGCGATGCCCCCAAAGTCCCCTTTACGGTCGACCGTTTCTTCTCCTGGCGGAAGTACCTGGACTATGCGGGCGGGCCCTGCACGGATCTCTTCCCGCACGTGTTCACGCCCTTCGTGAGCGCCTTGGGCCTCAAGATTCCCTCCCTCGTGGTCTCCTCTGGCGGTATCTTCAAGTACGACACCTACGACCGGGAAGTCCCTGATACATTCAACATGTGCCTCGATTACCCGGAGAAGCTCTCCATCGTGATTCCTTGCACTCTGGCGAACGACTATGTCACCGAGCCTGCCATCCGCGGGGACAAGGGAACGCTTACGCTCGACAATCCCGGGGAATGGAATGTGGGCTTCGACAGCATCACGGTACGCGTGGGAAGGGATAAGAAAGAGGTGATCCCGGCCGGCAAAATGGATGCAACGTACCCACACTGGCAGAACTTCCTGCAGTGTATCCGTACCCGCGAGACACCGGTCAGTGACGTGGAGTTCGGCTACCATGTCCAGGCAGCCCTGAACATGGCCATGCTTTCCTTCTTGCATAAGAAGGTGGCGACGTATGACTTTGACAAGCAGGACATCGTCTTGAAGTGATGACTTCCTGGCGATCGTCGACTGTTTTGAAAACCGTTATGACTATGGAAAATCGCACCCATTCGCGGAGCCTCCCTGGAGTGCTCCCCGGCACTTTTGCCTTGGTGGCATCCCTCACCACCCTCCTCACTGTTGGCGCGGTTGCCCAGTTCAGCGTGGAAGACAGCAGCAAGCCCACGGAGTGGACCATCAAGTACGAAGGGCGCAAAGTGATGGTGTACGCCTTCGCACCGGAGAAGTTCAAACCCTACGTCAAGGAATTGTGCACGATCGATGGCGAAAACCTGCTGCGAGACGCCCCATTCGACCATCTGCACCATCACGCGTTGATGTTTGCGATTCGGGTCAACGGTATCAACTTCTGGGAAGAAATCCCGGGCGCTGGCGTCGAGAAGCCCGTCAAGACCGCCAAACCAGAGATCCGCACGGTGGGAGGACGGCAGCAGGCCCAGATCCAGCAGACGGTGCATTGGGTCGCTGCGCAGGACGCCTTCCTGCCTGATACCGCCAAGGTGGCTCTGCTTATCGAGGAACGAACCCTTGGACTGTCGGTCGACCCCGGTGCCAAAGAGGTTGCGCTGCATTGGAAATCGGATTTCCAGCTTGGGGGAAAGACCAACGTGGTGACCCTGGCTGGGGCAAACTACTATGGACTCGGCATGCGTTTCCGCCAGGATCTGGATCCAGTCGCCGTACATGTGCTCGCAGGGGGAGCGCCGGACTTGAGCGACAACAAACAAGACGTCAGCAAGCATGCGTGGGGCGCCGTTCAATTCGATCAACCGGGCAAACCTGCGACCATCGTTCTGTATGGTCATCCCACCAACGCGCGGGGTGATACAGTGTACTTCAACATGCGCACGCCCTTTGCCTACCTCTCGGGGACCCAGGAACTGTATAAGGAACCGATCGTCTACAAGGATCAGGATCGGTTCCAACTCAACTACCTGGTGACGGTCCATCCGGAGAAGCGGTCCAGCGAAAAGATTGCCGAACGAGGGCGAAGCTGGCAGAGTTCAAAACCGTAATTATACACCACCAACTACCTGTCTTATGGGAAAAATCTACTTTGGCATCAACATGGAGTTTGTTCGGCACGCCGACAAGAACTTCGAATGGGGAGTTCAGAAGGCGGCGGAGCTCGGATACACCCACGTAGAACCGATGGTTCACTGGGGCCGTGAGTTGCTCAGCGAGGCTGGCTACTTCCACAGCGTCTCGATGCTGGACGACCCCCTGCGCCTCCGGCGTGCCTGCGCTCAGGCTGGGATCAAGATGTCCGGGCTTTCAGCCCACACCCCCCTTACCAAGCCCGAGATCGGGGTGGAGTACCTGAAACAGGCCATCCGTTTCGCGGCCGAAGCGGGAGCCCCGGTAATTAATACGGACGAGGGCCCAAAGCAGCCCTGGACGACCGAGGAAGAAGATTTCACCCTGATGCGCTACACGATCATGGAGGCGTCCAAGGTGGCTGAGCCGCGTGGCATTCTACTAGGGCTGGAGTGCCATCAGCAGTACAGCAAACACCCCGATGGCCTTGACCGTATCTATAAGCTCGTCAAGAGCCCGGCGGTGGGGATCAATTACGATACCGGCAACGCCTTCCTCTGCGGGCATGATCCCATCAAGTGGCTGAAACGCGTCGTCAAGCGGTTGGTCCATCTGCACGCGAAGGATATATCAGTGGAGCACGGCGCCGCCGAACGCGGTAAAGTAACGGGCACACCCGTAGGTTGCGCGTGCGGGGACGGCGTGGTCGACTGGGCCAAGGTCATCCAAATCGTGAAGAAAGACTGCCCTCGCGACATTGTGCTGTCCGTCGAATGCGGGACCATTGAGCAAGCAGCACGGTCCATCCAGTATCTCAAGAAACTGGTGTAGAGTGGGGCGTAACTTTTGGAGAGGGGCGGAGAGCACTTGGTGCGCCGCCCCTTTTTCGTCTCTAACACGAGCAAGGATCCGCTCGCACCAACAGCGATCCTGAGCGAGCCGCCACCGGGCTCTCTCAGTGGAACAGCCGGGAGATCATCGCGTAGACGATCAGGATCAGCAGCACCACTCCCAGACCGAAGAATCCGTACCCAAAGGTCCGGGCAATGGAACGCCAACGTTCCCACTCGTCCTTGATGCGGTACTGATCCAGCCGCTTCTCTTTGAGGAGGCGGTCGTACCAGCGTTTCCGCTCGTGGAGCATTTCGGTCTTCGAGACGCGCCCGGAGAAGATGACCGTATCCATCGGGAATTTCTCCAAGCGGAAGTGCGTGTTGAAGAAATGAATGGTGAAGATGAAACCCGCCGCGAGCAGGGCTTCGTCGGAATGCACGATCAGCGCGATATTGATCACCCAACCGGGCAGGTACTGGGTGAAGAATTCCGGGAACCACATGATCAGTCCTGAGAAGCCAATGATGGCAACACCCCAGAAAACGGAGAAATAGTCAAACTTCTCCCAGTACGTCCAGCGGTCAAACTGAGGCTTCTCGCCCTTGCCAAAAAACCACTTCTGGTGCGCGATGAAATCGCGCCAATCCTGGAGAGTCGGGATCATGGAATCGGGGCCCAGCAAAACTTTGAAGAGCTGGCCTAGGGAATACTCGCCCGTGGCCGGATCACGAAGTTGTGCTCGGTGAAACCAGGATCGGACGGCCAACTGCACCAGGTGGAGGCCAAAGTAGATGAAGGTGATGACCGCACCAAACCGATGGAGGTAGCGGGCCACTTCCGGTCCCCCAAGCAAGGCAAAGAGGGCTTTAGCCCAGTCGGTATAGAAGAACTTCAGGGGCATGCCGGTGATGACCAGCAACAGGAAGGAAGTGACCACGAGGAAGTGGAGGAAACGGTGGAAAGGCTCAAACCGAGTAAACCACTCCCCACCCTGCTGCGTTTCGATCTTCGCTTCACGGAACTTCTTAGAATCGCTCATCAGGAGGAATCCTGACCGGAAAAGCCAGAGGAAGGTATGGGTACCAAAGAAGGCAAACACGCCAATGAGCAGCCCGGTCATGAGCACGAAGGCCAGATGCAGGGTCGGGTAGTTCTTTCGGTCCAGCGGGTTGGCGTGAGGGATGTATTGGGTGAAACCGACCGTGGCCTTGGGATGGCATTGCTGGCAGGTACCCAAGATGTTGTCTTTGGAGAGCCTCGAGGCAGGATCCGACGGCGGCAACACGTCGTGGTGTCCATGGCAGTCGTAACAGGCCGCCACATCGGAGGCGATGTTCTGTTTGCCCAAGGCCATGGCTTTGCCGTGGTAGGTGTCCCGGTAATGGGTCAACCGATCCTCGTGACAGCGGCCACAGCGCTGGTCACTCTGCATTTTGAAATGGCCGCTGCGCGGCGCTTCAATCGCATGGGAGTTATGACAATCGGAACAAACTGGCCCGCGAGGATCCCCCTTCGCGACGAGTTGCCCGTGGACGCTCTTGTCATAGATCTGCTCCACGCCCAAATGACACTTTCCACAGGTCTTGGCAACGTTTCCACCGTGAATCGAGGAACCCTCATCAACCCGCCGTTTGATGTCGTGAACTCCGTGGCAATCGGTGCAGCCGGGAGCGACTATCAACCCCTTTTTCAGCAGCGCATTGCCATGGATGCTGTCCATGTATTGTCCCGCAGCCTCCGGGTGAGATACTTCGAAATCCTTGGTGAGTTTGGTGTTGCTATGGCACCGCGCGCACGTCCGCGGCAGATTCAGCTTGTAGACGGGGGAGCCGGTATCCTTGACCTTCAGTATCCCGTGGCCGCCATGGCAATCCGCACAACTCGCTGCCGCCTTGGAACCCAGCTGCCGGCTGGCTCCGTGGATGCTGTGCTCGTACTCTTGCTGGGCCCGGTCGTGACCCGCGGCGTCCGTGTGACATCCGCTGCATTGGGCGGGCGGAAGTGGAGCCGGGTGAACCAGGTCCTTGATCCCGCGATGGCAGTCCACGCAGTTCAGTTTGGCATGCACCGAAGCCATCAACTGATTGGTGTTCACCACGTCCATCTGGACGGTCTTGCCTTCTCGTTTCCGGGTCTGGGTGGGGTCCGAATGGCAATCCAGGCAATCCTCGCGGGTGAAGACCTCCGCATCGGCTTTGACCGCTGGCTTGGCCTCTTCAGCAGCGCGGAGGACAGGCCCCAGGCAGACAAGGCAAAGGAAGCTGGCTAGAGTGACTCGCAACATGGTGTGGCTTGGGTGGAGTTACATGCCTCCCGTATGGCAATCGCTGCACATGAATCCAGGATCCCACTCGTCACCCGGATGCTTGAATTCGTGGCCTTTGGCGCTCATGTTTTCCAGCTCTTTGGCACTGCCTTGGGCCAGAATAAGGTGGCAGCTGTTGCAGTTCTTGAAATTGATCTTCTTGCTACCATCGGCCGACACGTGCTTGTCATCGTGGCAGCGGGTACAACCCGGCCAATCCTTGTGCCCCATGTTTTCCGGGTAGGCGCGCCAAGTAACCTTCATTTCAGGGAAGAAATTCTCCTTGTAGATCTGCTGAACAGCCTCCACGGCCTGCTTGACCTTCGGCGCGCCAGGATATTTGGATTGAAGGATGGACGAGATCTTCTCAAGCGCCTCGGGTTCGGTGCGGCAGTCCTGCATGAGGGCAAAGACGGCGTTCGTCTTGATGTAGGGCATCGTGACATCCAGTTTGCCGAGCTGTATCGCTTGGTTGACTGCGGCATTGGGGGATTTGTATCGATGGGCCGGGCGGTTGTGGCAATCGATGCAGTCCATCGTGCGAACTTCCAGTTTGCTCACGTCATTGGTGAACCCTTTGGCGCGAAACTCGGTGACTTTGCCGGTTTGATCCGTCAACCGCACCCAGGGAATCTTCTGCCGCTGGTCGTCCGTGGCTACATATTCCACCTTGTTGGAGATGCCGACATGCCAATGAATCCCTTCCACCGGCCCGTAGGCGGGATTGGCACCCCCAACTCGGAGGGACAAACGGATGCCGTGCATTGGATTGCTCTCTTCACCGAGGTAGTGCGTATAGGTGCGGTCGATGTTTCCTGAAAACCGCTCCGGCCAGTGGCACTGCTCGCAGGTATCCCGGGCGGGACGGAGGTTCTTCACCGGCGTGGGAATGGGGGTCGGGTACTTTTTCGCCAGCACCGCGTAGACCTGATAGGTGCCGGAGAGCTTCGAACGTACGAACCAGGTGGCTCCGGGGCCGATATGGCACTGGGTGCAACTCACGCGAGCGTGAGGGGACTGCTGATACGCAACCCGTTCCGGCTTCATGACCGTGTGGCAGGCTTCCCCGCAGAACGTCACCGACTCTGTAAAATGATACGTATGATAACTACCGAAGGCCGATATCAGCAGAAAACCACTTCCGCCGCACAGCGCGATCAAGGCCACTTTCCGATCGCTCGGCCGGGAAAAATCAAACCGGATCGAAGTGATGAGAGGCTCAGAGTGCCCAAGTTCCCGCCGGCGCAGAACGATTCCGATCCAGGCGAAAACCAGGCCTGAAATCAGAAACCCGGGGGCCACGAAATAGGTGAGGATCCCTATGTAGGGGTTGTGGGATCGGCCAAAGGTATCGAGGGAGAAAAGAAAAAGGAAAGCGAACACGCCGCCGCATGCCACGATCAAGCCGGCAAGGGTGAGCCAGTGCGGACGCGCAGGGGGCGGGGGTTTAGGAACTGAGGCCATGGTATTTAAAGTCGGCACAGTTTGCTGAGGAGCCTCCTACCTGACTCCGCGTATCTTGTTCAAGTCTTAGCATTTTTTGGCCTAATGACACTGACGCCAGCTTCTACTAGGCAAGCCCGCCTGAATGGGCGAAACAAGGTTCCCTTAGAACCTTTGCTTCCTAATGATACTCATAAGTTCAAACCCAGAAATGAACCCACTACTCTTCTCCTCCAAATCGCTTTCACAGGGACAGGGAGAACAGAGGCTGGGCAGAAGTGAAAGATGGGATCGAGTCGTAAATCGAGACGGTGGTGAGAATACCTGATGGAAGCAAACCGTCCACTCAGTGCAAAAGAAACGGGGCCGGTCGAAACCGGCCCCGTCGTGTAATCAGAACTTTGACGATCTACCTATTCGGCTGGTTCGCGCGGATACGGCGGAACGTACGGATTGGCGATCGCGTGCACCTTAGACGGGCTCAGGTCACTACTCGCGCCATGGCAAACCGTGCAGGTATCTTCCTCGTCACCGCTGTACGGCTGAGCAGGAGTCGGATCCCAGGTCATGAGCTTGGCGTGAGTGATGGCTGCGTCGCTGTCATGGCAAGCCAAGCAGGCCAGGCTGGAAGGCTTCGAATTCCAAGTCGTGTTCTTGGGATCCGAATGGCACTTGGTACAATTGCGGACGTCCTGCGGGAAGATGACTTCCGCGAAGGCGCCGTTGTTGAGATCAGCTTGCTTGTGGAGGTACTTGCCGTAGTGCACGCCGTGAACCTTCTTCACGATCGGGCCCACTCCGTAACCCCACTGCGAGTTCGACCAGTTGGTCTTGCCCGTCAACTGATTCTTGTAGTCATGGCAAGCCAGGCAGGTGTCCGGATTAAACGGCAGGGCGCGCGAGGTGGCGTGCATCCTGGTTTCTTCTCCGTGGCAGCTGATACAGGCCGAGGCTGGCGCGATGGCCGGCTCGACGTTGGTGCTGCCCACCTGGAAGTTCAACCAAGCCGTGGTCGAGATGCCGCTGGAAGCCTGACGAGCCTCCACGTAGACCGTGTAGGTGCCGGCAGTCAGACTGGCAATGTCAGCCAATTGGTAGCTGATGGTCTCTGCAGTACGGCTCACCGAAGGATCTTCCTTCGCCGCATCAAGCCGCACGCGCATGTCATTGGCGGCCGTGCTGGAGACGGTGTTCGTGATCGCCGTGGTCAGAACCGGCACCGACTCATTGCGCGGTCCGTAGGCGAAGAAGTTCGCCCGATTCCACTCATTCGGCTGAATATTGGTGGAAACAGCGGGTTCCTTGATGTTCGCCGGATTGATCACGTTCCCGGACGAGTCTTTGAACTTGAGGGTGGCGACCGGTTTGTCACCAGTGGTGTAGAACTTCCCGTTCGTGGGGGCGGAGAGCGTCAGCTCAACGCTGTGCTTCGCGGCCGGGAGCTCAATCGCATGATACTCTGTTACGTCCTCAGGTGCATGACAATTCGAGCAGCTGTCGTCATCCACCGCGGTGCCGCCGGTGTGGCGTTCCATTCCGGCAGGCATCTCTGCTTTAGGTCCGAACCAGCGGTTGTCATGGCAGCTGCCGCAAGCGAGGCGGGTGGGGTCGGTCTTCCAGCGGTCATCCGCATGGCAAATGTTGCAGTTCCGCACGTCCGGCGGGAAAACAACCCCGAGATAATCGCGGAAATTGCCCGTCACGCTGTTGGTGTTGAAATCGGATGAAAGGCCTTCGCCCATGTGCACGCCGTGGGCGCGAATGACGATATGGTCCGGAGTACGACCACCCTTGCCGTCCGAGAAAGCGGCATACCCGTCGTTGTTATGACAGGCTTTGCAGCTCTTCTCAGGTTGATAGTCCAAGGACCAGCTGCCCACGGGCGAACGGCCAACGTCGACGTGGTGCATGTAGATCTTCTTGTTGGCGGTGCCTTCATGGCAATCAGTGCAATTCGCCTTTTCAAAGGCCAGTTTCTCCGCAGTGGCAGTCCCGATCTGCACATCCGCGAACTTCATCATCTGCTGCACCAGGTCGTCTCCGCGCACGACGTAGACCGCCACCGTGTAGGTGCCGGGCAGTTCGTCGGTGATCGGCTTCAAGTTGTAGGTGATCACGTTGCCGTCCACCTTCACATCCGCATTCTTCTTGAGGTCGATGTAATGGTGCGGAGTCTTGGTGCGGTCACCCGTGGCGTTGAGCAGCTTGAGGGCGGCCGTGGTGAGCTTGGGATCCTGCGGCCCGTTCATGTACAGATTCATCGTGGAGAAAGTGTCGCGGGAGATTCCCTTGGCAAAGTTGTCAAGGATGGTCACCGTGATCACCGGGGCTTCACCGGCCACGAAGTGGGTCTTGTTGGCGGGGGCGGAGACCTGAACGAGGTAGGTCCAACCTTTGAGTTCGGCGATGGTTTCGTTTTCGTTGACCACCCGATAGTAGTTACTGTCGACCTCAGGAAGGTTCGGCAGCAGCGCCATGAAGACGCCGCCTTCAAGCTCGGTCACTTTGGCGGCCACCACGTCATTCCAGGCAGCGGAAGCGTCGAGCGCATTTCGACTTTGGATGCGGAAGGGGCCATTCTTACCGTGGAACACCATCTGCATTTGTCCTGCCACGGGTTTGGATAGGCCTACGATGTCCGGCGTGGTCTGAGCCGTTGCACCTACGGATCCGAAGACCCCCAGGGAGAGCGCAGCCAGTATACTTAGTATTTCACGGCGTATCATGGAGCTATGTTTAGTTTGTTTGCACCGCATCATTCAACCCGTCGGCGGACAGTCGCCGTTTACGACTCTTGGCTGGCTTCGCGAATCGCGTGGAATCGGGTACCCATCGGTTCCATGTCCGCACGGTTCTAATGACGACAATGCAATAGTTTCACGCAGTTTGAGTCACATCCCACCTTATGTCGAGTATAAATCGCGCGTCTAATGGTCAAAACCATATCATTATACGCTCTACTGTTATTGAGCTCTTATCAACCTCCGTGGAGGAAGTCTGCCATTAGGACCAGACCGCATTCTACCTAATGGACTTCGCACCATTTCCATCATAGTGTATAACTAATTGTTTACCAATTTTTTATACGATCCTATGTTTCAACACTGCATCACCCTTTTGACCGAGTCGTCAACCGGATAATAATATCATTCGTTTCACTACTCAATGAAAGAAAGGTCTCCCCGCTGGAGACTCGCCGAGCCGAGAGCGCAACAAATGTCATTCTTTTGACAAAAAATGGAGAGATGTCCGGTATCGTGCAGTGTTACTAATGACTTTGATAAGTCATTTCGGCAAAGCTCGCTTTTGCGCGTTCTCCGAATGGTTTACGCTTAATCAAAACTCGGTAAGGTCACGGTTATGAAGAAAATATCTATTCTTGCGGTAACGGGCGTGCTCTCCTCGCTTTTATGTTTGGAGGCGGAGGACGCGAAGGTGATCTATGAAAGGGATTGCGCGAAGTGCCACGGAGCCGAGGGCAAAGGTGACACTAAAATGGGGAAGAAGTTGGAAGCCAAAGATTGGTCCGATGGCAAAGTACAGGAGAAGCTGAAGGACGAGGAAATGATCAAAGTGATCAAAGAGGGCAAGAAGGACGGGGAGAAGACCAAGATGAAGGGGTACGCCGACACGATTTCGGATGGAGACACAAAGGAACTTGTGAAACTCATCCGCGCGATGAAGAAGTGAGTCGTACTCTCGATTGACTTGCCAGACCTTGAGCCGCCCTCGGGCGGCTCAACTTTCTTGGGGAGGACTGCCTCACTCCCCGCTCGACAACGAAGGGCTCGCCGGACCACGGGTTCGCTTGCGGGTAAAGACCAGCGAAATAACCACCAAAACCGTGCCCAGCAGCAGCAACGAGACAATTCGCTGGGTTGATGGAAGCTGAACGATGCCAACAAAGAGTACGTAGAATACCGTGATCAGCAGGGTGAAGTGCCCCATCCAGCGGTATTTCTGGTTCTGGATGAGCAAGTTTAGCAGGTAGTAAAGACCGGCGACGCAGACCCAGGACAGGGCTACGTAGGCCCGGGGCACGAGATGATACAAGGCATAGGGGAACACGATGAAAGCGCCGGCAAGGTAGGCATTGCGCATCTTCCCGGTCTTGAGATGAAGGCGTTCCTTTTGCCAGTTCAGCGTCCGTGCGCTGAGCAATGCCACGAGCCCAAAGACCAGGCTCACGCCTGTTTCCTGCTTGGTGAGCACCATATAAGTGGCCACGATCGCCAAGTAGATGAAGAAATTGGCAACCACGATGAAGGGCGAACAAAACCACAGAGCGGTGGCAACGACAATCAAGCTTTGCACCGAGAGCCACACGAAGACGTTCGGCGGAGTGAACGCGCCCAGGATGGCCACGCTGAGCGCCATATAACCGGTCATCGCGTAAAAGAAACAGGTCAACTGGCTTTTCTGAATCTTCCAGAACAGGGCGGCTAGTCCGAGAAACACGGCAGTCGCGGCGAGATTCGACGGAACTCGGATTGCGTCGAAGGAAGCGATGCTATGGAGGACAAAGAGGGTGTAACCCAAGCCTGAGATCAGGAGGGAACTGACCACGGTGAAAGCGTCTTCGGATTTCTGAGTTTGGCGCAGCAACGGGCCGCTGGCCAAGATGACAGCGTAGAGAAGCAGAACAAACAGGCCAGTAGAGGGTTCCTTCACGAATTGAAACTCCCCACCGCGGGTGGGGACTTGAAGAGCCCACAGGAGGTGGGTGAGAAAAACCGCAGGGGTCCCCGCCAGCAAGACCCAAGACCATCCATAGCGCACCCAGGCGTAGGTGACCACAGCCGAGAGCAACGTAAGGAGTGCGAAGAGGCCCACCGCTGAGTGCAGGAGGAGGGCGGTGAGGCAACCCATAGGGAAGGCCAACGCCAGGAGAAAAGGTGATTGACGGCGGAACGCAATGGCCAGATTGATCACCACGGCGGCGAGGAGTATGGCCCGGCCAAGAGTGGAGTCAGCGGAAAGCACGGGTACACCAAAGTAGAAAAGGCGCAGCGTGGCGAAGTAAAGCAACGCCATGGCCGCGGCGTAGAGGTAACGCGACAGCAGTTCGAAGGAAGTCCTCCAGACCCAACTCACGAGAAAAAGACATCCCACGACAGTGTACCCCATGAGGGAGGGCACGATCGGAGGCAGGCCGGCAAACGGGAGCGAGAGGGTGAAGGCGGCACCGAGAGCCAGGACGAGAATGCCCACGTGCGCAAACCATCTCTGACCCAGGGCCAGTTCCAGCGCCTCCTCCCGCTCTTCCTCCGCCTTCGCGGGTAGCCTTTCCGCCTCTGGCTGAGGCAAGTCAGAGGACAGGGATGAGTTAAAGTCCTGCCGACGGCTCGCGGCTTGGAGTTGGCTCTCGAGGCTGGAGAGCCGCTCCTCGATTCGCGCCAGCCGTTCGCCCAGTTCCGTGGGGCACAGGGAATCATGGCTCGTTGTCATGGCAACAGTTCGCACTCCGTTGCGGCATGGGTGAAACCAAGGCACTCCGCGGCCGCACGCGCAGTGCCCAAATCAGAATCCTATTCAGGCCACAGGTGCGGGCTTGGGGACAGACGGCTGGGGTTTGGAATCCGGGCTGGCAGGAGGGTTGGCGGGGAGGAACAGGTGAATCAATACCACCAGGATGATGAACGGCAGGCAGAGCACTGCCGCACCCATCAACCAACCTTCCAAGCCCATAAACTCCATCTTGTAGCTCATGAATCCCCTCAAGCTCTTCGAAAAAAGCTGGCCGCCGATCACGACATTCCAGCGCATCGCCAACACTCCGATGAGGATCAGCACCGCGCTTGCGGCATACATGCGCTTGCGTGTGGTCTCACTGAATCGGCGCCGAAACACTTGGAGCAGACCGAGCAGGATCAGCGGCGTCAGTGTTCCCATCGCCGCCTGCCCAATTCGCAAAGTATAGAAGAGTCTCTCGGTGGCAAGGCGATACAAAACCTGGAATCCCTCCTCGGCCTCAAAAGTGCGGTGGATCCAATCCAATCCCTCGATCGCCGCATCCACCACCAGAGCGTAGAAAAGGAACATGCCCATCACGTCGAGACAGCGCATGTCCAGCTTCTGCCTCCGCGCCCAGCAGAACACCATGTAGTTGAAGACGCAGAGGGCGATACCCGAGACCACGGCCGAAAGGATGAAGATAATCGGCATCAGCACATTGCCCCACCAGGGATTGGCTTTCACCGAGCCGAAGATGAAGCCCACATACCCGTGCAGCAGAAAGGCGGAAGGGATGCCGACCACAGAAAGGAAATGGCCGATTTTATGGTCCAGAGCAATCGACTGAGGGGAAAGATCATCCACCCCGACCGTAAACAAACGGTACAGAATGCCCCGGAACCCGGGTGCAGCTTCCCCCCAACGAACGAGGTCAGCCCGGTAATCGAACCAAAGTTCGAGCAAAAGCACAGCCATCAGGTACCAGGCGTAGACGAACCCGAACATCGCCATGGGAGAACTGAAATGCGGGGTCATCATGATCTCCAGGCAGCGCTCGGGATGCCCCAGGTGGAGGAGGAGCGGGAGCGGGGCGCAAATCAAGAATGCCAAGGCCGTCAACATCGAGAGGCGGTAGACAGGTTCGAGTGCCTGCACTTTGAACACCCGCACCAGGGATGCCATGATAAAGGCGCCGGCAACCAAGCCGGTGATGTAAGGGTAGAGGACAATGAGAATGCTCCAGAGCGGTTGGAGAGTGGCTTCATTCGGGTAGACAAAGTCAGTGAACTGGGGAATTGCTTCCAGAACGGTATTGGTGGTTCCGATGCCCATACTATCTCACCTCCTTGTCCAAGCCGGCGTATTGAACTCTTGGTTCGGTACCCAGGTGCGGCTTCAGGCCGTGCACCTTGTTGTTGGCGAAGAAAGCCTGGATTGGATCGTCTTTCTCCGGATGTTTCAAATCTCCGAACTTGCGAGCTTGCGTGGGGCAAACCTCCACACAGGCGGGCTTCAGGCCTTTGGTAATGCGGTGGTAACAGAGACTGCATTTCTCCGCCGTGTGGGTGTGTGGGTTCAGGAAACGGCAACCGTACGGACAGGCCTGAATACAAAACCCGCAGCCGATGCAGTACTTGGTGTCGACCAGTACCGCGCCGTCTGGCGAGTCAAAGGTGGCCCCCACGGGGCATACCTGCGCGCAAGGGGAATGGGCGCAGAGATTGCACAATTTCGGCACGAAAAAGGAGTGAAGAATCTCTCCCGCCGGTACGGGACAGGTGTTGAAACCATCCATGCCTCCATTGGGAGAGTCCACGTCCACCCGCCCCCGGGTTTCGGTCGACCCCGGTTCCGGTTTCAGGATGATGTAGCGTTCGATCCAGGTGCGGAAATAGCTGGGCCCCTCCGGCACGTTGTTCTCCTTCTTGCACGCTCCGACGCAAAGGCCACAGCCGATGCACCGGTTGACGTCGACCACCATCACCCATTTGTGCTGGGTGGGATCATAGTCCTTAGGAGCCGAGGTCGTCACCAGCAGCTTCTGAACGGCGGCTTTGGCGGCTTTGGCAGTCGAAAGTGCCGCGACGCCGGCCAGGGCCCCGGTTAGTTTCGCGAACACACTGCGGCGGGTCAGTCCTGAGCTCATGGCACCTCGTTGGGTTGATGGGGAACGTGGCACTCGATACACTTCTCTCCCGTGGTGTAGTGGGTGCGGGTGTTGATCTGCTTATGCGTCTTGGGGCGCGAGGGATTCGCCTCGTGGCACCGGACGCAGTGGCTGAAGGTCAACACCGTCATCCGATTCACGTCGGGCTTGTCGAAGTGCGCCTGGCCCGCGCCGTGGCAACCCTCGCAGGAGAGGCCTTTGTGGGAACCTTTTGCCAGCTTTTGCCCCTGCTCTTCATGACAGTCGTTACAGGCCTTGGAGCCGGCATAAACGGGTTCACGGCTGGCAATCTCCCAGATGGCGTTGGCACGGAACCATCCGTAATCTCCGAATGAGGCCGGAGTAAGAAGGGACCGCGCGATCAGGTAGACGGCGACGATCCCGACCGTGAGCAGGATTAACCTTACGATCTGAGGTGGCACGCGGGGCGGTTGCATGTGGGTCCTGAAACGAATAGGGGGAAAACCCCAGTGGCCCTTACCTTGAACTCGCGGGTCCGCCCTCTCGCCGGCGTGGAACCACCGTTACGAGGGGATCGGGCTTCCTCGCACGACAGCCAAAGATGATCACAGACTGTCATAAGCCACTTTAGTGGGTAAGTTACGTGAATGGTAGGGTGTATCCAGGCTCATTGCAAGACAAACTTACCAACACGATTAGAAGATCAGAAAACATGCGATTCTAGAACGGATTGTTTCTAACAATAAGAAGTAGTACTTCTCATAGATCAAACACGCGCTACTCGGGGTGTAGCGCTCCGGTTGCGTTGACTTGGTGCGCCAGATCCTTATACTCCAGCACGTGCAGACCGGTCATGAACCCTGCGGCAAGAGACGCTTCCTCGATTTCCTAAGTCGACGGAGCCTCCGGCTGACTTCCCAGCGACGCGCCATCGTCGACACCGTGTTCAGCACTCAATCTCACTTCACCGCCGAGGAATTGCTCGAATGGTCCCGCCGGCGGGACAAGTCAGTGTCCCGTGCCACCGTCTACCGCACCCTCCCCCTCTTGACGGAAAGCGGCCTGGTGAGGGAGATGGACTTCGGGAAAGACCGCAAAGTCTACGATCCGAACTACGCCGATTTCCCAAATCATAGTCACATCATTTGTGAGGAGTGCGGCAAGATTGTGGAATTTGAGAGCGAAAAACTGGCGCAGCTCGAGAGCGAGGTCTCGAGCCAGCTTGGTTTTCGAGTCACTTCCCAACGGCTGGAAATCACCGGGAGTTGCGAAGAACTCAAGCGGCGGGGAACCTGTAAAAACAAAGACCAATCCGGTGCCTCGGCGTAGGCCCTCCTTCCCCCCCCACCCTTTGAAATCCCGGGCCAGCGTTCTGCCGACTTCAGGGTAAACTCGTCACCGCCACCTTCGCGGCTTGGTTCTTTTCCTTCCCTTTCGCCTTAATGGCCCTGCGGTCTTGCTGCAGACGACGCGCGTACTCATCCAGGAGCTCCGATTGGTCGACCCCCAGCTTCGTCCGCGCGTACATCTTCCCCATCCAAACCGACCACGCCTCTGCCGTATAGGCCTTGGGCTCGTAGGCAACATGGCATTTGACACACTTCAAGAGATAGAGCTTGCGGGCCTTGGTTTCCGATCCTGAATCCCATGGACGAGCGTCGGAAGCCGAGCCTGGAAGGGCGGATGCCAAGAGGCAGCCGATCCCCGCCAGGAATCCCACCGTCCCAAGTTTCGCGAGGCGGCGCATGAGGATATCAGAGGTTGATGCCGAAGAGCATCCTCACGTGTAGCTTTTCGTTATGGGCTAGATCCAAGCTGGTGTTGTGGTCGGGATTGCCTCCGTAGTTCACCCCGTAGACCTGCGGCATCACCGTCAACGCCAGCCACCATTTGTCCGTGCGGTAACTGATCACGGGTCCCACGTAGAGCGCGGTGGATTCAGTCTCCTCGTATTCCGGAAACACGGTGACATTTCTCACCTCGAGGCCCAGGGAGAAGCGCTTCCCCAGATCGTAAGAAACACCGGCACTTAGATCCAATTCACCTTCCACTTCGTGGAAGTCATCCTCCCACTCCGTGGCGTGGCCGAGGTTCAACACCCATTTCCAAGCGCCGTACCGTTGACCGATGAGGATCTTCTCTTCCAGTTCGGCCTCGTCCCCCGAGAAGGTAGGTTCCAGGTAGAAGGTCAAACCCACCGCCTTTTCTGCCGGATTCAATAACATGTACCGGTTCTCCAAAGAGACCCCGTCGAAATCGAAGCTCGACTCGTGATCTTCTGTGGCGGGATCCGTGAAGCTTCGGTACCGGGTGTTCAGGTAAAGGCCGACGGCATAGCGGTCGGTGACTCCGTACTCGAACTCATGCCGGAAACGCCAGTCGTTGTAGTTCTCCTGTCCCACGGCGCTGGTTCGCTGAGTCCGAAGCGTGATCCACTGTTCGTACTCGAGCAGGCCCTGGGGGGGCGTCTCAGGTTCGTAACTATACGTGAAACGCCGGTCATCGGCCGCCAAGGGAAGGACGAGATACAGAAAGAGCAGCAGACTGGAGATAGCAGAATGGAGATAGCAACGAGGTTGAATCAGGTAGCTTCGTTTCATGAGTCGGATTCAATTGCGATTGAGACTCAGTGTCAATAAGATTTCTGTTGTGAATGGTTGTTCTCGCCAGATTGTGAGGCAGCTGACTTGCAACATCTTCTCGTGCAACATCTCCTAGACTTCCTACCCACACCCCTGTTAACCTCCTCGCCATGGTCGACCCCATTCTAGCCTCCATCCCACCAAAACAGTTCCTTGGGGTCGAGTGCGGTGGCACCCGTTCCACGGCCATCCTCACCACCCAGGACGACAAGTGCCTCGCCCGAAAGCAGTTCGGTCCCGCGAACCTACGCTTGCTCACGGACGCCCAGATCGAGCGCCATCTCAACACCATCGCCAAGTCGTTCCCGGCTCCCGATGCCGTAGGGGTCGCGATGGCTGGGGCTCGGACGGCATCCGACCATGATCGGCTGGGGAGCATCGTGCATCGGGTGTGGCCCAAGCTGAAAGCGTGGGTTGGTAACGATCTCGCCTGTGCGCTGGCTGCGGAGGGCCCGACCGATCGCGGCGTGGAAGCCCGCATATTGATCCTGAGCGGCACTGGTTCCTGCTGCTATGGGGAGTCCGCCCGAGGAAAGAGCGCCAAATCCGGGGGATGGGGCCACTTGCTCGGTGATTGGGGTAGTGGCTATGACGTTGCTTCGCATGCACTGCGGCTCCTGATCCGCTCCTATGATCACGGAGATCACTGGGGAAAACTGGGGCGCCGAGCTCTAGCCGCCCTTCACCTCAACCACGTCGAAGAGCTTATCGATTGGATGCACGGGGCCAACAAGGAAGAGGTGGCGGCGCTGGCACCGGAGGTCTTCGCGGCGGCGGAAGAAGGCGATCCCACTGCCCAGACGGTCATCAATCGAGCAAGCGAGTCGTTGGTGGAGGATGCCCTGGCTTGTGCTGGAAAACTCACGCAAAAGGGGCGCGTGGTGGAGTTCGTCCTTTCTGGCAGCGTACTGCTGAACCAGGCGTCGTTCGCCGCTCGAATCGGTCGTCAATTACTGGCAGCCTGGCCGTACGCACGGATCCGCCCGATTCAACGGGACAGTGTCTGGGGAGCGGCTGAGATGGCGAAGCGCCGGCTCTGCGGGATGCCCCGCCGCCGGGAGCATGAGCCCAACATCATCCACCTCCATCAGACCGATGCCGCGTCCCGGCCGGAAGCCGAGCTGCTACCTCAGCCCACACGCCTCTCCCCCACCGAAAGCCGCAATCCAAGGTCCCTAAGGCTGGACAAGCTCTCCTTGCGGCAGGCCGTGGAGCTCATGTTGAGGGAGGAACCGCGGGTGGTGAAGGGGTTGCGGCGGCAGAAGGCGAGGATCGAGGCTGGACTGAGGGTCATTGTGAAGGCGCTTCGGGCTGGAGGGGCTCTTTACTACGTGGGTGCGGGGACCAGTGGACGCCTGGGAGTACTCGACGCAAGTGAATGCCCTCCGACTTTCCGCACCGATCCACTCTTGGTACAGGGGATCATGGCTGGCGGGGACCAGGCCATCACCCGGTCCTTGGAGGGAGCCGAAGACGATTTCCAGGCAGGCGCTCAGGCGGTCAGCTTTCGGGGCGTAGGCCGGAAGGACGTCGTCGTGGGAGTTGCAGCCAGCGGGCGCACTCCGTTCATCTGGGGCGCGCTCCACGCTGCCCGAAAGGTAGGCGCGGCAACGATTCTTTTGTGCTTCAATCCACACCTCAAGATGCCCCGGGGGGCGAAACCGGATGTCGTCATTGCGGCCGATGTTGGCCCGGAGCTGTTGACTGGTTCTACCCGTCTCAAGGCCGGCACCGCCACGAAGCTGGTGCTGAACATGTTCACCACACTAGCCATGGTGCAGTTAGGGAAGGTGCGGGAGAACCTGATGATCGATTTGAATCCTTCCAATACCAAACTGCGCGGACGAGCCGTCAGCATTGTACAGGAGTTGACCCAGTGCACCGAACCAGCCGCGAGAAGCGCCCTGGAGGAGAGTGGTTGGGTGGTCAAGAAGGCGGTGGCCGCCCTGTCTTCTGGCCGAAGCCGATCACGGGCCTGAGATGTCCTCTCATCCGATCGATTCCAACCCTCCCCTGGCGGAACTCTGCGCCGCCTGCGGATTCTGCTGCAACGGGGTCCTGTTCACCGCAGTGGAATTGCAGCCCTGCGACAACCCTGCTTCCTTGCGCCGAATCGAGCTTCCGCTTCACGTCCGACGAGGGAAGACGCACTTCCGCCAACCTTGCGCCCTCTGGACCGGCACGTCCTGCAAGGCCTACGAGGCCCGCCCAAGATGTTGCCGCAGTTTTCAGTGTCTCACCTTCTTAAGGCTCAAGGAAGGATCGCTCACGGCAGCGCAGGCACAGCGAATTGTGCGCAAAGCTCTCCGCCAAGTCGCCCGGGTGGAACGACTCCTCCGGCTGCTGGGGTGCCGCCAGGAGGAACTCGCGCTCGAACTCCGTTTTCGCCGCCTTTCTCGCCGCCTTTCCTCCTTGCCGGCGGGTTCCAAGTCCGCTGCCCTTTTCGCGGATCTGGCGCTGGCGTACTACCAACTCGGGCTTCAGCTCCAGCAGCATTTCCTTCCCTAAACCAACCCTCTTGGACCTTGGAATCCTGGCACGCGGTAGACCGACCCAATCCAGGCTACGACCCCAAAGCAGTCCTGGTCCGCAATGGTATGGCAATTTGGACGACACCACACTAGACTGGCTCTCATGCGTACGGTGAAGGTTCAATTAGGATCGCGCTCCTACCCCATCCACATTGGGTCTGGGGCCATGGCTCGCCTGGGGCCGGAGTGCCGCCGCTTGGAATTCGGGCGCCGGTGCGCGGTTGTCACGGATGCCACGGTCGGTCCACTCTACGCCGAGAAGGTTATCGGCGTTCTCACCCAGGCAGGGTTTGAGCCGGTGGTGATCACCGTGCCTGCGGGCGAGAAAGCCAAACACCTCCGCTGGGTGCAGTTCTGCTACAACCAACTCGCAGCGCATCGGCTGGAGAGGAAGTCCTTCGTCGTGGCCTTGGGCGGCGGGGTGGTGGGCGATCTGGGCGGCTTTGTGGCGGCGACTTACCTGCGTGGCGTTCCTTTTGTCCAAGTACCCACCACGCTCCTGGCGCAGGTCGACAGTTCGGTGGGCGGGAAGGTGGGGGTGAACCTCAAGGCGGGAAAGAACCTCGTGGGTGCGTTCTATCAGCCGCGGCTTGTCCTCTGCGATCTCGATACCTTCGCCACTCTGCCCGAAAGGGAGTTCGTCTCCGGCTTGGCTGAGGTGATCAAGTACGGGATCATCTATGACGCGCCCTTCTTCGAAAGCCTGGAGAAAGGCATGCCACGAGTCCTTGCCCGGGAAGAAGACCTGCTCGCCCAGGTGGTGGCCAAATGCTGCAGCATCAAGGCGGAGGTGGTGAGCCAGGATGAGACGGAGAGTGGGCTGCGGGCGATTCTCAATTTCGGCCATACGGTCGGCCACGCTCTTGAGGCGATCTCCAATTATGGCCGGTTTCTCCACGGCGAAGCCATTTCCATTGGGCAAGTCGCCGCCGCCTGGCTATCGGCTGTTCGACTTGGCCTGACAGAGAAGGAAGTACGGCGGATCGCAGCCTTGTTGGAGGCAGCCCGCCTGCCGGTGTCAATTCAGCTGACCACTGCGGAGCGGGCGGCCCTGAAGAACGCCATGCGTCTCGACAAGAAGGTGGCCGGTGGCGAGATCCGATTTGTCCTCACCAACCGAATCGGCAAGGTAGCCTGGGGTCAGCCGGTGCCTGAAGCTGAAGTGGACCGTGCGCTCGACGCAATCCGCCCTCAACCCTGAACCAGAAAGACCTTTATCATGTCTGCCGTCGCCGAAGCCGTGGTACGCGAGTTCTTCGAATTGCACAGTTTCTTGGTGCGTCAGCATCGGAAGTACGTGGCTGCTCACATGCGTGAGGACGAGGAAATAGATTTCTTTGTCGCCAATCCCCGCCCACTCCCTTCCCCGGGCCAGGTGCCCGCTTACCTGACCGCGGAGGCGCTACCCAGAATCGATCGAGCCATCGTCGCGGTGCGAGGCGGCCATACGGAAGTCTTTAACACCAACGTGATGAACGACAAGCCGGACCTCTTCCGGTTTCTGGACCCGGCGATTCTCAGGCAGGCGGAGCGTTTCTTCGGCGGGCCGGTCACCTTCACGCGAATCCTGGTCGTTCCATCGCTTCCTCAAGCTGAGCAGGCCCGTCAACAGAGCCTCCAATTCATCACTTCTCGCGGCGTAGACACGGTCCTCTCCTTCCGAACCATGCTGTCGGACCTGGTGGCTGCCACGGAGGAGAACCGAAACTACCAGAAGTCGGATCTATTGCAGACGATCCGGCTGCTAAAGAACTACGATTTGGTGCGGGACCCACAGTTGGAGTTGTTCAAGTCGGGCCGCCGAGCTGCCAGCAAGCCTAGATCTGCCAAGACTGTGGTTGGACCCTCGCCAGAACCGGAAGTTCCCGCACCCTGAGTGCTGCAAGCCCCCATGTTCCTTGCCTTGAGCGATTCCTGTGATACGCTGTTCGGGCAAAGCCTACTCATTTTCCCGGCGGTGTGAGAACCGAGCGTGGGCGAGCATGGGTCGGCTTTCCAAAATGAGAGAACCGAGTCCGAGTCTGAAAAGTGTCATTCTTTCGCTATCCCGAGCGGCATCCTGTCTCCTGATCCTCTGTCTGACCATCGGTTTGGCGACGGCTGACTCCGTGGTGACCAACGTGACTGGTTTCTACCAACTGACCCCGGCGGAGGCCCAACAGTCACGACCAGTTCGAATTCGCTCCACGGTGGTTTTCTCGGATCCCGAGTGGAATCTGCTCTTCGTTGAGGATGGACAGCAATCCATGTTCTGCAAAACCTCTCAGCCCCAAGTGCGCGACGGTGACTTGGTTGAGCTGTCGGGTGTAACCGCCCTGGAGGGACAGGAATCCAGGGTCCAGAATGTCCAGGTGGTCAGCCTCGGCAAAGGACGGATCTCGGCGGCGGCACGCACTCCGCTGAAGCAATTGGGATCTGTCGGCCCGCGCCGGGTGCAGGTGGAAGGCACGGTGGTTCGAGTGCACAACCACACCGGACGCCTCTTCCTTCAGTTGGAATCGGGGGGGATCCGGTGCTCCGCCTTCGTCCGCGACCACGCCCTGGATCAACCCATGCAGGAGTGGATGGACTGGATTGGGGCGGAGGTTCGGGTCGTGGGAATCGATGCGAGCGAACGAAAGGAAGGGACCTTGGCCAAAGGCCAGCTGTTCGTGTCAGGCACAAACGATCTCCGGATGCTGCGACCGCCCAGGCAGAAGCTTTCCAGTCTTCAACCAATTCTGAGCCGGCAAGTCAAAGAACACCTCAAAGGTGACGAGCCTGGCCCCTACGTCTACCTTGAGGGGCGAGTCAGGGATTATCAGCCTGGAAAGTCGATCACGTTCTACGATCCGGCAGGATGGATCCAGGCCGAGATCATACAGGAAATGGACCTTGCCTTCACCAAGGAGGTGCGAGTGTGGGGTAGGCCCGCCCGGAAACAGGGTGAGGTGCAACTGGTGGATGCGGTGTTCCTGGGTATCGAGTCGTTGCCCGCCCAACCAGCCATATCTGCCAACCCGGCCGAGACCCTCACTACGCTTAGGTCGGCCGGCCAGGTCCGACGGATGCGTCGAGAAGAGGCCCGCAAGGGGTATCCAGTGGAGTTAACCGGTGTGATTACCTATGTAGACCCGAGCTACCGCAACGTGTTTATGGCGGACGAATCAGGTGGCATCTACCTCGACTTTGGCACGAATCTCCTTCCCAAGCGGCCCCAATGGGTACGCGTCAAGGGTGTTACCGCGCCTGGCGGGTTCTCCCCGCTGGTGGCTCACGCGGAGGCGATGGTTCTGGGAACCACCAACATGCCGAACCCGGTGCAGGTCACGTTGGAAGATATGTTGACGGGTTCCTTCGACTGCCAGTGGGTGGAGATTCCCGGCTGGGTCTCCGAGCAGGTCTCCTTTGCTGGCCATACCAGCCTCACAGTGTTGACGGAGCATCGTGACTTTGAAGTTCTAATCCCAGATGCCGCCGTGCCCGTGCTCACCGAGCGATGGGCTCGGTTTCGTGGAGTGTGCGGCGCGGCTTTCGGCAAGACCAACTCGGTCCTCGGGATTAGGCTTTCCGTCCCTGCCTTCGAGGAGCCGTTCGTGCATGTCCTGCAGGAGCCGTCCTCGGCAAAGGAGATCCCCGCTGAATCCGTTCAAGATCTACGCACTTTCAATGCCCGGGTTCATGCCAACCGATTCACCAAAGTACAAGGCCGAGTGATTCACGCGCATCCGCCTCTGAAGTATTACATTCAAGACAACACGAGCGGCCTTTGCGTCGAGCCACTTCGGCCGCTCAATCTCCAATTGGGCGACTATTGCGAGCTGATTGGTTTCCCGGTGCGCCGCGGAGCGCAAGTGATACTGCGAGCCGCCAAGGTTGCAGTGGCTTATCCAACCAATTCCCTTCCACCCGTAGTGGCCACGCCAAGCCAGATCCTTTCGTCACTCGGGTACCATGAGAAGTTGGTGAGGGTGACTGGAACTCTAATGCAGACCGTACCTCTGCTAGACCACCCATTGATGTATTTCCAAGCAGACGGACTCCAGTTTACGTCGAGTTTGGAAGGAGTCGGAGATCTCCCCTCCTTCTGTCAGCCCGGCGCCAAAGTGACCGCCACGGGCGTCTGTGTCCAGCAACAGGAGTTCGAACAGCAAATCCCCGGCTTTCGTATTCTCCTTCGCCGTCCCACCGACCTAGAACTGGTTCGTCCACCTCCCTTCTGGTCCCTTGCCCGCATCCTCCAAGCCACAGCCGTCATGGGGGGGCTGATGCTCGTCGCGCTCATCTGGGTTGTCCTCCTTCGCCGACGCGTTCGGGAACAGACGGAGCTGGTGCGGCAGCGGCTCGAGTCGGAGGCAAAACTCCGAGACCGGCTGCGCAGCGCGCAGAAGATGGAGGCGGTGGGCCAGCTTGCCGGAGGGATTGCCCACGATTTCAACAACATCTTGACGGTCATCCAGGGCAACCTCGGCCTGGCTCTTGGTACCGAGGGCATCCCCCGGGAGGTCGCAAGCTGTGTCCAGGAAGCAGAGGCTGCCGCCGAACGTGCCTCCAAACTAACCAGGCAGCTGCTCGCCTTCAGCCGCAAGCAGGTGCTTCAGGCCACCCCCGTGGATCTAAATGAAGTGGTGGCTGGTATGACCAAGATGCTCAGCAGGCTGCTGGGCGAACCTATCCAACTTGAGTGCCGCTACGCGCCCTCTCTGCCGCTGATCAAAGCCGATGCTCACATGTTGGAACAGATCCTGATGAATCTGTGTGTGAACGCGCGTGATGCCATGCCCGCAGGCGGGGTATTGAGCATAGGCACCCAGCGCCTGACCCTGGGGGAATCAGAGGCCGAGAGCCACCCTGAAGGACGTCCTGGTGAATTTGTCCTTCTCACCGTCAGCGATACCGGGGCAGGCATGAGCGAAGAGGTCCTGAGGCACATCTTTGAACCCTTTTTCACGACCAAAGACGTGGGGAAAGGGACAGGACTAGGCCTTGCCACGGTGCTGGGAATCGCCCAGCAGCACGAAGGCTGGGTCGAAGCGGAAAGCACCCCCGGCAAGGGGTCGTCCCTGCATGTCTTCCTACCGGTCCCCGAGAAGCCGATTCAGGCGGTTCCGCCTCGGCAGACGCAGACCGAGTGTGCGAGCGGGTCGGGCGTGATTCTGGTGGCTGAGGACGAACCCTCGGTGCGCTTGCTGGTTTGCGCCTGTCTGAAGCGGGCCGGGTACGTAGTTCTTCAGGCCAAGGATGGCACCGAGGCGCTGACCTTGTGGACCTCTCATCGCAACGAAATCGACTTATTGGTGACCGACATGGTGATGCCTGGAGGGATTTCGGGGCGGGATTTGGCCCAAAGGCTGCGAGCCGAAAGGCCGACCCTGCCGGTACTCTATACCAGCGGCTACAGCGCCGAGATGGTGAATGAGGGGTTAGAACTCCAACCAGGTATCAACTACCTGCCCAAACCCTACAGTCCAGCCCTCATCACTCAAACCGTGAGCCGATGTCTGAGCCTACCAAGGAGGGGGGGAACATCCTCCCTCAGAGAAGGCGTTTGAGCAGAGTCAGCGAAACGAAGTGTGCAAGCGCGCTCAAGACCAGCAGCGTCAGGGTGGTGACCATGAGCAGACCGAAGCCCTTGGTCTGATCAGGCCTGAGGAGCAAACCCACGCCGTGGTAGAGCAGATAGAGGGTCAGCAGAGCTCCCCCTCCCCAGCAGAGCCAGGTCGGCAGCATGGGAATGGCATCCAAGCCCCGGCCGATGATCCAGATAGGCCCCAAGGCGTAGGCCACCAACTCCAAAACCGTGCCAAACCGCGACTGTGTCTGGAAACTACTGGCGAAAAGATGCACCAACAGCGCGCTTAAGATCAGGAGGGCTACGTCCAAACCAAGGCGGTATTCGCAGAACCGGACTACGGTGGACTGAGCCAGCCGCACCAGCCGAGTCTCCCCAAAATCCCGGGAAGAAATGCCCCAACGCGTCATACACCAACCCTCCAGCGCCGACCCTGCCACCATCATGGGCAAGGCTGTCACCAGCAAAACCAAGGCCACGTGCCGGTTTGCCTCCGCAACCTTGGTCCAAGTGGCGAACGGAGCAAACAGCAATTGAATCAACCGCATCATCGTCCCTGTAGAATAGAGGGCCTTCCCATGCTTCTTACAAGAGAATTGATGCGTGGCACTACTCCACAAAGCGGGTTACGACCCCGCCAACTTCGGCCACAACCCCTCCAGATCGTTGTCCGCCAGCGCTCTCTTCTTGATCACTTCCAGGCTGCCCGCAGCCTTCCCAGCCCGCTCCAGCCAGTCCCAAGCCTCCTTCAGCCTGCCCATTTGCGCCGCATAACAGGCCAGGTTATACGCAATCACTTCCTCCGAGGGAAACTTCTCATAGGCTGGCCGCAGGACCTCCCAGGACTGCAGCAGCGCGTGCACACTCCACTCCATCTCCAGCACTTCCGGCCGGCCCCGCGAGGGCTTGGATAACCGCTCCAACTCCTCCATCGCCGACTTGGGATCTCCCAACATCAGCCAGCCCGTGGCGGCGTCCAGGTACAGATTATCCGGATGCGGTAAAGCTTTCATCAACCGCCCTCAACATAATCCCTCCAGAACCAGATGGCAAACCCGGTGCGCCTCCACGTTCCCCCTACTGAAATCTTGGCTCCAAGATTCCTTGCCTTCGCCGCAAACTGCACCACTATTCCAGCGTCACTCTGATCCTAATGCACTTCCTCTTCTGCATGATCCTTCGGTGGCGCTCAGCATTCCTGGGCGCTCTCTTGTTACACCCTGCTTTTCTCAGCGCCACGACCCCGGAGCCGCACCAGGCGGACACACTTTGGAACCTTCCGGACCTCTGCCTCGCACCAGGCTGGCGCTGGGGAGCGGAGACGGGCGGGGTCCGCGAGGTCTATTACCAGGGTGAACCCTTCCGTGGAAAGCCTACCTGGGTGTTCGCTTACTATGGAGCTCCCACCAACCGGGTTGGCAGAGTTCCCGGGGTGTTGCTCGTTCACGGCGGAGGTGGAAAGGCTTTCCGCGACTGGGTGCAATACTGGAATCGCCGCGGTTACGCCGCTCTCGCCATGGATACCGCCGGGTGCGGCCCGGCCGGTCCCCTTCCTGATGGAGGACCCGATCAGTCAGACCCGACCAAGTTCCGACCGTTTCAGAAGTCTGAGGCCAAAGACATGTGGACTTACCATGCCGTGGCCGCGATCCTGCGAGGGCACTCCCTCCTCGCTGCTCAACCCGAGGTCGATCCAGACCGGATCGGGATCACGGGCATCAGCTGGGGCGGCTACCTGACGTGCATCGTGGCAGGCGTCGATCCGCGCCTCAAAGTTGCCGTGCCCGTCTACGGATGCGGGTTTCTCGCGGAGAACAGTTGCTGGAAGAAGCCGTTCTTCGATCCCATGGAGCCAGAACTCAAAGAACGGTGGGTTTCCCTGTTCGATCCCGGGTCGCACGTCGGACATAACCAGTGCCCGATGCTCTTCTTGAACGGTTCGAATGATTTCGCGTATCCCATGGATAGCTACCGTAAAACGGTTCGTCGCGCCAACGGCCCGAAAACACTCTCGATCCAGATTCACCTTCCGCACGGTCACATCTGGACCTTCCCGGAAGTGGACGCCTTCATCGATGCCGCACTCCTCGATCAGGATCCGCTTCCGGAAATCGGGCCCCTTTGGCTTGAAAAGGGTCAGGCCCGCGCTTGGTTTCGCAGCCACCATCGACTTGCTCGTGCCGCCCTTCACTACACCTCTGACCGTGGCCATTGGCAGCTGCGGCGATGGGAGAAGGTCCCCGCCCGGATCCGCCACGGCATGGTGGAAGCCGCCATTCCCCCGAACCGGCCTCTGGTCCTGTTTCTCTCCATCACCGATTCCCGTGGTCTGACGGTCTCGAATCCGTACCGGGAACTGGCGAAACAGCGCTGACCAGCCAGGGGAGCGACGCTAAGCTAGTTTTTGCGCACAACGGACATCAGCTGGGTGACATTCACTTCGCCAGCCTTCTTCCGGATGTCACCTGCGCAGCGGTCCCCTAGTCTTCGGCCCTCGCCGAGCATGGAGGAAAACACTTCCTTCAACTGGGCGGTGGTAAGCGTGCGGGAGCTCGCATAGTAAGACTTGGCCACTTGTCCCAAAGCATAGGTCGTGGCGAAGCTGATACCGGAGCTGGTGGCCTGGCCCGCCAGACCACCCAGCAATCCGCCGGCCCACGTGCGGGCAAGCCCCCCCACAAGCCTTTGGGCAAACCCTTCCACCACCTGCGAGGTCAACCCAATTCCCAACGCACCCAGGAAATCCACAATGTGCTCACGCCCCAGTTCGTATCCGAAGGCTTTCCCCACCCGATACACCATGCGCATCTGCAGCGGAATAATCGTGAGCGTCGCCAGGGATTGCGGCATGATCTCCAGCGCACCGTTGAGAATCGCATAGTTCAGAATCATTTTGTCCAGTGCCGCCTGGGCGTCGGGATCGGTACCCACCTTGCCCGTCGGGGCAATAGGTTCGACACTAATTGCCTCAGCTTGTTTTTGGAACTCGGAGGCCGCGGCGGTATCCAGGCCCAGACTCCGGCTCAACTCGCTCAGGAAACGCCGCTCGGGATCCGTGAACGCCCCATCCGCATGACACACGCAGGTAGCCATCTCATAGGCCAGGTCTTTTCGATTCGATGCCTGAATGCGCGCCACCACCTGGGGCAAACTGGAAGTACCCCCCAACGCCCCCTGGTAGGCTGCGGCTAGGTCCAGACCCGGGTTCGAGAAGCCCTCCAGGATCCGCTTGATTTGATTGCGCTCGGTTTCGTTTTGGGAGCCGTCGGCAAAAGCCGCATGGATACACAAGGTGAGAAGGTCTTTCTGCTCCTGTTCGGTCAGGGGAAGAGGTTCGTTTGTCATGAGGGTAATAAAGCACAAATCCGCCTGACGCATATTACAAATGCGCCAATCCTTTGTATCCCTCCCTGCGTCGGCCTGGCCTTGTCGCATGAAATGGGGACAACACCATCCCAATCTGGCCTAATTCAGCAACTTCGGTCCGTCCCAAGCCCACCCCGCCGTTGACAAAGCCGATTCACCCCAGCATGCTCGCCAGCACTATCAACGCGCATGGGAAGCTGGTGCTTTCTTTAGCGGAACCGTTGGCGCAAAGTTCAGAATACGACTCGCATGAAGCTGATTAATCCGTCCGGGGTTGATTACCTGATCCTCATCATCTACTTCCTATTCGTCATCGGAATAGGTTACGTGCTCAAACGATACGTCAGCGGCACCAAGGACTTCTTCGAGTCGGGCCGCTCGCTACCCTCTTGGGTTTGCGCGTTAGGCTTCATCGGTGCGAACCTCGGCGCCCAAGAGGTCATGGGTATGGCCGCATCGGGTGCCAAGTACGGAATCGCCACCTGCCACTTCTACTGGGTCGGCGCCATCCCCGCCATGGTCTTCGTGGGGGTGTTCATGATGCCGTTTTACTATGGATCGAAGGCCCGATCTGTGCCCGAATACCTGAAGCTGCGCTTCGACGAAAAGACGCGGGGCTTCAACGCCATCACGTTTGCCACCATGACCGTCCTTTCCTCCGGCATCTCCATGTACGGCCTGGCGATTCTGCTGGAGACGCTCATCGGCTGGAATTTTCATGTGAGCATCCTCATCTCGGGGGCGATCGTGCTCGCCTACATTTTCATGGGCGGTCTCACCAGCGCCATCTATAACGAAGTCCTGCAGTTCTTCCTTATTGTCTTCGGCTTTCTGCCGCTCTCTATCATGGGTTTGATCCACGTAGGCGGATGGAACGGCCTCGTGGAGAAACTCTCTGCAGTAGCGGTCAAGAATGGCTTTGCCGCAGGTGCCATGACCGACTCCTGGAAACACATGGGCAGCGCCACCGCCAACCCCATGGGTGTGGAATGGTTCGGGCTGGTCATGGGGCTCGGATTCGTCCTTTCCTTCGGATATTGGTGCACGGACTTCCTGGTGGTGCAACGCGCTATGGCGGCGGAGAATATGTCGGCCGCACGCCGCACTCCCCTCATCGCCGCCATCCCCAAAATGATGTTTCCCTTCCTGGTGATTCTCCCCGGCATGATCGCCATGGCCCTCACCGCCAGCCAGGGGAGCGGACTCCAGATCCCCACCATGGCCGATGGAAAGGAATACGACTTCAATAAGGTGGTTCCGCTGATGCTCGGCCACTATTTCCCCACCGGTATGCTCGGAGTGGGCCTCACCGCCCTCATGGCCTCTTTCATGTCCGGCATGGCGGGAAATGTCACGGCCTTCAACACGGTATGGACGTATGACATTTACCAGAGTTACATCCGCAAGAACGCCTCGGACGCGCACTACCTTTGGGTGGGCAAAATGGCCACGGTCTTCGGCATCCTGGCCAGCATGGTGGCCGCTTATGCGGCGACCAAGTTCAACAACATTATGGACATGCTGCAGCTGATCTTCGCGTTCGTGAACGCCCCGTTGTTTGCCACCTTCCTTCTGGGCATGTTCTGGCGGCGAGCCACCGGCCACGGCGCTTTCCTGGGCTTGGTCATCGGCACGCTGTCCGCCTCCCTCCACCATGGCCTCACGCAACCCGTCGGCGCCGCATCCCTGATCAAAGGGGGGTGGCTTGGCACAATCTTGCACCAGTACCCCAGCGATATGGCCCAGAATTTCTGGACTGCCATCTATGCGTGGACCGCCTGTTTTGTGGCCACCATCGTCATCTCCATGCTCACGAAACCCAATAAGACCGAAAAGGAACTGGCGGGATTGGTCTATTCACTGACCCCGAAACCGAAAGATGAATCCGGTTCCATGCTGAAGAATCCAGCCTTCCTGGGTGCCATCGTGATGGCTGTAGCGCTCCTCATCAACATCGTGCTCTGGTAAAAACCTTTTCCTCGACTCGCTTATGCATCTCGACGTTCGGCTTCCTATTGGCCTCATGTTCACGATCATCGGAGCTATCCTGGTGGTATACGGGTTCATCATGGACCCCGCCAAGATCAAGGCTCTGCCCCTGGGCGTGAACGTCAACCTCTGGTCCGGATTCGCCATGCTGGCCTTCGGCATCCTCATGCTCCTGGTCTCGATGGGGAAAAAGCCGGCAAAAAAGCCTTAGGCCAACCGCCACCACTCATTGGGGAGCTTTAGGACCAGGATGGGGCACTGAGAGTCCGGGCGGTATGGTATTGGAAGGGCCGACGAGAGCTGCTCCGCCCCCCCCAAGGGCCTAACCCAAGCGGTGAGCAGCCACCGAATCGTCGCCCCCCGCGGACACCGCTGTTCTACAACCCCCGGCTCAAGGTCTGAAGTTCAATTCGAATGCTTCCCACAATCCCTTGCGCTGCCGTTGCGTCCTGACTCCAGTTCTCGGAGATTTCACGGGACAGACACGAATCGCTCACAAAGGCACCAGGGCGCCTCCGTTCCTGATCCATTCTTTAGGGACAGACGATGATAAAGGCATACGTCTGGATGGGGTCCATTGCGGCATCCCTGGAAAAACTGGGCCCCTGTTTAGGGACAGACCTAGATGAAGGCGCGCAGGCCGATTTCATCCAATCTGTATCCCTGAGAAAACCCACCGCCTCCGAACTGATACGAAACGCGGATTCAAACCTTCAGAAACT
>CAYPNF010000002.1:0-295827 GCA_964411985.1 uncultured Verrucomicrobiota bacterium
GAATTACGACATCAGGCCCAATGCCTAATTGATCATGTTATTCTTTCGCGGATCCCGAGCCGAGATGCGCGGGACGGGGTTTACTTTGAGGGTCGCCAAATCCCAGGTCTGGGGGAGCCAAATGTACCCGAGTCTTTCTCGGTCTGGGGCCTGGATATCAGGGTTCCGGAACACCCTGTCATCCTCACCCGACTCAAGACCGGCCTCTTGGTGGGCGCTCCCTCGGACAACGGCAAAACCGTGGGCGGAAGTGCTCCGAATTTTTTGGCCGCTGGGGGAGGGGCGCTTTTGGTGTCTAATGGCAACAATGACATGATTGAACGAATCGATCCGCAGCGGCAGGCCATCGTCGCCAAGAATCGCATCGTACCTTCCCCCTTGGTCGCCAAGCTTCGCGGTGTGGGTCCTGCTGGAATGGTCATCTCTCCCGACGGTGGGCGAGTTTACGTGGCGGAAATGGGGATCAACGCAATCGCCGTTCTAGATGCGAGCAACTTGAAGGTGCTGGGCCACATACCCACGGCCTGGTACCCTTATCGGCTCTCACTGTCACCGGATGGAAGGCAGCTGGCCTGCATCTCTTTTCGGGGGTTCGGTAATGGGCCCAACGCTGGGCACCCCAAACCGGAGGGCGCGTTCCTCGGCATGCGCGGGGTGTTGTCGGTGCTGGATGTCCCTTCCGATGCCGAGTTGGGTGAGTTGACGAGCTGCGTGCTGGCCTACAACGGAATCGTCGATCGCGAAGCGGACCGTGCAGCCCTGAGCTCGCCGGTGATCCCCTCGCGTCCGGGCCGCATTTCGGATCAGATCAAGTACGTCGTGTTCATCACCAAGGAGAATCACACCTATGACGCCGTCTTCGACCGGGTGCCGGGTGCTCGACACGATCCAGCGCTCCTGCGATGGGGCTTGCACCAGAATGTCAGTGGAGCTGGACAACCCACCCTTCAGGACGTTGGCATCATGGTCAATCACAACGCCCTGGCGAGGCAGTTTACGGTCAGTGACAACTTCTACATGGAACCGGAGGCCTCCGGCGTTGGACATCGCTGGTTGGTGGGGGTCCAGCCCAATAACCTCATGCAGATGACCTATACGGTCGGGTGGTCTTTCAAGAAGGACAGCACCGCACCGGGCAGGCGTTATTCCATGGGCTCCAACGGGTCGCTCCTTCCGGAGGACTATCCGGAGGCGGGTTCGATGTGGGAGCATCTCGCGGCGCACAAGATCCGCTTTCGGAACTACGGCGAGGGATTTGAGTTTCCAGGCGTGGAGGAGGAGGAGAACGAACATCCCACCGGAGCCCGCGAAGTGGTGAATGCCCCCATGCCCAAGGTGCTCTACGACAACACCTGTTTTGGTTACCCGATCTTCAATATGAACATTCCTGACCAGTATCGCGCCCACTGGTTCATGCAGGACATCGAGCAGCGTTATCTACACGGATCCATGCGATTCCCGCAGTTTCTGAACATCGCCCTGTGTAACGATCATGGAGCCGACCCTAAGCCGGAGAAGGGCTACCCCTACGTTGCTTCTTGGATGGCGGACAACGACCTTGCCCTGGGCCGCATCGTCGAATTCCTCTCGCACACGAAGTACTGGAGGAAGATGGCGATCTTTGTGACCCAGGACGACTCAGGTGGCGAACCGGACCATGTGGATGCTCAACGCAGTGTGCTGATGGTGATCAGCCCTTGGGCCAAACGTGGCTACGTTTCGCACCGCCATACGACGATCGTCAGCATGCACCGCACTCTCTACCAGATTTTTGGGCTGGGACCGCTCAATATGTTTGACGCGCTGGCCAACGACTTCTCCGATTGCTTCACGACTCAGCCAGATTACCGGCCCTATCGCTGCATGCCCGTCGACCCACGGATCTTCGACCCGGAGAAGGCAAAAGATCCCAAGGATCCCGATTACGGGGCAGCCCGTCTACAGCGCTCCATTCGAATGGATGACGAGGACGAAATGGAGAACATCCTGAGGCGAGGTCAGCGAGAGGCGGAACCTCACTAGCCTAGGGGATGAGCGAGCCCCTGCGCGCGAGGGGCGAATGGACCCAACTCTCCTCAATTAGGATGCGTTGGAAAGGCTGACGGTATTTTCTAAGGTTGCGGCGATCGAGGAATAAGGTGGACATGAGGAGCCTTGATCAGGGCTCGAACGGGTTGGCCTTGAATCAGGGCCAGTTCTTCGCAAGCCTGTTTGGTTAGCAGAGCCTGGAGCGGAATGCCACAATCGATGTGGGCACGCACCAACGCTCCTTCACGGACCAGATCGCGAACCCTGCCGGACAGCTGGTTCCGTGGACTGCACGGAGCTATCCGACCATGCGACAGAACCACGTCTTCGGCTCGGATGCAGACGAACACCTCTGTCGTGTGAGCGGGAAGGTCGGCAGCCAAAGCCAGAAGCTCGACCCCATCCAGCCCCACTCTCGCCAAGCCATCAACCCAATCCAGGATGCGCCCTGGCCGGATAGTCTCGACCGAAAGAATGTCGGCGGCGGCGAGGCTGTCGGGCCGACCGAAGACCTCCGCGATGGGGCCTTGCTGGACGATCCGACCGCGGTCCAGGACGATAAGGTGGTCACCTAGGGCGAGAGCCTCCTGTCGATCATGCGTCACCAGGAGCGTTGGAAGGTTGAGTCGCTGCAGCAGGCCTCGCAACTCGGTTCGCAAACGCACCCGGGTCGGAGCATCCAAGGCGGCGAGAGGCTCATCCAGCAGCAGCAGCCGGGGTCGGCGTACCAAGGCGCGGGCGAGAGCGACACGTTGCTGCTGGCCGCCGGACAGTTCGTGCGGGTAGCGCTGTTCCAACCCCGCTAGCCCGAGCCACGACACAGTTTCCGCGACGCACTTGCGCCGTTGGTCAGGGGGGAGCTTATCCAAGGGATAGCCGATGTTACGCTGGACGGTGAGATGCGGAAACAATGCGTAATCCTGGGGTACGAAGCCGAGTTGGCGCTGACGCGGAGGCAGGAATACTCTCCGTTCAGAATCGGACCACACTTCCTCTCCAAACTGAATGGTGCCCTCGTCGGGTTGGTCCAATCCCGCGAGGCAGCGTAGCACGGTTGTTTTGCCAGAGCCAGAAGCTCCGAAGAGAATGCTGACCGCCCCATCGCCGGGGATCCTGAGTTCCTCAACGTGGATCACCGTCCCGGCGGCAAGCCGTTTTGTGAACCTGGCCTTGAGGGAATCGCTCACGGTTTGGCCCGGCGCAGTAATAATTCGCTGGTGGCGACGGCAAGGAGTGCCAGCAACACCGCCACTGCCGCCAGCACACCGGCCTGACCGTCCTGGCCTAGTTGGACATCTTGGTAGATCGCCACTGACAGCGTGGTGGTTTGCCGGGGGATATTCCCCGCCACCATGATGGTGGCGCCAAACTCCCCCAACCCTCGCGCGAACGCGAGCAAGCCTCCCGCGAGTACGCCTCGCCGAGCTAATGGCAGCGTAATCGTAAAGAGGACACGCCACTCACCCGCCCCGAGGGTGCGAGCCAGTTGCTCGAAAAGGGGGTTGACCTCTTCGATCGCCGTGCGTGCCGTCCGTACCAGCAAGGGCAAGGCCATGACCGCCAAAGCCAGGACCACCGCCTTCCACGTGAAGACGACCTCGAGGCCAAACCATTCTTGCAGCCAGTGTCCGATCGGGCCACGTCGGCCGAAGAGCTTCAACAGGACCAATCCGGTCACCACCGGCGGCAGGACCAGAGGCAGGGAAACGATCGTTTCTACGAGCGCTTTGCCTCGCCATTGATGGCGCGCCAGCAGCCACGCCAGGCCGATGCCGGGCGGCAGGATCAACAACGTACTCAGGGCTGCCATCCCGGCCGTAAACCAGACGAGGTACCACGTTTGGGAAGTCACATTGTATACGCTCGTTGATTTCCTAAGCGAGTCCTCATGGGGTCGGCAAACCCTTTACTCCCGCGGTGGAACGGCAAGGACGATAAACCCGTGTCGAGTGAAGACGGCTGCCGTGTCGGGACCAGCAAGGTGGGCGAGGAACGTCCGGGCTGCTTGCGCACGCTTGGCATCCCTCAGTAACGCCACGGGATAGGTGATTCCGGGGCCCTCGTGGGCTGGGACCTCGAAGACCACTCTGACCTTCTTAGAGATGGCAGCGTCCGTCTTGTATACAATGCCCACATCCACGTTCCCGGATTCAACCGCTGCAAGCACAGCGCGCACACTCTCGCACGGCACAACCTTGGACTCCAAGAGGGTCCACAGGGCTTGCTTTGTGAGATAGGCCTTGGCGTAGCTGCCGACGGGAACGGCCTTAGGGTTCCCCAAAGCCAATCTCGTGATGTTTGGCGAAATCAGGCCAGATATGTTGGTGATGGAGACGTGGCTATCGGTCGGACAAACAATGACCAGCAGGTTGGAAAGTCGGCTTTGCCTTGTTTCGCTGACGATCAGTCCCTTCTTCTCGAGTATGTCCATCCGTGCTTCGTCTGCGGAGAAGAAGATGTCCGCGGGCGCTCCTTCCTCGATCTGCCGCGCCAGGATTCCGGAAGCGGCGAAGTTGAACACAAGGGTGTTGCCACTCTGCCTTTCGTAATCGACGGCGATGGCCTGAAGGCAGTCCGATAGGCTTGCAGCCGCGAACAGCAAGATCTCAGCAGCTCGCGTGGGCGAGGTGGTCAATGTTACCAAAGCCACTAGGAGGATGATCGTCTTCTGTTTCATCAGAATCATTCGATGCGCGGTGTTTGTCAGTCTGCCGCCGTCGGCATGAAATCAAACGAGAAGCCGCATGCTGGTCTGGTCGCCTGGCTTGGCGATCTTTAAGCGGGTTGGTTAAAAAGTAACATCGGAGGCACCTCCGTCTTCATTGTTTTAGGATCGATAACGTCCGGGCACCTGTTGACTGGAGTCAGAGCAATCTCTGTTCCAACCCGCATTTCCAGGGGGCTTCGAGTCACTTGGCCGGAGATTGTCGCGACGTGTGACACTGGCTCCCTGCAATTGGCATGTTCCTTGCGAAGATTTGCTTGTGAGAAAGTTGTTGGATGAATGTCCTCCTGGTTGTGTAGGAGTCGACTTCTCGATGCCGAATCCACCCACTGGGGCTGGAGGTTGTCGCGTTGTCGACGAAATGAGCCTCCTTTTCGACATTTCCTACACACTCGAAAGCAGCCTGGAACTCCGCGAAGTCATTCGCCCCGTGCTACAGAAGATGGCCGACGGGCTCGGTATGAAGCGGGGGACTATTACGATCCTCAATCGTGAGGACGGTAAGGCCACGATCAGTGAGGCGGTCGGTCTGCCGCGCGGACAAAGCCAGCAGGAATACTTGCTCGCCTGCCAGGAGTTGATCCAGCAGGTGCTGGATTCTGGCCAGGCCATCATCGTATCCGATATCTCCGAGGAACCAGCCCTGAGAACGCGATGGAAACAGGAGCAGCAAGCGGACCCCAGCGCGCTGCCTGCCGCCTACATATGCGTCCCCATCAAGTTTGGGACGGAAGTCATCGGCGTGCTGAGTGTGGAACGTCTCAAAGATGGACGCCCGCGCCTTTCAGCCGACCGGCGCCTGCTTTCCCTCGTTGCCAACACAATTGCGCACACGGTTCATTTTCATCGTCTTGCCCAGGAAAGGCTGGATGCGCTCCAGCGGGACAACGAGCTCTTGCAGCAGCAAATTCAGACGAGCCACCGACCTCCGAACATGATTGGGAATTCGGGTGCGATGCGCTCGGTGTATCGGCAGGTTGAGCAAGTGGCCAGCAGTGCGACGACCGTGCTGATACGCGGCGAATCGGGGGTGGGTAAGGAGCTTGTTGCCCGAGCGCTTCACGAGCAGAGTCCGCGTAAGAACAAGGCCTTCGTGAAACTCAACTGCGCGGCCTTGCCTGAGTCGATCATCGAGAGTGAGTTATTCGGCCACGAAAAGGGAGCATTCACCGGGGCCATTGCCATGCGCCGAGGCAGGTTTGAGCTTGCTGCCGGGGGGACTTTGTTCCTGGACGAGATTGGGGACGTTTCACCGACGACGCAGGTCAAATTGCTCCGGGTGTTGCAGGAAAAGGAGTTCGAGCGTGTGGGCGGACATACGCCAATCAAGGCCGACGTTCGGATTCTTACGGCGACCAGCCGCAACCTGGAGGAGATGATCGAGAAGGACACATTTCGGGCTGACCTCTACTACCGCCTCAACGTGTTTCCCATTTTCGTGCCACCCTTGCGCGAACGCAAGTCCGACATCCTTCTTTTGGCCGATTGTTTCGTGGAGAAATACTCCACACTCAATGGTAGATCGGTTCGTCGGATTTCGACTGCCGCTATCGATTTGCTCATGAGCTACCACTGGCCAGGCAATGTGAGGGAACTGGAAAATTGCATGGAACGATCGGTTCTGCTTTGTCCAAGTGAGTCCATTGAAGCCCACCATCTACCCCCCACACTTCAGAAGAGGGCGGCTGGCGATACCCCCGTGCTGGGAACGCTGGACGCGGCGGTATCCGCTCTCGAATACGAGATGATCGTGAGTGAACTCAAGGCATGTGACGGAAACATGGCTGCGGCGGCACGCCGGCTCGGCGTCACGGAAAGGCAGATGGGACTACGCGTGAAGCGGCATCAGATTGATTTCAAACGATTCCGGCGCGGGGAAGCTGCCCCTCCTTGATTCCTGCCTCCGCTATGGGTGGAAACCGGGGCAACCATGTTCCACAGCTTGGCCATTGAGGAGAGTTCCGGTACTACCCTTCTTGACCGCTCACTGGGCGCGTATTTAGGAGGGGCGATCGGTGATGCTTTGGGCGCCACCGTGGAGTTTATGTCCATGCATGAAATCAGAGCGGAGTATGGTGTGCACAAGCATATCATCGGGGGTGGCTGGCTGCGGCTCAAGCCAGGACGGGTCACTGACGATACGGAGATGACTCTCGCACTTGGATCCGCGTTGATTGCCAGTGGTGCCTGGAATCTGCGGGGCATCGCTGATGGTTTTGTCACCTGGATGCGCTCCAAGCCAGTGGACATCGGCAACGCCTGTCGGCGAGGCATCTGCCATTACCTTTCCAGCGGAGACCCGTCCATCGCCTTTTCTGAAGATAGCGGGGGAAATGGGGCCGCGATGCGCAATCTTCCGACGGTTCTTGTCTCCTTGCACAGCGAGGAACTCCTGGTTCGCCGGAGCCTCGAGCAAGCGCACATCACCCACAACCATCCCGAGTCGGATGCTGCCACGATCGCACTGGCGCGCATGATGCGGCTACTGTTGCTGAAAGGGGGACAGGCTCCCTGCGACGAGGTGGTCGCCGACCTGATTGGTCGGTATCCGACCTTCCGTTTCAGGCCTTGGCCAGGTCGATCCAGCGGGTACATCGTGGATACGCTGCAGACCGTGTTCGATGGCTTCTTCAACACGGGGAGTTTTGAGGACTGCCTGGTGCGCGTGGTCAATCGGGGTGGGGATGCGGATACCACCGGAGCACTGGCGGGGCAGTTGGCTGGGGCGCTCTACGGCGTGCAGGGAATTCCTGGCCGATGGTTGAAGCAACTCGACCCGAGAGTGAGAGCCGCGATTCGCAGCCAGACACCAGAGCTGCTCCAACTTTCAGCCCCATGACCGCACCACGAGGCCTTCTCTTACCGATTCCCGAATGAGACCCCCAGAGCAGCTCTATCATCAGCAGATTGCCGAAGATCCCTCGCGTTCTTCCTGCTCGCTGAACCGCTGCAATCTCTCACCGTGGATCATCGGTTCCGAAGAGTTTCAGGCGAATCCTCTGCCGGTTGAGATTGATGGCGCGCGATCCACTGACAGTTCCCTTTTCCGTCGTCTGGCGGAGATTCCGGAAGCGGAGGAGCGTAGCCGCCTTTTTCACGAGTATCTTTGCGTCAAATTCAGCCTAAACGACCAGGTCGAGTACCGAGGAAAACTCCGAAGGGTGTATAGCTATGTAAACCTGCTGCGCGCTTGGGGAGCCGACAGCAATCGTCAGGCGGGCGCCGTGCTGAAGGCATGGGTCGAAAGCCGTTTTGGCATACTGGCCACCTACCACAACGGCCGTCTGGCCGAGGATGCCGCCGCGCGGGAAGCGTTCACTCTCGATCGGATGCGCGGGGCATCCAGATCCATCGGGGTCCTCATGCAGTTGGACTTGCTTTACACCTTCTGCCAGGACGAACTAGCCCGCCGCTTCCCGGGGATGCGCTCGAAGAGGCTTTATCGTGGCACTCACGATCCCGAGGAGTACACGATTCGTACTCAAGAGGATCAGGGGAAAGTCCGCTCAACGACACGATCACTAGTCCAACTCAATAACTTGAGCTCTTTCTCCTCTGACCCGGAAGTGGCCTGGGAGTTTGGCGCGATTGCCTGGGAAGTGGAGGTCCCGTTTGCCAAGATCGTGTTCTTCAGTGGACTCTTACCGCAATCCCTGCTCTCGGGAGAATCTGAACACCTCGTCTTGGGCGGCTACTTCCATGTTCGCACTCTACGGTGGTAGCCGATCCCATCTTTGGGCAGATCAGGCAGGGAAGTGGCAACCCGGACTTTAGGTAATGCAACGGCAAGCTGGCGCAGGCGGGGAGAATCTGCGGGAAGGATCGGCCAGTTCCTACCTCTACGTAGGTTTGCGGCTCCATCCTACGCAAATGTGGTCAAGCAGGAAGCGGAAGGAGGTGGAACGCGAGCGCACCAAGGATTCATTTCCTCGCAAATACCCTGTTCTAAAAGGCTTTCACTGCGGACACCCGGAAAGCAGTGCGGTTGGCATCCCATTTGCGTATTGGGCAAATGCGGCGAATCGACAGTGCCGCGAGATGACAAATCGAAGTTCAACATCGCTTATGAGAAAGATAGCAATCTACGGAAAAGGGGGCATTGGGAAATCAACCACGACGCAAAACACCGTGGCTGGCCTGGCAGAGCAAGGCAAGAGGGTGATGGTGGTGGGTTGTGATCCGAAAGCGGACTCCACCCGCTTGCTGTTGGGCGGCTTATCCCAACGAAGCGTGCTCGACACGCTCCGCGAGGAAGGTGAGGACGTGGAGCTGGCCGATATCCGTACCGGCGGATTCTGCAGCACGATGTGTGTGGAGTCCGGTGGTCCCGAACCAGGTGTGGGCTGCGCGGGCCGCGGCATCATCACCTCCATCAACATGCTCGAACAACTTGGCGCCTACGATGCGAGTGAGAACCTCGACTACGTCTTCTACGATGTGCTGGGGGACGTGGTTTGTGGTGGGTTTGCCATGCCCATCCGCGATGGTAAGGCCGAGGAAATCTACATTGTCTGCTCGGGCGAGATGATGGCGATGTACGCAGCCAACAATATCTGTAAAGGCATTCTTAAGTTTGCGACCAATGGCAAGGTCCGCCTGGGAGGGCTGATTTGCAACAGCCGCAAGGTGGATAACGAACGGGAGATGATCGAGCAGTTTGCCAAACAGCTGGGCACGCAGATGATTCACTTTGTACCGCGCGACAATGATGTGCAGCGCGCCGAGATCAACCGGAAAACAGTGATCGAGTGGAATCCAAAGTGCGGCCAGGCGGATGAATACCGCGCGTTGGCCAAGGCGATCGATCAAAACCAGCAGTTCGTCATTCCCAAGCCGCTCGCCATTCCGGAGTTGGAGCAACTCCTGGTAACGTTCGGACTCTACAACTGACCTAGCGAGCACCTGTGACGCGGAACATGGCCTGGTAAGACCGATGCGGTAGCATAGCCTGGTGCGGCCACCGTGCTGTCATCATAACTGCGGTGAATCAACTCCATAGAAAGGATTCCTATGTCCGAAACAATCCAGACTCCGACTTTGCCTGATCCCGCTGTGGTGAAGGCAGAAATGCTGAAGATCTACCCTGCCAAGACAGCGAAGAAGCGAGCCAAGCAGATTGTCCTCAACGAGCCCGAAACCCCGCCTGAAATAGGTGCCAATACGCGCACCATTCCTGGAATCATTACCCAGCGTGGTTGCACCTACGCCGGCTGTCGAGGTGTGGTCATGGGGCCCATCTACGATCTGCTCCAGATCACTCACGGTCCAGTGGGATGCGGTTACTATGCTTGGATGACCCGCCGGAACCTCGTCCGGCCCGCTCAGGGACAGACGAACTATCTCCAGTACTGCATGAACACCGACATGCAGGAGGATCAGATCATTTTTGGCGGAGAAAAGAAGCTCAAGCAGGCGATCCGAGAAGCCTATGACATCTTCAAGCCCAAAGCTATTGCAGTGCTTGCCACTTGCCCCGTCGGCCTCATCGGTGACGACATTCATACGGTGGCCAAGCAGATGAAAGAGGAGCTTGGAATCAATGTCATGGCCTTTAGTTGCGAAGGTTACAAAGGAGTCAGCCAGTCCGCCGGGCATCACATCGCCAACAATGGCGTCTTCAAGAATATCATTGGCTTGGACGACCAGGCGGACGTGGCCGAGTTCAACATGAATATTCTGGGCGAATACAATATTGGAGGCGATGCGTGGGAGATTGACACACTCCTGCGCAAATGCGGTATCCACGTGACTTCCACCTTGAGCGGCGACGTGAGCTACGACCAGGTCAAAAGGGCCCACACCGTACAACTTAACGGCGTCATGTGTCATCGTTCCATTAATTACATCGCAGAGATGATGGAAAAGAAGTTCGGAATCCCGTGGATCAAGGTGAACTTCATCGGCGCGGAGGCTACAGCCAAGACCCTCCGGAAGATAGCCAGGTTCTTCGAGAGCAAACGATTGACCGACCGCGTTGAGGAAGTCATCGCCCAGGAGATGATGGCGCTCAAGCCGGTGCGCGAAGAAATCAAGACGCGCCACCAGGGAAAGAAAGCGGCCCTCTTCGTTGGCGGGTCGCGAGCCCATCATTACCAGGATCTCTTTCGGGACATTGGCATGGAAATCGTCTCCGCGGGCTATGAGTTCGCCCATCGGGACGATTACGAAGGTCGCAAGATCCTCCCGAGCATCAAGGTCGATGCCGACAGTCGCAACATTGAGGAACTGCACGTTGAGGCAGATCCCGAACGCTTCAAACCTTCGCGGACGCCTGAACAAATCGCTGCGCTGGAGGCCGGTGGTTTCTCGTTCAAGGATTATGATGGCATGATGGTGGAGATGAAGAAACACACCCTGGTCATTGACGACATCAGTCACCATGAGATGGAGAAGCTCATCGAGACCTACAAGCCGGATATCATCGGCTCGGGGATCAAGGACAAGTTCGTCATCGAGAAGATGGGGGTGCCATGCAAGCAGTTACACAGCTACGACTACAGCGGCCCATATGCGGCCTTCAGTGGCGCCATGAACTTCTATCGCGAAGTGGATCGCATGCTGACTACCAAGGTTTGGAAGTACATCACCCCACCTTGGGAAAAGGATCCCCTGGCGGTGCCTCCACTGACGCACGCCTACAAGGCAAGTGGAACAAAACAGGGGGAAGAGTCCAAAACCTGGCGCAAGACCGCAGCCACGGGTGACGACCAGATCTGATTACGCAACACTTCAATCCAATACGCTTATGCTAGAGGGAACTACAGCTGAGATCAAACCACGCGAGGCGCTCCGCATCAATCCTGCCAAGACCTGCCAGCCCATCGGCGCGATGTATGCCGCCCTTGGAATCCATGGTTGCATGCCCCACAGCCACGGCTCCCAGGGATGCTGTGCGTATCACCGAAGCCACCTGACCCGGCACTTCAAGGAGCCGGTCGTCGCCACGACCAGCTCGTTTACCGAGGGGGCTTCCGTGTTTGGGGGACTCGCGAACATGACGCAGGCTCTGTCCAACATCTTCACGATCTACAATCCCAAAGTGGTGGCCGTCCACACCACGTGCCTGTCCGAGGTCATCGGCGACGACATTCCGATGATGATCAAGAAGGCCACGGAGGAGGGGATCATCCCGCAGGGCAAAGTGGTGATTCACGCCAACACCCCCAGCTTTGTGGGCTCTCACGTCACCGGCTTTGCCAGTATGGTCACGGGGATGGTCCGCTATCTGTCCGAATCCAGCGGCAAGACGGAAGCGCAGCTGAAGGCGGATATGCAACTGAACATTATTCCCGGGTTCATCGATCCTGCGGACATGCGCGAGATGAAGCGGATGCTGGCGGAGATGCAGGTGAAGAACGTGCTGTTCCCCGATACGAGCGGAGTGCTGGACCTGCCTCAGGAAGGACGCTATCGGATGTTCCCAAGCGGTGGTGCTACCGTTGAACAGATCCGATCCGCCGGGGATAGCGTTGGCACCATTGCGTTAGGCCATTTTGCTTCTCACCCGGCGGCAGTGGAATTGGACCGCAAATGCAATGTTCCCTCCGCCTTGCTCGAACTACCCTATGGGCTTGGCAACACGGACCGCTTCATCCATGCCTTGCGCAACCATGGTGGAGTGGACGTTCCAGCCACTCTGGGTGAAGAACGTGGTCGGTTGCTCGACGCCATGAGCGACATGCATCAGTACTTCCATGGCAAACGTGTCGCGGTGGTTGGGGATCCCGATCATGTCATCGCCGTGACACAGTTCCTCGTGGAGTTGGATATGAAACCCGTATACGTCATCACTGGATCGCCCGGAAATCATTTCGAGACGCGCGTGAAAGAAATTCTGGCGGAACAGGCCCCAGAGGCCGAGGTGAAACAGAACGCCGACCTGTTCGCGCTCCATCAATGGATCAAGAACGGGCCCGTGGATCTCATCATTGGGAACACCTATAGCAAGTACATATCGCGGGTGGAGAATATCCCCTTCGTGCGCTTCGGCTTCCCTATCCTGGATCGGATGGGGCATCGCTACTTCCCGACGGTCGGTTACACCGGCGCGTTGCGACTCATGGAGAAGATCAATGACGCTCTCCTGGACCACAAAGATCGCGAGTGCGCCGAAGAAAACTTCGAACTCATTCAATAGCATGAACATCAGTGCTCGTAACCAAATCGCTGGCAAAGTGATCAAAGTGACCAAAGGCGCCGTGAACGCTGAAGTGTCCATCGCCCTTCCAGGAGGCGGGGAACTGGTCGCGGTTGTTACCAGAACCTCCAGTACTTCGCTGAATCTGAAGAAGGGTTCGCCGGTGGTGGCCATCATTAAGGCATCCGACGTCTTGCTGGCGGTGCCCTGCGGGCGATCCGACTGCCAATGCGGGAAATAGCGTGAACTCCTTCACTGTTCGTTCTGCTGAGGAGTCGGATCTACCCCTATTGATGGCTATGATCCGGGAACTGGCGGAGTTCGAGGGACTCGCGCAGGAGCTGGAGGTCACGGTGGACTCGTTGCGCGCGGCGCTCTTTGGCCCGGATGCAGTGGCTCGTGCGCTGGTCTCGTGGAGTGAGGGGGAGCCCTCAGGCTACGCCGTGTTCTACCGGACCTTTTCCACGTTTGTGGGTCGTCCCGGTATTTTTCTGGACGACCTCTACGTGAGGCCTCGGTTTCGGAAGCGCGGGATTGGGCGCGCCCTGCTGATCCGCGTGAGTCAGATTGCCACCGAGCTTGGCAATGGGCGTTTTGAATGGATCGCGTTGCGGTGGAATGAGAGTGCCTTGAGGTTCTACCGCAGCCTGGGCGCCTCGGAGATGGTCGATTGGTCCTTCCTCCGTATGGATAACGAGGAAGTGCGTAGCCTTCTTCGCAGCCATGAGAAAAGGGTGGTATGATTGAAATTCTTGAGGATCGTGAGCAGCAGGTCGTTCGTAAGGATGGAAATGGGACCGCCCAAATGGCCTGCGACAAGGCCAGCGTCGCCGGCTCTGTAAGTCAGCGTGCTTGTGTTTTCTGCGGGTCGAGGGTTGTGCTCTATCCCATTGCCGATGCGCTCCACCTCGTCCATGGGCCTATCGGCTGTGCGGCGTATACCTGGGATATTCGCGGTGCCCTGTCCAGTGGTCCGCAGTTGCACCGGAATAGCTTTTCAACAGACCTACAGGAGATGGATGTCATCTATGGCGGCGAGAAGAAGCTGGAGGCGGCGCTGCTTGAACTCATCGCCCACCATTCGCCCCGGGCGGCCTTTGTATACTCAACATGCATTGTCGGCCTTATTGGTGACGACGTGACTTCCATCTGCAAGCGGGTCTCGGAGAAGACCGGCATTCCCGTGCTCGGTGTCCACTCTGAAGGTTTCAAGGGAACCAAGAAGGATGGGTACCGTGCCGCTTGCGACGCGATCTACCGGCTCGTTGGCACGGGGGACATTTCCGGCGTTAAGCCTCATAGCATCAACATCCTTGGCGAGTTCAATCTGGCAGGCGAGACCTGGGTGCTCCGGGATTACTACCAGCGCATCGGCATCGAGGTCGTTTCCTGTATCACCGGGGATTCGCGCGTGGAGGACATTCGCCGCGCCCACGGTGCGAAGCTGAACCTGGTGCAGTGTTCAGGGTCGATGACGAGCCTGGCGAAAATGATGCAGCGCGATTATGGCATTCCATTCAAGCGGGTTTCCTATTTTGGGATCGAGGACATGAGCGCGGCGCTTTACGACGCCGCGAAACACTTCTCCGACGCACCCGACATTCTCACTCGCGCGCAGGCGCTCGTGCGTGACGAAGTTGCAGCCATCTATCCGGAGCTAATGCGTTACAAGCAAAAGCTCCTCGGTAAGAAGGCGGCCATCTACGTGGGTGGTTCCTTTAAGGCCTTTTCCTTGATGCGCGCATTGCAGTTGCTGGGGATGGAGACGGCTATCGTGGGTTCGCAAACGGGGGATAAGGAGGACTACCAGCAGCTCCAGGAGATGGCAGGGCCGGGTACCATTATCGTGGATGATGCCAACCCTCTCGAACTCGCCAAGTTCTGTCTGGAAAAGGACGTTGATCTCTTCATTGGAGGGGTGAAGGAGCGCCCAATTGCCTACAAGCTAGGGATTGGGTTCTGCGACCACAACCATGAGCGCAAAGAACCTCTCGCAGGGTATGTGGGCATGCTCAACTTCGCCAAGGAAGTCTATGCCAGCGTCGCCAGCCCCGTCTGGCAATTCGCGCCTCGACGGGCCAAACCTTCTCGGAGCCATTCTGAACCACCCGCACGGTAGGCGGTGATGCTTGGCCACCGGGCATCCTTTGGGGTGCTTTTGCGGACTGGAATGAGGATTGTTCCGAACCACCGACAGTCTCCCTACCTTTTGGTGGCTTTCACCGTGGAAACTACGCAGACGTCGGGTTCGGTCAAGCCGCGGGGCTGCTTCCGTAGCGTGAACAGTGTCAAATACCTGAGGTTTTGAGGATTTTCTGCCAAGAGTCACGCCCGGTGACTAGTTGGCATCCCGATTGCGAGGAGTCTATTTACTGTGCTGAAGAGCGAATTACATGATCGGGAGGGCCACCCCACAATCTGTGCACCTACCTCAGACTGCCATGGCGCGGGGAAATGTCCGGGCAGTTCTGAATCCAGCATCGCGGTTCCAGTCCCCCAGATTGCGGACGAGGAGGAAGAGCCGCAGTCGAAGCATTTCACATCCACACGCAATGCCTGTAAACTTTGCACACCGCTTGGTGCCTGCCTGGTGTTTCGTGGCGTCGAAGGTTGCATTCCTCTTCTGCATGGTTCGCAGGGTTGCTCCACCTATATCCGGCGTTACCTCATCAGCCATTTTCGCGAGCCCATCGACATCGCGTCGTCAAATTTCCACGAAGAGAGCGCTATTTTCGGCGGCAGCAAGAACTTTACTCAGGCCGCCCTCAACATCTCCCGGCAATATCAACCTCAGCTCATCGGCGCCGCCTCGACGTGTCTTGCCGAAACGATTGGAGAGGATATGGGGAGGCTCATTCACGATCTTCAGGAGGACTGCGGTGCCGGCGCTGCTGCCCCCATTGTTCATGTTTCCACCGCCAGTTATCGGGGCACTCACATGGACGGATTTCATGCTGCGGTGCGTGAGCTGGTGAACCAATTGGCGTCGGGCGGAGAAAGGAACAAGACTCTCGCTGTGTTTCCCGGCATGGTGTCGCCTGCGGACTTGCGGTACTTGAAGGAGGTACTTACCGACTTTGGGCTGCAGTTCACCCTACTGCCTGACTATTCGGAGACCATGGATGGGGGTACGTGGTCTGAATATGAGAAGCTACAAGCCGGCGGCACTTCCATCGCTGATATTCGCGGGTTGGGCTGCGCGAGGGCAGCCATGGAGTTGGGTCGTACCCTGGAAGGCGGGGATAGCGCTGGCATGGTGCTTCAAAACAGGTTTGCCGTTCCTCGGCTCTTGTTGGGACTGCCAATCGGCATTCGGGAAAGCGATAGGTTCTTCCACAGTCTCGCAGGTATGGGAGGCTGCGACATCCCGGTGAAACATCAACGTGAACGCGGCAGACTCGTGGACAGCCTGATTGATGGACATAAGTATGTCTTCGAGAAGCGGGCTTTCGTATTCGGCGAGGAGGATCTGGTGATCGGCTTGACCGCGTTGCTCTGTGAGATGGGCGTGACACCTGTGTTGTGCGCCAGCGGGGGGCGTAGCAGACAGCTGGAAAAGTGTCTTCGCGCCGCAGTTCCTGATCTGCCCGCCGAGACGCTGGTGAAAGAGGGCTTTGATTTTGCGGAGATCGGCGAAGCCGCTCCAAACTTGAAACCAGACTTCCTCATCGGGAGCAGCAAAGGCTATGCGGTGGCGCGCAAGTGGAAGGTGCCTTTGATCCGGGTCGGTTTTCCGATCCATGATCGTGTTGGCGGACAGCGCGTCCTCCACTTGGGCTACCGGGGTGCGCAAGAGTTGTTTGATCGGATCGTCAACACCCTCCTGGAAAGGAAGCAGGATCAATCCCCCATCGGCTACAGCTACCTATGAGTTCTACGCTTGAATCCACGCTCGGCGGCCTGCGAACCGCGCCGATTGACTTCAGCAACCATCCTTGTTTTAGCAAGGACGCCCACCGCAAGTCAGGGCGCGTTCATCTTCCGGTGGCGCCCCGCTGCAATATCCAGTGCAATTTCTGCAATCGAAAGTACGACTGCATGAACGAGAGCCGCCCGGGCGTGAGCAGCACCGTGCTCAGCCCACAGCAAGCGGTATCCTACCTCCGACATGTGGTGGCGCAGCGGCCGGAGATTTCTGTCATGGGAATCGCCGGGCCAGGGGATCCCTTCGCCAATCCCGACGAGACGATGGAGACGCTGTGTTTAACCCGCAAGCACTTCCCGAGAATGATCCTGTGCGTCGCCACCAACGGCTTGAACGTGGAACCTTACATCGACGAGATGGCTCAGTTGCAGGTCAGCCACGTGACGCTGACGATCAACGCGATCAACCCGGCCATCGGCAAGGAGATCTATTCCTGGGTGCGTGATGGAAAGCGGCCGTTGCGAGGAGAGGAGGCGGCCGCTCTGTTGAGCGCCCACCAACTTGGCGCTCTCCTGAAACTCAAGGCGCGGGGTATCACCACCAAGGTAAACACGATCATCCTACCCGGGGTGAATGAGGAGCACATCCTGGAAATCGCGCAGAAAGTATCTGCCTTTGGTGCGGACATCATGAACCTCATGCCGCTGGTGCCGGTGAAAGGCGCGGTGTTCGAGGAACTGGCACCGCCGGATACCATGACCACCGCGCGCCTGCGTCTGCAGTGCGGACAATGGCTGCCGCAGATGACGCACTGCTCCCGGTGCCGTGCGGACGCGGTGGGTTACGTAGGGGAAGATATGACTCCTGATCAGCATGATGCGTTGAAGCACTACGCCAATGCATGCGTGGATCCAGAGCAGGAGGAGGATCGGCCCTTTGTAGCGGTGGCCTCCATGGAGGGCGCGCTCGTGAACCAGCATTTAGGCGAGGCAGCCCGGTTCCTGGTGTATGAAGCAGATGCCACCCTGGCAGGACACTACCGCGTGAAAGACATTCGCCCAGCACCTGCAGAGGGTGGCGGCGATTTGCGCTGGAAGGAACTGGCCAGCACCTTGAAGGACTGCCGAGCACTGCTGGTGAACGCTGCTGGCCCCACGCCGGTGAAGGTGCTCCTACAGGAAGGTCTGAGAGTCCTGGAGATGGAAGGGCTGATCGAGGAAGGACTTCGTGCCGTTTTCGCGGACAAACCAATTCCGGCTCCGATGAGGAGGCGATTCACGGGTTGCGGCGCAGGCGTGACCTGCAAGGGCAACGGAACCGGTTGCGGCTGAGTATGATTCAATTTCTGTTAATCACCAAATCGAACCTATGAGCAAACCAAGTCATCACATACTGGTCTGCGGCAGTTTTCGTCCCACGGGAGCCGCAGGCGTCTGCCACAAGAAAGAATCCACCCATATTCTCCAACATCTCACCATGGAGGTGCAGGATCGGGGCCTGGACGGTGTCATGGTCTCGAGTACGGGATGTCTCAACCTCTGCGACAGCGGCCCGGTGATGGTGGTCTATCCAGAGAACGTGTGGTATAAGCAGGCCACCCTCCAGACTGCCGAGGCAATCCTTGACAGTCTTGAACAATCCTCCGCCTTGCCACCGGCCACTCTCTTTGCATGAACCGCGGCGGGATTCACCTTATTGACACGACGCTGCGCGATGGCGAGCAGGCAGCGGGGGTGGCGTTCTCCCGCGCCGAAAAGATCGCCATCGCCTCCACGCTGGCTCGTGCCGGTGTGCCTGAACTCGAACTTGGCATCCCCGCCATGGGGCAGTCGGAAATTGACGATATCAACGCGGTGAGTGACCGTGTTACGGGCGTGCGGTTGACGACTTGGTGTCGTGCAACCCGTCAAGACTTGTCGGTTGCCACCCAATGCCGCGTCCACGGCGCGCACTTTTCGTTGCCCGTTTCCGAGATCCACCTGCGTGCCTGGGGGAAGGATCGTAACTGGGTGTTACGAACGCTGATGGAGCTTGCCAACGAGTTCCGTGAGCCGTTTCAATTCCTGTCCGTCGGCGCGCAGGACGCCTCACGAGCGGACCGAGGATTCCTAAGAGAATTTGCGCACGCCGCAGAAGCTGCTGGGCTCTCCCGTCTCCGGATCGCAGATACGGTGGGCATCCTGAACCCGCTACAAACAGGGGAAATGTTTTCCAGATTGCGCGCAGCCGTACCGAGACTGAGCTTGGAGTTTCACGGCCATAACGACCTGGGCATGGCAACCGCCAATACTATCGCCGCGCTCGCCTCTGGCGCCGATGCCGCAAGTGTCACCATCAACGGGCTCGGCGAGCGGGCTGGGAATGCGCCGTTGGACGAGGTCGTCATGGCGGCAAGGCTCACCTTGGGCGTGGAGTGCGGAGTCAGAACGCGGCACTTCTCCCTGCTCGCGGATCTGGTCGCACACGCTTCAGGTCGTCCTCTCGCGCCCGAGAAGCCGATCACGGGTCCGGCGGTATTCCGCCATGAATCGGGAATTCATTGCCGGGGCCTGCTGCAAGATCGTGCCACCTACGAACCGTTCGCTGCCGAGGACGTCGGCCATGCGCCCGCCGAAATGGTTATCGGTCGCCACTCCGGGACGCGGATGCTCCAGGAGAAACTGGAGCGGATGAACGTCGAATGCCCGGCGGACCTGCTCAGGGCGTTGCTTTCATCCGTGCGCCAATGTGCCGCGGTAAAGAAGCGCAACCTGACCGAGGCAGAACTAGCGTCGCTCGCAGACAACCTCAAAGGAGAATCATGGCCTTCCTGATTTATGAAGAGACGGTTGGCGGCGGAACCCCCCTTTACGAAAAGACGAAACCGCTTAAACCCGGCGGCCACGATGGTCTCCTAGCGCGGCACGTTAGGACCTTGACCGAAGAGGACGCGCGGAGCTGGAAACTCGACGCGCCTGCTTTGCTGAGGTTCGCCGGCTGTGGGCCAGCGGGCTCTGAACATGCGGTGCTGTTCGACGGCACAGGTCGCTACGCTGATGCAACTCGGCGCGACTGTTGTGCAACAGCAGCCGGGCCGCGCCGGGTCAAAGCCCGCACCGACGGCGCCTTCGGGAGGCGCGCGGCAACGAGCATAACCATGCCTGAGGCGCGTTCACGCGCCCCGCGATCGACAAGACCTGAGATCTCTACCGCCCTGAGGGCATAGTCGCTACCCCTCGAAACGTCCTGAAGCGGACTGCCTACCGATCCCGGACTCCTGATCAGCACAGGATCTCTTGACTGACGAAGAATGGGCAGGCTGGCGGTTTATACGCAACACGAGTGCGCCAAGCTTATCGGATATCCACTTGTATCCCATTCAGCGTGAACGCCTGGATGGGTTTGCGAAGCTCGTGGTTCACTGGTGGTATAGAATGTGCTGTTCTCATTGTCGTTATGAAACGAGGTTATCTGATCGACATGGACGGGGTGATCTACCACGGCAGCACCCTGGTGCCGGGGGCGGTGGAGTTCATCCATCAACTGCAGGCCAACGATACCCCCTTTCTGTTCCTCACCAACAATTCCGCTCGCACTCCAAAGGATCTGGCCTCCAAACTCGAGCACCTGGGGTTGGAGGTTTCCTGGAAGAACTTCTACACGGCAGCCTTGTGCACCGCCGATTTTCTGGTGCGCCAGCACGCCCGCTGCACCGCGTTTGTTATTGGCGAAGGAGGCTTGATCGTGGCTTTACAGGAGGCGGGCATCGCATTCGATTCCATGAATCCGGATTTCGTCGTGGTGGGTGAAGGGAGGCTACTCAACTACGAATCCCTTGAGCAGGCCGTTCGGTTCCTAGCCCAAGGCAGTCGTCTGGTGGCGACCAATCCGGATACTTGGTGCCCGACCGATTCCGGACCGAGGCCTGGCACCGGCGCCTATGCGGCGCTACTGGAAAGTGCCACCGGCAAGAAGGCCTATTACCTGGGTAAACCCAATCCTTTCATGTTCCTCATGGCCAGGCAACGACTCGGACTGCACACCGCCGAAACCATCATGATCGGTGACACCATGGAGACTGACATCCGTGGAGCCGTCGAGATCGGCATTCAATCCTGTCTGGTTCTGACCGGTTCCACGGCCAGGGAGGCCCTGAGCCTCTACGCCTACCAACCCACGCAGGTCATTCAGTCCATCAAGGACCTGCTTGAGGCTGACGATTACATCGAGCACCCGTTTGTTGAGGCGAAGTAGCTGACGCTCAGGCTCGCACCGTTTGGGCCCACCGAGGTCGTTGCGGCAAACGCGGAGTGCGACAAGACTCTCTGGCATGAATTGGACGCCCTTGAATCTCACCGTCCGCGTTGGCTGCAACCTTGCTTATGAAACTTCCGTGCCAACGCCGGTTCTTTTCGTGCTCAAGCCAAGGCTGGAAGGCAGGGTGCTGGTCATGCAGGAGCGGCTCTCGTTCGGGATCGGGCTGCCATCCTATGAGTTTCAGGACAGCCACGGCAACATCACGTATCGCTCACTGTTCATGCCGGGCCGCAACGAAATCCGGCATGACGCGCTGGTCGCCGTCTCTTCGCTACCAGACAATCGAGAGGTGACAGGCCAGATTCTGCCCGTGGGGCAACTTCCTTCTGAGCTGTTGCGATACACTTTGCCGAGCCGTTACTGCGATTCGGACAAGTTGATGAACTTCGCCTGGAACCAATTCGGGCAGATCGCCCACGGCTTCCCACGTGTGCAAGCCATCTGCGATTGGGTCCACCAAAACATCGAATACCGCTTCGCTTCTGGGCGGCCGGACCTTTCGGCCTCGGAAGTCATCGCCCGTCGCCATGGGGTCTGTCGCGATTTCGCCCATGTGGCCATTGCACTGTGTCGCGCGTTTAATCTGCCTGCCAGGTACGTTACCGGACACCTGCCCGACATTGGTTGCCTCGATCCGGGCACGCCGATGGATTTTCACGCGTATTGTGAAGTCTATTTGGGACAGGAGTGGCTCACCTTTGATCCGCGCTACAATGTGCCGCGCATTGGCCGGGTAAAGGTCGCCCACGGCCTGGATGCTGTAGATGGGGCGTTTGCGACGATCTATGGGGAGGCCAAACTGACCCATTTTGAGGTCTGGGCCTATCAGGTGAATCCTCAGCAAATCGCTGTGGGCGATCCAGTTGATTTATCCAGACGCCTCGATGGTACGTTGACGGTGCGGCTAAGTTAGGTCGGCAGCCGCGGGTCATACTGCTCTCGGTGTCCAAGTTGTCCACGGTCATCCAGGATCTACTTGCAGCGACGAGTGCTGAGGGCAAGCGAAGTCGCTTTCCTCCTTGCCCGGCCTAGCACAACGCTGCGCCCAGGCCGCCAAGATGGCCGAGACCAGAAGACGCATCACTTTGGCGCATCTGTTGCTTCGGACCTACTCATGGCCCCTTCTCGTGTGGGATCAGGCCCGGGCCGTCTAGAGCTGGAGGGCCCATAACCTGCGACACACGGTGGCAGAATGGGCCTGAGGCAAACCGACGCTGCGGGGGGACGGGCTGACGGACTCGATGCGGCCAGCGGGAGGTGGGGCGCGCTCAACCTGAGCAACTCAGCGGGGATCGGTGATCTTCGGCGTGGCCCAGGACTAGAGGGAGCTATTGCGCCGAAGCCGGTCTGCCATGACCCGCATCAGTTCAAGAGCGAAGAAGGGGTTGTGTTGAACGAGGAATAGAAATCGTCGTTCCCCCACCGACACCGTTCGGCACGCAGTCCGCGCTATGGCGGTCGCACTCCGCGGGCCCTCAGTGATGAGAGCCATTTCGCCGAAGATTTCTCCCGCCCCGAGCGAGTTGATCAAACGCCCATCGGAGAGTATGTCCACCTGGCCTTCGACAACGTAGTAAAGACAGGAACCCGGTTCGCCCGTCTCGAAAATCCTCTGCCCCGGCTGGAAGGACTGGGTTTCCGGCTCGTTCCTCAGGACGCCGAACGGTCCGGCCGTGGGCGATGGTGTTTGGTTCTGCATTGTTGCTATGGTTGTACTCGCGGCAGTTCTTTATGTCGAAGGCCACCTTGGTTTGCTTTTGTGACAATTGTGCAGCGAATGAGTGACGATTGTGAAACACCTCGATTCAGGTCGCAGAATTCTTGCAGGCGGCGCGATGCTTGTATAGGATACTGATACATCTCGATCCCTCCCATGCTTACGCCTGTCCAGAAGATGGTCCGCCCTCAGCCCCCCCTGGGAACCCGCAGGGTGCTGCTTCTGTGTTCCCCATGGTTTGGGGCTAATGTCCTGTTCATGGCGAGTTTGGTATGGCCAGCCTGGTGTCCTGATCCAATTCCAGCACTCCTGTTCCTCTCGCTGATCCTGTATCCTGTGGGCGTGGTGCTTTGGCTGCTCATTCGCCGCCGATGTGCCAACTGCGGCGCAATTCTCAAGCTGCGAGATGTTCCCTGGAAGGAGGGAAGGTATGGTCGGCGATACTATGATTGTCCGAAGTGCCAGACCTCGTGGGCCGCTGGAACCGTGGAACGGTCCTCCGATGGCTAACCTCCACCGGGATGACAACGCGACACCAAGCCATTCTTGGTTTGCTCCTGGTGAGCTCGGTGGTTCTGATGATGGGGTTGGCGAGGTTCAAGCGGGCACACGCTCCGAACGGGAGACGGATCAGCGTTGTCTACCGGATCGAACTGCACGATACGCTCAGTGTGGTGATGAAGGAGAGTCTGGAGGCGGACGGAAATCGGGTCGATGCGTCCGCAGGTCAGCTATTCCTGGTTGACCTGACGACGGTTCCCACGGTCTGCCGCCAGCTGAAGGTCCAGATGCCGGCGATTTGACATTGCCTTCAAGGGCAGCAGGCGGACCTTGAGCCCTATCTGCGCTGAATCGAACGGCCGCGGCTTGGGGTTGGTGCCGGTCCGGTTGGCGAGCCGATTAGCTCCCGCCCCATCCAGGCAACATTACGACCTATTTACCTTCGGCCCTGCCAGACGCGACGCCGGAGAGGCCTGGTCCTTGGGGTAATCGCAGCTGTGCTCGGAATTACTGCGTTGCGCCGCAATCGGAGCAGCGCAAGTGGAGCCGGAACGGCTTGACGTGGAGCAGTTGTCCGCATTGGGTGCAGGGCCGACCCTGGTTGCGCACCATCCACAGGAGCTCCTCGGCCACGTAGGCGATGCCCATGACAATCGCGATTCCCATGCCTATGTACCAGCGCAGGGAGGACTCCGGATTGCCGTTCATCAAAAGAAGGGCGGCACCTCCCATCACGAGACCTGCTGCTGGCTTGATTCTGCGGTAATAACTCGAGATCATATCGCCTTTCTTCCATCCTGATTTCGAAGCACCAGTTCCACTGAAATGCGACCCTGTCAAGGGTCGGTTCATTACAATCGGGTGTCGAAAGGGAGTGCCCTCAGGGTTGCCCGGACCGTTGGATAACCCTGAAAGTCTCGAATGGAAAGCATTTATTGAGCTAATTCCACGATCTAATGTCTCATGAATGTAACATGATCGTCTCTGATTTGCTACTCGTCCAGTTCACCGTCATGGGCCGTGCTGAGCTCTAAGCAACTTGAACTCATGGATGTGGATGTTAGCCCGGGTGCTGAATGGCATCCTGGGCGCGGCTTGTGGAGCCTCTGCATCTTGCGCGAAGGGGTGGGCTATTGGCAGGGTAGCCCAGGGAATAGGCCGATTCCTGTCGAGTACGGAGATGTTTTGGTCTGCGCTCCCAAGAGCACAGGATCGTATTTGTCCAGTACCCTTGGGGAGACCAAGATAGCTTTCTTTCAGCTTTCTACGGAAGGGGTGGAATTTGTCCTGCATGCGGGCGAGAAATCGGCGCTGGAGGCCGCGAACACCGTGCTTTGTAAAGGTCCGCTTCACTTGGCGCGGACTTCGGCAACGGCCCAAAAGGCGGCAGATCTGGTGGCGGGCATACAAAAGCCTCAGCGGGTGGTGTTCCGGCTTCGGTTGCTCACGCTCTTTTTCGAAATGCTGGATGTGGTGATGCAGTCCATTCCGACGGAAAGTCAGGACTCGGTTTCGGCGCGGTGCCGCTTGCAGGAACTGGCCTATCGAATGACCGAAACGGAGTTGCTGGAAATGTCTCCTGAGGCTTTGTCAGCCGAGATTCGCTGTAGCCCGAGGCATTTGAGCCGGGTGTTTCAGGAAGTGTTCGGCAAGTCGATGCGCGCCAAGACGACCGAACTTCGACTCTTGAAGGCCAGGAACATGCTGCTCAATTCCGACGCCAAGGTCATCAATATTGCGCTGGAGAGCGGCTACCGGCATCTGGGGCTTTTCAACACGCTCTTCAAGAAGCGTTTTGGAGTGACGCCCACGAAATGCCGGGCAGAGGCGCGACGGGCTCAGGCCCGGAGTGGCATGCCCAAACGAGCCGCGAGTTAGGGGGGCCGGTCTAACATGAAATCGGTTTGCCCACACTGGATGGTGGAAAAGTGTCACTGGCGAGCATCGATGGCCGGGATCTTAACGACCGTATTTCCCTGCTCGCGAGAGAGTAAGCATCGACCATATCACTTATCGGACATGAGAGCTGGGTCGCGGGGTCGTTACACAGACGTAACTCAACCCGGCTTCTCAAGCCCCTGAGAAAACCCTAATATTTGAAGTCTTTGAAAACAATATGAATGACCTCGTCATGAGCCCTATGTTTGCCAGTGCCCTCGAGTTTGCCTTCAAACAGGCCACCACCGAAGGCAAGATCACCATTTGCCTGCTGGCGATCCTATCGCTTTTTAGTTGGACAGTGATGATTGCGAAGGGGCGTCAGTTGATGAGGGCCAAACGGATGACCAAGAAGTTTTTGAAGGGCTATCGAGACACGCGGCTACCCTTGGAACTTTTCAACAACGCCAAGGAATTCGACGGCTCGCCGGCCTACGAGGTTTACGTGACCGGGGCGGAGGAACTGGCTTATCAGATGAAGCAAAGGGGGGGCGATACGAAGCGGCCCGTCAAGCTGAGCCCCGGTGCTTATGACTACGTGCGGGTGGCCATGGAACGTACCGTTAGTTCCGAGGGGATGGCGCTGGAGCGGGGCATGATCATCCTCTCGACCGCGGTGGCGGGCGGGCCGTTCATCGGGTTGCTAGGGACCGTTTGGGGGGTCATGGAGACCTTTTCCGGCATTGCGAAGGAAAACGCCGCTACGCTGACCGCGATGGCTCCCGGCGTGGCTGGGGCCTTGATCGCTACGGTGGTAGGGCTGTTTGTGGCCATTCCCGCGATGTTCGCCTATAACTTTATGGTGACCCAGGTTCGGGCACTGACCCAGGAAATGGACGATTACGCGTCCGAGTTGTCGACGCACCTTGAGCACACCTTCGTGGATACGTCTCTCCAGGAAGTCAGAGAACCCGAGACTCCCGCCCCGGGATCCAAAGTGTCCAAGACCGAGGGGCCAAAGCAGGTGGCTCCGATCCTGGGTGCTGTGCAGCCGTCCCTGGGAACCTAAGGGGGTGATTGGGTCCGACCCAGGAAGCCGAAGCGGGCACGATGGCCATGAAACGATTCTCCAAGTCGCATCACACAACGCTGAGCGAGATCAACATCACTCCTTTGCTCGACCTCGCGTTCGTGTTGTTGGTGATCTTCGTCATCGCCACCACTCCCTTGGTGCACGACGTCGATTTGAGGCTGCCGGTGTCGAGTTCCAAGCCCAAGGATTCGCCGAAGAAGCCCAATTACATTAGCGTGGACAATCAGGGCCACATCTTTCTCAACATGGAACCGATCGAGCTCGGCCAGTTGCTGGATCGGATCATCGATTTACGAACCAAGAACCCAGACCTGAGCGTGATCCTCAGAGGGGATGGCAAGATTGCCTACCGCTATGTTGTGAACGTGATTGAGATCCTGCAACAGGCCAACGTGGTGAAGCTCAGCCTCGCCACGGACCCCATCGTGGCCGTCAAATAGTCCGAACCCATACCCGCGCAGCTGTATGGCCCTCAAGAAATTCTCCAAGTCACACCACGGCACGATGCACGAGCTGAACATCACGCCGCTGCTTGACCTCGCGTTCGTGTTGCTCGTCATTTTCATCATCACCACCGCTCCCATGGTGAACGACCTGGACTTGAACCTCCCTTCCAAACAGAAACCAGCCGGTGGATCCAGCACGAAACCCAACTTGCTGGTGGTGGAGGCGGACGGACAGATCGTCTTCAACAATCGTCCCATGGACCTTCCCGATCTCAGGCAGGAACTGACGCGTCTCGGGAAGCAGGACACCAATACGGTCGTGGTGCTGCATGGCGATGGGGCGGTGATGTACCAGTCGATGGTCGATGTCATGGATGCCCTGCAGAGGGCGGATATCACGAAAGTAGGGCTCGCCACGGAGCGTCCTTCGGCTGACGCGTTAAAGAACCTTTAAACCCACCCAGTTATGGAGCCTATTCAGCATAGCGCCCACCGGCGCAAGAAGAACAATTCAACCAAGGTGAACCTAGCGATCTCCATCGCGGTCCACGGGCTCATGGTGGCTGCGGGAGCTTACTGGGCCGCGCACGAAGGGGTGCTGGGCAAGCGCATTCAGGAGCTCAGCGTCATGCTGGTTCCCAAGGAAAAGAAGCCAGAGCCTGCCAAGCAGGAGGAAAAGAAAGTCGAACCCGCCAAAGTGGAGACGAAATCGGTGGAGCAGGCCAAAGCCAGCGCCGCCCCCAAGGTCGCTCCCCCGCCGGTGGTGGACACCTCCGCGAACGTGGCCGCCCCGCCTCCCGCCATGCCTACCATTGACTTCGGCGACCTGGTGGCGAAGACCGATTCAGGAGATGGTCGCGAGGCGTACCGGCAGCATATCGAGAACGCCATTCGCGCCCGCTGGAGTCGGCCTGACAACGTGCCTGACATCGGCTATGTCGCCGAAGTCAACGTCTATATCGACACCTTGGGAAAAGTCACCCGGTACGAGATGGCGAAAACGTCCGGCGAGGCCAGATGGGACGATTCGGTGAAAAAGGCAGTGGAAGCAACCAAAACGATCGGCAGGACGCCGCCCAACGGGTTTCCTGACCACTTTCTGGTGCGGTTTGACACGGTGCCAACGACTGAAACGATCGCGATGGATTGAGTTCTTGGCAGGAGGACGGACCTGCTTTTGTGTCCTGCCACGGCGTTATCCAAATTGGAACAAGACGGTGCTTCACGCATATTGTGAGCCTTTGAGATTATGTTCTTCCTTATCACCATCCGGGTGGAGGAGGTATGACGAGATCGCAACAAAGCGGTGAACTCCACCCTTCACTCAAAACGGAGGCCGCCTGCGGCTTGAGGCGCTTCCCTAGGCGGCCCACAACCGCCGACCGCCGATCGCCCTCTAACAACCAACCTGATTACTCTTACCCAATGCCCGTGACCATCGCATGACGAGTTGGCAACAACCACGCGACTTGCGCGCTCGAGTCTACCCACAGCAGCGATCGTAACCGGAACGTCACTTGTCATCTCGCCACGCGCGCCCCTAGCCTCTGGCCGTGCCGAAGAGCAGACTACTTATGGACTTGTGGACTCTCTGTGATGGACCGGTTGCCTACCGTGCTGCTGACTGGTGGCCTAAGGGGATGTCTGGTTTTCCGGAGCACTCCCGGTCTGCAAACCTGCTTCGTGCAATCGGAACCCTCATTGTGAGCTTCGGATTCCTGACCGCCCCCAGCGCCTACGCCCAGCAGCATTATCGTTTGACAGGTCTGATCGATGTTGGCGCTTGCCAAATGGTATTCTTGATCGATGAGTCTACTGGCGCGCAGATCATGGTGAAGAAGGGGATGAGAGTGGGGGACTTGGAGTTGGTGGAGATGAATCCGATTCTAGGATGGGTGCTGCTTCGAAAGGGGGCTTCTCAGTTCCGGGTCAAGTTGCAGTCTTCCGACGGAGGCCACAACTCAGCGGCGAGACCGGTTCTTGTCAAGAATGGCGGGATCAAAGGCGAATACACCCAAGCCTCCAATGAGAACCACACCCTTCCCAAAAGAACTAAAGCTCCCTTGCGATCTGCTTTGTCGTCTCCCAACACAGGAACCGAGTCTGATGCTTCTGCGGGTGCGTCATCAGGTACGGATCAGACCGTACTATCGCGCTATGGATCCCCACCGCTACGCCAGGGCATGCCAGGAAGCGACGACTCTGCCGTGGATCAGGAGTTGCCCGATTCGGGTCCTTCGCGGGGTCCTGCGCCGGAGGTGCCTGCTGTGCCGCTCGATCGGGTCGAGTCTTCGGACCTTGGTCTCGATGAAGATGAGTTGGGGAAGATGCGATACTTGCAGAATCGATATGGGCAAGAGGACGCGCAACGCTACGCGCAGAAGGTGATGCGTGGTCGGATCCACTAGAGCCTTATTTTCATCGGTCTGAGTCAGCCCGCTTCGTCTTCACGCTGCCAACCTATGAGTTGAGAAGGCGGCCGCCCTACCCGCTCAGTGCTTGCGTGCGCGACAAACTTCGTATGACTGGTCTGTGCGAGCGAGACAGGCTTCCATGAAGATCACTGACACCTTAGTGCTAGAGGCCACCCCTCAATTCCTGATTCTGAGGAATTCCCCCTGCGGATTCTCGTTACGATGTGGTAACGCTTGAGGATCCTAGCCCAAGCGCATGGCGCTTCGGCAATGGAAGGGGCGGAGAATCAGAGTCATAGGAGTTGCAGGAACCATGGCCGATAAGTGTGCATGGCTGTCCGTTAGGTGGAAGCTAGTTGAAGGTCACTCTGGTTAACCTTTGTTCATGGTCGGTCTCGATTGGGGCTGTTCCATCGAGTTTCTCGCAGATCAAAACGAGTCATGAGACAGAAGAACACCGGAGCAGCTGAGCGGACTTCTACTGGTGTCACCTCAGTGCGGGTGAATTTGAGCCGAGAACCGGCGGAAGTGGTTACTCTTCAACACTCAAACAACACATTAAAGCATAATGAAATCAGCAATCATCTCTAGTTGTATCGCAGGCGCAGTGCTGGCTGCGGGCGCGTATGCCGGACCAGATCGCGTGGTTACCGGGGCTACTGCTTTCCGAAAGCAGACCCATGCAGGTATCATCGCCAAAATGGGCACTGGTTGGCAGGCGTGGTACTCTGACTCCTCCGGTGGAGCCGTGGTTGCTTCGACCGTGCAAGCCACGCTCGAAGGAAAGAACTTCGTCACCTACTTTGGCACGTTTGACGGCACTACAGACACCATCATCAGATGCTCCTTCAGTGGTTCGGTCGAAGGAATTGCAACGCTTCTGGGTCAGAATCCTCCTGTTGGGCCAGCGACACCACTAGTGCCTACCATTAATGCAGATGGCACCACCTGGACCTCCAAAGCACCCGACATTGGCTTTGCTGACTGCTACCAGGACAGTACCGATTACGCCACTTTCAACGGATATGCGGCGCTCCGGGAGATTAAGAGTTCTGCCGGCAACACTCCCATTGGGGTGCAGCCATTCGCCTTCGTGCGCGGCAAGCGACTTGACGACAATTACCAGTCGGCCGATGCCAAGGCCCTCAAGGTGAATACCATGAATCGCCAGATTGCGGAGGCGATCTGGGCTACCGGGCGGATCAAACTGGGCTTCTTCACGGGTGATGTGGCTGATACCACTTATGTGAACATCCTCGGCCGAGACAAGAACTCCGGGACTCGCATCGTTGTCAAGTCTGAGAACAGATACGTTGGTGACCTCGTGCAGCGCGACTCGGCGGGTAGTTTAACGGTCCCTGCGAACCAATCGTTCGACTACACTTCCACCGGTACTCTTAAAACCGCTCTTCAGAGCGCAACGACTGTTGACGCCATTGGATACCTGGCCGTTGCCGACGCGATGACTTTGAATTATGTCACCGCGAATACGACGGAAGCCTTCCTTTCCTATAACGGCGTTCCTTACAGTGCGGCGAACGTCAAGAATGGCCTTTACACTCTTTGGGGGTATGAACACCTCTTTGTAACACCCACCGCAGACTCGACCACCGATGCCGTTGCGGCCTCAATCTTCGACGGGGTGCGTCAAGGGCTTGATGCGTTGACGCAACCAACGGCCTTCAACCCGGATGCGGCTGACTTTAAGTGCGAGCGGGGAGGGACCATCGATGGTGGACTGGTATTACCGACGTTTTAGCGCCAAGGGCTTACGGTCTTAGCTTTGGCGTGGAGCATAATCGGGCCTCTCTGCGCAGGAAGTCTTCATCTCCCCCAAAGCTAGGATCGTATCGCCAGCGAAGAATCCTTCGCCCCTCCTCTCAGCCGCGTTCGAAACTGCTCTATCCATTACTACCCATGCTCACGAAGACCAACGAATCACCTTGTGCGATGGCAGCCCACTTGCCGACATGGATGGTTTCTTTCGCCCTTCTCACTCTTTTCCTTGGCTCTCAGGCTCACGCTTTGGAGTACCGAGACCGAGATCTGCTTGTCGGATTCAGGCAACAAGGGGGAGGGGTCTACGAAGTCATGTTGAATCTCGGTTCGATCGACAACTACAAGGGATTGCCACCCGGTAGCGTCACGAATCTAAGTCCGGTGATTGCACAGGCTCTGCAGGCAGCCTTCCCTGACTTGAATCTACTCTACTTTGGTGCGTATGGGTGTGTTCAAGGATCGGAGGATGCCGCTCATCCCGCGAAGACCCTCTATATTTCCGCTCCGCGAAAGAGCCGGACGGTGCAGAGCACACCCTGGAAACGCAAGAGCGAGATCCAGTTCGGTGCCTCGTGCAATAAGATCTCTGGCATGGGTTCGACTGCGTCGGTTGTGAGTGCAGGATTCTCACCCGACCCCGTCAAGAACAACGATCTTTTAGTGATCGAGCCGGCGGGCACAGCGTCGAGTTACAGCGCATTCATCGGATTAGGTTCAGATTTGTCGGGGACGTTTCAAGGTCGGGTTGAGGTGCAGACCCCAGCCGATTTCGCGACTTCAGCAGGTGCTGCGTTTTGTGACTTGTACGAGTTGCAGCCTGGGAGTGGGAATGGGACCCATCTCGGCTACCTTGCCCTTGGGGTCGATGGTTCACTTGCCTTTACCGCCCCGGGCGGCAGTCCGCCCGTCCCTTCGTTGTCGGTGGAAGACAGTTCGGTGGAGAGATCAGCCTCCGGGCTAGTTCCAATGAACTTCACTGTCAAGCTCGCCTCGGTCCCGGTCATTGCGGCGAGCGTGGAGTACAGCGCAGCGGAGGGTTCAGCCAAGCCTGGTACCGATTACATCGCGCAGTCGGGGGCCCTGACATTTCCTGCAGGGGAGACGAACCTGATACGGACGATTTCGATTCAGGTGGTTGGGTCCGATTTGATTCAGGAGGATCGGAATTTTACCCTTCAACTGTCCAATCCAACCAATCTTACGCTATCCAAAACCTCGGCCACGGGTGTGATTAAGGCCCGGACTGCCCCCGTCGCTCCTCGCCTGAGTCGGGTGGCAAGGGGTGATTTCAGCAGCGCGCTGAAGTTCCTGGGGCAAGTCGGAGTCATCTACCACTTGCACGGAACGAATAGCGCGGGACTCTCAACCCCTTCGATCCAATGGCCAGTCTTGGGAGAGCCAGTGGTCGGAACCGGCGCGGAGGCGGAGATTGTCACTCAGGGTACCGAGAACAGTTTCTTTTATGTGTTAGAGGCGCGTTGATACTCGAGGCTGCCCCGTCGCCCTTGGAACCCAAGGCGGCGGGGGAGCTCTCCTGCGACCAGGTGGACCTGATTCAGTGCTAAGCCCTTTCGTTGAAATTCCAAACAAGAACAGAAAATCATGACAATCAATCCTATGAATCGTAACTGTCTTTTCTTCTTGGCGTGCTTAGGATGCGGCCTCACCGCACACTCCCAAGTATTCCAGAATGCCACAGCAGGGAACCTTATCTTCGGCTGTCGGGATACTGTTGCCACCGGCAACTATGAGGTAGATTTGGGAGCTGTATCGAGTCTGCCTGCCACCGCCGGGCGAAACCTCCTGGCCCGGGTTGATGGCGGCTTCCTGCAGTCGGTGATGGGCTCGATCGACACGATCAGTTGGTCGGTGACCGCGGAAGGTTCGGCCTTGGACATTTACCTTACCCAGCCGCTTGGCCTTTCCTTGAGCACTAGGAGCGACCTGGCAATTGGCGCAGCCAACAACAAGGTTGGCCCAATTCTAGACGGATTCAATACTACCCCAGTTGGGGGAATTCCTGCTCGATTGAGCGATCACTCAGTCTCCATTCCAAAGTCGGCATCGATGTCCTATTCGACCTACATTAGTGCATTGAGCTGGAGCCCTGGTGTCGAGGCGATTACCTCGTCCACTTTCGCCAATACGCCTAACGCCACCTCAACGCTGGGACTCTTCCACTATGTTCAGGATCAAGCTCCTGTCCAGGTTGGATCGTTTGATCTGGTGTCCGACGGGTTTGGTCAGGCTAGCCTCTTCTTCACGCCCGTGCCCGAGCCCCAAACAGTGGGTATGGTTGTGGGCTTGTTGTTGCTCGCCGGGGCGAGCGGGCACCGCTACCACTGCGGAGCTCGGCCTAACAAGGGCCAGATTTGAAGGAGCGGCCAGCCTCTATCTGACATGCTAACATGGCCTTGGAGCTCCGGTGGACTTGCGCGCCGCATCTGTGCAACGGAAAGAAGCCGAATCCTGCCCGGACCCAGGCCACTGTTGTCTACTGAACGGAACGGTTTCGCTTGAAGCATTCCAATCTTCCTCGGCCGAATAGGGCTAGTGCATGGCTCTGCCAACGCGATGCGGAAAGGCTAGCCATTTCTGGGGCTGTATCCTCCGCATTCGTGAATTCAGCCATCCGCCCTGCAGGTGCAAGGAGCGAATCAGAGGATGGTCGCCCTTGGCTGGCCAAGCTGGCGGCCTCGTTCCTATTGGTGCTTCCGACGGTGGCGGAGGATGCCCCCGCTGCCGCCACGAACCCGCCTGCCCTGTCCCCAAGAGCGTTTCAGGTTACAGAGTATGCGGTCGAAGGCAATTCGCTGCTCCCAGCCTCGTCCCTGTTGGAAACGGTAAGGCCGTTCACGGGTCCCGCCGTGGATGTGGACACCATCAAGAGGGCGGTGTCTTCGATTGTGCTGGCCTATCGCGCGCGCGGATTTGTGACGGTCACCGCTTCCCTCCCACCGCAGACGTTGACAAATGGGATCGTCAGGGTAGTTGTTTCCGAAGGCAGGCTCGGTGACATTCAGGTGGTGGGCAACGAGCATTTCAGTTCTAACAACGTCATGCGTTCGTTGCCTAGCCTGGGCACCAACCTCTTCCTGAACGGCAAGATCCTGCAAGCGGAGTTGGATCGGGCCAACAGCAACCCGGATCGGCAGATCTTTCCTGAGATTCAGCCTGGCAGTGAGCCCGGCACCTCTTCGCTCGTTCTGAAGGTGAAGGATAAGCTGCCGTTGCATGCGCACTTCGACGTCAACAACCTCAACACTCCGGGCACCCCCGATCTTCGAATCAACACCAGCATTGCATACAACAACCTTTGGCAGCGGGAACATGCGATCGGTTTCCAGTACGGCTTCACTCCCGAAGAGATGAAGACGGATGACAAGCCCTTTTATGACCAACCGCTGATCGCCAACTATGGTGGCTACTATCGGATGCCCTTGGGCGCCCCTAGGGCGGTCGCCCAAGCCCTGACGAATCAGCCCAGCCGGTTCGGGTACGACGAGGGCAGCCGGAGCTTTCGATTGCCGCCGGCGCGCAGCACGACGGACCTGACCTTTTTCGCAAGCAGGTCCACCAGCGATACCGGAGTGAAGTACTCTCCCGCCAGCACGGTTGCCCAGACCGAACTGCTAAGCGTACTGGCGCGGGATTCGGGCCAGGACTTGACGCTCAATGAGTCGGTCGGGTTCCGTTTTCAGATCCCGATGCCGGAGATCGGGAAGATACGCTCAACGCTTTCGGTGGGGCCGGATTTGAAGCACCTGCTTTCCCAATCCTTCAATACGAATGGTTTCTACTACACCGTGGTGACAACCAACACTTTTGGTGAGCGGGTAGAGCTGACCACCGAGGTTCCTAACGCTCAACCCATCCGAGAGTCGTCGGTTGTTTACCTTCCCTTGTCCCTTCGTTGGGACGCCGCTCGACCGGATCAGGCTGGCACGACCGCGCTCGGGTTGAGTTTGTCGGGCAACGCATCGTTCGGGCCGCTGTCCGACGCGGAGGCATTCAAGAGTTCTGCCGGGTCTACGAATGCTTCGGGCGATTACATCGTTGTTCAGGCCAATTTCTCCCGGGAACAGCGCTTGTACAAGAACTGGAGCGCCCTGTTCAAAGTCGACGGGCAATATGCCAGCGAGCCTTTGGTCACATCAGAGATGTTCGGAGTGGGGGGTGTCAACAGCGTTCGGGGGTATCACGAAGGGGAGCTGTATGGGGATCATGGAGTGCGGGTGAGTTTGGAGCCGCGCACGCCGATGTACAATGTGGGAATGGTGGATGATCGCTGGCCGATGATGGCGCGGGCCTTCACCTTTGTGGATTATGGCATTCGAGTGTTGGCTGATCCGCGACGGCAGGAGGAAACGAAGGACCTGATGGGAGCGGGTTGGGGGCTAAATGTGTCCGTCGGGTCCATGATGGACATCCGCTTTGTCATGGCGTGGCCATTGAACGAGACACCGACCACCCGGGCGGGGGCGATGCGAATGAACTTCTACGTGGGAGCGCAATTTTGATTCAGCCTGCCTATGCGGACTAACAACCGTCCTTTTCTAACCTCCGCTGCGACCAGTCTCGGCTGCTTCGCTTCGCTGGTGGGTGTCTCGCCTTGTCAAACTCACGCAGGAGGACCCGAAGGCATGACCGTGGTGGGCGGAACCGCTGTTGCCACCCAAAACGGTTCCACGCTCAGTATCCAGACCTCGGACCGCACTTTTCTGAACTGGAACTCATTCAACATCGCGGCCGGGGAGACAACCCGTTTCGTGCAACCAGGGCCTGGCTCCGTCGTTTTCAACCAGATCGGGGGAAACAGCCCATCCCAGATCTTTGGTCGGCTGGAGGCGAATGGACAGGTAGTGCTGGCCAACCCAAACGGCTTCTATTTCGGTCCCACGGCTTTTGTGAAAGCGGCTAGCTTTGTAGCGGCGGCCAGCACGGGTCTGCCCCAGGGGATGAAACCGGAGGACTTCTGGCAGTTGCATGCTCAGGGAGCGGTGCCTGGTGCCGGAGTGGTGAACCTTGGCAAGATCGAGGTGGACCAAGGTGGATCCGCCTACCTTATCGCGCCTCGGGTGGAAAACCGGGGAACCATCACAGCACCCGAAGGCGACATCCGACTTTATGCCGGAAAAGATGTATTGGTCTGCGAACGACCAGATGGACGAGGACTCACCGCGAAGGTGAAACTTCCGGAGGGTTCCGTGGATAATTACGGTCGGTTGGTGGCGGACGGAGGCGTGATCGCCATGCACGCGCAAGTGGTGAACAACGGCGGGTTGGTGCAGGCCGACACCGTTCGCGAGCGAAATGGCGTCATTGAGTTGGTGGCCTCGGAGAAGATAGGCCTGTCGAAGGATTCGGTTTTGCAGGCCACGGGGGGCAGCAAGGGGGTCAGCCAGGGTGGGGAGGTGATCATAAAGTCAGAGCAGGCCTTCGAGGATACACAGGGCTCGCGGATCGTGGCCAGAGGAGGCGAGGAAGGTGGGGATGGCGGGCAGGTGGAGGTGTCTGCAGCGCGTATGGGACAGATCCGGAGCCAGATGGATGCGAAGGCTGGAAGCGGGTTTCTTGGAGGTCACCTTCTGCTGGATCCAGATTCCATTGCTATCGGCAGCGCCGGAGGTGGAGATCTCTCGGGAGGGGGCGTGGGAGCCGGCGATCCTCCTTCGTTGCTTCAGCTCGATGTCGATGCGTCATTCAAGGGGTTTTCGCAGATCACGCTCCAGGCGAAGAAGGATATCACTGTTACGCGAGGTACCAGATGGGACTTAGCGCAAAGCACTGGCGTGGAAGGGAGTGGTTCGCTGTTAAGCCTCCAGGCGGGCGAGGTGGTTCGGCTGGAACCCGGGGCTCAGGTACTAGGGGGCAGCGGTTGGTCCGTTTCGCTTGAGGCAGGAACGGACTTTGTTTCAGGAAAGGGAATTGTCAGCGGAGTAGGCAGTATCTTTCTCGACGGATTAACCGGATCGGGGACTGGGATTCAGGCTTACGACGGCAACATCTCCCTAGCCGCTGGGAAACAAGTCTTGCTGCAATACGCCTTTGTGAGAACCGCCGGCGGAGGAGATGTTTCGGTGACGGCTCTGGCAGGTAACGTGAACTGCGGTACGCGGGAAAACGGATTTCGGTTCTCAGGCGCCGGGATCGGGTACGGGGTGGATCCCGAGTTGGGAGGCATTTCGACTGCCAGAGGGGGAAACGTACACATTCGTGCCGGGGGCGACGTTACCGCCTACCTGCCCGCTCTGAAAGCGAACCACTCTGACGGGGGTAGTGGGGCGTTTGGTGCTGAGCCAGGGGACGTGAAGGTGGAGGCGGGTGGAAGCGTTTTCGGACACTTTGTTCTGCGGAAGGGGAAGGGGAACATCAAAGCCGGACAGGACGCGGGCACATCAAACAAGCTTCTGGCTCTCAGTTTGGTGGACGGGCAATGGAGTGTCGAGGCAGGTCGAGACGTTGGTTTGCAGGAGGCCCGGAATCCAAACGGTACGTTCAACACAACCGCCGAGGTTGCCTCGGGGCTGAGGCAGTTCTTTGATTACGCTCCAGACGCTGGCATTGATCTTTCTGCGGGGCGTGCCGTTTACTTCGTAGGCGGGGTGCTACCACGGAGACCCGGAAGCACCGACAATATGGTACCCATTTATCCGCCTCGCTTGTCAGTTGAGGCAGGGGCTGGAGGTGTTATTCTCGCGAAGGAACTCCGGCTCTTTCCGTCACCTTCCGGAGGGTTGCAGATTCTGACTCACGACCAGGGCCCCCTAAAGAGTCTCAACCCCGGCCAAACGGTTTCCATCGTTCTTTCTGATAGCTCTAGACACAACTACAGGTCCCAGTCGGATTTTGGAGCCGACGACCACGCGGTGGTTCCGGTGCATCTGGATAAAGAGGCTGCCTTCAAAGTGGCGGTTTCTGGCCATGTCTCGGACATTGACTTTGTTTCGGCAACCGCTGGGGACATTCGGGTAGGCGGGGACCTGCTGAACTCCAGCTATCGGGGGCAGAACCTCTCTCGCTCAGATGCTACAAGAATCGCAGTTGTGGGGAAGGCGGAAAACCGAAGCGATTTTAGCTTCATCTACTTGCCTGCAGGAGTTGAGCCGGACCTGGCACTTCTGGGAAGCGCGGTTAGGGTGGATCCATCTGCCCCTGACATCAGCGCCTATGTGCGGAACATCCTCTACAACCCGGTTACCCGCCGACTCGCGGTCTATGGCCGGATGTCGGCCCAGGTCAGGGACGCTTTGCTCCAGATGCGGGTGCAGGTGATCGACCAGTATGGGAATCCTGTGTTCGATAGAGACTTGAACCCGGTGACCCGCCCCGCCGTCTTTCTGGACCCGACATGCATTTCACAGCTTTACGAAGTCAGTCAGCAAGCATCCACGGTTCGCTTGGCGGGGTACAAAGTGGATGGCCCGGGCTCATTCCAATTTAGTGCGGACACCATCGCTCTTGGAGCTAGTGATGGCATTCAGTCCACTGGACCGATGATGAACCCGAACCTGGTTTCTCTTCTCGGCGTCGGGGCATCTTTGGAGGTGAAGGCTCAAGGGGATATCAGTCTGTTTACATCGGTGATCTCATCCTATTTCGGAGGGAAACTCCGAGTTGCGTCCGAGGGCGGGTTTATCGACGTGGGTAGCCAGGACTTGATCATCGATGACCGGTTTCCGCGCGGGATTATCGGGCTGGGTGGAGGCGATGTTTCCGTAGAAGCATACGGCCCCATCAACGTTAACGGATCGCGGATCGCTGCTTACGATGGTGGGAACATCGACGTTCTTAGCATGCATGGCGATCTGGATGCAGGCAAGGGAGGTTCAGGATACGTAAAGCTCTACAGGCCCTATGTGGACCCTGTTACCGGAAGCTTGGCCAAGCTCATTACCACGATTCCCGGAAGCGGGGTTCTGTCAACCTCCTTCCCCGAGGAAGTGCCTGGAGTGCCATCCTTGCCCCCAGGCAGCATTCGCGTGAGAACGCCGGAGGGCGACATACGGGCGCAGCAAGGTGGAATCGTGCAACTTTCCCTCAATAAACAAGCGGTGGCGGGTGCCCGGGTGACTTTAATCGCGGGATCCAAGGATAGCGAAGGCAAGGTTGTTCACGTTGGCAACATCGACGCCTCTGGTTCTGGTGTGATTGGGTACAATATCGACCTGGACGCCACCGGTGACATCAAGGGAGTCGTCGTCGCCCGTGAGAACATCGACATCACTTCGAAGCAGAATGTCAACGTGACGGCCGTGGCTTCGGGAGGGGTGAACGTTGCGGCCGGTGGAACCGTTTCGGGCACGGTAGTTGGGGTGGGGTCTGTGACCGCTTCGGGAGCGTCGATTGATGCCGCTCTCATGTCCCAGAATGTTTCCTCCAGCGGGAGCGTTTCGGGTCAGGTCGGGTTTGCTTCGACTGCGGTGGCGGGCTCGACGGCCCAAGCGGCTGTGGGTTCGGCGAGCGAATCCACTGCCAAAGTGGTGAAAAGCGAGGAGGATGACTCGAAGAAGAAGGACAAAGACAAGCCCAAGCTGGCCCGCACGATCGGGCGGGTGACGGTGATCCTGCCGAAAATGTAGCCATACGGCTCGCAAAGGGTGGGTGCTTCACCCGATGACTACAAAAGTTACTCAGACTCATGGTGCGGCTCCCTTTGAGACAATGCTTTGTTTCCCTTTCGAACGCCCTCTGAGACCCGGGGAAGGCCTTGGTTGTCACCATATTGTAACGAGAGGAAAGGTGGCAAGATGCCGATAATACAATGGTATGGACGAAATGTCTTCGTTGGATGAGGGTGGTGACCTCGAAGCGCCTTTCGAATGGGCGGTGCATATCACCTCTCGCGAGCATGTGCCAGCCACCCTCACCCTGGCGGCCATGCAAGACCAGTTTCGAGACCTGGATCAGGATTACGTGGCGGTGCTGGATGGAAAACAGGTTCTGGGGCTGTGCTCACGGGCGGACATCGGATTCTCAATGGGCTCGCGCTTTGGCTTTGCCATTTTCAGCAAGGAAACGGTGGCGCAGCATCTGGCGCAAGGAACTCTGATCTTCCGACGGAATGCCCCCTTGCTTCAGGTGCTGGAGGCAGCGCTTTCGCGGACCAAGGCTGCGTTTGAGCAGGACATCCTGGTGACCGAGGAGAATGGGGACTACCTGGGACAAGTGAGTGTGGAAACTTTGGTGCGGCTTCAGTCGAGCCTCCTTCGTGAGAAGATCAGCCGTGAGGAGCGGCATCGGGAGGAATTGGAGGGGAGCAACCAGCAGTTGGTCGCGATGAGCGAGGAGTTGCGGAGGACCAATCGTGATCTCGCCCACGCTCGGGACGCGGCGCTCGAGGCGGCCAAGGTCAAAGCCATGTTCTTGGCCAACATGAGCCATGAGATTCGCACGCCGATGAATGGGGTGGTGGGCATGATCAATCTCCTGCTCGACACGGAACTGGACGGTGAACAAAGCGAATTTGCACGAACTGTGAAGACGTGCGCTGAGGATTTGATGGTGATCTTGAACGATATCCTCGATTTTTCGAAACTCGACTCAGGCCGTGTACAACTGGAGGCGGTCGAGTTCTCGCCCAACGAAATTGCGAGGGAACTGATCGAATTCCACCGCCCCAAGGCGGCTTCCAAAGGATTGACTCTCCGTTGCATGGTAGATCCGGCCGCGTCCAGCCCGTTGATTGGGGATCCAACCCGCTTACGCCAGGTTCTCAACAACCTATTGGGGAACGCGGTGAAGTTTACGAATGCTGGCCATGTAGAATTGCGGGTGAAGAGTTCCAATTACACCGATCGCGGCAAAACGTGCCTGCTGTTTGAGGTCCAGGACACTGGGATTGGCGTTGCCAAGGAGAAGCAGAAGCTGTTGTTCAATGCCTTTACGCAGGCCGACGGTACGATGACCCGCCGGTACGGGGGCACCGGCCTGGGGTTGGCGATCTGCCGCCAGTTAGTGGAACTGATGGGGGGGGAAGTAGGGCTCGACAGTGAGGAGGGGAGGGGAGCCTGCTTCTGGTTTACCGCCACCTTCCAGAAACATGCAGGTGCGCCGAGTGGCTGTGTGGGGCAAAACCGGACTTCCAGTCCCAACCACCAGGGACGCTTCAGCCATTTGGCTGTGCTTCTGGTGGAAGATAACCCCGTGAACAGCATGGTCGCGACCCGCATGCTCCGAAAACTGGGGGTGATTCCCGAGCTCGTCACGAATGGGCAGGAAGCGGTGGAGCGGGTTGGCATACGAAAGTATGATCTCATTCTGATGGACTGTCATATGCCCCAAATGGATGGCTTTTCCGCCTCTGCCGAGATCCGCAGGAGGGAGGCGAAACTGGGAGACACAGGAAATCGGACCCGCATCGTTGCCTTGACGGCGAGTATTATGGAGGAGGACCGCCGCCGTTGTGTGGAATCCGGTATGGACGGTTTTTTGGAGAAACCGGTGCAACTTGGGGCGATCGAAGGGGAGTTGGCATTCGTGGCCCAAGCACGACAGGCGGAAGAGCCCCGTGAATTGGTGCTGCTTGGTTAACTCGGCGTGGAGACGGGAAGTAAGGAATGGTCGATCAAGCCTCCATGAACCTGTACCCCACCCCGCGAACCGTGTCCAATAGGCCGGAGGCTGATCCCATCTTCTCGCGCAGGCGGCGCATGTGAGTATCCACGGTTCTGGTGTCGATCAGGCTGTCGTATTCCCACACATCCCTCAATAACTGTTCCCGCGATTGTACCCGGCCCCGTCTCTGTACCAGGACCGTCAGCAGTTTGAACTCTGTCGCGGTCAGATCGATCGATCGCCCCTGCACGGTGACCGCGTGTTGAGGTACATCGATTACCAGATCCGCAACCGAGAGTCGACTGAGCTTATCCTCGCTGGATTCTCTTCGCTTCAGCAGATTTCTAACTCGCAAGACCAATTCGCGAGGGCTGAATGGCTTGGTCACATAGTCGTCGGCGCCCAGTTCGAGACCCAGGACCCGATCCAGCTCGCTGGCTCTGGCGGTGAGCATGATGATCGGAATCGCAGAAGTGCTTGGATCGCGTCGGAGGATCTTGCAGACCTCGGTGCCGTCCACCTCGGGCAACATGAGGTCGAGGAGGATCAGGTCCGGGAGAAGAGCTCGGGCCTTCCGGAGGGCTTCCTCACCATCTACGGCCGTCACGACCTCCAACCCGGCGCCTTTCAAGTTGAACTCGATGAGGTCCAAGGCATCCATCTCGTCATCTACAACAAGGATTTTGGGTTTCAAGCGGGACCAGGTTGCCATGGCCGTATGATGCCAAAGTGGCGATCCAGTTACAAGTAGGTTACGTTACGGCACTTCGGAACGAAACCCCCGAGCGTCGCGACCACCGCTTTGATCGCTGAAAAATGTAACATTCAAAGTGTTGCAAAACCGTTGCCGCGTTGTCACAGAATTGTGACAGCAAGCTTAAGATGTGCCCATGTGGGCACTCCATGGCTGATAGATCATCCGAGCGAAAGGTCCTGATGTGAAAACTGCAGAATTGGCAAAGAGCATTGCTGAGCTAAAAGGGAAGGTGACCAGCCTAGCCGGTAAAATGGCGGCGACCGAGAAGGAGCGCGAGGCCGTTCGGGAAAGAGCCAAGGCTGCGAAAGCGGCTTTGAAAGAGGCCAAGAAGGCTTCCAAGACCGCGCGCAAAGAAGAAGAGGCGCTAAAGGAAACCCTTAAGCCTGTTCAAAAGGAGTTGGCTAGTCTTCGCAAGCGATTAGCCAAGGCCGAGAAGCGGCTGAAGAAGAAGGCACCCAAGCCGGCTCGGCAACCTGGCGCAGCGCACGGGTGAAGCCGGTTGGCGAGTTTGAGGGCCTCGGACGTCCTCCAGAGCTTTGTGCCATCGGCTTTTGGGCTGAGGGGAGCCGAACAGCTGGGAAGACGCCGAGATGAGTGTCTGGCCGTCCGGCGGAGGACGAGGTTGCGTACCTGAGGGAAGCAAGTTTTCCTAGGCTCGGTACTGTGACCGCAGAGGGCACACGCCTTCCCCTCGTGACGGCTGCGGTCAACGGCAAATGAGATTGCGTTTCTTCACACAATCGCAACTTTCCAGTCTTCGTACTGACACACGCTGATGAGACCTTGGCAAATGTATCGGGTGTGCGTTCAACGTGGCAAAGCGCCGAAACGTGCGCTATCGCTGGGATGGGTATTCTGGCTGCGGAATGGCGAATAATGGCCAACCCGGGATTCAGGACCTCACTCGGCGCTGCTCAATCAAACGAATCGAGAACGCAAAGCCCGCTCAACCGAAACTAACTATTGCTATGAGCCAAGTGATTAACCCTGCAAGCCCACGAACATCAGCCAAAAAGAAGCGTTCGGCGTCCACTTCTTGCGCCAACACACCTGAGAAACGGAGATCGGCGTCCTCTCCCGACTCCACAGAGGCAAAGGAGAACCTGCCAGCAAGAAGACAGGTACTCTTTGGGTTCGCCGCGCCTAACGCGAGTTCCGTCGCGTTGGTCGGCAGCTTCAGCAATTGGATTTCCGCGCCAATCAGTTTGCAGAAAAGTGAGGATGGCATTTGGAGAACTGCACTAACACTGGAGCCTGGAATCTACGAGTATCGCCTTCTGGTGGACGGTGAATGGTATGATGATCCGGAATGCGACCATCGGGTGCCCAACGGGCTCGGCTCCTGCAATTGCCTGCGGTTGGTGGCGTAGCGCGACTCGGCGAAAGTCGCTTTCACGGGTTAGGGGGAGCCAGCCAAGCGCAAAGGGGATGAAGGGGTTGACGCTTGCTTCCCCGAACAGGAAGGGAACCTGGCGTGGTGCGCCCAGTTCCCTTCGGACCACGAGTCGGGGGGCCTCGGCGCCAAACTCGTGATGCATTCGTCCTCCTTTCGAGATCTCATCATCGCGACCTGCCGTGATGAAAGTAGTGAGTATCGACTCTTCGGCTAATACGTACAAGGTTACGATGGTGGACGAGATAGCCCGTATCGCTCAAGTGCTGAGGGCGTTCCTGGTTTCCACGGGGATAGGGGCTCGTGTCTGCCTGGCAGAGCAAGAGGCGCCGATGTGCGCTTTCGAAAACCGGTTTTGCTCACTGCTACGCGTGGTGCGCCCGAGTCCATGTGTCGCGATGAGCCGGGTGCTGACTAGGGTGAGGGAACCAAAGACTAGGATGCGGAGATGTCCTGCTGGAATGGAGCATGGAATCTTGAGGCCTTCGGCCCACGGCGGATCGTCCCGCTGGATTGAGTTCGGGCAGGTCTTTCTAGCACCCCCTCGACCGGAGGATTTCGAGGCGCTCCTGGCTCGCTTCCCCGAATGGCGCAGAGCTGGCTCTCCGGGCCAGCTCAAGGATGCTTTCTTTTCAACTCCGGTCATCACTCGCGAGCAGTTGGACGCGGGTAGGGAAGTACTACGGGTGGTCGTGCTGGAACTGAGCAGGCTGTCGCCGCCGGAGGAAATGGTCAGCCTACGGACCGATCCAGTCGAGAAGGTCAAGGCATACGTCCGGGAGAATCTTGCCGAAGTGATTCGTCTCTCGGATGTGGCGGAGCATGTCAGGTGGAGCCCGGCCCATCTGTGCCGGGAGTTCAAACGCCGGACTGGGCAGACGCTAGGCCAGTGCATCGCCCATGCCCGGAGCGAGCGCGCCAAACGACTACTCGAGAGCGGCCAGACCTCCGTCACCGAAATCGCCTTTGCAGCCGGGTTTCAATCAGTCCGTCAGTTCAATCACATCTTTAAGTCTACGAGCGGTCTCACCCCCAGCGAGTACCGGCGCACACTTCGCCCGGGCGAAGAGCGCTAAGGTCACTTGTCCACTCCGAAAGGCTCACGAAATCCGCGCGTCTCCGAGTCACGCAATCGTTACGTTCGCAGCACAACTTCGTCACATTTCCAAAGAGCTTGCCATCAGCTGTTTGGCACACGAGGCAAAAATCCCGCTGATCCGTGTCAAGATCCCGCCAGCGACTCGATGCTGGCATGGTTAGATGCTGCCAGCGTGTCTGACGGCATGCGGCGCGGACTGGATAGTTTCGCGAAGAGAACAAGAGAATCAAAACAAAGCAAAAGCAAGAGATGAAAACACGAAAACCTCCGATTACACCCGTTGCTGGATTTGCAGCCGCGGGCCTGCTGGCCATTTCCGGGGCGATGGTCCAAGCCCAACCGGGGTGGGTGGCTGGAGACTTTCACCAGCACACCACCTACACCGACGGGAAGAATCCCTTCGCGACGGTGATGTACTATAACAACTACTTTGGCCTGGATTGGTGGGCGAATTCTGAGCATGGAGGTGTGCGATCGACAGATGCATTCGGCCCCATCCTTGAGCTGGAAGATCCCGACATGAACACCGGCGTCTTCGCCCGTTTCTGGGACGATCCGAGCGTCTATCCTGCGGGGACGATTCTTGGCGACATCAAGATGTCTGGTGGGCATCAACAAATGTGGCGATGGCAATCTCTTCGCGACTTTTCCTTCGGGGATGTATTGGCAGCCAGGGAGAGTTATCCTCATCGGACGATCATCCAAGGCGTGGAGTGGAATATCCCGGGACATGAGCATTGCAGCATCGGTATCCTCAACAGTCAGTTCCGGCGAGGAAACCCTAACGTCGACCTATTGGCTGCTTTCGACTATCTGTTCGACGCAAGCGATACCGACACAACCGGTGGCAAGGCCCAGGGTTGGGAGGCGCTTACCTACAATGGGGTCAAGAACAAGGTGAACAACCATACGAAGGCGGTCGAAGCAGCGTCGTTTTTGCACAAGTACGCTCCGAGGACGAGTTGGATGGTGCCTACGCATGTCGAACGCGCGAAGTTGTACAAGATTAGCGATTTTCGCGACCTGAACAACGCCGCGCCAACAGTGTGCTTCGGATTTGATAGCATGCCGGGCCACCAGAAGGAATCTGGTCGGGGCGGATACGGCACCGGTGCCGATGGGGGCGGCACCTACGGCGGTTGTGGCGTCTATGCGGCCAAGGTGGGTGGACTCTGGGATGCGCTTTTAGGCGAAGGTCGCGGTTGGTGGCTGTTTGCCAGCTCCGACTTTCATAGCACCGGCGTTGATTTCTGGCCCGGGGAATACCAGAAGACTTACACGTACGTAACCGACAGGCACGATCCGCAGGCAATCGTGGACGGGTTGCGATCTGGTAACAGCTACGTCGTGGAGGGGGACCTTATCGATGGGTTGACTTTCAAGGTCTCCTCGAGGCAAGGGGTGGCCACCATGGGGCAGACCCTTAGGCTGGATGCCAAGAAGCGTCATGAGACCGATAAACAGGTCACCCTCACCATTCGCTTCCGCAGCCCGCGTGCAAATAACCACGGCGACCCAGTGGCGGTGGATCACATCGACCTCATCGCTGGTAAGATCAGCGGTCTAGTGCCCGTAGGTAGTTCCTCGTACAGCACGGCCATCAATCCCTCCGCGCAAGTCATCGCCCGGTTTACTCCTGCTGATTGGGAAGAGGATGAAGAAGAGAACGCGGAAGACCATGACGAGGACTGTGGGGGGAGTGACGGGCCCGGTTGGAACGTTATCAAGTACCGTACCACGGTCCATCAAGACATGTACTTCCGTCTACGTGGCACGAACAACGCGCTTACTTCACCAGAGATTGATCCAAGTAGTGTGAACGGCGATCCCGCTCTTGATCCTCAAGGCAACACAGAGGAGGCCGCCTGGGCGGACCTGTGGTTCTACTCGAATCCCATCTTTGTCCGCGTGAGGTAAGTGAGGGGACATATTCCTTTCGATCGGGGGCTCTTCGTGAGCCCCTCCTTTTTTCACCATGAGGCCGATGATCCTATCCTCCTGTACCCAGATTCGGGGAGGCGTTCCTAGTCCCATCTAACCTCAGGCCTAGCGATGGTGGATCGGCCTTGGGAACAAGTGGTTGGAGGGGGAAATGCATCGGTGGGGTTACGCTGAGGTAAGGATTGGGTTACACCCGCAATTCGTAGTTGATCTCATTAGAGAGACTTTTGCAGAGTGCGACTGGCATCGTGCATGAAAGACGACCAATCCTGTTTTGACTTAGGTCTGGAAGAATCGATCGTGTGTCGTTCGCTCTGGATATCGGACATTCACCTTGGCACGCGGCACGCGCGGGTCTCGGAGCTCCTGGATTTTCTTCGCAAGGTGGACTGCAAGTACCTCTACCTGGTGGGGGATTTTATCGACGGATGGGAACTCAAGTTCCGGTGGTACTGGCGCGACGACTACAATGTGCTGATTCAGAAACTTCTCCGGAAGAGCCGGAAGAAGACCAAGGTGATCTACATCACCGGCAATCATGACGAATTCGTCGAAGAGTTTGTGGGTATGAGTTTCGGGACTGTGACGGTGGCCCGCCAGGTGATCCACACGGCAGCGGATGGCAAGCAGTACTTGGTGATCCACGGGCATCAGGCTGATGGGTTGACCCACTTCAACCACCTCCTGGAAAAGCTCGGGTCTCACCTCTACAACTGGATTCTTGATTTCAACCTCTACTTCAACCGGTTGAGGCACGTCATGGGATTTGGCTACTGGTCCCTCGCGGCCTACCTGAAATCAAAGGCCAAGTCGGCGGTGAAGTTTGTGACTGCCTATGAGGAGACGCTCGCTTCCATGGCACGCAACCAGCAGGCACAGGGAGTCATTTGTGGTCACATCCACCGAGCCGAGGTGAAGACCATCCAAGGCATCCAGTACTTGAACTGCGGGGACTGGGTGGAAAGCTGCACGGCCTTGGTGGAAGACTTTGACGGGAACATCAAACTGGTCCGGTTCCATGAAACTGACGCTCAACGTACCGGGGGAGGGACGAAGACTCATACTGCTGGCAGGGGCCATCCAGGTAATCGCCGGTCGTCCGATGGCCGCAGCGACTCCTGGCATGAGCTTACACCCCCTCGCTCCGAGGTGCTTCGGATCGGTCATGAAGATCTGCGGCACCCAACTTCCCCTCTTTGATCTTCCCTTGGAACGTCATACCATCTCTTGGGAGGAGAGTCCGGAAGTTGGAGTGCGGAGCTGCCCCTGAGGAAGCACTTTGCCCAATGAAACAGACGGTGAGACCGTGACTCCAAAATGCCCAAAGACAAAGTTCTGAGATTCCCCACGGGATTCCTCTGGGGGACGGCAACCTCTCCCACGCAGGTGGAGGGGCATCTCGACAACGAGTGGTCCCATTTCGTTGCGCAGGATGGAGGTACCTGCCATATCGCTTGTGACCATTACCATCGGTATCCCGAGGATATCGAATGGATGTCCAGGCTGGGGGTGAACGCGTATCGATTCGGCATCGAATGGGCACGTTTGCAGTCCGAGCCCTCTGGGCCGCTGAACCAAGCTGAACTGGAGCACTACCGTGATGTGCTCGACCGGTTAAGTGCGGCGGGCATTACGCCGATGGTGGTACTTCATCACTTCTCCAATCCTCCATGGATCAATGACATGGGCGGTTGGACCAATGCCGCGACGATTTCGGCATTTGTGGATTACGTCAGCAAGTTGGCTGCAGCGCTGAAGGGACGCGTGCGCTTGTGGAATACGTTTAATGAGCCGGATACCTATGCGTGTGCAGCCTACCTGCTGGGGGGATTCCCCCCTCAGCGTCGATGGAAGTTCGACCAGTTTCGCAAGGTGATTGGACACATGACTCGTGCCCATGCGAAAGCGAGCCAGATCATTCAGAGCCAGGAATCTGCGGGTGAACCACCGCAGGTGGGTATTGCGAAAAACTGGACCTTCTTCCATGCATACCATCGATGGTCGCCTTGGGACCGGATGATGGCGTTCGCCTGCCACTATACATTCAACAAGTTCGTACTGAACGCTTTCCTTGGCGGGGCGCGCCGAGGGGCTTCGTCCTACCTTGGACTCAACTACTATGGGCGGGTGCGGTTCCATCATTTCGATGCCATGATTCCCGCAAATGGCACGCCAGTTAGGCGGCTCCAAGACTTTGGCTGCATATGCGATGACATGGTGGAGCGGTATCCGGCGGGCTTTCCCAAGATTTTGGGGTATCTGCACCGGCGATTTCGGATGCCCGTCTATATCACCGAGCATGGGTCGGCCTCGCTGGACGAGCAGTTCAGGGAGAACGATCTGCGTGAAAACCTTTCCGCCCTGCACGGTGCGATGGCGAGTGGGGTCGATGTGAGAGGTTTCTTCTACTGGTCGTTGCTCGATAACTTCGAATGGCAGTTTGGCTATACGAAGAAGTTTGGACTGCTGGCGGTGGACTTCGCAGATAAGGGCCTGCCCCGTGCTCTGAAACCTCTCGGTCGAGTGTATTCCCAGGTTTGCGGAGAGAATCTGGTTCGCCCACCGGGACGGTAGTGCCGCGATGGTATGTTGGGATCGGCATGGGTAAAGGGTGACGGCTGAGAGGAGGACGGGTTTGTGTCATGGTAATCAAGCAGTTAGAGGGGGATAGGAGTGATCCGAGAATTCACTCTCCACAAAAAGAGTTCGCCAAATGCGCTTGGATGGCCTAGTAAGTTCCTCTTAATTGAGCACGCAAACACATCTTGAGGAGTCCCTGCAGCGGGGCATCGGCCTGATACGGTCCAAGGTGACGGAGATGGCGGATCTGAGCGAGCGGGCGCTGAAGAGCAGTCTGCAGGCTTTGGTCGAGCGGGATCGGCAGCTGGCCTACATGGTCATCTTGCGGGACCGTTACCTGGATGAGTTGGAAACCGAGGTGGATCGGCTTTGTCTGGAGTTCCTGGTTCGACAGCAACCTGTAGCTAGCCATCTGCGATTTGTGTTCACCACCATCAAGATCAACAAGGAACTAGAGCGCATAGGCGACTACGCAGAGAGCATCGCTCGGCAGGTCCTGAAAGTGGGTACACTGGAGTCAAAGGTGCCATATGGCCGGTTCATTGAACTTGGCAATTTGTCAGTCCACATGCTCCATGATGCCGTTCAATCCTTTCTGAATCATGACGCCGACCTAGCCTTGCGAACCATGGCGATCGAAGAGCGTGCCGATGCACTCCGGGACGGCATTAATAGAGATTTGGCCGACCTCCACCGGGGGAGCCAGCTGCCAACCGAGGCGATGACTCCCTTGATGACGATCGCCCGACGTTTCGAACGCGTCACCGACCAGGCGAAGAATCTGTGCGAAGAAGTGCTCTACATGTGCACGGGCGAGTTCATCCGGCACCCGGGGGCCGAGGCGTTCCGGATCCTGTTTGTGGATGGAGGTAACGCATGTCTGAGTCAAATGGCGGAGGGTATCGCTAACGCCCTTGGCGTGCCCCGTTTTGTGTTCAGCAGCGCGGGGGTTGCACCCAGGTCCGTGGATCCGCGCGCAGTAGAGTTTATGCGAACCAAGGGAATCGACATTTCCCGCCAAACCGCCAAATCCCCTGAGCAAGTTCCCCATGTAGAACATTATCAGGTGATGATTGCATTTACCCAGGAAGCCCAGGCAGCGTTCCCTGCTCCTCCCACCAAGACCATCTGCCTGACCTGGCCTGTCAAGGACCCTGCTGAGGTCGCTGGCACGCCCGAGGCGGTGCAGGCAATTTTCGAGTCGGCTTTCCAGTACGTTGAAACCCACGTCAAAGAATTAGTAGGAGCCATTGTAGGCACCCCAAGTCAGGACAAGAAATGATGAACTCCTCCATGCACAGTCCAGGATTCTGCAAGAAGATCACCTTCGTGGTCGCCGCGCTAAGCCTCTGCCTCCTTGAGAGCGGTTGTGGAAAAGGAGGCAGTACGAGCACCACTGACTCCAAGAAAGCCTCCATACAGGTCAAAGGCTCGGACACGATGGTCAACCTTGCCCAGTCATGGGCCGAGGAATACAAGAAGATCGCGCCTGGGGTTGAAGTCGAAGTCTCCGGTGGCGGCTCCGGTCAGGGCATCGCAGCCTTGGTCAAGGGCACGATCGATATTGCCACCTGCAGTCGTAACATGAAGTCTGAGGAAATCGATCAGGCGAAGAAGAACACGGGCAAAGAGCCGAAGGAATTTGTGGTTGGATACGACGCCCTGGCAGTCTATGTGCACAAGGACAACCCTCTCAACGAAATCACCTTCGAACAGCTTTATGAGATTTTTGCCGAAGGTGGGAAGGTTGCCAAATGGTCCGATCTTGGAGTGAAGATTCCCAATGTCTCGAATGAGGACATTGTTCGAGTGAGTCGGCAGTCAAGTTCCGGCACGTACGAATTCTTCCGGGAGCATGTCATGAACAAGAAGGATTTCAGGCTTGGTTCCCGCGATATGAACGGATCCAAAGAAGTTGTGGAACTGGTCGGCTCCACGCCTTCCGCGATCGGGTACAGCGGTATGGGCTACGCGCGCCCGGGAGTGAAGATGCTCAAGGTAGCGCAGAAGGCAGGGCAACCAGCGGTGGCTCCCAGCGTGGAGAACACCCTCAGCAAGGCCTATCCGATTTCCAGATCCCTGCTCGTGTACACCTTGGGTGTTCCCGAGGGAGTGGTGAAGCAGTACATCGACTGGACCCTGACGGATGCCGGACAGAAGGTTGTTGAGGCCACCGGCTACGTGCCGATTCCCTCCGCGGCGCGCGTCAAGCCTTGAGGATGGCCCTCTCTGGCCGCGCAACGGCAGGATTTCTTCCCCGGGAGCCCATTCGATTGCGCTGGGGGCGATGAGCCTGCAACGTGATGGTCAGAGAGTCCTGCTGAAGAAGAATTTCCTGAAATGAATGTCCCTCCCATAGCACCATCGGTTGGACCGAGCCTTGTGGTTCGCAAGTCCCGCCGTCCGCGATGGTCGGTGTTGGGGGAGAAAGGATTGGAGGCGATCATCTACCTCTGCGGCATCAGCGCGATCCTCTTCGTTCTTGGGATCTTCTTCTTTGTCTTTAAAGAGGCATTTCCGGTCTTGAGTAACAAGGATTTCAGTGTCAGCCAGTTCTTGTTCAGCGAGCAGTGGTACCCGACCTCGGAAAGCAACAAGCGTTACGGGGTGCTGGCGATGACTGCCGGCACCTTCAGCGTCACCGTGCTGGCGATGGCTATCGCGGTGCCATTTGGCCTGGGCGCGGCAATCTACATTTCCGAGTTCTGTGGGCCTAAAGTCCGAGAAACCTTGAAGATTGTGATCGAACTGCTCGCGGCCATCCCGAGTGTGGTCTGGGGGTTTGTTGGGTTGACGGTGATGAGTCGGCTGATCGTGAAATACACGGGAGCGCCGGTGGGCGTGAACATTCTCAATGGCGGAATCATCCTGGCGCTGATGAGTGTGCCAATCATTGTGTCGATCGGTGAAGACGCCTTGAAAGCCGTGCCGGATTCCTATCGTGAAGCCGGCGTGGCGATGGGGGCAACGCGGTGGCAGCTCGTATGGCGCATCCTTCTTCCGGCCGCGAAAACCGGGTTGCTTGCCGCTGTGCTGCTGGGTGTGGGGAGGGCGGTTGGTGAGACCATGGCGGTGCTGATGGCAACGGGGCACGCGGTCCACATCCCGCACAGCCTGCTCGACTCGGTTCGCACCCTGACTGCGAATATTGCGGCTGAACTGGGGGAGGCTCCGGAAGGTTCGGCACACTACCGGGTGCTCTTCCTGACGGGAGTGCTGCTGTTCACAATCACCTTTGCGGTAAACCTGGCGGCAGATTTCATTGTGAGAGGGATTCGCAGGAAATGAGTGCCGATCCAAACACCCTATTCAGGGAGACCCCGCTGGTTCGGCGAAAGCTACGCCAGGAGGCGGTGGCAAAGTGGATATTCTGCGGCATGGCAGCGGCAATGATTATTCCGCTCGTGCTGATTGTGGGCTATCTTTTCGAACGAGCCTGGCCGTCATTGAGCCTCGGTTTTCTGCTGGAGGTCCCTTCCCGGGGAATGAGGGAAGGGGGCATTTGGCCGGCATTCGTGGGCACTATCTACCTGGTTTTCCTTTCGCTGGCAGTCTCTGCTCCCATCGGAATCCTCGCGGCGGTCTACCTGAACGAGTACGCCAAGGACAACTGGTTTAACCGGCTTATCAACCTGGCGGTCATCAATCTGGCGGGTGTGCCGAGCATTGTGCATGCGTTGTTCGGTTTGGGCGCTTTCGTCTACGCGGCAAAGCTGGGGTACTCCATCCTTTCGGCCTCGCTGACGCTGGCTATCATGACCTTGCCCGTTATCATCGCGAGTACGCGCGAGGCACTGGCAAGCGTGCCACGGAGTTTCCGCGAGGCCTGCTGGAACGTAGGTGCGACCCGGTGGCAGACCATCAAATCGGTGGTGTTGCCCAACGCCATCAGCGGCATACTCACCGGTGTCATCCTTCAGGTCAGCCGGGCTGCGGGGGAGACTGCGCCGATCATGTTTACTGGTGCCGTCTTCTTTAAGGCCGTCCAGAAGGGCGACCTGTTCCCTTACGCACTTCACGAGCAGTGTATGGCTCTTTCCATGCACCTCTACACCCTCTCGACCCAGGTGCCGGATGTGAAGGAATCCGTCCAGTTTGCCACGGCAGTCGTGCTGCTTGGTTCCGTCCTGCTGGTGAACGCCACCGCGATCGCGTTACGCGTCTATTTAAGGAACCGGAAGAAATGGTGAACCCCAGATGAGTGGCTCCAGGCAGATCGAAGTGTGCGACCTCCGGGTCTCCTACGGGCTCCGGGAGGTGATTCACGGCATTTCCTTCGAGATAGAACGGAACGAGATTCTGGGCGTCATCGGTCCGGCCCAATCGGGCAAGACCTCACTACTGCGGTGTCTGAACCGGACCATCGATTTTACGCCCGGCGCCCGCATGCAGGGCACAGTGCGGGTGGACGGAGAGGATGTGCGGCAGGTCAAAGACGTGTTCGCCCTGCGGCGGAAAATAGGGATGGTAGCTCCGCTGCCGGTGGGGCTGCCCCTCTCCATCTATGATAACGTGGCCTTCGCGCCGCGGTGTGCGGGAGTGACTCGCCGCAGCGAGTTGGACCCCCTCGTCGAACAGTGCCTCCGTCAAGCCGCCCTTTGGGATGAGGTGAAGGACCGGCTTGAGAGTCTGGGTACGAAGCTCTCCGGGGGGCAGCAGCAGCGGTTGACGATTGCTCGCGCTCTCTCGCATCAACCCGAGATCTTGTGCTTGGATGAGTTCTCTATCGCGATCGATCCCGTGACCACCATGCGGATTGAGGACGTGCTTAAGGAACTGAGGCAGCACATGACCATTATTCTGGTGACCAACCTGACACAGCAGGCGCGACGACTGGCGAACCGCACCATGTTTCTCTGGAATGGTGATATCGTAGAAATTGACCGCACCGAGGTCATCTTTTCGGATCGCCCCGCTAATCGAAAAACCTACGACTACGTGAATGGCATTTTCGGATGAGCGATCCTGCTTTGCATAGCATTACGACGCGCGGCCTGAGCCTCTGGTATGGGAAATTCCAGGCGTTGATGAATGTCAACGCGAGCATCAAGGACGGGATCATCACCTCGCTCATTGGTCCCTCCGGTTGCGGCAAAACCACCCTTTTGCGGTGCTTCAACCGCGTGAACGAGCGGTACGGTTACGTAACTACCACGGGGGAGATTCGCATCCTCGGCAAGAACATCTATGACCCCGACGTTTCCCTCGTCGAACTACGACGGTCTGTCGGTATGGTTTTTCAGCGGCCCAACCCGCTCCCGCTCTCGGTCTATGAGAACGTGGTATTTGGCCTTCGCATTCATGGCGACCGGGCAGAGCTGAAGCGAACCGTTCTGGATGAAGCGGTGGAGAAATCCTTGACCGAGGTAGGACTCTGGCACGACCTCAAGGATCGGCTGGAAACGAAGGCCACGACCCTTCAGCTCGAGCAACAGCAGAAGCTGTGCATCGCACGCCTCCTGCCGCTCAAGCCGCAGGTCATCCTCATGGATGAACCCTGCTCAGCCCTGGACGTCGAGGGCACCCGCGCGATTGAGGAACTGATGTTCGGCCTTAAAGGTCGCTACACGATGGTGATCGTGACGCATAACATGGCGCAGGCCAGGAGGGCTAGTGACGAGTGCATATTCATGCTTCTGGGGGAGTTGATCGAACACAGCCGTACCGAAGATCTATTCCTAGCCCCCAAACACCCCAAGACGGCGGAGTACATCGAAGGCCGCTACGGGTGAAACCGGCTTTCACTCAAGGGATGCGGGCGCATATCCAACTGTCACCCTTTTCCTGAAGCCGGCCGCGATGAGTGGGTGGCTTGCCCAAACGGTTGGACGCGGGTAGAGGACTCGCGGCTTCTTGCGCCCAGGTTCCACGAGTTCGCGGTGCTGAGCGGAGAATTCAAGCAACTGCTTCTCGTAGGTCACGATGATTGCGTATGCGCCCGCGCCTTGCTTGAGAAACTTGTCGAAAAGCGAACCGCTGCTCGACCCATGAAGCCGACCCGGTCGAAGAGGGCCTTCACTTTTGGCAAGATGGATTCCGCCTTCTCCACGGTGAGAACCTCACCGCCATTGTAGGTGCTGGCCAAGAGTGCCGCCCAGGTGTTCCCCGAATTGCTCCTGGCTGGGTCGGTGGTGTGAATTAGGGTGGGAGAGTAGGACCGTGAAAGCCCAAGGTCACTCCGCTTCCACGGCTAATTGTTCGCCAAACAGATCCTGTTCGTGATCGAGGCGGCCTCGTTACAGAAATCGATGATCTGGTCCATGCAATGGTGAAGGTGGTCGATCATGATGACTTGGAGTGGAGTGCACTTAGAGGAAATCAGCTTTGAGCGGGAGGCTTCCATCCGCTCCTCTGCCTCCTCGAGTTGCGAAAGAAGTTGCGCATGAAGCCGGTGGAAAGTGCCGAGATGGAGCCCGCGTCGAAGCTGTTCAACCATCTCCACAAGGAGGGCGGACGCTTTTTCAAGGGACTCGGACTGGGGACCCAGCCCAATCGTTGCGGGAAGGAGAGGCGTGACTGCAAGCCTACTTTCGAGCCGCTTTGCAGAGCGGCTAAGTTTCAGGAGAGAAATGGACAAGTCAGCGATGTCTTCGCGGTCCAATCCCGCCACAGGAGTGCGGACAAGTCGATCGCAGGCTTCATCCACGATCTCCTGGCCGCACCGGCCTTGTGCGCCAGGTGTCTGCTGGAGACCGGCATGTGGATGGAGAACGTTCCGCAGATCTAAGAGGACGCTATGTGCCTCAACGGCCCCTTGGTTTAGTAGCTCGTAGAAGCGCTCAGCAAATAACGGCTGTACGGTTAGCGCTCTCATTCTGATATAATATAGCCCTCGGCGGAGAAGCGGCAAGGGTTGTCACCTATTTGTAACCTGTGTCACCAAAACGTAACATGGAAAGCCTATTCCCTGTTCCCAAACCCGAGGTAGAGTCCCGCCGTATCGTTCTACCGCGCCGCGGGCCTCGGAGAAAACGCCTCAGGCATTTCGGGCAGAGAGGAACTTGTTATGTCATGTCACAGTGTGATCGAAATTGGTACCAACTCGGTCAAATTGCTGATTGCCGAGTTGGAAGGCGGCTTATACCGCCAACTCCTTAACACGAAGGTACCAACACGGTTTGGGGAAGGCCTTCCCAGCACCGGCAGCCTTAGGACGGACGCAATTGACCGAACGGTGGATGTGGTGGGCATGCTCCTGGCTGACGCCCTTGGCCTTCAACCTCGCACCGTACAAATCATCGCGACCAGCGCGGCGCGCGATGCCTCGAATCGTGACGAACTAACCACAGCCGTCGCTTCTGCCACCGGGCTGACGGTGGAGATCCTTTCGGGGGAGGCGGAAGGGGAGTTGATGTATCACGCCGTTCTTGCCGAATCGTCGGGGGATCCGGGACCCATTTTGCTGGTCGACCTGGGTGGGGGGAGCACTCAAGTCGTTCTCGGGAAAGGGCCACAGCTGCTTCATGTTTCAAGCCATGCCATGGGCACCCTCCGGTTTTTCGAGAGCCTCGGCGTTTCGGATCAGCCAAAGCCATTGGAGCTGGAGCGTTGCCACCGTGAGGTGGAAGCTTATCTGGCCAAGGGGATGGGTCCGGCTATCTCAAAAGCCCTTTCCGAATTGGGAGGCGAGAGTGTCCACCTCGTTGGGGCAGGGGGCAGTATTCGCGCTTTGGGAAAGTTGGCAGCGCTCGAGACCGGGCAGAAGATGCTCCCTAGGATTCACCATGAGAAGATCAAGGAACTGCGCACGAGGCTCTGGTCGCTCTCGCTCCACGAGCGCAAGAGGCTCGAGGGAATGCCAAGAAACAAGGCGGATCTCATCCTGGTAGGGGTGGTCATCGTAGACTGCTGTCTGGCCATGCTTGGCCTCTCCGAGTTGACCGTGAGTGGACAGTCCGTGCGGCATGGGGCTCTGCTCAGGAAATGCGACCTTCCCAATCCCAGGCCGTGAAACCGGCGGGGCTTGTGTTACCGCCATCCTGGAATCGACGGCCTGATCATACAGCCGGCTGACCTGCAGGGGCAGGGTGGGGATCCACGGTCTTCAGAAGTTACGGTGTTCCCCAATTGTCACCAATTCGGCATACAGGTGTGACCCAGCTATGTCACTCTGTCGTCCGTGGTTGATCCGGCTACCTTGGCTGGGCTAGCTCGGGATAAGGTCGCACACTCGGTCGAGAGGCTGCCGGATCGGTTGGGTCCGGCAGCCTCCATCTCAAAGAACTATGGCAACGATTTTCATGAGCATGTCGGGAGAGGGTAGAGGACATGCCAGTCGCGCTCGGGCGTTGACCGAAGGACTCAGAGCTCGCCACCGTATGGTTCTCTTTGCCCCTGGGGACGCATTCCAGTTCTTGGCACCGATCTACGCTGGGACTGCAGTACAGGTTCGTCGGTTGCCGGCCCTGAGGTTTCAATACGACCGCAGCCGTCGGCTGGACAGCTGGGCGACCCTGCGCGAAGGTATTCATTATCTCAAGGAACTGCCCTCAACAGTTAGGCATCTGAGGGACTTGATTGACTTGGAGAGACCTTCCTTGGTCATTTCGGACTTCGAGCCGGCCCTGCCTAGAGCCGCCCGGCTCTGTTCTATCCCTTTCCTGAGCATTAACCATCAGCACTTTCTACGGACCTTCGACTTATCGGGCCTCCCACTCAGCCTTCGTCTGCGCGCATGGATCATGGGTTGGTTCGTCGGCTTGTATGCTTCAGGGCAGGCTGAGACGGTGGTCTCCTCTTTTTACTCACCCCCGTTGAAGAGATCCGTACGGAACGTGACCCAAGTGGGCGCATTGATGCGACCCGAGGTTTTGGCCGAGGAGAGCAAGGACTTCGGACACCTAACCGCCTATTTTAGGAAGTTCGCCCCCGAAAAACTGCTCCACGCACTGGCGGACCAGCCCCGGCCTGTGCATGTGTTCGGTCTGGGACCGCGGCCGCCGATGGGCTCGCTGACCTTTCGAAGGATCGACGCCAAGGAATTCATCATGGATCTGGCCACTTGCACTGCTCTAGTGAGTACCGCCGGGAATCAGCTCTTGGGGGAGGCCCTCTACCTTGGCAAGCCTGCCCTCGTTGTTCCCGAGGAGCGCAACCATGAGCAGTACATCAACGCGCACTTTGTGAGGCAGATGGGGGTTGGCGATTGGTGCGAATCTGGCAAAGCCGGGAGGGTTGAGGTCGACCGGTTCTTGAAGCGCCTGGCGGAATACCGAACTCGTATTGACCGTCAGAAGGCCAATGGCCTTCCCGCGGTGGTCAAGGTCGTTGAAAGGCATCTTGAGGCCCCATTGGCAGCAAACGAACCGGTCCTTCCGGTGGTGCCGGCGCTATCCTGAACAGCCTCAGACCCTGGCTCCTCCAAGCCGTGTACGGATCGGCCCTCTGATGCCACCGGAACACGCGAATGCTACCCCGATAGGGAAGAACTCACCGATCAAGGGCCTCCTGAAAATCCTCGACCTCCACGGGGTCGACCTCCGCGATGGCTTGTTCAAGAATCGCGAGGGCATGATCGAGTTCGGGCTGTGTAATGACTAGCGAAGGTGTCAGGGTGAGAATATCCCCCATGGTGACTTTGAAGCTGAGTCCTAGCTTCAGCGCTGAGTACATCACCTTCTCCGCCTCCATGGTGGCTCTGCCGTTGCCCGCCGTGCCGGAAACTAACTCGACGCCCAGAAGAAGCCCAAGACCTTTGACCTTGCGAATGAGGCGCCGCCGGCCCGCCATGGCGGTGAGACGGTCCAAAGCATAAGCTCCCAGCCGACTGGCATTACCGATCAAATCCTCCCGTTCGAGCACCTCCAACGTGGCTAACCCCGCAGCGCAGGCGACGGGGTTCTTCTCATGTGTGAAGTGGCCTAAAGCATGCTCGGTGGCCACGTTGAGACTTTCGCGGGCGATCAGTGCGGCGAGCGGAAAAATGCCCCCTCCGAGTCCCTTTCCCAGCACCACCATGTCCGGAATGATACCGAAGTGCTCGAAAGCGAACATTCTGCCGGTCCGGCCCAGCCCGGTCGGGATTTCGTCCAGGATGAGTAGCGCCCCATGCCGGTCGCAAGCCGCACGAATGCGCTTCCAATAGTCAGGGGGCGGAATGAAAGGAGTACAGCGGACGGTTTCCGCCACCACTGCGGCGACATCCCCTTCACGTTCCAGGATGTACTCCACGTAATCGGCACACGCCAAGTTACAGGTTGCCCCACAACGAAACGGACAAAACCGAGGTTCTGGCGGTGGAGTATGCTCGCAGCCCGGCAGCAGCGGGCCGATGCCTTTGCGGAACACTTGTTCGCCACCCAGAGAGATGCAGTCCAGCGTGGCGCCATGGAACGAATCCCACATCGAAATGGTCTTGAAACGGCCGGTGGCAACCCGGGCCAGTTTGATGGCCATGCTAATCGCCTCCGCTCCGCCCGGAGCGAAGAGCACCCGGTTTAGGTCGCCGGGAGCCGCTTCGGCCAGCTTCCGAGCCAAGGCCACAGCCGTATGATTGGTGTAGCGCCGCGGACAAAAAGGAAGGTCTTCGAGTTGCTTTTGGATCGCCTGTACCACATGCGGATGTCCGTAGCCCACTTGGTGAAGATTGTTACCATGAAAGTCCAAATACCAGCGCCCGTCCAAATCCTCCATCCAAGCCCCCCGGCAGCTCTTCAAGCCGTTCAGGCAAGGGGTGGAGAGAGACTGATGGAGGAAATGGCGTTCGTCCTCTTTCAGCAGGGCTTGCGTAGACTCCGAGAGGTGATCCTTCTTCCACGATTCGGGATGCGGCGAGAGGTTGTGATCCCCTTCGGAACAGAAACCGTCCAGAGCATTAGGAAAGTGACCAGGCACGGCGAGCCTCCCAGAAGGGTTAGCGGACAGGTACGGTACAGCCCATTTCCACAAGTGCCCGGTGGATCGAGTCGATGAGACGTTGCAGATCGGAAGGGAAGAGCCGTCCGATCGATCCGATGCGGAACGTATTGGCGCTGGTCAGTTTGCCTGGGTAGATGATTATGCCTCGTTCGCAGAGCCTCCGGTAGAACTCAGGGAAACTGAAACGAGGATCGTCCGGGTAATGAAACGCCGTGATAACGCAGCTTTGGACCTCTTCGGGTAGAAAGGGGCGGAATCCCAACCGTCCCATTCCTCCCACCAGGGTCTCATGGTTGCGCTGGTATCGACCCAGGCGCTTGGATGGGCCGCCCTCCTCGTCCAGCTCACGGAGCGCCTGTTCGAATGCCAGAATCGCGTGGGTGGGAGGTGTGTACCGGAATTGCCCGCTTCGGTCAAACTCCCGGTATTGGGCGTACAGGTCCAGGCTTAGGCTTCGAGCCACCTTTTCTGACGCAAGCAAAAGATCTCTCTTCACGATGACGAAGCAAAACCCTGGCACTCCCTCCAGGCATTTATTGGGGGATGACACCAGCGCCGCGATGTTGGCTTCTGTGAAATCGAGCGGGAGTGCGCCGAAACTGCTCATCGCATCGACGAAGAAGGTTTTTCCGTAGCGGGCGCAGAGCTTGCCGAGTTCTTCCGCCGGATTCAGAATCCCCGTGGTGGTTTCACAATGCACTAAGGCCACGTGCGTGATGCCTGGGTCTTTGCGGAAGGCCGTCTCTACCTCCGTCGGCTGGGAGGGCGTGTTTTCTGGCCAACGCAACACAACATGCTCGAGTCGCTGGTAGGAGGCCATTTGGACCATGCGCTCTCCGTAGGCGCCATTGACCAGAATCAGGAGCTTGCCACTGGCTGGCACCAAGGAGGAGAGCATCGCTTCCACACCGTAGGTACCGCTGCCTTGGAGCAGGACGGCCTCGTAGCCCGAGGCCGAAGAGAGGCCTGCGACTCCGAGCACTTGCGCCCGCAGCCGTGAGACCAGTTCACGGAACTCCGTGTGCCAGGAGCCAGCGTCATGCAGCATGGCTGCCTTGACGCTGAGGCTGGTTGTGAGCGGTCCCGGAGTGAACAGTAGGGAGTCTTGGGAGGAGGAAGGAATCTTGAAACAGGACATAGGCATGAACGAAAGCGGGTTGGTGCTATTGGCCTTGGGCGTCGCGCACGAGGGCGGGAAGCTGGCGTATATCATCGATGAGGTGGGTGTGCGGGTGCACCTCCAGCTCTGCGGCAGTGTGACTTCCGTAAGTGACTCCCACGACCAGACCGCATCCAGCCGCTTTGCCTTGGAGCAGGTCGGAAGGGGTGTCTCCCACTTTGATGACGCGAGCCGCATCAGTAACTCCGGTGAGCGACATGGCACGTAGAATGAGGTCGGGATAGGGTCGTCCCTGAGCCACCTCGTCACTGGTGACCGTGGCATCCAACAGCCCCGAATTCAACCAACGGAGTCGTTCGAGGATGGTTTGCGCTATCGGGCGACTGAAGCCCGTATCCAGAGCGGTCTTCAGACCCATCCGCCTCAACGAAAGCAATACTTCCGCGGCCCCTGGGATCTCGCCGACATCTGGATGTTGGCGATAGTGGAGCACCATCGCTTGCAGGAAATCGTCATGGATGCGGGAGACCTGGACTTCGTCCTGGGAATTGCCACCAAGCTGACCCAAGAGGGTACGAATGGCCAGGGGCTTGGGCATTCCCATGACCCTGTTGATCTGCTCGCGATTGGCTCGGTAGCCGTAGCCCATGAGCGCCTGCTGGAGACAGTAGTTTACCGCGTCGTTATCCCGCACCGTCGTGCCGGCCATGTCTAAGACGATCAAATCAAATAGCATAGATTTTAAAGGTGAGTGGGAGCCTACCGCAGGCCGACCTCGCTGTTGGGACTAGGTTTGGGTAGAAATACGCACAGGGCCGCTCCCAAGAGCGCGAAGCAGCCCATGAGCCCGAATCCAGCCGAATACCCGCCGATCATCAGTACCCGGCCGAATAGGACTCCTGACAGTACCCCGGCGAGATATCCAAACCCGTCGACGAACCCGGCTACTGTCGCAGCGGATCCGCGTCCTTGCACCTCCAGGGCCAGTACCCCTGCTAAAAGGCTGTAAGGTCCGTAAACCAGCAGGCCGATGAGACCGATCGTGGCGCTTGCAAGGAAGACGCCGCCACGGGCGAGGAACGGCAAGCTGAAAAGGAGGAGGCCCAAGGCACCCAGGATGCTACCAAGCAATGCAGGTCGCCTCCGAGGGGGGATCCTGCCAAATCCCCATCCGAGCAGGAGAATGCCGACCGTTCCGCAGACATCAAAGGGGGTCGACAACATGGCTGCCACACTGCTCGAAACCTCAGGTCCTCCCGAGGTTCGAAAATAGTCTACTGTCCAGAAATTGAATGTTTCCCGGATGAAAGTGAGCGCAAAACTGAGACCCATGAGCACCTGAAAACCTCGATTCCGCACAATGTCTTTGATCGGGGAGGGGACCTCAGCGGACCGTATTCCGGTAGGAAGTGACTGAGGATCTGGCGATGGTTCCTCATCTCGCCGGGTGGCATTCCTGGGCAGCACGGCGAGGGGGAGCACCAAGAGAGTGAGGAGCACCACGGACGGAATCCCCAGTATCAGCCGCCAGTTGTCATGGGTTAGGCTGGCAACCAATCCGGCGAAAGCCATTGCGAGCGCCCCACCAAACACGTAACTCGAGGATAACCACCCTAAAGCGAAAGGAAGCTTGCGAGGGGCGAACCATCCTGGGACGAGCTTGACCATGGCACCCCAACTCGCCGATCCCGCGAATCGGTTGGCGCTATACAGGACAACGAGTGATATCAACCCGGGGGCTAAAGCGCCAGCCAAGCCAAAGGCCGCCACCAAGCCCATGGAGGCTAAGAGGGACAGTCGCCCACCAACACGGTCTACCAGGGGGCCGAGCACGATCTTGCCAAGGGCGTAGGCAATGGTGCTGATGCTGGCAATCCAGCCGACTTGGCTCTTGGAGATTCCCCACTCCTGCTGAATCAAGGGTACCGCGACCGAGATGTTCTTGCGGCAGAGGTAAACCCCAATGTATGCGAGAACGAGGGTTCCCAGTAGACAATAGGGTTGTCGCAGCCACCGGACCAGTGCATCCCCAAAGGGCGGTCTACTCACGACCCCCGGTCCTACTACTGCTTGGCATGCCGTATCCTGCATAGTTAGGTGATGGCGCCTAGCTCAGTGTCCGGAAGAACTGACGGTCATGCTGCATTCTTGATCGTCCTGCACGGCACGAAGATCCCCCCTAGCTGTGTCGGCTAGGCGACAGGAGTGTTACAATTGAGTAGCGAATCTAAACAGCCCCGCGATCGCTCCTCCCGAAAAAACCTACGCCTTGCACTCGGTGCTTGGATTCGGAGCTAGAAAACATGGGCTCCCAGGGAGGCGGGCCTGGGTTCTAGCGGCCTGGACATCCCGGCGCACTTTTTCGCTGCGGCCCCCCTAGGGGGGAGGTGCTCTTCCTCTTCTTCTCTACTCGTTCATTCTCTTGCATGTTGAAACTTTTCTATCATTGAAGTGTCAGCAGATTTCCGCCTTCCTCTCATGAACTTGTCGATAGCACAGGCAATATCGCCGCCACGTGGGAGCCCTCTATCATGCACTCCAGATCCCCTGGGATTGCTTAGTTCCCTTCATCGTCTTCGTTGGCCGATGTGAGTTTGATTCACCCCGTCCCTCTGGGGTGTGAAGTGGACCCCATCGTCTAGACCAAAACATGCGGAAGCTAAGTTGGCATTTCCGAGGGTCAGATCGGCTCTTGCTGTTCCTGTTTGTGATGCGTCGTTTCTCGCATCGTCTTCTCCCAAAAGAACCGAAAGAGGCCAGGGACCCGAGGCCATTGCTGGTCCCCTTTCGGCTCGTTGTTTTGCTATCCCAGTTTCAAGCTAGGGCGCAAGAGCCTCAGGACAGTCGTTACTCTTGAATCCCCCTTGGACGTTGCCTCAACAAGGCAGTGGACTCTTCTCTCGATAGGATTGCCTCGGGCCTTATCCCCGAGTCGCACAGTACACAAACACATCGCGCCGGCTCGCCCTCGATCGGTGAAGGCTAGCTGGCGAGGAATGCCCCTGGCAGGGCCTGCGCGTGTTTCAGGCCCGCTAAACCAGGCTAGATGTTCTCCTTGCGAAGGCGGCGGTAGAGGGAAGATTTCGAGCAATGGAGGCGAGCGGCGATTTCATCGCCGGTGAACTGGTCTTTGAGTTGGCGAAGTTCTTCGTTGGGAGGCCAGTGGAGCGTCGGTGGTCTGCCCCCTTTGGTGGGAATACTCGAAACTACCTCAACCTTAGGGCGGGCATCCTGCCAGATCAAGAGCGGATCGTAACCCAATATGCCCTGTCGAATGGCCAAGGCTGACGCAAAACCCTCTTTGGTCAAAAAGTAGGTCGTGTGGTGGGTTGAAACGACTCCTAGGCTTTGGAGGTCGGGTCGACTAGCCTTTGCAGGGATTCCGCTTGCCACCAGTTCCTCGCGGGTCGGATGGCGCAAGTATTTCTCCAACTCAAAAAACAACCTGGCGTCAGCTTGAGTGGATCGCTCTTTATAGTTCCCATGAATGACGTCAGGCGAATTGCCCGAGGTCAACGCGGTCTCACTCTCGTTCCCAGTGTACGCCAGTTTGTAGCTGATTCCCGTGTGCCGCATGAGATCAGGCTGATATTTCACTTTTCGTTCGGTACTCTCACTTTTGCAGGTCGAGCCGCTAGCGATGTCCTTCCCTATGTAGAAGCCCACCAACTTGCGCAACTTCCGCCAGCGCCTTACAAAATAACGCGGCACAAACGGGAAGCCCGCTTCTACGTAGGGCCGGATCAGGTTGGCCCACTCTGGAGGGATCGGGACGGTGCGGCGTGTTCGACACTTTCCCATTACGTAGAGATGACCGGGATCGCCCACTGCGCCGAACTGAATGGGCTGCTCGTGCAGAATCTCCAAGGCATCCCCGCCGAAGGTCTGACGGACGGCTTCCATGCGTGCCATTTCCGCAGGCCGCAGCGCCAGCACGGTTCCCAAAACGACGTATAAAAACAGACACCCGCCTTCATAATCTTGGGCTAGCTGGAGCAACCGTTTCGCACGCTTGACGTCCATGATCTGGGGGACCGGGGACGGATCGGACTTTTCAGGCAGGTTAACTCCTAAGGTTGGATTGTGACCGCAATAACCTCGTTCGGGGTTCAGAGCCCATTCGAAAAACGCGGAGTAGAGCTTCAAATTCGAAACCCAGGTGCGATAATGGCGACCCCGCTTGACCAGAGGCAGCAGCATGGTGGCCGTCACCTCGTGCACTTGGATTCCTGGATGCGCCCGGAGCAGGCGGTGCAGCATGCTCTTGTGCCTGCTAAGGGTCGTGGGGCACCGGTCGCAAGCTTCCTTGTACTTCTGGTAGTCCGGAAGGGCCTCGCTGAAACGCTTGGGGTTGCGCACTGGCTTGTAATGCTCTTTCACATATGCGACAAGTTGGCGAAAAGTCCAAGGCCCTTCCTGGTCCCAGTCCGGGGCAGGTAAATGCAGCATATCGCGGTAGGCAATTTCGGCGTCGCGCAGGACCTCCACGCCTAGCTCGGTTTGCCGAAGTGCCATGCGCCCCTCAAGCTGTAGGTCTTCCTGGACTAGTTGGTCACGATAGTCACATGCCTCCTGCCAATTCTTGAACTTGCGCTTGCGGACACGCTCGCCGCCAGGACGATATCCAAAGACCCTCCAGCGCCGCCCCCCAGGTAAGGCCTCGATGGTGTAAGGGTTCCCAGAGCTGCTGCCTCGATGGGCTTTGACTGGCTTGGGAGGTGGACCTTCCGGTGCAGGAGCACCAGAAACCGGGCAAGAATTTGGGCAAGGTTCGACGAAGTTTGTTTTCATAGCGGTTTTACAGGGGTGGTCTCACAACTGACTCAGAGTGGTAAATGCGCCGTGAGGTTATGGGACTAACCGACGCAAATGTGTGGTTGGGAGGCAGGCTCAACTTGCTTGAGGAGCTACTTCGAAGCGTGAACCATTTCGGTCCGGTATCTACGTGCAAGGAAGTGAATCTACGTGAAAAGATCCGGCCAACTTTTCGGGCAATGGCATTCTCTTTCCGACAATGGTGTAATACCCTCCAGACGAACGAGGTGGGGACGGAGATTCGTCTTGTTGGATGGTCGTCGCGCGAACTTTTCAGGGTGCGGAAATGAGGAGCGATCCCGTCTGGGAACTTGGTGGAAACGGAATATTCACCCCTGGTTAGGGGCAGGACAGCGGTCCCTGCGCGTCGATTCAGTCGCCTGCTCATATGCCGATGCAATGCCCATAATTTTGGGCATTTTGGGCATTGGATTTCTCCAAAAGCCCTTATTTGCAGGGGTTTCTACCTCCGGATGGGTCGAGGCCAACGGCCTTTTAAGCCGTTGGTCCTGGGTTCGAATCCCAGCCGACCCACCACTTTCAACACCAAGTATATACCCACGAATCAAGCACTTACAAAGGCTTGTCTTGTGCCTTCGGCAATGGTGTCTAATGGTGACAAATAGTCTCGAGGGGGAAGATATGTTGCAACTGTTTGCACCTGCTCAGCCCCTGTTTCTTGCCCTCTGGCCTCCCTGGTGGTGTCACCCCTCCCTTCAAGGCGGCATGACCGTCCCACCTCCCCACCATCAACCCGTCCGGGCAACCCGGGTGGGTTGATGCTTGCTTGGCGGCGGCCGTTCAACGCTCCTGCTCAGAGGCGCCGCGCCGTTGGTCTTTGGTTTAAGGTTCAGGTGTCATCGCGGAGTTCGCTGCGTTCGGGTGGTTGGGCTGGATGTTCTCCTCCCCGTCTTATGCCGCGTCTGGCCATCACCACTAGGCAATGGAGAACCCAGCCAATCGTGATGGCGGGAAGTCCAAAACAAACACTAAACATGCAAACGGCAAACAGTGACTCGAACAAATGATTCGGATACTGGACGAGAATAAGCCAAATGGCGGCTGGCATCATCCCGTTCCAAATCGGCAAGAACCACGGAACGACGAGAAGCGCCAGCGAAATCCAAAACCACAATCGCCCCTCTGTTCTGAAGCGTGTGAGTGCCATGGCAAAAAGTGCGCCGGCGAAGCCTACGCCGTTACTCACCGACCGCTGATGGGAACGGGCGCTGCCAGCGAATGCAGCGTCCGAAGAATCCGGCGCATCGAAACTGCATCGCTTGGCGGCATTTCGGTGCAGTGACCTGGTTAGCTCCTCCCTGATGGGTGTCCAAACACTCGCACATACGCAGGAAACAAATGCCCAAACCGGCTGGTCGCAAACCTCTCTGCGTAGTCTTCACCCTTGCTCGCACCCAGATGCTTCTGGTGAATGCGGTCATAGTGATGACCAAGCTCATGCATAAAGATGTGCAGTAGCATAAACGCCCGCGCCTGTGCCTCGGTAAAACGGCACGTGATGCAATCTTTCTGCCGATCATACGAGACGCCGAGCCTGTCAAAGATGTCTTGGTGACACCCGAAATACGCCTCGGTCAGATCCGTCCAGAGATCCTCTCTCCAAGCATGGAGATAGATCGCCCCAGTCTCCTCTCGATGGAAGAACTCGTAGAGACCATCACAACCATCGCTGGGCGCCGCCAACACGATGCGCTCCAAACGCTCGGAAAAGCGATCCCACTCCGGAAGGATGCCAATGAAGGCCTGCACGTCGCGCTTGCTGACCACATGACGGAATCCCCGACCTGGTGACTCTCGGTCCAGGACATATCCATCGTGTACAGTCGGCCGGTGGCGATTCTTACGCTGAACGCGTCCGTCCTTGACCTTCGTTGCGGTGCGCCTGTTGAACGAGGAGTGCATGCAGGGCTAACGACCAAAGTGAGCGATGGCGGCGGCCCAAGGCGCTCGATTCGGCAGAAGGCGTCCGCCCGCCGCCATTCGCTCCACTGCCTGGTTCGCCTTGTTCTTGTTCATGGTGTTTTGATGCCGAGGAGTTTCAGGGATTGAGTTACTGCATCTGCATCCGAGTTGCCGCCCACCGCGGCGATGAGTCGGTCCTTCTCAGCCTGACGTAGCGGAGAGTCCTGAAAGCTCAGGAGCGCGTCTGGATTCCGGAAACGGACAAACCAAGGCTCACCCTGCTCAATGACGAAGCGGGCAAGGTCCTCGACGCATCTGTCATAGGTGCTACCTGTCTGAGCATTAAATCGGAGATGATACAGACAAGCCCGCAACCGGGTTGGATCACTGAAAGGGCCATTAAGGGCTGGAGCCTCGAACATGTCATTGAGGACCCGAATACTGAAATGCACCCGAAAATCGACCGAGTAGTTTATCGGCTTGCCGTATGTGCTGCCGGAACGATGCAGATGGACAAAATCCACCGTGTAGGGGTTTTTCCTAGTCCAAAACATCTTTTTGGTGCGAGCGAAACCAAATGGCGCGATGCGCTCGCTGAACTCCCGACATGCTTTCTCAACGCCGTGCCGAACGACCTGTGTGGTGTCATCGGGGATAGGCTTCATACTTCAGGCGAACATTTGATTCAACGAACCAGCGGTTCGTATAATGAGCTTTCCTCTTTTTCAGCATAAGCCTCTTGAGATAAGGCGATTATAGGCCAAATGCGCTTGCGATCAAGTCCGAACAAATGACTGCCCGCCGGTAACCACGACGAGGCCCATTTTTGCGCTGCGCGAGCAGGCGATCCCGTGAGTGTCCAAGAGGCTTTGCGGGTCGGGGGGCTGGAGGCTCGCTTGCGTTGCGGCTGCATCCTGAGGATCGCGCTCAAAACGGCTATGCCATTCCGCGCGGTTCTCTGGGGTGCCTGCGATCTGGCCGGAGGCGATGGCGGTCTGCACGGTCAGGGCGGCGAGGCTGCGCTTTGCGGCGGCGAGGGCCTCCTGATCGGCTTTGTCGGCCGCTGGCCGTCCTCCTTGGTAAACTCACTCCCGCCCTGTCGCTTGTCGCCTCCTCCGCCTGGCGACGCTGGACCGTCCTTAGCCGTAACAATCCAATGAAGAACAGGAGTCAGCGGAGACAGCAGAGATCGGGCTTGAGCGGTCTCACGATCGAGATGGACGTATCACTTTCACCGTCCAGTGAACGCTTGAACGGACCGCGAGGAGCGATTCTGACTCCGTCTGACGGCTCTGCTCTCTCTGCTGCCTCCTGTTCAACTGCATGGACACGGCTTAGGGATGCCCAACCGGGCGCATTGACGCCTCCCAGAGCGGCAGGCAAGGATCGGAATCGCCTGCCGCGCCAAAGGGTGTGAGCGGCAAAGGCCACAGGCCTTCAGTCGCCCTTATTGCGGTGCTTCACTGGTCTACTGTCCGACCCGCAGGGATTGACCGGCACCGCCCATGCTGGCAGGGTAGCACTCAGATCTAAGGGAATTGAAACCGTGAGACACGTCCTCTCGATGCTGGTCTTCTGCCTTGGGGCTTTGACGCTTGGCCCCTGCGCTGCTCTCTACGCCCAGGAAGTGGCTGTGCCGAACTACTGGGATCTCACCATTCCCACATCCCCTGGCTTATCTTTTTACGTTGAGTGGGAAAGAGACGCCGATCTGGATGGGGACGGGAAGAGAGACTTCCGGTACATCATCGGAAGATGCGGCGAATCGGTTAACATCGAGGACTTCAGGTACGGCTATTCGTACGACAGTGAGACCATAGCCTTCTTTGCAGAGCGCCATGTTCAGGTGTACATGAGGCCACTTACAAACGATGTCTACGGCCAGACCGCTCTTCCTGAGGCGGTGATAGCCTATGGGACACAAATCCCAGCTACCCCTCCCAAGGGTAGCGCATGGAAATGGATCAGTCCCTACGACATCCCTGCTCTCAAAGGCGTCGGTTATGGGGTGACCTTGCGGAGCATCTGGTGGAACGACGTACACCTTCCTAGTCCATCGTGGGAGATCGGCTATCTGCGCCTGTCAGAAGCTCGGCCTCTCTGGAACGCGACGTTTAGCATTCGGATCCAGCGGTCGGATGGGTGGCATACAGGGTGGCTGACCCTCAGGTGGACTTTGTTTCCTGCGCCCACTCATTTTGACTGTGTGCAGATGGTCGAATACGCCGTCAGTCCCGAGCCCAACGCCGACATTGTAGCAGGTGTCCACGTAGGCCCCCCGTTGCAGATCACAACAAGCACCACCAACGGCGCTACCAGCATTCGCGTTTCCTGGCCAACCAACGCAACCAACCTGGCCCTGGAAGCCAAGCGGAGTTGGACAGCCACCAACTGGATGGCGGTTCAAGGCGTCACCAACAATGAGGTGACGATTACGCCATGGAGTTCATCGGCGTTCTTTCGGCTGAGAGGGCAGTAAAGGCTCTGACACTTGTATGCGCAACTGGACAAATCTGGAGCATGCACCCGAAGAGGTCGACCTCATTCCCGCAATCTGCCAAAGGCGGAGGACGGGGTGTCTGGGGAATCCAATGCGCTCCATCGCCACCGCCATCAGCGTTCTCCTTGGTTTTTGGTTTGCTGATTGTTTCTGCGCGCTGCAAGGCCAAGAAGTCGGTTGTCCAGATTATTACAGCTGCAGCTCCGATACCCTTTGGAGCAACTGTAGAACGACTGGACATTCCACCAACACTGTTGATTTGGATTTGGACGGCAAGCAGGACTTCCGCTTGATCAATCGGAATGCTGGCGGGAATCGCGGAGAGCAAATCCCTCACTTGATCTGCGGTTGGCGCGACGAAACCCAGGCTTTGTTTGCTGAGCCGCATGTCCAGATGTATCTCAGTAAGGAGACCTGGGAGGGCTGTGCTTATGTCCCGCCCGAGGCTCGGCTCACTCAAGGCCAGACCATTCCGGCCAAGCCCGCTCCGGATAGCACTTGGGAGTGGATCCACCCCACCAACGTTGCGCGGCTTAAAGGAATCGGGTTTGGGTGGACAAAGCGAATTCTCACCTATGGGAATCCCTTGTTGGACGAAATTACCCTTGAGCCTGGATATCTCCAGCATCTTTCGACGCCCAAATCCACAAACGTACTGTTCGGTCTTCGGATTCAAAGAGAAGATGGCTGGCACCTGGGTTGGCTGAGGGTGCACCTCTGGAAGGAGCCCACCGCTGTGCGACATGTCAGTATTCTGGAATCCTCCGTCAACCCAGTCCCCGACCAAGACGTAGTGGCCGGAGTGCGGGCGGGTACAGTGCTGGCAATAAGCCCCCAAGGCACCAACAGCCTCCAACTCTCCTGGTCCACCAACGCCACCAACATGGTACTGGAGCAGAAGCTAACCCTCAGCGATCCCGCCTGGACGGTGGTGGCGGGCGTTACCAACAACCAGTACGCGGTCGCCCCCACCAAGCCTGCGTCGATTTACCGATTGAGAGGGCAGTAACCGCTCCGAGGTGTTTATGTGTAACCTGAAGAATCTGCTTGGAGGGGTAGCGGGACCAGCAAAGGGTGGTCGGAGAGCGCAGGAAGGGAATGCGATGAGACGATCACTGATGTGGGGTTTGGTGCTGCTGGGCTTGGTTGGATCCGCTCCGGGCAGGGCTCAGCTGATGTACGGGGATTTTAAGTATGGGACGAACGAGACTGGGGTAGAAATCGGTCGCTACACTGGTTCAGGTGCCATCGCCTGAAGGAGGGATGGAACTGCGTCTTGAGTGCTTTCCTGCAACAACCCGGAACGGAACCCGCATACCTCTTGTGAAAGCACCGATCATGCGCATTAAGAATCTGGGAATCCTCAGCCTGTTGTTCCTCTGCCTTTCGGCATCAGCCCAGGCAGCGGACTACTACTACACGATCAGTGGCGGCACCATCACCATCACGGGATACAACGGCCCCGGCGGCGCGGTGATGATCCCTGACACCATCGACGGCCTGCAGGTCACCGGCATCGGACAAAAAGCATTCTCTTGGTGCACCGGCCTGACCAGCGTCACGATCCCCAGCAGCATCACGAGCATCGGGGGGGCGGCGTTTGTTGGTAATTTCAGCCTGGGAGCGATCACAGTGGATGCCAACAACCCTGCTTTTAGCAGTTTGGATGGGGCTTTGTTCAACAAGAGCCAGACCACGCTTGTCCAATATCCTGGGGGCAAAACCGGAAGCTACACCATTCCCAACGGCGTCACCAGCATTGGAGTCTGGGCGTTCTCTGCCTGCACCAACCTGACCGACATCACGATCCCCGCCAGCGTCACCAGCATTGCCGACTGGGCGTTTTCCTGGTGCACCAGCCTGACCAACGTGACGATTCCCAACAGGGTCACCGGCATCGGAGGGTATGCGTTCACCTCGTGCAGCAGCCTGACCAGCGTGACGATCGGCAGCAGCGTCACAAGAATCGGGGACCAAGCCTTCTCTGGCTGCCCCAGCCTGATTGCGATCACGGTGGATACCAATAACCCCGTCTATAGCAGTGTGGACGGGGGTTTGTTCGACAAACGCCAGACCAGGCTTCTCCAATATCCTCGGGGCAAAACCGGAAGCTACACCATTCCCAACGGCGTCACCAGCATTGGAGTCTGGGCGTTCTCTGCCTGCACCAACCTGACCAGCGTCACGATCCCCAACAGCGTTACCAGCATCGGGGACTCGGCGTTCGGGGCATGCTACGGCCTGACCAACGTGATCATCGGTAATGCGAGTGTCATCCTCGGAAGTGGGGTGTTTTGGCGTTGCGACAGCCTCCCATACGCCAGAATAGGCAGCGGTGCCATGCTCCTGCAAAGAGGCTTGTGCGACGGTTTGGTCACGATCCAACCAACCGTTGAGGGTCTGCCCGTCACTCACCTCGGAGAGCGACTGTTCTTTGGCTGCACCAACCTGACCAGCATCACGATTCCCAACAGCCTCACCAGCATCGGGTACTCGGCTTTCTGGGGCTGCACCAACCTGAACAGCGTCACAATTCCCGACAGCGTCACCAGCATCGGGGAGAGGGCGTTCCAGGGCTGCACCGGCCTGACCAACATCACGATAGGTAACGGCGTCACCAGCATGGGGGAGAGGGCGTTCTTGAGCTGCAAGGGCCTGACCAGCATCACGATTCCCAACAGCGTCACGAGCATTGGGTGGGGGGCGTTCATGGATTGCCCCGGCCTGACCAGCATCACGATAGGTAACGGCGTCACCAGCATCTGGCGGGAGGCGTTCTACAGCTGCACCAGCCTGACCAGTGTGTATTTCCATGGTAACGCCCCTTACGATGGAGAGGAAGTATTTGCATATTCCACCAAGGTGGTCGTCTACTACCTGCCGGGGACTACAGGCTGGGGCAAGCCCTTTGGCGGTCGTCCCACGGTACCCTGGCTGCGTCCGAATCCGGTGATACTGAGTGGGAGCATAGGCATCCAAACCAACGGTTTCGGTTTCACCACCTCCTGGGCGAAGAACAACTCTGTCGTCGTGGAAGCCAGTGCGACACTGGTCGATCCCATATGGTCTCCTGTGTCCACCAACACCCTCATCGGCGGCTCTTCCTCCTTCAGCGATCCAGAGTGGCAGACCATCCCTGCGCGGTTTTACCGGGTACGTTCTCAGTAGAGATGTCGCGCCGCCGAATGGATCGATCCTCATCCTCCGTCCACCCTGGCGGCGGTCCCGAATCGTAGCTCAGCCGGTGAATTGTTTCCCTGAGCAGCAACGATTGCAGGGTGGCAGGACGGTCACGTTCCCCTAGAACGAGAAAAGGCAATGGGGTCAAATCAATCTTTTCGACAGATAGGATCTGCGGTTGACCAAACGTTCCTTGCACGGATCGGCGCAAAGTCCTTGATGGAACCTCCGCACCCCCTGGGCCGCCGCCTGATAATTATGCCCAGGGATTGCCGGCACGAGTCCCGCCAACCGATACCCTCCGTAGCGAGTTGCCGTGTATCGAACCCCGTCCAGTCCCTTAGCCCTGTGTGGTGATCGTAAAGGCAGTCCCCGTTCCCGCCCCCCCCGGTGGCCTCATCCCCAAGTCAGCCAAGCGCTGAGGTTCCGCTGGTATTCGGAGACCCTTTGTCTAGTCCTCAATCAAGGGTGTTGTTAGGTTGCTCTACTTCAACCTCACATCCAGGTAAACGGAGTAGCGGCCGTACATTTCGTAGAACGGGCGGAAGCCAACGCCACCTATCTCGAAGCGCAACGTTTTCGGATCTCCCGTGATGGATTTCCCAAAGTCTGCGGCGTCCAGAACCACAGGGCGCCAGTCGGAGCGGGGTTCAGATTCCTCCGCCGCGAGGAGCACCGGCCCGTAGAAGAGACTGGCGATGTTAGGCTGATCCATCACGCGGCTCAGGTGGAATGGGAACGGGACCTGGAGTTCGATGGTGTCTTTGTCCTTCCAGTCCTGTTGTAGGGTCAAGTAGCTGCCGGGGTGGGCCTGCATCGCTTTGGGCTCGCCATTGATCTTCACGTGGAATCCGCGCGTTGCCCACCGGGGCACACGGACCTTGAGGTCGAACCTGCCGGTGCCCGCGATGACGAGCCGGGTCGTATCTTCGTAGGGGTAGCTGGTGCGCTGAGTCAGGACCACCTTGCGTTCCTTCCAAGCAAGTGTGGAGGGTACGAACAGGTTCACGTAAAGCGCCTGGTGATTGGTATCGTGGAAGTAGATGGAATCCTGCAGCTTGGTGCCGCTCTCCAGGGCGGTGCCGTTGCAGCAGGTGAAGCCGTCCATGTTACCGTTGCCGAATTGCTTCCTGGACCCTGGGTTGAGCGGAATGTGGTAGGTGTTACCCGAGTTGTTGGCGGCGACGGAGGAAAGGATGTCGTTGTAGAGGGCCTGCTCGTAGTAGTCCATGTACCGGGCTTCCGGGTCGAACATGAAAAGCTGTCGGCTCAACTTCAACATGTTGTAAGTGGCGCAAGTTTCGTTTTGTCCGCCTCGGGCGAAACCATTCGCAAAGAGAGAGTCCGGTTGAGCCGTGAAACACTCCGCGTTGTTCGGATTCCGGGCGCCGGCCACGCCGCCGATGCTGTACATGTAACACTCGGTGCAGATGTGCCAGAAGTTGTCAGCAATCTGGTAGTAGGGGCGCTCGTGTGTGTTCCGGAAGGTCTCGAGCGCGCCGGTGATTTGTGGGATGTGTTGGTTGGCGTGCTTGCCGCGCAGCGTGTCCACGTTTCGGGCCAGGCCGTGGGAGTGGTTCGCGTCGCCGAAGAAGAAGTGGATGTTGTCAAACAGCCGGGCGCAGTCCAGGAAGCGTTTATCCCCGGTGATGCGTGCCAGGCGGGCCATGACCTCATTCATGCCACCATACTCACCGGCGATGTAGCGGTTCCACATGCTGATGCGGGTGGTGGTTGGCAGGGCTTGAAGGCGCTGCTGAGCCCAGAGCCCCATGCCCTGGGCGATCTCGAGCGCCTTCCGGTTTCCGCCCACCTCATAGCAGTCGAGCAAGCCGGCCAGGATCTTGTGCAGGGTGTAGTAGGGGGCCCAGATCTGGTGATTGTCGCCGCCGTAGGTTGCGCCCTTTTCGAGCATGATGAACTGGTCCGGGGGATAGGCACTGATGAATCCTTTGCCCCAGTTCCAGTAGTCCGTGCGGATGCCTTCCTTGCTCAGGTCGGAAGTGTAGTTTGTCTTGCCGGGTCCTGGCGGCACGGTGGTCGGATCCGCGTTGCACGGGCCGCCCTCCTGGACTGGCCGGCCCGACAGTTGTGCCAAATGGTAGAGTGTATCGATGAGATAGTTCATCTTGTGCAGGAAATTGGTTTGGAGCGCCGGCTCGTAACCGGTGCTGGCATAGGCCTGGGCGATGGCGGAGAGGTAATGGCCGCTCGCATGCCCGCGCAGGCGGGTCGTTTGGGAGTCCCATCCGTCCAAGGCCTGGGCGTTTTCCGGTTGCTTCTGTCCGAAGGCGTCGCGGAACATGTAGAGGAAGCGATCAGGGTCCGATTTGGCGAGGCCTTGAATGAACTTGTCGCGGTGCTGGATGAACGGAGTCGAGCGCTGCTGTTCGTCGGGATTCAAGGTGACCCGGTCCAGCGGAAACGACTCAAGGTAGCGGACGGGAGTGGGTGTTTCCGCCGACTCGGCCTTGACGGTGACGGAAGCCTTGGTCTCCAGCTTCGTTCCGGCGACACGACCGGTGACCGTGAGGGTGCCTGGTTGGAGGACGGACTCATTGCTCACGGGTGACGGCCAGAGGATCCGGACCTCGGGCCCCTTGGCGCCGTCGCGATACTCTCCGGCGACGGTGCGCGGCAGACGGGGCAAGGTACCCACGACGGTTTCGACCGAAATGTCTGGCACCCGAAGCAGGTCCAAGGTTGTCCAGGCTGTTAAGCCCGTCTCGGCGGGCTCGGTTTGGGCTGGGACCGGTTCGCTGGGAGTGGTGGTCCTTCCTCCTGACAATGCGTTCCTGAAGATGGTTGCGACCTGCTGGTCCGTGAGAGCGATGCTGTAGAGGCGCACGTCATGGAGCTTGGCGTTGAGATAGGGATCCGTGTCGTAGTGCGACTTGCCGAGATAAAGCTGGTTGCGCCGGGCATCGTCACGGTCGAGCAACGGCTCCAGATTCAGGGTCAGATTGGTGGATTGGCCCACGCGCGCGCCGTCGAGATAGAGGCTCAAGGTGTGTCGCGCCGCATCCAGAGCCACGGCCAGATGCACCCACCGATTCGTTGACACTCGCGGTGCGATGGGGCCTTGCTCCTCGGTCCAACCGCTCTTCGTGATACGGGCGCGGTATCCTTCGGCATCCTCTTCGCTGATGGGGGCGCAGAAGAAATTAGTCGTCGTGTTAGGCCCGAAAGCGAAGAACCGCTGCCACGGTGTGGCGGAACGCAGGAACACCCAGCCCGTGACTGTAATGGCGTCCACGTGCTCCAGGGACTCCCCTGGAATCTGGACAAAGGTGCCACTCGCTCCTGGGAGGGAGAGCACCGTGCCGAACTGGGGGTCCTCCACGTAGGTGGCGCCGGAGCCGCGGAGGGCGGCCTGATAGCCGTTGCGCGAGCGGTCGGCCGTGTTGCCGTTAAAGAGGTAGCGAGCCACGAGGGCGGTTTCCCCGATGCCATCCAGAAACTGGTCGCCCCCGTCATTTTGAGCGGCTGTGGGCTGAGGGCTGGTCAGGAGACAGAGCAAGCACGCGAGCAGGGAGGTAGGACGGAACAAGAGGGTTTGCATTGGTATGTCTTGCACGTGAGTTATGTCGAGTTGGATGGCGGAAGCCAGAAACGTCACGGAGATGGTCGGACCTCGGGAGCAGCCTCCTTGATCCAGACCTGGGAACCGGAGTCGCCGAAACGGCCACGACCTTGTCCTTGACGGATGCCGCCAGGATTGGTCGGAGTGGCGTTCGTCGCTGGTGCTGTGGTGCTACCGGGCGCGTAGTTGACTGCACTGTCGCCACCGCTGGTTTCAGCGTTCCGCCTCTGGGCCTCGGGCGCGAGACGATTGTTGCGGGCGTAGTGGGGTATGGCCAGCAGTGGCGAGCCGTCCGCCCAAGTGCCGTTGATGACCCGAACCCCCTGCAGCAAATCGCCGCGCCACGTTGTGGTGAGTGGTTTGGGGCTGATTACGCCATTGATATCCGGTTGGTCCGCGCGCTCCACGTTATAGACCAGCGGACCGTAACGCAGAGCAGTCAGTCCTCGGTTGGCGAGTACTTTCTCGTCGGACCTGATGCGCTGCACCTCCATTGGCAGCTCCAACTCAATCTTGTCGCCGATTTTCCAGGCACGCGTCACGACCGCGTAACCCTTCTCGATCCTGGGGCTGACGGGTTGGCCATTCACGGAGAATGATTTCAAACCTTTCAGTTCCGGCGTGCTCGAGTAAAGTCCGCTGGTCCGACGGTCTGGCACGCGAACATAAACCGTGAACGTTTTTCCCTGCTTTGGATTGACCGTGAGGGTGACCTTGCCGTCCCACGGATAATCCGTCTTTTGAACCATCTCGACATCCGTGCCCGCTACGCGCTCGAGGTTGATGGCACCGCCGATGAACAGGTTCACATAGATGGCGTCCTTGCCTTTGACGTAGGTCCAGGTCGGTATCATCAGCAGCGTGCGTGGAATATTGCCGACACAACACGGACAGGCATGCCACGGCGTGCGGCGTCCCCCGATGAGCGGGTTGGTGTAAGCGAAGGTTTTGCCTTCCAGGTCTGTGGCGCCAAGCAGGGCGTTATACATCGTCTCCTCGTAGAGATCTGCGTACTTGGCGTCGTGGTAGGCGAGGTTGAGTTTGTATTGGAAAAAGATGAGTCCGCAGCTGGAGCACGATTCGCAGTAGGCGTTGTGGCGCAGCGAATAGTCGGGGCCGAAACCCTCTGAAGTCTCCCCACTCCCGATGCCGCCAGTGACGTAGTACTTCCGGTTGACCATATTGTCCCAGAGTGACATCACGGCGCTCTGGTAATCCACATCAGCGGTCTCTGCGGCCACATCGGCCATGCCAGAGTAGCTGTAGACGGCGCGCACCGCGTGACCGACGGCCTCGTATTGTTGCTGGACGGGAACGTGGCTCTGGTCGTATTCCTCGCCATCCTTCCGGCAATCGAGTAGGAACTTGGCGAGCTTCACGTATTCGTCACCCCGACCGTTGCCCTCCATGTCATTGACAAAGCGGCCGAAGCGCACGAGAGCCTGCTCCATTTCCTGGTGGCCATCATACCATTCCTTCTTCCCCGGCCCGAGGTTCGCGACCCAGCAATCCGCCAATCGCTTCGCCCCCTCATAGAGGCGTTTATCCTTGCCCTCCGTGAGCGTGTAGTGATTGATGGCCGACTCGATGAAGTAGCCTGCCACGTAGCCCTCGTGATCGGCGCGATTGCGTGCGCCCCACCGTTCCGGCCAGCGATTGCGGTCGGCCAGGGTGTAGGCGGTTTGCAGATAGCCGTCCGGTTCTTGCGCGGCCAGGATCTTTGGAATCCAATCCTCCAGCGTTGACTGCATCCTTTCCTGAGCCTTCCTGATCTCCGGGTCACCCTGTGGGTCGACCATCAGCGCGATGCACATGGACTCCACGGTTTGATGCACCCAGGCGTTGGCGAAGACGTAGCCCTTATGGGGATCGTGCGCCTCGCCGCGCAAGGCCTTGCCTGTCTCGACAAAATTGTCGATGCCTCCCTGGCCCTGGGTGAGGTTGGTGCGAGTGATATAGTCAATACAATGGGGAATCCAGTTTACGATCAGGGACTTGGCTCGCGAATTCCACAAGGGGCTGTCGATCTTATAGCGCTTCGTGTAAACGACATCCAACCGCTCGGCGGGTGGCGGTAATTCGGCTTTCACCCTGAGCGTGGAGGAGGCACTCGCTTTGCCATCGTCTGCGGTCAGCTTGAGCACGTATTGGCCCGGACGGTCAAAGCGGGCGGTGGTTTCGGCCCCGTTCGGGTGGTCGAACACCACCTGGCCGGGTCCAGTCTCTTTGCTCCAGGCTAACTTGCACGAGGAGCTTTCCGACTTGATCGATCGAACTTGCCCGCTCAAGTAGGTTTTGCCTCCCACGATCACCACTCGATCCACCCCTGCCGCCACCTGGGGAGGGAAATCCGGCGACTTGCCGGAATCCAGCACGCGCCATTCGAGAATGCCGGTCGAGAAAGTTCCAGATCCGTCCATCTCCAGCCTCAGCCTTGAGGTTATGACCTCGTCGAAGGTGGTGACGTTGTACTTGTCTGCGTCCACGCCGAACCCGCTGGCATTCTGCACAGGGATGAACTCTTTTCCATCCCAGTACTTGAGTCGCGATGCCTTTGGCAGGCGCACACCCTGCCGGTCGTCCCACCAATACACCTCGATCTGCTTGGTGCTGATGGGCTGGGTCCAATCGTATTGGACCCATTGTGTTCCCTGCTGAGGCCAGTTGCCGTAGGTGCCGTGGCGATCGCCTCGCGAGCTCCGAGGTTCACTGCGATCGTTGAGAGCCGAGTCGCGCGTGTCGCCGGAGACATAGGAACTGGAAGGGGTCGCAGCGACAGCGATGTTGACGCCGGTTGCTGACGAGGCTGAGGATTGGGCGTGCAAGTAGCCCACGCAGGGAACCACGAACGCCAGAATGAGGACGCGCAATAACATAGGAACACTCAACCAACCGGCCGTGATGGCGACCATGTGCAGATTGCACAGCAGGATATCCGATTTCCTCCATGCCTGGATCCTGGAAAGGGGGTTGAAGATGATTTCGGATAGGCGGGAGTGCATTTGGAGCATGGGCTAGGGGAGTCGGCACGAGTCTACTGGCGTGGGTGATCGATTGCTCCCCAAAGGCTTATACGAAAGCGTGTCATGAAAATGTTCAGTATCTCAGTAGAGGGCCGCGACTGGGTCATGCGGCGTGCCGTGTTGCTCACCCTCATCGCCGTCGGGTGGTTGGGAGGGACCTCCGGTCTGCTGGCGCAGTCGAGCGCGCCCCGGCCCGCGCTGGAGGCGCCGGAGGTGACTATCGACGCGCCGCCCGTTACATCGCCTCCAGAGTCGTTCTTTCAGATGGTATCCCATCGCATCGCGGGTGAGGAGCGAGCAGGAGGGCGTTCGCGTCGAAGGCCGGCGGAGGCATCCCCCGAGAAGGCATCGACATCGGACGAGGCGGTAGATTTGCGCGTTCGGGAGGAACTGGGCGTTTACCGAAAGTTCTACCGGAAGTATCTTGACGTCCATGGTATGCCCATAGTGGCGCACGCGAAAGTAGCGGATCTGGCATTGCAGCGGACTTACCAGATCGTCACCGGCATGCTGACCGGGCGCCCCGACATTCTCGCGGCTATGGTGACGAATCAAGTCTATTTGATCATCATTGGCAAGGAGCAGGTTTACACGGACATGCCGGAATACCGGAATCATCCCAACCCTGAATTCCAGAACGAGCGCGTCCGTGGCACCGGCGGCAATCCGACAAGTTTTGGCGAGGAAAACCTGCTGAGCCTGCCGATAGACCGCTACGACGATGAAAGCATCGCGGTGCATGAGTTCTGTCACACGATTGACGACATGCTGGAGCGGATTGATCCTGGCTGGACGGAGCGCCTCAACTCCGCCTACCGGAACGCGACCGAGAAGAAGTTGTTTTACCAAACCTACGCTGGCAGCAATCCCGCCGAGTATTGGGCGGAAATTGCCCAAGCCTATTTCGACTGCAACCGCGCCAACAACTGGAACCACGGTCCGGTGGGGAACCGCGCCGTCCTGAGGGCACATGATCCTGTTGGATTCGAGTTGTGCCAAGCGGTCTTCAAACTCGCCCCCGAGAAGGACTGGCGCTACACTTGGCTTCAGAAGCTGCCGATGGTTTCCGCACCGCCGAAGACGGAGAAGTTCAAGGACATTGATCCGTGGTACACCAAGTTCACCTGGGCGCGCGAGTTCACCGTCCTCGGCCGAGGCGCGAGTGACGACGCCCTGCTGCATGCCAACGAAACCATCCGACGGCTGTTTGCCTATCGCCATGACATTCTCAAAGAGCTGATTAACAAAGGTGTTAGACTCGTCGTGCTGGGACCAGGCGAAGAGCTTGCGGATTTGCCGGAGTGGAAGCATGCAGCGGAGAAACCGGCCGTGAATGGAACATCCCGTCAGTTGACCTATTGCACTGATTTCAAGCTACTTGTGGTGGCGCAGGAACAGGTGTTAGGCGACGCGACAATAGGCGTATCCACCGGCAACCCCGTGATCCTGGTTTTGGCAGATGCAGGCTACAAAGTAGCAGGGTTGCGGCCGGCGATCCCTAATTACCGTGGCAGCCAGCAGTATGAATTGCGCGTGAAACGGCTGGACGTGGAATTCGACCAAGCGGTCACTGCGCTCTTCGAACAGGCTAAGGCGGCAGGAAAGTGGCTTGGCACACCGGCAGCGCAGGACAAGTTTGCTTACTGGTCCGGCGGCGTGTTGGCCTATTTTGATGCCGCCGGGTCGGACCGCACTCCGAAAGATGGCCAGTCCGCCGTCCATAACCGCGAGCGACTCGCCGAGTATGATCCGGGCCTGTTCGCGCTCGTGCAGGAGACCATGGCCTACCAAAACAAGGTCGACTGGCGCTACCAGCCGTGGCGCTCGGGTCATTCCCCTCGAGCCGTCAATGACCGTTCCGACAACCTGCAGCAAGGACGCCGCGGACGTGGGTCCGAACGGTTCGGTTTGCGCGGGATCTACCGAGCGGAAGTCAGGCCACACTGGTTTGCGGACAACACCAAGTTCTGGTATCGGAACGATCTGGCGGACGGCGCGCGCGAGTTCATCGTTGTGGACGCGGAGCGGGGCACGCGCGAACGCGCCTTTGATCACGGGGCGGTGGCGGGGCAGATGGGCGGGGGTGCCGAGGCTGCGAAGTTGCCGGTGGATGAGCTCAAGTTCAGTCCTGATGGGACGAAAGTGACACTCTTGGGACCAGTCCAGAAATGGGATGTGGACCTGAAGACGGGAACGCTGACGGGGGGCGAACCGATCGGCACAGCCACCACGGGTCCGCGCCCAGAATCGCGTGAACGAGCGCTTGGAGGAACCCGGCCACGTCCCGAGGCCGGCAATCGTTCGCCGGACGGAAAATGGACTGGAGTTCTGAAAGAGCACAATCTATTCCTCCGGGATGAGGCGGGCCAGGAGACCCAACTCAGCACCGATGGTCGGGAAGACAATGGTTACCGAAGCTTGGAGTGGTCGCCAGATTCCACAACGGTGATCGCTTGGAAGGTTGAGCCGGGTGAGCGCAAGGAGGTGTATCTGATTCGCTCGTCCCCCAAAGCGGGTGGGCGCGCGGAACTCGAATCCCGGCCTTATCCGTTGCCGGGAGACAAGTTCAGCAAGTTCGAGCCGAACCTCTTCGAGGTTGGAAGCCGGAAGCAGGTCAAACCCAAGGTCGACCGATTTGAGCATGAATGGCTGACGCCGCGACTGAGTTGGAGCCGCGACGGCAGCCGGTTTCGGTATCAACAGGTGGACCGCGGTCACCAACGGTTGCGGGTCATCGAAGTGGAGGTGCACTCGGGCGCGACGCGCTGCCTCATTGATGAGCAGAGCGACACTTTCATTTGGACAGCCCACACGGAAAACCTGCGGCTGGAACTGGTTAACTGGCTCGAGAAGACCGATGACCTCATTTACGTCTCCGAGCAGGACGGCTGGCGCCATCTCTACCTGGTGACCGCTGCAGAAGCGAAACTGCGCCAGATCACGAAGGGCGAATGGGTGGTGCGTGGCATTGAGCATATTGACGAGGACGCAAGGCAAATCTGGTTCAGCGCTGGGGGACGCAATTCCGGTCAGGATCCATACTTCCTTCATCACTACCGGGTGAACTTCGACGGTAGTGGTTTGGTGGCGTTGACCGATGGCGACGGGAGTCACGGTATCCAGCTTTCACCGGACCGGAAATACCTCGTCGATACCTACAGCCGTGCGGACGCAGCACCGGTCAGTGAACTGCGGCGAGCGTCCGACGGCAAACTCATCTGCAAGTTGGAGGAAGCGGACATCACGGAGCTTACGGGAAAGGGCTGGAAGCCACCCGAGGTATTTGTGGCGAAGGGTCGCGATGGCAGGACGGACATCTGGGGACTCATCTATCGCCCACCCGAGTCGGATTCCAGCAAATCGTATCCGGTCATAGAGGACATCTACGCTGGTCCCCAGGATTCCTTTGTCCCGAAGTCTTTTGGCGGCTCGCGCTACCAATCTTTGACTGCGCTTGGCTTTATCGTGGTGAAGATTGATGGGATGGGCACGGCGAATCGTTCGAAGGCGTTTCACGATGTGTGCTGGAAGAATCTGAAAGATGGCGGGTTTACCGACCGCATCCTGTGGATGAGAGCGGCGGCGGCAAAGCGTCCGGAGATGGATCTTTCGCGCGTCGGTGTCTATGGCAATTCGGCGGGGGGGCAGAACGCTGCGGCAGCAGTGCTGTTCCACCCAGACTTCTACAAGGTTTCCGTCGCTTCCTGCGGTTGCCATGACAATCGGATGGACAAGGCTTCCTGGAACGAGCAATGGATGGGGTATCTCCCACCCGATAAGATCTGGCGCAAGGAGCCAGGAAACCCTTATTCGGCGTGCTCCAACATCGACAATGCCTGGCGGTTGCAGGGAAAGCTATTTCTGGTCGTGGGGGAGCTGGATGACAACGTGCCGCCTGAGTCTACGACGCGGTTTGTGGATGCCCTCATCAAAGCGGGAAAGGATTTTGATCTCCTCATCGTTCCCGGCGGTGGCCATGGCATGGGCGGCGCCTATGGTCAGCGGCGTATGGAGGATTTCTTCGTGCGCCACCTGCTCGGCACTGAGCCGCCCAATCGCAACGTTCCTGCGGGGCCTGCGGCGGGTCTCTAAACTGGGGAGCAACAAACCAGTTCTGACATTGTTGTGGTCAAAGTCGGGTGTTGTCGCCTAACATCAGGGCCAACACTTCGACTGATGAAAGAGTCTGCACCAGAGCTGGTTGATGTGACCATCCATGGCGTGCACACGGACACGCGGGGCGTGCGGGCCACGAATGTCGAACCGCGACCTTGGATCCGGAATTTTCCCGTCTGCCAGGCGCTGAGCCAGTACCAGATCATCCACGTCGGCATCGAGAAGACCCTGGCGCCGATGCGGATTGTACGCACCAGGCAAACCACGACCTATTTTCTGGCATGTCACGGTGGCCAAGGTCGCGTGCTCATTGACGGGTGCTGGCGGATCTGCCGCGAAGGCTATGCTTGTCTATTACCGGCTCATACTCTCAATGCTTTCGAGGCCATCCCGCGCACGCGCTGGGAGTTCAGTTGGGTCTGCTATCAACGACCCAGGGAGCAGCGTCCCTTTGCGGATATCACGACCCCGGTGATGGCACGTTTTGACCCCCTGCCGCTGCAATCAGCCATCTTGGGGCTGATTTATGAGTGTCACGGTCCCAGCGAACCCACCCTCATGCACGAGTGGGCGGATCTGATCCATGCCTATGTGCTCCGCTTTGCCCAACCCATGGATCAACCCGACCAACTCCGGATCCTCTGGGAACGGGTCGCAGCGAATCTCAAGGGTGGCTGGTCCTTGGCCACACTGGCTCGGGAAGCGGGGTACAGCTACGAACATCTACGTCGGCTCTGCCGTCATCAACTGGGCCGTAGCCCCATGCATCAGGTGACGTATCTGCGCATGCGTCGCGCGGCCGACTTGCTGGCCACTACGGAATTCACCGTCGAAGCCATCGCGAACGAGATTGGTTACCAGAATCCTTTCGTATTCTCGAATGCTTTCACGAAATGGATCGGCTTTCGGCCTTCGGAATATCGGCGCAAGAAGCTGTGGTCCGTTCCGAACAGCCCACGTGGAGTGACCACCTCTTCCCTCAAAGAAAACCAACACCAGGATTTGCCATGAGTACATCCACTTCGAAACCCGAACAGCCAGGATGGAGCCAACTCCGCAAGCCAGTGTTCGGAGGCTCCGATCCTCTGCGACAGACCCCAAGCGAGACGATCTCGTCCCGCCGCCGGTTTCTCCAGCTTACCGCTACCGCGGTTGCCTTTACGGTGGTGCCTCGTCACGTCCTGGGGGGCGCCGGACGAATTGCGCCCAGCGAGAAGATCACCCTGGCAGGCATCGGTGTGGGCGGCCAGGGAACCCAGAACATGGCGGCTTTTCAGCCGATCCCTGAGGTGCAGATCGTCTCGGTGTGCGACGTGAATCGTGAAGGCGGTGGGTATCTTTCGTGGAACTGGTCCGAGGGCAGGGAGGGGCAAACATGCGGTCGCGAACCGGCCCGGCGCGCGATTGATGATTACTACGGCAAACAGCAACGCTCAGGGCAGTACCGGGGCTGCCGCGCCTACGCGGATTACCGGGAGTTGCTCGAGAAGGAAGACGTGGACGCGGTGATGATCGCCACGCCCGATCATACCCACGCTGTCATCACGATGGCTGCGCTAAAGCGGGGCAAACATGTCTATTGCGAGAAACCGCTCACTTGGTCGGTCTCCGAGGCGCGCCAAATTGCGGAAGCCGCGCGTCGTGCCAAGGTCGCTACGCAGTGCGGCAACCAGGGTCAGGCCTCCGAATCGGACCGGGTCACGCGAGAGATGATCGCTGACGGTGCCATTGGCGCGGTGCGCGAGGTGCAGGTCACCTATGGGGTTCGCTTTTGGAGTTGGCCCACTTGGGAAGGCCGCCCGCCTGACGCGCCGCCCGTGCCCGATGGATTGGATTGGGATCTCTGGCTCGGCCCCGCGCCTTACCGTCCGTATCATCCCGCTTATCATCCTTGGTCATGGCGCAATTGGCGGGACTTCGGCACGGGTCTGCTCGGTGACCTTGGCTTGCACAAGCTCTCCACGGTCTTCAAGGCACTCAACTTGGGTCACCCCATCAGCGTGGAAGCCAGTGCGACGAAACCAAGCCCAGAGACATATCCCCTGGGCGAGATTGTGCGCTTCGAGTTTCCTGCGCGCGGCAGCATGCCTCCCGTCACCATCAACTGGTACGATGGTGGATTGAAGCCGCCTCGGCCACCGGAATTGGAGGATGACGAGCCGATGCGGGACACCCTGTATATCGGTGACAAAGGCAAACTGATGGGAGATCGGCTTGTTCCCGAGTCTCGCATGGAAACCTACAAGAGGCCGCCGAAGTCGTTGCCGCGCTCGCCCGGGCAGATGGAGGAGTGGATTGCCGCCATCCGCGGCGGTCCGCCGGCGGGGTCCAACTTTACGGACCATTCCGGATTGGTGACGGAAGTGTGTTTGCTGGGTAACATAGCGGTTCGCTCGCAAAAGAAGCTGCTGTGGGACGGTGTTAAGATGGAATTTACCAATGACAAGGCCGCCAACCAAATGCTTCGCCGAGAGTACCGGCAGGGATGGACCCTATGAACCCAGACGCCATGGCAATGGCACTTAGTCGCCGACAGATGATCATTCGCACGGCGGCATGCACGGTTGGTTCGACCCTGGCGCCCTTTGGGTGCGCTTCTGAAGCCCAAACGGGGCCGGAACCTGGTGGTAGGCAACTCACCGTGGGTATGGCCACGCTAGGCTTTGAGAGTCTTTCCAACGCGGAGCTGGCCAAGGAACTTTCGGCGGCCGGTATTCACACCGTTCAACTTTTCCTTAGCCAGAGCGACAGCAAGTTCTGGGCATACAACTCACGAGCCGACGTCTCGCCGCTCACCCCCGGACGCTGCCAGACCATCGCCGAGACCTATCGCAAGGCCGGCATCGAGATTCACAGCATCGGCGTGTATACGAATCTCATCCACCCGGACGCCGCCGAGCGTAAAGCCAACCTCGCTTACTTCAGGGCGATGATGGAGATCGGACACCGCATGGGTGTGCGCACCTTCATTACCGAGGCGGGCCATTACCAGGATCCCAAGGGTCCGGAGCCGCATATCCCGCTGCATTTTCAAGACGCTCTGTGGCCGCAGGCCGTTGCTACCGTCCGGGAACTAGCTGCGCAGGCGGAGGAGTTGGATGCGAAGGTGCTCCTGGAGCCGTTTTATCGCGGCTTTCTCGCCACCGCCAAGCGGTGCCGTCTCTTCCTGGAAGAAGTGAACTCGCCGCGCATCCGCGCTCTGCTCGATCCAGCGAATCTCATCGAAGTGAACGATCTCGACGAGATGTTCGGGCAACTCGGTGCTTGGATTGACTGCTTGCACGCCAAAGACCGCAAGCTGCATACCGACCGAGGCGTGGCGGCGGGGCAGGGGGACCTTGACTATCCGAAGTTTGTAAGCCTTGCCGCCCGGCGCACGCCGCACGCCCCTCTCATCCTGGAATACGTCGGGCTGGCGGATTATCAGCAGGCTCTGGCCCACCTCCGCAAGACGTTCAGCCAGGCCGGAATCAGTGAGAAAGGACCATCATGAAACACATCCTCCTCCAGGCGATCCTATTTTCGTCGCTCGCACTGCTATCGTCGGCAACGGCGGCTGAGGCGCGGCCCAACATTCTTTTCATCTTTTCGGACGACCACGCACAGCACGCCATTTCGGCTTACGGGTCCAAGGTGAACCAGACACCGAACATCGACCGGTTGGCCAAGGATGGCGTGCGGTTCAAGCACTCCTTTGTCATCAATTCCATCTGCACCCCCAGTCGTGCCACCCTGCTCACCGGGCAGTATTCGCACCTCAACGGTGTGCCAGTGTTCAACCGCTTCGATGGCGCGCGGGACAACGTTGCCAAGCGATTGCAGAGTGGCGGCTACCACACTGGCATGATTGGCAAGTGGCACCTTGGATCAGACCCCACGGGCTTTGACCGTTGGATCGTGCTTCCTGGGCAGGGCTCCTACAAGAATCCCGCCTTTCTTGTCCCCGGGCGCAAGCTCACCATCGAGGGCCACTGCACCGACATCACCACCGACCTCGGCCTCGAGTTCTTGAGAACGCGCCCACAGGACAAGCCTTTCTTTCTCATGCTTCATCAGAAAGCCCCCCACCGCGCGTGGGAGCCGGACGAACGCAACAAGGCGATCTTCAAGGACAAGGTTATTCCTGAGCCTGACACACTTTGGGATGATTACGCCACCCGCCCTGCTGCGCTACCGGCGAACGAACAGACCATTGCCCGTGATCTCACGCGTAACGATCTCAAGCTCCAAGCTCCTGCCGATCTGAAGGGCTCCGCGCGCAATGAATGGCTCGGCGTCAAGCCAATGGAACTGACCGTGGATGGAAAAACCCTTACGGGCAAGGAGTTGGTCCGATGGAAATATCAGCGCTATATGCGTGACTACCTTGCCTGCGTGCAGGGGGTGGATGATGGCGTTGGCAAAGTGCTCGATTACCTGGACCAAACCGGCCTCGCCAAGAACACCATCGTCATCTATTCCTCCGACAACGGTTGGTATCTCGGAGACCTCGGTCTTTACGACAAGCGATTCATGTATGAGCCAGGGCTGAGCATTCCGCTCTTGGCGCGCGGGCCCGGAATCAAGGCCGGCAGTGTCCCCTTACAGTTCGTTTCCAACCTCGACCTCGCGCCCACTTTTCTCGACCTGGCCGGTTTGCCCATTCCAGAATCGATGCAGGGCCGTTCGCTCGTTCCCTTGCTGCGGGGTGAAACCCCCGCGAACTGGCGCACCAGCCTCTATTATCGCTATTACCACGACCCCGGCCATCACAACACTGCCGCCCACCTCGGCGTCCGCACGGCCACGCACAAGCTCATCTATTACTGGAAGAAGAACGTCTATGAGCTCTTTGACCTGACCAAGGACCCTACCGAACAGCACAATCTTCTCTTTTCCGCTGGGGAGGCTGCCAGACCCGAAGTCGCCGCCAAGTTCGCTGAATTAAAGGCGGAGATCGTCCGCCTCCAAAAGGAGTACCAGGACGACGGGCAGTACGCCGACCCGGCCACCTGGCCCAAAACCAGCGCTGACGGCCCCTTTGATGACAAGCAACCTATCGGAATCAAGACGGTGGCGGAGGCAATCGCGGCGACCGCAACTCCATGAATTCGGACTGTCGTCGCTCGATTTCCGGCCCCTGTGATTCCTAGCAGAACGATCTGGGCTTATCCTCCTGATCCTTATCGGGGATACTTGCCCTACTTGAGTTTACAAGCTGAGTTGGCTACTTGCCTTACCACTTCAGGGCCAAGGTTTTCTCCGTAGAAACTCACGCTAGCCTCATAGCCACCACGACGGTATTGCTCAGGGGACAGTAGGTAGCTTACCCACTCGTTGGCCAATCCGCCAACGGCCACGTACTTTGCGTTGGTCTGGCCTCGTATGGCGGCTTTGACTTCCAACCCCAGTTCCGCCGCCATCTCTCCCGGTACACTGGCGATGATGAGGTCCCCCAGGCGTACGGAAACCGTATGGGTCTCCGCAGGACAAAGATGATCGAGCAGCGTGCCGACGTTGGATTCGCTTAGGCCATACTCTTTTCCGCCGGTCTTCATGAAGTCGGGATGAGCTGTCCGTGTGGGGAGTTTCACCGGGGACGTGTGCCAGGCGAAGGCTGGTTTCGACTGGGCCTTGCACTCCTGCCACACGTGCCAGGCTTCCAGGGCGAGTTCGCGACCGTAGCGTTCTGCCTGTTCCCATGGAGGGGCTGCGGCGACGCGTGGCGTTGGGGATTGGTCCCCCTCGGCACCGTTGAAATAGAGCACGACCACTCCTTGGCCAATCAAAGCTCCGAGAGTTCGCTGCAAATGGCCGGGCCAGTCCCCCGAGAATTCCATGCAGTCGGAGTCCATAAACGTCGGATGGGCCGTCCAATTGACTAAGACCGCCAACGGCGCCCCCTTGTCTGTGTCGATCCGAACCACAGTCAGGTCGCGGTCTGTAGTCTTGCCATCCCGTCGATTTCGATTCCAGTCAGTCAACGCGCGCGTGACCGTACCGGCTGCCACGGGGGCGGGCTGCTTGGCGGCGGAGCGGATCACTTCAACGAGTTTGGCGAGGGCCCAAGCATGCAGTTCCTTATGATAGAGGCCCAATTGAGGGATTTGGAACGTGTTCTTGGGGTTGAGAGCCGTCATGTCGAAGCTCGTGTGTGTGTGGCTGGGGAGGAGAAGCAAGTCTTCTGCCTTCCAACCATCCGCTGCGAGTGCTTGTGCCAGGGCTTCGCGGAACCCCGGTGGAAAGGCCAAGACATCGGCTGTCACGATGCTTCTGCGTTGGCTGCCTTCGCAAAAGACGATGGCCTTCGCCCAGATTCGATCATGTACCCCGGTGGCAGGTCGGCTCATCCTTTCGCCGTATCCCCCTAACGCTGCTTTCATCTCCAGCGGCGGGGTGAGATCCACCTCTGCAAGGCCAGCATCCAGAGGGGCGGCGGAGACGTGAAGCAGGGTGCAGACAGTGAGGGCGATTCCCGAGACCCAGAACCGGAGGCAGCGCCCACGCGTGATCAGAAAAGCCATGGGCTTGAGTCTGCCGCGGGCTCCGGCCACCGTCAATGCCTGGGGTTTCGCTCGATGCTTTGCAGAGCCTAGGGAACGATCACCCGGTAGAACCTTGCAGGCGTTTTTGCGGAACGAGGATCCGCGAATTCGAATGTTCCCCCCGTGCTGGTCCGTGACAATAACATGGCCCAGTTCTTCAGGTCACTCGACCCTTCCAGCGCGTACTTTGTGCCTGACATAGGTTCCTGGATCCTCACCTCGATACCGTTGGTTGTCCAACCTTTGGCCACAATGGCCGGAAGGGCATTTGTCGGAGCATAGGCCTCGTGCTCTGCGATCCTGTGGAGTTTGTCTACCTCAACGTTCATGAATTCCTGGACGATGCCTGATGGCCATTCGATCCGGAGCGTTTCTACCCGGGTTGCATTGCCCAGGCCAAAGTGCGCGATCAGGCCTTCCTTATCCGAGGTCACATAGCCTGTGTTGCCTGAAATCTGGCGCAGTTGGTTCACCATCTTACCGCCGATGTTGGCCCGAACACGCACCTTGGCGCCGATCCCCGCGCGATTGGATACCCGGCCCTCCGTTTTTACCTTCAGCCAGTGGTTGGTGTTGCCAGTAGCACGGGCGTTATTCCAGTAGAGATAGTTACGTTCGAAAGCATCCGCAATTCCGCAGCCGTGGAAACAATCCAGGAATCCATCATTATCGTAGTCAACCCAACTCACTTCCTGGTGGATGCTGCCGCCTTCGACGAGGGGACTCCCCACGTCCACAGTCTGGAAGGTCCCGTTTCCTTGGTTGTGGAAAAGGACGCCGAGTCCTGTCGTCTTGTGGAACGGATAGATGATGAAATCCAGATACCCATCGTTGTCGTAGTCACCCCACGCACATGGTCCCCCAGTGGGATCGCTCCAGGGTAGGATAAGCCCCGAGCTCTGGGCGACGTCCGCGAACTGTCCTGTGCCCAGGTTGCGATGGAGGAGCAGGGTCATGGAGTCATCAGTCAGAATTGCACCCGAGAAGAAGTCGGGCCATCCGTCGCTGTCAAAGTCCGGGCAACCAGGCGCGCCCAGCAGGCGGTATCCCGAGACATCAATCCCTGCATCGGCCCGAGAATACCTGCCATACCCGTCATTGCGAAACAGACCGCTCGCCTCCCCAGTGCTGGCCATAAAAATGTCCGGCCAGCCATCGTTGTCGAAGTCTGTAGCCACGCAGCCGTACGCGAGGGAGAGGTCATTCCCCAGACCCACTTCTCCAGGCGTCAGTTTGTGGAAGGTACCATCGCCTCGGTTCCGGTAGAGAGCATCATTCCAGGCTTCGGAGTAACCGTTCTGATTGAAAAGATCCACAAATCCATCCCGGTCGTAGTCGATCCAGAGGGACTTCGAGGAGCCTACCAGCGGGACGTCGAAGGTGCTATCCGGCAGTCTAGCCCATTGTCCTTGGCCGGTGTTGCGGTAAAGTATATTTCTTGCTGTGACATCTTGCCGGACAAGAAGAAGGTCAATCAGACCGTCATTGTCGAAGTCAGCGACCGGTGCGCCAATGGAGTAGGTCAGCGGAGTGGTCAGCGGATTGGAGAGTCTCGTAAAGGTGGACAGTACCCCACCACCGTCGTTTCGGTACATCAAGCTCGAAACGGGGGTAGAGTAATGAAACTTGGCTAGGAACAGATCCTCGTCACCATCGTTGTCATAGTCGAACCATGTGGATCCACCAGGGCTTGAGAGGTCATTCACCAGGGGGCCCTCGTTGATCTTCACGAATGCGGGGTTGACATTCAGTTCATCCAGGTCGCTTTCGACGGATGCCCCCGCAGCATCGGTGACGACGGCGCGGTAGGGTCCGGCATCGTTTATCTGCAGGTTGGTGAGGGTGATCGTGCTGTTGGTGGCCGAGGGGATCACTATGCCACTGTGTTGCCATTGGTAACTGTACGGGACCACACCGCCCGTCACGCCTACCCTGGTTCGAATGGTTGCGCCGAGGCTCACTGAGTGAACGGAGAAGTCGATCGGTTGTCGGATAATGGTCAAAGGCTCTGATTCTTCTCCCTTCATAGAGCCGATCTGGAGAAGCACCGCTAGGGCTAGGTTCGATACGATTTGCCTTGAGTTGGATTGATTCGGTTTCATCAACTACTTACCACCGCAAAGATGGGGCATTGTTACACAGATTCTTTGAAATCTTCTAAGTTGCTGGACATGAATGGGAAATGAGCGTTTGCACCTCGTTTGAGCTACGAGTTGGGCATCTAGAGGGCTATGGATGCCATCCACAGCCCGTCACGAACATCAGGGTTCAACGGTCATTGCCACTAGGAACGGTGCATTTGCAGCCATGGCGGACACGAAATCCACCGTGGCAACTGTCTTGTTAGGAAGCGGATTCACATACGACGACAAAAAGAGCCGCACTCGTTGGTTTTTGCCCTTGGCGCAGGGGTTTGACCCCGTCCAGACCTCGGTTCCTTCAGGCAAAGTCTCTGGGGTGGCTCCCTCCCTGCAGTCGACCCGCCACGGAAGAACGTGGCGGCCCACCACGATCGGCAATTCTGCCTGGGTGCCATCCGCGTAGCGAAGGATGTAACTGCCGACCTTGGTTTGATCCTCAGCGCCTAGCCATTCTTCCACCGCATGGAGCACATGCAGTTTTCGGAGGCGCTGATGGACTGGTATACCCTCCGCTTTGGTTGGGTACTGCTCCCATAGTAGTCTCCAAGGGTTTCCTTGCGTGTTCAAGAGCCGCAGAGTGACAAGGCCGCGGACATCGAAAAGGATGTGGTTTAGGGTCACACTTCCCGGAGCGAACTCGCCTAGGTGGTCCTCCGTGGCATCAAGACTACAGAGTGGATAGGGGCAGGTATCCAAGCGGCCCGTATAGTGCTCCGTCAGATCGATCTGGCAAGGCCCGGCCTGGTTATCCCGTTTCGGCCAGAAAGACCGGTCCCATCTTATCGGAAGCCTCCTGGGTGGGAGAAGTGTGGCCTTCGACTCGGCCCGGAGTCGTTTCCGCCAATAGTCATCGGCATAGGTCCTCACCCGACCGCGGAAGTCAGTTCCTGAGGCGAGTCCGGCGTAGTCTTGCTCCCGCCAAGGGAAGCTCTCCCATTGCCGGGTGGTGGTATCGACGGAGGTGCTCACGATCCGACGCCCGGCGGAATCGAATTGAACCGCTGACCACGGCTGGGTGTGTCCATGCAAGCTGAGAACTTCACGGCCATGGAGTACATCCACCACCACACCGAGGGTTTGGCCTGCGTTGGATAGTTTCGAGTCGAGAATCACCATAGCCATGCGCTGACCGTCCGGCGCGAAAGAGATCATGCAACCTGGACGTGGTGGCAGGGGTACACGAGTCAACGCCTGGCCAGTCTGAGCATCCCAGGCGCGCATCTTCTTCTCCACCAAATCCGAAGCGTAGATGCGGAGGCCGTCAGGCGTGAGTGCAAAGCCGGGATAGATTGGGTAGGGCACCTTGATCCCAAACAGGAGCCTACCTGAGCGCGTGTCCCAACTCAGAATCTGGTCGTGGGCCACCCATCCATAGACTCTTTCGCTATCAGGGCTGTACAAGACCTGGTTCACTGTGCCTGTGGTACTGGTCAAGATCCGCTGCATTGCCCCGGATTCAACGTCCCAAAGTCGTACCGTGCCATCCCAGCTTCCAGAGGCCAGTTGCTTCCCATTGGGGCTGAAGGCCACTGAAAGTACATATCTAGTGTGACCCGCGAAAGTGCGGATCTTTTCCCCGGTCTTGGCATCCCACAACTGCACGAGGGAAACCGGGCTGCCTCCTGTCGCAAGATACCTTCCGTCCGGGCTGAACTCCATCGTGTAGCTATTGTTTCCCGGGCCCGGGCCTAAGCGTAGCTCCTCCGAGCCGCTCTCCGCGTCCCATACGGTGACGTCGAGTGGTAGGGCGCTGGAGGCAACCCGCTTGCCATCGGCGGTGTATCGTGGGCTGTGGACCCATGAATCTGCGGGAAGCACCTCTCTCCCGCGTCGCGTACTCCAGATCTTGATGGTTCCATCCTGATCTCCCGTCGCGATTAGCCTTCCGTCTGGGCTAAACGAGAGGTGCTCTACGACGACCGCGTGGCCCCGCAGTCTGCGGATCTCACGGCCCGTGGCGACCTCCCAAATCCGCACAAAGTTCTCCACCCCCACGGTTGCTAATAGGGTTCCATCCGGCGAAAACCGTGCGGCTGTGGTCCTGCCTTCAAGGCTGAAAAGTGATTCTCCAGTGTCATGGTCCCAGACGTGGGCGGAGCCAAATTCGCCTCCGGTGCAAAACAAACGGCAGTCACTGCTCCACGTCACCCAGCGGTACATGTTCCAGCCTGCGCCTCTAATCAGTCCCAGCTCTGCGGAAGTTCCATCGAATCGCCTGAGTTTCGCTCGGTTCTCCGCGTCGAAAGTCACCATCGAGCGCGCGTTCTCTGCAAAGCAACACGCCACATGACTTTCGGAGGGAGTGTTCAGTTCCCAGAGTTGACTGCCCGAATCCGTGTCCCACACCGTGGCGCCATTCCGTTGCTGGATGACCATTCGGTCCCCTTTCTTGGATAACCACCTCGGGTCAGACTCTCCTTCAGGAACCAACCATTGGCGCAGGCACTCACCGGTATCGACGTCCCAGACTCGTACCCATCCCCGTTCTGCCTTAGTTACCAGCCGCCCCCCCATGGCGAATCCCACACAGGAGACGGTATTCGAGCCGTGCCTGATGCTGCCGATCTCCCGGCCGTCAGCCATTTCATAGACGCGTGTCCAGCCGTTCGAGAAGCCCAGCGCAAGTCGACGCCCGGTCGAGTCGATGGCGATTGTGGCTGGGGTATCAAGATCTCCAACGATCCCAAAGCGCATGCGCCCATCCTCCACATTCCAGACCTTGACAGATCCATCGATCCCCCGACTCACGATGCCTGTGCCATCTGGTGTGAAGTGAATCTCGGAGATGCGGGAGGCGGCTGAACTAAAGACGGCGGATAGCGCTCCTTCCGGGTTGAAGGGCACAGCGTTTGTGTGTGCGGCAATCGAGATCACCTCCTGGTGGCACAGATACATCAGATGGCCCCATTCCCAGTGGCGAAACTCGGCCGGACAGCCGAACAGAATGTCCTTGGCACCTTGGGTGTTCCCCTGCTGCAGGAACTGATCTGCCAGTGCAATGGCCGAGTAATAGGCCTCCAGCCTTTCCGCTTCCCGTGCACGGTCGGTGCGCACAGATGACACGCTGGAAATAACGGTAATCGCGATCAGCGACCCGAGTGAGACGAGTAGTGCCGCCGCGACGGCTGGTTTGCGACGGGACCAACGCCAGGCTTTTCCCAAGGCTCCCACGGGCCGGGCCTGAATGGGTTCGTCTCGCAAGAAACGCTCCAAATCTTCGGCTACACCCAGGGCTGTTTCATACCTCTTCGTGGGTTCCTTTTCCAGGCACTTCAGGCAAATGGTCTCCAGATCTTCCGGAACGCTGGGCACCAAAGCCCGCGGGGAGAGTGGGTCTACGAGCGCCACCAGACGAAGTGTTTCCGGAATGGTCTCCGCCTGAAAGGGAGGACGCCCCGTTAGCAGGTGATAAAGTATCGCTCCCAACCCATACACATCCGCAGCTCGCCCCACTCTTTCCGCTTTTCCCCCTATTTGCTCAGGTGGCATGTAATTGGGCGATCCCAGCATTTGGCCGCTCATGGTAAGACTGGAATCTGTTCCCAACTGGCAGGCCAGACCGAAGTCCGCCACCCGTGGCCGGTCGTCGGATCCGATAAGGACGTTGGACGGCTTGAGATCCCGGTGGAGGATGCCGTGCTCATGGGCAAAATGGATGGCCTCCGCCACCGACCGTAAGTATAAGGCGGCTTGCCTGGCCGGTAGCGGTTTGTTCGCCACCAAGCTCCCAAGATTGGGGCCATCCACCAGGTCCATCGCCAGGTAATGATGGTGTTGGTGCTCGCCGACCTCATGCACCGCCACGATGTTGGGGTGCTGAAGAGCGGCAGCGGCGGAAGCTTCGGAGCGAAACCGACGAACCTGTTCAGGGCTGGCCAGCGGCCCGAAGAGAATCGTCTTGAGCGCCACCAGCCGGCCAAGGCTTTGTTGCCGAGCCTTGTAGACGATACCCATGCCGCCACGGCCAACCTCTTCAAGAAGTTGGTAGTCGCCAAAGCAGGGCGACTCCAGCCCCATTTCCGAACTCGCGAACGCGCGTTGTGGGGCTTCTGCCTCCCCGGCGTCCCACCCCGCATCATGGGCGCCCAGGCCAAGTCGGAGAAGACACTGAGCACACAGCCCGAGCGGCATTGTGGCAACCAAGTCCGCCCCGCACCTTGAGCATGTTTGTTTTGTGCTCATCTTGGCCCGTCATTTCTCAACCACCGGGAAGAGCGCGATGCGTTACAGAGAATGTGGATCCTGAGGAGGTCCACGGCCTACTGCCGAAAGGAGATAGCGCAGTTCCTCATCTATTTCATCGGGCGTTGAGACGGTTTGGGTTTATAGCACTTTATCCCTAGACTGAAAACCCTAAACGTGAGGAAACCTGCTCGACAGGAATAACGCCTTCTGGGAGGCTTTCGTGTCGATCCATGCATTCAAAGAACAGCCATAGTGATCCTCCATCCTCCCAAATCTCCCGCCGGGAATTTGTTTGTCGCCTGGGCTTGACGACGACGCTCCTATCGGGAGCCGGACTGTGCATGGGGGCGGAGAAGCTTTCGCGGCCGGTTCGTTTCGGCATCATTTCGGATATCCATCCAGACATGTTGCCTGATGGGCTGCAACGGGTGCAGAGGTTTGTCTCTGCGATGGAAGAGGCTGGGGTGGAATTTGTTATCCAGCTTGGGGACTTTTGTTGGCCGGCACCCAGCAATCGCCCGTACATGGAAGCATGGAATGCGTTCCGTGGTCCACGCTACCACGTCCTGGGAAACCACGATATGGACGAGGGGTACACTCGGGAGCAAACCGTGGCTTTCTGCAAAATGCCGGGCATGCACTATACGTTCTCAGCGGGTCCTCTCCTCGGGATCGTGCTTGATGGCAACGAGCCAGGTGGAAAGGCGTCAGGCTACCGTCGCTTCATGGCAGCGGAGCAGTTGGCATGGCTGGAGGGTGAACTTGCCCAGGCTGAGAAACCGGCAGTGCTTTTCATTCATGAACCCTTTGATGCGGATGTCGAGGACTACCTGGAAAACGCTTCTCAAGTCCGGTCTGTGCTCGAACGAGCCCAACAGCGCAAACCTGGCAGCATTATCGCGGTTTTCAGCGGCCATCTCCACCTGGATTACACGGCGATGGTAAACGGCATTCGCTACATCCAGATCAACAGCGCCGCTTACTGGTGGCTCAACAATCCCGCCGCCCGCCGCGAGACCTATCCTTCGGAGGTGCACAAATCCTTTCGCTACCTGACCCACGTCGCCGCTTACCGTGATCCACTCTGGGCCTTGGTGACTGTAGACTTGGAGCGTGGGCAATTGACCCTGGAAGGTCGGCGTTCAGAATGGGTCGGTCCCGATCCATGGGCCCGAGGCGAGACCACTGACCGGCCGAGAGAACACCTACATCCTTGGATCCAGGATCGGACGTTAAGTCTGAAAGTATCTGCCTGATCGAGCACGCCAACGTGACTACCGGGCTCGCTTCCTGGCGAGTGGCAGCTTGATTTCGGCGACTACAAGTTTGGCAGGTGCGGAGCGCATGTGGAGTGTCAAGCTGTGTTGATTCAGCTTGAAACTCACCAGTGCTTCAACATTGATATAGCTGCAACGAAAACTCATGATCGCAGTCGACCTGATCTTCAATCTGACGATACTGATCGCGCTCAGCGTGGTTAGTGGGTTCATCGACAACCGTTGGAAACGGAACACGCGGACGGGTGTTCTGCTCCAAGGGGTCCTATTTGGGGGAACGGCGGTCATCGGCATGCTAAAGCCTTGGGTCCTCGCCCCCGGCCTTGTATTTGATGGGCGCTCAGTGATGGTCAGCTTGGGTGCTCTTTTCTTTGGTCCTTGGACTGCGGCGGTGAGCTGCCTGATGACCATTCCTGTTCGCATTTTCCAGGGCGGCCCCGGTATGTACATGGGGATTCTCGTGATACTCAGTTCGGCACTTGCGGGGATCGTTTTTCACTCTCGGCAGCGCTCTAAAGCTGCGGAAATGTCGTCCTTGACCCTCCTGGGTTTTGGAGTCGTGGTGCATGTGGCGATGCTGGCGATGACGCTCGCCCTTCCAGCCGAAATGCGGTTATCCGTGCTGAAGAAGATCGGCTGGCCGGTGATGCTGACCTATCCACTGGCAACCGTCCTGATTGGCAAAATTCTTACGGACCAAGCGTCACGCGCCAGGTTTGTCCAGGCGCTGCAGGAGAGCGAGTTACGCTACCGGGAGCTGGTGGAGCATGCCAATAGCGTCATTCTGCGCATCACTCCGGAGGGCAACATTACCTTCATCAACGAGTTTGCCCAACGCTTTTTTGGGTTCAGTTCAGAGGAGATCCTCGGTCGAAATGTCGTCGGCTCCATCGTGCCCGCTACCGACACCCAAGGTCGTGATCTGGCTTCCGTAATCCGTGATTTGGGAGAGCACCCGGAACGCTATGAGGTCCACGAAAACGAGAATATCCGCAAAGATGGATCGCGTTGCTGGCTGGCTTGGACAAACAAGGCCATTCTCGATGAAGAAGGCCGTTACATGGCGGTGCTCTGCGTTGGGACTGACCTTACCGAGCACAAAAGGGGGGAAGAGGCGCTGAGGAGATCCGAAGCCCTTTACCATTCCCTTGTGGAAAATCTTCCACAACAGATTATTCGAAAAGACCGCGAAGGACGCTTCACCTTTGCCAACGCGGCTTTTTGCCGTCTTCTAGGCAGGTCATTGCCAGAGATACTTGGCAAGACTGACTTTGACTTCTACCCGGCCCATCTTGCGGAGAAGTATCAGAAGGACGACCGGCGGGTCCTGGAGATGCAGCAATCTCTGATCAGCGACGAAGAAAACGTACTGCCGAGTGGAGACAAACGGCAAGTACACGTGGTCAAGATTCCGATTCTCGACCGGGCTGGCATGACCGTGGGCGTGCAGTGTGTGTTTGAGGATATTACTGAGCGAAGGGTCTTGGAGGAGCAGCTGCGACAGGCGCAACGACTGGAGTCGATTGGCCAGCTTGCTGGGGGCGTGGCGCATGACTTTAACAACATCCTGGCATCGATGATGATGCACCTGAGCCTTCTTCAGATGAAGCAGAATCCCGATCCAGACGTACGGGAGACCCTCCTGGAGTTGATGGTGGAAGCGAAACGTGCCGCCGGCCTTACCCGGCAGTTGCTCATGTTCAGCCGCCGCTCGGTGATGGAAGTGAAGGCGCTCGATTTGAACGAGATGGTGGCCAACTTGCTCAAGATGCTTGGACGGCTCATTGGCGAGAATATTCGGCTGCGGTTTGACCAGTGTGACAGGCTGCCTCTGGTGGAGGCGGATCCAGGAATGATAGAGCAAGTGCTGATGAACCTTGCCGTCAATGCCCGCGATGCCATGCCCAAGGGGGGGAGACTCACGATATCCACCGAGACGCTTTTCATCGCGCAAGAACGTGTGGCGGGAAATGCGGGAGTCCAGCCGGGCCAGTTCGTGTGCGTCACCGTGGCGGACGACGGATGTGGGATGGACGAGTCTACCCGGAAGCGCATTTTTGAGCCCTTTTTCACGACCAAGGAAGTCGGGAAGGGCACGGGCCTGGGTTTGGCGACCGTTCACGGCATCGTCGTTCAGCATAAAGGATGGGTCGAGGTGGATAGCGAAGTGGGTCGAGGCACCACTTTTCGGGTCTTTCTCCCGGCTAGCTCCAAGAACGCCTCTGACCAGTCCTCGACCCTGGCGCCCTCGATTCAAGGTGGTCACGAGACGATCCTTTTGGTGGAGGATGAAGCCAACGTTCGGCGCGCGCTTGTCCAGGCTTTAGGCGTGCTCGGTTACCGCGTGCTGGAAGCCGCTAACGGAAACAAGGCAATGGGACTGTGGCAGACACACGCCAAAGAGATTGATTTGCTGTTCTCGGATATGGTCATGCCCGAAGGCATCACCGGGCTCGACTTGGTGGAGCGGTTTAAGGAGGAGCGGCCAGACCTCAAGGTGATCATCTCGAGTGGCTACGCCACGGAAATGTTGGTGCAGGGCAGAGCGGCAGAAGGAGGGGTGGTTTACCTCGCCAAGCCCTTTGAGATGGAGGCGGTCTCCAAGATTGTCCGCCAATGTCTAGACTCAAAATGAGTCTTTCCAAGTATCCCAGGCTACCTCATATTCTGCCGCGCTGAGTTTTTTGGGAAGTAGGCCCCGAGGAACCGGCGCAGGATTGTTTATGCCAATGGGTGCTGAAAACCGTAGACTTCTGAGCGAATCCGTCGAAGCTGCACGTGCGGCGGGTCACCTCATGCGGAAAAACCTCTGGTCCACCAAGAAGGTCAACGAAGCTACCCAGCACGACATCAAATTGGAGCTGGACGTGCTTTGCCAGGCTTTGATCCAAAAGCGGCTGCTCAAAGCATTTCGGGGGAGCGCCTTTCTTGGTGAAGAGGGGGTGGCCGGGAATGGGGCCTCGGACTTCCGTTGGGTGGTGGACCCGATCGATGGAACCGTGAACTTCACTTATGGCATTCCTCACGCCTGCGTTTCCATCGCTTTGCAGCAGAGAGGCGTTTCGACAAGTCACCAGGGCTCCATATCCGCCGCTGGCTCCGAGGCCGAGTTCACTTCCATCCTAGGCGTCGTTTACGACCCCTTCTGTGATGAAATGTGGACGGCGATCCGCGGCGGCAAAGCGCGTTTGAATGGTCGCGCCATCCGTGTCAGCCAACGCACCAAGCTATCCGAAGCGATCGTTGTCCTTGGATTCGGAAAGAAGGCCGGCGTTCTGAATCATATGCTCCCCATGCTCAACGCTCTCGTGCACCGGGTAAGGAAGATCCGGATCAACGGGGCTGCCGCGTTGGCGCTGACGTATGTGGCGAGTGGCCGCTATGACGCCTTTCTCGAGGCAGGCTTACGGCTTTGGGACATCGCCGCAGGGGGCCTGATTTTGGAGTGTGCTGGCGGCTCCTTCTGGTATCGAGCCACCGGGCCGAACCATGTTTACGAGATCAACGCGAGCAACGGCCCTTTGGGACGGACCCTGGACCGTTACCGCCCGAAAAACCCCGCCTTTTCCTAGCCCTTGGCTAGTGACGACGATGAAATCCGTGACCCAGAGACTGATCCAGGGGCTCTTGCTGAGTCTTTTCACCGGTGTGATTTATGGTGGTTCCCTAGCGCAGTTCCACCTGCCGCTGGGCGACGTTCTGATTGAGCTTTATGATCAGGATAAGCCGGTGACGGTTTCGAACTTTTTGAACTATATTACCTCCGGACGGTATAAGGATTCTTTCGTGCACCGGTGGGAACCAGGCTTTGTGATTCAAGGGGGGGGCTTCGCAGTGACCAACCTTGCGACGGCTCCAGCGGTTGTCGAGGTGCCCACATTTGCTAGGATCACCAACGAGTATTCGGTGGGCGCCACGCTGAGTAACCTCTACGGTACGGTCGCGATGGCCAGGGTTGGGGGAGAGACCAATTCCGCTACCTCCCAGTGGTTTTTCAACTTGAGTGACGAGAATGTCTTTCTGGATGCCGTGGACGGAGGCTTTACGGTCTTCGGGAGGACTCTGTTAGGCACCAATGTGTTGAACCGTTTCAACAACATCTCCGTCACCAACGGCATCTACCGGGTGAATGCGGGAGGGGCGCTCAACCATCTGCCCGTACTGAGCGCGAATGTCACGTACGACGACCTCGTCTACACGGTGATGAGCACTCAGGCTTGGCCTAAAGTTCAGATCACGCTGCAAACCAACGGCTCGCGCCTCCTCCAATGGAACAGCCTCAGCAATTTTGTGCAGGTGGTGGAATCTCAGGACCTCGGGCTTACCACGTGGACTCCCTTGGCTGAGGTTCCCGGTACCGGCGCGCTGATGTCCCAAGTCGACCTGTCACCCTTCACCCGGGGCCGATTCTATCGCATTCGCATCCGCGAATGACTTACGGCTTTGCGCCTTGGGCGGGTGTCGAGGACTTTGGTTCCGCGTAGACGCGAACATAGTCCACCAGGAGTTTCTGTGGAAACACGGTGGACTCATTCGGAGTGCCCGGCCAGTTCCCTCCGACGGCGAGATTCAAAAGCAGATAATGTGGGCGATCAAACACCCATGTTGTGCCGGGCGGCAGGCTGGCAGGGGTGAGGGTGAAGTAAAGTTGGCCGTCCAGAAACCAGCGGATGGCTTGCGGTTGCCAATCGATGGAATAGACGTGGAAATCCTCCGCGAACTTCGTGTTACCTGGCAGGGAGACTGGACCACCGATGCCTTTCCCTCCGGAATACCCTGGTCCGTGGACAGTAGCGTGAACGATCCCGGGTTCCCGGCCAATGTTCTCCATGATGTCGATTTCGCCACACTTGGGCCAACCGACCGTTGAGATATCGTTGCCCAGAGTCCAGAACGCAGGCCAAATCCCCTGTCCTTGGGGCAGTTTCATGCGTGCTTCGATACGGCCGTAGGTCCAGGAGTGCTTGCCTTGGGTCTTGAGACGGGCGGAGGTGTAGTCCCGCTGCTTCCCATCCTTCCCTTGGAGCGATTCTTTTCGGGCCTCGATGACGAGCATGCCGTTCTCAATACGAGAGTTGTCACGTCGATCCGTGTAGGTCTGCAGCTCGTTGTTACCCCATCCATTGCCACCCAAATCGAACACCCAGTTGGCGGTAGACGGAGCTGAGCCATTGGGGAGATCGAACTCGTCACTCCAGACCAGTTTCCAAGAATGGGTTTCTGCCGCCACCGCCTCATAGCCGAACGGGAGAGCGACCAGCAGACCGGCGAGCAGCGTATTCGAAAGAGCTGAGGGTTGCATAGGGGCGAGTCTGCCAGGTTCGGGGTGCATGTCGAGCCGGTTGTGATGGCTTCCCCCGGGCACTCAACCCAATTCAAACCCGAGAAAACCTATTGAGTCTCACGCCAGTTCGTGACTAGTCTTCGGACAACTGCACAACTTACCAAGAATCTCAATGAAACCTAGTGTGCGCAAAGGCGTTCGAATCCTCGCGGATGGGTTCACCCTGATCGAATTGTTAGTGGTGATTGCCATTATTGCGATCCTCGCTGGCATGCTCCTGCCTGCCCTGGCTCGGGCTAAAACCAAGGCGCAGGCAATCAAATGCATCAGCAACTCCAAACAGCTGCAGCTTTCCACCTTTCTGTACATGCAGGACTGCGGTCAGTCCCTGACCTACAATGGTCCGGGTGGTGACCTCTGGATCTCGCTGCTGGCAACGAACTATGCGGCCATCAATCAGGCTCGGGTTTGTCCTGTTGCTCCCGAGATGCCTCTGTCCCGGCGCAAGGATAACGACACCAGTGGGCGGGTCGACCGCACCTGGCGATGGCCTTCGAGTACGGCTGCGAAGGAGTACCAAGGCAGCTACGCCTTGAATGGTTGGTTTTACAACGGCGACACCCCGTTCTTCTCAAAAGGAGATTCCCGGTTCTATTTGAAGGAAGCTGCCGTTGAATACCCTGTCTCGACCCCGTTGGTTGCGGACTCAGTCTGGGTGGATGCTTGGCCTCTGGCCGCGAACCTGCCTGCAAAGAACCTCTACACCGGGGACAATTACATGGGATCGGGGGATATGTCGCGTGTCACGATCCCTCGCCATGGGGCCTCTGCCTCCAGCGCCTCCAAGAGTTTTGACCCCAAGAGCAAGCTGCCTGGAGGGATCAACGTCGGTTTCGCTGATGGCCATGCGGAGTTCACGAAGTTGGAGAAACTTTGGGAGCTTCGTTGGCACCGTGAATGGGTGGTGCCAGCCAAGCGTCCGGGTAGTTGATCGATCCTGGTTTCCGTTATGAAGTCGAAACAACTCAGCGCGATCGCAATTTCGCAACAGACGAAGCTGCAGCCGATCGAAGCGGTGGCTGCCAAGCTTGGCCTGAAAGAAGAGGATCTTGAATTCTACGGCAAGGTAAAGGCCAAGATTACGCTCGACGTCTACGAGCGGCTTCGGGAGGCCCCTACAGGGAAACTGGTCCTGGTGACCGCGATCAACCCGACGCCTGCCGGAGAGGGTAAGACCACCACGAGCATTGGCCTGAATGATGCCCTGAACCGGTTGGGCAAAAAGGCTGTGGTCTGTCTTCGGGAGCCTTCCGTTGGCCCCTGTTTTGGGGTGAAAGGTGGCGGCACTGGAGGTGGATATGCCCAAGTGGCCCCCATGGAGGAGATCAACCTCCATTTCAACGGCGACTTCCACGTTGTTACCTCCGCCCACAACCTGTTGGCGGCCATGTTGGACAACCACCTCCATTTCGGCAACGCGCTGGGTATCGACCAGCGCCGCATTGTCTGGGGGCGAGTGCTCGACATGAATGAGCGTGCTCTGCGTGAAGTCGTTATTGGGCTCGGCGGCACTGGCAATTCCATCCCGCGCCAATCGAGTTTTGACATCACGCCGGCCTCGGAAGTCATGGCGACGCTTTGTTTCTCCGAGACGCTTCCTGAACTCAGAGAACGTCTGGGCCGGATCGTCGTTGCCTACGGCCAGGATGGCCGATTCATCACGGCACGCGACCTTCGAGCCCAAGGGGCGATGACGGTGCTGATGCGCTACGGACTTCAGCCCAACATCGTTCAGACCCTCGAGGGTAACCCAGCGCTCATCCACGGCGGCCCCTTCGGTAACATTGCGCATGGCTGCAACACGGTAACCGCCACGAAACTCGGTCTACGCCTGGCTGATTATACCGTGACGGAGGCCGGCTTTGGCGCCGATCTTGGAGCTGAGAAATTCATCAACATCAAATGCCGAAAGACCGGCCTGCGTCCCGATGCGGTGGTTCTCGTCGCTACCGTGCGCGCGCTCAAGTACCACGGTGGCGTCAAAGTGGCCGATCTCCAGCAACCCAACCTTTCCGCACTCAAGGACGGTCTCGGCAACCTCATCAAGCATATCGAAAATCTCCGAGCCTTCGGGCTTCCGGTGATCGTTTCCATCAATGTCTTTGGCAGCGATACGGCGGACGAATGGCAAGTCATCCGTGAGACCTGTGCTGAAGTGGGGGTGAAAGTGGCCTTGTCCGAGCATTTCTCCCGTGGCGGTGCCGGAGCAGAGGAGTTGGCGCGACTGGTGATTGACACCACCATGCAACCACCAACCGGCCCGCTGACTTTCACCTATCCGGACGACGTGCCGTTGCTCGAAAAGGCGCGGCTGATCGCGCAGAGGATCTACGGGGCTGACGACGTGGTTGCCGAGGGTAGGACGGCCGAGAAGTTGGTTTCTTTCGAGAAGGCCGGCTTTGGTCATCTCCCCATCTGCATGGCGAAGACGCAATACTCCTTTTCCGCCAACCCGCAGCTGCGCGGCCGTCCCCGAGGATTCACCGTTCCGCTTCGGGACGCCCGTCTGAGCGCTGCCCCTGGATTCGTGGTCATTTACACCGGCGACATCATGACCATGCCTGGTTTGCCGAAAGTGCCGGCTGCGGAAGGGATGGACGTCGACGAGAACGGACACACCGTCGGCCTGTTTTGAGCGCGCTGCGCCTCAACCGGTGGTGGATTGCCGCCATGGGCACGTTGCTGCAAATGTGCCTCGGTTCGGTCTATGCCTGGAGCTATTTCCAGAAGCCACTTGTGGATGCCGGAGGGTGGAGCCACACGCAAGTGGCTTGGACATTTAGCTTTGCCATAGGGTCTCTCGGCGCGGCGGCGGCCGTGGGTGGATATTGCCTCCCGCGCTTCGGACCGCGCGCGATTGCCCTTGTCGGCAGCCTTCTTTATGGGTTTGGTTACCTTTTGGCGTCTCTCGCCTTGTCGTGGCGTTCGCTTCCCTTGTTGTGGTTCGGCTACGGCGTGGTGGGGGGCATTGGACTTGGTTTGGGGTATGTGACGCCCGTGGCGACGGTGGCCAAATGGTTTCCTGACCGCAAGGGACTGGTTACGGGAATGGTGGTGATGGGTTTCGGCTTTGGCGCGCTGGTGATGAGTAAGTTGGTTGCGCCCGCGCTGGAAGACTTTTTCAGGGGCCACTTGCCGGCCGTGTTTTCCGGCGTGGGGCTGGTCGTCGGAGGTGTTGGTGTGTTCGCAGCCTCGTTTATGCAAAATCCTGGTGACTGCTCGGCTGAGTTCGGTGGGGGTCCGGTCCCCAGCGCCAGGATGGAAGCGCGCGGCTCGATTTGTTCCCGTGAGTTTGTCATCCTGTGGTTGGTCTTTTTCTGCAATATTACTGCTGGGATAGCGCTGATCGGTTTCCAGTCGCCCCTGCTGCAGGACCTGTGGAGGCAGGCCGATCCGTCTCGATCATCGGCCGCGTTGGCCGCTGCCGGAGCCACCTTGATCGGGGTCAGTTCTGCCTTCAACGGTTTGGGGCGGCTCTTCTGGGGAGGCCTATCCGACAGGGTGGGGCAGTTGACGGTATTCCGCGTGATGCTGGCGACCCAGATCCTGGCCTTTGGCGGTTTGATGGTGACGCGCAATCCGTGGGGCTTTGGAGCCTTGGTCTGCTACGTGCTCCTGTGTTACGGGGGGGGCTTCGGCGTGATGCCCGCATTCGTGTCGAACGTTTTTGGGCTCCCTTTGATGCCCGTTATATACGGCTTGGTGCTCACCGCCTGGTCTTGCGCGGGTGTGGTTGGTCCTCAGTTCATCGCGCGTCTTAAAGACCAGTCCCCGGGTGCGATATCCGCTTCGGCATTCGGTTTTTGCGCCGGGATCCTAGCATTGGGACTTCTCTTTTCGCTCTTCCTTTCCCCTCGCAGCCGTATCAAGAAGTGAACGGTAGAGCAGGGGGCAACCTACGCACCTTGGCCCATGCAGTCGTTGACAACGAGGTCAGTTACCATCAGACGGAAGTCCTTTCCACTCCCCTCGTGTTTGGACGTGAGAAGGCTCTGAACTGGACCATTTGGGACTTGTTTGCATCGTGTCTCGCCATGCCCTCGGGCAAAGTCCAGTGGCATGCTTGAATGCGATCCTGAAGCGGTCTTCGCTGGAGTAGCCTACAGCAAACGCAACATCCGAGGCCGTGTGGGAGGAATTAGCGAGCAATTCCTTTGCCTTCTGGAGACGGAGTTCAGTGAGATAGGCCTTGAAAGGAATGCCAAGCGTACGCGAAAAAAGGGCAGAAAGGTAGGAGCCGTTCATGCCCAGATCCTGCGCAAGCTGTCGAAGGGTGATCGGTTTCGCGTAATCCGACTCAATGCGCTCCAGTAGGACCCGAACAACGTGCTCGGCGTGGGATTCAGGGCAGGATCGAGGCACCTGGGGAACGGCAGGAAGGTGTCGATCCAGGGTTTCATGCAACCGTGCCTGTTCTCGTTCCATGGCGATGATCGCCCGGCCGGCATGGGTCAGATCGTCTTTGCGCAATTCGCTCAGGGTGGCGGTTTGCACATGTTCGACGATCAGCCTGAGTAACCTTGCGGCGTGGGCGAATCTCGGCTGGTCGGCGACGGCCGCTCTGAGCTGCTCGGGCCTACAGCCCGGCGACCAGGTCGGAGTATTCCGGCTTCGATCTCTTTGCGGAGGGCGGGCAAACGCCTGCAGGTAGGCGATGCCAAGAGGCTCATTGCGGACGCGAACGGGAAACCAGTAATTGCGAACGCCGAGGCGGCAGGTGAAGCAGCGCCCCCGGGGCGATTCCAGGGTGGCTGCCAGATTGCGCTTGCCGCAGTTCGGGCACTCCTTCGACCGCCGCGAGTCGAGCCTTGTGCAACAGGCGGCACAATCTTGAAGCGGGGTGCGAACGTGCCACCCGCTGGGCGAGTCCACTATCCAGACTATGTGAAAACGGAGGTTCGTAAGCTCCGTGAAAAGGGTTCCAAGAATGCGACCTAAATGTTTGTGCAAGAGTTCTCGGTACTTATGTCGACGCAACCGGTCATCTAGCATGTCGCGTGCCAAGGGAGCAGCAACACCGCCGGTGGCCACTTCTGATGATCGCTTGGAGCCAAGGTTGCTCGAACGCGCTTGGGACGGTTTTTCCTGCGAGCTCATGAGCCATCCCTAAGCTAACGCTGGACCTGCTGGGCGCCAACCACAAAAATGCTGGGCGACTCCTGTCAAAAACCAAGGACTTTTTGCTCCGCGCTTCAGTGGGCTGGCAGCACTGCTCGGTAGAAGCGCTGCGCGCCCGTGGATAGCGGCGGGAACACCCACTGCTCGGTGTGCAGATTCGTGATTGTGGACGGGCTCCACTCTGGGGCGTTCAAAGTGTCCGAATACTGTAGTGCATAGTGCATGTACGGCTCACCGTGCAGGAGCAGTGAGGGCGAGGGGCTCGAATCCCAGATCTCGAGCGAGGGCGGGGGCGTAGTAGGATAGGCGTCGCGCAACAAGTTCAATAGCCGCAACGTATGTCCCACCAAACGGGGGATCTCGGGCCGCCCGGATGCTTGCAGATCCATGAGACGCTCATTGAGGCGATTGGCGAAGCAGGTAAACCGTGCCTTTATCACTTCCCCAAGAACCAGGGGTGGAGTGCATGGGTTGGTGAGGATCCGCTCCGTCTCCGCCGAGAGCAGTCCCTTTGCGACCTCCAAGTCCGTCAGCGGCTCAGTTCCATAGAAGAAACCCCGTAGGACGTCATCGCGTTCCATGGTGTAGGGCAGTCCAAGTTCCAGAACCGCGTGGAACAGAGCCTTCGCACCGGACAAGCGGATTGATTGGGTGGCCAGATCGCCCGCCATCCCTAATTCGGACAACAGGTTGGTGTTGACCGCATGGAGCCAACGCCGGCTAATCAGGTCGGGGATCTTTGCGCTGACGTAGGAAATCGCTCCATTTTCAGCTCCCTGGGACGGATTCTCGGCCGTCAGAAACACGTTATGACGCCAGCCTGCCGCCATCGCTACCACGTTACTGAGCCCGGAGCCAAGGCGGGTTTGGCCGTGGGTGTTGCAGCCCCATGCCACCACCGTGCCGTCGGCTTTGAGTGCCAAGCTATGGTCTTTTCGTGCCGCAATGGCCACGACCCCGCTTTGCGCTTCCACAGGCACGCTGAGCTGGCCGTAGGCATTCCAACCCCAGGCGACGACCCTTCCGTTTGCACCTCCAATGGCCTGCAGTGCCAAGCTGTGATTCTCGCCCGCAGCGACCGCGACAACGTTGATAAGGTTGGATGGCACCCTGGTCTGGCCCGCGAAGTTGGCTCCCCAAGCCCGCACGGTACCGTTGGCTTTGAGTGCCAGGTTGTGCTGGCCGCCGGCTGAGACCTCCGCCACGTCGTCCAAGTCCTTGGGAACGGCACCCTGGCCGGCGTTGTTGGCACCCCACGCGACCACGGTTCCGTCGCTTTTGAGGGCGAGGCTGTGCATCCCGCCAGCAGAAACGGACACGATGTCCTCGCGCGCACGCTCGGGCACATCGGCCTGGTGGTTGCCATTCCACCCCCAGGCTGTGACGGACCCGTCCTTCCGCAGGGCCAGGCTATGCGCTTGCCCGGCGGCAATCTCCACCACCCCGCTTAGCCGCACCGGTACCCTGCATTGGTCCAGAGAATTGATGCCCCAGGCCATTACCGTGCCGTCTCGCCGCAATGCCAGGCTGAAGTCCTGACCTGCGGCCACTCTCAAAGCGCCGCTCGTGAGCTCGCTTAGGCTTGGGCCTGGCCCATCATCAAAGGTCCAATACGCCACCAAGCCGGACTCTCTGCCATGGAGCCGGTGTCCCATGGCTTCTCGTATTTGGCTGCCGGTACGGGCCACGTTCCAAATCCGGAGGTCGTCCAGCATGGCGTGGGCGTGGGCATCAGCAGCCCAGTTACTTCGGCCAATGTAGTTTTTGGCCCGGTGCACGGCTTTCGGCGGCTCTACTGTGTTTGTGGCCACAGCGACCCCGTCGATGTAGATCGTCGCTGTATTGCCTCGCAGTGTGGCTGCCAGATGGACCCACTGTTTGAGCGGAATCGGTTGGGGCGCGACGACCGGATGGGACACGGTGTCAGTGAAGACACTCAGAACGGGCTTTCCCGTGGTTCCCTCCGACAGTGCGAGGCAGACGTTGTTCGCGCTCGCGCCGTTGCCAAAATCAATCACCCGTGACCAAGGTTTGTAGCTCCGCTCCCATACCCACGTTTCGATGGTGAAGTCGTTGCTGAACCAGATGCCTGGCGCAACGGCTGCATGGTCATCCACGCCGTCCAAGGACAGGGCGTACCCCGCCGGGGCGCCAAGAGGAGGTGTGCTGGTCGCCCAAGTGGGACCGTTGAATAGGAGGGCATCGGCCACGTTCGTGGTGGCGTTCGTGGCGGTGAGAGCCGTGGAGGTAACCCACTTCAGGGAGCCTTGAGGCGCTGCCAACGAAGCTGGAACACTACTCTGTCCTTCACCGTTATGACCCCAGGCCGTGACGGAACCGTCTGCACGGGCCGCCAGGCTATGGCCAAAGTGTACGTCTGTGGAGTAGCCGCCTGCGGAGATGCCCGTCACGGGTGGTCCGGCGATCGCGACAACGCCAGTAGCGGAATAGGGGGACGGGCTGGGCACTCCGGTAGCCTGGCCCCAGTTGTTGAGTCCCCAGCCGACGACAGTTCCATCGGCACGCAACGCCAGACCGTGCCATTGGCCGATCGCCATCGCCACCGCATTCGTCACCCAGGAGGGTGGGGACACCAGAGCCCATTTGACACGTCCCCAGCCGCCGGCCCAGCCATCGGATTTGAGAACGAGGCTGGATTCGTCGGCCGCCGCAATGTCCAGCACGGCTCCGCCGGCGGTGGCTCCGTCTGTTTGCCGCCAGGTGTTGACTCCCCATCCCACAACGGCGCCGTCCGCCCGCAGCGCAAGGCTGTGGGTGGTGCCCGCTGAGATGGCCACCACGTTGGTCGCGGCCGCCGGTGCGTCACGCTGGCCGGATGCATCCGATCCCCATCCGACAACGCTACCATCCCCTCGGATTGCAAGACTGTGATTGTAGCCCGCCGAGATGGCCACGATATCGTGGTTTTCCCCAGCCGGAATGTCGCGCTGTTGTGTGGCGTTGGCTCCCCAACCCACAACGGTCCCGTCACTTTTGAGAGCGAGACTGTGATTACGTCCCGCGGAAATCGCCACCACGTTGGCCCCGGCCAGGGTTCCGTTTGCCCGATCGTAACCGTTGTTTCCCCAGCCTACTACGGTGCCGCCGGCTTGGAGCGCCAGACTATGGTTCCAGCCCGCTGAGATTTCGGTCTGCGCATCGAGATTGAACTCAAGGGGTTGCAGCGCCGTGGTGAGTGCGGTGACCCGAGGTGCATGGATTGCCCAGTCGCGCCAGGTATCCAGGGAGAATTTGTTGAGGTGCAGATCGGCGTACCCTTGTTCGGTGGCACGCACTTGGTCGAGAAAGAGCTCCAAAGCTGCCGCGTAATTGGTCAGAAGTACACTGTACAACGGTTGGTTCAGGTTGGGACCGATGAACGTGAGATTGCCGAGGAAGTTCGTCAACTCCGAGCCTCGTTGCGCGATCAGGTCCAGACGGTTCTCGATCTGGACGCGGCGAAAATAGAGGGGGTTCTCCAGAGCGAGTTGGAGATAGGCGTAGGCACCTACGTACCAGTCGCGGGGGTTGGGCAAGGGTGGTCCGGGTGTCCAATCTGGGAGTGCGAAGGAAAGGTACTGCCTGAGGTAGCTGAGGTTCTGGTCCAGACGATTGGTAGTACCTCCGCCGCCTTCGGTCAGTTCCCAGTAGAGCCCGGTGGCGGTGTAATCCCGGTTCAGCCACCTCGAGCTCAGATCGTCCCTTGAGTCATCCCGGGCCAGTGTGAAGAACTTGGGTTCGGGGTACTTGTTAAAGTCGTAACTCGACATCGGAGATCCAAGGTGGGTGGTTTCGTAGCCGAGATAGGTGTTGAAAGCCTCATTCAGTCCGCGTTTGTAGAGTTGATTAATGTAGGTCTGCAAGTGCCGCTCGAGACCGTGAAGGTCCGCCTGAACGTCCACCAGCTCACGGCGAACCTGCTCCACATCCTGTCCGGCTTCACCGATCAGACCAATGCTGTAGGAGAGTTGATGCAGCACCTGGATTAGGGATCGATCTACTTGATCGAAACGGTAGTCCATGTTGGTGGATAGGTTCAGGACCAGGCTCTTGACCTGGTTGATCTCGCCCAGTATGACGTCGTTTGGGTCCTGGAAGACTCCGGCAATTTCCAGAGAGGCTCCCAGGATTGCCAAGGCGCCGGCGGCAAAATTGCCGCATGCCGCCGCCTTCGCGAACTTGCTGGCTTCGCTCAGACTATGGAGCCCATCAGATAGGCTCTTCACCCCCCTACCAAACCCGCCAATCGCCTGGCCGACTGCCGGGAGTTTCGGAGCGATGACGCGTCCCAGGTGACCTATTGCAGCGCTGGCAGCTGCGACCTGTGGGGCTTGGCTCTGCTTGACTTCCTCTTCGCGACGTAGGTTTGCTTGAACGAGTGTCGTGTTGGTCAAGTACGAGTGAAGATTGGTTTGAGCTTTGAGGATTTCCAGATGTACGGCCAAGTTATTGCTGATGCTCTCATGCAAGGTCGCCATCTCTTGCACGAAGAGATCCTTCAGTTCATTGGTGGAAACGGTGGCGCTTCCGTCAACGCTGAGTTTGCTTCGGGACTGCAGGAGTTGCATGGTTGGCCTGTTGCTGAGAGCCGGATTGATACCCAGGATGTGGATGGATGCCTGAGTTCGCAGGACGCCGATATCCGGCGCCAGCAGGGCGTCCAGCGCCTGGGCGAACACGGCGTTCCGATCGGCGCGCTGCATGCACAGGTCCACCATCGCTTCACGCCGGGCAAGAGCTCCTTCGGCACAGAGCAAACGCTGGTTGCCCGCGTGAATCCACTCCGCCGCCGACGCGGTTGCGTAGTCGTTCGTCTGGAGCATGAAGACACTCAGGAGATTCAGATTGATGGGGACAAAACTCGCACTGCGGGGGATCTGGCGAAACGCGTCGAGATAGCTAGAGAGGATTTCGTCGCGAAAACCGCTTGTCTGGATGTAGCTGGGGCACTCGGCGCGGTAGCAGGCAGCAGCCTCCCGTAGCACGCTTGCCAGGGCCGTTGGGTCAGCTTGGGGATTATGGCACTGCAGTTCGAGCAGCACCTGCAGACTTGCGTCTAGTTCCGGTTTTTCATCCAGTTGTGTGAGAAGATGCGCCGAGTAAACCGACCGCTGCAACTCGGTAACACTCAGCCTCACACTCTCTTCCTGGGCCGGTGCCACCAGTACGGATGTCAGGAGGGCGGACGCTAACAGAATGGAGTTGGTGATGAGGCGGACCGGCGACATATGAAATGTGAAGGAGGAGTGTTTTGTGGCGTTCATATCAACCATTTCCTCGGGGCGGTGGTCTGACTGTCCGGGCCCACTTGAACTTAATGCAGCACCCTAGACTCTTTTCCATTCAACACAATGGACTCCCAGTGGCGGGGCTGACTAGGGAGCAGAAGTTTGGAAAACCATGTGATTCTTTGGATTTCCAGGTATTGATGGGGTGCGTCCCGGGCCGCTACGAAAAGGAGGCTGGCGACATGAAAGGGGGATTGCTTGCCTGATCCCAGCCGGCTGGTGCTTCTGGAATGCGGCCGCCTGGGTCGCCTGCTCGATTCAACCCTTTGTCGGCCGATATGCCCCTCTGGGGAGGTAGGCGCCACAGGATTCTCGCACTACCAACCGGGGTGTGAGAGAATGGCTGCTTACCGGCAATCCGGGGTCCGCAATCCGCTCCAGCATGGTCCTCAGGGCAATGGCGGCAATCTCGCGGCAAGGTTGGTGGATGGTAGTCAACTGAGGGGAAATCAGGGTGGCGTACTTGGCGTCATCAAACCCAACCACACGCACATCCCGTGGCACCTTCACCCCGGCCGTCTCAAAAGAACGGAGGAGCAGTGCGGCCGTGTAATCGTTATGGCAAATGAAGGCGTCGGCTTGCCTGGCGGCGATGAGGGAGCGCACGAACCGGGCGTCCTCGGGATCCCCTACGCGCGGCAGTAGGGCAGTATCGATGTCCAGACGATGTCGTACCAAGGCCTCCCGCACGCCGGCTACCCGGGCTTCGACGGTGGGGGCCGAGTGGGGTCGGGCGACAAAGCAAAGGTGACGGCAACCCAGCCTAATGAGATGTTCGGCCACCGTGAACCCCCCGGCTACGTTGTCGATGCCCACAAGGTCGAAGTCGCTGCGATCCGGAAAGGACTGGAGATCGCTGTCGAGGAGGACTACCGGGATGCCCGCCTGCCGGAGCGTCTCTGCAAGACGACGGTTGGCAGAGGCTTTGTCAGGGTCGAGTTCGTAGGGAGCAAAGAAGACGCCGCTGACCTTGCGTTCGATGAAATGGTTACAGAGTTTTTCGGCGTGCTCAAGGCTGGCATCGGTATCGTGTCCGGGATGCGTGGATCCACCCCAGAGCATGCTGTAACCCTCAGCCCGCGCCAGGCTGGCCAATTCTCCGCAAATGTGCCCAAAGATCTCGGTGTGACCGAGGCTAGGGATGAGCTGGCCGAGTTGCTTGGTGGAAACGCTGGCGGTGGCGTGCGCGTTTGCGCTCACGTAAGTCCCAGACCCGGACCGGCGCTCGATCAGCCCTTCGGTCTGCAGATCGAGCAACGCCCGGGCTACGGTGGGGCGGGAGACCCCGAACCGCTCCACCAACTGCGGTTCGCTAGGCAACCGGGCTCCTGCGGCGTAACGACCACTCGTGATTTCGCCACGCAGCTCGCCGCTGATCTGGCGATGCTTGTGAGGTTGAGGAGCCATATTGACAGGTTCTCCAGCTGTCATAGCGGCTTTCGTTCCAGGATGTCAAATCGATCTTTGCAGTTTCTTGAATGCGGTAGTTAAGTATCCGTGAATACCATGAAACAGCTCCTGATTCCGTCAGAGAGATTTGCCAACCGCTGCGACGATTTCGGTTTCGAGTTCCTTTCTTTTGAGAATCGGAAGTTGGTTGCAGGCGGAACGTTTGGCGGCGTCACGGGTGCGCGCGAACTGGGAATGGTTCTCCTGGGAGGAACCTGTTCCGTGAGATCATCTGCAGGGATGTTTCCGGCGTTTGGCAAGCGGCCGAATGTCTTTGCCGGGCTGCCCTACACCCTCTACCTTCCGGCGGAAACGGAGTTTGAAGTAAAGGCTGAGGCCCACTGTGACCTTGCCTTCTGTTACTGCCGTGCTGAGGAGCATCACCCGGCCAGACTGCAGACACCCGAGGAGGTCACAGTGGAGATTCGCGGCGGGGGCAACGCTACTCGTCAGATCAACCACATGATTGGGCCGGGCTTCGCCGCGCACCGCTTGCTGGTTTGCGAGGTGTACACGCCTAGCGGGAATTGGTCCAGTTACCCCCCTCACAAGCATGACGTCCACAACCCGCCGGGCGAAGTTGATTTGGAAGAGATTTACTACTATCGAATTGACAGGCCCGAGGGATACGCAATCCAAAGAGTCTATACTCGGGACCGTCGCCTGGATGCGACGATGACGGTGCGAGACGGCGAGCTTGTGCTCGTGCCCGAGGGATACCACCCCGTTGTCGCGGCGCACGGCTACAACGTCTACTACCTGAACGTGCTGGCAGGGACGGCTCGGTCGATGGCTGGCTCCGACGACCCCGATTATGCCTGGGTGCGACAAACGTGGAAGACCCTGGACCCGCGCTTACCGTTGGTGAAATAGAGGACTCCGCCATGAGCACATCGAATCTCAGTCCCCTGCAGCGAACCGTGGCGATCGGCGGGAACGACTATTGGAACGATTCCTGCTCAGTGCAGGAGCTTAGTTATGCCCTCGGTCATGGAGCCGTCGGAGCGACCACCAATCCAACCATCGTTCTAGCGGTCCTGAAGAAGGAGTTGGCGGTCTGGCGGGGTCCCCTGCAGCAGATCATCAGGGAGAACCCCACTTGGACGGAAGTGGAAATTGCTTGGAAGCTAATTGAGCAGATGGCCTTAAAGGCTGCGGAGCTGTTGATGCCCATCTTCGAGCGGGAGCAGGGCCGGAAGGGGCGGATCTCCATGCAGACGAATCCGACTTTCTACCGGAACACCGAAGCGATTGTCGGCCAGGCGATGCACTTTCACAGTCTCGCGCCGAACATCCAGGTGAAGATCCCTGTGACTCACGCGGGCATTCCCGCCATCGAGGAAGTCACGTCCCGCGGCGTCAGTGTCAACGCCACCGTCTGTTTCACCCTGCCGCAGGCCATCGCAGTCGCCGAGGCGGTTGAGCGTGGATGGAAACGGAGAATGGCGGCGGGCCAAGACACTTCGACGATGACCCCCGTTTGCACGCTAATGATAGGGCGCCTGGACGACTGGCTTAAGGCGGTCGCGAGGAAGGATCGGATTGTATTAACCCCGGGATACCTGGATTGGGCCGGCATCGCCGTAATGAAGAAAGCCTACGGCATCTTCCAGAAGCGTGGCTATCGCGCGCGCCTCTTGGCAGCCGCCTACCGACATCACATGCATTGGTCAGAGTTGATCGGTGGGGACATCATCCAAACCATTCCCTACGACTGGCAATTGCTGTTCAACGGGTCCGACGTCGAGGTCAGGAAGCGGATGCACGATCCGGTGGATTCGCTCATTTTGGAGGAGCTCGGCCGCAAGTTCACCGATTTCCGACGCGCCTACGACGAGAAGGGGATGACCGTGGAAGAGTTTGACCAGTACGGGGCAACGGCGCGGACGCTCCGCACGTTTATCGAGTCGTACACGGAGCTGCTGGCCTGCGTGCGTGATTTCATGTTGCCAAACCCAGACCTGGGATGAGTGAACACCCCTACTTTCGTTGACAATACCCCATCTCATAGCAAAAGGAGCCAAACGATGAATACCCAACGGATGACGGTCGGCCAAGCCATCGTCACTTTTCTCAAGAACCAATATGTCGAGCGCGATGGGCGTCAGCATGCCTTTTTCGCGGGAGTTCTTGGCATTTTCGGCCACGGCAATATAGCTGGGATCGGCGAAGCCCTGCTCGAAAACTGCGACCTCCCTTACATCCTCGTCCGCAACGAGCAGGCCGCAGTTCACATGGCGGCCGGCTATGCCAAGGCGAGCAATCGGTTGAAGGCTTTCGCCTGCACTTCCTCGATCGGCCCAGGTGCAACCAACATGATCACGGGCGCGGCCATGGCGACGATCAACCGGCTGCCCGTCCTTCTCCTACCCGGTGACATCTTTGGCCGTCGCAATGTCGCGCCAGTGTTGCAGCAGCTCGAGTCTCCGTCCACACAGGACATCAGCGTAAACGACTGCTTTAAACCGGTCTCGCGCTATTGGGATCGCATTTACCGGCCTGAACAACTTATCACTTCTCTTCCCGAGGTGATGCGCGTGCTCACGTCGCCTTCCGAATGCGGTGCCGTGACCTTGGCATTGCCCCAGGATGTCCAGGCCGAGGCTTACGATTTCCCGGCAGCACTTTTCGAGAAGCGTGTCTGGCTCATCCGTCGTCCCGAAGCCGACAGCGTTTCGCTCGGCCGCGCCAAGAAAGCGATCGAGGCAAGCCGCAAACCGCTCATCATTGCGGGGGGCGGCGTTCTCTTCAGCGAAGCTTGGGAGGCGCTGGCGGCTTTTGCTGGGAAGACGGGCATACCTATCGCCGAGACGCAGGCGGGCAAGGGGGCAATCCCTTTCGACCATCCGCAATGCGTGGGAGCCATTGGTGCCACCGGAGGTCTGGCGGCCAACCGATTGGCGCGTGACGCCGACCTCATCATTGGCGTTGGCACCCGCTATTCCGACTTCACCTCGGCTTCGATGACCGCTTTCCAAAATCCCGATGTCCGCTTCGTGAACATCAATACCGCGGAGTTCGATGCTTACAAGGTGTCGGCAATTCCTGTGGTGGCCGATGCCAAGGCGACGCTCGAAGCTCTCACACTGGCTTTGCCTGGCCACAAGGTGGGTGCCGACTACGCTGCTCAGGTTGCTTCCCTCAAGAAGGCTTGGGATGCCGAAGTGGATCGGTTGTTCCATCTGAACACTCAACCCAAACCCGCCCAGAGCGAAATCATCGGAGCCATGCTGGACGCCTCTGGCCCGCGGGATATGCTTCTTTCGGCGGCAGGCAGTCATCCGGGCGACCTTCATAAGCTATGGCGGACCCGCACACCCAACGGTTATCACCTCGAGTATGGCTACTCCACCATGGGGTATGAGATCCCCGGCGCGCTTGGCGCCAAGCTCGCCGATCCGAGCCGTGAGATCTACGTGTTTCTCGGCGACGGCACGTATCAGATGATGCCTTCTGAGATCGTGACTGCGGTTCAGGAGCGGATTAAGCTGATCATCGTCCTGGTGGACAACAAGGGTTTTGCCAGTATCGGCGGACTCAGCCGGGCCCTGGGAATGGGTGGCTTTGGGACCAGTTACCGCGAGCGTTCGGCTGCTTCAGGGAAGCTCGATGGTGAATTCCTTTCTGTCGATTACGCGGCTAGCGCTCGCAGTTTTGGGGCCCACGCCATCAAAGCCGGCTCGCTGGCGGAGTTCAAGGCTGCACTAGAGGAAGCCAAAAAGTCGGACCGCATCACCGTCGTTGTTGTTGAGACTCAGCCTGGTGTTGGAGTTCCGGGTTACGATTCCTGGTGGGATGTGGCGGTGGCGGAGGTGTCGCAGATCGAATCCGTGCGCAAAGCTCGCGAGAGCTATGTCGAAGCCCGCAAACAGGAACGTCATCACCTGGCAACGCCGAAGGAGGATTGAGCCATGGCAGAACGACTTCGGAACTTCATTGATGGAACCTGGCAGGATTCCTCGGCTAGCGAGGTGTTGAAGGTCTTGAACCCAGCTTCGGCTGTTGCGCTGGCTGAGGTGCCACTTGCGCCCGCCACCGAAGTCGATCAGGCCGTCAGCGCTGCCCAGAAAGTCTTTCCCAACTGGCGCCGTACTCCTGCCGGCGAACGCGTTCAAAGCTTGTTCCGGCTCAAGGCTCTGCTGGAAGCCAATCTGGACGCATTGGCCCGTACCATCACCAACGAGTGTGGAAAGACGTACGCCGAGGCTACCGGTGAACTGCGTAGGGCCATCGAAAACGTGGAGATGGCTTGTGGCATTCCAGCGCTGATGCAGGGCAGTAACAACGAGGACATCGCCCCAGGCATCGACGAGCACATGATTCGTCAGCCGCTTGGGGTTGTGGCTGCGATCACGCCCTTCAACTTTCCAGGCATGATCCCCTTCTGGTTCTTGCCCTACGCTGTGGCCACGGGTAACTGTTTTCTCCTGAAGCCGTCCGAACGAGTGCCGATGACTTCGGCCAGGATCTTCGAGCTACTCGAGTCAGCGGGCTTTCCGCCTGGGGTTATCCAGTTGGTGCACGGCGGTCGGGACACGGTGAACGCCATCCTGGACCATCCGGGGATTCGGGCGGTCAGCTTCGTGGGATCGACCGCCACGGCACGCTCTATTTACGGCCGAGCCTGCGCCGCCGGCAAGCGCGCCCAGTGCCAGGGCGGTGCAAAGAACCCTGTTGTCATCCTTCCCGACGCCGATTTAGAGATGACTACCCGCATCTTAGCGGACTCCGCGTTCGGGTGCGCTGGTCAGCGTTGCCTGGCCGCCTCGGTTGCGATTACAGTCGGCGATGCCCGGAAACCTGTGACTGAGCAGATGGTAGCGGTGGCACGGAACCGCAAGGTCGGGTTCGGCCTCGATCAAGGCGTGGAGATGGGGCCGGTGATTTCGGCTGAGAGCAAGTCGCGGATCGAAGGCATGATCGCCAAGGGGGTGGGGGAAGGGGCAACGGTGCTGGTGGACGGGCGCGGTCAGTCGGTGCCTGGGTACGAAGATGGCTACTTCGTTTTTCCCACCGTCCTTGATGAAGTCTCACCTCAAGGCGAGGTGGCCCGCACGGAGATCTTTGGCCCTGTCCTGAGCCTGATGCACGCCGCAACCCTCGACGAGGCGATTGCCCTGGTGAACGACCGCAGTTACGGCAACATGGCTTGCCTCTTCACGAGCAATGGCGCGCATGCCCGCCGCTTCCGCTATGAGGTCAATGCAGGAAACATAGGCATCAACGTGGGTGTTGCCGCACCCTTGGCCCAGTTCCCTTTCAGCGGCTGGGGGGAGAGCTTCTTCGGCGACCTCCATGCCCAGGCTGGGCACGGTATCGAGTTCTACACCCAAACCAAAGTGGTGGTCGAGCGCTGGCCTCGCGATTGGAGCCGCCGTTTCTAATCCCAAGCATCCTGATTTATGCGAAAGTTTCTTGTTGGCAACGCTCCATGTTCCTGGGGCACGCTCGAATTCGAGGGCACGGGTGGAGAGCAGGTGGGCTTTGCCCGCATGCTCGATGAACTCGCCGAGACCGGGTACACGGGCACCGAACTTGGTGATTGGGGCTACATGCCAACCGATCCGCCCGCGTTGCGCGCTGAATTGTCTCAGCGCGGGTTGGTGATGCTTGGCGCTTTCGTGCCGGTTGCGCTCAAGACGGCGGCCGCACACCCGGCAGGCATTGCTGCCGCGGTCAAAACCGCTCGTTTACTCGCCTCCGTTGCCACGGATCCGGCGCCTTTTCTGGTGTTAGCGGACAACAACGGGACGGTGCCTGAGAGGACCCAGCATGCCGGCCGGATCAAGCCTGAAAACGGCCTCAGCGCGGCCGAATGGAAGGTGTTTGCCTCAGGTGCTGAATCGCTGGCCAAAGCCGTGTTGGCCGAGACGGGCTTGAAGACTGTTTTCCACCACCATTGTGCTGGCTACGTCGAAACCCACGAGGAGATCGCGAGGCTGCTCGAATTGACGGATCCTCGGACGCTCGGCTTAGTGTTTGACACGGGCCACTACACTTATGGAGCCGGCGGGTCCGACGCGGTGGAGGCGCTCAGCCAGTTCCGTGAGCGCGTTTGGTACATCCATCTCAAAGACTGCCATCCCGGTGTGGCGGCCCAGGCGCGCGCCCACGGATGGGACTACTTCCAGGCCCTGCGACGTGGCATCTTCTGCGAGCTGGGGAAGGGCTCAGTCGATTTCCCGCGCGTTCTGAGGAGTCTCGCCGACACGAACTACCAGGGTTACCTTCTTGTGGAACAGGATGTTCTGCCCGGCATGGGGTCGCCCAAGGAGAGTGCGCGCCGTAATCGCGAGTACCTCGCATCCATCGAGTGCCACTTCACACAGCCAGCCTGACGCCTGCCTTCATGAAAAACACCACACTCAAAGTCGGAATCATCGGTGCGGGACGCATCGGAAAAGTCCACGCCGAAACCCTTGCCTTTCGTGTTCCGGAGGCGCAAGCCCTCGCTGTGACCGATGTGAATTCCCAGGCCGCCGAGCAGGTGGCCGCCCGCTGCGGCATACCCGTGGTGGCCCCATCAGCCGAAAAGATCCTCGCCGACCCCGGTATCGACGCGGTCCTGATTTGCTCGTCCACGGACACGCATACCGATCTCATCATCCAGGCGGCGCAAGCAGGCAAGCATGTCTTTTGTGAGAAGCCCATTGCTCATAGCCTGGCCAAAATTGACGCCGCTTTGGCCGCCGTGCAGAAGGCCGGTGTGAAACTCCAGATCGGCTTCAACCGGCGGTTCGATCCGAACTTCGCCCGTGTCCGCGCCGCAGTGGCCGGGGGGGAGATCGGTTCTCCGCGGCTGTTACACATCGTCAGTCGAGATCCCGCCCCGCCACCGGTCTCCTATGTGAGAGTGTCCGGTGGCATGTTTCTCGACATGACCATCCATGATTTCGACATGGCCCGGTTTTTGGTTGGCGACGAAGTGGAGGAGGTTTACACCGCTGGGGGGGTGATGGTGGATCCGGCCATTGGTGAAGCCGGAGATCTGGACACCGCCATAATTGTGCTTCGGTTCCGCAATGGAGTTATCGGCATGATCGATAACTGCCGCCAGGCAGCCTACGGCTACGACCAGCGCGCCGAAATCCTTGGCTCCGCGGGAAAGATCGCCACGGAAAACTGTTATCCTAACCAAGCCACGATCAGTACGGGTGCCTGTGTGAAGAAGGACCTGCCGTTCAATTTCTTCATGGACCGCTACACCGAAAGCTACACAAACGAGATCCGTGCGTTTGTAGACTCCGTTGTGCATGACCGGCCGGTGCCGGTTACCGGTCTGGACGGTCGCATTCCCGTGGTCATGGGGCTGGCGGCGCGGAAGTCCTTTGACGAACGCCGTCCGGTCAGGCTCGACGAGATTCAGTGATCCCTGAAAGAATCCAATCAACAAAGGAGTCCCTGTGAAAAATTCCACGATAAAGGCCATCCTTACGGACGCTCACTTCTGGGTGCCCGTGGTTGTTCTCATCCTTGGTTTTGCGCTCCTCCTTGTACTCAGGTGACCCTATGAACGCCGCCCCTGCCGCCGGTCGTGACCGTTCGCCTCGCTCCCTCCACCAACTTGGCGTGATGTGTGGCCTCGCTGCCGGCGCCTGGCTGGGCGCCGCTGAGGCTCCCACCAAGCTCGTGACGATGGGGTTTTCGCCTTTCATCATCACTCTGGGGATGGTCGCGGGCGTGTTCGTCGCGCGCTGGACGGTTCCCGTGGCCCTCAAGGGCACATCCTTCGTGATGATGGACCTGAAGGAAAAGCCCCACTTGGCCGTCTGGGCGATCCTGGCTGGCATGCTCTGGGCGGTGGCGAACACCCTGACGGTCTTCGCCATCCGGGATGTGGGACTTTCCATTGCGTTTCCGCTTTGGAATACGAACAGCCTTGTTGGACTCTTCTGGGGTTGGCTGCTGTTCAATGAGCTCCGTGGCTCTGGAACTAAAGACTGGGCGAAAGTTCTGGGTGGCGCTTCCGCCATCGTGGTGGGTGCGTGCCTGGTGGCTTACGCGACGCAACAACACTCAGCTGCCGGGCCGAGCCACGCCGCGCTTGGGGTCCTTGCCGCTCTGGGTGCAGGCCTTATGTGGGGGACGATGTACATTCCCTACCGCAAAGCTTACATCAGCGGCATGAACCCTTTGTCCTTTGTCACGGTGTTCACGGTTGGGGAGCTGGGCACGACCATTGCGCTGGGCGCCTTGCACCATGGCGGCTGCTCGAACCTCCTCGTCGAGCTGGGTAAGGCTCGTCCTGCGATGTTTTGGCTTTTCCTGGGCGGGTTCTGTTGGGTTTTGGGCGATCTATTCCAGCAGTACGCCGCCAAGTACATCGGTATCGGCCGCGGCATTCCTCTGTCCAACACAAATCAACTGTGGGGCTTGGCCTGGGGAGCGCTGGTCTTCGGTGAATTGACCAACCTGGGTCTAGACGCCCGGCTCCTGGTCATCGGTGGGTCCGTTATCATGATCGCGGGGGCCGTGTCTATCAGCTTTGCCGAAGCTCCCGCCTCCGAACAAGCTTCTTGGAAGCGGGCCATGGAGCGCGAGTGTGCGCGCTATCATATGGATCCCTCCCGCGTTGCCGCTGTGCTGCGAGGGGAGGAGGCTTTTGCGGAGGCGAAGCTGAAGCGCCGTTGGTGGGAGGTCCTCATTGTGCTGGCCGCGATAGGGGTTTTCGTGTGGTTGGGTTTCAATGCCAAACCGCAGGAGATCGCCTTCAACTTGCCTTGGATGACCGTGTTGGCCGGGCTCTCTCTCCTTTGCCTGTTGGTCTGCGGAATCGTTCTTTGGCGCCGCACGCGCTTCTCTTAAGCCAGCTTAACGGCGTCTTGATTCGGACGTGCCTGGCACCCCGGGAGGAACGGCCTTCAGGAGTGCCTTGCTCTTGGGAAAGCGCTTTCGTTTGCTCCAACTTTGGATTTGCACTCTTCTCCGCTTTCGTGGATAAGTGGACCAGATGTTAGCCAAGGTGTGTGCAGCGGCGGTACAGGGGATCGATGCCGTCCCTGTGGAGGTGGAGGTGAATTCCGGTTTTGGAGATACCACTATCATTGTAGTGGGGCTTCCTGACGCAGCGGTGAAGGAGTCGCGCGACCGGGTAGTGACTGCTCTTGCCAACTCCGGGTTCAAGTTCCCCCTGGGACGGACCACCATCAATCTGGCCCCCGCCGATATCAAGAAGGAAGGGCCGAGCTTCGATTTACCCATCGCGGTGGGGATCGTCGCGGCGGCAGAACAAATGCGCGATGACCGGCTGCCGGATTACCTCATGGTTGGCGAACTCGCCCTGACCGGCGCGGTTCGACCGGTGAAAGGGGTGCTCTCCATCGCTTTGCAGGCGCGGGCCGAGAAAAAGATCGGCGTGCTCGTGCCTGAGGCCAACGCTCCGGAAGCCGCGGTGGTCTCCGGCCTAAAAGTCATCGGGATCCAAAACCTCCGCCAGGCGGTGGCTTTCCTGGAAGGAGAACTGCCTCTGCAGCCGACGGTCGTCGATGCGCAACGCATGTTCTCCCAACCGGTGGAAGACGATCTGGACTTCGCCGACGTGAAGGGACAGGACAATGCCAAGAGAGCCCTCGAGATTGCTGCTGCTGGGGGGCACAATCTCCTTATGATTGGAACCCACGGGACGGGCAAATCGATGCTCGCCAAGCGGATTCCTGGTATCTTGCCGCCCCTCACACTGGAGGAAGCGCTAGAGACCACCAAAATCCACAGTATTCTGGGACTGTTGAGGCCGGGCCAGGCCTTGGTGGTCCGCAGACCGATCCGCTCACCTCACCACTCCGCCAGCGATGCGGGTTTGCTCGGGGGTACCGCCAATCCAGTGCCTGGGGAGATTTCCATGGCGCACCACGGGGTCCTCTTCCTGGATGAATTGCCAGAATTCAAACGGAGTGTTTTGGAAACGATGCGCCAACCGCTGGAGGATGGCCGTGTCACCATTTCGCGGGCCGCAGGCAGCGTTACCTACCCTTGCGAGTTCATGCTGGTGGCCGCTATGAACCCCACTCCGGATGGTAAAATGCCCGGCGAATCCCGGTGTTCTCCACGGGAGATTGCCAATTACCTGAACCGGATTTCTGGGCCTCTCCTGGATCGCATCGATCTCCACGTGGAGGTTCCCCCTGTGAAATTCCGGGATATGACCGTGGACCGACCAGCCGAGCCATCGGCCCGCATCCGCGAACGGGTGATTATGGCTCGCGAACGACAGCTCAAACGATTCGGCAGTCGGAGTCTGACCAAATGCAATGCGCGCATGAGTCATCGCGAAATGAAAAAGTTCTGTGTCCTGGAAGAAACCACCTTGGCGATGTTAAAATCGGCCCTTACCGATATGAACCTGAGCGCCCGTGCCTATGACCGGATTCTCAAGGTTTCCAGGACTATTGCTGATTTGGCGGGTTCAGATCCGATCCAGATGGACCATGTCATGGAGGCGGTCCAGTACCGCTCACTAGACAAGCAGTTGTGGGGATAGTCTGAGGGGAGGACGCCTCCAAGTCCGCTCCGGTAAAGGCGGGCTCGCGCGGGTCCCACTAGAACCTGCTTGGCTTTCATGGGGTGCTGGGACAAGGTGACTCTTGATGTCACATTTGCCTTCGCTGTTTTCCTGGTCTGGTGACCATAACGTTCCTGCAGCTGCAGAGGGCCGGACCGCACTTCTGCGCCGCGCCGAGTCCCTGGGCGTTCTTGTCCTCACGCTGTTATGCTCGCCGATGGAGGACTCAACTGCTGCGGCCTGGGAGCCTTTGGGTTTGTCAGGCGGAGGGGGGATGTTTGCACCAGCCATCTCGCCAGTCGACCCAGCCCTCATGATTTTGAACTGTGACATGAGTGCGGCGTACCTCTCGAGCGACGGCGGACGCAACTGGCGGATGATTCATCATGCCCAGTTGCGAAGTGATACCGGGTGTCGCCCTGGATTCCATCCCACGGATCGCAAGATCATCTATGCCTCGTCCGGAGGTCAACTCAAGGTCAGCCGCGACGGAGGCCTGACTTTTGGGTCGATGGGTAATCTCCAGGACGGGCTTCAGGGAGAGATTGCGATCAATCCTGGTGATCCACGGCTGATGCTGGTTGGGACTCATCGAGGGCAGTGCCAACTGTCCCGCGACGGTGGTGTGACCTGGAAGCCTTGCGTGGGGCCGACTGGCAGGTTTCTTGGTTTCTTCTTCGATCACGTCAGCCCTGAGCCGGTCCTCTTTGCTGCTTCGGACCGAGGGATATGGCGCTCTACTGACGGAGGAGGCAGTTGGGTGGAGAAGACCCACGGCCTTCCATGGAAGGAAGTGCGGAGCTTTGCAGGAGGAGCGAATACCGAGAGCCAGACGGTCATGGTCTACTGCACTGTGACGAGCAGGGCTGAGGATGGGAATTTCCGAGGGGGCGTGTACCGGTCGCGGGATCGCGGGGAGACTTGGGAGCCGGCGATGGGCAAGGGGTTGAACAAGGAGACCCAAGCCGCGGATCAATGGGCTTTTGGTCCCATCGCGCAGTATAACCAGATCCTGACGACCGATGCCCGACCTCAAACGGTGTACGTCTTGAACACGAGCACCGGTTTCCATCCGCCGCATCATGACACCGTTTTCCGTAGCGATGACGGCGGCGGGACCTGGCGGGATATCTATTTCATGGATCCACGATTTCAGCGCTACAACGTCGAGCCGGATTATGTAACCGCCTCGGCAGGACAGTCGTTCAAAGGGGGCGAGACCCCCTTTGGGGTGGCGATCTGCAACCGAGATCCCGATCGTCTAATCTTGGTGCGGAATGAGCCTCATATCACCCATGACGGGGGACAGACCTGGGTCGCCGGGCACACCTATCCTGCCCCGGGGCAGACCCCCAAGCCAGGCAGCGCATGGCAGTGCAACGGATTGGTGGTCACGACCACCTGGAATTACTACATCGATCCCTTCGAACCGAACCGCCATTACATTGCCTACACCGACATCGGGATGGCGCGGTCGTTGGATCGGGGGAAATCGTGGATCTGGTGGGATCCAAAGGCGTGGGCACCGTGGCGTAATACCTGTTACGAGCTCGCCTTTGACCCCGAGGTTCCGGGGAAGGTCTGGGGTGCATTCTCGGATGTTCACGACATTCCGAATGACAACATCATTTCCGAACGGCACGGTCATGACCGGCCAGGCGGGGTATGTATCTCTACGAACTTTGGTGCCTCCTGGAGGAACGAAGCCAGCGGGATTCCCCCCCAGGCAGTCACCTCTGTGGTGCTCGATCCACGCAGTCCGAAGGAATCGCGGGTGCTCTACGCCGGAGTGTTCCAAGGAGGGGTCTACAAGACCACCGACTCTGGAAAGACCTGGAGACTTAAGAAGGAGGGCTTGGGGCATCCGGACAACCTTCGAGTCTCCCGGGTTCTGCTGCACAAGAGCGGCGCGCTCTTCGCCATGATTTGCGCCCGACGCCCTGCGCCAGGCAAGCCACTGGCGCCTGAGGGCGTAGGCCTGTATCGTTCTTTCGATGGAGCCGAGACTTGGGAGAAGGTGAACGTCACGTGCCACTTCCTCTATCCGAAGGACTTTTCAGTGCATCCCGACGACCCTAATAGGATTCTGATCGGCACCTGCGATTCGTCCGGAGGCACTCAAGGGGGTGGTCTCTACAGCACCGAGGATGGAGGCAAGAGCTGGAAGCGCATCGGGCGCGAGGGATCCCAGACCTTTGGTGGGTACTTCCATCCCGCGCGCGAGGGGTGGATCTACATGACTCTGACCGAGGGGGCGCCCGGGGCGGGCCTGTGGCTCTCGCGCGACCGAGGCGCTACCTGGAGGCCCTTGGCGGGTTTACCGTTCTCCAATGTCCAGCGCGTTGCATTCGATCCGTCGGACCAGAGTCGTATCTACGTGACGACTTTTGGCGGAAGCGTATGGAGGGGGCCTGCAGACCCGGATGGGGAGTAGATGCGCAAGGGCCGTGAGAGAGAGTTGCGCCGGTTTCTCCCTCACGGCCAAGTTGTTCCGTTCCACGATGGCTGTTTCGGGCCTATCCGATGCTCTGGTGGTACTCCTGCAAGGACTTCAGGACTGACTTGCCAGAGCGGTATTCGGCGATCCCGATGACCGAGGCTCTGGCCGCAGTGGTGGTGGTGATGTAGGGCACCTTGTATTTGATGGCGGCCTTCCGGATGTAGGTATCATCGGTCTGGCTCTTTCTGCCAATCGGGGTGTTGATGATCAGGTCGATCTTCTTACTCGTGATTTCATCCAGGATGTTGGGACGTTGATAATCGTGGATTTTGTGGCTGAGTTCCGCCTGGACGCCGTTCGCTTTGAGGAAAGCGAGAGTACCGTTGGTTGCCTTGATCTGGAACCCGATTTCCTGGAAGCGCAGCGCAGTATCCAGAATCGCCTCCTTGTCCTTATCCGACACTGAGATAAAGACGACGCCTTTGGTGGGAAGAGCGGGGGATGCGGCTTCTTGCGCTTTGAAGTAGGCCAGGCCGAACGAGGGCGCCAGGCCGAGCACTTCTCCCGTGGAGCGCATTTCGGGGCCTAGCACCGGATCGACTTCCGGGAACATGTTGAAGGGCATAACCACCTCCTTTACGCCGACATAGGGGATGGGTAGACGCTTGAGGTTGAGGTCTTTGATTTTCTTTCCAAGCATCAGTTGGGTGGCAATGCGTGCCATCGGGATATTGCAGACTTTCGATACCAGAGGAACGGTGCGAGAAGCGCGCGGATTGGCTTCCAGGACGTAGACCTTGTCCTGGCAGATGGCATATTGGATGTTCATCACCCCGCACACCTTCAGCTCCCGGCTGATGCGCAGAGTGTAGTCGTCGATCGTCTGCCGGTGTTTCTCCGGGAGTGTTACGGGCGGGATCACGCAAGCAGAGTCGCCGGAGTGAATGCCGGCCAGCTCAATATGTTCCATGACCGCAGGCACGAAGGCATCGGTGCCATCCGCGAGGGCGTCGGCTTCTGCCTCGACTGCGTTCTCGAGAAACCGGTCGATGAGAATCGGACGGTCCGGGGTGATGTCCACCGCTGCCTCCACGTATGATTTCAGCATTTCCTCGTCGTAGACCACCTCCATGCCGCGACCTCCAAGCACGAACGAGGGGCGTACCATGACCGGGAAACCGATCTTTTGGGCAATAGCGCAGGCCTCCGAGAAGTTGGAGGCCATGCCGGACTCCGGCATCGGGATCTCCATCTTCTCCATCATCTTCCGGAAGCGGTCGCGGTCCTCGGCGAGATCGATCACATCCGGCGAAGTTCCGAGGATTTTGACTCCCTCAGCGGCCAGTTCGTTGGCTAGATTGAGAGGGGTCTGTCCGCCGAATTGGACCACGACGCCGATAGGCTTTTCCTTTTCGTAGATGGAAAGGACATCCTCGACGGTCAATGGCTCAAAGTAGAGCTTGTCCGAGGTGTCGTAGTCGGTCGAGACAGTCTCTGGGTTGCAGTTCACCATGATGGTCTCGAAGCCCGCCTCGCGCAGTGCGCCTGCGGCGTGAACACAACAATAATCGAATTCAATGCCCTGGCCGATGCGATTGGGCCCGCCTCCGAGCACCATCACCTTAGGGCGTGCGCTGGTGGTTACCCGATCTGGGCCGTTGTACGTGGAGTAGTAGTAGGCTTGGTTCTCGACCCCGCTTACCGGTACCGCATCCCACGCTTCGACGACGCCCAAGCGTATCCGCTGGCTCCGGATCTGGCGCTCTGGCACGTTGAGGAGCTTGGCCAGGTATTTGTCCGAAAAACCGTCCTTCTTGGCTCGGATCAGGAGATCATCAGGCAGCGGGGAGCCGCTGTGAGCGAGGATCTTCTCCTCCAGCTCCACGAGTTCCTTCATCTGTTGGATGAACCAGGCCTTGATATAGGTTTTGCGGTGTAGCTCTTCCACGCAAGCTCCTTTGCGAAGAGCCTCGTACATGATGTACTGCCGCTCGCTGCTCGGTTCATTGAGCAGGCTCATCAACTCGGACAAGGGTCGCTGGTTGAAGTCTTTGGCAAAACCGAGGCCGTGGCGGCCATTCTCCAGCGAGCGAATTGCTTTCTGGAAGGCTTCCTTGTAGTTCTTGCCGATACTCATCACTTCGCCTACGGCGCGCATCTGGGTTCCCAATCGATCTTCCGCTCCCTTGAACTTCTCGAAAGCCCACCTGGCAAACTTCACCACCACATAGTCTCCGGAGGGGGTGTATTTATCCAGCGTGTTGTCCCTCCAGTAAGGGATGTCGCTCAAAGTCAATCCACCGGCAAGTTTGGCGGAGATGAGGGCGATGGGGAACCCGGTGGCCTTGGAGGCCAACGCGGAGGAACGAGAGGTGCGCGGGTTAATCTCGATCACCACGACTCGGCCTGTTTTGGGGTCATGCGCGAACTGAACATTTGTACCGCCTATGACCTGGATGGCTTCCACGATCCGGTAGGAGTAGTCTTGGAGTTTGGCTTGGAGTTTGGGATCAATGGTGAGCATCGGCGCCACGCAATAGGAGTCGCCTGTGTGTACCCCCATCGCGTCTACGTTTTCGATGAAACAGACCGTGATCAGCTGATTGTTGCTGTCGCGTACGACCTCCAGTTCGAGCTCCTCCCAACCGAGGACGGATTCCTCTACCAAGATCTGCCCGACCATACTGGCGGCGAGTCCTCGGCTGGCAATCGTCCGCAACTCCTCTACGTTATAGACATGACCGCCACCAGTGCCCCCCAGGGTATACGCCGGGCGGATTACCACCGGGTAACCCAACTCGGCAGCGACTCTTTCCGCCTCGTCCACGGAGAACGCCGGAGCGCTGCGCGGCATGTCGATCCCCAAGCGGCGCATGGTCTCCTTGAACACGATGCGATCTTCGCCCTTTTCGATGGCGTCGGATTCAACCCCGATGATCTTGACACCGTACTTGGCCAGGACGCCCGCCTTGGCGAGCTGCGAAGACAGGTTGAGCCCTGTCTGCCCGCCCAGGTTGGGAAGCAGCGCGTCGGGGCGTTCCTTTTCGATGATCTCCGTCAGCGCAGACACGGTGAGAGGCTCGATGTAGGTGGCATCCGCCATCGCCGGGTCAGTCATGATCGTGGCGGGGTTGGAGTTCACCAAGACGATCTTGTAACCAAGGCTTCGCAAGGCTTTGCACGCCTGGGTTCCCGAGTAGTCAAATTCACATGCCTGGCCAATGATGATGGGGCCAGAACCGATGATCAGTACCTTGTGGATGTCTTCTCGCTTGTTCATAATCTGCGCTACTATGAGTTAATCGTCCAAAACTATTATAAACCCAGATGATGTAACTAGGTTGCATCTCTGGGACCTACGGGAACCACCAAGTTATTGGGCTATTGCGACGATTCGAGCAAACAAATTCTACTAATCATCGCAGATGGGTGCATGGCGGACCCAAATCTGCTGTAGGCAGGGCCCGTTGCAGGGATGTCCCCTTTTCGCATCGATTCGCAATGCTAATGGCTCGTAAGCTCAGACTGTCTCTCAGGTCTCAAACCACCCCGGGTCAAATTGGACTCGTTTGGCTTGGACAATGGCTTCATGGGCCTTGATGGCGATGACGGTGGCGTCGTGGCCTTCCTGGAACCCGGCGTACGGGGGATAGCCTTTTCGCAGGTCCAGGAGATAACTTCGCAGGGCGAGATCATGCCCGAGTCCATAGGCACCGTCGAAGTCTTCAGTTCCAGCCGCCGTGCTCCGCGCATGCACCAGGAACGCCTCGAGAGCGTATTGGATGGCACTGGTGGGATCGGTTGGGAAGGGCTCCTTTGAGGTGGACCGGGTTTCGGTCTCCCAGCCAGCTGAAAGGAGCGTCCCTTCGGTTTTGTAGAACCTTGTCTTTCGGCTATACGTTTCCCAGTCTTTGGGGAGGACATCCGGCTCAGTGAACTGCCATGCGAGGCGGTCCCGCATCATGATGGTGCGCTCGGTCCCGTAAAGCATGCACAGTTCTCCGTCATGCGAGTTTCCCAACGTGGCCTCGTAATTCAGAAACACACCTCCCGGATATTCAAGAGTCGCTGTAACGTTGTCGCAGACCTCCAGTCCGTCGCGCCATCGGATGAGAGACCCGAAACCGGTCACCGCTAGGGGGCGACATTTCAACGCCCACCCGACAAGATCCAGCGGATGGATCCCGATTTCGCCGGCCAACCCCAGGGAGCACTTGGGGTCCAAGCGCCAGTTGATCTCCTTTTCCCGATCCGGGTTGGGCGAGATCTCGCGCCAGTCCGAGTTCTGGTGAGACTGGGCGCGCGCTTTCAGGGGCTTGCCCAACGCGTCGCTGTGGAGGTAGGAAATCAGGTGCGTGATTTGCCGATCCGAACGCAACTGAAGCCCGGCCTGGAAGTGGAGTCGGAAATGGTCCTTGGCGGCGCGGGTGATTTCGCGGGACTCCCCCACAGTAGGGGCGAGCGGAGCCTCACAATACACGTGTTTTCCGGACTGCAAGGCCGCAAGCACGATCTCTTTGTGTTGGTGGGTTGGGGTAGCCACCACCACCGCCTGAACGGCCTTATCGTCGAGGAGCGCCCTGTAATCGGTGTACCGTTCCGCTTGGGGCGCCCATTCCTGAGATCGGCGCAGGAAAACGGGATGCGTCTCCGCCACGGCGACGACCGGGCCCTCGGGCAATTTGGCGAGTGTTTTTAGGATTTCGCGGCCCCACTTGCCACAGCCGATGAGCCCGAGGCGAACTGGGTCGGGCGAGGTTTTGCCCCAGATCTGCTCCATGCCGGCTGCGGACGCGACCGTGGAGTCTGCCGCGAGGAGCGCAACACCGGCTGCCGAGGTGCCTTTCAAGAAGTGGCGACGGGTTTGGCGAGTTTCAGATTGGCGTGGCATAATCAAATTCCTCGAGATTCTCGTATATGTGCCTTGAACACCGAAAACCGTGTTGCCCTTATCTGATCTCTCCCGGTTAGACTTGTTTGTCGAGGCGGAAATTCGAGTGGCTTTTGGAGTTTTGAAATCGAGCATTTTTTGAAAAGCAGCTATCCGCGCTCGGTGGGTGGAGAATTCTCGCCGAGGGACGAGGTCCGAAGCATCGTTTTTGCGTGCCGAGGCAATTGGGGTAGGGCAGAATAGGGGGATGCAAACTTCAACGAAATGGCTCGGAGGGTCTTCGTCAGCGAAGAAGATTCCTAGTCGCGCGGCGGTGTTCGGCATGGTTCAAGCGGCTCTCTGCTTCGCGCTTGTAGCGGGCGAAGCACTTGTCCCTGCGGTCGAGTGTCGCGAGCGCGGTGGTTTGCCGAATCTCTTTCCCAAACTCAAGGCAGGGCAGGAAGTGAAGTTCGCTTATCTGGGCGGTAGTATTACCGCTCAGGAAGGCTGGCGAGTGCAGACACTGAAGTGGTTTCGCGAGCAGTTCCCTGAGGCCAAGGTACAGGAAATCAACGCGGCGATCGGCGGGACGGGTTCGGATCTGGGCGTTTTTCGTTTGAAACATGATGTGTTGGATCACCATCCGGACCTCTTGTTTGTGGAGTTTGCCGTCAACGATGGCGGAGCGGAGCCCGCCCAGATTCACCGGTGCATGGAGGGCATCGTGCGACAAACCTGGAAGGCGGATCCTTTTACTGACATCTGTTTTGTGTACACGCTGGCGGGCAATATGTTGGAGACTCTGCAGCGAGGCGAATTCCCGCGTGCCGCCAGCGCCATGGAGAAAGTAGCTGACCACTATGCGATCCCTTCCATCCATATGGGGGTGGAGGTGGCGCGGTTGGAGAAAGCCGGAAAGCTCGTTTTTAAGGGCGACCAACCGAAAACCGACGATCAGAAGAAGATCCTGGGCGACAAGATCCTGTTCTCGCCGGATGCGGTGCATCCCTATCCGGAGACTGGCCACAGGGTCTACTTCGAGGCGGTGGTACGTTCCATAGCCAAGATTCGAGCAGTGCCTGGCGAGGGGCGGCATGCCTTGGGGCTTCCGCTGATGTCCGACAACTGGGTGGGCGCAAAAATGGTACCCTTGAGCCGAGCCAAACTCTCCGCGGGATGGCAGAAACTCGATCCACAGCAGGATGCTACAGCTCGGTCCTTCGGGAATCGACTTCCAGAAGTGTGGCGCGCCAGCCAACCCGGAGAGAGCATTTCCTTTCGCTATCGCGGCACCCACGCCTTTGTCTACGACCTTGTGGGTCCGGACTGTGGTCAGGTGAGCGTGGTGGTGGATGATGCCGCCCCTCGAATCGTGCCTCGATTCGACGCTTATTGCACTTACCATCGACTGGCTCATCTGGTGGTCCTAACCGGAGCCTCCAACGGCGTGCACACGGTCACCTTGACCCTCCATTCGGAGCAGCCAGACAAGGCGAAGATCCTTTCTGAACGTGGAGAGCGGATGGACGATCCGAAGCGTTTTGATGGAACTGCGTGGTATGCAGGTGCGATTCTGCTCGTTGGCGACTTGGTGGAGTGATGCGGAGATGCTATTCTCGTTGTGGAGACAGAAGATGTGTAAAGTATTGATAAGGAATATACTGCGAATCAATGAGCCTTCCTGACTGGCCCGTGTGCATGCCGAAGGTGGTCGAACGCAGAGATTTCTGTTGCCTCCAACCCCGTGGCGAATACAATTTGAAGTTCTGTAGTTACCGCAACTTGTTTATAGGATCCGAACCTTGAATAGCGAACTCTGTAAGAAAGCACTGGAAATGGTCGGGAACCCCAACGTTCTCGTAAACGTGGTTTCGCGGCGGGTGCGCCAGCTCAACTCTGGAGGTGGCGCCAACAGCCGCCCCTTAATCATGAACGCCGAGACTATGGGCGCGGCAGATATCGCCCTCACGGAGTTGTTGGAGGGCAAACTGGCCTTTGAGGCTCTCAGCGATGCTGAGGCCTCCGATCTTTCCCAGGGGCGCACGAAACCGGCTTAGGTCTGGACCGCGAGAATTCTCCAGCCAGAAGGTCCCCCTTCTGGCTGATTTTGTTTGTGCCCGATATTGTCACCAACTCCAAAGCCCGACGCGACTACCACATCCTCGAGACGGTGGAGGCGGGCCTGGTGCTTCGAGGCACTGAGGTGAAGTCGCTCCGCGAGGGCAAGAGTCAGATTGCCGATGCCTTCGTGCGGGTGGAGAATGGGGAGGCTTGGCTGCACAACGCCCACATTGACGAGTACACCATGGGCAACCGGTTTAACCACCTGCCCAAGGCCCCTCGGAAGTTGCTCTTGCACAAGAAGGAGATCGACCGCCTTCGATCCCTGTCCGAGATCAAGGGGAACGCCTTGCTTGCGCTGTCCTTCTATTGGAAAGCCAAGAAGGTGAAAGTATGCGTCGCGGTAGGCAAAGGGAAGCAGCAGTTCGATAAGCGCGAGGATCTGAAGGAGCGCGAATCAGAACGAGAATTGCGTCGCGTCGCCATGCATCATTTCAAGGGGAAGTGAAGCCACTCGGCTGCGAGAAATTGGCGTTGCTTCCGCGTTCAGCCCTCTTTACGATTTCTCCCACCAAACTGGTGCCTGGAATGCAATGAACCTGGGTGTTCGGATTGTGATTTACTTGGTGCTGCTGGCGGTCTGCGTGACCTGTGGCCAGCGGTTCCTCCGTGCTTACAACCAACGCATGGACCGGGCCGCGCATCGGTTCGATGCTGTGGAGGGCAACACCAACCTCGTCGATGCCGTCACGCCGGAGCCCACCAATTCGATCGGAACCAACGCGCCCGTCGCGGCGCTGACCAATACGAATCGCGCCACGACCAACGCGCCTGTGGTCAAAGTCGTCCCCCCCAAACCCGCGCCGAAGGCGACCCCGCCCCCGGGGCTTGGTTGGGCGGCGGCGGGCACCTTGCTCTCGGTGATCGCCATTGCGCTGCTTGCCGCTCAGGATTTTGCCCACTACATGTCCGTCAAAGCTCACAAAGGACTTTACAACGAGGAAGGCGAGGGCGTGGCCGAACCAGAATACGAGGCTGCGGAGCAGGTTTGGGCCAATGGAAATCACCTGGAGGCGGTCCGCCTGATGCGGGAGTACCTCCAGAAGAATCCCCGTCAGGTTCATGTCGCCATACGAATCGCGGAGATTTACGAGCGCGATCTGAACAACCCGCTGGCGGCTGCCTTGGAGTACGAGGAAATCCTCCAGCAGCGGCTCGAGTCTGATCGCTGGGGTTGGTCAGCCATTCATCTCTGCAACCTCTATAACCGTCTCGGCAAGTCGGAGCGGATCGAGCCACTTCTCGAGCGGATTGTTCGCGAGCACGACGGCACACCCGCGGCCAAGAAGGCGAGAGAGCGTTTAGGGTTGGCCGAGGATGCGGTACTTTCCTCGCCCGGACTGGCCCAGGAACCTCCCCCCGAGGAAACGAGCCAGGGCAACCTGCCGCCGGGATTCAAGCCCAAAAAGGGCTGACGTTGTCCCAGACTCGCTTACGGCGCTGATTTCCGACTTCCATACCGAACCCTTCACCCCATGTCTGAAAGCTACATACAAAACCTCTTCGCAGAGCGAATCGGCGGCAGCAATTACGGTAAGTCCACCGCGATTTACAAATTCGAGAAAATCAAGCGCGCCAAGCGTGCCGCTTTGGCTGCCAATCCCGGCGCGGAGATCATCGACATGGGGGTCGGCGAACCCGATGCCATGGCGTTTCCGGAGGTGGTCGCCAAGTTGCATGAGGAAGCCAGCAAACCAGAAAACCGGGGATATGCCGACAACGGCGACGCGGTCCTGAAGGAATCAGCCGCTCGTTACTTGGATCGTGTGTGCGGTGTCAAAGGGATCGATCCTGTGAATGAGGTCATGCACTCGATCGGGAGCAAGGCCGCACTGTCCATCCTTCCTTCCGCGTTGATCAACCCGGGCGATTACGTACTAATGACCACTCCGGGCTATCCGGTTTTCGGAACCCACTCCCGTTACTACGGCGGTCAAGTCCACAACCTGAAGCTTACCCCGGCGAGCGGTTTCTTGCCGGACCTCGATAGCATTCCTGCGGACGTTTTGCGCAAGGCGAAGGTGTTGGTGATCAACTATCCCAACAACCCCACCGGGGCCAGCGCGGGTCCGGCATTCTTTCAGAAAGTGGTCGAGTTCGCACAGAGAAACCGCATTGTGGTCCTGCATGATGCCGCCTATGCCGCCCTGGTATTTGAGGGTAAACCTGTGAGTTTCTTGGGTACTCCCGGTGCGAAAGAAGTGGGGGTGGAACTGCACTCCTGCAGCAAGAGTTTCAACATGACCGGGTGGCGTTGTGGTTTTGTGGCCGGTAACCCCCTCCTCGTGAAGGCCTATGGCGACGTGAAGGATAATACCGATTCTGGACAGTTCCTCGCCATTCAGCACGCGGCCGCCTACTGCTACGACCATCCGGAGATCACGGACGCGATCGCCGCCAAATATTCCCGCAGGATGACGGGCTTGGTGCAGGTCCTCTGCGACTGCGGATTCCAGGCCGTGAAGCCCAAAGGTTCCTTCTTCCTCTACGTGCCTGCTCCCAAGGCCGCAATCGAGGACAACGGCAAGACCGTGGAATTTGCGAATGCCGAGGAAGTCTCTCAGTGGCTCATCACCAGCAAGCTTATCTCCACCGTTCCATGGGACGATGCAGGCTCTTTTCTGCGTTTCAGCGTGACTTTCGCAGCCCAGTCCGAGTCGGAGGAAAAAAGGGTGCTGGCCGAGGTGAAGAAACGCCTGACTGGAATGAAGCTCCAGTTCTGATCTGACTCCGGAGGTGGGTTGCCTCTCCCGGAGAGGCAACCATCTTAAGAATCTGACTTGGTGCGGCGGATGTACTCGATCATCTTGTCATCCTCCTCCCGCAACTTGGCATCGCGGTCTTCCATCATCCCTCTCCACCAGGCGAAAACCAGGGCAGCTGCCCCCAGGAAAGGCACAAGGATGATCAATGGCAGCCACTTCTCGTTGGCTCCCGAGAGCAGGGGCTCGTCACTTCGGAATACGGCCGCCACGATCAGCACCAGCACGATCAAACCGGCAACTCCGAGCACGTGCTTCATACCCGTTCCTTTCGGTGTTCCGCAGAAGGTATCGGCCTTCGGTCGATCATGCCATCACCCTACACCAGAAGGCCCAACCCTGGCAACTTCCACTTGGAGTTTGAGCGGAGTTCGGGATCCTTAACTCCATTCTCTAGGTCAAATCCGGCTGGCTGCCCAAGAGGCCTTGAGTTCACTTGGTTTTTGATGTTGCCGATGCCCGCGCCATGCAGGTAACCTCCTGAGCGTTGTCGGTACCTCTCCACGGGCACCGACGCATTCGAGCGGCTGGAAGGGTGGCTGAGTGGTTAAAGGCACCTGACTCGAAATCAGGCGTAGTCGCAAGGCTACCGTGGGTTCGAATCCCACCCCTTCCGCCAATTGTTTGAAATGGTTCAGAATCAACACCAAGGAAACGGTTGATTCTCCCAAAGCCTCTGGAGCAATCCTCGGACAAAACTTGGTTGGCTGCGCACTCATGCCCTTGTGTGTCGAAGACGCCCGGGAATCCCCCGACATCGGAAAGGTGAGACAGGAAGATCACCTACGTACCCCCTCGCTCAGATCCTCATAACCCGCTCCGTTACTGAGGCGGGTTAGCTGGGGCCAATTCTGCCCGCCAGACCGGGGGCGAATTGGCGCTTTGTCATCACCTTCGCGAATCGTCAACCCCGTGCTGGGGTATTCCTGATGATCTCATCCCGCAGTGGATGCCTGCAGAAGAACCCGTATCCAAAGCTTAAGGCATACTTGCACTGCTCGGGGGAACTCACCAAGCAGTCGGCGATGCTGGTCAATCCCGTGGATCTGGCCTGGCAGGTGTCCAGATCAGGCAATACCACTGGCAATGAGTGGTTTGGGGTTGGGGCGGTCAAGAGAGAACGAGCAGCACCCGGCAGGTAAGAAGGGAGAGCTGGATCAGTCATGCACCAAGCTACGACGCAGGCGCATAAGTCGCCATGGGGTGAACACCCTACGGGACAACCTGGAGAACTGCCCAAGAACGCGTTCTCTTGGAGAGTCAAAAGAAAAGGCCGCCATCGATTGAACCTAGAGAGTCGAAGGCGGCCTGAACCTAACCATTCTGCCCGGTGCCAGCGGGCATTCCAACCTAACCTAACGTCCACAGTGTTACCCAGAAACCAACGAGGGTCTATGGGGTGTAAACCCCATCCTCCCCAGAATATCGCGACCGCAGAGGCTTGCATCAACGTTGGCACAACCCAGGGATCAACAGCTTGAGCGAGGCTTCTGCCTCCTTTCCCTCTCGGACTAAAGTGGCAGTCCTGCTGACCATCGCTCGTAGCTTCTCCACCGCATTATCGGCGCGCATCTCCTGGAAGAAACGCAACACCACCCCCCAGCACCACCATAACGACAATCGCCACCGTAGCCCGCACGTCACCTGTTAGGAAAAACAATGGACTCTCCATGAGAGGCCATTTGATGGCTCTATCACGCTTTTTGGGCAAGCCGGTGTGAACATGTCCCCCGCGACATCTGAGGTGAGGCTGCGGTGTCGGGACCAAGACCAGTACGGTCGATGCTAAACACATCGCCCTCAATCCAAGTGATGTGGATTCTGAATGGAGGGGAGGGCCCACATGAAAGGATAGGCCATCTACCGTGGTTCCTTCCATCCTGCAACTGACTGCTCTTGTTCATACCGCCGAGTTTACGCTTGGAGATCCGCTTTCGACATAGGGTGTTCACGCCAGAGGCGTACTTCGCTGGACTGAATGATGGCATTCCTGTTCGTGGCGGAGAGCTTTGATGGGATTCAGTCGGGCGGCCTGGCGGGCACCATGAGGCCTCCAACTTAAACCATCCCTATTGCCCTAGGATGGACACCGGGCGAGGCACCGCTAAAGCGGGCAGCTCGGATCGCGAGCTAGATCAGCGGACTTGAGGGTCTGGCCCATACTGGCTCGGAGGGTTCGACCCTCGGAGCGAACCTTGAAGCGGTCGCCGTTGACTTCGATGTCGAGGGTATGCCCGCGGAGATGCAGTCCGCGTAGACGTAGATGACGGGCGAAGGGCAGGGGGGCTGGCCGGATCATGATATTTCCATCGGCTCCAATGCTTACGCCAAACACGCCAAAGATCACGCACTGCGCCGCAGCGACGCCGTCGAACGTGCACTGGAGAGGCGTGTCACGTCGATAGTCCTTATAGTTCGCAGCGATCGAATCGCCCCAGTAAGGCATGACGTCGGCCCACCAGAGCAGACGTCGCAGTATGTCCGCTGCTTTGTCGGGGCGCCCAGCCTGGCAGAGTCTCTCGATGATCTGGGGCGGAAAACTGGTGCAAATGCCACCTCCGCCGTTGTCGATATCCAGCTGATCGTAAGCCGGGTCGCGTTTGGAAAGGCTGTGGAGACCGCAGTTAGAAAGGAATTCGCTCTCATTCAGGTGACTCAGGAGTCCGGCCTCACATTCTTGGTCCAAAACCCCGCTGCCAATGGGCTTGAACATTTGCACCGTGTAGCGCAAGTCGCCTTTGCCCTGTCCATCCTCGAAACGGAACCAGCGCGCGTCTGCATCCCATAGGCGCGTTTTTAGCAGAGACTGGAGTAGGGCAGCGCGCTCTCGCAGGTAAGGCGCGGGCTGGCCAGCGAGGTCACACAACGTGGCCGCTCGTAGGTAGCTGGCATAGCGGCGTGCGTTCAGGTCGGGCATTACGTGGTTGTAGGCATAGCGTCGACGCAACTCCAGATGGCTGTTGGATGGGCCGTAGTCGATGAGCCCGATCGGCTTGTTGGGATCGTCCCCAAACATCGCCTGAAGGGTCATGTGATCCCGAATGCTCTTTCCATCCACCATCGCGTGCAAAAAGCCGGTGTCGCCGGTGAGCAACACGTAGTAGTAGGTGAGGCCAATGATTTTCTCCTGGTTGATCATGTACCAGAGGCCTCCTGCTTCTCCGGTGATCGGAGTGAAGTAGAAGTGTTTCAGAAGATCGCAGCGCAGGAACTGCTGGATGTGGGCCCGCGCCGCCGGTGCGTCGTAGAGGGGTAGAATCTCCCAGGCCTCCCCGAAATTCCAGAGGTAGTTGGCCACACAACCACCGTTCACGCTGCCGGTGGAGTAATAGGGCTTCAGCGCGAACTCCGGCACATCCCAGCGATTCATCAGGAAGTGGACGAGGGATCGATTATACCATCGAACAAGTTGGGCGTTGTCACTTTCCAGCGAAGGCACCTTTTGGAAGACCTCCGCCACCTGTCGCGCATACTCTCGGGCTGCTTCTTGAATGGCGCGGGCAGGATTGGGCAGGATGCGCTCGATGCTTGCTTGAGCCTCAGGTATCGCCCCCATCGCTGCAACGACGTGGACCAAGTGCTTCCGTCCCGCAGGCAGTAAGGTGTAAGCGCGGCCGAGATTGCCTGAAGCCTCCCAATTCCAGGCGTCGGAATCGATGGCCAAGATGAGCGCCAGTTTGCCCTGCTGCAGGATGAGGCGCCGTCCCTCTACGCTGAGGTGGGCTTCGGTGCTGCTCCCCGGCCTCGCAAACCCCCAGTCCTGCACCTGATCCAGCCAACCTAGGACGAAGAACTCCAAAGGCACCGCCTCCTTGCCGTTGTTTTGGAAGGTTGCCTCGAGGACCGCCGCCCTATGACCGTAAATCAAGGTTGTGGTGGACTGAACCTCTACCTGAGCCTGGCGGCCCTTACGCTCGACCTGGAACGGGCTCCAGTTCCATTTCTTGGTCGGCACCTTCTCCCCGCCTACCCGCCCATCCAAGAGGAAGTTGGAACTGACGTAGGGGGGCGACCACAGTCCACCCACGCCAAGCACATCGTTGTAGTTGATCCCGGAAGCTAGCTTCCCGTTGACGATGCCCAGGTGGTTTTCATCCTGCAGAACTCGATCTCCGCTGAGATCAAAGACTCGGTTTTGCTGCGCACGGGTTCTAGCTCCGGCTGATTGCAGGGAGACACTAGCTACGCACAACAGCAGCAAAAACACGACAACCATAGTTGGAGCCGCGGTCGGATGGAGCTTGGGTGCACTCTTGCGCGAGACCATGAAAAATCGATTAGTTTGCGTTGACCACATGGATGGGATGCCCGCCAAGAAAGGCGGCGATGTTCTGCGCCGTGACCGCCATCAAACGACGTCGGGCCTCCAGGGTGGCCCATGCGATGTGCGGTGTGAGCACACAGTTGGGAGCGCGGAGCAAGGGATTGTCAGGCCGGATTGGTTCCTCGCACAGGACATCCAGAGCAGCGCCAGCGATCTTGCCCTCAGTCAGGGCCTCAGCGAGGTCCGTTTCGTGAATCAATCCCCCGCGAGCGGTATTGATCAAGACAGCGGAAGGTTTCATCAGCGACAACAACCTATGGTTGACCATCCCCACGTTCTCCAGGGTTTGCGGGCAGTGCAATGAGACCACATCTGCACGAGCGAAAAGCCCTTCAATACCCTCCCACTCGAAACCAGGATATGGGGCAGGTGCGGTGCGCTGTACGTCGTGGGCTATCACCTTCATGCCAAACGCGTGAGCCAGCTCGCCTACGCGCCTTCCAATTCTTCCAAAACCTACGATCCCGATGGTTTTGCCCGCCAACTCCCGCAGCGGGCTCACCCAGAACGAGAAATCACCCCGCTTTTGCCATTCACCCTGCCGGACCAATTGATCATGACGTCCAATCTGATGGCAATGAGTCAACAGAAGCGCGATGACGTACTGAGCCACGCTCTCGGTGCCATACTCAGGCACATTCGAGACGAGGATTCCTCGAGATCGTGCGGCCGCACAGTCCACGACGTTATACCCTGTGGCCAGGACCGAGATGAAGCGCAACTTGGGCAGACCTTCCAAGGTTCTCGCGGTCAAGGGAGTCTTGTTGGTGAGCAGGATGTCGGCCGATTGCGCTCGCTCCAGAATTTCCGTGGTGGGTGTGCGGTCGTACACCTTCAGAGCGCCCAGTTTCTCTACCTCAGTCCACGGATTGTCGCCGGGGTTAAGTGTGAACCCGTCGAGAACGGTGATTTGCATGATTTGGGACTTTCGGCTGCTGCTTCGCTTTCGGCAAATCCAATTTTGCAGTCCGGGAAGCCTTGGTTGAGTGGTTGAGTGCACATGGGGTTTGTGCTGGACATCGCGCGTATGGCAGGGGCTTTATAGACTCTTACGCCTCGCTGTTGCGGTTTGTTTTTTTGGTTGGACCGCGTCAGCACGGCATCCGTTTATGCGCACTCGCTTTGAACACGGCTTGTCAACTTCGTCCCAGGTTGGTCTTTTCGCCTGCGGTGGGAACTCCTTCGCTTCCAGTGTCAACCCTCGAGTATGGGGGGCAGCCTGGCTTTTGGTTTTCTGCATGTTATGCCTGCCAATGAAGGGGTTGGGATTGGACCTGACCCAGGCCCGGGTGGTCTGTCCGAAAGAGTTGTCTAAGCCGGAGAAGAAGGCGGTGGCGATGTTGGTGGAGGAAGTGGAGAAGCGGATCCATGCGCGGTGGGCTGTCACCCACGAATGGTCTAGTGATCGGGCACCGGTGATCGCTTTGGGACAATCCTCAGCCTGGAATCAGTTTGCTGGGCCTTTTGTTGGGCAACAGCCCCTGCCTCTGGAAGGTGCGGTGGCGGAAGGATTCCAGATTCGAGTTGGCGCCACGAACGCTGCCCGGGCGGTCCTCGTGGTCGGAAACGATCCTCGTGGTGTTCTGTACGGCGTCGGGCGTCTTTTGCGCGAACTTCAGCTGAGCCCGGGACGGGCCCTCTTGCCGGATGACTTCCAGACCGCCAGTGCTCCCAAGTATCCATTGCGCGGGCATCAGCTCGGGTACCGGCCCAAGACGCATTCTTATGACGCCTGGGATCTCCGAATCTGGGAGCAGTACTACCGTGACTTGGTGGTTTTCGGCGCCAACGCGGTGGAGTTGATCCCGCCCCGTTCCGACGATGACGCAGACAGTCCCCATTTCCCGTTGCCTCCCATGGAAATGATGGTGGAGATGTCCCGGTTGGCGGATGAGTATGGCTTGGACGTGTGGGTTTGGTACCCTGCCATGGACAAGGACTATTCCAACTCGGCCACAGTGGACTCGGCGTTAAGAGAGTGGAAGGAGGTCTTAGGCAGGCTCCCTCGTTTGGATGCGGTGTTTGTCCCGGGTGGCGACCCTGGTCATACGGCCCCCGGTCCACTTATGGCACTTCTCGAGAAGCAGGCTCGATCCTTGCGCGAGGTGCATCCAAGGCTCCAGATGTGGGTGTCCCCCCAGAGTTTTGACCGGCCTTGGCTGGACCAGTTCCTGGGGATCCTCCGAGAGCAACAGCCTGCATGGCTCAACGGCTTGGTCTTCGGTCCCCAGGTTCGGATGAGTCTCCCAGAACTTCGCTCCGCGGTACCCCAGCGCTATCCTATCCGCCATTACCCCGACATTACCCATACACGCCAGTGCCAATATCCGGTCCCTGATTGGGATGTAGCCTTCGCTATCACCGAGGGAAGGGAATGCATCAACCCGCGCCCATTGGATGAAGCGGCGATCTTTCGAGCCTTGCAGCCATTCACCGTCGGTTTCCTGACCTATTCCGAAGGATGCAACGACGATGTCAACAAAGCCGTTTGGAGTGCCCTGGGCTGGGAGCCCCAGAAGCCAGTGGTGGAAGTCCTCAGGGAATACAGCCGGTATTTCATCGGACCGGGCTTGGCTGAGAGTTTTGCCCAGGGGCTCAAGGCCTTGGAGCAGAACTGGCGCGGGCCGGTGGTCAGCAACGGAGCGATCGAGACCACGCTCCAGCAATTCCAGCAAATGGAACGGGAAGCATCGCCTTTCCTGCTGCAGAACTGGCGCTTTCAGCAGGCGCTGTTCCGGGCCTACTACGATGGCTACATCCGGAGCCGTAAACTCTATGAAACGACCGTGGAGCAACAGGCCGAGGACCAGCTCCGAGCGGCGGCTCGCCTGGGTTCTCGTCTGGCTCTCCGCCAGGCCGAGGACGTACTGAACCGCTCGTTGACCGCCCGTGTGGCCACGGAACGGCGGGAGCGCGTCCATGAACTGGCCGAGGCGCTGTTTCAGAGTATCCGCATGCAGCTTAACGTTTCCCGTTACAAAGCGATCGGCGTGGACCGCGGAGCCAGCCTGGACACGTTGGACTATCCTCTGAACAACCGGCTCTGGCTCCTCGAACGATTTGGTGCGATCCGCCAACTGCCTTCTGAAAGTGCCCGTCTCAGGTCGATTGCCGATATCCTGGACTGGACCAATCCTGGACCCGGTGGTTTCTATGACGACCTGGGGGATCCAGCCCGCCAGCCTCACCTCGTTCGGGGGCTTCCGTTCAGTGAGGACCCAGCCAGTTTTCAGTCATCCAAAACCGGGTTTGAAGAAGGGGATGTTGTCGATGAACCCGACGAGAAGCCGGAAGGTGCGCTTCGGCTATCCTGGATGGACCACGCGGAGTCGCTGTTTGACCATCCCTTGCAATTGCGCTATCCCAACCTGGACCCTTCGGCGCACTATCGCATCCGCATCGTCTACGGCGGTGACAGCCCGAAACGGCGCATCCGTCTGGTGGCCGGGGATGGAATCGAGATTCACCCTTATCAACCCAAGGATTTTCCCTACCGGCCAGTGGAATATGATCTTCCACCCGCTGCGATTCGCAACGGCGAACTGACTCTCACCTGGACTCGGGAACCCGGGCTGGGCGCGAACGGGCGTGGTTGCCAGGTGGCCGAAGTCTGGTTAATCAGAAAGTGAAATCCATTTCAGCCAGTGCTTATGCCGAATCCTTCACCCCTCTCTTCTGCACCGGAGAACCCGGTGAAAGTCTTGCTGCGCGAAGGGAAGCCTGCCCTCGGCATTACTGTTACCGTCAACCATGTCGAGACTGCGGTGTTGGCGGCTTCGCTGGGATTCGACTTTCTTTGGGTCGAAATGGAACATTCCCCGGTCAGCCTCGATACCCTGCGAACCCTGGTGCTGGCCACTCGTGGGATGAAGGCAGTCCCGTTTGCCCGCGTGCCGGTGAACGCGCTCTGGACCGCTAAACGGGTGTTGGACATGGGTGTTCTTGGGGTTATGTTCCCCTTCACGAGCACTCCTCAGCTAGCGGAACAGGCTGCTGCGGCGTGCCGTTACCCTCCCGCAGGAAAACGCGGTTCAGGCGCTGGGTTGGCTTCCTTCCGTTGGCCTGCCCCTGAAGGATACTATGATTTCGCCGACCGGAACGTGCTCGCCGTCGCGATCATCGAGGAGGCTGAAGCCATCCAACGCATCGACGAGATCGCCGCCGTACCCGGGATCGACGTGCTATTTGTTGGACCGAGCGACTTGGCTTTTTCCTTGGGCTTGCGAGGCGACATGGAGCATCCCCAGGTGACCGAAGCCATGTTACGGGTGGTGACGGCGGCTCGTGCTCACGGAAAGGCGGCGGGTCGCCTGGCAACCTCCACCGAGGATATACGTCGGGCCGTGGATCAAGGATTCCTCTTTTTGCAGGCGGGAACGGAGCTCAACTTGATGGCAGCGGGTGCCCAGCAGCTGTTGGAGCCATTGGGACGATGGAGGTCGAGCTTGCAGGATCGCCCCGCCTACTGAGGGATACCATTCTAACGTGTCGCATCCATGAGCCCGCGGAAATAGCCGATGCACTCCGCGACTCCGAGTAGAGGGTTTTCCATGTCTTTTTCGTGCTCCAGGCTGCACACGCCTGCATACTTCACCTGGCGCAGAGCTCGTACGAAGGCTACGAGATCAATCGCTCCCCGGGGAAGTTCGACGCCGCGGCCAGCCCTATTTGCCGAGGTGACATTCTTGATGTGGATATCATGGATCCGATCGGCGTACTTGATCATGGCTTGGACCGGGTCCTTGCCATCGCGCAGTTGGTGGCCGATGTCCAGACAGAGTCCAACGCGAGGGTCCAGATCCTTGATAAGTTCCATGGCACTTTCGGCGCTGGGGAAGAGCTCCGGCATGTCGGGTCCGTGGTTGTGGATAGCGTACTTGATGTCGTACTCGCGGACTTTCTGATCGATTTGCTTTAGAAGCTCTGGAGAGGCGACACGTTGGTTTCCGACCATCTTAAAGGGCACCCCCACCAGGGTTTTCACCCCAACGCGCTTTGCATAGGCAAAGGCCCGGCTCATCTCCTCCTCATTTCCCATGTAGATGGGGCCCACGCCGTATCCCGTCACCCCAAAGCTCCGGCACTTGGCATGGAAAGCCGCTATTTCCTCGTCGGTGCTCTGGAGCGGCAGGTGGAAGTCCTTGATGCAGAGGTAATGGACATCGACCTTCTTCAGCATTTCGAGCGTCGGGTCGATCTTGAACTTGTTGAAAGTGTAACCGGCGACGCCCAATCGGAACGGATCCTTCGGGTTATCCGTGGCGGCAGGTTGCTGTGCGTGGCTAGAAGTCACGTGGAAGGTGGGCGAGGCGAGAGCGGCAACCAAGGTGGTGCTGGTCCGCATCAAGAATTGGCGACGTGCGATCATGATCCTAAACCGATGGTTGAGATGCAGGGCTTCTACGCTGGCCCTGCTCAAATGTCAAATGCGGGTTGAGTCAACGGGGGTCGCCTTCCAGTGCATTCTGCACAGTGCTCATGATAGGTAAGTCGTTCACAGTTTCTTGCCGCTGACGCGGGACGAGGAAGTCTGGGGCCCGCGCCGAACGAGGATCCTCGCGTCATTTGGGGGGATGAGAATCGTCTCTTGCCATTCTCCCGAGGTGCGCTGCTTGAGTCCAGCATCGTCGGCTACCGTAACAACCTCTTGCGTCGGATTCACCACCACCAGCCCATGCTCGAATTCGCGGCTGAGCGTGCCTGGTCCATAATCCCCCTCGTGGAACGATCCTCGCGGTGCTCCCAGGTCCTGGTCATACTCGTCAAACCACCATAACTGGCCGTGAAGGCAGTCGCCTCGGTCGAACCCAAAGTACCCGCCGTCCAGCAGGAGGGTCGTGCCCAAGCCTAGCCGGAGTCTGCGCTGATCATTTTCGTTCAGGCTGGTCAAAGCAGCGGCAGCATTTTGACTACGCCGGTCTGCACGGACGTCGACTTGAACGAAATGGTAAATAGGGCGTCCTGTGACCTTGGAGAGTGCGGTGCGGTAGGACTCCCAGAAGCCTTTCCAATCGCTCGCCCCAAATTCATCGCCCAAAGCGTTCTCCTGCATGCAGCCGTTGGCGTACTGGTAGTAAGGGCAATCCGCGGGCCAGGCTCCTCCGGCATTTCCCACGAGGATGGCATCGGGAAATTCAGTGCGAAGCTGGCGCAGAAGAAGAACCATCGCCTCCCGCCAGACCCGGGTATCGCGCGCATCGTGTTTGCCGTCACCATTCACATCGTTCTCTCCAGGCTCCGAGGGCCAGAGACAGTCAAGCATGATCCCATCATACCCAGTGGTTCCGAGACAGGAACGTCGGATGTACCGCAACACGTGCTGGATCCATGCGTAGTCGTGGACCCAGGGGTTCATCAGAGTCCCTCCCCAGTGGGGCACAAGATAGGTCCCATCTGCCTTCCGAGCGTACCAATCCAGGCTGCCCTTCGAGGGGACGCCCGGGGCCAGACCGTTGTTGGGCCCTTGGAGGGGTACCCAGGCTAAGATCTTTATGTGAGGATTCGTCTTGCGCATGCGGGACAAGGTGAGGTCCCTGCTATTCACCAGGTCGTGGTTCAGGATCACGACGTTCCACTGCGCCAAGCGTTCACTCCGGTGGTCCACTTGCCCTTCGGGGTGGTTGATGTGAAAATAGTTGACCAGGCGCGGGGCCGTTCGGGATACGGATCCTGAAGGTGGTAGCCGCCAACCAGGCGAGTCCGTTGTCGCCGGGATGGTCATGGGGGTAGAGAGCGCCTGGCCCGGATTCACTTGCAGTCCCATGCCGAGTAACCAAGTGCAGACCAGTGCGGGGAGAATCAACACGCGACAACGTTGACGGCGAGCCCGCCAAGGGAGGTCTCTTTATACTTGGTGCCCATATCAGCGCCGGTTTGGCGCATAGTGGCGATGACTCGATCCAGGGAAACCCGGTGCTTGCCGTCGCCCCGGAGTGCCAGACGGGAGGCGTTTATCGCCTTAATCGCTCCCATGGCGTTGCGCTCAATGCAGGGGACTTGCACTAGGCCGCCCACGGGGTCGCACGTAAGCCCCAAGTTATGCTCCATCCCAATTTCGGCGGCCTCCTCGACCTGGGGAACGCTGCCGCCGAGAACCTCAGTCAGCGCTCCAGCCGCCATGGAGCAGGCCACGCCTACCTCGCCCTGACATCCGACTTCGGCACCCGAGATGGAGGCGTTGCGCTTGTAAAGCATGCCGATCGCCCCAGCCGTGAGGAGGAATCGGACGATGTGATCGTCGTCTGCACCACCGTGGATCCTGGAATAGTAGTGAAGAACCGCGGGGATAATGCCTGCCGCACCATTCGTGGGAGCCGTGACGACGCGTCCTCCAGAGGCATTTTCCTCGTTGACCGCCATGGCGTAGAGATTTACCCAGTCCATGACGGTGAGAGGGTCGCGAAGACCAGCCTCAGGGCGGGAAGTCAGCTCCTGGTAGAGCTTGGGAGCGCGTCGTCGGACACTCAGGTTTCCGGGGAGTTTTCCTCGGCCGGTGCACCCCAGGGTCACACACTCTTGCATGGCTTTCCATACCCGGAGGAGCGCGGCGCGCGTCTCCTCTTCCGGGCGCCGGACTCTCTCGTTTTCCAGCACCATTTGGCTGACCGTTAGCCCGGACTCGTTGCCCATCCGCAGGAGGTCATCGCCGCACTGGAAAGGGTAAGGCTCTCGGATTTCCTCAGAGGTGGGTGTCAGGCTCTCATGGGATTCGACCACGAAGCCGCCGCCGATGGAGTAGTAAACACGGGTCAGGAGATGGGCGTTGGAGCTATCCGTAGCGATGAACCTCATCCCGTTGGCATGTCGCGGGAGAACCTCTTGGTGAAAGCTGAGATCGACCGATTCCACGAACGGGAGGAGTTGGCCCCCGGGGAGTGGAATAGAGCCATTCGAACGGATCCGGTTCAAGATGGATGGAATTTCCCGAACGGGCACTTCTTCAGGGGAGTAGCCTGCCAGTCCGAGGATGATGGCGCGATCTGTTCCGTGCCCTTTGCCTGTGAGGGCAAGAGATCCGTGGAGGGAGACGTGGACCCGGTGGGTAGCAGGCAGAAGGGCTGAATCGCGAAGTTCAGCGACAAAACGACATGCCGCCCGCATTGGCCCGACCGTGTGAGAACTACTGGGGCCAATTCCAATCGTGAACATGTCCAGGACGCTGATAGTCATAGCCGTACCCTGCTTGCGCCCTTCGTTTGGGCTGCCCTATGCTATTGGAGAACAAAAAACCGGCTCTCCGCAACTGGAAAGTCGTTGCACGAAGCGGCCTTTTTGGCGAGAATCAAGCTTCAACGATACCAAGATTGATGACTTTACGTTGGGAGACCTACTCGCGGTGGAGGTCTCTGTGACCAAGTGGAAAGTCGGTCTTGGGTCTCGGTAGAAGAAGCTATGTCCCACATTCGAGCCCGGAGCCTTTGGCGACCGACGCAACGTTCAACCAGCCGACGATTCACCCATTGTTTGCGGTGTACGATGTCTGTGGCCATGATCCTTTGGGCTATGGCACTTCCATGTCGAGCCGAGATTGTGTACGACAATACCTCCACCTATCTGGGGCGAAATTATGGAGCCCCAGTGGAGTTCGGTGATGAGATCAATTTGGCCGGTACGGCCCGCCTTCTCAACAAGTTTGCCTTTGAGTACTACGGTGGATTTCAACCCAACGGGACTCAGACGGCCCGGATCCGCTTCTACCTGAACGATGGTCCGCTCTACAAGAAATACCCCACTCCGGGCACCGTTTTCTACGATTCCGGGTCCTTTGAACTCGCAACCAACTATGTGAGCAAGTATCTCGACCTGCCCTACATCGAAGCGCCAACCATGTTCACCTGGACTATTACCTTCGAGGGGCTATCTCAGATGCCTGGGGACGAAGCCGGACTCTTGGTGTATAGTCCGCCCTCAGTGGGAGCGCCGCTGGCTGGTGGGCGGATCGGCAGCTACAACGACTACTGGAAGCGCAAAGCCGATAGCTGGGCGCTTTACACTTTTGGCGATGGAGTCCCGGCTAACTTCTCCGCCCGCTTCACGGCTGTGGAGGAGCAGGTTCGGATCGTCCCTTTTACCTATCCTGACGGCAAATCGCTCGCATTACGCTGGAGAGGAAAACAGGGTTCCACGTTCTTCGTTCAGCAGTCACCAGGCGTGGTCGCCCAGTGGGGAACCGTGGGGGCAGCCGAGCCGGATGCAGAGGCAATCGTAAGTTATGTTCTTCCCTTGGAAAATGATCCTGAGGGCCTAGTCAGCGTTTACCGTGCCATCCGGTTGGGAACGACCAACGAACCGGCCCGCCTCGTGATGTCGCAGGACTCCCGCGATGGGATTAGGTACCTCGACTACGCCGGAAACCCGGGTGGATGTTACGAGTTCCAGATCTCCGATGTTCAGGGTGAGTGGATTACGGTGACCAACTTTTACGCCGACCTGGTTACCGGTGCGTTTTCCTGTGAAGATCGGGAGGCCGGAACGCATCCCAGCCGCCAGTACCGCTCGGTTCGGCCCACTTCAGGGTCCCTCTTGCCCTTGGTTACGATCGAGCCTGTGGGCGGGGGGTGCGTGTTGCGGTGGAAAGGGTTTCCGGGCTCCCTGGGCATGATTCAGCACTCGACGAACCTGGTACACTGGCACTTGGTAGCCACAGCCAAGGCGGATGCCCAGGGGAATGCGAGCCTGACGATGACCAACTCTATGCCGGGTGCCCTGTTCTACCGCCTCCTTCAGCCCTGATATCTGAACCATTGCCGTGGTCTCCTCTCGAGGGCGTAGTGGCTTCACCGCTGGGGGCGCACCCGTTTTGTTGTTGTTTAGGAGTTTTCCTCGTGGACAGAATCTTCGTACTTCGCCATTCTAGAAGGCGATCCGAACGAAGCATTTGTCTATGAGAACTTTGGTCTTAGGTGTTGATAGCGGCACGCAGTCGACAAAAGTACTGGTCCTTGATGTGACCAAGAAAAAGGTGTTGTCCTCCGCCTCCCAGAAGTACGACTTGATCCCCAACCTCCCAGCTGGAGCCAAAGAGCAGGACCCGGAAACGTGGCGGAAAGCGACTGCCAAATCGATCCAGGAAGCCCTCAAGCTGGCGAAAGCCAAGCCAGGAGAAGTGGTGGCCATCGGGGTCAGCGGCCAGCAGCATGGTTTCGTGCCGTTGGACCAGCGAGGGGCGGTCATACGTCCCGCCAAGCTTTGGTGCGATACTTCCACCGCCAAGGAGTGCGAGCAGATCACCGACGCTCTCGGAGGACCCAAGGCGACCATCAAAGCGCTGGGCAACTCTGTGTTACCCGGTTTTACGGCTTCCAAGATACTCTGGTTGAAGAATCAAGAGCCCAAGAATTTCGCGAAACTCGCCACGGTCCTTTTGCCTCATGATTTTCTCAATTTCTGGCTGACGGGCCGCGCGGTGATGGAGTACGGAGATGCGAGTGGTACCGCCTTGCTCGATGTTCGACGGCGCAAGTGGTCGGAAGCGACCCTGAAAGCCATCGACTCCGGTCTTGCGGAGAAGCTTCCGCCGCTCATTTCCAGCGATCAACCGGTGGGAACCTTGCAGGCAAGCACGGCGGCGGAGTTGGGCCTTGGGAGTGGTGTCCTGGTGAGCGCCGGTGGGGGCGACAACATGATGGGAGCGATAGGCACTGGAAACACTCGACCTGGCGTGATCACGGCGAGTTTTGGGACCAGCGGGACGATTTACGCTTGCGCCGAGAAGCCGGTCATCGATCCCAAGGGAGAGATTGCGGCCTTCTGCGATTCCACGAACCGGTGGCTGCCTCTTCTGTGCACCATGAACGTGACGGTGGCAACGGAGATGGTGCGTAACGATTTTGGCTGGTCCTGCCGCGAAATGGATGTGGAGTCCGCCAAAGTGGGGCCCGGTTCCGGTGGGTTATTGCTCGTGCCTTATCTCGAGGGGGAACGCACACCGAACGTACCAGCCGGGACAGGCGTCTTTTTTGGGGTGAACACCCGGACCTTCACGGCCGCCCACTTCGGGCGCGCCTCCATGGAAGGCGTTACTCTAGGCATGAATTACGGTTTGCGCCGCTTGGCCGAGCTTGGGGTCAAGCCCCAGCAGATTCGAGCGACCGGAGGTGGGGCAAATTCCCCCCTGTGGCGGCAGATCATGGCCGATGTGTTCAACGCGGAAGTGGTAACCCTCCGGGTGGGCGAAGGCGCTGCGTACGGAGCGGCGCTGCAGGCTTTGTGGTGCTGGCGGCTGCAAAAGGGTGAAAAGGTATCGATTGAGGAGGTGACAGACGAGTACGTGTCCCTCAACCAGAAAGAATCGGTGACTCCCATCGCGAAGAATGTCCAGGCATATCAGGAACTCCAGTCCCTCCAGGACGAGGTTTCGCTGGCCCTGCGTCCAACCTTCGAAAAACATCGCCAATTTGTCACGCGCTGACTGGACTTCGGAGCAGATTCGTAGCATCTTAGTATTGTATGAAATTCATCCTCACGACACACAATGTGACCCTCACCAAGGCCATCGAGGACCACATTCTGACGCGGATTGACAAGCTCGAGCATTTGGACCGTTGGGCTGTGGATGCTCGTGTGATGCTGGATCACGATCACACCAAGGTGCCTGAGCGTCAGTTTAAGTGTGCGATACGGTTAGGGGTCCGCGGCCCTGACCTTTACGCCCAACAGGCGGATCGAGATCTTTACGCTGCGATTGATCTGGTGTTTAAGAAGATCGAGCAACAGATCCGCAAGCGGCAGAGCCGACGCAAAGCCGTCAAACACAAAGAGGCTTCCCAGCTGAAGCGAAGCCGCCAGGGTGAACTGAAATAGCCGTCCCCGGCTGGCGGGATTCCGGTTTTGGCCGAGGGGAGCGATTGTCCTCGTCCTACTGGTCACTGGGCTGGGACTCTCCCGTTTTCCCCGTCGCACTGACTTGCTTTTTGACGCTGGCTCCGCTGGAGTGAGCTCGTGTTTGCTCTGCGCGCCAGAGTCGTCTTGCCGCTATCTGGACCTGCGATCGAAAATGGCTTGGTCCGAATAGGCGGCGGTAGCATCGTTGAGGTGGTTGAAATCCCCAAGCGATGCATCTTTTCCCGTGAAAAGGCTGAGGATCTAGGGGACGTACTTCTTTTTCCCGGGTTAATCAACCCTCACTGCCATTTGGATTATACCTTGATGGCGGGTCATTTGCCCCGGCCCTCTTCCTTCCCAGATTGGATCAAAGGAATGCTGGCACTCAAAGCAGGGTGGGGTTATTCCGACTACGCCGCCTCTTGGTTAGCCGGAGCCCGGATGCTGTGCAACGGCGGAGTCAGTTTGGTGGCAGACACGGAGGCCGTGCCCGAGTTGCTGCCAGATGTCTGGAGTGCCACCCCCTTACGTGTTCTCTCGCTCTTGGAGATGACCGGCATTCGCGCCCGCCAGGCCCCCGAGGAGGTCCTGGCTCGAGCCCTTGACCAGATCGATTCTCTGCCGTCCCACCGTGATCGATTCGGGTTATCTCCCCACGCTCCCTATTCCGCCGCCCCGGAGCTCTTGAGGATGGCATCCCAGGAGGCTGCCGCGCGCAACCTTCCCCTGAGCATTCATGTGGCCGAATCCCACGAAGAGTGGGAGATGTTCCGGTATCGCCGCGGCCCCATGTTCGATTGGCTCGCCAGGAATCACCGCGACATGTCGGATTGCGGGGGGGGGACCCCGGTCCAGGCTTTGGCGCGCCAGCGGGTGCTGGGGCCTCAATTGCTCGCGATCCATGCCAACTATCTCGATGAACAGGATGTCCGACTGCTTGCAGAATCGAACACGAGCGTGGTCCACTGTCCCAGAAGCCATGCCTATTTTGGACATGAACGATTTGCTGCAGAAGCCCTGCGCGCCGCAGGAGTCAACATCTGCTTAGGAACCGACAGTCTGGTTACTGTGGCCTGGGATTCGCCCCTTCCTCCTCCCCGGCTGGACTTACTGGAAGAGATGCGCGAGTTTCGGTTGCGCCATCCCTCCTTCTCTCCCCGGGATGTGCTCGAGATGGCCACGCTTCACCCTGCTCGGGCCCTGGGATATGAGGGCAGAGGTGGACAATTGATTCCGGACGCGTGGGCGGATATGGTGGCCATCCCCTTTTCCGGCCCTCCCTCGAACGCCGAGGAGGCCATCGTATCTCACCGCGGCCCGGTGAGTCGCATGATGATCGGTGGCAGATGGATGGACATTCGCCTCGGAGAGTCCCAGCCTCTGAGCCACAAGGAGTCGGCATGAAACCCCAGAGTTTCCTCCCTGGAGTTGCCCTCGTGACCGGCGCTGCCGGAGGATTGGGGACGGGTTTGACCGCGGAGTTGGCTCGGCAGGGATGGAAAGTGGCTGCCGGTTTTCATCGGCAACCCATTCCCCCTCACAATGAGGGCCTCTGGAGCGTGGCGCTGGACGTTTCCCAAACTGCCTCGGTTGACGAAGCGTTTAGCCAGGTCGTGGCTCGATGGGGAAGAATCGAGCTGGTGATCAACAACGCGGGCATCGCCTCCGACAGCCCGCTGTGGCAAATGAGCTTGGAGGATTGGACCAACGTCCTCGAAGTCGACCTTACCGGTGCCGCGCGGGTCTGTCGCCGTGCTGCCCAACTGATGACTGCCCAAGGCGGCGGGCACATTCTGAATATTTCCAGCTTCAGCGCGCGGAGCGGTCCGCGGGGGCAAGCGAATTACGCGGCTGCCAAAGCCGGGTTACTTGGTTTGACGGTGGCGCTAGCGCAGGAGCTTGGACCTTTTGGGGTGCAGGTGAACGCGATCCTTCCGGGAGTGCTTAGGACCCCGATGACGGAGTCTCTGGATCCCAAGGCGCTCGACTCCTTCGCCCGGGCAAACTCTCTGGGCCGCCTCAATGAGATCGAGGAAGTAGCCAAATTTATCGTGTTTCTCGCCAGCATGAAGAACATCTCTGGGCAAGTGTTTCAGCTGGATAGCCGTCCTGCCCGTTGGACTTAAACTTTCCCCAATGATGAGCAGTTCCTTTGAACATGATCTGCAAGAGCGACTTGAGGCCCTGCGCCACCAGGAGTTGCTGCGCTGTTTGCGCAGGATCGACAGCCCTCAGCAGCCCCACGTGGATGTCCAAGGAACACCGTTGTTGAATTTTTCCTCCAATGACTACCTTGGACTCGCGAACCACCCGTTGCTGAAGGATAAAGCACAGCGGGCAGTCCAGGATTTTGGATCCGGCTCCGGTTCTGCCAGATTGATCTGCGGTTCGATGCGGCCTCATCACGATTTGGAGGAGGCCCTGGCGGAGTTCAAAGGTGCCCCTTCGGCTCTCTCATTTTCTTCCGGCTATGCGGCTGCCTTGGGAACGATTCCTTCCCTGCTCGAGCGCGACGACACGGTGATTGTCGACAAGTTGATTCATGCCAGCTTGGTGGATGCGGCGCGCCTTTCCGGGGCCAAAATGAGGGTCTTTGCGCACAACGACCTCAACGAGCTGGAGGATTGCCTGAAGTGGGCAAGTGCCCGGCCCGGGCCGGCGGCCGACCCCTCCGCTCCCGCCCGGAAGCCCGGCCGCAGGACCCTCGTTGTGATCGAGAGCGTATACTCCATGGACGGCGACCAGGCCCCGCTCAGGGAGATTGTCCAATTGAAGGAAAAATACGGGGCGTGGCTGATGGTAGACGAAGCCCACGCCACCGGGCTTTACGGTGATCGGCGCAGGGGCTTGTGCGAGGTCGCTGAGGTCTCGGACCAGGTCGAAATCCAGATGGGTACATTGGGCAAGGCGTTGGGTGCTGCTGGTGGATACATCTGCGGTTCCAAGACGCTTGTGGATTTTCTGGTGAATCGGGCCAGGAGCTTCATTTTTAGTACGGGTCCGGTGCCTGCCGCTTCCGCCGCCGCCTGCGCGGGGGTGCAGCTGGTCATGGGCGCAGAAGGGGCGCAACGATGCTCCCTGCTTTGGGACCGCGTAGGGCAGTTCCGCGAAGAACTGGAGCGATGGAGAAGCACTTTTCGCCTGGAACAAGCGAACTCTGGGACCTTCGGCTCGGTTCCCGGGCAGGCTTTGTTTACATCCGCGCTGGGACCAGCGCCTGGAGCGATCATTCCACTGGTGGTAGGACCCGAGACGGCAGCGCTGCAAAGCGCCCGGACTTTGCGCGAACGGGGACTCCTGGTGCCTGCCATCCGTTACCCAACCGTCGCCCGAGGCGCTGCACGTCTGCGTGTCACCCTTTCTGCAAGCCACTCGAAGGAGGACCTGCTTCTGCTTCAGGAGGCATTACGAGGCTGCGACGCTTTTTCCTTTCTGAATTCACATGCACCCTCTTGCTAATCTGGACCTTCAGTACCTCTGGCACCCATTTACCCAGATGAGGGATTGGCTGAAACGCGAGCCAATCGTAATCCAGTCTGCCAAAGGCGCTTTTCTGACCGATGTTCACGGGCGAAGGTACCTGGACGCGAATGCCTCGATTTGGACGAATCTCCACGGGCATGCCCATCCCGCCATCAATCGGGCGATTTGTGAACAACTCGGAAAAGTGGCTCACACCTCCGCGCTGGGCCTGGCGAACGAACCCGCCTCCCTCTTGGGCGAGAGGCTGGTCAAAGCGGCGAATGGGACAAACCGCGCTTCAAAAGGGGCTGATCAACGCACCCCACTTCTGGGCGATCCCTTGGCACGGGTCTTCTATTCCGACAACGGTTCCACCGCGCTCGAGGTAGCCCTCAAGTTGGCCTACGAATACACCCGCCGCACGGGAAGAGCCAAACGCCCCCGGTTTCTGGCCCTTGAGGGAGCGTACCACGGAGATACGGTGGGGGCGGTCAGCCTCGGGCACATCGACCTGTTCCACCGTGCCTATCAGCATTTGCTCTTTCCCACGGATGCCGTGATGGCCCCCTACTGTTACCGTTGTCCTCATAACCGCGCCAAGCCCGCTCAGGGGGATGCCAGGGACTACCGGAAGTGCCGTTGGGAGTGTGTGGATCAGGTGGAAGAACACTTCCGGAAGGCGCGAAAGGCGGGACGGCCCTTTGCCGCCATGGTATTGGAGCCACTCATGCAAGGGGCGGCGGGAATGGTGCCCCAGCCTTCCGGTTGGTTGCGAAAAGTGGCCGAGATTGTGCGCAGTCACGATGCTCTCCTGATCGCCGACGAGGTGATGACCGGGTTTGGCAGGACTTCCTCCGCCCGGCCCCCCGAGCAGAAACATGCCCATTCCAACTCGCTTTTTGCCTGTCACAAGGAGGGGGTCCAGCCCGACTTTCTCTGCGTCGCGAAAGGAATGACGGGGGGGTATCTTCCCATGGCGGCGACTCTGACGACGCAAAGGGTATTCGATGCTTTCCTGGGTGAGTACGAGGAGTTCAAGACGTTTTTTCATGGACACAGCTTCACCGGAAACCAGCTCGGCTCAGCCGCTGCCTTAGCGAGCCTCGACCTTCTGGAAACCCGACACTCTCTGCTTGGTCGGCGGCGGCTCGCAATGTCATTGGAAGGAGCGTTAGCCGCCCTTTGCGTAAACCCTTTTGTGGGGGACATCCGGCAGGTCGGATTGCTGGTCGGAGTGGAGTTGGTGCAGGACTGGCGCACACGGCGCCCATTCCCGCTGGAGGCCCGGGTGGGGATACGGGTGAGCGAAGCGATGACCCGGCGCGGGGTCATCACGCGTCCGGTCGGAAATGTGATTGTCCTGATGCCTCCTTATTGCATGAAGCCCTCCCAAATCGAAAGGGTGGTGGAGGTGCTGGCAGCATCGATCCACGAGGTGCTACGATGAAACGCGGAGGATGAAAGGAATCCCTCCCTGGAGGTAGCCGTGCCGGGGGGAACGTTGGGAAGTAGGTACCTCCGTCACCAGCCTGCCCCTCTCCAGAGGAAGGCCGTCAGCATCGTTGCCACGATCCCCATCCCCAGAGGCAGTAGGGTTGCCAAAGTGGTCCATTTCCAGCTGCCAGTTTCCCGGTAGATCGTATAAATGGTGGTACTGCAGGGGTTGTGCAGCAGACTGAACAACATCAGGTTGATCGCCGTCAGAAGTGTCCAGCCGCCTTCCCGCAGCAGGGCTTTGAGCGATTCCTGCGAATCCAGCTCGAACATTACCCCTGCGCCTTCGCCTACTCCCGAGGATTTGGTGACCAGCACCGTCAGCATGAGCACGGAGGGAATTACGATTTCGTTCGCCGGAATAGCGATGATATAAGCCAGCAGAATGACTCCATTCAGGCCCATCAGCACTCCTACCGGGTTGAGGAAATGGATGAGGTGCTCTGCCACACTGATCTCCCCCACCTTGACATTGGCCACCAGCCAGATCATAGCACCGGCAGGAAGGGCAAATACCACCGCCCGCCACAGAACGAAAAGCGTGCGATCGATGATGGAGGTGTAAAGAGTCTGCAGGAAACGCGGGGGTCGATAGGGCGGAAGCTCGAGGCTGAAGGTGCTCACTTCTCCTCGGAGCCAGGTTCGGGAAAGAACCCAGGCGACGGCCAGCGTTAGGGCTAGCCCGAGCAGGGCGACACCTGTGACTGCGGCCGTGGGGATCCAGCCGGCGAATCCCCCGGATGCGGATCCTCCCAGGAAGACCGACGCTATGAGGAACTGTGTCGGCCAACGACCATTGCAGAGGGCGAAGTTGTTGGTCAGGATCGCGATCAGACGTTCCCGGGGGCTATCGATGATCCGAGTGGACACAACTCCAGCGGCGTTACACCCAAACCCCATGACCGTGGTCATGGCCTGCTTGCCATGTGCGCCCGCGTTCTTGAACAGCCGGTCCAAGTTGAAAGCAACCCTGGGTAGGTAGCCAAAATCCTCCAACAGCGTAAAGATCGGAAAGAAGATCATCATGGGAGGAAGCATCACACATACGACCCATGCCGTGGCCAAGTACATTCCATCCACCAGAAGGCCGCGGAACCACACGGGAAGACCCACTGCGGCGCAAACCTCCCTGAGCCATGGGTGCGCCTTGTCCAGCAGAAGCGAGGAGAGAAGCTGCGAAGGCACGTTAGCTCCGCTGATGGTCAGCCACAGCATACCCGCAAAAAGGAGTAACATGACCGGGAATCCCCAGGTCCTGCTTGTGACGATGCGGTCGATCCAGCGGTCCAAGGTCATGTCGGCGCGACGTTCCGGCCGCGAAACGCAGCGGTTCGTGAGTCGTGCCGCTTGTGCGTAGATCGCCTCCACCACCTGCTCATGGACATCGCTCTGCAGCTGTTGCCGCCACTTCTGCGCATCCCTGAGAATCGCTCCTGTGGGAGAATCGGGGAGGGGAATGGATACGGGCTCGTTCATGCCGCTAATCCTGTTGGCTTTGCGCGCCCGATCCGTTGCGTGCGGAGCCAAATCCGCCTGCGAGGGAGGCCAGTTCCCCGGTGCGGAGGGCCTCCAGGATGTGATCGTCACCCGCGAGTAACCGCATGGCCACCCAGCGGGCATTGGGAAGTCCAGGGATTGCGCTTCGGAGCTGTCTTACCAAGTCGGTCAACGCCGCTTGCAGCGCGGGTGGCTCGTTCTCCAGCTTACAGGGACGGCAAACTACCTTCCCCGCAGCCACGTCACCGATGGCCTGCAGGAGTTCGGGTAAACCCTTGCCGTAGCGGGCGGAAGCCGCAATGACCGGTACTCCCAAATCCTTGGCTAGCTGGCGGTCATCGACTTCCAGCCCGTGCCTTTTGGCTTCATCCACCAAGTTCAGGCACAAAACCGCCCGGTCCGTGATTTCGAGCACCTGTAGAGCCAGATTGAGATTGCGCTCGAGGCGGGAAGCGTCCACGACAATGACCGTGACGTCCGGTTGGCCGAAGAGGATGAAATCCCGTGCGGCCTGTTCGTCTGGACTCATGGACAGCAGCGAGTAAGTGCCGGGAAGATCGACGATCTTGAATCTCTTGCCGTCAAATTCAAAGGCGCCTTCTGCGCGAGTCACGGTTTTTCCCGGCCAATTCCCAGTGTGTTGACGCAAGCCCGTGAGGGCATTGAACACGGTGCTCTTTCCGGTGTTGGGATTGCCCGCTAGAGCCACGACATAATCCCACTGGGTTGCATCCACCCCCAACTTTCGCAGACGTGCCGCTCGGTGTATCGCACAACTGGCGCAAGCCACGGGTGCGCTGGTGGGAACGAGGGCGCTCATACCCGTGACTCCTTCTCGGTGCGGATTCTGACGAATCCGGATTGTTCCCGGCGCAGGGCCACGAGGGTTCCACGGACCTGGTAGGCGGTAGGATCCCCTCCTGGACTCACCATCTCTACCTTGACCTCGGTTCCCGGGACAAAGCCCAAGTCCAGAAGTCGACGCCGTTCAGGCCCGCGACAAGCGGAAGACAGGCCTAGGATCGTTCCAGTCTGGCCCTTTCGGAGTCCGGATAAGAATTCCTCCTCGGCGAGGTCTTCGGAGCGGGAGTCCGGGAGGAGTACCACCGAGAGGTTGTCAGCCAGGATAGGAGCCAAGACATGCTCATTGCCATCCGCCCAGAACCGGATTCGATGGGGCGATTTGTCGATCACAAACGCCTTCATCCCCGCCCGGAGCCCTTGGGCGCACAGTTGAGCGTACACTGCTGTCGGTTCGTCCTCGATGTGGGTGATCAGCACCGGGACATCGACCGGAACCGCGTTCAACGACTGACCGTCCTCCTCTCTCCAGTCGCCTCGTTCGTCCGGGATAGCGTCGCCGTGGGGATCGTGGGTGGGGTGTCCCAGGCTGGCGGCCAGCGCTTCGGTTTGCTGCCGGGTGAGGAGGTGCTCCTGTTCCTCCGCCCGCTGGTGCCACTCCGATTCCGCAATACCTGTCTGTTCGGCTAGATAGGTTTCCCAGAGTCGGTGCGCCCGAACAATGTGCAAAGCCATCTCGCGGCCCTTTGGCGTCAGGCGCAGCCGGCCCTCTTCGTGAGAGACCATTCCATGATCCTCCAAGTCTTGCAGCAACGAGGCCACAGTGTCCATGCCAAGCTGGAGGGCCCCGGCAAGGCCTTCCAGGCTGGGCTTGCGTCCCGCTGCCTCCCGCTTGACCAATTGTTTCAACAAATCCTCCCTCAGCAGCTGGGAGCGCAAGGCCAACGATTTCCGCCAGCGAGGCCATAGGCCTTGCTTGGGCAGGAACACGACGGCGGTTACGACCAAGCCGACGGTGAGGGGAATCCAGGGATTCATACGCTGTCCACCGGGCGCATCCAGAAATGTTAGATGCGTCTAACATTGACTACTTAGTTCTTCTTCTCGGGTTTGTCAAACTGCCTTGTATGGACCGGACGCTGGAGAATCGTACTTTAGTACGCGCCGTCACTCCATGAATTCCTTTACCCGAGGGTGACTGGCAGGTAAGAATCGGTCCGTCGTCATGACCAGAAACAAGCAGCGGCCCAAGCACACCGGTGAGCTGAAGAAAATGCCCAGCGCCAGCACGGAAGATTACCTGGAGCGAATCCAGGAACTGCTTGATCGAACGGGGAACGCCCGCGTTGTGGATATCGCTGCCGCTTTGCACGTCAGCCGCCCCTCCGTCACCGCGAAGGTCCAAAAGCTAGCTGCAGCAGGATATCTTCATTACGAACGGTATCGCGGCCTCCTGATGACCGACAAGGGGATGAGACTGGCCTCGGAGATCAAGAACCGTCACCTGGTCCTCCAGCGTTTCTTCTCGCTCTTGGGTTTGGACAACCAGACGGCGGAGGAGGATATTGAAGGCCTCGAGCACTCGCTGAGCGCAGAGACGCTTTGTAGATTGGAGACCCTCTCCGATTTTCTCACCGAACACGATGGGGCCTTTGCCGCATTCCGATCCCGAGCACGTCCCGAGAAGCGGCGCAAGTAGTCGAGAACGCCGTGGAACCAGGTCTGGACGTTTTCATCACCAGACGATTAGAATCGGAGCCGATGATTTCCCAACCGATGACCCGCACGCCTTTTACGCGGGAGCAGTGGATGGTTTTGGTGGCCGCCTTTCTGGGCTGGCTCTTCGATGGATTTGAGATAGGTCTTTTTCCGGTAGTGGCGCGGCCGGCCTTGCTCGATTTGCTTGGTACGGGAGGCGATGCTCAGGTGGGGATCTGGATGGGCAGGATCACCGCCTGTTTTTCTTTGGGGGCGGCCATGGGCGGGATGGTCTTTGGATGGCTTGGTGATCGCATCGGAAGAGTGAGAGCCCTTTCCCTTAGCATTCTTGCCTACTCGCTCTTCACCGGGTTGAGCTATTTTGCGAAGAGCCCTTGGGAGTTGGGAGCCTTCCGATTCATCGGATCTTTGGGGATGGGCGGAGAGTGGGCTTTGGGGGTGGCGCTGGTGATGGAGTGTTGGCCGGAAAACTGGCGACCCGCCCTGGCGGGAGCCATTGGTGCAGCCTCGAACGTCGGCTTCCTTATGAGCGGCCTTCTGGCCCGGGCGTTTCCGGTCACGGTTGATTCCTGGCGTTGGATTTTCCTCGTAGGGGCCCTGCCTGCCTTGTTGGTTTTCTTTATCGTGTTCTATGTGCCCGAATCGAAGAGGTGGAGACTCTCCGTCCAGCTGGGGACGATGAATCCACTGCGTGAGATCTTCCTTCCACCCTTGCTCTTGAGGACGTTGCTGGGGATTACCCTCGCTTCCGTGGCCTTGGTGGGAACATGGGGTTCGGTGCAGTGGTTGCCTCTTTGGGCGGATCAGTTGGCTGGTCCCGGCCGGCCGGATGCCAAGGCGGAGACCCAAATTGTGCAGGCCTTGGGAGCCATCCTGGGTGCTATCGTAGCCCCCCAGCTTGGGGCGGCCCTGGGGCGGAGGCGCTCCTATTTCCTTCTCTGTGGCGCGTCGGTCGTTCTCTGTGCTCTCATCTTTCGGGTGATGACTCAGTTTGGCCCAGGATTTCTTTTCCTGGCCTTTCTCGTTAGTGCAGCCACCGCTTCCTTTTACGGTTGGTTTCCCCTCTACTTTCCGGAGCTCTTTCCCACCCGCGTGCGGGCTACGGGCCAGGGGGTCTGTTACAATTCCGGGCGAGTTTTTGCAGCGGCTGGAGCTCTACTGCAGGGACAGTTGGTTTCCGCCTTTGACGGAAGCTATCCCAAAGCAGGAGCGATTCTCTCCCTCATCTACCTTCTGGGGATGGTGGTCATTTGGCTGGCGCCGGAGACGAAGGGCAGAGCCTTGCCGGAGTGAGCGGGTGGATTCGGCCCAAAAACGAAACAGCCACGCGGTTGTTGCGTGGCTGCCATAGGATACAGTTGATTTGGACTAATCGTCGTTTATAAGGTGCTAGGATCTACCCAATTGCCTAGTTTAATATACTCCCGTACTTTTCGCCTCTCGTAGCGGTGCTTCCGCTCTTTACCCGGGCGATCATCCACTTGACGAAACGGATGTTTTTGATTGTGGATTGCATCAGACAGGATGTCGATGGATTTAGTCATAGAGGTTTCTGTTGACTCTCTGGCGAGTTAAACGAGGAAGATACCCTATGCACCTTGGGGGATGCTTCTGTTCCGTTGCAGAACTTCGGTATCACAGTCAACTCACCGTTACACAGTTTTGACGTAACTGTAACCGTTACGTTCAAACTATAGTCCCATTTTTTGTAAAGTCGAGACAAAAAATGGCTTGGAGTGGGGTGTGGCTAATGGATGATATGTACGAACCTTAATCTAAGCTGCTCCCTGTTATCCTGCAGCCGCCCTCTTGGCCCGCTGTCCCGCCACCGCATCCGCTCGAAGCCAGAACGTGCCTGACTCCCATTCTTTATCGGCATGTTGTTCGACTAGCTTAAGTCCTTCTTGCTCAAAAAAGCTGCGAACTGCTGTAAATTGATGCCTGAGAATACCAGCCAAGACTAGATAGCCTCCGGGAAGGAGACGGTTGACGATCGTGCTCCTTTCCTGGATGAGGATGTCGGCAAGTATGTTAGCGCAAACGAGGAAATACTTCTTCTGCAATGGCTTGGGAATTCTAGTCAAGTCGGCGCGACGGAAGGCTACCCGTCTCTCAACGGCATTCATCAGCGCGTTTTCCTTCGCTACTTCGATCGCTTTGGGATCGAAATCAAAGCCGTCAATCTTGCCATAATCCAGCTTCGCTGCGGCGATCGCTAGAATCCCGGAGCCCGTACCCATGTCGAGGAAGGAGGGGGCGACAGCTTTAGCCCGGAGGCGAACCAGTTGGGTGAGGCAATACCGGGTGGTTGGGTGTTGTCCGGTCCCGAAACTCAATCCCGGGTCCAGAACAATGGTATGCTGCCCCCGCTTAGGCTTCCTTCGGCTCCAGCTCGGCTTTACCAGCAACCGGCCAAGCACATCCAGCGGATGGAAGTGACGTTTCCAGGATTCTGCCCAGTCTTGAGCGCGCAACTGCCGGACGGAAATGCGCGGCCGCGACGGGAGGATCTGCATCTCCACCAGCATGGCCAGTGTTGAAGAAAACCTCTGCAGGGAAGGCTTCTTGGGAGATTCTCTGGCCGGGCCATAGACACTCACCCGAGTCTCTTGCGTCTCGTGGTCCGTGTAGCTGGAGGCTGGACGATCCAACGAGGTTTCCATTGCGGCGATCACCGCCTCCTCGGCCGAAACCGGCACTCGCACGCTCAACTGAAACAAGGGTTGATCCATCAGAGTTTTGGGCGCCAAGGAGTGTAATTGAGCAACTGTATCTCGGCCCCTCCCGGCGATTTATCAACGACCGAGACGCTGGCGTAATCGATCTCGAACATCACGGTGCGGGCTAAAGGGAGTTCCAGCAGCTGCGCCAGGAGCATCCGGACCACACCTCCGTGGCAGACCAAGGCAACTCTCTGCCCGGCGTGCTCCTCCAGCACCTGCTTCAGGATTTGTTGCACGCGCCCAGCGAAACTCTCGAGACTTTCCGCCTCCGGCACGGCACCTCGCTCCAGCTGGGCAAGCCAGTCAAAGGCGCTTACGCCATAGCGCTCTTTGACTTCTTCCCAACGCAGTCCGGTCCACACCCCAAAATCGACTTCGCGGAGCTGGTCTGCCACGATTGGAACATGCCCATTGTTTGCCAAAATGGCCGCCGCAGTCCGGTTCGCTCTTCGCATGGGGCTCACATAAACTGCATCGAGATGGACCTCACGCAGGTGGTGGGCCATGGCCTGGGCTTGTGCCAGCCCGGCGGGAGAGAGGTCCATGTCGATTCGTCCTCCGAAGATCCGGTGGTACTTCTCTTCGACTTCCCCGTGGCGGATCAGAAAGAGGCGGGTGGGGTTGGTCATGTTATTCTGGGTTTGGCCCGCTACCTGCCACAGCAGCTCGTTGTGCTGCGAAGAGGTGATCGGCGCCTCGGCGGCCCAAGTCCAGCATGGCGAGGAGTTGCTCCTGGCTGAACGAAGTCTTCTCTCCCGTACCCTGTAACTCGATCAACTCGCCTTGAGAGGTCCAGACGAGGTTGAGGTCCACATCGGCCGAGGAATCCTCAACATAGTTCAGATCCAGTAGAGGCTCGCCACCCACGATTCCCAAGCTTACTGCAGCGATTTGGGCTGCGATCGGTTTGGAGGGCAGTTCCCCCGACGCGACGAGTTTCTCGAGGGCTAGGGCGAGCGCGACAAAACTGCCGGTGATGGCCGCTGTGCGTGTTCCACCATCCGCCTGCAGGACATCGCAGTCCACCCAAATGGTGCGGCTGCCCAGGGCTTTGAGATCCAGGGCCGCACGCATGGACCTTCCAATCAGTCGCTGGATCTCCTGCGAGCGACCATCGATCTTGCCTTTCGAGATGTCGCGTGGTTTGCGACCCAGGGTGGAGTAGGGGAGCATGGAGTACTCGGCAGTAATCCAACCACCCTCGACCCCTTGTTCCTTCATCCATCGGGGTACATTGGGCTCGATCGTCACGGCGCAGATCACCCGGGTGTTTCCCCAGTGGATCAGTGTTGAACCAGCTGCGTAAGGCGCGATCTGGTTGTCGAATCGGATGGGCCGAAGTTCATCGGGACGTCGTCCGTCACTCCGAAGTCGGCTTTCGCATGCAGTAGGTAGTTGGCCCATGGGCGGAGATTCTAGGGGGTAGCTTTGTCCCGGGCAATCTGGAAAACCTTCCCAAGGTTGGATGGTTGCGCTCTACTCCTTCCACCAACAAGACTATCGATTGAGTGGCAAAGCAACATATCTGACCAGATCATCCTTCTTGTGGCAGGGGATTCTTATCCTGGGTCCCGCCTTGGTTTTGGGACTCATCGGTTTTCTGTATCTGAGGCAGGAGGACTCGCTGATCACGCTTCGCGTTACCGAGGAAGCAAAAAGTGTGGCGGTCAACCTGGCCCGAGTTGCTCTGCCTGCCGCCCTCCGTCCAGACCTGCCCGCCGACCCCTTGGAAGCTGTGTCGGCGCTTACGGTTGCAGGGCAGTCTGACCCTGTTTTCACTCTGGCCCAAAAGCATTTGCCCGGAACCGCCGCCTACGTCAGCGACTCCGGACAACTGCTGTTTCCCCCGCCTGTGGATACCATCCCGAGGCCCTGTCCCTTGGATGATTCGTTGCTGGACGTGAGTCAGAGGGAACTTTGGCGGCGGCTGCGCAATTCGAACGCGTCGGGCCTGCAGTCCTGGGAAGAGGTCGAGGGCCTGCAGGGTTTTCTGAGCAAGAGACCTCCGCGAGATTTCGCGGGGCATGCGGTTTTTCGGCTGGGTGCAAAGTTGGCCGAGCTGGGGCAGTACGATGCCTCAAGCACCCAGTTTCGCCGGATTCTGAATGAGTTCGGAGAGGTGCCTTCCGAGGTGGGATGCCCACTCAGGCTCTTTGCTGCATTGCGCTTGACGTCGGTGGTGCGCGACACTCCCTCCTCCTTACCGCAACGAGTTGGTTGGGCCGAGTTCATCGCAAGGCACGCTCTTTATAGTCCTTCGTTCTTATCCGCCTCGCTTTTGGAGAAGATCTTGGGCTCGGAGACGGACAATCCGCTGGGGATCGCACGGACCGCCATCCGCATTTGGGAAACGCACCAAACCTCGAGGCGCGTGTACGAGGCTTACATCCGGGAACGGCCAGTGGGTGATTCGTTTCGTAAACTTACCAAGGCGAACCCGGAGTGGTTTCGGGGTCCCGACGACTGCCGGTGGCTGGCCGTTTCTCAAAAGCTCTACGGAGCTCGATGGATCTTTTTTCTGCCCGAGTCACGTGTCCAAAAACTGCTCGCGGAAGTGGTTAGGAACGAAGGCGTCCCCAGATACTTTTCGGTGACAGTACTGCTGGGAGGCGAGAGATTCATTGTCGTTTCCGGAGGCGGTGAGGTCGTAGCGGAGGAAAGCAGCCAGAGGCGTTTCAACAGCAACCTCTCGAGCCTGGAAGTCGAGCTTCGGTTAGCCGAACCAGCGCGGGTGTACGGGCGGAATCGAATGCAGGCGAGGCTGCTGGGGCTCCTCGTTGCTGGGCTCACCGCAGCGGTCGTGGTGGGATTCTTGCTGGCTCGCCGTGCCTATCGTGCCCAGAGGGAGCTGACCGAGGCTCAAGGAAACTTCGTCTCGAGCGTGTCCCACGAACTTCGCGCTCCCCTCGCGGCGGTGCGCCTCATGGCTGAAGAATTGGAGGACTTGCAATCCACCGGCTCAAACCCTCCCAGCCCCTATCCAGGTTTGATTGTGCGTGAGTGCCGCCGGCTCTGTGCACTTGTCGAAAATGTGCTGGAGTTCTCGCGCATGGAAAGAGGAGCGAAGCAGTTTGAGTTCAGCCTTCAGGATGCTCACAAGCTGGTCGAAGAGACGGTGGAGGTTCTGCGAGCCTATGCTGGATCGAAAGGAGTCGAGATCGCCACACGCACGAATGGCACGCCCCTCGAGATCCAAGCAGATGGACATGCCCTGCGGCAGGCGTTGGTGAACTTGCTCGACAACGCCATCAAGCACTCTCCGCCCGGATCCACTGTGAGTGTGGAGGTAAAGTACCCGGTTTCCGCCGCCGAGGCCGGGGCCAAAGTTGAAATCTCGGTGGTTGACACGGGGCGTGGGATCCCTGGCGAGGAAGCCGAGCGCATCTTTGAGCGTTTCTACCGCTCCGGCTCGGAGCTGAGACGGGAGACCGCGGGGATCGGCCTTGGCTTGGCGATTGTCAAGCAGGTCTGTGAAGGCCACGGCGGAGAAGTTTTGCTGCAGAGTGTTCCGGGGAAGGGGAGCCGCTTCACGCTCTCCATTCCAGTTCGGCAAGTCACAGCGAATCAAACCAGTTGATATGCTTCCCCGAGTCCTGATTATTGAAGATGAGCAGTCCATGCGGATGGTGCTGGAGTCATGTCTCCAACGCCAAGGCTATCGCGTTCTATCAGCGGCAGATGGCGAGACCGGTTTGAAAAAGGCCCTCGAAGAAGAGCCTGCCCTCATCCTCCTGGATATCATGATGCCGAAGTTGGATGGCTTCGCGCTCTGCGCTGAACTGCGTCGGCTGGCGAGGAGAGTTCCGATCCTAATGCTTACCGCCCGTGGACGGGTGGAGGATCGGGTTCGAGGCCTGGATTGCGGAGCGGACGACTTTCTGTGCAAACCTTTCAGCCGGGATGAACTGCTGGCCAGAGTGCGTGCTTTGCTGCGGAGGGTCGAGCGGCACACTCCGGAACTCAGGTCGGTGGTGCTGGGTAACGTCGTCTTGGATTTTGCCACTCAAGCCGCCTCAAAGAATGGTGTTCCGATCCATTTGACAGCCAAGGAGTTTTCGATGCTGAAGCTCCTTCTGGAGACCCCTGGGGAACCCGTCTCTCGCGAACGCTTTCTGGATCTTGTTTGGGGGTATGCGTCCTTTCCCACCACCCGAACGGTGGACAAACACGTGGCTAGTCTGCGGGCGAAGCTTGAGGACGACCCGGATCATCCGGAATGGATTCAGACGGTTCATGCCGTTGGCTACCGAATACGCCCGCTGGGGAAGAACCAATAGGGGACGGTCTGATGTTACAAAAACTTCACAACTCTCCTCAGCCCATTTGGCACTATCTGTCCCGATCGCCACTGAACTTCGTGCGGTGGATCGGTTTGGCGTCCGGCTTGTGGTTGGGGCCAACTCTTCAGTGGACTACGGGTTTTTCGCCGGGGAGTGGCAGTGGCCACAGTCTGCGGGCGTATGGTATGGGGAACAGGAAATGGGGGGATAAGTGTAGCGGGAAGGGCGGCCCGGAGCGAAACTCTGGGCCGCCTTATTCTTGCTGGGAGGCTCTGGCGGTATACGACTTTTGACCGGAGGTGATTGATGGTTCGGCTTGGATTCCGAGATCTACTTTTGACCGGGGCGCAAATGGCGCTGCTTGTGGTGGTGCAGGCTGAAGGCCTGTCTCGCCCAGAGAGCTCTGGCCCGGCCGCTGAGGGGCGGCAACCTGCGTCTGAGGCGGTTGTTATTGACGCGAAAAAGGGCCCTCCGGCACACCGCGTTCCGTTGCGTATGTTGAACGTCGATTTTGCCAACCGATACGTCCCCCGCGTCGGACCGGCCGCGGTGGGCCTGAAGACCAATGATGTCTGGAATGCCTACGTCTTTGGCTGGCGGGCCTTTGGGTCTCTCCGCAACCTTCTCTGGTCCGATGGCACGGTTTCGGGGATCCACTTGGCGGTCGAGAATGCACCAGGAGAGTGGGGGAATACTCACCCTGACCCCATGTTCTCCACTTACATCTATCCCCACGACGGAGGTAACATCTCGGTTACCGTCTCGGGCATGCCTCCCGGGGTATACGAACTTTATCTCTACGGACACGGAGCCGTGGACAAAGAGGCCAAGAATCCGCACTGTCAGAATAGTGTCTACTCTATCAGTGGTGTGAAGGGTGGAAAGGACTTCGGGGAGAAGGCCACAACCACTGGGCCTGAATGGGCGTCCCCTGCCTGGAAGGAAGGTGATCAGTATGTTGTCTTCCGCGACGTCGTCTTGCATCATGAGCCCTTGAGAATCCTGGTGAAGCCAGGCGTTGGTGGGTACGCCATTCTGGCCGGACTTCAGTTGGCGCAGATCGAGCTTTCGCCAGAGGTCGTGGTGATGGGGCAGGGCGCCCCATCCCGGTCTGGCCCCGCGCCCATCGAGGAAATCAGCACCGCAGATCTTTCTTCCGGTGTGATCCATGAGGAGTTGAACTTGGATCTGGAGTCCGCTCTGCGAGCCTACGAAGGCGTGGTAGCAAGGTTCGATCGGCAACGGCCGGCAGCCGCAGGAGCGATTTTCCGGCTTGCTGAGTGCTACCGGAAACTTGGGCGGCAGGAAGAGGCGAGAACCCAATATGAGCGCATTCTGCGCGAGTTCCCCGATCAGACGCAGTTTACGATGCCAAGTGCAAAGGCTCTGGACATCGATCCTGAGGATGTGAAAGAACGCGGACAACTCCGAGAGTCGAAGCTGGTTTCCCCAACGGGAGCCTCGTCGCCTGGCTCTCAGCTCCCACCGACCGCTCGTTAACCAAGTCGCGGCGTTCAGCACCCGCCTCGCGCGTCTGCTTGGGTCACAACCCGGCTATGATTTGTCTGTACCGGAAGGTGAGGCTCGTCTTCCCCGGCGGTGCAAGGCTTTTGGCCAGGTAGGTGTGTGTGAGTGACTTGAGGATCCTACCGTATTCTCCGAAGCGTGCCAGGTCCGGCTCTGTCTTTTGGGTCTCGAGACCGCTGGAAAGGATGCGCGTTTCGAATCCATTCGGCAAGGCAATCACCCACTCCAGACTCCCGGTCGTCTGGTACACTTCTGGTAGCGTCAACTCGGCCAGCCCGACGAAGCCAAGGCGCACGGGAGGGTATGCGACTCGCAGGGAGAGGCGATGTACCGCCTTTTCGCGTTCGTATGCTGGCAACTGGATTCGACACACCTGATCCTCCACTGCAGGGGCGCTGATCTCGGAACCGTCGATCAAGACCGAAATCAACCGAGCCTTTTCCGGCAAGCGCATTCGAAACTCGCCGCTGCGGGAGGCTGGCAGCTCGACCTCAGCGAAATGGGTGCAGCTGCCATCAGAGTTGATGACCGTCAGATGCTGAAGCCGGCTGATTCCGATCCCATAAAACTCCTGGGCCTCCCCACTTCGGTTTCGAGTCGCGGAGAGGATTCCATCCCCCTCGTCACTCCACTGAATCCCCAGGGAGTCCTCACCCGTGACTCCCACTCGGTACGTTGTCAGGTTGTTCGTGCTCGCTGATTCCCAGAGTGCGCCATTCTGATACTCCAGATCGTCGCGTGGCGATCCAAGGCGGATTTCTCCCGAGGGACCCTGCAGCAAGGGGATAAGCGCCCGCTTCTTGCCTTCGCGCGTTTCAATGGGCACGCGGTAGGATAGCCTCAGAACGCCGTGCCCATTCTTTCGGGGCCAAAGGGCCAGTCGGTTGGTGATCATCAACGGTTGCGCGACTTCCGCATCGCCTGCCGACGGAGTTCCGCTTTCGAGATGGATGGGTACGGTGAACAGGAAAGCGGGGCCGTCACCCACCCGCAAGACCTGGTAGGGAACTTCCACCCGCACTTCGAAGTGCTTCGGTTCGTGCCGCACCTGATAGCGCGCGCAGTCGAACGCGATGAGCGAATTCGTCGGGTTGCCTCCGCCCTGGTGAACCAAACTCGCAGGCAGCAGGATGTGGGCTTCCGCTCCTTGTGCCTGCACCACGGGCATAGCCAATAGCAAAAGACCCATCACTGACATCGCATTCCGTTTGAAGGATCGGTTTTGGAGATGGATGAGCACGGCAAATGTCACCATGCCCAGGCTGAGCAGAACCATGCCCCTATTCCACCCAGCGAAGGCCGCCAGGGTGGGGAAAACCTGGTACAACAACAGAAACACGATCCCGCCTAGCAGACCCACGGCTCCACCCAGCAACCAACGAGTGTAGTTTACCAGCAGTGTTCCTGGAACTGCGACCGCGATTACGAGCGCCCAGACGAAGCGGAAGTTGGCGCTTAAGTAGAGAATCAACGGGAAGTAGAAGGCATACCCCGCCGCGATCGAAAGCATCTGCACTCCGCTGAGCGGTTGCCTCGCCAGGATGACGGCGGATGACGCCAACAGGAAGAGGAGGCAGACCATCGGCCCCATCTCCAGCAATTGCGACAGGGACGCATGCAAATTGCGGCTCTCCTCGATCTCGGCTGAGAAGGAGTCAGGTCCGAGGAAGTTCTTCCTTTCCCAAACGACTTTCTCGTCCCCCGGACGGGTGGTGCCCGCATTGCTGTCAAAGCGCATGGAAGCAAGGTCCTTTCGTAGGAACGTGACTCGCAGCGATTGGATTGGTTCGCCTCCTTGAGTCGCCGCTCGATAGGTGAACCCTTTGAGGGCAGCAGCGCGGTAGGAGACCTCGATGGTGGTGGAACTGTGTGGCTCCAGCATTCCGCTCCACACCCACGCTTCTTTGGCATTCTCTTGGATCCCTTGCGAAGAGGCTTTTAGTTGAAGGTCGCCTGCCAACAAGCCCTGCGGCCCCCCGTTCTCGGTACGTGGGTGGGGGCATTTAAAGAGGGCGAAAAGAGGTTCCGCCGTCGCATTGGTGAGGATGTACTCCGCTCGCAAGCTTCCTGTCATGTCGAGAATCGTGCGCAGGCCGCGATAGTCCCGCCGCCCCGTCATTTCGATTTCAATGTTCGAAATCTCAGGCGGAACGGCTCGAATGGTGGAAATGTCATCCGAGACTTTGCGAACCACAACTTGGGGGGAATCCTGGACAAGTTCGGCGCGGGTAATTCGCATGGGGCGTCCCACAAACTCCGGCCGTTCCTGCATGAGCATCCTGAGCCCGAAACAGCCCAAGGAGATCGCTGCCCAACACAGGAGACCCACAGCAATAGGTAGAACGAGAGGGTTCTTGGAAGTCTTCATAAACGTAGTGATGTGGTTTAACTTGGTACAGTGTATAACATAGTACTATGTTATGCAAACACATTCTTCCGAGTTCGTCCCAGCTGACACACGTCTCTGCGGGAACATGTCGACTCCAACACCTCCAGCGGTGCATGATTTCCCTCCCAGATGAAAGGCTCATCGAACCGGCCACAGGCAGGTCATCGCCGCAGAGCACTGAAAACCGTCGTCGCTCTCGGCTTGCTGTTCGCCGCAGCCTTTTACTCGCTGTTCGTTTACCCCTTCTGGGGTATTCCCTTCAACGCTCAGCGGCACGGGCGCGTCCCGATCACACCGCCATGGGCGCTGGAATGTTGGCTTTGGGAGGATGACGCCAACGATGCCAAAGCAGTCCAGGAGCTTTTGGATGGCTATCGGCAGCATGACATTCCAGTTCGGACGGTGCTGATCGATAGCCCTTGGAGCCTTCGGTACAACGATTTCGTGGTCGATGAGAAGCGCTACCCGGATCCGGCCCGCTTCTTCGGCTCCCTTCAAACCAACGGGTACAGAGTGGTGCTCTGGATGACTTGCATGGTCAACTCGCGGAACAAGGACACTGAGGTGCGAGATGCCTCCGATTTCTACGAGGCAGCCCGCAGTCGCGGCTACCTGGCTGGCAAGGGGCATGAAGTGCGCTGGTGGAAAGGAAAGGGGGCGTTCATCGACTATACGAATCCGGAGGCAGTAAAATGGTGGCACGGGTTGCAGCGGCAGGTGTTCGACTGGGGATTGGATGGATGGAAGTTGGATGGAACGGATACCGTTTTTTCCGGTCCGGGTTACTTTCCCTATCAGCGAACCTATGCGGGGTGGCTTTCGACGCGAAGCTACATGGATCTCTACAACCGTGAGGAGTACCGGCATGGGCTTAGCAGGAATCCCGAGTTTGTTGTTCTCACGCGGGCCATTGACAATCGTTACTTTCCTTTGAGTCACCCCGAAGGCTTCGCTCCTTTCGATGCCGCCCCGGTCACTTGGGTGGGCGACCGAACTCATGAATGGTCTTCCAAGCAATCGGGAGAGGATCCGGGAAAGGATGCGATAAGGAGTACGCAGTCCTGGCTGGACCGCGGGTTCGAGGGCGCTCTGCGCGATATCCTCGCCAGTTCCGCGAAGGGGTACTGTGTGGTGGGCGATGATGTGGCGGGATACCATGGCCCCGAGCCCATTCCACCCCGACTTTACATTCGCTGGGCTCAGTTTGCCGCACTGACTGGGCTGTTTCTCAACGGTGGGCATGGGGAGCGGCGAATCTGGCAGCGGTCGACGGAGGAGTTGGAGATCATCCGCAAATACGCCTGGCTGCACACCGAGTTGGTTCCTTACCTGTACACCCACGTTGTTCGTTGTCATCAGGGCGGAGCGCCACTGATGAGGCCCGTGCCTGGCAAGTATCATTATCTGCTGGGCGACGATCTCTTGGTGGCGCCGATTTACCGCGACGACCTCACCAACACCGTGCAACTGCCCTCCGGAAGTTGGCGGCATCTCTTTAGGGACGCCGAGTTGCTGGCCGGGCCCACTTCCCTGGCTCGAGAGTTCGCTCTGGACGATTACTCGGTGTACGTGCGGGAGGGTGCGATTCTGCCGTTGAATGTCTCCCGCTGCTACACCGGATTCGGCGACGCTTCTTCCACAGGTTTTCTCACTTGGGCGATCTGGCCTCATGGAACCAACGAGTTCACCGTTCATCATCCCGACCAATCGGGCTCGACCACCGTGCGCGTGGCACAAGGGACTGGGCTCACCGTGCAGGTTACCGGCGCGGATAGGCCTCAGATCCTCCGTGTTTTCCTACCCTCGAAGCCTGGGGAGGTCACGTTGGATGGGAAGCCGCTGGTGGAAGGAAGCGGCTGGAGTTATTCTCCTGGCGAACAAAGGCTGTGGATACGAACCGAGGTCGGCCCGGCCGCAAGGTACGAGGTTCGTTAAGCGAGGGCTACACGAATTTGAGCCGGCGCGCGGCCAAGGCGATCATTCGGAGCAAGAGCCAGCCATGACGCCAACGCTGAATGTTGGTGCTTCCATAGGTGCGCGCACGATAGCGGATCGGCAGATCCACGATCTTGAGGTTCAGTTTGGAGGCGCCAAACAGAAGGTCGAAATCTCCGAAGGGATCAAAGTCGCCGAAGTAAGCCCGGTTTTTGGCGATGGCCTCGTAGTCTCTGCGGGAAAGCACTTTGGTCCCGCACAGGGTGTCCTTCACCGGTTGCCCCAGGAGCCAGGTGAAGGTCAGGCTGAAGAGCTTGTTCGCCAGCATGTTCATCCACTGCATGGAGCGGTTCTCCATTGGATAGACCAACCGCACTCCATTGATCAGCTCGCCAATGTTGTCGCGCGCTGCCTCATAGAACTTGGGCAGTTCCTCCGGTGCCACGGTCAGGTCTGCATCAAGGATGAACAAGAGGTCCCCGGTGGCAGCCTCGAAGCCTGCGCGCACTGCGTCCCCCTTGCCCCGGCCAGGTTGCTTTAGCGACCGGATTCGTTTCTCTGGGTAGGCGGCCTGTACCCGTTCGATTTGCGCCCAGGTATCGTCGGCCGAGTGTCCCTCGACGAAAATGAGTTCCGTCGATTGGCCGAGAATCGGCGTTCTCCGCACCACTTGCTCGATATTCCCAGCCTCGTTTCGCGCCGGGATGACGATAGAGCAGGTGAGTTCGGTCCGAGGTTGGGGACGGGGGCAGGGTCGCGCGACCTGGAATACCGCCAATGCCAGTGGCGGGACGAGAGGGGCGACCAGGCGGTTCCAAAGCACCTCCCACAGTGGGGTGGGCAAGGGCCAGAGAATCCGCTTCTCTTGCCGAACAAGTTCCCAGCCAGAGAGGCTCAGAAGGTTGACTAGATCCTGACTGGAGAGCCAGTTCTGCGGGAGGGTTGGGGCTTTGAGTCCCATCCGCTCCGCCACCGCCAGAATCGGGCGCCAGAGGAAATTATAGGAATTGAGCACCAGACGCGTTCTCGGATGCGCTGCTTCAAGCGCATTCTTCAGGACGGTTTGCACATCCTCCAGATCGTTCACAAGGTCCGAGATCAGGATGTAGTCGAACTGTTCCGTTGACTGGAATTTAGCTGCGTCGGCTTCCAGGAACTCCAACCCGGGGTGTCTCTTCCTGGCCATCTCAACGGCCGTTGGGCTGAAGTCGACTCCCACCCCCCGCGAAGGTTGCACGGATGAGAGCAGGTCGCCAAGACCGCAGCCCAACTCGAGCACAGTGGCGCCAGGGGGGACGACGAAGCAGTAGTAGGAACGGAGAAGGTGGTGGTACCACCTCTTACCCTCCTCGGAGCGGTGGACGGCGCGCTGATCGTGAAACAGGACTCTTTCGTTCATCCTCGTGGTGCTTGTTCAGCGGCAGGAAACCATAGAGCCCAGTGAAAGACAAGTTTGGGGCTCTTTCGTCCAACGGGCGCCACTCCCTCGTAACCTCGTGGATGATAGGGAACGTTCTTGCTACCTTCCTCTGAACATCGCCACTTGCGGACGGTTCTCAACGTCCGATTTGGACATTGGTGACCACTCCCTGGTGAGCAGGTTTGCCAGTCGGAGGGGCGGGAGGCATGGGTATCCCACCAGGGAGCCCTGGTGGCGAGGGAGGAAGCTGCGAAGTCAACAACCTCCACACCCGCCGTTCCTCGGTGGTCATTGCTTCCCACCTCACCGCGTTGTCCAGAAACACCTTACGCTCCTCGTTACCCATCTTCATGAAACGTTCATAAGCTTCCACGCACTTGGTCCGTTCCTCGATTGGCAGATCTGCGAAGCGAGACAGGTTCTTCTCGAGGCGAGCCCGGTCAGTGGTGGGAAGGGTGCGCAGGGCCCTTTGGCGATGCTCGGGTTTCAACTCAAAGAACTGCTCGAAATGTTTCAGAATCCGCTCCTGCTTGGCAGGTGGGTAACTCTGCCACCGCATCAAGTCGGCTTCCTGGGCGGGATTGGAGCTAAGCACGGAATTGGTCTTGGAGGAGAATTCAGTACGGCTCGAAGGAAAGAAAGGAAGGCGACGCAAGCTGGCCTCGTTCTGCAGCAGCTCCTTTTGTTGGTCTTCAGGCACCAGATCCCATTCCTTGAGCTTCTCTGCCACGACCGCACGGTCTTCGGCAGGAATCTCCTCCATCCTTCCAACTCGCTGTTCTGGAGTCAATTGCATGAGTGGTAAGACATAGAACCGCAGCTGCAGCAGTCTCAGTCTCAACTCTCGTTCGGTCGGTGTCATGGATTCCAGCTCGGTCACTTTCTCCTGGATCACCTTGCGCGCCGTCTCGGACTTCTGGGACAGCCAGTTCGCGCGTTGTTCCGGATTCATCGAGAGCAACTGCCGGAGGGTTTCAATGGGATTCTTGGACTTAGGTGGACTCGGCAGAGCAGGGGGCACCAGGGAGCCCGGGGGCTCTGGGGGAGTCAGAGGAGTCTGCGCTAGGAGCGCCCACGGCACCATTGCGGATGCCGCGTACACCAGGATCAGAACTTGGAAAAGCCTCTCCATCTCCGACCAGACTAACCGCAAGCTTCGGAGAACGCCCCACGGCGTCCGGGTTCGCCGAATGGGTCTATAGGATAAGCATGGGCTTCGCATCGCTTCCCCTGACAAGCCTACTGCAAGGCCGCAAACAACTCCCTATCCGAGTAAGTCTTGGAATCATCGCGCGCGAGAGAGTTCGCAAGCTCCAGGGTGCGGATCGACTCGAAATCTTTCCAGAGCGAGGCAGTGGACCAGACTTCCGTTGGCAGAGACGCGAGGTTTTGGGCCATTTCATTCGCGGTTCGCACTCTATACTGCCATTGCGCCACGAGGCAGCCCAGAACCACCGCACTCGCAAAGCCAACCTGCCAACTGCGACTGAGCCGTCGTAAGCGCAGGAGGACGCCCGGCGAAGAAAATCGTCGCTGATTCTGTTCCCTTTGGACCGTCTGGAGCACCCGCGAAGTAAAGTTGCTGGAAACTGTGGGTGCAGGGACGTTCCGAATGGCTCGGGAGAGGTTCAGGTCGATGGACCACTGCTCCTCGAGGCCTGGCCTCTCATGGAAGAGTCGTGACAACACCTGATGCTCCGCGGGAGTCAACTCGCGCTGCATCGCAGTCGCCATCAACTGCTCATAGGCTTCAGTGTTCATCTGAGGTGTTGCCACTTAGGTTTCTTTCTCGCCACAGTTGGGTGAAACCGCTGTCTCCTGAATACAACCCCAAGGATCTTCATTAGTTGCGCCCGACCTTTGTTACCACGCCGCGTGTCGTCTCGACACTCCGCTAGCTGGCGTCTGGATCGGATGATTCCCAAAGTCCTGTTCTTAGGAAGGGTTTTAGGCGCTGCTTTAAGGTCTCTCTGGCTCTGAAAATCAACGACTTAGTCGCGGAGAGGGAACATCCGAGAATCTTCGCAATGTCCTCATACGCCAGATCCTCCTGTTGGCATAGGAGGATCGCACTCTTTTGCGCTTCAGGTAGGTTGGCGATGGCTTCCTCCAGTTTTCGGTTCAGCTCCATGGTGAGCGCTTGCCGATCTGGCTCTGCATGAGGATCTCCCTTGATTTCGTGGGATGTCTCACGTTCCGCCGACGGGTCTAAGGACTCCAACGTTTCGGTGGGGTGCCGCGAGCGTCGACGGATCTCGTTGAGTGCCAGGTTTCTGGCGATGGTGAAAAGCCAGGTAGTGAACTTGGCGGAGGGGCGATATCGATCCGCGGATCGATAGACCTGCAAGAAGACACTCTGGGCGATATCCTCAGCTTCCGTCGCATCCAAAAGGCTGCGATACACGAAGCTGATCACGGGTTGCTTGTACCGGTCGACCAGAACTTCAAGCGCTTGCAGATCGCCCTTTTGAAGGCGTTGCATCAACTCGCTGTCTGCTGTGGGTGGCCCGTCCACGAAGGACGAGTGTAACTCGACCTAAGGAACCCGACAAGAGAAGACCGAGTTGGCCGACGGGGGCTGGCTTGGCGGGGTTCCCCCGGCGACCTTTGAAGAACATGGCCCGCCGCATCGTCTACGGAATGTGAAACTAATGAGTTGATTCTTGCCGTTCAGTCCTCATTATTGAACCACAGCCATAGCAAATAATATGCAAAACGATAACAATACTTCACCGGCGGTTTCGCGCCGCCATTTCCTCAAGAATTCCTCTATTGCCGCGGCTGCTGCGGCAGTGAGTTTCCCTTCCGTCCTCGCACAGGCGAAGAAACCCATGAACGCGGTCATTCTGGGAATCGGTGGCCGCGGCGGCGGTGCCGGAAGCAACTTCCTGGAAGCTGCCAAGATCGTTGGCGTGGACGCCAAGATCGTTGCGGTCGCCGACTTGTTCCCCGAACAGTCCAAGCGTGGCAAAGAGAGTTTTGGAGTTCCCGAAGACAAGTGTTTCAGCGGGTTTGACGCCTATGTCAAGGCGTTGGAACAACCCGGTGTCAATTACGCCATCCTGGCCGCTCCTCCCGGATTCCGTCCCCCCCACTTCAAGGCCTGCATCGAGTCGGGGAAGAACGTGTTCATGGAGAAACCCGTATGCGTTGACGGTCCCGGCTCCGCCATTATGTACAAAGCCGGGGACGAGGCCAAGAAGAAGAATCTGAAGGTGGCCGCAGGCACTCAGCGCCGTCACCAAGCTAGTTACATCGAAACGATCAAGCGGCTTCAGGGCGGTGCCATTGGTGACATCGTCACCCTGCGGGCGTATTGGGTCAACGGCGGCCCGATCTGGCATCGCGGAGTCAATGGTTCCACCGACATCGAGAAGCAGATCCGCAATTGGTACCACTACCTCTGGCTGTCCGGTGACCACATTTGCGAGCAGCACGTTCACAACATCGACGTTTGCAACTGGATCATGAACGACCATCCCGTGCGCGTTTGGGGTATGGGCGCTCGCCAGCAACTCGGCAATGCCGCCGGTGAAATTTGGGATAATTTCGCCGCTGAATTCGAATACGCGAATGGCGTTCGGATGTACAGCTACTGCGGCCAGATCAAGCGAGCCTGGGCCTCTGTCAGCGAAGCAGTTCATGGCACCAAGGGGAAAGCCGACCCCGGCGGCACCATCCAACCAAAGGACGGGCAGGCTTGGAGGTTCCGCGAAAAGCAGGTTGATCCCTATACTCAGGAGCATGTCGATCTGATCAACGCGATCTTGAACGACACGCCGCTGAACGAGACGGAGAATGTGACGAACAGCACTTTGACCGCCATCATGGGCCGGGAAGCCGCATTCTCGGGCAAACAAGTGGAATGGGACGAGATCAAGAATTCCACCTTCCGTTACGGACCGGATCTGATGTACACGGACGCGTCCAAATTGACCTTTGGTCAGTTCCGCACCTTGGTGCCGCCGATGCCGAGTTTGTTCGATATCTTCAAGAATCCGCCGATGTTCAAGACGGTCTAAGCGGTCTATTTCATCCTAAGCGCGAACCAAACGGTTCGCGCTTTTTTGTTTATCCGAGAGTCGTTTTTGGAGGATCCTTTTGGGAGAATGAATGGCCGAACATCGGGCTCGACGCGCTTTTTTGAAAGTAAATGCTTGATTTCCAACAGCGATCTGCGAATAATCACTAATACCGCTGAAAGTATAAACTTGTTTCATGCGATCCTATCTGAAAACCTTTTTAAATGTTCGAAGGGAGGTGAATTGTTGTGGCAACAAAGAAAGCTCCGGCCAAGAAGCCCGCGAAGAAAGCGGCAAAGTCCAAGGCTAAGAAGTAACTAACCAACCTATTAGAACCGACCAGGGGGCCTATCCTGGAGTTTTGAGCATGTCTGATTCAGTCCCAACCACGAAGTGGTTTCTGGCGGTGGACTAGCAGACGAGTTCGCTGGAAACAACGAACGCTTAACACCAAATAGGATTGCCTACCTGGTCGATTTCTTTTCATATCTCCTCCGGTGTTATGGCCACGCTCGTATTCGACATTGAAACGTCAGCGCTTTCCAAGGAAGCCTTTGATGAAGCTCAGTGGGAGTATTTGTTTCGGGAAACGACCCGAATCCCAGATGGAACCCTGCGCGAGGCCCGTCGTACTGAGATCGATCAACAGCGCAGTCTCTGGCCCTTTACCGCTCAGGTCGTTTGCATCGCCATGCTCAACGCCGAGACAGCCCGTGGGCAGGTGTTGTTCCTGGCTTCGGATTACGAGGAAGGACTCGAGAGTTCTGTCAATCAGGTGGAGTTTGTCGCCTGCGTGGACGAGACCGAACTCCTGACCGCATTTTGGGACGTGGCGAAACACTACGATCATATCGTCACCTTCAACGGTCGCGGCTTTGATGTTCCCTTTCTTTATCTGCGATCCGCCATTCTGAACGTGAAAATTACGCGGAAAGAGTGGCTCGGTTATCGTTTTGCCACGGAGCCGCACTGCGATCTGGCGGAACAGCTGACTTTCTACGGTGTAAGCGGTCGGGAAGGGGCAGCGCGCCGGTTTAACCTCGATTTCTACTGCAAATCCTTCGGAATCGACTCACCCAAAAGTCACGGTGTCACAGGACTGGATGTTCACACCTTGATCGAGGCCGGGAAAGGCCGCGAAGTGGCCGAGTACTGCCTCCGCGATGTCAAGGCGACGGTGGACCTTTACCGGCTTTGGCGCGATCGACTTGCCGGAGTGAAGTGACGCCTCCCCGTTCGAGGTTTCAACTGGCTGGGGTTGTCCAAGGAAGACGAATCCTCCTCCTGATTCTTTTTTTCCTGGTCGTGCTCGGCTCGGGGTTCCTGATCGTGCGGACGAGTCCGGAAACCAAATCTCGACAGAGACCGGTCTGGTTTTGGCTGGGCCAGACCGCAGCCGCGGATCACCGAGTCCGCGAAGAGGCGGAGCTGGCTCTGGATGCCATGGGTGTTCAGGCTTTACCTGACCTGGTGCGGGCCTTGCGTATCCGTGAAAGTCGAACCCTGGTCCAGGTAGCCTCCTACTTGAACTCTCTCCTTCCATCCCTGAAATGGGACCCCGGATCTGCCCGGATTCTGCGGCGTCAGGCAGCCACGGCCATCGCCCGACTCGGGCCCAAGGCGGCAGTTGCGGCAGCCCCTTTGACAGACCTTCTGTCAACCTCGGATCCGGACCTGCTGCGCGAAGTAGAGCTCGCCTTGCGCCGACTGGGGCTTCAGGCGGTCCCAGTTCTGGTTTGGGCCACACGCGACCCAAATCCAACCGTGCGTGCCAGGGCGGTAGGCCTTCTGGGAAATGGTGGGGATCTTAAGCCCAGCACAGAGCCGATACTGGATGCCCTTTTCCCTGTCATGAGCGATTCGGAGGAGTTGGTGAGGCTTCACGTTGTCGCGAGTATTTCCGAGTATACGAACAACCCCGGCCGAGCTCTGCCTCAACTGTCGAAAGCCTTGGAGGATCCTGCTCCCAAAGTCCGGGCCGCGGGAGCCAAAGCCGTGTCGAGGTTCGGTTCCAGAGCCGTATCCGTGCTGCCTTCGGTTCGGGAGAGAATGAAGGATGAATCCGCTGAGGTACGGCTTGCAGCGGCAATGGCTGCTTGGTCCATCGCACGCACCACGGTGGACACAGTCCCGATCCTAATACGGACACTCGAGGATCCGGATTTGCGATGGCGTGCTGCGCTTGCCTTAGGCGACATGGGAGAGATGGCGGACGAGGCGATCCCAGCCCTACTGCACTCTTTGGAGATTGAGCCGGCTCACCGGCCCTCACGCACGCCGGCTAGTAGTGCCATGGCGCTCTCTCGCATGGGACCGAAGGCGGTGCCGGGCTTGGTGCGATTGCTGAGTCATGCCGAGGCCAAGGTGCGCATCGGCGCCGCCTTTGCACTGGAAGGGCATCGGGCCGGGGCCTCTTCTGCGGTGCCAGCCTTGCGGGGATTGCTCAAAGAACGCGATGCTGACATGCAGATTGTGGCTTGCCGTGTCCTGGAAGCCATTGGGCCTGCCGCAGCGGATGCCGCACCGGACTTGGTGCTTCTTTGCCAGGACCGCGAGGAGTATGTGCGTGCGGCGGCGAGGCGAGCGCTTGGTGTCTGCGCGGGCGCTACGGTTCCGGTCGGCATACCCTCTCCTCTCGAAAAGTGAAGCTTGGCAAGTGGTTCCTGGTGGAGGACGCTCCTGACAGCAGATGGAACGACATCGTTTGGGAAACTTGGTTCGGACTGGGCTTCTCGCCCTCTGCCTGCTTACGGCGGGGGGCGCGTTCCTTTTTTGGCAGTACCAGCACCAACCCGCTGTACAAGGCCGGCCTCTGCGTGATTGGATGATAGATCTTGGTTCTCCAGATCCCCAGAAACGCGCGCAAGCTTCCAACGCCATTCAGTTGGCCGGGACCAACGGCGTGCCACTCTTCACAAAGCTTCTGGCGACTGGCCCTGCTGCTCCCCTGAGGTGGCTCACCCAGGTTGCTCCCAGTTTGCCCGCCCTGCTCCGTGTCCCTTTCTTTCGGCTGGTCCGGCCCTACGAGGCTGAGTATTACCGATCTTGCGCCGCGATGGCGCTGGGGCTTTCCGGACCCGCGGCCGCCGCCGCCATTCCGGTGTTGAAAGCGAGCGTGAACGATCCCTCCCCGTACATTCGGATGCGGTCGATGGGAGCCTTGGCTGCCATGGGGAGGGAAGGGGCCATCGCCTTGGCGGATTTGCTCGCTTCAGCGAACCCCGAACAAGGCATGCAGATTCTCTCATCGCTCACTCTCACGGGGACAAATATAGCCTCCGTGGCTCCAACTCTGGTCCACGTGGCTGAAGGGGAGGATCCGACCCTCGCCACGTCCGCTTTGCGGGCTCTTGGTCAAGCGGGCTCTCCCGCCATGCCGACGATCCTTGCGTCGATCGCTTCGGCTTCGGGTCCGCCTCGAACGAACCTATTCCGCGCATTGACCTCTGTGGCCTCGGCTTCGTTCGATGGGCTATCGTCGGTCACCAATGCGCTCCTGCACTCTTCCAGCCTGGTGCGGACGTATGTGTGTCTTAGCCTGGGGCCGGAGATTCCCTGGAAAGGCCCCGTGCTTCGAGCCATCAACTTGGCCCTTCAGGATCCCGATCCGCAGGTGCGGTTATCGGCCCTTGAAGCGATTGACCGTTTTGGGCCTTTACCCGCGCGAGCTTCGCAGGTCTTGAGTCACCTTCCCGAACTGTTGGATGACCCCGTGGAATCGATCAGGACCGCGGCCCAGGGAGTCCTCCGGCGCCTCCAGCCGGTTGATCCCAAGGAAAACTCCCCAACGCCATCGAGGCCCACCAACCCCTGATGCCACATCCGCTTTGGAAGAGAGCGCAGAGCCTTCCACCTGGGTGACGCAGAACGTCGATCCGCTGCATCAACCATCCGGCTCACGCATCGTGCCCGAACTGCGCGGCAGCATTCTCCGGGCGCGCTGTTCACGGCAGCCGATGCCCTGGATCGCTGGACTGAGGGGGAAGAGGTTCCGCCTCGCTGCTCCCTATGCAAAGCGTTCTTGACGGACCCTAAGCTGGGCGTGGCAACTGCAAATACATGCATAACGCCACCATGACCAGGCTGTGCGGAATCTTCCCGGCCTGCAGCAGGTTCGGGATCTCCTCTATCGGACACAACGTGGTGATGAGATCCTCCCCCTGATCGAACTGCAGCCCGTGTCGAAGCTCACAACCTTCCACCAAGATGGTGTGACAGGTGTTGGTCATGAATGCCGGGTTAGGCCGGATGGACCCGATCAGCCGGGCGTTTGACCCCTCGTACCCTGTTTCCTCGCGCAATTCGCGAACCCCAGCCATGACCGGGGAGGTGTCGGATGGATCCATCACCCCTCCGGGGATCTCCAAGTCGATGGTGTTGGTTCCGTGCCGGTACTGCTGGACCAGCACGATCTGCTGGCCAGAGGTAATGGCTACGACATTCACCCAGTCGGGGCATTCGGTAACGAAAAAGTCGTGAGGCTCACCTGTTCGCGGAGAGACCTTACGATCCTTGCGCACCCGGAAGATGTGGTAGTTGGCTAGGGCTTCCGACGCCACAGTAGGCCACGGTTTGATCATCCTCCAAGCCTGTTGGCAAAGAAGCAACTTTTCAACCTCGATCAGGTGGCCTCGGCCTACCTCGAAGAAAGCCCAGGCAGACTGAGTTTCCTTACCTCACGCCGCCAAAGCGTCGTTTTCCGCCCCGACCTCCGCATTGGCAGACTCGTTCAGAGTGGTGAGCAAAGAGAGTTCAGAGAGTTTCTCCAAGCATGCGCAAGAACCTCCGAGTTGCCCGTTGAGCACCAAGTCTTTGCCTTGCCCTACCACGAGGTCGTGTCGCATGGAGGTTGCCTGTACCCAGACTGTTCCATGCCAGGGAGTGTCCCAATCCGCGCACATGAGCGCGTAGCTCTGCAGCGCCAAACTCTCCATCCCCTCGGTAAGAGTGTAGCAGTCGATCAGACCGACTCCCAAGTCTCCGACCACCCGATCCATGATCGCACTGGCGGCGGACTGGATATCCTGAGGAATCTCGCCCGTGATCCCGCCGGATGCACTCGTCGTTTCGGATTCAGAGTTGGATGTGCTGTTCTTCATATGGCCCTGACAGTCTTCGTCGGTGCTAGCCTTCCAGCAGCTAATGTGCCATGGCGGATTTTAGTCCGCTTTCCAACCCAAACCATTCATTGCGAGGGAGGTATGTCCTCTTTCTCCACAGGCCCATGTCTCACTATGGGACATGAGCCGATGGCATGAGCCGGAGGGAATCCATCGAAACTGTGCTTCCTTGAGATATAACTCTTGCCAAGGTGTGGGTTTGTTCTGTAGCTTCACGAACCTTCGTGGCGCGGGGTGGAGCAGCCCGGTAGCTCGTCAGGCTCATAACCTGAAGGTCGTAGGTTCAAATCCTACCCCCGCAACCAATTTTCGGGCCTAAAACCAACGTTTTAGGCCCGTTTTTTGTGTCAAAGAGAGGAAGGAAAAGGGAGGAAGCCTATGAAGGAGGAGGAATACTGGGTGTACGTCCTGCGCAACCCCACCGGCCGACATTACATCGGCGTCACCAACGACCCAGCCCGTCGGCTGGACGACCACAACGCAGGTCGTTCGAAGTGGACAAGCAAGCACGGCCCCTGGGAGATGGTCTGGCATGAGGGGCCGATGAGCCTCGGAGCGGCCCGAAAGAAGGAGATGTGGCTCAAGCGGCAGAAGGGAGGGAGAGGCTTTTATCGTCTGACCGGTCTGCGTTGGCAGGTCCTTCTGAGACACCGTCAGCAAAAGGGGTTGAAGACTTTCGCCCCGGTCCTCTGGAAATCGTGCGTGTTCCGGGTCACCAAGATGAGCCGATGGGCCAGCGCTGTGGCGGCGATCATCCCATCCAGAAGTGGAAACGCTTCACCCTTGCGCTTGGATTCTGCGACCAACTTCGCCCAGCAACGGGCGACTGCCGCATCCCAAGGCAGGCATTCGATCGTGCTCACGAGGTTCGAGAACCAACGCTCGAGTTGGGTCCGCTTGCGACCGGGAGCCAGGCAGAGAATCCCAATCTCGAGTTCTCCCAGAACGATGGGGTCCACCCCCAGATCCCCCTCGTTGGCGACCAACCAAGCTACTACTTTTGGGTCCGGGCTTGGTCGCGTGGGTTCGCTGAGCACGTTTGCGTCGACGAGGTATTTCATCCCGGGAAGGGCGTTTTGAGGTCCTGGGTGGTTTCACTGCGATCCATGGGCTTGAACCAACCCTTTGCCGGGCACGCCAAAAGGAGTTGAACCAAGCCCTCATTCCTCGGGGCCCTTTTCCGGGTCAACTTATACTGGCCACAATCAATCCGCTCCACTTCGAACCTCTCTCCCGGCTTGACGCCATCCTGAATCCGGATGACGGCCGGGAGAACGATCTGTCCTTTGCTGGACACGGTGGTTATCATGTGAAGTAAGATACCGTCTTACTCAAGGGTCGTCAACGGATCCCGCGACGTCAGCAAACAGTTGGTTCCAGTTCATCGTGCCTTCCTTTCAAGCTGTATGAAAAGTCGGTTGTATTCGCCGACATTTCATATACCTTCGTAAACTATGGAACGACAGCAGTATATAGAGCGTATCCAACGATAATTTCAGGTCGCCAAGGTTGTCGCCCTCTTAGGACCCCGCCAGTCAGGCAAAACAACCCTGGCCCGGTGGTTCGCCGGTTCTGGCACCCGGACATCCTTACCGGCACGTTCATGGTGCGGCGCCTTACCCCTTGGTTCGAGAATATCAAGAAGCGGCAGCTGAAGACCCCCAAGATCTATTTCCGTGACTCAGGCATCCTGCACCGTTTGCTGGGCATTCCCGGCATGGAACAAATGGTAACGCACCCTCGTCTGGGCGCCTCGTGGGAAGGCTTCGCACTGGAGCAGGTGATCCGCCTCAGCGGTGCTGCTGAGGAAGAGGTCTTTTATTGGGGCGTTCACAATCAGGCCGAATTGGACCTACTCCTCTTTCAGAACGGAAGACGGATTGGCTTCAAAGTCAAATACACGGATACGCCCAAAGTGACTTCCTCACAACGTGCCGCTCTTGAGATTCTGCGTCTGGATTCGCTCACCGTCATCTGCCCTGGTGAGGCGAGCTATCCACTCGATGACAAAATCCAAGTATGCGGGCTAGGCCATCTCATCCAGACGCAGGATGCGTTCAACCTGTGGAAAAGCTGAGCAAGCAAAATAGCGTCGGCCCGGGCATCGTTTCTCGAACGCCCTCAGGTGAAAACTCCCAGCTCGAAAGCGGGGCAGGGGGGTAGACTGGAACAAGGCGGAACCTTCTTGTCGGTCCAAAGCCCTCGGTCATCGTCCCTCATCCCTCGCGGTCGTCGTCGTGGTCGTCCTCGTTCTCGAAACCGTGGCTTCCACTCAATTGCCGAGGAGGAGGGACGAGCACGAGAACGAGAACGAAGGAAGACGGAGGATGGCCACGTTTCTGTCACCTGCGAGCCAGAAAGAAATTGCGCTGAGGTTTGATATGAACAGAATATATTCATTATGAATAGGTTGCGTATTTAATCTTTATGAACTTCCCGCCAGGTTTGTAAACCCCGACTGCGGGACCGTAGGTTCAATTGACTTGGGGGTGGAAAGAAGGTAAGGGATTGTCAGTTCCATGTGCCCTTCCAGGAAGTACTTTCCAGGAGATGAGTTGCGTGAACATTGGAGAGTGGGGTTTATGGATTGTATGACAGGAGGGGCGCCCTCGAGGATGAGGGCGAACTGACCGGGACGAAGTGTGCACGTGAGCGCGGTCAGGCCGCCGAGAGCGCGTCCAAAGGGCTGCGCACGCTCAAGCTTTCGGCCCGACTGGGATGGTAGGCAGGAGTCCCGCTGGGTGGATTGGACAATTACGGTCCAGGGCTCTGAAAAGGGGGAAGGAAACGGGCTGTCGGGTTATTAGAGAAATCATGGCTGGTATGGAACAAGTTAGACCGAATACACAGGTTATGCCAGAAGCCGATCCCACTGGGTTTACAAAGCGAGAGCAGTTCGTCCTGTCGTATTATCGTGCCAGGGAACGCCGGATGACCGCGCCGGGAGATGTCCTGGGTGCATGGCCCGGCGTCGCTGCACGCACAATTGGGCTCCTACGGCCAAACATGAAAGCCACAATGTGGGCGGTTGAAAGCATTGGGTCGCGGCCGAGTGGCGAGGCTGCTTAGCCGTGTCCATGCAGTTGAACAGGAGGCAGCAGAGAGAGCAGAGCCGTCAGACGGAGTCAGAATCGCTCCTCGCGGTCCGTTCAAGCGTTCACTGGACGGTGAAAGTGATACGTCCATCTCGATCGTGAGACCGCTCAAGCCCGATCTCTGCTGTCTCCGCTGACTCCTGTTCTTCATTGAATTGTTACGGCTTAGAACACTCAGATGAACATTAACTTCTTTGCGCTTTTTGCGACGGCCTTGCTTGTTTGCGGTGCCACTGCTCCCGTGTTCGTGACATCCGATACGAACGGGGGCTGGTCCATTGGCGGCTACTACGTCCACAACAATATGTGGAACAGCACCAAGTACAGCCCATGCACGCAGACCCTCTCTGCGTGGTCTTGGGACAACTGGCATGTGGTGGCGCGGATGAACAACAAAACGGGCGACGGCGCCGTCAAAACCTATCCAAACGTCCACAAGGACTTTGGCAAAGTGCCAATCGGTTCGTTCCACTCGATTACAAGCACATTCGCGGAGGCGAGTCCGCGCGTCGGTATCTACAACTTCGCCTACGATATCTGGATCAACGGGATCGCCACGCCGGGTTGCACTGAGATCATGATTTGGAACGAGAACTTCCACCAAGTGCCGGGCGGCAGCTACGTGCAGGACGTGAACTTTGGCGGCCGGACCTACAAGGTATACAAGAGATCCAACAGCGGCTATCTCGCGTTTGTGGCGAGCGCCGACTTCACCGCGGGCACCTTGGATCTCCTTGAGATCATGAAGTGGGCGATATCCCAAGGCTGGATCTCCCCCAAGTCCACCTTGAACCAAATCTGTTTCGGCGTCGAGATTGTGTCTACGGACGATGCCGACGCCACGTTCCAGATTACCGCCTTCTCGATTGACGCGAACTTAAGAGCGGGAATCGACCGGGCGGCCCCCGCCAACGCCTCAACCAATGCAGCTCCGGCGAACAACCCTGACAGGAAGATCGTAAGGGAAAATAAATAAACGGCCAAACCACCCGCGGTTTCGGACGGCGGGCCGCGCGTCGCCGGAGAGTAGTCACCTTAGGAATTCGATGCTCGGCACCTACATCGGCAGCGAACGGGCCTGAACGGGACGTCGAGTTGATGGTCACTCCGGCCGAGGTCTACTCCGAGGTTTCCTCACCTCCGGGTCGATTGGCCTCTGACAGCATTCATCACTACGAGGTCTCTGGGTTGCGAGAGGCAGATCGAGGAGTGGTCTCTTTGATCCTGGTACTCACTGATGGTTCACGGGTTCACTTTTACTCGACTGATTCGAAGTTCGACATGGCACTCCTGCTTGACCAACTTGATGCCAGGATTGGTGCACGAACCAGACAGGTTCCCTGTTAGGCGCACGGAACATGACACGTATTGGCAGCATTCGAATGGCAGACGTGACACGGGCGGAGTTCGATGACTCCGTGTCGGTGGATGACCTTCGCGAACTCACGAAACAGCCACGCCTGCGGATCTTGCAGTGCTCCGCACCGGTGCGCGACGCCGTGTGGAGTCGAGTCAACGAGCACTTCTTTGCCACGCGACCCGACGTTGAGCTCAGGGTCTACGGTCACTATTCGAGCGAATGTGACCTGAGATTCGCGCGCTTCCTGCCAGACGTCCGCCACTTTGCGGCAGACTGTCTGACGCGCGCGACTGGTGTCGAGGCGATCGCCGAGATTCGAGACTTGGAGTCACTGTCCCTGGGCATTTTTGATCTGACTGACTTCAGTGTTCTTGGACGACTGTCGCCAAGACTGAAATCGCTGAGCCTCGGTGCCACAAGATCGAAGAGGCCCACCCTAGAGCCGCTGCGGAGATTCCGCGCCCTTCGCGTGCTCCGTCTTGAAGGTCAAAGCAAAGGCATCGAAGTCTTGAATGAACTGCCGGAACTCGAAGACGTGACGTTAAGGTCAATCACGACGCCTGACCTTCAGTACTTGGCGCACCTGCCCAAACTCCGGTCTCTCGACATCAAGCTCGGTGGAATTCGGGGATTCGCGGGCATCGAAGGAAAAGAGAGCATCAAGTACTTGGAGCTTTGGCAGGTCCGCGATCTTCGCAATATCGACGTCGTCGAGACCCTGCGTGGCCTGCAGAACCTCTTCCTACAGTCTCTGCCGCACGTTGGGTCGTTCCCTCGACTGACAGACTCAAGAGTGCTGCGTCGGATTGTCGTCGAGAATCTCAAGAGCCTTAATGATTTCACGGCGCTGGAGACAGCACTGGCACTGGAGGAGTTCGCCCTGCTTGATGGGCGCAAGCAGACTCCCCAGCAGATTCTGCCCGTGTTGAAGAATCCGAGCGTTCGTAGAGTCTGCGCCTATTTTGGCAGTGACCAGAAAAACAATGACTTCTTGTGCCTTCGGGAGGAGCACGGAAAGGCCAACTTCGACATATGGGAAACGTTCGGTTACCAATAGCCACGGCGCCTATCCACCCGAACGCAGCAAATCCGCGATGATCACTGAACTTGAAAGCAGAGACCAGAGATGGGAGTCGCTGGTCCGGACTGATATGGCCAGAGAGGGGACTGGGGGAATATGAAGACACATGTTGTCGGATTCAGGCCTGCCTGCCGCTGCAAGTCGGAGCGCGGCTGTCCCGTCTGCTGGTTTCGATGGGAGGTGGCTGGTTTCGGAATACTTCTTCTCCCGGAGCACGTTCGGAGAACAACAGAGAGGATCACATGAGACCGAGGTTGGTGGCGTTGACGTTTTGGATGCTGGCTATGGATACACTCGGAGCGGGAGGCAACTACGTGGCCTTTACAAACCACCTCCTCAAACCCCAACCCATCAAAAACCTCGTCTGCGAGACAATCCACGTTCAGGCTCGGGAAATCGGGTCGAATGGGTTAAATTGGCCTACACACCTGATGGGCTTCTTTTCACGACCGGGCCAACCTGCGAGGACGTTGTCTCTGAAAACCCTCTAAACACGTCATCTGGAGCGATTGATTCCGAGAAGGTCATGGACATATCGATGGAGGGTGGTACCAGACAACTGAGGATTGTTCGTCGGGACGAGGTCGACCAGGACCGATTCATCCATGCCGCTGGAGGTAGTTCCGCCTTCGTTCGGCACATCCCCTCTTTAGGAATGTACCACATCTCACTTCCTCTGGCTTATGACGGGAAGGTTTTCCTAAGAAGGGCCAAGAAATTTGAGACGAGTTCGCTTTCGGGGAAGAGCATAGTGACATTGGAGACCGGCGCTGACGGAAACGTGATAGCAATGGAGCATAGGTACCACAACCCAGACACTGGTGTGCTTCAGTTTACTCACCGTGTGGAGTATTCCTATGAGAAATCTTCCTCCTGGTTTCCTTCGAGAATGGAAGTGCTCTGGTATAAGGCAATGGAGAAGAGGTACTATCCTTCAACGACGATCAAAGTTAAGGAGATTGAATGGGGAGCCAAGGAGATGACCCTGCCAAAGATCGAAACCAAAGTGGTGGCAGGGAATCTTCCAGTAATTGTGTGGAAGTGCACGGATGCAGGGGATTTCATGTGGAAAAGCAACCGTTGGATCAATCTGCGCTTCCCAGAGCCGAGGGTACCCGAATGGCTCCAGTGATGGCCGCAGTATTTGTCCCCCGTGGCCTTCGAGATAACAAAGCGTTTCATGGCAACACCTTCCGTCTTTGTTCTCAAGTGTTGTGACTCCCTGGCGAAGGGTCAGTGATCTTGAATCCTGAGCAGGATCCTGTTCGCCTGGCGTTGAGGAGACTCACGAGAGTGAGTCCTCGGATGAACGACCCGAAAATAGGATGGGGTTCACGCTGTATGAAGTTAGAAGAGTGAATCAGGAGACGCCGGACCCATTTGTGCAACGGACGCTGGATTCTTTTTGGTTTAGCGAGTATTGGCAGCTGTCCCGCGCCGCTGACTGAAGTCGTTCGATGAAGTCATGAGCAAGAGGACTCGGTGGCTTGCCATTGTTGCAGGGACAGCAGCGCTGGTGGTTGCGCTGTTGTGTGCCTTTGCCTGGTGGGCCGCGATCAAGTTACCCTGGTTGATCCAGGAGCCCTGGGCGTTACGGAAGATGCGCTATGCGCGTGCGGCTGAGCGGAGCCAACCGCTGATAGATGCCATTCAACGCTACGCCCAAACGAACGGGATACCGCCTGAGACCCTGGCGTCGATGGTGCCAGCCTATCTAAGGCGTGTGCCAAAAACCGGCCTTTTGGACTACCCGGACTTCATTTACACGCGATTCACGAACACCCATTATTCGCTCCTGTGGTGGGATCTTGGGAGTCGCCACGGCAAGGCGATGTCAGGGCTTTGGTGTTACGCCGAAGGCAACCCCGATCATGCCATTCTTGCTTTGACCGTGAACCAGCAGCAGAAGGTGGTGGGGGCGCGTGTTGACCGGATGCCCTCGGACCACGGAAAGACCGATTTTAGTCCAGAGCGATGGAAGAGGAGAGAGAGTCGCATCGAGATGGTTCGTTCCCTTCCCCAGCACACCAACCTGATCGGTCTAGGCACAAACGTAGCGCTTGAGGTATTGGGCTCGCCCGATGGCGGCAGTGTGCTCAGGGATGCTCCTTGGGAACTGAAGATCAAATGCCCCTCATGGAGTGGCCTTGACGTCTTCTTCTACAGGCCGACCGGCAATTACCCGACCTACATTTACGGGGGAGACACGGAGAAGATCGGAGACTGGGCCTATGTGCATGAGTGAGCTTGGAACATCGAATCAGACGCTTGACCGAAGGACGAGGATCGCAGTCAGTTGCATGTTCCAATTCGCACGTCATTGGCGCGCGCCTAGTCATCGGTCAGCTTTGCGTCACGCAAACCATGAACTCCACGTTTGTTAGCCCATACGAAACGGTCGGCGGCCTTGTCTGGTTCGCCAGAATGCTTGGAAAGATCCGCCTGCGCGCCGAAGGGAAACTCCCTGAAGAGTATCATACCTACATGGGGTTGGGGTTCGATCGCCAGTGTGTGCATTTCTTGAAAATTGACTACGATGAGCTCGTAGAGCGAGTGTTGGCTGGGGGTTCGGACGAAGCCGTCCTGGAATGGTGTTTCAGCAGAGGCTACCGCCCGAGCGCGAACGAACTGCTCGTGTGGAATGAATTTATGATCAAGAGGGGATGGAGAGATACGGATGCACCTGCCGATGAATTTCAGGAATACAAGAAGAAGTATGGCCTTGGTGGACGAGACGACATCCTTACCTATTTCGATTTTTACGAGGTAGACGAAGGCCGAAAGCCATGAAGCCGAATACCTAGCGCAGTGAATCCGCCCGCGATGGTAACTTAGCCTCAAGCGATAGACCAAGGGGGCGGAGTCGCTGGTCCAGAGCGTTCAGCCACATAGCGAGTCCCTATGGTGTCATTCATCATTCTGGTGCACCATCGCTTCGACCAACGACTGCCGCTTTGGGGCAGGGCTGCCTATGCGGTGGTCGAGCGAGTCGCCCGGGCGTTCAGAATGCCTGGGGGCTGTTTCCTCTTCTGCACGCGTCGCGCCTACGAGGCGGTCGGGGGGTTATCTGAGCGATATTTCGCAGCCGAGGAGGCCGTTTTTGTGCGTGCCCTGAAGCAGCACGGGCCTTTTGTCGTGGTGAAGCCGAGCAGCCCACTGGGTCGGATGCCGAATCTCCCAACCGGGCGGGCTGGGTCACTTTGGTCATCGTCGTTTCGTTATCGAGTCACACGGGAATCAGATCTCGATAGTCTTAAACGATTGAGGCGAAAGGGGGGGGATGACCTCTGGTAATGTTCAGGCCCTTAGAAATGCCGTAAAGGTGAGATCCATGTTGGAAGAGGAGATCTGCCTCCGGAGGTGCTGGATGACAATTTCAGGTCTCAAGACAACGCTATCCGCCGTAATCGCATGCGTTTGTCTTGCTGTTACTACTGGCTTTGGATCCGAACCATGGGATTTTCCGGCTGGCTTCAAGTTCGGTACTGCTCGCGATAATCGTCTGCCGGACATCCTTGAGCGTATAAGACGAGAGCACGACCTGCCTGCCTTGGCGGCGGTATCAATGACCTCTACTGGCATGGTCGAACTGACAGCGGTGGGTTTGCGTGCGGTGGGTTTCCGGGATCGGGTTACCACTAACGACCATTGGCATTTGGGGTCCATCACCAAGACCATGACGGCGACTGTCGCTGCCCGGTTGGTCGAGAAAGGTTGCATAACCTGGGATACGACAATTGTACAAGCGGTGCCCGAGCTGGCTGGCGCGACGCGAAAAGAGTATCGAAAGGTCACACTGGACCAACTCCTGCGCCACGAGAGCGGTCTGCCGCGGGAGGTGCCCATGGAATCACAACATTCCGAAACCGCCCAGGGGCTTTTGCGCAAGGGCATGCCCGTCTGGTTTCTTCAGGATTACGACGCCAAGCGGTCTCCCACCGAGAATCGCCTGAAGTGTGCCGCTGCGGTGCTGGCCCTGCCGCCGGTCGGTCCTAAGGGAAAGAGCGAGTATTCGAATGCCGGAGTAATGATTGCCGGGCTCATGCTGGAGAAAATTAGCAGGAAGAGCTTCGAGAGACTCTTCGAACAGGAGCTACTCGCTCCACTCGGGATGACGTCAACCGGATTTGGGCCGCCCGGAGTTCCCGGAAAACGCGACCAACCCTGGGGGCACTGGTCAAGCGGAGAATCCACTAAAGTCATCTGGCATGCGTTGGATCCCAGCGACCGGTTTGCCGACAATCCACCGTCGCTAAGTCCGGCTGGTGTGGTGCATGCGTCCTTGCAGGATATCGCCCGCTTCGCCAGCGCTCATCTTCGGGGTGAACTTGGCATGGCTGGGCTGCTCCCGGCAAAAAGCTTCCGCCGACTTCACACGCCTGAGGCGGGTGCGTGGGCGATGGACTGGATGGTTTCCACAAGGGATTGGGCAAAGGGCCGATGGCTTTACCATTCCGGGAGCAATGGCCGATGGTTTGCGTGCCTGACCCTTGCGCCAGACGTGGACTTCGCCGTATTCGCAGCGAGCAACGCCGCGGAAGAGAACGGTGAGCGTGCGTGCGACCAGGCAGCTTGGGCTTTGGTTGAACGCTATCTCGCCTCCAGCACACTGAATCAATGATCTATTCATGTAAGGTCGGACAAGGCCTCAACAAAGTAGGTCTAGCCGCTGGCACGCTCATTGACGGGTGCAATGACCAACCACTTGGCCGAGGCAATCCCCGTGATGTCCGTTGAAGGGCAGAGTATAGACCATCGGCACGCAGGCGCTGGCCTGGGGCGTTCGATAAAGCTTTATGAGAAAGCCTCACCTACTGTTTGTGTGTGGCAGGCATCAGTGGAGAAGCCCAACGGCTGAAGCCATTTATCGGAAGGATCCAAGATTCCTGGTTCGTTCGGCGGGGGTGAGCAGCAAGAGCCCTCATCAAATAAACGAGGAGGACCTCGACTGGGCTGATTTGGTGCTGGTGATGGAGCGGAAATACAAGTCCAGGATTGTTGGGACGTTTCGGGATCATCCGTGTCTGCCTCGGATCGTATCTTTGGACATCCCAGACGAGTACGAACGCATGGATCCAGAGCTGATTTCTCTGATTCAGAGCGGGACCGATTTTCATTTGAAACAACAATTCAACCTCGAACCAAGCCCTCTACTGAATGACGGTGAGTCCGCGCGACCTGGTGATGTGGAGCTCAGCGAGGGGCCGCCATCGGCGAGCTGACTGTTAGCCGCTATCAACTAATATGCCCTCCATTGAGCGCATACCCTACAACGGTTTCCCACCTGCGTACGAAGTGCTGAGTCCGGAGAAACGCGAACGCCGCAGACGTCGGTTCAGCTGGGCATCCGATATGGCAGCGCAGCTTGTAAAGCCTACCTGTGACGAGGGATTCCTTTTGCGGACTGGTGAGCGGCCATGATGAACGTGAACGTTGTAACGGACATCGACGTCCTCAAGGAGATGGGATGTGAACTGGCTGTCATCCAGAAAGCAGAGGCGTGGAACACGAAGTGGAAGGCATTCTTAGCTTGCCCAATGGGGCCTCATTTGGCTTACGGAGACCCGGACCCATTGTGGAAACGCCAAGACGGGCCGAAGGTGAGCCTAGATTGGATTGCTCAGAACGCCCAAGGATCCGCCCCGTACACGGTTCTCTTTGAATTCGGGTTTCTGCCGGTGTCGACCACCCGTGGTGGCAACGTGATTGCCTATCATCCCGAGACCCAGGCGTTTTACTGGGCCTTTCACGAGAGTTTCTTCCATGAGAAGGTAATGGTGCCAAAGACGTTTGAGCTACTACCGTTGGACAAGCAGGGTTTGATGAGGGCTTTGGTGAAGTTGTCCGATGCAGAGTGCGGTTTCTTCCTCCGGGATTTGAGGGACGGGCTCTATGCGGCGAAGCTCGCGGAATTGGAATGAAATGGGCCGTCGCCGTCGCCGGGGTTTCGGTTGTAGTGCTGGGCAGTATGAGCTACCTGCAGTCGCGCGCCATTTGGCGGGCTGGAGTGATCTACAGCCGTGTGGAGTTGAACAGAGCGTTGACTGACATTCGGGAGACTGGGGGATTGCGTGACCATGGCAACAGCCTCCGCCCATATCTTTACACCAATGTCTTGACCGTGAACGGAACGAATTACACCTGCGTCGTGGCATACGAAGATGTCAAGTTCTACGGTAAGGGGTTCTTGGCGGCGACCACCAATGGTGATTTCCTCTATCTCGACAAGAAACGTGGTCCGAGGTTGATTCCTGCTACGGGTAGATTCTGATCCAGGTATCCACGAAGCGCCCAGAGCAGCCCCTCAGCCGCCCGGTTCCTAGAGACCCCTTGAGTATGGAGAACCATTCCCGTTGCTGCTGCCAATACTACGAAGGTCCTATGGAATTTCCGGACGGGGCCGTTGCCAGCGCCGTGGCGTGTCCGCATTGCGAGAGTTGACTCCCTGGCGGTGTTCTACCAAGGACCGATGGTCCGTGGCACGTCAATGTTCTGCATCCAGTATTCTGGGGCTGACAGCGATCAGGTGCAGTGTGTCGCTTCGAACGTGGCGCGTACCTTTATCCATTTCTATGCAACGAACAGGCCTTCCTGGGAGGTCACGTACATTGATTCGGCATGCATTACTCCGCCATCCTTTACGCGGCGAATAAAGAGCGCTCTTGGCCTGTAGTTACAAGGAAGCAGCTTGAGAATCTGGGGCTTGACGAAATGACTCCTTGCCCTAGTCGCTTCTCTGGGGCATAATATTCCTAACAATAGTCGTTCCTACAATTCAGTTGACCCCACCCTGTATGGTGGGGTTTTTAGTTGCCGCCAACCCTTACTCAGCCCGCGTACGGGTGTTTCCACGGTGCGCGATATTCCCGCTTGAGCAAACGGGCCGCCTCCGGGTTGCCCACGATTTGTTCGGTGGTGGCGTCCCAGGTGATTTTGGCACCGGTCTCGTAGGCAATCATGGCCAGTTTGACGGTTGCGGTGGATTGGTAGCCTTGCTCGACGGGACAGCTCGGTTGCTTGCGGGTGCGGACGCATTCCAGGAACTCGCGCACGTGCTCCACACCAGCGTCGCTTGCGGCGGTGTGGATCTGCCGTTCCTTGCCTTTGCCGCGAGGGATGGTGACCCACCGGTCGTCTGTGGCAAACACCGTTTCCTTCTCACCAAAGAAGAAGACGCCGTTGCTGACCTCCGGCGCGAACTCTTCCGCGCCCCAGATGCGATGCCGCCAGGTGACCGGGCATCGGGCAAAGTCGAAATGAACGGTCAAGACGTCGGGTGTGGTGATCTGGTCCTTGAAATAGTAAATGCCACCCGCGGCGGAGATGGTGCGTGGTGTGGTTTCATCCAGGATCCAGCGTGTGGCATCCATGAGGTGGATGCCCCAATCCACCAAGTGGCCGTGGCCTGAGGTCTTCTCGAGGCGCCAGGCGAAGTGGCCCACCTGCGGGCTGTAAGGAATTTTGGGACCGGGTCCCGACCAGAGGTCCCAATCCAGAGTGGCGGGTGGGTCTTGGGGGGTGGCATCCTTCATGCCGGCCTGGTAGTGAATTTGGGCTTCCGCTTGCACGATGCGGCCGGCCTTGCCGGCCTGAATGTAATCCCGGGCTTCGGCAAAACCGGCGGCATGCCGGCGCTGGAAACCGATCTGCACGATCCGTCCGCTCTGCTTGACCGCGTCGACCATGGCGCGACCTTCTCGGATATCATAGGCCAAAGGTTTTTCACAATAGACATCCAAGCCCTTCGAGAGTGCCGCGATCAACTGCAGCGCGTGCCAATGGGGTGGGGTGGCAATGATCACGGCTTGCAGACCAGGCGTGTTGAGCAATTCCTCGTGGCGCTTGAACGTCTTGGGACGGCTGCCTTGCAGTTTCTCGAGTTCCTCCCCGCTCTTGGCGAGGTGCTCGCTATCAACGTCGCAGATGGCAATGACCTCCACACCGCCGACTTTGAGGGCGGCGGTGGCGTCGACCATCCCATACCAGCCACAGCCGATGAGCCCGAGTTTCAGTTTGGGGCTGGCGGCGCCTGATTCAGCAGCCCAGGTGTGGAGTTGGGTGGAGGTGGCAGCGGTGGCCGTGAGAGTGGTGCCGATGAACTGGCGACGGTTCAGTGATTTCATCGTTGTGCTTCGGTTCGTGGTTCGTGATGGCTCCGAGCATGAACATCCAGCGGCGTCTGTCAATCCAGGGTAGCACTTGGGGCCAAAACGCGGTTGAAACTGGAGGGCTTCATGTCGAATCTGGATTGACCCAAGATGGAGAAAACTGAGATCCTCTGGCGTATACCCATATGAACAAGACATTCCTGTTGGCAACCGCCATCCTGGTGAAGGCTTCTGGGCTTCTAGGGGAGAATGGCCGAGCCGCGGCTGCAATTGCCTGTCCGAGCGATGCCCCGGCCAATGTGAAACTAGCCGCGCAGGAAGTTCGCCGGTATGTGTATCTTCGCACTGGTGAACTCTTGTCGATCAAAGCGGATCGCGGGATGATCCGGTTCCAGACCGACAGTTCGCTCGAAGCTGAGGAATACCGGCTCAAGTCCGACGGCAGCCGCCTCGTGATCTCCGGCGGGAGCGACGTTGCTGTCCTTTATGGCGCGTATGCTTTTGCGGAGAAGCTTGGCGTGCGGTTCTACTTGCATGGCGACACGATTCCGGACCAGAGGGTACCGTTGGCGTTGCCGTTGCTGGATGAAGTGCGCAAGCCGCTCTTTGAAACGAGGGGGATCCAACCGTTCCATGATTTTCCTGAAGGGCCGGATTGGTGGAACCAGGACGATTACTTGGCCTATTTGAGTCAGCTAGCCAAGCTACGCATGAACTTCCTGGGCCTGCACTGTTATCCCGAGGGCGGGGTAGGTCCGGAGTCGCTTGTCTGGATTGGTTTGCCGGAGGATCTCAGGGCGGATGGAACCGTGAGGTTCAGTTACCCGTCCTACTGGCACAGCACGGCGCGATCCAACGCTTTCAACTACGCCCCCATGAAGACGTCGGAGTACAGCGGTGGTGCGGCACAGCTCTTTCCGGCCGACGACTACGGACCGGAGGTGATGGAGGGCTGCATGCCTTTGCCGCAGGGGGTGGAGCAAAGCAACGAGCTTTTCGACCGGGTGGGGAGGCAGATGCGCGTGGTATTTGCGGAAGCGAGGCGACTGGGGGTCAAGACCTGTGTTGGGACCGAGACCCCGCTCACCATTCCTTCCCCGCTCCGGGAGAGGATCAAACAGTCCGGCAGGAATCCCGACGACCCGGCTGCTCGGTTTGCGCTCTATCTGGGGATGTTCCAACGAATCGCACAGGTGTACCCTGCGGATTACTATTGGCTTTGGACCCCGGAAGGTTGGACCTGGGGAGGCAATAAGCCGGAAGAGTTTGCGGCGACGAAGCAGGACATTTTGACGGCTCTCCAAGCACTTCGGGTGCTGGGCGATCCGTTCACCCTGGCGACTTGTGGCTGGGTGCTTGGCCCACAAGACAACCGATCCGCACTCGACGAGTTTCTCCCGAAGACCGCTCCCATGAGCTGCATCAACCGCACTGTGGGGCACGATGGTGTGGAGCCGGCCTTTGCCGGCATAGCGGGGCGACCGAAATGGGCGATTCCCTGGATGGAGAACGATCCGAACCTGATTGGACCGCAGCCCTGGGTGGCACGGATGCGTTACGATGCGGTAGATGCGCGGCGTTTCGGCTGCAGTGGCCTGCTCGGAATCCATTGGCGTACCAAGGCGCTCGCACCCAACGTCGCCGCCCTGGCCGCCGCCGCTTGGGATCAGTCTTGGGTTCCAGCCAGTTTCGACACCAGTTTGGCCAAGCCACAGAAGACAGGGGATGGGGCGGTGGGAGGCCAGACGGTGAGCTTCAATGAGCAGGTGGGGGGTACCGCTTTACCCTCGGTTTATCAGACGGTGCGGTACGGCATGAACGGCTACAACCTGACCGTTCCCAACGGCGGCTATACGGTGACCTTGCAGTTCAACGAACCGCACTACACTGCTGCCGGCAAGCGCGTCTTCGGCGCGAGGCTTCAAGGACAGCAAGTTCTTACCCACTTGGACATCTTCGCCAGAGTAGGACGAAATCAGGCTCTCGACCAGGCCTACCCTGGTGTGGTGGTCACGAATGGCCTGCTTCGTATCGATTTCACCGCCGAAACCGAGTTTCCGTGCATCGCGGGCATCTCCATAGAGGGTACCACCCAGGCCAGCAATCAAGTGGCCGGGCAACCGTTTTCGCGAAAGATCAACTGTGGAGGCGATGCCGTGGCCGATTACGAGGCCGACCGCTTGGCCGAGGGAGCCCAGGGTTCAGCTCCCAAGTCCCGTGCCATGCCTATCCAGGATTTCTACCTCGACTTTGCCCGCGCAAACTTCGGAGCCAGCGTGGCTGAGCCAGTCGGGGAGATTTTGGCCCGGATTGACGGCATCCACCTTCCCCAGATCAGCGACTGGAAAACCGGGCCCGGCGATCTTGTGCCAATTAGTGCACCGTGGAGTGAGGTGAAGAAACAGTACCTGTTTGTGGACGAGCTGGGAGGTCTCCGGGCGCAGATCAAGAGCCCCGGTGATTTGGAGCGGTTCGATTACTGGCTGAACACCTATCGGGCTATGTCGGTGATGGCAGAGGTCAGCTGCCAGCGTGGAGAACTGGATCAGGCGATGAAGGAGAAGGACTATACCAAGGCCTTGTCGGCCCGGCTGCGACTGGCGAAAGCCTGGAGCCGCCTGCTTTCCCTGCAGGCTTCGATTGTCGACACTCCGGGTGAGATGGGAACTATCGCCAACTTGGAACAGCATGTCCGCCGCCACGCTGGCTTCCTGGAAGCCCATGACAAGGCCCTGGAGCAGGGGTTGGGCTCGGCGCTTCCGCCCGAAGCTCGACCTAGCAAGGAGTATACCGGCCCGACCCGCATTCTGGTGCCGACCGTGAGATCCGTGGTTCGTCGAGGTGAAGCTCTCACCCTCCCCGTGATGGTCCTGAACTCGGGGGTGCCAAGCACGGGTACAGTGCATTTTCGGGCCATGGGGAAAGGAAGATGGCGGAAGTTGCCTTTGGCCCATGTGGGGCGCGCTGTTTTCGAGGTGCAGTTACCGCGGGCACAGGAAACGTTGGAATACTACGTTACCGCCGAGACGACGTCCGGGCGCAAGTGGGTGTGGCCAGCAACAGCCCCGGAACTGAACCAAACGGTGGTGGTTCGGGAATAGCTCAGCAGCAATCGGCTTCCTTGTGGGTCGGATGCAGTGGGCTACTGGGGCGTCTCCAGCCGAGGTGCCCCTGGTGTACATGGACAAAACTGCGGCTTCTCAAGTGGACAAAAGCCGTCTATGTTACTGGGAATGGCTTTGGTACGGATACTTGTGGATGGTTTCAGTCTGCTGCACGGCTGGCCTGAGCTGGCCTCGGGAAGACCGCGCCATTCAGACGTGGCACGGGAGGCATTAGTCCAAGTCTTGAGGCAGTACAGTGACGCCTGTGGCACGCCGATTACGGTGGTCTATGATGGGCGGACAGGTGTCGGCCGACCCTCCCGAGCCAGGAAAGCAGAGAATCCCGAGGTGCTTTACACCGAGTCGGGGCAGACCGCGGATGCCGTAATCGAAAGGGTGACCCACCGCATGAAACGTTATGGGGAGGTATTGGTGGTCACCGACGATTATGCGGAGCGTGATACGATTCTCTCCCTGGGTGGATTGGCGAGCAACTGTGAGAATTTCATCCGGACGGTGCAATCGTCACTGGCGGATTTGGAGCGGGAAGTTGCAGTGCACAATCGGCGCGAAAGGAGCCGTTTTCGCTTATGAGCAGACACCTATTTCCTCATCAGGGTCGGGACAGGCAGTTTGGTGGACCGTTGGGTTGGTTTTTGTGCTGGGGGCTTGTGCTTCTCGCCGGGGTTGGCTTTGGTGAGATCTCGGCTGCGGAGCTCTCGCCTCCGCCGCGCCGCTATCTCCTCGTGGTGGACACCTCCTTCTCGATGGGACGTTGTGGCCCGGCCGCGCGGGCGGCCGTGGCGGAAGCGGCGACAACGGGTCTGCAGGGGAGGATGAGGGACGGGGACGCTTTCGACCTTTGGACGTTTGACGCCTTCACGCGAACGCGCAGCTACCCACCTCAGGTTTGGATGCGTGACCTCAGCCAAGCAGCAGGCCGAAGGGTGTCGGAGTTCATGGCTCGGACCCGCTTCGAGGGGCAGGGACGCCCGGAAGTGTTGATCAAGGACCTTTTGGCGGGGATCAAGACGCAGACAAACCTTTCCGTGGTGATCATTACCGATGGTGAAAGCGCCTTTCAAGGGACGCCATTCGACTCGGCGATCAACGCCGCTCTCAAGAGCCGCTACCGGGATTTGCACCAGGCGCGCAAGCCGTTTCAAGTGGTCCTGGAGGCTGAGGAAGGCCAGTTGCGCTACTGGAGCGTAAGTGCTGCCGGGGAGGCGCTGAAGTTCGCGCGTCCTTTGGAGCCTGAGCGGGTATTGGCCAAGCTCGCTCCTCAGGAGCTACTTTCGTCAAGCGCCACGAACAAGGTGGTATCGACCTCTGCGGTGGCTGAGGCTAAGCCTGAGACCCCTCCCACCCAAACGGACAAGCCACAGGCAGCAGCAGTGTCCCCTCCCACTACCCTGCCAGCACCCACAGCGCCTCCCGTGTCATCACTGACTCAACCCAAAACCACCACGCCAGCGGTGCCTCTTCAGGCCGCCCCGTCGGGACTGCCTGCTGTTCAACCTGTGAAGGAAACGCCATCCAAGGCCAAGGTGGCAGGCACTGCTGAATCTCCCGTTGCATCACCCGCCAAGCAACCTGCTGAAGCTGCTCCACCAGTCCTTGCGCAGAGGCAGGCCCAGACTCAGGCAGCCCCCAAACCCCCACCGGCAACAACAGCTTCACCCACTCAGCCGTCGGTTGCCCAGATTCCCGCACCCCCGGTGCGCGCGACCTCGCCGACCCCTCCCCCCCCGGCTGAACCCGCCAAGAAGCTGGAATCGCCGCCGCAGGTGCCCGTATCGATGGCAACACCTTCCGTAACGTCGAACCAGGCACCCGCTGTGAATGCCCAAGAAGCGGTCCAGAAGCCGAAACCGGCGGTTCAGCCTAACGAAGCGATGTTGCTTCCCCAGCCAGGGGACCGAGGGCGAAAAACCAACCTGTTCATTGCCGGTGGCTTGCTCCTGCTTGCCGTGGGCCTCGTGACCTGGCTGTGGATCCAGCGACGCAGTCCCAGAGGGGCAAGTTTGATCACCAAATCCATGGACCGTTCAGGGCCCCATTGAGGCTGCTTGGAGGGGCTGACTAGGCGACCGCCCAGGCAGGCGGGTTTTGCAGTTGGTACAGCACTTCCCCGGCCTTCGGCACGAACAGAATGCCTTCCTCTTCGCGGTGGGCGAATGTCTCCGGTTGAATCTCACCAGGGTCACGGTATCCAAGGTTGACCGACCGGCAAATGCTCTCAGGAATGGCGGTTGCAAGAGTGACCCGAGCTCGGCGGCGTTCGGTGATTCCATCGAAAGTTCCGAGGCCATGCACGTGGGTGGAGTGCGCGAGGACTCCCCAGGGGTATTTGCTAAAACGATCCCACTGCTTCAGGAAATAATCTCGGCAGTGGTAACCCACTTCGCGGATGGTTGCCCCGTGAGTCACGCAGATCTCGCGGATGTGAGGAGCGTAGATAATCAGTTCTCCGCCATCTGCCAGGACGGATTCCAGCTTGTACATGCATTTGCCTGCCGTCCAAATCTCATCGTACATGACGGGTGCCGCCGCGAGGATCGTGTGAAAGGGCTTTTCTTTGCGGACGATGTGGTGCTGCCTCGAGACCTCGACGGCCGCGCTCCAGGCTTCTTCAGGCGTGCCGTAGTGCAGTCCTGCCAGACCGCCTCGGTCCACGACCATGCAGAAACAGGATTTGTGCAGCTTGACCAACGCACCTGCGCGATCCACCACCTTGCGGACAGGCGTCCATTTGTTCCCAATGATCCTAGGGGTGGTCATGACCGCCCCGAGCCAGTGGAAGAAGTTCAGAATGTGGGGGCCAGCGACTCCCGGGAAAAGGTATTTGTTTCCCCCCGAGAATCCCACGACCTCGTGGGGAAACACCGGCCCCAGAATGAGAATATGATCGTAGTCGAAGAGCCTTCGGTTCACCTCCACGGGTACTTCCTGTGAGAAGAGGCCTCCGGTGATCTCCTCCACCTCGGTGCAAGTAAGCGTTCCGACTTGCCTCAACTCCGACGGATTGTCCCAGGCGTGGTTGAAGAAGCGCACCTTTGCGTATTCGTTTCGTCGCTGTTCCGGTGTGATCTCCAGTCTTAAGCAGATGGCGGTTTCCGACATCGGTTGATGAGTTCCGAGTGCCACTAGAATATCGAGGGCTGCGGCGGAGGGAGAGAGGTTTTCGTGAATGGCGCGAAACAGGAGGCCGACTGGCGCGGTTCTGGTTTGGTCGGGGATGATCAACAACACTTTTTGGCCAGAGAACTTGCCGCTTGCGCAGCACTCCTTCACAAAGTCACTTATGACTTTGGGCTCCAAAAGACGGTGCGGGGGCGCGATGATTCCCGAGGTTTGCATAGGGAACAGCTCAGATGGTTTGGGCTAGAAAGCCTCCGTCAACCCGGATATCGGTCCCCGTGACAAAACCACTCGCTTTAGAACTCGCCAGGAAAACTACGGCTCCGGCCAATTCGCTTGGTTCCCCCATGCGTGCCATTGGGGTGTGGGAGAGAATCGACCGAGCGCGCGGGGTGGGGGTGCCGTCCTCCTGAAACAGAAGGCGCCGGTTTTGTTCGCCCGGAAAAAAGCCTGGGGTGATGCTGTTGACTCGGACGCCTTGGGGAGCCCACTCGCGGGCGAGGAATTGTGTCAAACTTAGGACCGCAGCTTTCGCGGCAGAGTAGGACACTACACGTGAAAGGGGCAGGTGAGCCGAAACGCTGGTAATGTTGATAATGCTGCCGCGTCCCCGTTGCACCATAGCGGGGCCGAATTCCTGGCAGGGGAACAAAGCCCCGCCCACCAGGTTGAGATCGAAATTGGCCCGCCAATCGGCCGCCTGGATTTGCTCGAAGGGACGATCCGGTGTGACTGTCACCTTGGGATCATTCCCACCGGCCGCATTCACCAGGACCGTGGGTGTGCCAAGGGTCTGTGCGAGCATCTGGTGAGCCGATTTCAGACTGTTGGGGTCCAAGGCATCGGCCGGGACGAAGAGAGCCTGGCCCGACTTGGCGCGGATCTTCGCCGCGCGGGCCTCTCCGCGATCTGAATTCCGCCCCAGGATCGCGACTCGGGCTCCCGCGCTGGCGAGGGCCTCTGCCATCGCGCCTCCGAGCACGCCGCTCCCACCCAGTACCACCGCCACTTCATTCGTTAAGTCAAACAGGTCCATGGTGTGGGCAAGGATGGAAGAGCCACAGCAGGGAAGAAAGCAAAAACCTCACCGCCCCCATCGTATCCACTGGCCAAATGGTGGAAGCCAGCTTAGAGTCTTTTCGATGAACCATTTGAGCCTGCCACCGGTGCGTCCGGAGGCGATCCTTACCCACGAGAGTGACTTGGACGGTTTTCTCTCCGGTTGCCTGTTGCGCAACCTCGCCAAGCACGTTCATGGGCAGGAACCGCCTCTGTTGGCCTACCACAACCACAATTGGCGGCAGAGGCCGATGTCGGAGAAGGCTGCTTGGGTGAGTGATTTGGCTTTTGAAGCCCGCCTGGACAGACCTGGGTGGCTGATTGTGGATCACCACGCTACCGAGGTGAAACCCAGGAACGCTGTTTTGGTGCATGATCCGCTTAAGTCGGCGGCACTGTTGGTTTGGGAACTCTGCGTTCAAGCCGGACTTGTGATGCCCGGTTTGGAGAGGCTTGTTCAGCTCAGCAACATCTCGGATTTATTCCTCGTGGATGACCCGGACTTCCCTCTCGCCAGTGACTATGCTGCCTTGGTCAAGTCCTATGGATTTTGGAATCTCCATGAGTTGGTGGGTGGTAAGGTGGAGGGCCTATTGGATCATCCCCTTCTGGAAGTGATGGCCGTAAAGCGGCGCGTGGAGGATCCCATTGGGTTGGATTGGAGTCGCAGAAACATCGAGGTGATCACTCCAACGGTGGGGTACGTTGACACCCTCGTGGGGAACAGCAACCTGATTGTGCATCGGTTGTTAAATGACCCGGGCAATCGGTATCCGGTTCTTCTGACATTGTTTAGAAAAGGGAATGGGATGATGATTGCGAGTCTGCGCAGCCGCAACCGGGAGGCTCTCTCGGTGGCTGAACGACTGCAGGGAGGAGGACATCCCAACGCATCCGGAGCTACTTTGCCTCGATCCGTGCAGAATATCGAGGACGCGCTTGCTTACCTTCGTAAGACCCTCAATCCTGTTGAGGTTCCTAGGGGGGATGGTGTGGCTGAGTTATTTCAATCTGACTGAAGACCAACGATATAGGATTTGGCTACTTAAGGGGCGACCCTTTTGTGCCGATACCTGATCAGCGAAAATGGTTCCTGGGCGTCGCTGGTAGGTACAGTGTGGGTGGGTGCGGTTAGGGAAGGATTGGCTTCGCTAGTTCGTTTGATGCTCTAGTGCAGGTAGATACGAAGAAGCGGTGATAGGGCCAAATGGTTCATTTTCATGATATCCCTTCTTGGCAAAGGTGTGTCTCTCAGATTAACCTTGCTGGATTGGAAGTTAGACTGCGCGAATGAAAGGTTTCTCTAAAGTAGCGGATCTGTTCAGGAAGAAGCCGGCTCTAGCGCCTGCTGTTGTTGAGCCTGCCGGTACGACTCCTCCCGGCAGCGAGACTGAGCTGTCGAAGCCAAAGGCTGCACCTGCGCAGGGCGCTGCCTCCGGCCCGGTGCCAGTCGTCCCAAGACCGAGTCGAGTGGATGGCAACTCCGGTTCAGGTACTCCCTTGGATTATTCACAGGCAGCCAAGTGGGTCATGAAGACCGCAGAGCAGGGTGGGGTTGATTCCAAACAGAAGGAACGTACCCAGGGTCAGCCGAGTCTCTCCGCGCAACCGCAGTATTCCGATTCCGTCCGCAGCATGTTGCGGGATGCGGAGATGGGAGACCCAGTGGTCCAGCACCGGTTGGCGCTCCTATTCGAAAAGGGCTCGGGGGTTACTCAGGATTATGCCCAGGCGGCGAGGTGGTATCGGAAGGCGGCGGAGAGTGGGTTGGCGGTCGCCAAGCTGAAACTGGCTTACCTTTATGAGAAGGGGCTGGGAATGGAGGCGGACGCAAAGCAGGCCGCGAACTGGTATACCCAGGCGGCGGAGCAGGGGAATGAGGCAGCCCAACTCAAGCTGGGTCTGTTCTTTCTGGAAGGTGCGGGCGTGTCCGTGGATTTTGAGAAGGCGGTGGAATGGCTGACGAAAGCCTCAGAACAGCGAGTCGCTGAGGCACAGTTTCGCTTGGGGATTTGTTATCAGAAAGGGCTTGGGGTGCCGGTTTCCTACTACGAAGCGGCCAAGTGGTTCCGCAAAGCGGCGGACCAGGACCATGCCAATGCCCAGTTTAACCTGGGAGTGTTATACCGTCAGGGAGTGGGTGTGCCCAAGGATTTCGCGCAGGGAGCGGCTTGGTTTCAGAAAGCAGCGGCACAAGAATTTGCCGAGGCGGAATTCATGCTGGGCCAGTGCTTCGAGAAGGGGTCCGGTGTGGAGCGAAATCTCACCGAAGCGGCTGGTTGGTATCGTCGTGCGGCGAATCAGGGTCTGATCAAAGCCAAGTACGAGTTGGGGTTGCTTCACAAGGGTGGAACCGGGGTGGTTCAGGACCATGCCGAAGCGGTGAAGTGGTTTCGTGAAGCGGCCGAAGCGGGCTTGGCGGCGGCGCAGTACATGCTGGGGCTCTGCTATGAGGAGGGTCTTGGGATCTATCGCGACACGGCAGAGGCCTACCGTTGGGTTCGAAAGGCGGCGGATAAGGGTCACACCGCTGCTATCCTGAAGATCGGGATCTTTTTTGCTGAAGGCGCGGTGGTTACGCGGGATTATGCCGAAGCGCTGAAGTGGATGCGCCGTGCAGCCGACTTGGGCTTGGCGGAGGCCCAATGCAGGATGGGTCAGTTCCATGAACAGGGGAAGGGTGTGGGACTGGATGACGCGGAAGCGGTGAAGTGGTATCGCCGATCCGCCGAGCAGGGTTTCAGTGAGGCCCAGGCAATTCTAGGTCAGTTCTATGAGAAGGGTCGCTGCGTATCCCAAGATTTTGTTGAGGCATACAAGTGGTATAATCTGGCCGCTGCCCAAGGCTTCGCACCGGCGGCAACATGCCGCGACAACCTCTTCCGAATGATGAGTCCTGAGCAAGTGACCGAAGGCCAGCGCCGCACCTCTTCCTTTATCCCTCGCAAGTAGCTTCGATTCATAGGGTTCCAGGCACTCTTCCACTCAGGGTCGGCTTCCTATGGCACGCTTGCCGTGCCTGACTTTTCCTAAAGTTTCCCCCTTTTCTGCCGATGTAGGAGACCAATAGGCACTATCGGGGCGTACATGTGACGGTGGAAAATGGCTTTGTGGGAGCCATGGGCGTGTGGTCTGCGGTGCCTGCCTTATTCGATGCAATTTTTGAACGAATACTCTGGAGGCCAGAGGTGGGGGCGACGGGTGCTCCTGACTGTGGGGATTTTTTGGTGCTTCCTTCATTCGACGGCGCTGTGGGCTTCGATCTTGACGAACATAGCCTCCGTCAGGACGTTGTCTCCCAACGCGGCTCGGGAGGGGATCGCGGTGGAAGTGGATGCGGTGGTTACCTACTTCAATCGGACAGATTCGGGTTTCTTCATTCAGGATTCGACCGCTGGTATTTACGTGTCCGCCGACCCATCCAAGGTTCCAACGGACCTTCAGACTGGGGATCGGATCACATTGAGCGGGATCAGTGCCCCGGGTGATTTCGCGCCGGTCATTGTTCCCCGAGTCGATTCTCCCAATGCTGGTTTCAAGATCATAGGGAAAGGGAAGGTGCCACGTCCGGCCCGAGCCCTGGCTGCCGAGCTTGCCACTGGACGTCTGGACAGTCAGTGGACGGAGGTTTCGGGCGTAGTTCGATCGGCTTCCGCCCTCGGCGTTTTTACCCAGGATGGTTTCCTTTACCTTTCCTTGAATGCGCTTGGTGGCAAGGTGAATGCCAAGGTCTTCCTGCGGGCAGGCCAAAGCGTGCCAACGAACCTGATCGATGCGGAGGCGGTGATACGCGGGGTCACTTGGACGACTTTTAACACGAAACGCCAATACCTTGGGCACACGATCGCCTCGCCCTCATTGGAGCACATTCGGGTGACCGAGCCATGCAAGGGAGACCCTTTTGCCCTTCCGGTGCGTCGCATAGACGAGTTGATGCAGTTTAACCTCGACGATGCGATTGGTCATAGAGTCCGCATTCAAGGCCAAGCCGCCCTTTACCGCCCCAAGCGGGGGGTCTGTGTGGTGGGAGAGGGGGGGGCCATTTGGGCGGAGTTCTCGACATTGGCTACGATACCGGTGGGTTCCTACGTGGACGTGGTTGGCTTTCCTTCGCATGGTGAGTGCAAACCTCGCTTGGAATCCGCCGAGGTGCGAGTGATCCGGCCGGGAGTCTTGAGGAGTCCTGCGCTTGCGCGGGGGCAGGAGTTGCTGGATCCGGAGAGAGATGGAGAGTTGGTCAGGCTGGAAGGGGAGCTTCGGGATACTTCTCTCAATCCAGACGGTGAGGTTCTGCTAATCCAATCGGGTACCTTGGTGTTCCAGGCGGTAATGCCCGTGGCATCCAAGGCAGGAAACTCCGGATCCCTACAAAAGGGCTCGATAGTCCAAGTGGACGGGGTTCTTGCTGTCCAAGTGGACGCGGACCGGTCTCCGCAGTCACTCCGAATCCTTATGAGGGGCGCTTCTGATCTAAGCGTCGTGAGTCAACCTGCCTGGTGGACGGCGGGGAGAGCTTTCTATTTGGTAGGCCTGCTAGCATTGGGGCTCCTGGTTCTAGTGGGCTGGTCCATGATGGTGATCAGGAGGAACCAAGCTCTGAGCGAGGAGATGAGCGAAAGGCGGCGAGTTGAAGCCGAGCTGAAGCAAGCCCACGAGTCGTTGGAGCAGCGCGTGGAGGAGCGGACAGCCGAACTTCGGTTGGAGGTAGTGGAGCGACGTCGAGCCGAGCAGGCCGCGGATAGCGCAAGTCGAGCGAAGAGTGAATTTTTGGCCAGCATGAGTCACGAGATCCGGACACCCATGAATGGGGTGATCGGGATGACGAACCTGCTCATGGATACCCCTCTATCAGAAGAGCAGCGTGACTTCGTGAAGACTGCCCGGAATAGCGCTGAAGCCCTGCTGAGCATCATCAATGACATTCTCGATTTCTCGAAGATTGAAGCAGGCAAACTGCACTTTGAGGTCTTGGATTTTGATCTTCGTGAAACCGTGGAAACCACGATGGAGCTCTTGGCCGAGCGAGCACAGTCCAAAGGCGTGGAACTGGCTTGCCTGATCCGAAGGGATGTCGCGACCGGTTTGCGTGGGGATCCAGGGCGGCTGCGTCAGGTATTGCTGAACCTGGTTGGGAACGCGATCAAGTTCACCGAGAAAGGTGAGGTCTTTGTCGAGGTTAGCCAGACCACGGCCACGGATGGATTTGCTGAAATCCACTTCACGGTCAAGGATACCGGGATTGGGATGTCGCCGGAAGTCAGGGAACGGCTCTTCCAAGCCTTTAGCCAGGGGGAGAGCAGCACAACCCGTCGATACGGTGGCACGGGACTGGGTTTGGCGATCTCCAAACGATTGGTCGAACTTATGAATGGACAGATTGGTGTCGAGAGCGAGCAGGGCAAAGGATCCACTTTTTGGTTTCATGCTCGGCTCGAACGGCAACAGGCCGCAACCAAGGATTTGCTTGACGAGCTGAGTCTCGAGGGGGTGCGAACCATGGTGGTGGATGACAACGCGACGAACCGGAAAATCCTTCATTACCAACTGGCGGGTTGGCGGATGAGCAACGGCAACTCCGCCACGAGTGGACCAGAGGCCCTGTCGGTGCTCCGAAGGGAAGCCACCGCTGGCAAACCGGTTCAGCTTGCGGTTCTGGATTTTGACATGCCGGGAATGGATGGACTTGCCTTGACGCGGGCCATCAAATCGGACTCCTTGATCGCTGACACTCAGGTAGTGATCCTGACTTCGATGTGCCACCGTGTGGAACCTGAGGAGATGGCCAAGATCGGTGTTGCCGCATGGTTGGTGAAACCCGTGAAGCAATCTCATCTTTACAACTGTCTGCTGCGCGTGTTTGCGGAGGCCCAAAAGGCCCGTCCGCAGATCGAGTTGAAGCCTGAACCTGCTCGTGAGGCCAAGGTGAAGGATTTCCCCAATCTGGCCCAGGTGAAGCCGCTTCGCATCCTCCTGGCGGAAGATAACCCCGTGAACCAGAAAGTAGCCATGAAGCAGCTAGGCAAATTGGGGTACACCGCGGATACGGTCGGGAATGGCGCCGAAGCGGTGGAAGCTTACCGGAAGGTCGGATACGATCTGATCCTGATGGATTGTCAAATGCCAGAAATGGACGGCTACCAAGCAACCCAAAGAATTCGTCAGGATAAGGCCTGGTCCGGGAGAGTCCGGATCGTCGCCATGACGGCCAATGCCATGGCCGGTGATCGTGAGAAATGCCTCGCTGCAGGAATGGACGATTACGTGGCGAAGCCTGTTCGAATCGAGGATCTGATGGGGGCCCTGGAGCGCTGTCCGGCCCGTGCTGCCATCGGAACGACCTCGGTTGCCTCCGTTCGGCCCCGTTTGGTCACGGTCCAGGAAGATCAAGCCGGCGAAGCCCGTCTGAATCGAGACAAGCTCAGGGAATTGAGCGAGTTGGCTGAACCTGGTGAAGAGGACCCTGCCAAGGAGTTCCTCGGACTCTTTCTGGAAGAGATCCCGCGTATTCGCCAGCAGCTTGAGCTTGCCTTGTCCGGAAAAGACATGGCGGCGTGCCGCCTGGCAGCCCACTCCCTCAAAGGCAGCAGCCGAAACCTGGGTGCCGATCGCCTGGCAACGATTTCCGGTGAATTGGAGGAGTTGGCCATCAGGAAGGACCTCGAAGGCTGCACGCGCACCATGGCCCGATTGTCGGAGGAAATGGAGGCACTCATCGTCCTCCTGACAGCTGAGTTAAGCCAGCAGGTGGTTCTGAGCTGAGCGGTCGCCCGTGGGTGAACGTGTTCGGGTCCTGTCGGCTCTGAGCCCTCACGAAGTGATGAGGTGCCGGATCTGCTCCCGGCTCGCGGTGCCGGTGGTTCCCAGTTGGTGAATGACAACGGAGGCGGCGGCGTTGGCCAGTTCGATGGCTTCGGCGACGGTGGCTCCGGCGGCAAGGGCTGCGCTCAGATTGGCGGTGACCGAATCTCCTGCCCCCACGATGTCAATCTCTCCACGCAAGGGAAGTGAAGGGTGGTGGAAAGTCTCGCCTTCAGGAGTGGCTGCCACAATCCCTCGTTCCGCCAAGGTGATGAAGGTGGGCCAGTTGTTGAGTGCGGCTAACTGCCGGGCTTGTGAGCGCACCTCCTCGAGAGACTCGGAAAGGGGTTGCGCTGTGAGCGAGGCAAGTTCCGCACCGTTCATTTTGAACGAGAGAGGGGGAAAGCTCTTCAGGCCTCGGCGGCTATCGGCCAGCATGCACGCAGGGACTCTACGTTTGGCCAGATTTCCGACACACTCAAGGACACGGGGAGTGATGACGCCGGTCCACGCGAGGTCCATCTGATCCAACAGAATCAGGGCGTCCAGGCTACCCGCGAGAAGTTCGAGGCTGGAGATCAGCCTGGACTCCACCGAGGAGGGTGTCTGGGACCAGTTCTTGTTATCCAGCCGGTTGAGCTCCTCAGGCGCCTTCCCCGGGTGCATCAACAGTGGTTTGCAGTAGGTGGCCGTACGCCGCGCGTCTGTTTGGCAGAAGTGCCCCATTTCCACTCCGGACAGCGATTCCAGGGCCCGTAGCAGTTCATACCCTTCTCCATCCAAGCCGCAGAAACCGATCGGAACGATCCGCCCGATTCCCAAGGCCACCAGGTTATTGAGGATTGTGCCTGCCGCCCCGGGTTGTGCTCGCACTCGGACGACGTTATGGACCGACAACCCCGTTTCGATGGAGGTCTCGGTAAGGGCTGGATCGATCTCCAGATATCGATCCAAACAAAAATCACCCAGGACACCGATGCGCAGTTTCGAGTAGCGCGCGACGATTTCTTCGAAACGAGACTTGTTCATGATTCGCTGGAAGAGAGGGTGCGGTAGAGGTGGTGAAGGAACGCCACGTTGTCTGACTGCACATAATGCATTTGCCCCCCCATACGGGCGAAGCTCTTGCAGAAGCGCAGGTAGTAAGCCGGATTCTCCCTTGGCGGCTCACCTTGGGACCAGTCCCAATTCCCCCCGTCCTGAAGATCCACCACGTAAATGGAATGTCCTTGCACAATCGGGCGTCCTTGCTGCAGGCGGAGGTTGTTTACGCAGCTGAGTGACTTTTCAAACACCTGGGGGCCCATGATGGCTGTTCCGATCGACAGCACTACGCCGCCATCCAAGGTGTCTACGGTGCCGCAGAAGGTCCGAAAATCCTCGCCCGCGGCCCGGCCAATGGCGGCTCCGTTGAACATGGGGTGGTTGGTGATGATATCGTAGCCGATGCCAGGATGCACTGTGAAAGGCACTTGGTGGCGGAAGGCGTTGCCGATCGCCGAAACATTCCTCCATCGGTGCAGCACCACCAGCGGTCCGGTGGGGAGGCGATGGAGCCGGAGGGCTTGCAGCATCTCAGCCCGGGCTGGAGCCAGGGGGTGGTCCGGGGCGTTTCGCAACTCCTGCTCGAGAGACTCGGCTGAGGGAAGCGTGCCCCCATCCCGGTAGATGAACTGTCCCAGCGCCTCACCATATCCTTGGCCCTGGAGACCGCCCAGGAGCAGCGCCAGGTTGATGAACTTGCCGGTCTCGTCCCAAGTGCCAAAGCTGCCGGTGGCCACATTCTCCCGCACACTCTCGGTGGAGCGTCCCAGATAGGAGAATTCCCAGTCGTGAATGGTTCCAGCACCGTTCGTGGCCAGGTGAGTGACCCATCCATGGTCCATCATTCGTACGAGGAGCAGTTGACCGCCATTCTTGACCAAGTGAGCCCCGTAAATGAGTTGTACCCCGGCGCCTTTCGCGCGGGCGTGCCTTATGTTCCGGGCACACTGTTCCACTTGCTGCCGAAGTCCGTCACTGATGGCGGGCGGTTCGGCAGCCGGTTCCACCAGCACCTCCTGCAGGGTCGACAGGCTGCGCCTGGTCTCCAGGGGGTAAGGCTTCAGTTTCGTCAGGTCGAGCGGATTTTTCATGTCGTGGCTGAGGTCAAGGTTCGCAGAAGGACCTCTTGGTCGCGGTAATCAGGGATCACCACGTCGGCTCCCACGCCTAAGAGGCGCTGGCGCTTCCATGGGTCAATCCGGCCGGACCCATTGTTGGCCTCATCGCTAGCCACGGCGACAGCAAGCCCACCTACTTCTTTCGTGTTCTCGATCTCAACATAGCCGTCTCCAAAGGAGAGAAGTTGCGCGCCGGGAATGTGGTTCTCCCGAAGAATCCGCTCGATGACCATCTTTTTGGAGAACTTCTTATAATCGTCCTGAGCGCCATAGATATGAGTGCCGAAGTACGGGGTGAGTCCCAGGAGTTCTGCCTCCGCTTTGACAAACCTCTCATCCGTGCCGCTGGCCAGATAGAGATGAAGCCCTTTCGAGACCAGCGTGTCGAGGAGTTGTCGGCTGCCAAAGACGAGGTATTCATCTGTTTTCACGCTTCCATCACGCAGGCCTTGAACCCGGTGACTTATCTTCTCTTCCAGACGCCGTAAGTACTCGTTCTTGTACCACAGTGGTTCCTTGGGGATACCGCCGCGCTCGCGTACGCGGTCTGCAAGCTGGATCATTTGGTAGATCGTTTGCTTACCGTTCAAGCGCATGATGTCTTCAAAAGCCAACTTCTTGCGGGCATCCTCAGATTCTCCAGCAACTGCGGGAATGATCTCTGCGAACATCGGCACCATCACGTCCGGCCAGCCCTGTCGAATCAGGGAGAGCGTGCCATCAAAATCGAACAGCACGTGACTGAGGTCAGAGCGAGGCTGGAAGCCATCGCGAAATTCGACATATCCGGTGAAATCAGGAATGGAGGCCATGGTTCGTGTTATCGGAAGGGGGCTGGTTTTGGTCGTAGGGTGCGGGAATTACCTCAGTGTGAGAGGGTCGAGTTTGTGTGAGGAAAGAGGGAACATCGAGCAGTTCTTTGAGTTGTTGGAAAGTCATTTGCGGCAGCACCCAATCATCCACTTTGCCCTCTTGCTGCCACAAGTGCGCGAGGCGGAGCAGGGAGGCGCCACAGACCTGGAGTGTCTCCACCGGGCAAACCACGATCTTGTAGCCGAGTCTCTCAAGCTCGGCTCGGCTCAGCACCGGAGTTATGCCACCACTGAGCATGTTGACTAATACCGGGTGTTTGACGTCACGCGGGATCCGCTCCAGCTCCGGGCCGCTATGGGGGTCTTCGGAGAAGGGCACGTCCGCACCGCCTTGGCAACAATGGTTCACACGGGCGGTGGGCCCTTCGAGTCCCGGGAGCTGGCGGGCATCGGTCCGGGCAAAGCTCACGTAACCGGGATTCCGTCGCGCGGAGCAGGCTGCTTGGATCCTTTGGAGCATCTCCGATCGGGGTACGATCTGCTTATTCCCGAAGTGCCCGCACCGCTTCGGCATGACCTGGTCTTCGAGGATGATACCGGCGGCACCCGCGGCTTCGAATTCCCGGACGGTGCGCTGAACGTTGTGGGTGTCGCCATGGCCGGTGTCGCCGTCCGCCACTACCGGTATGGTGAGGCGGTTCGTCATGCGTCGCACGGCTTCCGCCATCTCGGTCATGGTAAGGAAACTGAGGTCGGGCAGTCCTAGCATGGAGGCGCTGGTCCCAAAGCCTCCCATGAAAAGCGCTTCACAACCTGCTTTCTGGAAGACAAGCGCCGAGAAGACGTCGTGCACGCCGAAGGTGCTGAGTATGCCGGGACGCGCCAGAAGTTGGCGCATCCTCCGGGGACCCTCTAGCAAGCCGGGCGAGAGCGGGGCATTCACATCCGTTTCAGGCAATCTTCGCATCCACTTCTTCCGGGCGCCAAAGCCACCGGCCCTCCATGCCTCCGGCTAGAACCAGATTCTGGCCCGTCACATGCCTTGCCAATGTGTCCGAAGCGAGGTAGAGCACCGCATTGGCTACGTCGGACGCGCGCGCGATTTGAGGCAAGGCCATGGTTGCCGTGACCTTTTTGACAAGCCCTTCATCCTGGAGGCACTTCTCTGTGAGGGGCGTCACGGTCCAACCCGGCGAAACACAGTTGACCCGGCCGCCGCAGTACTGGGAAGTGTGAGGGGCGATGCGGGCAATCTCGTTCTTGAGCGTCCGAGTCAGCCCAAAGGCGAGAGCGGACTTCGCGCAGGCATAGTCGGCATGTCCAGGTTCCCCGAATACGCCTGCGGTAGAGCCGATGAAGATGATGTTGCCACGGCGCTGTTTTGCCACCACCCGCAGGTATTGCCTTGCACAAAGGAACGAGGCCGTCAGGTCCGTTTCGATGGTGGCCTGCCACTGACGCAAGGACATGCGGTGCAGGGCGACATCTTGAGCCACCCAGATGCCTGCGTTAGCCACTAGGGTGTCTATTTGCCCCATGACAGCGCACGCCTTGGCAAAGAGCCGTTTCACCTCGGCTTCCTTGCGAAGGTCGGCCTGCACGTCGATGGCCAGCCTTTCCGGGTGTCTGCGCAAAAAATCCGCCACCGGCTTGCGCCTCCGATGGTACTGCAGCACCAGGTGGGCACCTTCAGCGGCAAATGCCTCAGCCAGAGCTATCCCTATCCCGCCGGAGGCTCCGGTGATCAGAACGGTTTTCCCTTTCAAGTCCGTCAGCATGCAATGGGCATATCAGAACCTTGGTTCTCCTGCAGCAAAAAAGGGGTCAATAGGCTTGCATGGCTTTCGCCAAGCGCTGAATCCCTTCCGTAATCCTCGATTCGGAGGCGGAGATGAAGTTCAGCCGGATGAAGGACTCGCCCTCCGCAGGGAGGACAAAGGAGCTGGTCCCCGTGGCAAAACCAACGCCTTCCTTGACGGCAATCGTCAGGAGTTTTGAGGCGGTCATATCCGGAGGAAGCTGTAGCCAGAAGAACATGCCTCCTGCAGGGGAGACGTACTGGACCGAGGAGGGAAGGTACCGCTGGATGGCGGCGATCATGCAATCTCGCCGTCTGCGATAGGCTCGGCAGGTGCGGCGGAGGTGGGTCCGGTATCGGCCGACGGTCACATACGCTTCCAGGGATCGTTGCATGAGGTTGGAGGTGGCCAGATCCACTACCGCCTTATAGCTGACCAGGCTTTGGTAGACGGGGCCTTCAGCCACCAGGAACGCGACGCGGAGACCAGGCATGAGCATTTTGGAGAAGGTGCTGACGTAAAGAACCCTTCCGGCGGCATCCATGGACTTCAGGGAAGGTTGGGCGCGACCTTCGTATCGCATGTCCCCCACGAAATCATCCTCGAGGATTGGCAGGTTGTACCGATCAGCCAGGGTGATCAGCGCCTTGCGTCGCGCGGTGCTGAGACAGGTGCCGGTAGGGTTGTGAAAATTGGGGATCGTATAGAGCAGCTTGGGGTGATGCTGTTGAAGTAAAGGTTCCAGTCTTTCCACCTGCATCCCTTGGCTGTCCATCGGGATCCCAACCGTGCGCAGATCCAAAGCTCGAAACAGATCAAGAGCGCCCGCGTAGGTGGGGTTCTCCACCAACACCACCTCCCCTGGACGCAGCAACAGTTGCGCGATCAGCGTCAGGGCCTGCTGCGAACCACTCGTGATGAGGACGTTGTCCGCTTTGGTATTGAGCCCCTGGCTGCCTAGCACCTTGGCGATGGTCCGCCGAAGGGGTTCGTATCCTTCGCGGCGCCCGTACTCCAGCGCGCTGGTGCCGTCGCGCCGCAGGACTGAGTTGACGGCCCGCCGGAACTCATCAGCGGGAAAGAATCTCGGGTCGGCGACTCCTCCCGCGAAGTTGATGGGGTTGGGGTGGCGAGCGGAACGGAGCCATTCGTCCAGGGCGGGGCGATGAAAGCGGCCGCTCCTTTCCTGCGCTTCTTGCTGCCACAGGGGCCAGGGCGGCGGCCCATGCGACTCGCCGGGCGGGGGGTTCAGTTTGCCTGGCTGTGCCAGGACGTAGGTGCCACTCCCGAGTCGTCGCTCAACGAGTCCTGCCGCCTCCAGTTCCGCGTAGGCGTTCTCGACCGTGATCCTGCTCACCTTCAGGTCGGTGGCAAGCTCTCGTGCAGATGAAAGCCGGGTTTCGGCTGCGAGGCTTCCGGAGAGGATTCCCTTTCGCAGGTGTGTCTCAATCTGTTGATAGAGCGGGGTGGGACTATTCGAATCGACAGGGATACGCATGGAGAATCACATGTGGATCTATACAATATCTTAATAGACGACAAAAGTAATAGATCCATTATAGGATAATGCAAGGTAAATGCGCCAAAGTGGTATTAGCGATTATCGCATATTCTGGATCTATACGAACAACCACAGACTCTGCTTTACTTGGCTCATGACGAGCTCCAATCCTCGAGAGTGTGATGCGATGCGGGGTTACTGGATCGCTTTCGCGAGTGCCGCGATTCTTTCCACGACCGCCATATTCATCAGGTATCTGACCGATCGGCACCAGGTGCCAGCCATGGTGCTGGCGTTTTGGAGGGACTTCTTTGCCGTGATCGTTCTCCTCCCGATCCTGGCGCTGGTGCGGGCTTCACTCCTGCGCGTCACGGTGAGGCACTTGGGATACCTGGCGGTCTACGGAATTGTGCTGGCGGGTTTCAACCTGCTCTGGACTTACTCCGTGGCTCTGAACGGTGCGTCGGTGGCAACGGCCCTGGTGTATAGCTCGGGTGCGTTCACCGCGTTGCTGGGTTGGAGAATTTTCGGGGAGACCTTTTCCGTCTCGAAGGTGGCGGCCGTCATCGCGAGCCTGGTCGGATGTTGGTTTGTTTCGGGTGCTTCAATGGCTTCCGATTGGCGTTCAAGTTTTACGGGCATCACGGTGGGGGTTCTCTCCGGGTTCGCCTATGCCGTCTACAGCCTGATGGGGCGGTCGGCCGCACGGCGGGGATTGAATCCGTGGACCACTCTGTTTTACACCTTTGGCTTCGCCACTTTGGTTTTACTGATATTGATCCTCAATCCGGGAGGGGTGGTGCCGGGTTCGCCGGGCCGACCTCCGCTGACCCTTTTGACCGAGGTGGGGGTCCTCCCTCTGGAGCCCGTTTTGCAGTCAGGAACCCCGGCCATGGATTTGTTCTGCCTGGGCCATGACTATTGGGGTTGGCTGGTTCTGTTCGTGCTGGCTGGCGGACCAACCATTGCAGGGTTTGGCCTCTACAACATGAGCCTCGCTCACCTCCCCTCCAGCGTTGCGAATCTGATTGTGAGCTTGGAGCCTGCCTTCACTGCGGCGATTGCCTTTCTCCTGCTCGACGAGCGCCTGAATCCAGCCCAGGTTACTGGTGGCCTCTTGATCCTGGGTGCGGTAGTGGGCTTACGCTTCTCTGAGAGCAGAGGGGAGGGGGACCTGCGGGTCGTGCCCCGTGTGGCCGCTTCAAGCTGACTGTGGCGAGCACCGGACATCGAAGCGGTTGTGTGTTTCAGAACAGTGGCCTTCCCGGTTGACTCCGGTGGGGCTTTGGCCTAATCCATGACGGATGTTCCTCCTAGCCAAACGGTGGTTGCTGATTCTCTTCGCCGTCGTTTCTCCCCATTACGTCCTTTTGGCCGACTCACCCCCAGCAAAGGACCTTGTTTATGAGGTTGGTGTATTGGTGGTGAATTATTTTCCTACCAACGGGAACCTGATTGATCTGCGGGTAACCGGGGACTGGGGTGCATCGCTTTCGGAAACGGAGCGCAAGACGGAGCGGCAGACCCGGGAGGTGATCGCCGCATTGGAGGCAGGTTCACGGTATCACGGGTACCAGAATCCTAAGGCGGAACCATGCATGAAGTACCTCGTAAAAGGCACCCTGACCATCCACTCTCCCATTCCGACGCTAACGAAGGCGGGTCACGATGTTCCGATGGCTGATTATGCGCGGATGATGAAAGAGATCGGGGTCGGCGATTGGGTTCAGAAGCGAGGAGTGAAGGAAATCTGGATCTGGGGATACCATGGAGGGAAACTTGACCTATGGGAATCGAATATGTCCAGTCCGCACGGGGACATCAGCAACAGCGATCGGGATCCGTCGGACCTGCCGGTGTTGGATCGCACCTATACGGTGTACCATTACAACTATCAGCGGGGCACCTCGGAAGCCGTGGAGGATCATATTCATCAAATCGAGGCGGTGCTCAACCACGTGGATGGCCGGGATGACACTCCGGAGGAGAAATGGGGCGATCTTCTCTTTTGGGGCCGGTTCGTGGGAAGCGATCGCTCCCACCGCATTGTCCGGCCCGGTTGCGGATGGGCCCACTATCCGCCGAATGGTGAACAAGATTACGACTGGGCCAACCCCCGGACTGTCTTGAGCGATATCGAGGATTGGCGCCCTGACGGTTCAGGCCGCAAGCAACCGATCACTGCGGAAAAATGGGGCAAGAATAGCCTGAAATGGTTCGTGTATTGGATGCAGAATCTGCCCGGCCCCGACAATGGTCTGACTTTTGAAGGCCAGAAACTGAGGAACTGGTGGGTGTTCCTCGGAGACTACGATCGAGCGAAGCAAGGTAGGTTCAAGTTGACAACGAAAGACTGAATCAGATTATGCATACTGCAACCTCCATCAAACCAAAAACACTCCTGAGTTCTCAACCCTCGCCCTTGACTCGACGACGCTTCCTGGGTGGCACTGTGGTCGCCGGGGCAGCCTCTTCGCTCGGCCTGTTGCACGGCTTGGCAGACGATCCGCCCCAGCGGACGTTCGAGCGTAAGCTCAAACTTGGTGTCGTTGGAAACGGTGGGCGCGGTGCCTGGATCGCGAAGCTGTTCCAGCGCCACGGTGGTTACGAAATGTGGGCGGTCGCGGACTACTTCCAGGAAGTGGCAGACGCTTGCGGTGACGCTGTCGGTGTCGATAAGTCACGCCGGTTCTCGACGCTCTCCGGCTACAAGCGCCTTATCGAATCTGGTGTTGAGGCCGTGGCTCTCGAAACGCCTCCCTGTTTTTTTCCTGAGCATGCGCGGGCTGCAGTGGCGGCCGGCCTGCACGTCTACATGGCCAAACCCGTGGCAGTCGATGTACCTGGATGCCTTGAGATCGCCGCTGCGGCGAAGCAAGCCACTTCGAAAGGGCTCAGTTTCCTCGTTGACTACCAGCTCCCAACTGACCCTCACAACCGTGAGGTCATGAGGAGAGTCCTGGGTGGGGATATCGGACCCGTCGCGACGGTCAACAGCCACTATTTCGCCGGTCCGTTCCCGGACCCGGCTTTTACGGCGAACCTTGAGAGCCGTCTCCGTAGCCTAATCTGGTGCAACGATGTGGCGGTGGGGGGCGGCTACCATGTCAACGCTTGTATCCATGCGGTGGATGCCGCATTGTGGGTTGCCGACGGTCGGCCCGTTGCCGCGATGGCGCTCTCGCGACGCATGCGGTCGAATCCACACGGCGACAGCCACGATGTGTTCTCGATACTCTTTGAATTCGCGGATGGCTTGACGGTGAACCATCGTGGCAAGCACCTGGACAATCGGTGCGATTTCAACGTGATTTGCCAGATCCAAGGGCGGACCGGATACGCCGAAACGTGCTATGGAGGCAAGGCGTTCTTCCGGAGCGGCGATGACGGCTACAACGGCCAGGTTGAGAACCTCTACGAAGCAGGCGCCTCGCGAAATATCGCTACCTTCTATGAGGATGTGATCGCAGGCCGGTGCGGAAATCCCACCGTGGCTCGCTCCGTGGACGGTGCGCTCGCTACGATTCTGGCTCGGGAGGCAGGTTCGAGGCGTGGACGCTTGACTCTGGACGAGCTGCTGAAAGAAAACCGACGTATCGAAGTCGACTTGCGCGGTTTGAAATCGTGAACTTGAGCCGTTTGCAGTGTTGAACGAGAGTCTTGCCTTTTGCTGGCAGCTGACATTACAATCCATCTCATGCAGTCCACACGGGTTGTCTGCGCGGCTTGAATGGTCATCTTGCCTTTGAGTTCTCCAGATAGTTTAAGCTATTGGGATTGTGAGCTTTATGGTTTAGATTGCGGAAGCTGCCGTCCGTCGGGGACTGTATTCTGTTTTGTTGCAGAAGAGTGAATGGAAAGAGAAGTTCATGCTGAACATGGTTGAAGGATCGGAATCGGAACAAGGATTGGCTCCCAGACACCCATTTGGCTCCCGGGCTCGTGTGTTGCTAACTAGCGTCTTTGGCCCTTATGCTCAGGACGACGAGTACGGTGGGCGGGCGATCAACCCGATGGAGTTATATCATAACCAGGTGACCCGGGTTCAGGGGGCTTTCTCCCTGCGGATGTTCCATCGGTCCTGGGGTTTGATCATGATCCAGGCCAATATCACCGCGCCCTGCACGCTGCTGGATTTTCCGACACTGGACCGCTTTATCCAGGAGCTTCAACGCGAAACGTATGACGTGATTGGGATCAGCGCTATCGTGCCCAACTTTGGGAAAGTGAAGAAGATGTGCGAGTTGATCCGCCGATATCAACCCAAGGCGGAGATTGTCGTAGGCGGGCACGTTGCCAGTATTCCCAACCTCGCCAGTCGCGTGGATGCCGATTATGCCGTGGTGGGCGAAGGGATCCGATGGTTTCGGGAATACCTGGGGGAGAATGTTGCGGCTCCTATCCATCATCCCAAACTCTATTCCTGTTTCGGAAGTCGCATGATGGGCCTCAACCTTCCTGAAACGGAGGAGGACGTCGCGGCTACCCTGATTCCGTCGGTTGGCTGTCCCCTGGGGTGCGATTTCTGCGCCACCTCCGCGATGTTCGGCGGGAAGGGCAAGTCCATTCACTTTTTCCAAACTGGGGATGATCTCTTCAAAGTGATGTGCGATCTCGAGCGGGACTTGAAAGTGAAGTCCTTCTTCGTGATGGACGAGAACTTTCTCTTGCAGAAACCGCGCGCGATTCGCCTCCTGGAGCTGATGGAGGCAAACAACAAGGCTTGGGCTCTCTATGTATTCACCTCTGCCAAGGTGCTCCAGTCTTACACCATGGAGCAGTTGATTGGGCTGGGGGTTTCGTGGGTCTGGATGGGTTTGGAAGGCCGCAATAGTCAATACTCCAAGAAACAGAACGTCGATACCATCGAATTGGTTCGAACGCTTCAGGCGAATGGCATTCGGGTGCTAGGTTCCAGCATCATTGGTTTGCCTGAACACACCCCCGAGAACATGCCTGATGCTATTGATTACGCGGTGGAGCACGATACGGAATTCCATCAGTTTATGCTCTACACCCCGCTGCCTGGGACCCCCTTGTTCCGGAAGCACAAGGAGGAGGGCACGCTTGTGGATCCCGAGCTCGCTGACCCTGCGGATTCTCACGGGCAGTGCAAGTTCCAGCATGTTCACGAGAATATTCCTGCCGGCATGGAAACGGACTTCCTGATCCAGGCTTTCACGCGCGACTTTGTTGTGAATGGTCCTAGCGTCATCCGCGTCGCGAGAACTACGCTGGCTGGCTGGAAGGCCCATCACCAGCATCCCAACCTCCGTGTTCGTGAACGCTACCTTCGCGAGTCCGCCTCACTTGGCTCCACCTATGCGGGTGCTCTGTGGGCCGCTCGAAAGTGGTACCGGAATGATCCGCCGATGAGGAAGAAGATCGATGCGATCTTGCGGGAGGTCTACGAATGTTTCGGATGGAAGAGTCGGCTTCTTGCGCCGGCGATCGGGATGTATATTCACCGATGCCTCGTGCGGGAAGACGCCCGGCTTCGTGCGGGGTGGACCTATGAGCCGGAAACTTTCTATGAACGCGCGCGGCAGAATGAGCGCGCGGAGGATTCCGCCGCGCAAGCTGCCTGCGTCCCCAACCCGATCCGTTCCATTCCGGAACCTACCGCATAGCGCCGGTTGCCGAAATCCTGGGCCCGCTACCAAAGGGATACTGGTCCTTTGGGAACAGCGATTTTTGAGGTGGCCCCCACCGGCTCCGCCGTTTGGATAGCTTCGGGTAGAGGCTGCGGGCGGTATTGTGCTTTGAGTTCCCCCTGCTCATTGAGGAACTGCTCACGCCAATGGGTGTACTCCTGCAAGATTTCCTCGAAATGCGCCTTGGAGCTTAAGGCCACAATTCGCTTGTTGAAGAGCTTCGAGGGGCCAAAACGGTTGGCATACCAAGGCCCCACCTTCCGGAACATCCGGCATGCCAGCGTCTCCCCAAAGACTTGAATACTCAGATCGAGGTGCCGCCGCATGATGGCGATCCGCTCCTGAAAGGAAGGTTCAGACAGCAGATCTCCGGTCTCCAGAAAGTGACGTGTCTGGGCAAAGATCCAGGGATTGTGGAAAGCGCCTCGGCCGATGCTGACGCCTCGACAACCGGTTTCGGCGAACATCTGGCGGGCAATGTGCGGAGTGGTCACGTCTCCGTTGCCGATGACGGGGATTTGTCGCACCGCCTCCACGACAGCGCGGATTCCTTGGAGGCTCACGGTTCCTGAAAAGCCCTGCTCACGGGTACGACCGTGGATGAAGACTGCCGCTAACCCCACATCCTCTAAGGACCTAGCCAAACTGGGTGCCGTGAGATTCTGATCATCCCATCCCAGCCGCATTTTGGCGGTGACCGGTACCTTGACCGCATTGACCACCATGGATACCAGCTTAGCCGTCTTTTCCAGTTCCACCAACATCGCTGAACCACCACCGACTTTGCAGACCTTTCGGACTGGGCATCCCATGTTGATGTCTACCGAGGCAATCCCTAGGGATTCCACGAGCATGGCGGCGTCCCGCATTTCCTCAGCAACGGATCCGAACAACTGCACCGCAAGAGGCTGATCTTTCGCACTGCTTTCGATGAGTTTGAAAGCCTTCGGGTTCTTTTCCAGCAAGGACCTGGCGTTGACGAGATCCGTTGTCGCTAGCCCCAGCCCCCCCATCTCACGTAGGACAGTCCGAAAGGGCAGGTTGGTGTAACCTGCCAGCGGCGACAAACATAAGTTGGAGTTCAGTTCCAGCGAACCAATCCGCAGCATGGGGAGCGGATACTAAAAGGATGAGATCGAAAGCACAGCATTTTCGAAGAAGGCATTCTGAGTTGTGAATGGGTTTGTTCAAAGTGGTCAAAAAACAACACCGATTCTTTGGGGAAGCGGGGAGTTCAAGAGGAGCGGTAGACGAGAGTAGTCGGAAGTGCCTTGTATACAGTTGTGTACATTGGTCCTCAAATCTCCTGTTTCGCCTTGGCATGCCTGCTGCTTAGGCGGCGTGCTCTGGTTTATAGCCAACCAAAACAGACCGACAAAGTTTGCTCAAAGAACTTCAGTCGAGTCAGTTTCCGCGATCGTCGCGATGACTGCGCAGAACTCCGGCGAGGATGGGGTTGGCGGGATTCCGAAGGCAGATACGGCCGAGGCCTTCGGTTCATTCCGGAATCCGGGCAGCAAGGACAAAAACACGCGTCCCTAATTGTGTCTTAGAACAGATGCCATGAAGAAAATTGAAGCCATTATCAAACCGTTCAAGCTGGAAGAGGTCAAAGATGCCCTCAGCGACATTGGAATCGAAGGAATGACCGTCAGCGAGGTCAAGGGATTCGGTCGGCAGAAGGGACATACCGAAATCTACCGGGGAAGTGAATACACGGTCGACTTCTTGCCCAAGATCAAGATCGAAATCGTTGTTTCCGATAGCCTGGCGGAGGCCGCAGTGGCCGCGATCGTGAAGACCGCCAAAACCGGGAAGATTGGCGACGGCAAAGTCTTTCTCTCCAAAATCGAGGAAGCAGTCAGGATCCGGACCGATGAGAAAGGAGAACAAGCCGTTTAAGAAAGAGGTGCTTCCACCATCAACGCCCTTGAACTTTATGAAAAAATTACTTTTCTTGATTGGATTCGTCGCATGTCTCTTGGTCTCCCCAGCCGTGGTTGCTGCCGACGACGCCGCACCCGCGGCAGCGGCAGCGGCAGCGGTCCCCGCCAAAGCGGATCCTGACCTCTCTCAGCGGATCGCGGATCTTGAGGCTTACATTGGCAACACAGCGCGAGGGAGTGACGTGGCGGACTCCAAGGTCGGCTCCAAGCTCGCTGACACTGCGGGCCCTGGCCACAACGGCTGGATGATGACCTCCTCCGCGCTCGTTCTCTTCATGACCTTGCCGGGCCTGGCGCTGTTCTATGGCGGCCTCGTTCGTCGCAAGAACGTGCTCTCCGTTCTCGCCCAGTGCCTAGGTATCGCGGGACTGGTCACACTCCTTTGGTGGTTGTGTGGCTACAGTCTCGTTTTCGGGGATGGTGCGGGATCAGTCATTGGCAACCTCAAGTTCGCTTTCCTCAACGGAGTCGATTCCAAGCCCAACACGAACTATTCGTACTGGGTTTCACACAACGTTTTTTCGATGTACCAGTTGATGTTTGCCATCATCACCCCTGCGCTGATCATCGGGGCGATTGCGGAGCGCATGAAATTCGCAGCCATTCTGCTGTTCGTTACGCTCTGGATGTTTGTGGTTTACTTCCCCCTCGCTCACATGGTCTGGGGTATTGATGGCCTTATGAACGGCGTCTGGAACAGCAAGGCCTCCATCAAGGCGATCGACTTCGCCGGCGGCACGGTGGTGCATATGTCCTCGGGATGGTCCGCCCTGATCCTTTGCTTGATTCTCGGCAAGCGGCTTGGGTTCCCCAAGGAACCGATGCCCCCGCACAGCATGGTGATGTGTATGATTGGGACGGGAATGCTCTGGGTGGGGTGGTACGGATTCAACGCCGGAAGCGCCGTAGCCGCTGATGGCATCGCCGCCAATGCGTTTATGACCACTACGATCGCCACGGCGATTGCCTCCTTCGTGTGGGCCATGGCCGAATACATCTTCCGAGGCAAGCCCAGCGTGCTCGGTTTCTGCTCCGGTGCAGTGGCTGGACTTGTGGTGGTGACCCCTGCGACGGGCTTCATCACGGCGAACGGCGCGGTGGTGATTGGAATCCTGGCTGGCATCATACCCTTCCTGGCCTGCTCTTTCCTCAAGCCCCGACTGGGCTATGACGACGCGCTGGACACCTTCGGCGTGCACGCGGTGGGCGGGACTCTCGGAGCTTTCCTGACGGGCATCCTGGCCACAGCCGACGCTAATGCCAATCTCGTTGGCGATCCTGCGAAAGCGAACGGACTTGCCAAACTGGTCGGAAACGGACTCTGGATCGAACAATTGAAGGCCATCGGATTGACCTTGACCCTGGCCATAGTCGGCACGGTTGTCATTGCGTACATCGTGAAGGCGGTTGTTGGATTACGTCCAAGTGAGGAAGTGGAGACGGTGGGCCTCGACCTGACCGAGCACGGCGAGGAAGGTTACCACGGCGGATAGGATTAGAGCCCTCAGAGGGCCGTGCCAGCGACGGATCGGGAAATCTCCGCTGGCACGGCCTGTATCGCTGAGTCGTATAGACCCAACAACTGAAATCACAAGTAAGTAGAAGTTAGATAAAACACAAGTACCAAAACAATGAGCACACCGAAGCAAGTTCTGGAGTTGGTGAAGAAGAGCGGTGCGAAAATGGTCGACTTCAAATTCGTCGACACCTTCGGCACCTGGCAACATTTCAGCTGCCCCATTGGCGAGTTGAGCGAGGAAGTTTTTGAAGAAGGCCTGGGATTCGATGGTTCCTCTATCCGTGGATGGAAATCGATCGAGGCTTCCGACATGCTGGTCATGCCAGATCCCAAGACCGCTTTCATTGATCCTTTCTGCGCCGATACCACTCTGAGTCTGACCTGTACCATCGCTGAAACTGGCACCAAAGAGGCCTACAGCCGTGACCCCCGCGGGATCGCCCAACGCGCTGAAAAATACCTCCAGAGCACCGGTCTGGCCGACACGGGTGTTTTTGGGCCCGAAGCTGAGTTCTTCATCTTTGACAACGTCCAGTACGACTCCCGCAGCAACGGTACCTATTATACCGTCGACAGCGAGGAAGGGATCTGGAACTCCGGGCGCGATGAAGGACCGAACTTGGGTTACAAGATTCGCTACAAGGAAGGCTATTTTCCTGTAGGCCCTACCGACACCCAGCAGGATATCCGCACCGAGATGTGCCTGGTGATGGAGCAGTTGGGGATCAAGATCGAGCGTCAACATCACGAAGTGGCCACCGCGGGCCAGGCGGAAATTGATTTTCGTTTCGACACCCTCGTGAAGACGGCCGACAACATGATGCTCTACAAGTACTGCATCAAGAACATTGCCCGCAAACATGGCAAGACGGTGACATTCATGCCCAAGCCGCTCTTCGGCGACAACGGGTCAGGCATGCACACTCACATTTCGCTCTGGAAGAAGGGCAAACCGCTCTTTGCGGGCAACGAGTACGCCGGCCTGAGCCAGATGGCCCTCTATTTCATCGGCGGCATTCTGAAACACGCCAAAGCGCTGTGCGCTCTCTGCAGTCCGACCACCAACAGCTACAAGCGCTTGGTGCCTGGCTACGAAGCGCCCGTGAACCTGGCCTACAGTGCTCGTAACCGCAGTGCGGCCATCCGCATTCCCACCTTCAGCGAGAACCCGAAAGCCAAGCGCATCGAGTACCGCCCGCCCGATCCTTCCGCCAACCCATACCTCTGTTACACGGCACTCTTGATGGCGGGTTTGGATGGCGTTCTCAATAAGATCGACCCGGGCGAACCGATGGACAAAAACATGTACGAACTGCCGCCCGAGGAACTCGCGAAGGTGCCTCAGGTGCCTGGCAGTCTGGGAGAAGCTTTGGATCACCTCGAGAAGGACCACGACTTCCTCCTGAAGGGTGATGTCTTTACGAAGGACTTCCTCGACATGTGGATCAGCCACAAGCGCAAGGAACACGATGCGCTCCGCCTGCGCCCGCATCCGTATGAGTTCTTCCTTTACTACGACGTCTAGACGACGAGGACTCTACTAGGGAGAGTCCAACGGCACGGCACCTTTCCGGAAGAGGGTGCCATTCCAGGCCCGGCCAAGAGACAGTTGGCCGGGCCTATTGCTTTGCTATCGGTAGATGTCGACGAGGAAGATGCCCGCTTCGGTGTTGCCGATGTTAATGATCGCGTGGGGAATGTCAGCACGGTAACTGGCGGAATCCCCAGGATTCAGGGTCTCCTTATCCTCCCCCGATTCTACCTGGATCTGGCCAGTCTGAACGGTGAGGAACTCCCGGGTTCCCTCAAAGTGGGGGGCACTGCGGAGCGCCCCCCCCGGTTGGAGCAGCACTTCGTAAAACTCCACGTCCTTCTCCAGATTCAGCGGCGACAGCGTTCGAATTCGGCAGTTCTTATCGGACCGGTAATGGTAAGTGTGGTCATCCGCACGGATGACCGTGACCGAGGAGGTGACTCCTGGGGATTCGATGAGTTCTCCCAAGCCCATGTTGAAGGCGCGGGCAATCCGGAGTGCCACAGCCAGGGTCGGGTTCACTTGGTCACGCTCGATCTGGCTCAGCATCGATCGGCTTACCCCGCTGGCAGTGGCTAATCCCTCCAAGGACCAACCGCGGTCCACGCGCAGTTTTTTGACCCTATGCCCAAACCGCGGGCTGGTTGGCTCCAGGTTGGATTGGGAGGGGACCGGCTTGGGGGTAGACTTGGAGTCAGGCATGGTTCGAAAAATCCACTATAGTGGAAAAAGATCTTGCATAGCGAACGTGTTTGTTCTATATCTAGACAGTGAATTCCAGTATGCTGGAAATCAAGAACCGCGTCGATTAACGAAGTGACTCACGCCCCGTGTCAACTATGAAAGCTCTGGTGAAAGCTCAAGCCACTCAAGGACTCTGGCTGCAAGATGTCCCTCTCCCTACCATTGGTATCAACGACGTTCTCATCCGAGTCCACAAGACCGGCATCTGCGGCACCGATCTTCATATCTACAAGTGGGATGCTTGGGCGCAGCGAACCATCCCTGTCCCGATGGTCGTGGGACATGAGTTTGTGGGTGAGGTCGTGGAAGTGGGGTCCAACGTGAATGATTTTCGGAAGGGCGACGTGGTGAGTGCGGAAGGTCACGTGGTGTGTGGTCGTTGCCGCAACTGCCTGGCGGGTCGAAGACACCTGTGTGCTGACACCCAGGGAATCGGGGTGAACCGGACGGGAGCGTTTGCGGAGTTCATTTCGGTGCCGATGACCAATGTTTGGCACCACCGCCCTGACATCGACCGCGACGTGGCTTCCATTTTCGATCCTTTCGGCAATGCGGTGCACACCGCCCTTTCCTTCAACGTGCTCGGGGAGGACGTCCTCATCACCGGTGCGGGACCCATCGGCATCATGGCGGCTGCCATCGTGAAGCATGCTGGCGCCCGTTTTGTCGTGATTACCGACGTGAATGATTACCGGTTGGAGTTGGCGAAAGCCATGGGGGCTGATGTGGCATGCAACGTCAAGAATGGCTCGCTCGCGCAGGTGCAGAAGCAATTGGGGATGAAGGAGGGATTCGATGTGGGCCTGGAAATGTCCGGCAGTCCCGTCGCTTTCAAAGACATGATCGACAGCATGTGCCACGGGGGCAAAATCGCTCTGCTGGGGATCCCTTCGGAGCAGATGGCGATTGACTGGAATAAGGTTGTTTTCAACATGCTTACCATCAAAGGTATTTATGGTCGCGAAATGTACGAGACCTGGTACAAAATGAGCGTGATGCTCGAGAGCGGCCTCGATATTCGCCCCGTCATCACCCATCGGTTCCATTACACCGACTTCCAGAAGGGATTTGATGCGATGTTGTCCGGGCAGTCAGGCAAAGTGGTGCTCGATTGGAGTCATTGAACCGAAGAGAACTATGTTTGGCGCATTTCAGCAGCATGTCGTGGCGCAGTTGGGTGAGATCCGGCACGCCGGGACCTACAAGGGTGAGCGCGTGATCATGACGCCCCAGGGCGCGACCATCCGGGTCGCCACCGGGGACCCGGTGCTCAATTTGTGTGCCAACAACTACCTGGGGCTCGCTCAACATCCCGAGGTGCAAGCCTCGGCCGCCCAGGGCTTGAAAGACTGGGGCTATGGCATGGCCAGCGTGCGCTTCATCTGTGGCACTCAGGGTGTTCACAAACAGTTGGAGGCGAAGATCAGCCAGTTCCTCGGCACCGAGGACACCATCCTTTACGGTTCGTGCTTCGACGCCAATGGGGGTCTTTTCGAAACGCTGTTGGGACCTGACGATGCGGTCATCAGCGACGAATTGAATCACGCCTCGATCATCGACGGCATCCGGCTCTGCAAGGCGCAGCGATGGCGGTATCGCAACAATGACATGGCTGATTTAGAGGCGAAACTTCAGGAAGCCTCCAAAGCCCGGTTCAAGCTGATCGCCACCGACGGAGTGTTCTCCATGGACGGCTACATCGCCAACCTCCGTGCCGTGTGTGATTTGGCGGATCGATACCAGGCTTTGGTCATGGTGGACGACTCTCATGCGGTCGGGTTTGTGGGGGCTACCGGACGAGGCACGCACGAGTACAACGAGGTCATGGGGCGTGTTGACATCCTTACGGGTACCTTGGGCAAAGCTTTGGGCGGAGCGAGCGGAGGATACACCAGTGGCCGGAGGGAGATCATCGAACTGCTCCGCCAGCGGTCGCGACCGTATCTTTTCTCGAACACTCTGGCCCCCTCGATCGCCGCCGCTTCGCTGCGTGCTCTCGACTTGCTTTCCCAATCCACCGAGTTGCGGGATCGCCTTGAGAGGAATACTCGCTTTTTCCGGTCCGAAATGGAAAAGGCGGGCTTCAACCTGCGACCGGGGACTCATCCCATCGTGCCGGTGATGCTGGGGGATGCGGCTTTGGCCTCCCGTTTTGCGGATGCCATGCTGCGCCGAGGCGTGTACGTGATTGGTTTCAGCTATCCTGTGGTTCCCAAGGATGCCGCGCGCATCCGCACCCAGATCTCCGCCGCACACAGTCAGGCGGATTTGGAGAAAGCGCTTGAGGCCTTCGTCTCCACCCGGAGAGAGATGGGCTGCTGATCGTGCTGTGTTCACGGCTGCTGGCGCGGGCCGACGAGGTCGGCAGCGACAAGCGCCCTGGCGAAGCTTGTGTGAAGGGAGCCGTTCGCTTACAGTCCCCGTAGCGAATGACAGCCCAGCAACTGCAGCGAGAACTCCTCGAGCAACTGGAGCAGCCTTTCACTGGCGAAGCGCTGTTCGATTGCTTGTCGGACCTTTGTTTCTTCATGAAGAACCTCCGCGGCGAGTACGTGGTGGTGAACTGGACTCTCGTACAGCGCTGCGGCCTCCACGACAAATCCCAGATTGTGGGGCGCACTCCCGAGCAGGTCTTTCCCCCGCCTTTGGGTACCACCTATCGTTTGCAGGATGAGGCGGTTCTCCGCACTGGGGAGCCGATCCTCGATCGTCTCGAGCTTCAGCTCTACCCGTCGGGAAGGCGGGGTTGGTGTTTGACCAACAAAGTTCCGCTGGCTGGAAAGCGTGGGAAGATGGCTGGTTTGGTAGGGATCTCAAAGGATTTGCAGGCACCAAACGAAGAAGGCGAGGACTACTCAGCGGTGGCTCGGGCGGTGCAGAGAATCCAAACCGCCTTTGACGAGCCGCTCAAGGTGCGCGACTTGGCGGCACTGGCAGGTTTTTCGGTTTACCAGTTCGAGCAGCGCGTCCGCAGGATCTTCCACATCACTGCCGGCCAATTCATCCAGAAGACCCGCATGGACGCTGCACTTCGACGGCTTCGCGATACCGATACTCCGATCGCCGAGGTGGCCATCGCGTGCGGTTACTCGGACCAAAGCGCGTTCTCGCGGCAATTCAAGCAGACCACGGGCTTTTCCCCGGCGCAATACCGGAGGGCGATGGCTGCCGTCTCGACCCCGGCATGAGAAGAGGGCGATCCGAGCGCGTGGTGGCCCTCTGGCGTGGGCAACTATGCCGGCGACTCGTCGTCAGGGGTGCCTGAGAAGACAAACTTGAGGTCCTCAAGGGTGAGTTGGCTGGCAAACCCTTCCTCGCCGAGCACATCCTTGACCAGTGCCGCCTTTTTTGCCTGCAGATGACGGATCTTCTCTTCGATGCTGTTCTTCACCAGCAACCGGTAGGCAATCACGGTGGAAGTTTGACCGATGCGATGGGTGCGGTCGATGGCCTGGGCTTCTACGGCCGGATTCCACCAAGGATCGAACAACACGACATAGGAGGCGGAGGTCAGATTTAAGCCAAACCCTCCAGCCTTGAGGGAGATCAGAAACAAAGCGCTACCCTGGTGGTCCTGAAACGACTGAACCAATGGCCCACGGTTCTCGGTCTCGCCGATGAGGACGAAATGGGCCCAGTCCCGTTTCTCGAACTCAGCGCGCAACAGGTCGATCAGCCCCAGGAACTGACTGAAGATCAGCACCTTGTTTCCTTCCTCCACCAAGGGTTCCAGCAGTTCCAGGAGCGCCTCCATTTTCGCGCTTGGCTCCCGTTTGAGGGAGGTTTCATACAAAGCCGGATGGCAACAGATTTGGCGGAGTCGAAGCATCGATACCAGGAACTGAAACTGCATTTCTTTCAGCTCCTTCTGGGTCTTGATGTTGAGCAGTGCCTGACGCGCCACTTTCAGTTCGGCGAGGTAGAGGTTCTTTTGGACACCTTCCATCTCGCAGTAGAGATCTTCCTCGATGCGACCCGGCAGGTCAGGCGCCACCTGGGCTTTGGTGCGGCGCAGGAGGAAGGGACGCAACCGGGCTGCCAGGCGTTGTTTGGACCGCGCGTCGGCTGCGCGGCTGTAGCGCCGACCAAATTGGGTGCGATTCCCGAGCATGCCCGGCATGGCGAAAGCCATCAGGCTCCAGAGGTCCATCAAGCGGTTCTCGATGGGGGTTCCCGTGAGCACGAGTCGGTGGTTCGCTTTGAGCGCCCTTGCACATTGTGCCGTGATCGAGCTTGGATTCTTGATGTACTGGCCTTCATCCAGAATGACGGCCAGCCATGGAGTCAAAGGTTCGACATCGGGAAACTCGCGAAGCTGCGCGTAGTTGATCACGAGGAGGTCGCAAGACGCGATGGTGCTCTTGAGGAGGCTGATGTCTCCGCCGGGCCAGACAGCAATCCGCAGGCTGGAATAGAACCGGGTGGCTTCCGCCCGCCAGTTGTCCATCACCGACTTGGGGCACACCACCAGCGAGCAGGGAGGGGCTTCCCCACTCTGGTCCCGCAGCCAAGCCAGCCAGGAGAGCGTCTGCAGGGTTTTGCCCAGACCCATATCGTCCGCCAGAATCCCGCCAAAACGATTGGTGGCCAGGTACGCCAGGAAATGGAATCCCTCCGTCTGGTACGGGCGCATGGAGGCTGAAATCGAACCGGGCAAAGGCGGGTTCACCCGGGTCTTCAACTCATTCACCCGACGCTGGATTCGATCGGACTGTTCTTCGGGCAGGAAGCGCGACGCGCTGGGATCCGCCAGTTGCAGGACATGGAATCGCTGGGCATCTGTGCTCAGGTCCTCCGTGCTTAACCCCAAACGCGCCAGACCGGCATCCTCTTCGTCGGACATCTCCACGTTCATCCGGCGCCAACCTTTGCCCGCAAGCCGCACATAGGCACCCTTGGCTTTGAGCAACGTCTCCAGTTCCTCCTTCGTCAGGTCGGTATCCTCCACTGTCAGCTCGACTCGCACGTCGAACCAGTCGATTTCCTTTTCTTCGCACTCCAACTTCAGGGAGGCCCGAACGGGGTCCCGCGCCATCGTGGTGAGTTCCTCGTCCAGGGTGAGGGTGATCCCCTCGGGGAGGCTCTGGGCCCATCGGACGAACTGCTCGGCGACCTCCGGCGTCAGGTTTCTGACCCAGCGATCCGGCCATTCCGGGGTCACCTTGAGATTCTCAAGCAACTCCGGAACCTGGTTCAAAAGAAATCGGTCGTGAAGGGTGATTCGGCCTGGCGTGGACAGTTTTGCGGAGCTTCGTACTGCCTTTCCCTGATGACACCACTGGTGGTGAATGTAGGTTTGAAGGAGTATCCCGGTTTGCTCTGAGTCGGCGGTGACCACCATGGCAATACGGTCCTTCTTCCTCCCGGCTGACGCCGGTTCCAGGCGCGCCTGGATGCGCACGGCCAGTCGAACCTTTTCAATTCGGGATGAAAGTTCCTCAGGGAGAGGTTGCCCTATCACTTGGAATACGCGGAGGCCCTCGCTGGTGCGGATGGCTTCGGCGGGGATCAGGGTGGTTTGCTTGGGGGGAAGAGCGGAGTGGGGTCTTGGCCCCTCGTAAATGCAATTCTTGGTGACATAGAGGCAAGGGTGTCCGGGCAGCACCGCGTAAAGGTCCTTTACCGGTTCGCCCTTCTCGTCGACCAGCGCAAAGGAATAATCGCCGCTTTCCTCAGCGGGGGGATGAACCTGCCACCGGAGGGGCGCCTCCTGCCAGACGTGGGGTTTTCCCTGCTCCTGCACCACGAGGGAGGACCTGTTGGGCAACAAGAGGATTTGGCGGAGGGCGTTCAGGCTGGGCGAGGTGGAGTAGTCGAAGTGGTTGGTGCGTTGGCTGGAGAAGTAGGCTTGAACGATACCCCAGAGCAACGCGCACTCACGAGTGGTGGCAAAGGAGCCCGATCCGGCCTTCTCAAGCAGGGCTATCATCTCCCTTGACCTCACCTCGTTGAAGTCCCCCCCTGGGGCGGTCTGCTGAAAAAGGATGGCGCCATGTTCCCGAAACTCGATCCGGAAATCTCTCGCGGGCTGGGCCTCCGTTTCGAGCTCCTTCATCACTCGCAAGCGCTCGATCCATTCCCGGGTGGCGAGCTGGCGCTGAAAAGCAAGAACCTGCGCTTCAATCTCGGGGGATTCACTTGCTTTGTTGATGGAACTGGGGACCGGCGCCCGGTTCTTTCGGAGCTGATAGAGCAGGAGTACCCAGAATGTCCATTCATCCTGGTCCTTGTCTGGCCACCAGTCCAGCACCTGGCCATAGTTCCATCGGTAGTTGGCAGGGAGCAATCCCAGCGTTATCAACTCCAGCGCGGGTAAGGTGCCGGTGCTCTGGTAGGTGTGGTACGCGCGCCGTATCTTTCGCACCCAGTCCCCCTCTAGCGGCTTGAGTTCCCGCCCCAGTCTTTTCCGTAAGATCTCGTCCACTCCCGGTTGGGTGATCTTGGGAGCAGGCGGTGGGCCCGATGGGACGGCACCTTCCAGCTTGGTTACATCATCGTGGAGCAAGGAGTAGTAGGCCGCGGCCTGGTGTGGGCAGGCAGGTTGTTTGCCGCAGCTACAAGAGGAAGTCCAAGCGTGCTGAGTGTAGGTGAGGTAGCAGGTGTGACTGATTCCATCGGCAACGACGCTGAAGCGGAAGTCGGTGCCATCGTCCTTCCACTTGGCGCCCACCACCGCCTTCTCCCGATACAGAAGCCTGCCGCTCTGCTTCGATTCGTGGGGCATGCGGTGGAAGGACATCCACGCACCCGTCAAATCGCATACTACTGGTCGTTGCACGCTCACGTTGGTGGCCATTCGATAAAGCGAAACAAGGACAGACCGACCCGGCCCCAAGAAAGAAGGCGCGGACACCCGGGTCCGCACCTTTTTCTAACAATCTTTTGGATTCTTTGCCTATTTCTTGTCCCAGCCCTGAGCCTTCACGAGTTTCTCGACTTCCTGTTTGGGCCCGAAGTCCGCCGGGATGAGTTTGAACTTGCCAAGGTACTTGAAGGCGTTGTTCACGTTTTTGACCTCATCCTTCTTGGGGGCCAGTTGATCAGCGGGTAAAGCGCTCAGTCCTTTGAGGTAGGCCGCCGCCATCTCTTCCACTTTCTTCAGAGTGTCAGCGTGGTTCTCGTAGACGAGCGATTCCATGTAACGCAGCATCTGTCCGGGACTTCCTGAAACTTGCGCCGCGTCGGTTCGAATGCTGGCCGCAATTTCCGCGCGCTTCGCCGTGGTGGCTTCCACGGTCAGAGGACCATCGGTACCTCCCTGAACTGCTCGGGGCGGGAGCTCTCGGTACCAGATATTGCGGAAGCGGGTCGGGTTATTATGGTCCTGGAGTTGCAGCGGACCTTTCTCCGGCAACGGCCCTGCCTTGCTCCTCCCCATGTGTCCCGTGCCGCCTTCTAGCACCGTGTGGTCCTGCACCAGGACGCCATTCATGAAGACCGTCACATAACCTGGGTCGAGCACCTTCCCGTCTCGGTAGATCGGACGACGAAATACGATGTCATAGACCTGGAACTCGCCGGGAGGCCGAAGGGCGTTGGCCATGGCGGGATTGACTCCGTAGACCGATCCAGCGTAGCCGTCGGCGTAGGTCGGGTTGTTGTAGTTATCCAGCACCTGGATTTCCACGCGTCCCAATAGAAAGATGCCGCTGTTGCCCCGTCCTTGGCTGTCGCCTTCGACTTTGCCCGGTGCCGCCCACTCGATGTGCAGTTGGCAGTCCCCGAACTGCTTCTTGGTATGGATGTCCCCGGTCTGCGTACATTCCATATAGCCGTCCCGAACCACCCATTTCGGAGGTTGACCTTGCTTGTTGGATTCCCATTCGGATAGGTCTTTGCCATCGAACAGCACGATCGCGTCGGAAGGGGGTTTCCCAGCCTGTTCCGGCGTGCTGAAGCTGCCGGGAACCACCGTCTTCGGCTTTGGGCGGTTGGCATCATGAATTGCCCAGGGATGATGGTCATCGGGAGGATCGCCGTAGAAGGTTGGACCTGATGACGCTGCCAGAGCTGTCAACGCAAATGGCGCCAAGGCCACCGCGAGCGTGAGAGAAGAAAGCTTTTGCATCGGGCGAGATTGCCATCAGTGCAAACGCATCGTCAACAGGTTTGGAGGATCCCCCAATGCATGGGCAACGGGGAAAAGGAATGTAGAGAATGCGGGAGGAAGGGATCAAACGGGACTCTACAGAAGCAAACAAAGGTCACGAAGATCAATTGACATTGTGCCCATTTGGAGAGCTAGTCCCACCCATGAAACTCATCTCAGAAGCGCGCTTGTACGCCGAGGGACGGGGAGTTCGCTTTGTCGTTTGCTCGTCTGGAGACATCGCTGCGGTCGTCCGACTAGTGCGTTTCAAAGTCACACCGCCGTAGACTTTGGCAGCGGATGGGCTTTGTCTCCATCCAGGAAGTGGCGAGCCCCGTCTGGGCGCCCTGCGGAAGGCTGCACGGGGCGATTGCGGTAGGGTTACACCCCATAGGAGGACCTGCTTATGTGAGCTACCGTCTATAAAGCTACTGGCTGCGGGAATTCCTTTTGCTGCCATGTTGCTGGCGAACAACAGCCAAAGACAAAACGAACATTTATGAAACGCACACAACTAGCAATACTCGCACTTGCCGCAGGCCTTATCGTGGGTTGCGACAAAAAGGAGGCGACTGTCGACCAGAATAAGGAAGCCACCAAGAACGCGATCGACAATCGCAAGGATGCGGTGGATGCCACCGCCAAGGATGCCAAGCAGCAGGCGGACGTGGACGCCACCCTCAAGAAGGCGAAGATTGAAGCCACCAAGGACGCCACCCAGGCCCAACTCGATGCTGATAAGAAGAAAGCAGAAGCCGAAGCCGCCGCCGCGAAGGCCAAGATCGATGCCGAGAAGAAGAGGCCGAACCCGTGAAGCGCCGTGCAGTTCCCAGCATCCCCAACTTGACACCTTCAACATTATGTGAAAGGCTTTAACTCGATACTCCAGTAGGAAGACCCTATAGGGAAGAACATCACCCGTTTTGGAGAGCGGTCAAGTGTGAAAACCGAGAGGGATTTCTGAGGCGGTTCTCATTTGGCCAAGTAGGAGCTGTTTCGCCGGAAGGCGGAATTACTCCAACAGGCAAACTTGCGCCCGCACGTGCAAACAACGATCCTTGGTTCGTTTCTGATGGCAGTGCTGGTGTTCTCTGTGTGCGGCTGCGATGAGAAGCCTCAGCCCCGCGGGCCCGCCTATGCGACCGCGCCCGCAACACAAGAGATCCAGACCTACAGTTTTGCGGTGCATCCCCTCCACAACCCTTCAAAGATGCATGCGGCCTATCAGCCGCTTATCGATTACCTCAACCGAACTCTCAGGGAAGTCACGCTCGTTCTGGAGCCTTCTCGCGACTACGGGCATTTCGAGGACAAGCTGCGAGCCCACAAACCGGCCTTCCTGTTGCCCAACCCCTGGCAGACCCTGCAAGCGATGCACGCAGGGTATTCGGTGTTTGCCATGGCTGGAGAATCCACGGATTTCAGGGGTATTCTATTGGTTCGCTGCGACAGCGGTATCGCCGAACCTATCGATCTGAAGGGCAGGGCAGTGAGTTACCCCTCCCCGACCGCGCTCGCTGCCTGCATCATGCCGCAGTTCTTCCTGCACAGCCGTGGCGTCGATGTGAACAAAGACATCGAGAACCTGTATGTGGGTTCTCAGGAGTCTGCTATCATGAACGCTTACCTCGGCCGGACCGCAGCGGCTGCGACGTGGCCCCCTCCTTGGCGCGCCTTTCAGAAAGAACACCCCAAGGAGGCCGGCGACCTGAAAGTGATGTGGGAGACCCCTCCACTCGTTAACAACTCTATCATGGCAAGAAGCGATGTGCCTGTGCTGGTCAGGACCAAGGTCCTTGATTGTTTATTGATGCTTCATGAGAAGCCTGAAGGGCGCGCCATTCTCGGGGGCATGGAAACGGCCCGCTTCCTCCCGGCAACTGACGCGGATTACGATCTTGTGCGTGACTACATTGCCAGGTTCGAGAGGGAGGTGCGCGCTGTGGATCGGAGATGATGCACATGCTCACCAACTTCCTGTTCGGCACGCTGCGTCGTCAGCTCATCATCGGCGTGGCGCTGGTCCACGCCGCCATGATGACTCTGTTCATATTCGACGTTACCCGCAAGCAGCAAGCCCTTGTCCTTGAACGGCAAGCGGAACACGCCACTGCCTTGGCTCGCTCTCTTGCAACATCGAGCGCGGGTTGGCTCGCCGCAAACGATACCTCCGGACTCCAAGAGTTAGCTGAGGCACAACGAAGGTATCCGGACTTGGACTACGCCATGCTACTTGACAAGCAGGGTCGAGTATTCGGTCACACAGACAGATCCCGTGTCGGTCTCTACGTGCGTGACCTCCCCGCGCATGTTCGGGAGACGGTATTGAGTCGAGACGCGGCGCTGGTGGATGTGGTCGTCCCAGCCATGCTCGCCGACACGCATGTTGGCTGGGCTCGTGTCGGAATTGGACAGAGCGTCGCCAACGCACAAGTCGCTGAGGTCGCCCGTGGCGGTGCTCTCTATGCCCTTGGAGCGGTTCTGGCCGGTTGCGGGCTTGCGCTGGTGATGGGGACGCGCATCACCCGACGCATTGATCACATCCGGTCCGTCATGGACGATGTGCGCTCGGGCCGACACGAAGCTCGCTCTCATCTGAGTGGCAACGATGAAGCGGCGATGATGGCGACGGACTTCAACACCATGTTGGACCGACTTGCCCAGCGTGAACGGGAGGTAAGGAGTAGTGAGCACATGTACCGTTCCCTCCTCCAGAACATTCAAGTGGCTGTGGTCGTGCACGGGCCTGGGACGGAAGTCATTGCGAGTAATTCTCTCGCTCAGAAACTCCTTGGGTTGAATGAGAAGCAGATGTTGGGGAAGCAGGCTATCGATCCTGCCTGGAAGTTCCTCAGAGAGGACGGCACGACCATGCCGGTTGGGGAGTATCCGGTAAGCCGGGCTGTAGCGGGGAACTTTCCGGCGAAGGACTTCATCTTAGGCATTAGCCGACCCGACCTGAGTGTGGTCGTGTGGGCGCTTGTGAATGCGCATCCGGTCTTTGGCGAGAGAGGTGAGCTGTCTCAGGTTCTCGTGAGTTTCGTCGACATTACCGAACGCAAGCGCATGGAGGAGGGGGTTAGAAAACTTAACTTGGAACTGGACCAGCGCGTCAAGGAGCGTACGGCTCACCTCGAGGTTGTGATCAAGGAACTCGAGGCCTTCGCGTACTCCGTCTCCCACGATTTGCGGACGCCGCTTCGCGGCATCGACGGGTTTAGCCAGGTGCTTTTGGACGAGTACTCGGTGGCATTGGGCAAGGAAGGGAAGGAATACCTCCATCGCGTCCGCGCGGCTGCCCAGAGGATGGCCCAGCTCATCGATGACATGCTGAATCTCTCCAAGGTGACACGCATCGAAATGCGCAGGGAGCGGGTCAATCTGTCCGCGATTGCCCAAGACGTTGCGGCCGAACTCAGTCGAACTCAACCCGAGCGCAAGGTCGTATTTGTGATCGCACAGGAAGTGATCGTTACTGGTGACGGCCGTCTGCTTCGGGTCGTTTTCGAGAATCTCCTCGGCAACGCCTGGAAATTCACCTCGGCACGCCCAGAGGCGAGGATTGAATTCGGCATCGAGAAGAAACTCGGGGAAACGGTCTGTTTCGTGCACGACAACGGGGCTGGATTTGACATGAAGCATGCGGACCGGCTCTTCGGGGCATTCCAGCGGCTCCACACGGACGAGGAGTTTGCCGGCAATGGCATTGGTTTGGCGACCGTCCAACGCATCATTCAGCGTCATGGGGGGCGAGTGTGGGCTGAGGGACAGGTCGAGGAGGGGGCGATCATCCGTTTTACCCTGCCATAATCGCAATTGCGGTTCGATATTCGGGCGTGCTATCTTGTGTTGATTAAGCCGAAAGGAAAAAGGTCATGACAGACAAGATGATCCTGCTGGTCGAGGACAATGCGGATGACATCGAATTGACGCTTCGGGCCTTGAAGAAGAACAACATCATGAACGAGGTGTTTGTCGCGCATGATGGAGAGGAGGCACTTCATTTTCTCTTTGGGACAGGACCGCATAGTGGGAAGAAGACGCGTCCTCTGCCATCCGTGATGTTGCTGGATCTGAAGCTTCCCAAGGTGGACGGGCTGGCGGTGTTGCGGCAGGTGCGTGCGAACCCGCGGACCAAGTTCCTGCCCATCGTGGTACTGACCTCTTCAAAGGAAGACCAGGATTTGGTGCAGAGCTACAGTTTGGGCGCTAACAGTTACGTCCGGAAGCCGGTGGATTTTCATGAATTTGTGGCCGCAGTACAGCAGCTCGGACTCTACTGGCTGATCCTGAATGAAACCCCCTCTGAAACAAGCGCCACCCATGCAAACGCGACTCCGAGTTCTGGCTGTTGAGGATTCCGAGGACGACGCGCTGCTGCTTGCCCGAGAGCTTCGGAAAGGCGGCTTCGACGCTGACTTCACGAGAGTGGACACCGAGGAAGGGCTTCTCTCCGCTTTGGCGGGAAAGCCCTGGGATGTGGCTCTGTGCGACTATTCCATGCCCCATTTCAGCGGAATGGCGGCGCTGCGAATCATCCGGAGGATGATTCCTGAGCTCCCGATCATTTTCGTCTCCGGGACGGTGGGTGAGGATTTCGCCGTGGAGGCAATGCGGGCCGGCGCTAACGACTACATGATGAAGGGCAACCTGTTGCGCCTGGTGCCTGCCCTCGAAAGGGAGTTGCGCGACACAAGCGTGCGGGTGGCCCGACGACGCGCCGAGGAGGCTCTGCGGCAGAACGAAGCCAATCTTCAAGTTGCACTGGAGGCGGGCGGCTTGGGGGAGTGGAAATGGAACATCGTCACCGGAGAGACTACATGGTCGGCGCGATGCAAAGCGCTTTACGGGTTTCGCCCTGACTTCCAGATGAGCTTCGAGGGGTTTCTCGCGGCAATCCATCCGGACGATCGCGGACGCACCGAGGCTGCGCTGAGCAAGGCAGTCGAAGACCGGACCGACTACGATGTGGAAAAGCGGGTAGTGTGGCCCGATGGTTCAACTCATTGGACCGCCTCAAGAGGTCGAGTGTTCTGCGACGCCGGCGGCAATCCGCTTCACATGACTGGCGTAACGATGGACATTACCGAGCGCAAAAGAGCCGAGGATGCGCTGCGCAAGCTCTCGTGGGCAGTGGAGCAGAGCCCGGTCTCTATCATCATCACCGACACCCACGGGAATATCGAATACGTAAACCCGAAGTTCACGCAGGTGTCCGGTTACTCCTACGAAGAGGTAATCGGGCAGAATCCGCGCATCCTCAAGTCCGGAGAGGTTCCCCAGGAGGAATACAAACGCCTGTGGGACACGATCCAGGCAGGAGGGGAATGGCGCGGGGAGTTCCATAACCGGAAGAAAGATGGAACTCTCTATTGGGAACTCGCCTCGATCTCCCCGATCGTCGACACGGCGGGGAAGATCACCCACTTCCTGGCGGTCAAGGAAGACATCACCGAACGCAAGCGTCTGGAAGAGGAATTCCGGCAAGCGCAGAAATTGGAGGCCGTCGGCCAGTTGGCGGGTGGGGTGGCGCACGACTTCAACAACATCCTCACGGCGATTCTGATGCATCTCGGTCTGTTGCGGGACGATCCGGACGTGACGCCCGCCCTCCAAAGCGCCCTAAGGGAGCTGCAAATGGAGGCCAAGCGCGCAGCCAATCTGACTCGGCAAATGCTCCTTTTCAGCCGACGCCAGATGATGGAGGCCAAGCCGATCGACCTGAACGACGTGGTCGACAACATGACGAAGATGTTGCGGCGGCTTATTGGCGAGGACATCGATCTGTCGCTCCAAGGGCAAAGCACAAGCGCCTGGGTGATGGCCGATGCGGGAATGATGGATCAAGTCCTGCTCAATCTGTGCGTAAATGCTCGTGACGCGATGCCCAAGGGTGGGAAGCTGACCGTCAGTACTCGTCGACTCGACCTCCGCCAGGAGGACAGCCTGTCCATTCCGGAGGCGAGGCCTGGCTCGCATGTTTGCCTGTCCGTGGCGGACACGGGTTGTGGTATGAACCAGGCGATCCTGGAACATATCTTCGAGCCGTTCTTCACTACCAAGGAACCCGGCAAGGGAACTGGTTTGGGCCTCGCCACCGTATATGGTATTGTCAAGCAGCACCATGGCTGGGTCGAGGTCGAGAGCGAGGAGGGGAAGGGAACGTGCTTTCGGGTGTTCCTGCCTGCCCTCGGGCAGACCCCCGCCTGTCAGCAAGGTATGGGAGATGTTGAAGTGCGGGGTGGAACGGAAACGATCCTCTTGGTCGAGGATGATCGGAGCCTCCGGCGGCTTGCCGCTTTGGGACTGCGGAAACTCGGTTATGCTGTACTGGAGGCGCCTAACGGCGCCGAGGCGATCGGCCGGTGGATGCAGAACCGAGAGCGCATCGATCTTCTCCTTACGGACATGATCATGCCGGGAGGGGTGAGTGGTCTGGACCTCGTCCAGCGTTGCCAAAAGGAGAAAGAAGCGCTGAGGGTCATTGTGGTAAGCGGGTATGCTGCCGAAAGATACAAATCTGGGGCGCCGTTAGGTCAAGGCATCGTGTTCCTGGCGAAGCCCTATGAGCCAATCGGACTGGCACGTGCCGTGAGAGAGTGTTTGGATCAGCCAGCCGCGCCGCCACCCGCGTGAAGGATACATGAGCATCCGGGTTGTAACCGTTGATGACCACCCACTTTTCCGCCAGGGACTGAAAGGTGTCTTGGAACGTCTGCCCGGTTTGACGGTCGTGGGCGAATGCTCCGATGGACAGTCATCCATACAGATGATTAGGGAGCTGGTGCCCGACCTCGTCATCATGGACGTCCACCTGCCCGACATGACTGGCCTCCAGGTCTCACGGCAACTTCTGATGGAAATGCCATCACTCAAGATCCTGGTCTTCTCAGCGGATGCAGACCGAAAACTCGTGGACGAGGCCCTCCAGCTCGGGATCGTGGGTTATCTCATGAAGGCAAACGTCACAGAGGAGTTGCTGCGAGCGATCCGCTTGATCATGGAAGGGCGACTCTATCTCTGTCCTGAGATCGCATCTCGGGTGGTCAGTGACTACAAGAGTTTGCTTGGCTCCATGGTGGCGCAGGGCAAACCGGTACTCAATAGCCGTGACACCCAGGTGCTACAGCTCCTTGCCGAGGGGATGCAGAACAAGGAGATCGCAGCCCGACTGCAGATCAGCACTAAGTCAGTTGAGAAAGTCCGTGCGCGCTTGATGACCAAGCTTGGCTGCCCGAGTGTGGCGGAGTTGACCCGATACGCCGTGCGTGAAGGTCTTGTGAGTAGTTGAAGTCCCCGCGCTGCTTTGGGCGGACACGGGAGCATTCAGCATCGGATGAAATAACCAGCCCCCAAGCGGCAAGCAACGCAAGACCGGAGGATCGAAAAAGAGTGAAAAGGATTGCACGGTGTGTATCCGATGCTATGTTAGGGTGAATCAACCACATCCAGCAGCCAGAGGGCCAGGGTTGCTTGGGTATCGACCTCCTGGGCATGCGTCCCAACCTCTCGCCATTCGACGGCGTGAAAGATGATAGCCCGCTCCCAGCATGAGCAGTCTGCTGATACGCTAGCCGGCGGTGAAATCCAGCGTCTGGAGGAGCGCGTCCGCAACCTTGCTCAGGAGAAATCCAACCTTCAACTCGTCAACGATCTAATGGGCCGCTTGAGCGCCGCCCCTGGCCTCGAAACCACGGTTCTGACCATCATCCGCCTCATTGTCGAGAGTCTCGGCGGTTCGAACGTTGCCATCTACTACCAGATCGGTCCGCAACTCCACTATGCCGATGTCCATGGGATCCGGTACCGAGTCACGGCAGTGGGAGATCCGCTGGCACTTCAGGCGCTGGAAACCCGAAGGCTCGCCGTGGAAATCCGGGAGTTCCAGGAAACCCGGATGACAACGGCCGAGTTCACCAAGGCCTCTTACTGGGCGATTCCCCTCCTGGTGGGAGATAGAATGATCGGGGTCCTCAAGATGGATGGCATGTTGTTGGCAGCAACCGAGGTTAGCGGGTATCTCCAACCTTTCTTCAGCTACGCCGCCATGGTTCTCAAGAACGAGATCGAAAGTCACCTCAAATTGGTGGAAACGGCTCGGCTCGCCGCGATCGTCGAGTCCTCTGATGACGCGATCTTTGGGAAGACCCTCGACGGTATCATCACAAGTTGGAACAGAGGTGCCGAACGGATCTATGGCTATACGGAACCCGAAGTGGTTGGTCGTCCGGTGTCCCTCCTAGTACCGACTGGGCTTGACGATGACATTCCGGGGATATTGGCAAGGGTGAGAAATGGAGAGCACATCGACCATTACGAAACGCGAAGGCGAAGAAAGGACGGCAAGATCATCCACGTGTCTCTGACCGTTTCGCCGATCCGGGATGCGGAGGGCACGATTGTCGCAGCATCCAGCATCGGGCGTGACGTCACGGAGCACAAGCAGGCGGAGGAAACGCTGCGGAGGTCCGCAGAGGAAATGCACGACCTCTATAATCGGGCTCCGTGTGGCTATCACTCTCTGGATAGCGAAGGCCGCTTCCTACGGATCAACGACACTGAACTCCTGTGGCTCGGCTATTCGAGGGACGAAGTCGTCGGGAAGATGAATCTCGCCGATCTCGTTACTCCAGACAGTCTGCGGGTGTTCCAGGAGCAATTTCCACTGTTCAAGAAGCGTGGATGGGTGAAGGACCTTGAGTTCGAGATGGTCCGCAGAAACGGTACGACCCTCCCGGTGCTTGTCAGCGCCACCACTGTTCGCGACGACCATGGCCGTTATGTTATGAGCAGGTCAACCGTTTATGACATCACCGAACGTAAGAAAGTGGAGGAAGACGTTCGTAGGCTCAACCAGGAACTCGACCAGCGGGTGAAGGAGCGGACCGCCGAGTTGGAGATCAAGAACATGGAGCTGGAACGTATGAACAGACTCTTTGTCGGACGAGAACTTCGCATGGTGGAGTTGAAACAGCGGATCGGCGAGTTGGAACGGCAGTGTCAAGGATTAGAACCAAGGAGTGGTGCATGAGACACCTGCCGGGCCTCCAACGCCTCGGTCGGCGGCAATTTCTCCAACGCCTCGGCCTGGCGGCGTCAACCGTCAGCCTGCCGGGGCTGGTGGGATGCGCAACCGCCCCCCGCCTGGTCGTGGCGGCCCACCCGTGGGTGGGATATGAGAGCCTGTATCTTGCCTATGAACTCAGGTGGCTGCCGGCCACCATCCAGCTTCGCAATGACAAGACATTAGGCGAGTCTCTCGCCGGTCTGCAATCCGGCCAGGCCGATGCTGCCTGCATGACTCTGGATGAGATGCTGCGAGCGCGCATTGGAGGTTTGCCCCTTTCTGCGGCGCTGGTGTTCGATGTTTCCGCCGGCGCCGACATGGTGCTGGCACGCCCGGACATTAGGGCTCTGGCCGATCTGGCTCACAAGCGTGTTGGTTTCGATCCCGGCGCTTTGGGCGCGCTGGTCTTTGAGAAGATGTTGGACACGGGAGGCCTGCTTGCTTCCGAAGTGAAGCCGGTCAACCTTCCGCCGGCCCGGCAACTCGACGCATGGCGAAACAACGAAGTGGACGCCGTCATCACCTACGAGCCGCTGGCCAGCGTCTTCTTGCGGGAGGGAGCACAGAGCCTTTTTGATAGTCGACAGATACCTGATACCATCATCGACGTGCTGGCCGTGCGGCGCGATCGCTCCAAGGTTTTCCCCCTGGTGAGGGCTCTAGCGGTTGGCCACTTTCGTGGCCTGGAATACATGCATACCAATGAAGAGGACGCCCTGTTTCGCATTTCGGCACGTGAGGGCCTCAGCCTGGAGGAAGTGCGGCACATACTGGCCGGTGTCACCTTGACTTCGCTCGCGGCTAATCAGGGCTATTTGGTCGGCAGCGACCCAGGCTTGGTTCGGGCCGCCGCGAGCCTCTCGGAATTAATGGTCCGTCGTAGCTTGATGCCGCGGACCGACAATCTCGACAATCTGATCCTGCGTGGTGTTTTGCCTAGCGATGAAAGGTGACTGCGTGAAGCGCATAGCTGCCATCTTCCTCTTGTTGATGATCCCTGTGTTGATTCCCGCCGCTCCCGTCGACCCATCGCTCAAGGTCGGTATCCTCGCGTATCGGCCCAAGCCGGACGTAATGGAGCAGTGGGAACCAGTGGTCAGCTATCTCCAATCAGCTCTTGGGAAACCCGTTGAGCTCGCTGTGTACGACCATTCGGAGCTGTACGCTGCCGCAGCGCGTCATGCCGTGGATGTCGTGATAACCACGGCGAACCATTTCATCCTGCTTCAGCACACCGTGGGCCTTTCGTCACCGCTGGCAACGCTGGTTACCCGTGACGGAACGAACCGGCTTAGTGCGTATGGAGGTGCCATCTTCGCCTGCTCCAACCGTGCCGACATCACGTCGATCAGGGACCTTGCCGGGAAGCGAATCGCCGTCGTTTCGACGGACGCGTTTGGGGGCTATCAAATGCAAGCACTCGAGTTGGTGGAGATGGGGTTACCGGTGCCGGCTGCGAGTCAACTACTGCTTACCGGGCAGCCTCACGACCGCGTCATTGAGACCGTCCTGGCCGGCCGTGCCGATGCCGGTTTCGTTCGCGCCGGCGTGCTCGAAACGCTGGTACAGGAAGGCAAGCTGGACTCGGCGCGGGTTAAGATCATCAACCGGCAGGATCTCCCAGCGTTCCCCTTTGCGGTTTCCACTCGGCTCTACCCCGAATGGCCGGTCGCGGTCATGCCACAGATTGACAAACGCCTCGCCAGCCGGCTCGCTGCGGTCTTGTTTCTGCTACCGCCTGACCGCTTTGCAGGTACCGCGGGAGGCGTCTCCGGGTTCACCATCCCCGCCAACTACCGAGGCGTCGAGAACCTGATGCGCCGCCTCCGCCTGCCTCCGTTCGACCGGGTTCCTGAAATCTCCCTGGCTGACATCTACCGGCGATATGCTGTGTGGATTGCAGCGCTGGCTGGGTTACTGTTGCTGCTTTCCATGGCGATCATCGGCTTGGTCAAGCTGAACCGCAGGTCGCAGCAATTGCTTCGTGAGCGCAAGCGTGTCGAAGTGGCCCTGCAGGAATCTGAAACCAAGCACCGTATTGTGGCGGATAACACCTACGATTGGGAATTCTGGCAGGGCGCGGATGGCCAGTTTCTCTATACGTCCCCCTCCTGCAAACGGATTACGGGCCGTGACTTAAGGGATTTTCTGGCCGATGCCACGTTGTTTCGCCGCATCGTTCACGCGGACGATCAGGAGCGCTATGACCGGCACGTGTCTGATTTTCATCAACGACAAGGCCCGGGTGAAATGGAGTATCGCCTGGTCCGCCCCGATGGAGCGATTCGGTGGATTCACCACGTCTGCCAGCCCATCTTTGACGAAGCAGGCGCCTACATCGGAAGGCGGGGCAGCAACCGCGATATTACCGAGCGCAAGCGGGCCGAAGAGGCGCTGCTGAAGCTCAATCAGGAACTGGAGCGGCGGGTGAAGGAGCGAACGGCCGCTCTGGAGGCCAAGAACGGGGAACTTGAACAGCTGATCAAGGCCTTTGTCGGCCGGGAAATGCGGATGGTAGAACTGAAGGAAAAGATGAGGGGTTTGGAGAAGAAGATGACGACGGATCGAAACGAATGACTCGCTCAACCATCAAACCGGAGCCCCAACGTGAAAACACTCCTATCGCATGGTTACCCGGCACGCAAAGCCCACGGCGTGGGTGCCACCATCGCGTGGGTACCAGGCTTACTGCTCCAGTTCCATCATGGTGCGGTGGCGGCTGAACCTGTCCGAGCGGCACCATCGGAGGGCGGGACCAAGGACGTGGCCGATATGGATATCCGCGAGCTTGCGAATGTGAGAGTCTCGCCCTTCGACGTAACCATCGACCAAGACAACGGATACAACGCCGGGAGCTCGGTCTCGGGGTCCCGTTTCGACGCTCCGATTCGGGATCTGCCTTTTGCCATCCAAGCTTTCAATGAGGCTTTCATCGCCGACCAGAAGCCGGTGAACATCTTCGACGTCACCCGCTACTCACCAGGCGTGACCTACCGCGCCAACGACTTCAACGAGGGCAACGCCAACCTCGCGATCCGTGGCTTTGCGGTCAGCTCCCTTGCTGGCGGCAACATCCAGATCCTGCGTGATGGTTTTCACGGTCCATCGATCTTCGACTTCACCGACATCTCCCGGGTGGAAGTGGTCAAAGGACCCGCTTCGTTCCTATACGGTCAGGTTGCCCCTGGTGGCATCGTCAACCTTATCACCAAGAGTCCCCAGCCTAAGTTCGCCGCCACCGCTTCTGCCGCCTATGGGTCCTACGATCAATGCCGATTCGAGGTTGACGCCACCGGACCGGCGGCGAAATCACTCTTCTACCGGCTAGCGACTTCCTACTACCAGGACATCCACTACTGGGACCCTTACGACGCGTATTCCTGGGACGTGGCTCCGTCGTTGCTTTGGCAGCCCAGCGACCGCGTCAGCATCTCGATCAAATATGAGCATTTCAGCAAGGTTGAGGAGCCTCAGGTTATGCAAAAGCCAGGCTACAACACCCAGGCTGGCGTCCTCCCGACCCCATCCGATCCCAACCTTTCCGGCGTCGACGTACCGGGTTTGCCGAACAACTGGAACAGTATGTCCTACGCGGATTACCGCCACAGCGACACCGACGGCCTTAGCACATGGATCGACTTCAGAGTGAGCGATCACTGGAGCCTGCGCACAGCCTACTCGCATCAAGACTGCACGGTCGACGCGCTCTTCTCCGGCAACCTTGGCATGGCCAACAACGCCACGTTGCTCCAAGGCCGCCGTTTTCGACGCCAGACCTACTCCAATCGGGACGACACAGGCGAACTCCAGGCCCTCGCCAAGTACGAGTTCGGTCGCACGAGCCTTCGCATGCTGTTCGGCGGTCAGTATGTTGATCGCAGTTTCGAGGCCTGGGCTGCCCAGGCACCTAACGACCCGGCGCTGGGTGGCGACCCGATCGCGTCACCGCTTCCGCTCTGGGATTTGGCCAACCCCTCCACCTGGAACCGCGTCGTTTCCATTCCGGTCTCTGCGCTCACCGCGAACCGGACAGACCAAACCGTTAACAGCGTGGACCGGTCCCTCTTTGGTGGCTCGACTTTAGGCTTTTTTGACGACCGACTGCTCGCCCTCGTGGGTTGCCGCTTTACTTCGACGGAAAGCACTTTCCTCGACCACCTCAGCAGCCAATCCCACGTTCGGTCCAGTGCGAGCGCGGCCACGCCCCAATACGGCATTCTTTATAAGGTCCTGCCTCCGCTCGCTCTATTCGCCTCCTACTCTGAGTCGTTTGTTCCCGGTAGCTATAACCTCCTCCGTCCCGACGGGACCACCGCATCGCCCAGTCCCACAAGGGGGCAAGGCTGCGACATTGGCATCAAGACCGACCTGGCCGAGGGTCGCTTCTCAAGCACGCTCACGTTCTTCGAGATCCGAAATGACAATATCGTCAATGATCTGGCCTACACGGACTCCTCAGGTTCCGTGAAGGTCTACAACGTCCAAAGCGGCGAACAGCGTTCCCGCGGGGTCGAATTGGATGTCACAGCTAGGCTGACTGCCAACTGGCAACTCTATCTCTCCTACAGCTACATCGATGCCCAGATCACCGAGTTCAGCGGAAACGACGCGGCCATCCTCGCGCAGGATCCCTTCACACTCGATGCCGCGGGGCAGACAAACTACAAGAATGTGAAGCGATTTCATCATGCTCCCCTGCAGATGAGTGCACCTCACCTGGCCAACGCATGGGTGCGCTACGACTTCACGCAGCGCGGCCTCCGCGGCTTCTGCGTCGCCGGGGGTATGAACTTCGTGTATGATCAGACGCTCCTGCCCGACACGCCCGCGGAGGCCCGTCAGACCTATACGCTCTGGAACGTGCTGGTTGGGTATTCCTGGGTGTTCCACCGCTCTCAGGTGAGTGTGGACCTCATGGGAAAGAATCTTACCGATGAACACTATCGGCCCTCACAGAGTACCCGGGGTCGGCCTCGCGAGTTTCTCCTCACCCTTACCTTTAAGTTTTGATCCAGAACCGATTCATGAAAGGCACGAGACTCAGCCGACCTCGGGATCGCCCTGCCAAAGACGCATTGCCTACGGATGGGTTCAAGAACCTTCTTCAACTCGCCGGACTCGTCTTCATGCTCTCCATGATGCAATTACTGAACGGCGTTGCGGATCAGGAACAGGGCGCCGAAAATCCGAACAAAGTAAAGGCAGCCTTCCTCCGCAACTTCGCCCGTTACGTGACCTGGCCGACGAACTCCTTTGAAGACGCCCATTCGTCCTGGCGCATCGGGGTCTTGGGCAGTGATCCCTTCGGGGTAACTCTGGAAGCCGCCCTCAGGGGCCGCACAGAACAGGGCCGCCCGTTCGAGGTATTCCGCGCTGCCGCGCTAGGGGGAATGCCACCCTGTCACATCGTATTCGTCACTGAAAAAGAGACTGAGAAACGCCGCGCGGCACTCACGGTGCTCAGGGAAAAAGCGGTGTTGACGGTGGGAGAATCGCCCGGATTCCTGCGCGAGGGCGGAATTGTCCGCTTCCAGGTTGGCAAGCGGGTTGAAATGAGCATCAACTTGGATCAGGCTCGCTCCGTGTCCCTGAAGGTTTCGAGTCAAATGCTGGAAGTCTCCCGCGAGGTGTTGGAAAACGGGGCCATTCGCAAAGTGAAGTGAATCATGTTTCAGCAGATGTCCATCGGCAAGAAACTGGCCCTGGCGCTTTGGGGCGCGGCGTTCATAGCCTTTCTTGTGGCAAGCGTGGTGCTGCTGCTCTTTGAGAACTTGGCACTAGAACGCCGAGCTCAACAAGCCCTGGAACCCTACGTGCAACTTGTCTCGGTGAGTGCTGAGGCAGCAGTCGCGTTCAACGATCCGGAACGGGCGAATGAGATTCTCCACACGTTGCGCGTCAATCCACAGATTCTGGAGGCGGACCTTCTTTTGGAGAATGGGATGTTGCTCGCCAAGTACCTCACCACTTCCAACACACCGGCGAGGCCTCTCCTGCTCAGACCGGACGGTATCTACCTGGAACCCGACGTTGTGGAACTGATGCGGACCCTTCCCGAAGGAGCGCATCTGCGCATTATCATGAGTCTGCAGCAACTCAGGCAGATGCCTCAAATGACCCTATGGATTTTCTCCATAGGTGTCCTGGTCTTGCTGGTCATCACCCTCGGACTGGTGGTCGCTCTGCGGCAAACCATTGTTCGTCCCATCTCGACGTTGGCCGAGGCTGCCGAACAGGTGCGTACCCAAGGCGACTACTCTCGGCGCGTACCCGCCTCCGGTGCCGACGAGGTGGCGCGGTTGGGTCGGAGCTTCAACTCTATGATGGAAGCGATTGCCCAACGGGGAGACGATTTGCGGCGGATCAACCTGTTCCATCGGACGATTCTAGATCATGCCGCCTATGGCATTATCTCGACGACTCCCGATGGTCTCGTTACCAGTTTCAACCTGGCGGCGGAGCGGTTGCTGGGCTTTGAGGCTCAGGAAGTGGTTGGGAAACAAACCCCTGCGCTGTGGCACGATCCCGAAGAGATCGCGCAACGTGCCAGAGAGCTATCCAGGGAGTTGGGCGTTACTATCGCACCCGGCTTCGACGTGTTCGCGGCGCTCCCTCGTGAGGGCCTTCCCGATCAACGAGAATGGACCTTCATCCGCAAGAATGGAACCCGCGTGCCTGCTTTCCTTTCGATAGCCGCGCTCCGGAGCGAGCGCGGGGAGATCACGGGATACGCTGGCCTCGCCTATGATGTCACGGAACGCAGGCAGGCGGAGGAGGCGCTCCGGAAGCTCAATGAAGAACTCGAACGCCGGGTGAAGGAGCGCACAGCCGATCTGCAGGCCAGAGGGGACGAGCTCAAGGACAACCAGCGGGCCCTGATGAACATCGTGGAGGATTTGCACGAGAAAACCATGGCTCTGGAAGCCACCAACGAGAGACTCGAAGCGGTCAACAGCGAGCTGGAGGCCTTTTCCTATTCGGTCTCCCACGACCTGCGCGCCCCATTGCGCGGCGTTGACGGTTTCAGCCAAGCACTTCTGGAGGACTACTCCGACAAACTCACGGACGAGGGCAAGCACTATCTTCACCGGATCCGCTCCGGGGCTCAGCGCATGGGTCAACTCATAGACGACATGCTGAAACTCTCTCGTGTCACGCGGGGAGAAATGCAAATGGAGAGAGTGAGTCTCTCGACCTTCGCGCTGGAGATTCTCCGTGATCTCGCCCGCCGTGAACCCGAACGCAGGGTGACCACCACGATCGCTCCAGAGGTGGTGGTCGTTGGCGACGTCCGCCTCCTAAAGATTGTACTGGAAAACCTCCTCGGCAACGCCTGGAAATTCACCTCAAAACGGCCTGAAGCAACCATTGAATTCGGGCTGTCTCGCCAGAACGACAGGCTGGCGTACTTCGTCCGTGACAATGGCGCGGGATTTGATGCCGCCTACTCCGGTCGGCTGTTTGGAGCCTTCCAGCGCCTTCACACCACCGAGGAATTCCCGGGTACAGGCGTCGGGTTAGCTACCGTTCAGCGCATCATTCATCGACATGGTGGCCGGATCTGGGCGGAGAGCCAAGTGGGCGAAGGCGCCACATTCTACTTTACGCTGCCATAGGTGGAATTGAGGACCAGTGGGGACCATGTCGTTAACCCAGATCCCCAGCAGGAAGCCGAACTTACGCGAGAGTAGAGCACTGCCTTCCATGGGGGCACGCCTATGCGCAACACTTAAGCCCTCAGTGCAATGCATCCCTTGAAACGGGTTGCCTTGAACCTGGATCGTGCCGTGACACCTAATTCACGAGGTGGGGGTATTGGGCCCCCCCCTTTCACGCGTCCGCACTACCCCCAGAACCTACCTTGAAGGAGTACTATTACCCACGTTTCGCAGGGGTGATATTCCCCCCTTTACATCTTGCAGGCCAAGCCGATGACGAATGTGGCAACGCAGTCGAGTTCACACGAACCGCTTCGCTACGTGACAAAAGACAAAAGAAAGATGAGAACAATGAAACTTGGTACCAAACTGATCAGCGGATTTGTCGCTGTGGCCTTCCTTACCCTCGCCGTTGGCAGCGTCGGGTATTGGGGCGTTCACCGCCTCGTCGGGCATCTCCAGGAGGTCGCAAACGTTCGGTTGCCCAGCGTGGAAGGCCTCGAACAGATCAGTGGAGCTCAAACCGCGATCAAAGCCGCGGAACGCACTCTCCTGATCTCAGGGCTGGACGCAGCGCGCGCGGAACGCGAACTGATTCACCTCCGGGACGCTTGGACACTCGCCGAGAAGGGCTGGAAGATCTATGAACCGCTTCCTCAGACCCAAGAGGAGGAATCCAAGTGGAAACTCTTCGTGCCAGCATGGCAGGCCTGGAAGAAGGACCAGGACGAATTTGTACGCCTCGCTCAGGAGTACTGTCGCTCTAAGGATCCAGCGATCTTCGACAAAGCGAAACAGCAGGGGCTGACCATCGCGTCGGAGTCCTTCAAAGTTGCTGCGACGCTGCTTGACGAGATCATAGAGATCAACCTCGCCGTGGCGGAGCAGGCCAAGAGGGTCTCGGCCGCCGATGCAATCCTGGCTCAATCGGCATCCTTAGCGGGAAGCCTGCTGGGCCTGGCAGTCGCTCTGACTTTGGGTGTTTGGCTTGCACGCTCTACTTCCAAGCCTATTCAAGCTGTGGCCGATGCGCTTTCCGCTGGTGCGGGCCAAACTGCGGCGGCTTCAACGCAGGTTTCCTCAGCGAGTCAATCGCTCGCTGAAGGCGCAAGCCAGCAGGCGGCCTCGCTCGAGGAGACCAGTTCTTCCCTCGAAGAGATGGCCAGCATGATCAAGCGCAACACCGAGAATGCGCTGAAAGCCAAAGACCTGGCCAACCAGGCCCGGGCGGCCGGCGATTCCGGATCGGCCGACATGAGAGACATGATCGTCGCGATGGACGCCATCAAGGCCTCCAGCGCGGACATCGCGAAGATCATCAAGACCATCGACGAGATCGCTTTTCAGACCAACATCCTGGCCCTCAACGCCGCCGTGGAAGCCGCGCGGGCTGGCGAAGCCGGGATGGGATTTGCAGTCGTGGCTGAGGAGGTGCGAAGCTTGGCCCTGCGTTGTGCCCAGGCGGCCCAGGAGACTGCAGGCAAGATCGAGGATGCAGTACAGAAAAGCGGCCACGGCGTCGAGATCAGCGCCAAGGTGGCCAAGGGCCTGGAGGAGATCGTGAAGAAGGCCCGCCAGGTAGACGACTTGGCAGCCCAGGTGGCCAGCGCTTCGCAGGAGCAGACCCAGGGCGTCGAGCAGATCGCCAAGGCAGTGGCCGAGATGGACAAGGTCACGCAAGCCAACGCTGCCAACGCTGAGGAAAGCGCGAGCGCCGCCGAGGAACTCAACTCGCAAGCCGAGCTCCTCCAAGTCTCCGTGCAAGAACTAACCCTCCTTGTGGACGGCAAGGCTCACGGTTCTGCCCAAAGGGCCGAGCCGTCTCGATCGCCGGGCGCAGGCAGCCTGTATGGGACCCGTAGCGCCTCCACCCGCTCGAGGGTCCCCTCCAACGGTAAATCCCGCATCCTGCCTCAGGCAACAGATGCCCTCATTCAGTGGGTGCCGGAGAAGATGTCTACAGGAGTGGACAGCGTCGACGCAGAACACCGTGAGCTGATCGAGCGAATCAACGACCTCCATCGAGCCTGCAAGAGCGGTGCTGGACGGGACGAAATGCGGGCGATGTTGAAGTACCTTGGCGAGTATACCCAGAACCACTTTCGCAACGAAGAACGTCTCATGGATCAGTGCGGTTGTCCCACTCGCGGCCACAACAAGCTCGCTCACCGCGAGTTCCTCAGCGCTTTCGGCCGATTGGTAGCTGAGTTTGAGGAGAAAGGCGAGTCCACCATTCTCCTCTTCAAGCTGAAGGAGATGGTTTCCGTCTGGCTGACAGAGCACATCTGCACTGTTGACACTGGACTCAGGGAATGCAGCCAGACCGCAGAGTGTTCACACTTCAGCAGGTAAGACTTTCATCTGGGACCTGAGCCCGACCGGGCAGAGCGGAATTGATGGCGAATAGACAACAGGGACCAGAGCATAGTCGATGGATGCGTATAGGCACCAGAAAGACTCACGACATGAAGGTTCTGCACCATGTCCAGAACGGCGAGAATGGGGCAATAGGGTCAGATCCAGATTTGCGACACATGTGGAAAGATAGGTCAGGATCGGAAGATATAGCCAGGCCGTTGCGAGTTTTGATACCTGGGGGATGGTACCACGTGATGAGCCGGGGCAAGCGGCGGGCGGAGCTGTCTTCTCGAGGCGGCGGCCCAGGGTTGCGGAGGTTCCAGCGAGGACTTTCGGCTGATCCGCGTAAGGAGCGTTTGGTCAAACGGTTCAGATCCTAGCTGTCGCAAATATAGATCTGACCCTACTGCCTTTCTTACCACCCAGGCCCAACTCGATGCTGATAAGAAGAAAGCAGAAGCCGAGGCCGCAACCGCGAAGGCCAAGATCGATGCGGAGAAGAAGAGAACGAACTGAGTTCCTTTTCCCGACGATAACCATTGCTTCCTTCGCGCTGCACCCCTTGTCGATCAACGGCGGTAGTGCGGAAATGAAGCTTCAGGGTGGGCAAGGGGTCAACTACGTCGTCCAAGTCCTAAGCGATCTGGGAGGCGACAACCGCTGGGTAACCCTGAAACCTCTTGGAGCAGGCCAAACCTGGGTTGACCCTGACGGGCTCCTGGGGGCGAACCGCTTTTACCGAGCCGTGTGGGTCCAACCCACGCAGTGATCCAAGGACCATACGCCCTTCATGCCACTCCACGGGCGCTGTCAATAAAGGCTGCACCACGGGCCGTAGGTGTCGGCCGAGGTGCTTTTTGGCAGTCTCGCCAAACCATGCCCGTGACTCACCGCTCGGCGGAGCAGCCTGGTTTGGCAGGACCCCCGCCGAGAGGGACAACGTGCCTGATTCCTCATGCGAGTCTCTACGTGGGATGCATGAGGATGCAGAGCGCGGCCAAAACGATCATCGCTCCCTCGAAACCAGCAGAAGAGAGGGCGTTCCTTGTCTCGTGTTGGCATTCGTGAAAAAGCGGTGAACTTCTGTCCAGATCTGCCGATATGTCTGAATACGAGTCGTGATTGATGGGAAAACCCTCTCGCACCCGTGTCGTGCATTTCCAGGACGGGCGCGGTTGTCAGTCGGACTCAGAATAACCTCGTGAATTCAATACACTGTATGCCATATTCCTACCCCTCTGGCCGCCGAAGCGGGAGAAACCAGAAACTCTTGTGTGCTCTGGCCTGCCTGGTCATGGGTAGCCGACTGTTGGGGCAGACCTATGTCAATCGGGTTCCCGATGGTCAGGGTGGCTACAGTCTGGTTCCGGTAAAGATTGCTGGGGCCGTGACTTGGGCGGCCTCCGGCAGCCCCTACGTGGTGGAGGGGTATGATTGGAACGTGGTGGTGGAGAGTGGCGGATCGCTGACCATTGAGGCGGGGACGGTCGTCTCTTTGCCAGCCAGCAGGGACGGTGGTGCTATCGAGGTCTTGGGCACCCTGCAGGTGCTGGGAACGGTGGAAAAGCCCATCTTGCTGAAGCGTAACGAAGGGGAGGGTTCATGGAGCGGACTCCGATTCATGGATGGCAGCCAGGGCACGGTACAGCATGCAATCCTGGAAGATTCGGGCCACCAGACCACCGGCTGGCAAGGGTGGCATCCGGGAGCCGCAGTTTATGCCCAGAACTCTTCTCCCGCCATCAGACACACGACGATTCGGCGCTCCAATGGACATGGCGTTTCGGTCACCAGGGCCGCCTCTCCGGTGGTAGAAAACTGCCGCATTGAGCAATCGGTCCTGCATGCCATCGCCTGGCAGGGTTTCTGGACGAATGCCGCCCCCATCTTCCGGGGCAACACTGGCACAGGGAATCACTGGGATGCGGTCTTTGTGGGCAATGGCACCCTGAGCGGGCAGGTCACGCTGGCGGCCAACGAGCTGCCTTACTACCTGCAAGGATGGGATGGAAACCTGGTGGTGGACAAACCAGGGGTGCTGGATGTGGAAGCCGGGGTGCTCTGCAAGGTCGGCTACGGTCGGGATGGCGGCGCGGTGGTGGTCCTTGGGCAAATGAACTGCAAGGGCAGCAGCAGCGCACCCGTGACCTTCACCAGCGAGTATGACGACAGCCTGGCGGGCGATACGAACCAGGATGGAACCAACACCACCGCTGTGGCTGGTTCTTGGAGCGGAATCCGTTTTCAAGAAGGTGGCACGGGCGCCTGGAACCACACGCTTGTGCGGGCAGCTGGCCACATCACCCAAGGCTGGCAGGGGTGGCATCCGGCGACGGCTTTTTACATCAAGGATTCCTCCCCCCGACTGGAGAACGTCACGGTTGAGGCCAGTCAGGGGCGCGGGTTCAGTTTTGGCAATAGCAACGCTAAGATCCTTCACTGCTCGATCCTCAACAGTGGTGGAGCCGCCATCGGATTTGAGCAGAATGGACTGAACGCCATCCCTGAATTTACCGGAACGACTGCGGTTGGAAATGGATACAACGCGATTTGCCTGACAGGCGATGTGGGCACTCTGCGACTGCCAAATTATGAGTTGCCGTACGTGGTCTATGACTGGCTGGTGGTCCCCACCAATGCGGTTTTGACCCTCGATGCTGGGGTTTTGATGATGTTTTCCTATGAGCAGAATAACTCCTACAAATGCGGCATGCGAATCCTAGGCCGACTCCAGGCTGTGGGAACACCGGGACAAACCATCCGGTTCACCTCCGTAAACGATGCACAGAGCCGCGCGGCCGTGCATCCGGCCACCGCGCAAGTGGCGGCCGCACCGGGCGACTGGAATTGCCTCTACTTTGAGCCCGAGAGTGCCGGGGAGGTCTCCTACTGCGATCTATTCTACGCTGGCTACATGAACGCGAACTGGAATCACTACGGAGGAGGTGCCATCAGCGTGAACCAAGCCTCCCCTCGGATCGCCAACAATGTGATCTGGAAGTGTGGCGGAATCTACGCTGGGGATAGCGGTCACGGGGTCCGATTCTCGAACTCCGGTTCGGTGGTGGAGAGCAACCTGGTCGATTCGGCATCCGTGTTCGCCTTCAACGTGACGGGCAACGCTACCTCGGCCTTTCCAGCCTTCCGAGGCAACAGTGCTACCAACTGCGGATTCAATGGCATCCGGCTGCCTACCCAGTTTGATTTCGACACCGTGCTGGACACTGCGGGAATCCCCTACATTGTTAGTCCCAGCGTCCGGATTCCTCCACAAGTCACGGTACGGGTGGCGGGTGGCAATGTGATCAAGTTCGCAGAAACCTCTCCGGTGGAAGGCCGAATGTGGACCGTTGAGGGGCGCTTTGAAACCCTGGGCACTTCCGCGCAACCCGTGGTGATGACTAGCCTGCGCGATGACACCGCTGGAGGAGATACCAATAACGACGGGAACAAAACGGCGCCATTGGATAGCGGCTACGCCGACTGGGCCTCCTTGACGGTCAAGAACGGGGGGGCCGCCAACCTTAGCTCCACGACTCTCCGTTATGGTGGGTACCTGAACACTTACTGGAGCTCGGAGGGGGGCGGATTGATCGCGCTCTGGGATGGCACAGTGGAGGCATCTGATTGCTCTTTCCTCAATCCTGGCAAACCCTACACCGAAAGTTCGCGGGCTATCTATCAACGTGGAGGCTCACTGAGGCTCAATAATTGCCGATTGGAAGGAGGGGAGTATGGCCTCTATTCCACCAGCGGCGTTTTGGCTCTGCTCAACAGCTGCAGGATCAGCGGCCAGACGAAGTTCGGAGTCTACAATACCAGTGGTTTCCTAGTGGATGCCAAGAATACGTGGTGGGGCGATGCCAGTGGCCCACTGGATACCTCAGACGACCGCGGCACCGGCGGCTCCCACAATCCCGACGCCAAAGGGGTGGCGGTGAGCGACAAGGTTCTCTACACGCCCTGGACAACCTCGTCGGTCGAGGAAATCACCATGAACATTTACACCGCCGTGGAGGTGGAGTTCTCGACGAAGGCAGGCAGCAGCTACATGATCCAAAGCAGTGACTTGGAAGAAGGACCGTGGACCAATGTCGGTCAACCCATCCTTGGCACCGGCCAGGTCCTTCGGCAACTCCTCTCGACCATCGGTCAGCCCAAGCGCTTCTACCGGGTACAACTGGTGGGGCCCTAGGAAAGGTGCCCGAAAGGGCCGCCACTGCGAAATGCGCTGCGTTCTTTCGCTCGACCAGAACCACGCCGCAGACTGCAGTGCACACCCAATTCTCTGTCCTTTGCGCTCTCCTCGCTGGGGAGGTGCCACCGAGGACTTCCCGCGGATCCGCGTAAGGAACGTTTGGTCAACCGGCTCAGATCCTATCTGTCGGAAAAATAGATCTGATCCCATTGCCTTTTCAATCCCAATAATGAGAGGCTGATGGCGCAAAAGCCTTTATGAACAAACTCGCTTATCTATTCGCCACAGTTTTCATGTTTGCGACTATGGCGCATTCTGCCACGAGTGATTTAACCCTTACATCGTCAAGTCAGTATCTTGTTGATGCGTTCAATTGGAATAAAAGCAAGGCATTGAGCTGGGTTGAAACAGGAAAATCAAACAACATTCCATGTTTCAGGGCCGCATATGCCCACAGAGAATGCTTTTGCATCAGGGATGCATGCCATCAATGCGAAGGCGCTGCCTTGTTGGGGCTGAATAATGAAACTCTGACTATGTGGAAGACATTCGCGCGACTGCAAACAGCAGCAAGGGGATATTTTACCATTTGGGAGGTCAATTTCGCTGGAGGCATATATCCATGCGACGGCGGAGATTATCAGAGCGACACGGTGTTTATACGTATGATACCCGGAATGCCTGAATTGGTGGAAAAGGCTCATACCCTCTATCGATGGACCGGCGACGAGAGCTGGATAAAAGACACCGCTCTGACGGACTTCTATGAATCCTCGATGAACAAATGCATAAAGCGACTCGACGACAATAATGATGGAATTGGCGAGGGACATTTTAACGATATTCAAGGCCCCAATGGGTCATACTGCGAAGGATCCGCGCATGGCTTCGGCGTGGGCGGAGATAATATCTCATCGACATGGGCAGCCTATAACGCTTACGCAAAACTGTTGACGGCTATGGGGAAAACCTTCGAGGCAAACGCCTACCAAGAGAAGGCGAAGAATGTCAAGGCACACTACGACAAAGATTGGTGGAACGTAGGGGAAAACTGTTATTATTCAGGTCGGAGCATAGGTCTTGACCGATGGTTTACCGAATTCAATCAGTGGAGCAAAGAAACCTACATGTTCCAAGCGACAAAATGCATCGCCGAACCAGGCGCGCGAGCCGATGCGCTACTGGATAGAATACATCGCAACTATTTGACCCACCGGAAAGAGTATAACTTTGAATCGTTTACCTACTTGCCGGAATCCTTTTATAATTACGGAAAGAATGATCGTGGCTGGTATTGGCTGAAATGCATCATGGATTCGCATTATAACTATCCAGAAGTCTCGATGACCGCCGTTGGATTCATCGCTACCGGCATGATGGGAATAGTTCCGGACGCCCCCAGACATGCAGTGGCGACATTAGGGCGTCTCACCTCAGACGTTACATGGGTTCAGCTGGATGGCATTCCAGTGGGCTCGCATAAGTTGCGAGTGAAGCATGAGAACAATAACAATACAACCACTCTTGTTCATCGTTCAGGAACCCAGGATGTAATGTGGGAAGCTTGTTTCCCGGGATCGCACGCTGCACTCCAGGTTGACGGGGTCGCTACGGCTGCGCGTCAGAAAACTATGAACGGTGTACCTGTTAGTTATACCACCATAACCGTGGCAGTCGGCCAGCAGAAAACAGTAAGTGCCCCGAACAACCCAAGGGGAATCAAGGTGCCATGAAACGAACCTATTCGCTCTCGACCCCGGAGCCGCCCTCAGGTTACCCCGTCGCGGCCAACCGCCTGAAACGCGTTTCGACGGCTTGAAGGGCAACGGGGTCCGATCCATATGTGCGACATACGTGGAAAGAGAGGTCAGGATCGGAAGATCGGGCCAGGCCGTTACGAGTTTGGATTGCGGGGGATGGTACCACGTGATGAGCCAGGGCAACCGGGGGGAGAAGCTGCCTTCTCGAGGCGGCGGCCCAGGGGGGTGCGGAGGTTCCAGCGAGGACTTTCGGCTGATCCGCGTAAGGAGCGTTTGGTCAAACGGTTCAGATCCTATCTGTCGCAAATATAGATCTGACCCCATTGCCTTTTGTTTACCCCGCCCGGGGGGTGGCAACACCGGGATATGGTTAGGGTACTACCCCCGTCAGCCGCAACTGGCGGGGGTATTCTTTTCTGGCAGTCTCGAGCCTCCGCCGGCCCCCCGAGCTTGACACAAGATTCCCGTCTGCGAATCTTAGACCAATCCCAAGAACGAGGAATCCTATGAAGTTCAAGGCCACCTGTGGTTGCGGGGCAGAGACCGAGTTTGAGCACACTCAGGCCGGACACAGCGTGGATTGCCCTGCTTGCGGTGGAAAAGTGCTACTCGAGGTTTCCGGGGCAAAAGGACGGCCCGAGGGGTGGAGAGGCCCCGACACGCTGAACGCAATCGCGAAGGAATCGCTTGTTCAGGTTCAGGGGGCCAGAATCGAGGTTCACAACGGCTGCCTGATGACACTCGGGTATTTCGTCGCCGGACTTCTGGTGTTGGGAGGCTTCTTCTCTCCATTCCTGTGGCTTTTTGCAGTGCTGATAGTGCTAGCCACCGCGTTCCTGATCCGCCGATATCGTTGCCCCGAGTGCGGCAACTCGGTAGCGGGAGCCGACGTCAGGGCTTGCCCAACCTGCAAGGTGGTCCTGGCGCCGCCGGAGGGGTAGAGCATCAAACAAGATGTTGTTATGACAAGTAAGTGTTCCTGTGATCATTGCGGAGGACATTTAGAGTTCGACGCCAGTCTCGCTGGCCAAGCAACGGCCTGCCCGCACTGCGGGGGTGAGACAACCTTGCGCCTTTCGGAGACGGCAACACCTGAAGCTGAAACGCCTCCCCAGGCGGACGCCCCCGCCTCCCAGGAGAACCCCCATCTTCGCCCGTGCGTCCATTGCGGCAAGGATGTGAGTGTCGATGCGAATGTGTGTCCTCACTGTGGTCTGCCCTTCTGGAAGGAGAAACGGCGCAGAGTCTTCCGTTCCTTGCGACGTGCGGGCGCTTTGTTCATCGGCATGATTGTTCTGGTGTATGTCATGGATTTTTGCGGCGGGTTAGCTCGGCTGGAAAAGAAAATGACGAGCAGCATGGTGACGGAGAGTGTAGTTCCCCAAAGTAAGCCATGGAGGTTGCTTTCTGAACAGGAGACGATAGAGGCTGAAGCAATACTCAGAGATGCGAGGACCGAGAATGATGAAGTCACCGGCGCTACTTGGATCTTTCCGAAAGGCAGTGAGTGGTTTGAGAATGAAGTATACGTCTACATTGGTTTCAGTGAGAAGGAACAGCCATTTCTCCGTATGCGGGTTGACTATAGCGGCGAAAGATCACTCAGGATGCAACGATTGGTGTTTAGGATTGATGATACTTTGCACGTTCTAACCCCTGAGGAGCCTGTGAAGAGAGACTACTCAAGGGGCATTTACCGAGAGCGGCTTGACGACTCAGGGACGCTGCACTTGGAACTTCTCGGAAGAATCGCGAAGGGGAATAAGGTCATAATGCGGTACGAAGGTAGCAATTTCGTTAAGGATGAGGAGGTTATCGATTGGCAGAAGAGGTCCCTCCGCGAAATGTTGCTTCTATACCGGTATTTTCAGGACAAGCAACTAAGGCAGCGGAGTCCGTAGTGGGTGGCCAAGGCGAAAGCCTGTAGGCCACTGGCTCAGGTGCGGCGGGAAAAAACGCCCAGGGGCGCCGGAGGGCAAGGCAGGAAAACAGGGCAGGGGAGGGCTTAGAAAGTGGCCCACAAGTGGCCCACAAGTGGCCCACCATGACTTTTTCTGGGGGTGTTTCCTACTGCTGGAACGCTTCCTAACTCCTTGCTACTGAGGCTGGAGCCGGTGACCGGGATTGAACCGGTGACCATTCGATTACGAATCGAATGCTCTACCGCTGAGCTACACCGGCGTCCTAGCAGACGGCTCTTCTACCAGTCCCCGAGCGTGAGTCAAGCGCGCAGACGGATTTTGTCGGGCCGTTTCACAGCCGAGTGTACCGTTCCAGCTCGACCGTCCCGCTGGGCAGAGTGAGCAGAAACCGGAGATAGACATCGCTGGGGTCATAATAATACTGGTAGACTCCGAACGCGGCGTCGTTCTTCAGGACCTGGCCGGTCGCTCCCCATTCCAAGGGGGTTTGGGAGGGATCATAATGAGTCGGCTGCGTGTTCTTGGTTTGGAGGTCCGAGAAGGACCGCTTTTTGGTCACGTTGGACCACTGATAAACGTCGTTCCCGAAGGTGAGTTTCTGGTTCAACCAATCCTGGGCCGTGGACGCAAAGGATTGTGCAGAGGAGATACTGTAATAGTACCTCCGTTGATTGACCACGAGAGCGAAACCCGGGCTGGTTATCGTGCCGGTCAGAGTATGGTCGTCCGTGAAGTCGGAATAACCGCCACCCGTGTTGCCGCAGTATTGGCCGGCTACCGAGAGATCAGCATCGTAGCCGATGCCGGCCTCCTGGAATTTGCCGCGCGCCGTGCCGTTAGCATTGCATCCATTGAGGATCGACACGAATTCCATATCAAGGGTGTTACCGGTGACCACCCGAAAGCGGAAGTCGTGGCTGTTCTGGAGGAAACCGCTGACCCCACTGGAGAAATCACCCTGCATCGCAGAGATGGTGTAGGTCGTGACCACGCCGTTGGTGTACCGCAAAACCAAGCGGTCGGTGGGAGTGGGGCTGTAGGAAGGACCCGAGGCCGTTTCGGTCAGGGTGCCGGTCGTGATAAGCTGCACGTTGCCTTGGAGTTGGCTGGCCAGGGAGACGGCTCCGGCGCAATCAGCGCTGATCGCAGCCCACGAATCCAGGATTCGCTGTCCCAGTGAATCAGCTGCAAGCAGGGCGTTCGTGACCGAGATGCCCGCATCTTCGCGGATCCGGTAAAACCGCTGGGGATGAGCTGCGACCGTGACGTCGCTCCAAGAGGCAAGGCTGTTGGTGGCTGTGAAGCTGGTGTTGGTGGCCCAAGGACCCGTGGGAGCGGCGGAAGATTCGACGAAGTAGGTCTTCCCGGCCTGAGCCGTCCAATTCAGAACGGCCCGGGTGGGTTCCCACCGCAGCTGCAGCGTGAGAGGCTGGGCGAGGAGCGAACTTGCGAACAGGACCGCGATCGCTCCGAACGCGAGTAGGGAGCCGCTGGGGCTTTGTCCTTGAGCGCTCATGGTGATATCAGCCTCAGGCCGGGTTGAGGTATTCGCGCGGGAACTTCCACGGGGCTCGATACTCGGGAATGGCCAGGCGGGCCGCTTCGGGGTCGCCCACAATCGATTCCGTGGCGGGGTCAAAACGGATGGATCGACCCAGTTTCAGAGACAGGAGGCTCAGGACGATCGGGATATCCACCCGCAGGTGATAGTTCACGTCGCAAGTGGTAGCTTTACGTGATTTGATAGAGTCGAGCCATTCGCGTTCGTGGCCAGGCGAGGACGGAATGCTGGCTGGAGGGGCTTCCTTGCCTTCCATGCGTTTTCCTTCGGCCAGAACCCGGTACATGTTGTAGTTTGCGTAAAGAGTTCCGTTGGTCCCGTGGAAGTAGATGCCCAACCGACGCTCCGGATCCTGCGACTTCATGAGGAAATCATAGCTGTTGGTCAGGGAGGACATCCAGGTCATCGTGGTCTTGGGGTATTGCCACAGGACCTCGTGATGGTCATAGGCGTCGCCATCGTCCTGGAGCACGTAGCGTCCGCCTGCCGAGCTCACCATGGTGGGGTAACCCAGATCCAGGGCCCAGATCGGCAGATCAATGATATGGGGTGCCATTCCCGGAGTCCAACCACCGCTGTAGGCCATCCAGGAGGAGTGGTAGTAGGCATCGGTGGCGAGGATCGAGTTGTAGGGGCATTTCGCTGCGGGACCGCACCAGGCCTCCCAGTCGAGACCTGCGGGCACATCGGACTTCGGCGCGTGCCCTACACCGTCGGGCGACTGGTTCATGACATTGAAAGTGCGTACGGTGCCAACGCGGCCGAGGAGCCCCGCGCGAAGGTACTCCACCACGCGTCGGTAATTGTCGGTGGCGTGGATCTGGGTGCCTACTTGGGAGATGGTGCCGTGTTTCTTGACGGCGTTGCGCACCGCCAGGCTCTCCGCCAGGTGGAGGGTCATCGGTTTCTGCAGGTAAAGATCCTTCTTTGCCTCGCAGACGGCGATGGCCTGGAGGGTGTGCCAATGAGGCGGGGTGGCAACAATCACTCCATCGAGCTCCTTGCTGGCGAGCATCTCGCGGTAATCCGCATATCCCTTACAGGTGTCTTTGAACTGGGCTACGACCGAATCCCGTCGTGCTTTCCAGGCATCGCAGGCTGCGGTGACTACCACATCCTTGTGCTGGGCACAGTTGTTCAGATTGGATCGCCCCATGCCGCCGCAGCCGAGCAAACCGATTCGCACTCGCTCGCTTGGAGGGGGCGTACCCTCGGCCCCCAGGACGGTGGCGGGGATGAGGGAAGGCATCACGAGAGCGATGCTTGCTGAGGTTTTGAGGAAGGCACGACGGGTGGTGTTGTTGTGGTCTGTTGTGGTCATGTGGCTATGATCGATCATTCCCACAAATCCCTGCTATTGGCGAGCAGTTTTGTAGGGGGCTGGCGTCCTCGCTCCGGATACCAGTCGAGGGCGTGTCGCATGGTCCGTGGGCGCGGGGAGAGATAAGAAAGTGCCCTTTGGCGAGGGGTATCCCACGTTTCCAAGCAAGAACTTAAGCCCCTGAGGGTTTTCCTTACGGGAAGACTCTAGCAATTTGGGCTACACTACCCTGATCGTGATTCCGATATACCCTGCAAAAGCACTTTGCTGCTTGAGCCTTAGCTGCTATAAACGAGCTCTATTCAGCATTTGAAGCAACCTGCCATTTCAACGCCGACGCCAACTCGCGAGCCTTACAAGGTCTTCGTGGTGTTGCTGATGGCCGCGTGGACGCTGGTGGTGGCGGGTTCTTTGGCCTGGAATCTATCCCAATATCGACGCCACTTGGAGCACCTGGCATTGGAGACGACCCGTGCGCTTTTTGCCAAGGATCTGCTGTATCGGGAGTGGGCCTCGTCCCATGGTGGGGTCTATGTGCCGGTCTCCACCAATACCCCTGCCAATCCGCATCTCAAGCATGCGGAGCGGGACATTACCACGCCAAGCGGGCGGCGGTTGACGCTGATGAATCCAGCGTACATGACTCGCCAGGTGTTCGAACTTCAGGACCAGAAGCTGGGTGCCCGCGGGCATATTACGAGCCTGAACCCGATTCGTCCGGAGAACCAGCCAGATGAATGGGAAGCAGAGGCCTTGGCTGCGTTTGAGCGGAACGTGGGAGAGTATGTGACGAATTTCACGGTCGGGGGCTCGAATTACGTGCGGATGATGAGGCCGCTGGTGACGAAACAATCCTGCCTGTATTGCCATGCCTCGCAGGGATACAAGGTCGGGCAAGTTCGGGGTGGAATCAGTGTGTCGGCCGGGTTTCCCGTCGAAAACGGGGCGGAGGTACGTCGCAGCATGGTGCTGGCTCACGGCATCTTTTGGTTCCTGGGAATGGCCGGCCTGGGTATGGGAGCGGGCCGCATGAGGCGGCATGTGCGTGCCCGCCAGTTGGCCGAGGAGGAAATGCTGCGGGCCAAAGAGGCGGCGGAAGAGGCGAATCGGGCAAAGAGCGCGTTCTTGGCAGTGATGAGCCATGAAATCCGCACTCCGATGAACGGGGTGATTGGCATGACCAGCCTGCTTTTGGACACGGACTTGAGTGTGCAGCAACGCAGCTATGCAGAGACGGTGCGGAGCAGCGGTGAGAGTCTCCTCGGGCTCATCAACGATATTCTGGATTTTTCCAAGATCGAGGCGGGCAAGATGGACTTGGAGGAGCAACCCTTCGTGTTGCGCGATTGTGTGGAGAGCGCGCTGGATTTGATCTCGGCACGTGCGGCGGAGAAGAAGGTGGAATTGGCCTACACGGTGGATTCCCGTGTGCCTGCTGTGGTGGTGGGGGATGTTGCAAGAATTCGCCAGGTATTGCTGAACTTGCTGGGCAACGCGGTGAAGTTCACGGAGTCGGGTGAGGTGGTCCTTTCGGTTTGCCTTGAGGAGACACCCCCTATGGCGCCCTCAGATGCACGGGTTTGCCTGCTCTTTTCAGTCAGAGACACTGGCATCGGCATTCGCCCGGACCAGATCGAGCGACTTTTCCAGTCTTTCACCCAAGCAGACAGTTCCACCACGAGAAAGTACGGGGGCACAGGGCTGGGCCTTGCGATCTGCAAGCGATTGGTGGAGCTGATGGGCGGGAGGATCTGGGTGGAAAGCCAACCCGGCAAGGGCAGCCATTTCCAGTTCACGATTCCTGCGAGGATTGCCCCTGTACCTCTGGTCTCCTACCCGCAGCCCAACGCGGTTGTCCTCGAGGGGAAGAGAGTTTTGGTCGTGGACGATAACGCGACGAATCGCATGATTCTGACCGTCCAAACCCGTTCTTGGGGGATGAAACCGAGAGATACCGCCTCTCCTCGGGAAGGACTGAGTTGGGTCCAACAGGGTGATCCGTTCGACGTGGCTATCCTCGACGTCATGATGCCGGAGCTGGATGGAGTGGCCCTCCTGGCGGAGATACGGAAGGTTCGTGACTGTGCGCAGCTCCCCGTAGTCCTGCTGACTTCGCTGGGGTGGAAGGATCCCAACGCTGCGGCGCTGGGGATCTCCGGGCAACTCAACAAGCCAATCAAGCCTTCACAACTCCAGGATGCACTCCTGTCCGCTTTGGTGCCCTTGGCTGCACCCGGGAGCGCTCCGCCAAGATCTGAACCAGTCCCACCGAGCCCGACCTCCAGTCTCCGAATTCTCGTGGCAGAAGATCATCCGGTGAACCAGAAGATCGCTCTCATGATGCTCTCCAAGCTTGGGTATCGGGCCGAGGTGGTCGCCAATGGGCTTGAGGCTTTGGAGGCACTCCAACGCCAGCAGTACGATGTGGTCTTGCTCGACGTACAAATGCCTGAGATGGACGGCCTAGAGACCGCCCGCCAGGTCGTGGCTCGGTACCCGTCGACGCAGCGGCCCCGGATGATCGCCATGACAGCGAATGCGATGCAGGGTGATCGCGAGGCGTGTCTGGCCGCAGGGATGGATGACTATCTAAGCAAGCCCATGCAGATCGAGGAACTGCGGACGCGACTCGAACAAGCCTCCCGGGAGGTGGCTCCGCGACCTCAGCCTGCCCCAGAGACTTTCCATACGATGGATTGGGCGGTCCTGGATTCCCTTCGCTCCGGGGATGAGGAAGGGGCCGCGGTCGTGGGGGATTTGGTCCGCCTCTACCTGGAACAGGTCCCCGTTTCTTTGACGTCGGCTTCGGAGGCGCTGGCTCGGAACGAAGCCGAGGGAGTTGCCAGAGCGCTCCATCGCGTGCGAGGGAGCTCCAGCATGGTGGGAGCCTCGCGCTTGGCCCACCTCTGTGAAGAACAGGAACGGCGCGCAAGGGAAGGGGACTTGTCAGCGGCCATGGCTGGGGGCTTGCAGGCGGTCTGGGACGAGTTCGAGCGAGTGAAAGCCGCTCTGCCCAAAGGGGGTGGCCCTGTCCAGACAGTCGCCTAGGCTGGGCGATTTGCCCAAGCGTCCCGTAATCCTGCTTGCCATCGAGAGGCCTTTTCAGAGATTCTAAAGGCCATAAACCTATGGCATCGAAACTCGCCACCGGACGCTCTCGGACGCCTTCCGCGCTCTTCAATCTCAACGGTTTCATCGCGGAAAGCACCGAACAGGTGAATTGCGCCCTGGACCGATTTCTCCCCAAGGAACGGGTTAAACCCGCCACCATTCACAAAGCGATGCGGTATTCCCTTTTTGCCGGGGGAAAGCGGATGCGTCCTGCGCTTTGCCTCGCGGCGAACGCTGCGTGCGGCGGCGTGGCCGAAGACGCTTTCCCCGCAGCCTGTGCGGTGGAGTGTATCCATACCTATTCCCTCATCCATGACGACCTTCCTGCCATGGACAACGATGACTATCGCCGGGGGAAACTGACCAACCACAAGGTGTTTGGAGAAGGAATCGCTGTCCTCGCGGGCGATGCTTTGCTGACGCAGGCTTTCGAAATCCTGGCCCAGGCCAAGGAATTCCCGCGATACAATCATCGCACCCTAATCCTGGAGCTTAGCCGGGCCGCTGGGTCCCTGCAGCTGATCGCCGGGCAGGTGGCGGACCTGGAAGGGGAGGGGAAGACCGTGTCCGCACAGCAACTGAGGTACATTCACGAGCGAAAGACCTCCGCCCTCTTGTGCTGCTCAGTCAGGTTGGGTGGAATGAGTGCCAATTGTACCCCAGGCCAGTTGCAGGCCCTCACCCAGTTTGGCTACTGCGTCGGTCTCGCTTTTCAGATTATCGACGATATCCTGGATGTGACGCAGACCAGCGAGAAACTGGGAAAGACGGCGGGCAAGGACACCGCCGCCAAGAAAGCGACCTACCCAGCGATTGTCGGCATGGAGAAATCCCGGAAGATGGCTGCCGACCTCACCGCGAAGGCGTACGGTGCGCTGAAGGCCTTCCGGGGGCGTGCCACTGCGCTGGAAGGCCTTGCTCGCTTCCTACTCGAGCGAGACCATTAGGCAAACCCGACCCTCACCTGCACTGAACAGGGAGCGGAGTTGCAGCAACGGTCGGGGGAATGGCTGGCCGAACTCACGTGTTCCCATAGTGCGCGTCCACGCGCGCGGAAACATCCCGGTATCCAACGTCGACCTCGTAGATTTGTTTGAACTGCTCGATGGCGTCATCCTTCTTGCCCAAGGCATCCAGCGAAACGCCGAGGGCGTAGAGAAGCTCCTTTTTCTCGTCGTCAAAGAGTGCCTTTTCTTTGATGGCGTTCTGAAAGGTGCGCGCTGCCAGGTCATGCATACGGCGTTGGGCAAAGCACAAGCCGAGGTAGTACAGGGACTGAATCCGTTTGCTTGGGTTGTTCTGCGCTTTCTGCAACTCTTGGATGGCTTCCTGGATGCGTCCTGACTGAAATAGGAGTTGCCCGTATTCGAATCGCAGGGTGAGGTCGCTGGGGTAACGCTCCAGACGGCGCTTGCAGTCGCTCAGCACAAATTCCTGTCTTTCTTTCTCCAGGGCCTGGAGCTGCTCTGCGTAATCCTCTGCGTTGCTGTCCAGTTGGGAAATGGCATATTCAAGGCGCTTCACCTTGGTCTCGGAGACCGCTTGCTCCAAGGAAGAATCGCCGGCCTCTCGGGCTGCCAACTTCTCATAATACTCCAAAGCAGCATCGAAGTTCTTCTGCTGGGCGTAAAGCTCCGCGATGGATCGCAGCAGACGCGTATTGTCAGGTTCTGTCGCCAGTCGGCTCAGGTACTCCTCTAAAAGGCTTGCGGAGAGGTCCGCAGACTTATGGTCTCGCTTCTCCTGCTCCAGGGTCACGGCTCCTTTCTTGTCCTTCAGAATGTCCCGGTAGGAACCTTCTCCGCCTGAAAGAGCCCCATACCCCCCTTCGGAGAGTGTGCGGTCGGCAGACACGTTTTTGAGGGCCTGGTAGATTTCGGAGTCGTCCGGGAAAGCTGCCACCAACTCCGCCATCAGGCTTTCGGCCTTTGCCCCCTCACCGATTTTGGAAAGGGCCTGCGCCAGTTTCAGAGCCAGGTCCCGGTCGCGTGGCGCTTGCTTGAACGCGATTTCCAGCGAGAGCACGGCGGTCTTGGGAAAGCCGACGGCAAGGGCCGCATCAGCTATCACCTTGTGAGCCGAGAGGTTATGTGGATCGTTGTTGAGAACGCCCTCGGCCAAACGTAGCGCTTCCAGGGGATGATTCCGCAGCGCTACTTGGGCTTGCATCACCTTGGGATTGGTGGATCCCAGCATCTTCTTGAAGAAACCTCCGCCTCCAGCACCGGCCTTCTTGAATTGAGTGGCCCGCAGAGCCTCACGGCATTCATAGAATCCAGGCTCTTGTTCCAGGACCAAAGTCAGTATCTGGACCGCATAGTCCAGGTTGTTCCGCTCAAACGCGGTCCTTCCTTTCTCGTATTGCTCGCGGCTCGCCCGCGATACGTCGCTTAAGGACTTTTCTGGCATGCGGTTAACTTAGGAATCTCGCGCCAGAAAATCCACAGGAAAGAGCGATGCCCCCACCTCGGCATCGGGGCATAGGTGATGCCTCGCAAAGTCGCCACCACCGCCAAGTTACTGTGCCAGCTCCTGAAAACCCTCTGGGACCAACTCGCCCGAGGCGCCAGATGCGCCTGGCTGATACGCAAGGGTTCGACTCTCGCGATGTCCGCAGGTGCACTTGAAATCCGCAATTTCACGACCCTTGGCCGGCTGCGCTGAAACTACCATCATTGGGGCCCCGCAAACGGGGCAGAGAATGCTTGGAATAGATGAGTTCATGCACCCCATTAATAGCATTACACGTGCCCTGGCGGTGGGCGTTTGGCAGCACACGGGGGGGAAAACTAGGTGGGGGAGCCCGTCCTGCTCCCATTCTAGGGCTATCGACCCGCCTACACCGGCGCTTCTGACTGGTCGCCGCCGGGCATGGCCGCACGATCGCAGAAGAGGGTGGTACTCGGGTGGAGCCAAAGGAAAGAGGCCGGAAAGGAGCACCGCACCTCTTGGCGGAGCAGCGTTCGCAGAGGTTCCCGTTTGCTGGCTCCTGTGGCCAAAAGAAAGACCCTGCGGGACGCCAGCAGATCTCCCATTCCGAGGGTGAGCCCGTATTGCGGCCGAGTATGGGCCGGACCCAGCATGGAATGGCTCAGGGAAGTGGGGGAGAGTTGTGCCTCATGGGGACCAAGTTGAAGGAATTCGGCAGGTTCGTTGAAGCCTAAGTGGCCATTCAGACCCAGACCAAGAATCGACAAATCCGCTGGACCATTTTGTTTGAGCCATCGGTCAATGCGCTGACATTCCATCGGGAGATTCGTCGGGCGGCTCTCCCAGCCAAAATACTGATCTTCCCGGAGCCTCAGCGGTTTTAGCAGCAGCTGTCTCAGCTGGCTTTCGCAAGTGGCTGGATCGTCAAGTTCCAGTCCTCCCCATTCGTCCAGTTTTAGGATCCGCACGTTGGCGAAAAGACCTGGGCTTCTATCACCGGCCTCTGCCAGCAGTTCATAGCAGCGTGTGGGGGTGGTTCCCGTGGCCAGCACCAGCAATGAATCAGGCTTGGCCCGTAACTGAGCGCAGACCGCGTCCGCAGCCTTTCGGCTCATGCTCTCGTGATCTGGGGTGCAACAGATCTGAATACCCGCTCCTGATAGGTGCATCATGTCAGGCTGGATAGGGTGAGGCTCGGTACAGGCAAGGCGTTACGCATGCCGCTTTTCTAGCGGAATTAACAACAGCTGCAACCATGAAACCGCCAGTGGGATTTGACCCGCTTTCCCACGATTTGGAGTACCTCGGCACCAGGGAAACGGCTTCGCTTGATGCCAAACCAGTTATGCTTTGATGACAACCAACTCCAAGCATCGCAGGTAGCTGTGGTCCTTTCGCTTTCCTCAAAATCCGCTTGCAGACCTTCCGGTGGCTAGTACATAGTAGTCGCCTCGAGTGCGGATATGGTGGAATTGGCAGACACGCTACTTTGAGGTGGTAGTGCCGCAAGGCGTGCAGGTTCAAGTCCTGCTATCCGCACCATCTTTCTTTTCTTTACCCCTCCGCATTCATTTTGCTCTTACCACTATGCCATGCGGGGAGAGAGCGAGGCAGCCTCCCAGGCCGGTCACAGCCCGAAGGAAGTTTGGGTAGTTGAAGCGGACAGGATGCACAGAATGGAAAGGATGAGGAGCGGGCGAAGCCATAAAGCCATACCATCCTGCAGATCCTGTCATCCTGTCTCCCCGTTCATGCCCTCGTCGCAGCCTTAGTCGCAACCTTTGTCGACTGCGTTCAGGCCCTGCCGCGCAAGGGGGCCTCTTTTTCGCACTTGAACTTGCGGGCAGTTATCGTATAATGATTTCACCGTAAGAGGCTTATGAAGAAGAAGAGGAAAGGTCATTATACCAACCGATGGTTCGCTGAATCAAATGATTGGGCCAAACTCCGTAACCTATGCCCTCGCCGATGACGGCCCTCGCCATTCTCCTCATCCTGACTCAACTGGCTGCCGCGCAAGTTCCAGGGGGTCTGGCCTACAGCGGCGAGACGACCTGGGATTCAGCTACCAGCACATTCACCTTCAAATCTAGCGGGAACATGCCGGAGGGAAAGGAAGAATTCTTTTGGCAAGTGCCGATCGAGGTGAAACGCATCCTCATCGAATCGAATGTGATTGTGCGGGGCGGGTTCCGTGTGGGCTTCCGCACTCCGGAGCATCCGTTGCACATTGTCGGTAGCGACCGAAAAAGTTCGGTGATCTTTGGCACGGAGTCGGAACGGTGGACGGTGAGCAATGGTGTGGCCGATAATGACAAGTGGAAGTATGGCGCTGTCTGTGTCCTCGCGGATGCCACCGTGCATGTCTCAAACTTGACCTCGAAAAACCCGCGGGGCTACCACATTTCGGGCTACGCAAACAAATCCGTGATCCATGTTTCGCGCTGCGACCTGCTCGATACCCGCCCCGGGCAGAACAACAACAGTGACGGATTCATCGGCGCGGCGGGTTCGACCGTCTTAGACTGCTTCATCAGCACCGGTGACGATGCAATCAAGGTGTATCGCGACGTAGTCATTCGGAATGTAACCATCGACCAGCACCGAAACGGCGCGCCGATTCAGTTTGGCTGGGGAGGAGAAGGCGGTCGCGTGAAGGCGGAGATTGAGAACCTGACCATCAAGGGGGCAGATAAGGATGGGCTTTACAACATGGCCCCGTTCACGTGGGAGGGAGGGAAAGATGGCGTGCGAGAGGTAACCATCAAGGGACTCAAAATCGACCTGGCCGGAAAGCTCTATGACGAAGCAGCAAATCGCTGGGTGCCCGTTGGACTCTTCGAGTTGAAGCCCGCGCAATGCACGCTCAATCTGACGGCGACCGAGGCGGAGATCGGCGTTCTCCAACCGGGCATTCGCCAAGCGCGCGGAACCATCACCATCAATGGCAGGGCACTACAATAAGTCACGGCCCAACGAGGTCACTGGACCGAACGCGGGTGGGCTGCGTCAGTCTCCAATTCCAGCGCCTCTGGCCGCCCGCGTCGGTCAGTTCTGGCGTTACCTGAGGTTGATCCCCTGGGCTGTTCCTCGCGTGCCGCAAAAAGGTGAGTCTCAGCCGTGACGTCGGAACACGGGTGGTGCGGGTGCCAGCGGGCTCCGGCGCTTGGGGTGCTCGGTGCCGATTTCGGCATTGCAGTTCGCTATCCGGATGGTATGCCTGTTCTCCTCTTTTTCCAGTGATGATGAGATTCGTTGGCAGATTTCTGGTTCTGGTCGCCACCTTCCACGGCCTGGCGGCCGAAACCCTACCCGCTAGGCCGCCCAACATACTGTTTACCATTGCAGATGACTGGGGCGTCCATGGCGGGGCCTACGGGACAAAGTGGGTGCGGACACCGGCGTTTGACCGCGTGGCGAGGGATGGGATTCTGTTCAGTAACGCTTATACGCCGAACGCGAAATGTGCGCCGTCCCGCGCCAGCATTCTTACCGGGCGCAATCCCTGGCAGCTCAAGGCGGCGGCAAACCATGTCTGCTATTTCCCGCCCGAGTTCAAAGGGTGGGGCGAAGCGCTGGCGGAGAAGGGGTGGTTTGTGGGCCACACGCAGAAAGGCTGGGGGCCTGGCGTAGCCACAAACAACGCTGGCCAGCTTCGACAGATGACGGGTCGCGCCTTCAACCAGCGCAAAGCCAAGCCACCCACCACCGGGATCAGCGACAACGATTACGCCGGGAACTTTGAGGACTTCCTGGATGCAAGTCCACGCGACCGACCGTGGTGTTTCTGGTACGGTGCGCTTGAGCCTCATCGCGGCTATGAATTCGGCTCCGGCATGGCAAAAGGCGGGAAGAAGCTCGCGGATATCGACCGGGTGCCTGGCTGCTGGCCCGATAACGACACGGTGCGCAACGATCTGCTAGATTACGCCTTCGAAGTCGAGCACTTCGACCGGCATCTGGGTCGGATGCTGGCCACGCTGGAGAAGCGGGGTCTTCTTGACACCACGTTGGTCATCGTCACTTCCGATCACGGGATGCCGTTCCCGCGCATGAAAGGCAACGCTTACGCGGGGGCCAACCATGTGCCCTTCGCGGCCATGTGGAAACGCGGCATCACCCGCCCCGGACGCGTGATTGAAGACTTCGTTAGCTTCATCGATTTGGCCCCGACGTTCATTGAGTTGGCTGGCCTGACCTGGGCGGAAACCGGGATGGCAGAGTCGCCTGGCCGGAGCCTCACGGAGCTATTTCGATCCGACCGATCCGGCCTGGTCAACCCTGCCCGGGACCACGTCCTTGTTGGCAAAGAGCGAACCGACATTGGCCGGCCGCACGACTGGGGGTATCCCATACGCGGGATTGTGACAAGAGACTGGCTTTATCTGCACAACTTTGAGTCCTCCCGGTGGCCGGCGGGGAACCCGGAGACCGGCTACCTCGACTGTGACGGCGGGGCGACCAAGACCCACATCCTTGCCGCGGGCCGCCAGAATCCCGCTGACCCGCATTGGGGGCTCTGCTTCGGCCTGAGGCCCGGGGAAGAGCTTTTCGATTTGCGGAGCGACACCGACTGCCTGCGCAACCTTGCGCAGGCCTCCTCCTCCGCATCCACGCGCAGCCTATTGAAGAGCGCACTTTTTGAGGAACTAACGCGACAAGGCGATCCGCGTCTGCTGGGGCAGGGCGAGGTTTTCGATCAATACCCTCACGCCAGCCCGGGCCACGCGGGCTTCTACGAACGCACCGCACGCGGTGAGAAGCTCAAGGCTGGCTGGGTGAGTGAAACCGACTTTGAACCCGCGAGGATTCCCGGGCGTCCCACCGTCGCACCCTGAGTGTGCGTCCGCACACCTCCACGCCTGTGGTCTTCCTGGTTTTCGTGCGGCGAGCCCACCGGGAGGGATTGGGGGCCTACGATCCTACCCTTCTTGCCTCAAGCGCTTTTCAGGCTTGCCTCGCAGGGCACGGCGGATCTGGACCAGTTTGATCCGAAACTCCTTGGCGAGCTCGAAAGCCAGCTGGTCGCGCTCATAGATGTCACGATAGATGATTCGCCCGATCCCCTTGGACGCAATGAAAGTCATGCAGTGCCGGCATGGGAGCAAGGTCACTGCCAGGAATCGGCACTCGCCTGGTGCCACGGAACGGAGTGCGTTGACCTCGGCGTGGATGACCCTGGCTCCTCTCGCCTCTCTTTCCGACCAGTCGATCTCGATTCCGGGTGGGGGACCGTTGTATCCGAGCCTTACGGAATTGTCCTGCAGCACTGCACAAGCCCCCACTTGCACATAAGGGTCTTGGGACCGGCAGTCAGCGACGGTTTCGGCAAGGATCAAGGCCGTTTCTTCCCACGATCTTCTTCTACGCGCTTTCATCTTCACTCATGCTGCACCGGGCAAAACATACCAACACCCCTTGCGTATGAGCAGAGGATCCTCTCAACAAAAACCAGCCTCGATCCTCGAAGCCTTCGGTCTAAAGGGTCAGGAGCTGGAGGTTCTCCTATTTCTTACCGGTAACTTGCTTTGCAGCGGTGGCTTGTTTCTTCTGTTGGGCGGCGGCGTTGGCTTTGACCTGCTTCTGTGCTGCCTGCTTGTGTACGGACTTAGGTGACTTGTCTCCCATATCGATTGGCCTTTTGGTTTTGACGGTTTACTGATCGGTGACGCGGTCGTTTGCCGAACAACGATGACACTAACCGACCTTTGCGAACACTGCAATCACCATACACGATTCTTGCCACCTCCCCACGGAACGGGTGCGCCGCAGAGCAAAGCAAACGGGACAAGACGCGGTCTTTGCAGCCTAATTCAAGGATGTTTTTCCATCGTAGACTATCGGGTCCTGGAGACCTCCATGGACCAAGCTATTGCGGAAGCCAAAGCCCTAGGGGTTGCCTTCCTGGGCACCGCGGGTATTCCTCACCAGGCCCAATTCACCGAGGCAGATGATCTTCCCGGCGGTTCCTACGAGATGGCCTTTGGGCTTTTTGATATGCGCGACGGCCAAAAGCGTCCCGTGGAGTTTGCACTCAAGTTCAGGATTGTCGCAGATCTGTGGAAGGGAGGAGTGGCTTCTTCTGGGTACCGTAGACAGCCTCATCTACCCTATCGCCTCCCTCCGCCAAGGCTTCGGCGGGCAGATCGACGGCCCAGTAGGCAGACCTCCCGCATTTGCACACCACGCGGGTTAGGCAACCCGCGAAACAGCAGGTTAGGCAACCTACGGCACCCTGCCCGCTGGCTTGCGCATCCGAGAATTGAGTTTGCGTTTATAGTGGGTTCGATCAGATTAGCCGCATCATGAATCTGGCTGAACAAGTTCGTGCCGCTGGAGTGGTAGGCGCCGGGGGCGGCGGTTTTCCGACGCACGTAAAACTGAACGCCAAGGCCGACACCGTTATCGCCAACGGTGCGGAGTGTGAGCCCCTGCTGCACAAGGACGCGGTGGTGATGGAAAGGAACGCCGCTAGCCTGGTCCGGGGCTTGGAGTTGTCCATGGAAGCTGTTGGCGCACAGCGCGGTGTCGTGGGGATCAAGGCGAAGAATAAACACGCAGTGGAGGTCATGCAGGGCGCAGTGAAAGGATCGCGTGTGGAGGTGTTTTTGCTGGGCGACTATTACCCTGCGGGGGATGAATATGATTTGGTCTATTCGGTCACGGAACGGCTGATTCCGCCAGCGGGACTGCCGATTCACGTCGGGGTAGTGGTGAACAACGTGGAGACCCTGGTGAACATCGCGGAAGCGGCCCAGGGCCGACCGGTGACCACGAAGACCCTGACGATCGCCGGGGCGGTGAAAGAGCCAGCTACCGTAACCGTGCCCTTGGGAGTAACTTATCGCGATATAATCGGGAAGCTGGGCGGGTTCGCGACCGAGGAGCCGGTGCTTTGCCTGGGCGGCTTGATGATGGGGGAAACCACGGAGAATCTGGATCTGCCGGTGACCAAGACCGCTACCGGAGTGGTAGTGTTGCCGCGGAGCCATCCCGTGATTCAGAGGAAGCTGACTCCCGCTCAGTCACAGAATCGGATCGGCAAGTCCGCGTGTGACCAGTGCCGGTATTGTACGGAGTACTGTCCGCGATTTCTCCTAGGCTACTCCGTGGAGCCTCACCAGGTCATGCGCAGTCTGGGCTTTACCGCCACCGGCGAGGCGGTTTGGAACCAGTGGGCCGCGCTCTGTTGTTCCTGTGGGCTCTGCACCCTTTTCGCCTGTCCCGAACAGCTTTTCCCCAAGGAAGCCTGTGACCAGGGGAAAGCCTACCTGCGCAAGGAGCAGATCCAATGGAAGGGCAAGACCGAGGTGAAGGTCCATCCAATGCGGGAAGGCCGTCGGGTGCCTATCAGAACGCTCATGAAACGCCTGGACGTTGAGCATCTGAATCATCCCGCCCCCTACCGAGAGATTGGCTTGCGGCCAGGCCAGTTGGTGCTCCCTTTGAAACAACACGCTGGCGCCCCCGCACAAGCCGCAGTGAAGCCAGGCGAGGTGGTGTCGGCAGGCCAGATGATTGCCGCTCCGGCTCCTCAAGCACTGGGAGCGTCTCTGCATGCGCCGGCGAAGGCGCGGGTGGTAAGTGTGAGTGACCGGATTGTACTAGAGGTTTTATGAACGAGAAGTCGATCGGATTGGTGGAGTTGTCCAGCGTAGCCGCCGGTTTCCTGGTGGCCGACACAATGCTCAAGGCGGGGAATGTGCGGTTGTTGCTCAGCCGCTCGATCTGCTCAGGCAAGTTTATGGTGTTGATTGGAGGCGACGCTGCGGCGGTGAAAAGCGCCATCGACGCGGGCGCAGAGGCGGCCCACGGCTTCCTGATCGATCAACTCGTCATCGCCAACGTGCATCCCGAGGTGTTTGCCGCGTTGGGCAGAACCCAGCCTGTGGAGCCTAACGGAGCGCTGGGTGTGCTGGAGTCATTCAATATAGCCACTCTCATCGTGGCCGCGGATGCGGCGGCAAAATCCGCGCAGGTCACGCTACTCGAAATTCGCCTTGCGATGGCGCTGGGTGGGAAAGCCTTTTGCACCATGACGGGAGACGTGGGATCGGTGAACTCTGCGATCTCCGCCGGTAAACGCATCATCAGCGAGGCGGGCACACTCGTGTGCTCGGTCGTCATCTCCCGTCCGCATCCGGACGTCTATCGGGAGCTCATTTAGGGAGTGCTTGAAACCGTCGCGACGGTTTCAAGCATGTTGGATTGGGTATGAAGGCCTTCCTTCGGCTCGCGGCTTTGAGCTGGGCCGTGAGCGGGGAAGGGGAGTGCCGCTACTCCACTAGGCGGATCCGATAATAGCCCTGGGTGTTCTTGCCTGTGGTGGTGTCCAAATGGGCTTCGAGCGAGCCTCACTGTCCCTTCGGTTGGGGCAGACACTGCACGCTCAAGTTCCGCAACTGCACCTCGACGTCGAAGACACCAGGCACTTCCCAACCGATGTAGATGCTCGTGGGTTGGTAATCGGAGAAGCTGCGCGAGCCAGGCATGAAACCTCGGGCCCAGCCGTGCTCCAGGCCCTGGCGCATCAAGGGTAGGAGATCCTTTTCAAACGTGACCCAGGTTCCGTCATGCGTGCTCTCCTTCGAGAAGGTGTCGGAGGAGAGCGTGAAGATGAAGAGAGACGTTCCGCCAAAGTCCTTGGCTTCGTAAGAGGGAATCACCCGGGTGCGGTTGTCGTATACGGGAATCCCAAACCAGTAACCTTGCCCGTAGCCGGGAGACTGGCGATTCCGATTGCCCACCGAGAAATAGATCAGATACTGCGCGGCGTGGAGGGCGGGGTTGTGGTCGTTGGTGCGGACCAAGGTGGACCGGAGCAGGCGGGCCTCGGCATGGAAACGCAGCGATTCAAGTTCAGACAGCTTGGGGGCGTGGTCGAACTCCTGTTGGAGGAGGAGGTGAACCCATGGTTCTTCGATGGAGGCGCGCGCCTTGGTGCCGTATTCGGTGTCCGCGATCACCCGAAGGGAAACGTCTCCTTCAGCACTGCCGGGTTTTCCGATGGTGACGGATTTCGCCTTATTGCCCCAGACGATGAGGTCCATGGGCTGAGGAGGAGCTGCCGAGTCGTCCAGCGGGAACTTGCTCGACCATTGTGCCAGGTCCCAGGCTGGTTTGTCACCCGACTTGACTGTGGCTAGTTCTCCGTAGGGGACGCGCTTTCCGGGCTTGGGTTCGAGCAAGATAAAGCCTTGCTGAAAACGCGGGTCGCGGAGCAACTCCGAACTGAGAGCGGCTCCCGTGGCGGTGAGGGAAGTGAGAAGAAGGAGGACCCATAGCCCTCTTTTCCTCTGCCATGGTCTTGACGATTTCGGCTGATGATTCGAATCCTGATTCATCTGAGTGGCCTTCTTGATAGGCCGAGTCTCAACGCATGGCGAGGGAATTGAGCGGTTCCCAGGGAAGTTCGCCAGGTTTTGGAGTGCGAGCGCCCCCAGGTGCCGCTTTCCTCCCTCGTGCCCATGGTGGGGAAAACTGGTGTTTCGTCGAATTCCGCACCACGTTCCAAAAGCTGTCGCAGATTGCGGGCTTCGCGGAAGTACGATTCCGGCGTTCTACCCTCTTTTCCAAAACAGAAGCGGGAACCGGCTTGAGGCCGATTCCCGCTGTGGAAAGGAACCTGAGGGGCTTCTCCAGGCGTGACTAGACCAAACCTTGGTCGAGCATGGCGTCGGCTACCTTGACGAAGCCAGCGATGTTGGCGCCGACCACGTAGTTGCTCGGTTTGCCGTATTCCTGTGCGGTCTCGAACGCATTCTTGTGGATGGTGACCATGATATGCAGGAGGCGCTTGTCGACTTCCTCGCGAGTCCAGGGGAGCCGCATGGAATTTTGGGTCATCTCGAGTCCGGAGGTCGCGACACCACCGGCATTCGCCGCCTTGCCGGGTCCGTAGAGGATACCCTTGGCGAGGTACTGATCGATGGCGGCGGGTTCGGACGGCATGTTCGCCGCTTCGGAAACCAGCTTGCAGCCGTGATCCAGGAGCATCTTGGCGTCTTCCGCGTTGATCTCGTTCTGGGTTGCGCAGGGGAAGGCGCAATCGCAACGGACACCCCACGGGCGCATATCCGGGAAGTACTCCGCGCCGAACTTGTCCGCATACTCTTTGATGCGGCCGCGGCGGACGTTCTTGAGGTCCATGACGAAATCCAGTTTCTCCTGGTTCATGCCGTCCTTATCGCGGAAGAAACCGTTGGAATCGGACATGGTGATGACTTTGGCGCCGAGTTGGAGGAGTTTCTCGACGGTGTACTGGGCGGCGTTGCCGGAGCCGGAGACGGCGCAGACTTTGCCTTCGATGCCTTCGCCGCGGGTCTTGAGCATTTCCTGGGCGAAGTAGACGCAACCATAGCCGGTAGCTTCCGGACGGATCAGCGAACCACCCCACTTCAGGCCTTTGCCGGTGAGCACGCCGGTGAACTCGTTGGCCAGGCGCTTGTATTGGCCGAAGAGGAAGCCGATCTCACGGCCGCCCACTCCGATGTCCCCCGCCGGCACATCGGTATCCGGGCCCACATGGCGGAAGAGTTCAGTCATGAACGACTGGCAGAAGCGCATGACTTCGCCGTCGGACTTGCCCTTGGGATCGAAGTCGGACCCGCCCTTGCCGCCGCCCATGGGGAGCGTGGTCAGGGAATTCTTGAAGACCTGTTCGAAGGCAAGGAACTTCAGGATGCTGGCGTTCACGGTGGGATGAAAGCGCAACCCGCCCTTGTAAGGCCCGATGGCGCTGTTCATCTGGATACGGAAACCGCGGTTCACCTGGAACCGCCCCTTATCGTCCTGCCAGGGGACGCGGAACATGATCAAACGCTCTGGTTCTACAATGCGTTCGAGGATATTGCCGTCGCGATACTTCTTGTACCGTTCGATGGCTGGTTCGATGGATTCCAATACTTCGGTGACCGCCTCCATGAATTCTGGTTCGGCGGGGTTACGTTTACGGACGATCTCTAGGGTATCTTGAATGAGGCCCATAATGGTTACTTCTGTTACGAGCAGTTTACATTCCCAGCCAGATGCGTTGGCACGCCACCCCCGGATTCGTCCAGGTGGAGTCGAGTAGGTCGAGACAGTCGCCCTCGCCAGCGCGCATCGGCTTTGACGGCACAGCAAAGCCGAATCGTGACCGGAATCGGGATGTGAATAGTACAGCCGAGGAAAGGTGTCGATGATTATTTGCAGGATTCTGCGGGCTGTTGGGTTTCTTCCCCGATCGTTGCTTGGGCTGACCCTGGTCTTGTTACAAAACCTTGCCGCTTTTGTAGATGCCAAAACCTCTCCCAGCCTCGATACTGATGCGAGTTGGCTTGGCGGTCAAAGTGCGTGGCGTGGATACGATTGACACTGTTGGTCCCTGTTGTTTATGATGTTACAACTTGCCAGCGCGGAACGAGAGCCAGCTTCGGGCGAACAATGAAAACTCTGATGTCGGTTGCGGTTCGTGGCGTTTTGGGGATTGTCGTGGGGGCGATCCTTGTCTCGGCTTGCTTTGCCCAGGAGGGTGTCGCGTTGGCGATCGTCTACGACACCTCAGGCAGCATGGCTGATTCCGTGAAAGACGGGGCGGGCGGTACCTCTCCGAAGTACCGAATTGCCAACCGCGCTCTGGAGTCCATTACCAAGCAGATCGAGGCCTATATTACCAATGCGCCTCCGGATAGCCCCCATCCGGTGAACGCCGGGTTGGTGGTGTTTGAGGGCAAAGGAGCGAAGTTTGCGGTTCCTTGGGGCCCATTTCAGGCTGGCGCCATGCGTAAGTTCGCCCGCGCTTTCTCGTCGCCCAAAGACGGCACGCCGCTCGGGACTGCCCTGGAGACGGCGGGAGCCAAGGTTCTGGAGTCGCCGATGGCACGGAAACACGTGTTGGTGATCACCGACGGCATGAACACCATCGGTCCCGACCCGGCGCAAACGATGCCTGGATTGCTGACCCGAGCCCGGGAAAAGGGGCAGGCGATTTCGGTTCATTTCGTCGCCTTCGATGTCAACGCGAACGTGTTTGCTCCCGTGAAGCGTCTGGGAGCGACGGTTCTCGGTGCTTCGGACGAACAGCAGCTGAATACCCAACTGGAGTACATTCTGCAGCGAAAGATTCTCCTGGAAGAAGAAGAACCACCCCGAAAGAACTAACCCCAAAGGCATACCTATGTTCCGAGCGATCAAACGCATATTCATCTGGATGGGACTGATGGCCGAAAAGGCAACCGAAACCGACGCCATCAACGAAGCCGTCGTGGAGCGGGGCATACGTGACTCCAAGGCAAAAGCCGACAAAGCGCACTACGCGAATGGCCAACTCGCGGGCCAGATCGCTTTGCTGAAAGACCAGGTGCGACGACAGGAACGGCAGCGGGACGAGATGCAGAGTCTGTTGCAGGCAGCAGTCGCCGCCAATGATGAGGGCAATGGGGCTCATTACGCCGAGGAATTGGCCACCCTCGAGCAGGACCTGAAGGAGAATCAGGTCCAGTTGCAGAGCTTGGAAGAGCTCTACCAGCAGAACACCAGCATTATTGCCGAGAGCCTGAGGCAGATCCAGCGGTTCCAGCGCGACTTCGAGGCCACCAAGGCCAAGGTGGCGATCGGTCGCTCTCTCGAGAATCTCGCGGGGATGATGAAGAGCTCCATCACCGAACTCCAGGGGATGATGGGAGGCGAGATGGCTCAATCGATGCAGCAGCTGCGGCAGTCCGCCGCGGCCGGGGAAGGTCAGATGCGAGCCACTCTCGATCTTGCTAAGGAAATGGGCTCGGGGATCTCCCGGCAGCAGGAAGCCCGGAAGATGCGGGGCAAGGTGCTCTTCGAGGAATACAAGAAGAAGATGGGCATGGTTCAGCCAGAGGTCGCGGCCGGGGCTCAGCCAACAGCGAAACCCGTGGAACGGCAGAAGATCGCCGAGTGAGCTGGGCATCCTGACGAGCCCTTTCTTGGCCGCTCTTGGACAGAAGCGACGGGGTGTGTTTCGAGTGCAAACTAAAGTAGAAGGAATATTATGACAGCGCGTGGAAAACTGGTTCTAACAATCCTGCTCCTTGGCATGGTCGGATTCGGCGTCTGGCGGTGGAAAGATAAGGTCATGCCTCCCGCTCAGAGTGCGAATCGCTCAGTGAACCCAACTGAGATCAAGAAGCAGTTGGATGCCGCAAAACCTCCCCCTGCACAGCCGGCACAGACTGCCCCGCAGCCGTCGATGGCCGACGTCACCAGCAAGCTCCTGGCAGGGACGAATACCGCCTCGCTCGTGGACGGTTCCACGATTCCAGCGGTGGCTGGGGTCAGCGATTACGCCAAACCGACGAAGGATGGCAAACTGGTGGTTCAGTTCCCGATCAATATCTGGCCGGGATGGGCCCCGATCATTGTGGCCAACAACGGTATGGCAGCGAATGAGGGGAGCCTTTTCTACAAAAAGTACGGCTTCTATCTGCAGCTATCCATTGTGGATGACCCGGTCAAGGCCAGAGACCTGTTCGCCAGCGGTCAGAGCCACGTCTTATGGGGCACCCTTGATATGATGGCGCTGTTTGCGCCGGAATTGGTCAAGGATTCTCGCACCGTTCCAGTCATCTGCCAACAGGTTGACTGGTCCTCAGGTGGGGACGGTGTGGTGGCCCGTGGCGAGATACGTTCGATCAACGATTTCAAGATGAAGTCGGGCAAACGGAAGAAAGTCGTGCTGGCACAGAACTCCCCCAGCCATTACTTCATCATGTCTCTGCTGATTGATGCGGGTATTGACCCGGCGGAGGTGGATTTTAAGTGGGCTTCCGATGCCCCGGCCGCAGCCAAGATCTTCGTCCAGGATAAGAGCTTTGATGCTTTCGTGGGCTGGTCGCCCGACATCTATACCGTGTCGGAAGGCGTCGCCGGAACGCGTTTGGTGGTCAGTACCGCGAGCGCCAACCACCTGATCGCGGACGTGTGGGCTGTTCGTAACGACTTCTTCCGCGACAATCCTGCCGTCGTATCCGGATTGGTGCGGGGTGTGTTTGAGGGAATGGATCTCGTCCGCAAGGACCCCTTGAATGCCGCCAAACTGCTCGCGGCTGCCTATAAACTGCCCGTGGAGGACTGCCAGAATATGATCGGCAAGGATGGGGGTATTGTGGAAGGCGACGCCCACCTCACGAACTATCGCGAGAACGCCAATTTCTTCCTCGATCCCTTCAACCCGGCGAATTTTGAAACCGTGTGGAATCGTGCCTCCACGATTTACAAGTCGCTTGGAGCGATCGATGCCCCGGTGCCTCCCGGAAAAGTGAAAGCTGCTGGGATCCTCTCCAAGATGTCAGAGGAGTACAAAGAGGCGCGCGATCTTTCCCAGCCCACCTTCAAACCTGGCGCTCTGTTTAAGAATGCGGAAGCCGAGGTGGGCCAGATCTTGACCAAGGCCGTCATCATCTCCTTTGAACCCAACAAGGCCGTACTGGACTCGAAGTACGATAGCACCATTCCCGCCACCCTTGAGGAAATCGGCCGTCTCGCGGGCACTTTCGGCAACGCCTATATCGTCGTGGAAGGGAACACCGATTCCAGCCGCAAGGGCGTGGTTCCGGCCGACTTGGTCAGGCAGCTCTCCTATGACCGTGCTGACTCGGTGCGGAAGTCCATCATTGCGAAATACAACTTCGACCCCAACAAGTTCAAAGTGATTGGCAACGGTTGGGATAATCCTCTCCCCAACTGCACCGATCCGAGCAATCCGGAGCACAATAAGAAGAATCGGCGGGTGGAAGTGAAGGTGTTTCCGCTTGAGAAGGATTAGTTTTCCATTCTTCGTGATGGACGCCTTTCGGGGCGTCCATTCGCCATCATGATCTACTTCCTCATCTTCGCAGCCGCGTTCGTGCTGGTGGTGACAGGAGTCATCCGGCTTGCGGACCTGCGAGTCCGCCGCCAGCTCTCCCACGCGAATTCGCTCGGACTGACCTTGGGCTTCCTTGGGCTCATGCTCCTGGCTTGGTGGGGAGCGACCCGAGGTGCGACGGTGGAGGAGAGATTCCTGGCGCCCTTGATCCTCCCTTCGCCTATGGAGGTGTTGCAGGCCTTCCCTAAACTTCACTTTGAGCAAGGGTTGGTGCGTAGTGCCGGGGTTAGTTTCCTGCGGGTTACGACCGGATTCACCCTGGCGGCCATCGTGGCGGTGCCGTTAGGCGTCTACATGGCCACCTTTCCCTCCATAGCCGCTTTCTTCCGACCCTTAGCCTTGATGGGTGCCTATGTTCCGATCGTGGTGTTTGTGCCCCTCACTCTGGCTTGGTTTGGTCTGAGCGAGACCCAGAAGATCGGGTTTCTGTTCATTGGCTGCTTCGTGGCCCTGCTGCCCTTGGTCATTAAGGAAATCTCAGATGTCCCTGATGCCTATTTAGACGTAGCGGTTACGAAAGGCGCTTCCCAATGGCAGTTGGTCCGGCACGTCTTGTTTCCGGTGGCCCAGGCGAGCATCTGGGGCCACCTCCGGGGGGTGTACGGCGTAGGCTGGGGCTGGATCATCCTAGCCGAGGTGGTGAACGCTGAGAGTGGGTTGGGGTACTTGATTGATCTGTCAAACCGCCGCGGTCACACCAACTCCATCTTTGCGGTGATCCTGGTGATTGTCTTCATCGCCGTGGTGTGCGACCAACTTTGGCGAGTGGGAGGACAAATCCTGTTTCCCTATCACAAGGAGAAATGACCATGGCCGACCCAGGAACAAACGCGACCTCTACCGCTGGGGCGACCGGGAGCAAGCCCGAAGGGGCTCTTCCGGAGCTGGTGGTGTTCAAGAACGTGACGAAGAGTTTCGGGGAAGGTGCCGAAGCGAAGGTTGCGATTCAGAATGTCTCCTTCACCGTTGAGGATCTTCCCAACGTGGGTGAGATGATCACCCTGGTGGGCCCTTCCGGTTGTGGAAAGTCAACGGTTCTACGTACGATCGCCGGGCTGGGGCCGCACTTTCCTCCCACCAGCGGTGAGGTGAGTGTCTTTGGTAAACCCGTGCAGGAACCGGGACCCGATCGAGGTCTAGTGGACCAAAAGTACTCGCTTCTGCCCCACCTGAATGTCATCGACAACATCGCCTTTGGCCTCCGCCTGAGAGGCGTGGGTCGGTCCGAGCGCCAAGACAAAGCGTCAGAATGGGTGAAGAAGGTGGGGCTGGAAGGGGCGGAAAGGAAATACCCCTCGGAACTGTCCGGGGGCATGCAACAACGAGTCGCGATTGCGGCGACCCTCGTGCTCAAACCGCGGATCCTTCTCATGGACGAGCCTTTCGGTGCACTAGATCCTGGGATTCGTCTGCGAATGCAGGAACTGCTCATTCAGCTCTGGGCGGAACAGCAAGGGACTGTGTTCCTGGTCACTCATTCGGTCGAGGAAGCCGTTTACTTGGGGGATCGGGTCTTTCTGATGGCTGCCAAGCCAGGCAGACTGGTGGAGATTTTGAAAGTCCCGCGGCCGAACGAACCGCCGGAGCAGAGCCGGCGCAAACCCTGGTTCATCGATTTCTGCCAGGATCTTTTGCGTCGCTTGGAGGAGTCGTCTGCTACTCCGGTAGGAGTGAAGGTCTAGGCAGCCCAAGCAGCTAGGACTGGACCAAGTTTTCGGTGTTCGCCCACGTGGGAACACGGTAGAGTGAACGAAGATCGCAATGGAAGATAAGGCGCCCAATTACCACGCCGAGTTCTGGAAGAGCCCGCACCACGCGGTGTTCGGCCTCCTGACCCTGGGGCTTGGCTTCATGACGGGGATGATCCTGCCCCTGATTGCTGGAGCGACGGCCTATGCGTTGGGTTGGATCTACATGCCTGACCTCCCGTTTTTCCGGCGGTGGCTGGATCGGCGCAACGAGGCCGTCAGACAGGCCGAGGACCTGCGTAAAGTAAACGAATTTGTCGTCCGGAGGGATACTTTGATCGCTTCGCTTTCCCCCAGCCGCCGTGATCGGTACACCCGGTTGACTGAAGTGTGCCGGGATATTGAGGTGGGAGGGGCGGAAAACCTTTTGAGCACGGCGCCGGGTTCCGGTGACCCACGGTTGCGCAAGCTGGACGAGTTGATGTGGACCTATCTTCGCCTCCTCGGTATTGAGGAATCTCTCGAGCGGTTTCTGGAAACGGAGCGGCGTGAAGATCTCCCCGCTTTGGTGACGGAGGCCGAGGCCGAGGTCACTCGCCTGAGTGCGGAGGAAGAGGCCCTGAAAGCCAAAGGTAGTAGCCCCACCTTGGATGCCAAGCATCGCTATCTCGGCTCACGCACGGAGCGTCTCGAGGTGTTGCGGAAACGCTTGCAGAGGATTGAACAAGCCCAATCCAACCTTGCCTTGGTGCTGGCGGAACAGGAGCGCCTCGATCAACAGATCAAACTGATCCGGGCTGATGCGGTCGCGAGCAAGAATGCGGAGGCTCTGACCGCACGCATCGATGCCACGGTGGAACACCTGGACCAAACGAACAAATGGCTCTCGGAGTTGGACGAGTTTAAGGACCTGGTAGGAGACATGCCGGCCACGGACATGCGGGTGGGGTATGAGACTCCAAAGCCTCCGCCGCTCTCCCAGACCCAGCCCGGGCAGCGGTTCCGGCAACCGGTGAAGCAGCGATGAGGTATTGGCGAGCACTGGTATTCGCTGATCACGAACCAAGGCCACGCAACCGCGGATCTTTGTGAGTATGCAAGACGCACCTATTGAACTGGACCGTTCCGCCTCCACTCGTCTGCCTCTCCATGGTTGGGCGCGCGACCTGGCCCGACGCTGGAATGCCGGCACCTATTCGCTCTTCGTCCTCTACGGCAACATCTTCGATCTATTTCCCGTCCAGGATGTCGCCGGCCTTCGTTTTGTTCCTCTCAAGACCTTCTTGAAAGAGCGTCTCTTTGCCTCCCGGGCCTTCCTCCTCTTCTACGATATCGCGGATGGCCTGACCTTTGGATCCTCCGACATGCAGCGGCGCTTTTTCGAGTGGCTCGAAGTCTTCGATGCCGTGGAGAACACGAATTTCCGCGTGACCGGCCCACCGAGAGAGTTCGTCCGGCTGGCGCCTCTGCTACGGCGCTTTTTCCTCAAAGTTGCCGAGGAGGGTCGGGACTGGAAAGGGATTACTCTGGTCATCGATTTTCCAGAAAAACTCATTCCAGCCCAGGAAGAGGCGGGCGCTTCCAACGAGGAGCGCGTGAACCTGGTGACTTTTCTGAAATGGGCGGCAGCACCCGAAATGGCGCGCATGGATGTGGGGGTTCTTCTGGTGACCGAATCCGCCACGGATCTCCACGCGGGTTTGCTGCAAAACCCTCACGTAGGCCAAGTCCGCGTCGACCTTCCCGATCTGGAGGAGCGTCTTCGGTTCCTGAAGTCGGGTTGGGCGGAAAGCATCGCAGGTGGCAAAGCCATGTCCGAATGGAGTGACTTTACCGTTGAGGAATTGGCGTCCCGGACCGCTGGCTTGAACCTGATTCGGATGGGGCATTTCCTCGCTGAAGCACTCCGGAACGCAGGCCGAATCACTGGCGAGATCCTGGCCTCCAGCAAAAAGCGTCTCATCGAAGAGTACTGCCAGGGACTGGTCCGATTCAAAGACCCCAAACCCGGGGTCACCCTCGACCGGGTCGCAACTCATACCGCTGCCAAGAAGCGTCTCCGGGAAATTGCCTGGTTGATCAAGAACCAGAAGAGCGACGTGCTGGAGCGGGGCATCCTTGTGCCAGGCCGGGTCGGGGTCGGAAAGTCGTTTCTGATCGATTGTTTTGCCTCCGAATGTGGTCTGCCTGTGATGGAAATGGGCGACTTTCGCTCCAAGTGGGTGGGGGACACCGAACGGCAGCAATCCCGCATTCTCCTCACGATCCGGGCCCTGGGGCCTGTGATCGTTGTCGTCGATGAAGCGGACGCCATATTTGGCAACCGCGAGGCCGATGGCGATAGCGGGGTGTCTGGACGAGTGTTCGCGGCGTTTGCGGCTCACATCGGCGACTCTTCGCTTCGCGGGCGTGAAGTGTGGGTGGCGATGACCTCACGGCCTGACTTACTAGCCATTGACATGAAGCGCCAGGGTCGTTTTGGCCTCTGCATCCCTCTTTTTCCCGCCCAAGGATCCGACGATGTAGCCGAGTTGTTTTCCACCGTGGCGAAGGTGAAGAAGATCGAGTTGGCGGAGTCCGTGGCACAGTACATTCGTGAAACCCTCGGAAACCAGCCGCTGACGGGCAGCGACGTGGACGCCATTCTCACCCGGGCGAAAGAAAAGGCGGTTCTCGTCAACCGCGATAACGATGTGCGCAGAGAAGATCTGGAGGAGGCGGTCAACTCCTTCATCGACCCGCTCGATCCGAATCTTCTGGCACTGCAGGAGCTCGCAGCCGTTCTGGCGTGTTCGGATCGAAGATACCTGCCTGCTCGCTATCTGGAAGCGGACCGTTCCTCTCTGGTCGAGAAGTTCGCAACCCTGAATCATCGCCTGGTCTTTCGCTGAGGCCTCAAGCCTTCGCCAGAGTTTTGGCGCAAAACGCATTCAGACTCTCACCTTCAGCAATCGCCTTCGCTGCTAAGCGACGGTGAAGATTGGGATCCACCCGGAGAATGAACTTCCCACTAAAATCTCTCCTCCCGGCCAAAGGAATGGGGAGGTCGGTTCCATCTTTCTGAAGCGTCTCCAGCCACTCCTCCACAGTCGCGCAAAGCTCGGCGTAAACCCGGACCTCGTCGTCTCCGTGAAGCGCTCCCATAAAAACTTCAGGACACCTGCCGATGAAGCACTGATCCTCGTCACTCCAATCGACGTACTTGATGTACCTTGCCGCCTGCTCTTTTAGCTGTTTGCGAGTCATACGGTCTGCTCAATCCTGTGCTCCTTCCAAGGCTCGTTTCACATCGCGCTCTTGGTAGTGTTTTGCATCGTCGCCTGTGTGCCCGCTGACAGTAACCCTAAGGCCCTTTGGATGGGTGAAATTGCGATGGCTGGCTTTGCCACCGCGATTCACAAACCCGGCCTTTTCCAAATCAGCTACCAACTGGCGCACTTTTCGCGGCATCTAGTATCAATATAGTATCACACGTTGAAAAAGCTTGTCAACC
>CAYPNF010000003.1:0-92882 GCA_964411985.1 uncultured Verrucomicrobiota bacterium
CGCCAGCCGGGCGGCTGGCTTCCGTCCGTGTGGTGGAACAATGGCCGGCGCTGCAGGTGGGGACGGTCCCACGCGAGGGAGGCGTGCTCACCGTTGATTTCGAAAGTGTAGAGGGCCTTGTGGCCGCGGGCGTAGCGGGTGGACTCAAACGTAGCCAGCGAACCGTTGGCAAACCGGCCGAGGAACGCACAGGCGTCATCGATGCCCACCTTCTCGATCTTGCCGGTCAGGTTGCTCTTGCGCTCCTTGATGAAGGTCTCGGTCATGGCGCTGACCGTTTCGATGTTGCCATTGAGCCAGAGCGCGGTGTCGATGCAATGCGCCAACAAGTCACCGGTGACGCCGGACCCGGCGGCCTTCACATCAAGGCGCCACAGCGCGTCGCCGCCCTGGGGCAGATCCTTGGAGATGGTCCAATCCTGAAGGAACTTCGCGCGATAGTGGAAGATGCGGCCCAAGCGACCCTCGTCGATCAACTGCTTGGCCAGCGTGACGGCCGGTATGCGGCGGTAGTTGAAGGAAACGAAGTTCGGCACGCCGGCCTTTTCGATGGCCTTGACCATGCCTTCGGCTTCCTTGCCATCGCGGGCCAGCGGCTTCTCGCAGATGATCATCTTGCCGGCCTTGGCGGCGGCGATGGCAACCTCGGCGTGCAGGTTGTTCGGCAGGCAAATGTCCACCAGGTCAATATCCTTGCGGGCCAGAAGTTTCTTGTAATCCGTCTCGACGGATTCGAAGCCCCATTTGGCAGCGTGAGCGGCGGCCTTTTCGCCGTTGAAATCACAGATCGCCTTGAGAACGGGCTGGTATTCCAGATCGAAGAAATTCCCAACCTTGCGGTGGGCGTTGGAGTGGGTGCGGCCCATGAAGCCGCAGCCGACGAGACCGACGTTGAGTTTTTTCATTTTAGAGTGTTGTTCGTGGTGAGTTGTTCGTTGTCCGTTAAATAGGGGTTCCGAAGTACTCTGGCTATTCCTTCCACCCATGGTTCTCCCGCACCTGAATCATGGCGGCGAGAATGTCGTTCCACGTTTGTTGCTTCATCATCACGGCGTTCGGGAACATGCAGCCATCCCAGCACACGTGGCGGAACTTCTTGGTGACCGCCCCGCTCGCATCCCTCATCCAGTGCCCCGCATCGCGCGTGATGTCCAGTTTCCCATTGGGGTCGTCCGCCAGGCAGTGGTGCCCGGTCTTGTCGTGGGTTCCGGAACCTTTCACGGTCCCGTCATTTTGGGCGATGTGGAAATCAAGGGTCCAAGGGCGCAACTGCGCGGTCAGCGTGCGCAGGGCTTGCTGGAAGACCTCAGTCTGATCCCACGTGAAATCGGCTGGCAGGATGCGGTCTTCCGGCGCGTTGTAGCCCAAGGTGTAGAGGAGCGTGTGGGCCATATCGGCCTGGAATCCGAGCGTCTGGGGCCGGTTCACCAGCTCCAGCAACTTCACCATTTGGCGCCAGCTGTGCATGGCTCCCCAGCAGATTTCTCCTTCCGCAGCCAGGCGTTCCCCGAAACCCTCGGCCACGGTGCAGGCTTCACGGAAGGTCTGGGCGATGCGCTTGGTATTCCCCTCCGGATCCGCGCCCCAATCTGAAACGCCTGCGGCGGAATCGATACGGACCACACCGTTGGGTCGTGCACCCCATTCCCGGAACTTGGCGGCAATCCGGCACCCTTTGCGCACTTGCTCCACGAACTTCTTAGTGTCTTCGGGCCCGCCCATCGCGCTTCCCCCCCCCGTAGGCGGCCAGATCGGAGCCACCACCGACCCCACCACCAACCCCTTCGATTGGATCTTCTCGGCGACGCGTTTTAGGTCGTCATCGGAAATATCAATGTTGATATGCGGTTCGAACAGGAAGATGTCTACGCCATCAAACTTAACGCCATTCACCTCGGTGGCGGCCGTCAGGTTCAGCATCGTATCCAGGTCGATGCACGGTTCGGCGCCCGGCGACCCTTTGCCAACCAGGCCGGGCCACATGGCGTTGTGAAGTTTCGGATAATTGTTTTGGCGCGTGCTCATGTTCAGTCCTTCTATTCGTCGATAACAACGAGCGGAAAGCTCAGCCCTCCCGGTGAGGGGAATCCGTCCTGCTCGCTGGATTATTTCGCGAGAATGCTAGGCGGACCGCGTGGCAGCAATCAATGGCAAAGTGCTGGGTTTTTCCACCTGGGGACCCACCACCTGGAAACGAGCGTTGCCATCGCGTATCTGCTGTGCTAATCCCATACATCGTCTCCCTGAACCTTCGGGGCCCTTTCCTGGATCCGAGCTGGGAGTGGACAGCATACGCGAGCGTACCAACAGGCAACTGACATGAAAACTCAATCCAAATGGGTAAAAAGCACTCTGGTCATCCTGGCCGGACTCTACACGGCAGGCGCCATGGCAGCGGGCCCTTATCAGGCCAAGTGGGAGTCACTGGACAAACGGCCGGCTCCAGAGTGGTTCCTGGATGCGAAGTTTGGCATCTTTATTCACTGGGGCCTTTATTCGGTCGCCTCTTGGGGCGCCCCCAAGACCTACGCCGAATGGTACTGGCAAAACATGGCCGATAAGAAACCGGACAATGTCTGGTGGAAATACCATCAGAAGACCTACGGCGCGGACTTCGAGTACAAGGAATTTGCCACCCTGTTCAAAGCCGAGAATTACAATGCGGATGAGTGGGCGGACCTGTTCCACCGATCCGGCGCGAAGTACGTTGTGCCCACCTCCAAGCATCACGAGGGTTACGCCCTCTGGCCCAGCGCCGACGCTAGCCGCACTTGGGGACGGCCCTGGAATGCGATGGAGATCGGGCCTAAACGCGATCTACTCGGAGAACTGGCGACCTCCGTGCGCAAGAAGGACGGCATGCGCTTCGGGTTCTACTTCTCCCTGTACGAATGGTTCAATCCGCTCTGGCTCAAGGACCGTAAGAAGTACGCGATCGAGCACATGCACCCCCAATTCAAGGACGTCGTCTCCAGGTACAGCCCCTCCATCATCTTCTCCGATGGAGAATGGGATATGCCGTCCTCCGACTGGCAGAGCGAGGCTCTGCTGGCCTGGCTCTACAATGAATCCCCCTGCAAGGACGAGGTGATCGTCAATGACCGCTGGGGAAAGGAGACCCGTCACAAGCACGGAGGATACTTCACGACGGAATACGGCGCGGGCATGAAAGATGACGCCCATCCTTGGGAGGAAAACCGCGGCATGGGCTATTCCTATGGGTACAACCAGGCTGAGAACGCGGATGAATACAAGAGCGCCCGCGAGTTGGTCCTGGTCCTGTGCGACTTGGTAAGCCGTGGCGGCAATTTCCTCCTCGACATTGGGCCCACCGGCGACGGCCGTATCCCCGTGATCATGCAAGATCGACTCCTGGAAATCGGGAATTGGCTCAAGGTGAACGGGGAAGCCATCTATGCCACCCGTCACGCTGGACGGGATTGCCAATGGACGGAGGGCAAACGTCCGGATCAAGGTTACAAGGAATACAAGGAGGAATACAATCTGATGGGCCAGCTTGGGCAGTCGCCCAGAGGAGGCAAGGCGTGCAAGCAGTTGTTCTTCACCAAGAAACCGGGAGCACTTTACGCCATCAGCGCAGGGTGGCCGGGACAAACCCTCACGATCAAGCAGGTGGAACTGGAAAAGAATGCGCGCGTCACCTTGTTAGGTTACGCTGATCCACTAACCTATAGTGTTCGTGGAAAAGATGTTATCATCAACATTCCAGCCCTCAACGGCGACCAGATTCCATGTCAGTACGCGTATACGTTCAAACTGGAAACAGGGAAGTTGTTACCTGAAAAATAGGGATATTCCCCCCTCCCTTGCCTCCTCCTCAAGGCCCGGCTTGCTTAAGTCGGGCCTTTGCGTTGCCGATAGAGACACCTGAGAGCCGCAGATCAGCCTAGGACGGCGGGAAAGAAATCCGCTCGGTTGGGCGTCAGTCACGGCTCGATCCGGGTGCTGGTTCGGCGCGACTGAGCCAGGTGGGCGGATTCAGGTCTCAACCTATTTTTATCATGCAGGAAGCGAATAGCCTACGGAAAATCCAATTCGGCTTGGCCGGCCTATTGGCCGTCGCCGTCGCCGCGGTCGCGGTTATTTTTGCGACCGAATCAAGGATTGCTTCCAACCAGTTGGCTTTGATCAAGGGAATCAATCAAGGGTTGAGCGTGGTGGGGAATGCCCAGAGGGATCTGGCTGCGTTCTCGGGATCGCTCCACACGCTGTTGCTCAACCCGGAATCCACCGTTCACCGTCAAGCGCTCACCACCGCGGAGAACAACCTCTCGGCCTCGCTCCGCGCGCTCTTGAAGGAAAAGGGCCATGGCCCCGATTTTCAGACGCTCGCCACCAAATGCAACGATTCTTCCCTGAAAGAACTGACCACTTCCACCCGGAAACTGGAAGCGGCGGTCAAATCGGATCCCACAACGGTGCCGAACTTATTGGCAACCAGCTTTGCCCCTAGCAGCCGCAAACTGGAATCGGAACTGAATGCGTTGCGAGACCAGGTGAACAAGAACGCCAACGAGCGAATCTTTGAGGTGTCGGGAAGCGAGATGACCGGCCTGGTTGTCACCGGAGTTCTTCTGCTCGTCCTGCTCGCGTGGGGAGCCGCCCAGTGGGTGGCGCTCCAGAAAAGAATCGAGGCCGCTCAAAACGCGGCCCGCACCTTGCAGGGTGCACAGGCAACCGCCAAGGAAGCCGAGGCGAAGATTGCACTTCTCGAACAACAGACCCGGCAACAGACCAGTGCGGAAACGGCAGAGAAAGCGGAACGCGCTCGAATCCCGCTGGTGGACGCGCGGCAAATTGGCAATGCACTCCTCCAAATCCTCACGCACGGTGCGAACAAGACGAAGGCGGGGTGGCGGGATGAAACTCACGTGCAAGTGGTCTTTGAAGTGGCCCCAGCCGAAGCACGACTATTGAAACCGCTCGTCACCGAGTTGATTGATGAGCCCAGCTCGGGACCTGCGGACCCTCCCGCCACCAATGAAAGTCGAACCAGTCCAAGCCTGCGTACGCGCATCATGATTGTGGAACCAGATCCGGTCTCGCGACATCTTGCGGCCCGCTTGGTCACGAAGGAGTTCGGCTATGAGGCTCAGGAGGTGGCCAGTGGGGGTGAAGCCCTGGATGCCATGCGCAACGGTCTCTTACCAGCCATGGTTCTGGCGGAGATCGGGATGCCCGGCGAGGACGCCTTCCGGATGCTCCACCAAATGCGAAATGATGCGCGGCTTCGTGTGGTCCCAGTTACCTTTTTTGGCAATGCAGAGAATACAGCGAACCTTGCCAAGGCCTCGGAACTCCATGGCACCGGCCGACTCCTCACACCCTTCGTTGCGGAGGAAGTCTGGGAAGAGATCCATCGAGTACTCTCACCGCCCTCCAACGAGGGAAAAACCACCCCAGCCGCGATGCCAGAAGGAAGTTACGCCCAGTTGGTGGAATCGCTGACTGAGGAAATTGCCCAGACAGCTACGGAGGTGCGCATCGACCTCACCAAGGGCAACCGCAGGTCCGCCTTGGCACGCATCGATGGTATCCGCGGAGCCGCGATGAACCTCGGGGACCAAACCATCATCGCCATCACGAAAAAGCTGGAGAAGGCGATCGAGGGTGGTGATTTTGAATCGATCATGCCGGAGCTGGAGTCCCTGGAAAAGGAAAACGAGCGAGTCAAGGGCAAGCTTGCCCAGATCGCGGCCGGAAAGACCGCTGAACGTTCGGAGTCTTGAGACCTTGGGACTAACTGGAATGGGGTCCTAAGCCTGGACTAGACGAGACCTTCCACGATGGCGGGCAACCGCTCAATATAGCTGCGCAAACTATTGCGAGCAGCCAAGATATGGGTTGGACTCTGGTCCGGGAACAGGATTCCCCACCCTGCGGTCTCCACCCAAACATCCGCCGAAATCTTCTGAGGATTGCCACTGGTGCCAATCTTGGCCTGCCTCACCAAGAGATCAGCAACCTGCACCGCAGCAACGACTTGAGGGAACTTCTTCGCCTCCCCAGGGCGGTGATGACACTCCGCCGTCTCGATCATCACTTCGGGAAGGTTATGCCAGCGCAGGTACATCCCTCCCAATTTGGAGTGGTCCACCCCCAAGACCTCTTGCTCGGTCTGGAGCAAGTCGTTCTGCCCTTCTTGGAGGCGTCTACGGATCTCCGCAAAATGTTGAGGAAAAGCGGCGGCCATGGCGATCTTGCCGACATCATGCACCAGACCAGCCACGTAGTCAGCCTCTTCCGAGGAAGCTTGAGCCGCAATCACGACCTCACTGGTTAGCAAAGCCGTGGCGATACAATGCTGCCAAAAGCCCCTCCAAGGGAAAGGGACATTGCCGGCTAACTTCTGAAAGTCCTCGATCACAGGAGTTACCATCGCCAACTGCCGGATCTGCCTGACCCCGAGGTAGAAAACGGCCTCCTCGATGCTCTTCACTGGGGTGGTGATGCCGTAGTAGACCGAGTTCACCAACCGCAGGAGACGGGACGTCAGGGAAGGGTCACGCCGGATGACATCCGAGATCTGCGAAGTAAAGCGCTGGTCAGCATCCAGCAACTCGCGCAACGCGTGGCTGATGCTGCTAAGGGACGGCAACCGGGGGCAGTTACGCAACCGTGCCTCAATTGCCGTCAGCTCTAGCGGTTCTATCGAAGGAGTCACACTCATGACATGGTTGGATATTAGGGATCCTCTTGCAATCGTCAACCAACCACAGGCGCTATTTCAAAAAAAGAGTTAAGTGCTAGGAAAAAGATGCCGATGACCCAGTAGGATGATAGCCGACATCGATAAACTCACCGAGTCAGCAGTAAGAGAGTTCTTTACGACCATGCTGGGGGCCGAACTCATCACAGATACGGACGCGGGCCTTGCCAATGACGGGAGCGCGCAAGTGGTTGGCTCGGTCTCGTTTGTTGGACAGGCGAGTGGGCTGGTCTGCTTGTACATGAGTGAGCCGCTGGCCCTTCGAATCACCAGCCACATGTTGGGGCTTAGCCAGGAAGAGGCGAACGACGCCGAAATCGTCAATGATGCCGTTGGTGAAATGACCAACATGGTGGGAGGCCATTTCAAGTCTCGGCTCACCGACCGCGGCTTAGCCTGTAAGCTTTCCATTCCCTCGATCGTTCGAGGGAGCAACTTCACAATTGAATCCGTCACAAACACCACGCGGGTGGTCCTCGGGTTCAAACTGGAAGCGGAGAGAATTGTAGCGGAAGTAATACTTAAGCAAACTGCCTAGACACCATGGGACCCAAGATTCTGACTGTTGACGACAGCAAGACGATCCGGATGATCATCAGCAAGGCTTTCAAGCCTTTTGACTGTGAAGTTTCGGAAGCTAGCAATGGGGTGGAAGGCCTGGCGATGGCTTCGAAGGAGAAGCCGGACCTGATCATTCTGGACCTAACCATGCCCATCATGGATGGCTACGAGACGCTCACCAAACTCAAGGCCGATCCGGAATTGAAGAACATCCCCGTCGTGATGCTCACGGCCGAGGCTGGACGTGAAAATGTCCTGCGCATCGCCCGCCTGGGAGTCCGCGACTACCTGGTCAAACCCTTCAAGGAAGACCTGGTGATCGAGCGGGTAGGCCGAATCATCGATCTCAAGCCCAAGGGCGAGAGCATCACAAAGGCCAAACGCTTTGACGACCCCCTGAACATCCTCATGGTGGATGACAAGCCGGCGATTCTGGACCAACTCAAGGATGGTCTGAAGGACACGACGTGGAAGCTGGTCGGCAAGATTGCGACAGGAGAAGCTGTCGACTACGCCACCCAACACACTCCGGACGTAATCCTGATCTCGCTCAGCTTGCCGGAGAACGGAGGTTTCACGCTCTTCCAGATTCTGCGCGCCAGCTCCAAGACCAAGTCGGTTCCCATCTTCGCCCTCTGCGTGAAAACCGCCACGGACGACCAGATGCGCGCTCAACAAGCGGGGTTCACCGGCATCATCACCAAGCCAATCGATCTGGACGACCTGAAGTCCAAGATCACCCGCACTCTGAACCTGGACACCTCCTACAAGTACTTCTCGATCAAGGACGGTGTTCTGCTGATCAAGCTCCCAGGCAATTTCAGCCAATCGGTATCGAACGACGTTACCCTGCATCTGCGCCGTAAGGTGGCGGAAGGGGTCGACAGTGGCGTTAGCAAGGTCATCCTCGACATGAGCCAACTCGAGCGTCCGGACATCGCGCTCATTAAGCTTGGGTTCGGGGTGATTCAACTCTGCCACGAATTGTCCATGAAGATCCGCGTGATGGCCTCCTCCGCGGTTCTGCTGGAATGCAAAAACTACGAAGAAACGAAGGAGTGGCCTTTCTCCTCCTCCTTTGAGGAAGCGTTGGAAGCTCTTGCCGGCCGTGACCCGGCTTAGGCGACCAGTGATCAACACAGACGGTCTGCCCGGTTGGGCAGACTTGGGCGACCCTCGGGATCATGCCAGGATGGCACAGGGTAGCCGACCGAACATGAACGGATTCAGATTATGCGCGCGTTTCGCTCCCTTGTAGCAGGCGCGGTTGTTTGTGTTTCCATGACACCAACCGTCAAATCCGATTATCTGCGAAAAACCGGGCCGCCCCCCCTGCGACTTGCTGTCGACGCTCCCGGGAGGGTGTCCGCCGATCTTCCCCCGCTGGTCATGTTTGAAACCCCAAGCCCGCCGGAGGAAAAGCCCAAGCAGGAAGAGCCCCCAGCCAAACTCGACTCCCCAGCAGAGAGCCTTTATGACTTTTGGCGTGCTTTCTGGGATAGCATCGCAAGCCGCTCGACGATGGAATCCGGCTCCGGCCCCTCAGCACCTCCTGACCCACAACAGGTCCGGGAACGGCTGTTTGAACTCTTGGTCACCAAGGCGCCGGGAACCAACTCCTTCCAAGGCGGAATCGTGGTCCCCATTGGCTTCGTTGAACCGCCCCCCGTTTCCCCTCCACTCCAAAGCAGCGCAACGTATTCCACGCCCTAGAGCCCACCGCCTATGCTATTGCGCAAGCCATTCCCTCTACCGCAAACAGCTTTCATCCTGACTTTGCTGCTGACCCTCGGAACGATCCATAGCTCCGCTTTGCGAGCAAGCGACCAGGCCGCCCCGCCGCCGCCCGCGGCGGTGGCACCCGCCTCTGCCCAGCCTATCAGCCTGGATTCCGCCGTCCCACCCACCCCACCCACCAAGAAAATGGGCCCAGCAAAGCCCATAGGGCCAGCCAAATCCAACCCGGATCACCCCAAAGAAAAGGAAAAACATGACTCCGCGGAAAAATCCGGGGTATCTCCGGTCCTGGAGTCCAATGCGGAAGGGGTTGGCTCCTCGAACGTGGTCCGATCTTTGCACGGCAACCCCCGGCAAAAGCAGCTAGCCGCCTACCAAACCCAGCTTCAGGCCGCCAAACAGTTGCGGTGGGAAAAATCCGCCCCCCAAGCGACACAAAAGCTGGCAACGCTGGTCGAGGACCCGGAAACCCCGGATGACATCCGCCGACAGGCTCTGCTGGAGTTGGCCTTGGCCGCGCAAGATGAACGCCAGCTGCCGAGAGCCCAGCAGATTTTCGCGCAGTTCACCCACCGGTATCCCGATGATCCGAGCGTGCCGGAGATCTACTACCGACAAGGGTTGTTGTTCCGCGAAATGGGAGCCAACCAGAGCGCACTGAACAAGTTCTTCGCGGCCATGAACAGTTCCCTGCAAGTGAAGTACGAGCAGTTGGACTACTACGAGGGCCTCGTGCTCCATGCGCAAAACGAAATCGCGGAAACCTACTTTATGCAGGGCGAATTCGCGGAAGCAGCGTCCTATTTCGAACGTCTCCTGAAGTTGGAGGACCCCAACCTGGCGCGTTCCCTGGTTCAATACAAACTCCTCTTCTGCTACGTGAACCTAGGCTTGCACGAGAAGGGCATCTGGCAAGCCAGGGATTACCTGACCAAGCACCTGGGCGCCCCTGAGGAACCGGAGGTGCGTTACCTGCTGGCCTCGACCCTAAAGAAGAAAGGTGACGATGCCAACGCCCTCGAGCAAGTGTTCATCCTGCTGCAAGCGCAGAGCAAGTCCTCAGAGGAGGGCATGGAAGAGCAGAGAAGCTGGCGTTACTGGCAACAGAAGGCGGGCAACGAAATTGCCAACCAGTTCTATCGCGAAGGCAGTTTTCAGAAGGCCCTCCAAATCTACAGCCAACTCGCTCTGATGAATCCGGATCCAACGTGGCAAATACCCGCTTGGTACCAGGTCGGGCTGGCCTTCGAAAGCTTGAAACAACCGTTCAAAGCGCAGGAGGCCTACGGTAAGATTCTGTCCAAGGAGGCCGAACTCAAGACCAACTCCCTCACCCCAAGCCTGACGATGCTCATCGACATGGCACGGTGGCGGACTGGCTACCTGGCCTGGCAAACGAACGCCGAGATCGCCACTCGCGACCTCCACCTTCGACTCCCCGCACTTTCGACCAACACGCTGGCGTCCCTCCCCGCGAATGAACCCAAACCCTGACGCTTCTGGAGACATTGCCGGGCAATTGCGAAGCCACTTGGCGGTGTGCCGGGAACTTCTCGCCGCCATCGAACAGGAAAGCCAGGCCCTCCGGCAGGGCGAGGAGCACCAAGACCAGGCTGTCCGCGCAAGAAAAGGCTTGCTTCCGCGCCTGGTCCAGTCCCTAGATGGCCTTCGAGTAGCCCGTGCCCACTGGCAGAAGCTGAGCCACGCGGAACGCGACCAACAAGGTCCCGTACCTGCGCTGTTGCGCCAGAACCAGGAATTGATTATGAAGATCCTGGTCTTGGACCGGGAAAACGAGCAACTCCTGCTGCGAAAGGGCTTGGTTCCTCCGCGGCATTTGCCTCCGCTGAATCGACAGCGGCCTCATTACGTGGCCAACTTGTATCAGCGCAGCCAGGGTGCCAATCTAAGACCAACGAATGCCGATTGAGAAAATCATCGTACTCGAGGACGACTTAATTGTACGAAAGAACCTCGAACAGCAGTTGAGGCAACGCCGTTTTGACGTTGCCTCCGCGGCGACTCTTGCCGCCGCCCAGGAGTTGTTGAACAAGGATTCCTGGGATTTGATTTTTGTGGATGTGCGACTGCCGGACGGGGATGGCACCGACCTTCTGCGGGAACTGCAGAACCGTCCCCAGCGCCCGCTGGTTGTCATCACGACCGGTTTCGGCTCCGTACAGTCCGCGGTAGAATGTATGCGGAACGGCGCCTTCGATTACCTTCTGAAACCGCACTCCGCCGAGCAACTCGATTTTACGCTCAAGAAGGCCGAAGAGTACACCCAACTGCTGAAGGTCAACCGCTACCTCAGCCATGAAAGTGATGAAGACGCCCACCACGAACTGCTGGGGAAGAGCCCGTCGATGGAGGGACTGCGCCAACTCATCCGCAAAGTGGCTCGAACACAGGCGACGGTTCTCATCCAGGGAGAAAGCGGCACGGGAAAAGAACTGGTCGCCCGGGCCATCTACCGGCAAAGCCCGCGAGCCAATGCTCCCTTCATCAAGGTCAACTGCGCTGCCATCCCCGAGAACCTGATCGAAAGCGAGTTCTTTGGGCATGAAAAGGGTGCCTTCACCGGGGCTTTGAACAAACGCGAGGGCCGGTTCGAACTGGCGCACGGCGGCACGATTCTGCTCGATGAAATCTCCGAGATCTCACCCTCCGTACAGGCCAAGCTTCTGCGGGTTCTCCAGGAACGGGAACTGGAGCGGGTGGGCGGCAACCGCACCATCCGCGTCGATGTCCGCGTCATCGCCACCACCAATCGCCATCTGGAACAAAGCATCGAACGGAAAGAATTCCGCCAGGACCTCTACTTCCGGCTCAATGTGGTGCCCATTCATGTTCCCCCCTTGCGGGAACGCCAGGAAGATATCCCCCATCTGACGGAGCAGTTCGTCCATCGATACTCCCGCAAACACGGAGTCAAGGTGCAGGGAATCTCTGCCTCCTGCCTCGATGCCCTGCGCCACCACAACTGGCCCGGAAACGTCCGCGAACTCCAAAATGTCATGGAACGTGCAGTCATTCTGTGCGGGGACGGGGACATGATTGAAGTGGCGCAACTCGGGTTCTCGAGACTCATGGTCCCGGTGCAAGAAAACGTTCCGTCCGCAGCCATTCCCGCTGTCGGCAACCAGCCAGCTCCGCTAGCACCGACCGCTCCTGTCCCCCCAACGGAGGTCGCAACCTTGGCCGAGTTGGAGAAACGTCACATTCTCGCAGCGCTGACCAAGACCGGCGGGAACCGCACGCACGCGGCGAAGCTGCTCGACATCAGCATCCGCACCTTGCGCAATAAGCTCAACGAGTACCGTGAGGCGGGCATCGATCTCGGCGGGAGCAACCCTTCGGAGGATGCGGAAGATGCCGGAGCCCCGGCGGAAGTCGCCGAGCGCTGATTGCGGTTGCCGGCGTGGGCCCCCGCCCTGGCGCTTCAGGCGAAGCTAGGAGCTCAACACCCGGGCGACCAACTCCGTCGCTTCACGAACATTGTAGGGCTTGTTCAGGATCGGCGCCCCCACTTCGGACTCGACCCGGGCCGCTTCTTCCTCCTCGAGATAGCCTGACGCCAGCAGACATTTGATCTTCGGCCAGCGTTGCCGAGCGGCTTTGATCAGGTCCAGTCCACTACTCCCTGGCATGTTGTAGTCGGTCAGCAGGAGCCTGACTCCCTCACCTTGCGTCTCCAGTTGAGCCATCGCCTCCTCGGCATTCGATGCCACGAGGACTTCGTAGCCGGCCGAGGTGAGAAAAGCCTTGGTAAACTCCAGAATGAAATCCATGTCATCCACCACCATCACCGTTCCCACCCCCGCGACCAAACCCGGCTCGGCACTGTGAGGCCGTTCGGTCGCACCCGCATGAACCGTCGGGAAGAACAGGTGAAACGTCGTGCCCAACCCGGGCGCGGAGTCAATCTCCAGAAAGCCTCCAGCCCGGGAAACCACATTGTGCACGATGGCCAGACCCAGGCCGGTTCCTTTTCCTTTCGCTTTTGTGGTGAAGAACGGGTCAAAAATGCGCGGTAACACCTCGGGAGGAATGCCCGTCCCCGTGTCTTTGACACTACAACAAACAAACTCGGTGCCCACGGGCCGTCCGGTCCGCTGCGACTGTTCCGCGTTCAGGTTCAGCAAGCGGTTGGCAATCCTAAGGCAGCCTCCGTTGGGCATGGCGTCCTGGGCGTTCACCGCCAAGTTCAGGAGGAGCTGGTTGGCTCGGGTATTGTCCAGCCGGACGTTTGCCGGTTTGTCGGGAAGCTCCAGGTGCAGTTCCACGCGCCCCTTCAAAGTCCGCCGAATCAGGTGGCTGACCTCCTGAACCACGCGATTCAGGTCGAGCACAACTTCTCGTTCCTCTTCAGACCGGCTGAAGGAGAGCAGTTGCTGGGTAATCTCCGCTGCCCGGGCTGCCGCCTGGTCAATCTGGTTCAAACGGAACAACACCCCATCGGCCAGCTTCGAATCCAACTGCAGGAGCGTGATATTCCCCCGGATCGCCAGCAAGAGGTTGTTGAAATCATGCGCCACCCCGGCCGCCAGTGCACCCACGGTCTCCATCTTCTGGGACTGGAACAGCTGGGCTTGCAGATGGCAGAATTTCGTCTCGTCCACCACCACGTAGTTCACCCCCAACACCCGGTCCCCATGCTTCCAGGGAGTCACCTTCACCAGCCAGTGCTGCCCATTGTCCAGAGACTCGCGCAGCTCCTGCGGAGTGCCTTGGGCCAGGACTCCCTCAAGAATCGCCCGCAGTTCCTCCCGTCGAACCGGATCCTTCACATAATCCAGCAAGGGAACTCCCACCGAAGGGATTTCCGGGAAATCGAGCCAACCCTGCCCTTGGGGAAGGTTGCTCCCATTACGGTTAAAGTGCTGCAACCGAAATTCACGATCCACCGTGTAAATCGCGGCGTCGACCGAGTTGATGATACTCTGCGTGTAATCGCGCTCCAACTGCAGGTCAGTCTGGAGTTTCTTCTGCGCGCTGATGTCGCGCTCGAAGGCCACGCATCCCAGCAGGGAGCCGTTCTTGTCATGGATCGGTGACACCGCCGCTTCGACGAAGTAGGAGGTGGAATCGGCCCGGCAGTTGAGGAACTCCCCTCTCCAATCCTTCCCCTGAAGGACCGCGGCCTGGCAAGCCGCCTGTTTCGATGCCTCGGAACTGGCACGGAGGAACCCGATGTCCTGGCCCATCGCCTCCTCAATGGTATGACCCGTTACCTGCTGGAAGGCGGCGTTGACAAAAGACAGATGAAAATCGGGGTCGGTGATATACACCACATCCATGGTGGAATTCACGGCCGTGATCAACCTCTGGACGTGGGACTCCATGCGCCATCGCCGACTGGCGTCTTTGACGGAGACCAATGAAAAATCCTCCCCTAAAGGGGTGACTTGCAGGTCGGCGATGAGGCTCAACTGGCCCCGGCAGAGTAGGGAAACGGAAGTAAGGGTCTCCTGGCGCCCCGCAGTGCGGGTCAGCAATTCGGAGAGTTTGCGGACCGAAGCCGGTGTCAGAAAGGCGGGTAGCACGAAGGCCGGAAGGACGGCGTCGTTGGACAGGCCAAGTAACTGCCGCGCCTTGCGGTTGGCTTCCACCACCGCCCCGTCGTGCCTGCAAACCAACTGGGCGTCTTCGGATGCCTCAAAAAGGCACCGCCACCAGTGGCCCCTGGCTTGAACTTCGTCTCTCGGCTCCACTCCGTTATCCGTTGACACTCTTGAGTCACCAACCATATTGAATCCCAAGTCGCGGCGTCCCTTGCCCCTTCGTCAGCTTTGATTCGCCGTTAGGAGTATGTCGGCAGAACCACGGGGGTGCTTAAGTGAACAGCGGGGAAATCTGCGTCTGCAAGAGGGGAAAGTCCGCCCCAGGCCAGAGACAATAAGCCCCTACGGACCAAAAAGATAGGATCCCGCCTGGCTAACAGTAGACCAACAAGGACTGAGTAATGGGATTCACCCGGTTGTGGTTCCGCAGCTTGTCGATGAAAGGCTCGCTCAGGACTTGGCCTTCCGCCGCCAGCAGCAAACCACTGGCAGTGTAGATCCCTTTGGCGAGCACCATGCCGGGACGTAACTCGGAGAGCAGAACCTCCCGTTCGCGTTGTGGCATGGAGGCCTTGGGCAACGACCTGAGGAAAAGCCTCACCGCATCGGGATCAAATTGGCTGGCGCTCCCCAAGCGGACAAACTCGACCGCGTTACGGCGGTCAAAGTTGCACTCAGCATACGCAACCGCCACCGAAAGCACTCGGCCAAGCCATGGAATATCCTCCCCGGCCAGTCGATCAGGGTATCCCCCGCCATCGTAGCGTTCGTGGTGCGAGCGGATAATGACTCCCACCTTCTCCAGACTATGCACGAACCTTGTAAGATCCTGACCCAGAACAGGATGTTGTTCGATCAAGGTTCGTTCCGCTTCATCCAGAGTGGTTGGTTCCCGCTGCCATTTCCGAATCAGGCTCCGGGGCACGCCCACCAAGCCGATGTCATAAAGCAGGGCGGCTATCTCCAACGCCTGCCGGTCATCGGCAGAGATGTCCATCGTCGTAGAAAGCGCCCGGCAAAGCTCACTCACCCTGCGGGCCTGGCTGCCGAGCGAGGGATAGTACGTCTCCATCGTCTTGAGACAGAGCTGTACGGATTGCTCCAGATTCTGGCGCAACGCCCGGTTCAGGTCCTCCAACTGCTGGTTCTGATCGGCTACCCGCCGGAATTGCTCTTCCAGAGACTTGTTCAGCGCGCTCAGTTTCTCGTTCATCGCCAGGGTGGCCGCCTGCAGCACAGCATTCCGGCAAATGAGGTCGTACCGTTGCGCTGCATTCCGCACCGTCGCCATCAACTCCTCGCGCAACCAGGGCTTAACAATGAAACGATAGATTTCGCCTTTGTTGATCGCATCGATGACCGTGTTGAGGCTCAGCACGGCGGTAATCAGAATGCGCGTGGCATCAGGCTGGATCTGCTTCACCTGCGCCAGGAACTCCAACCCGGTCAGCTGCGGCATCTGTTGGTCCGTCAAAATGACGGAGAACGGCCCCTGTTTGAGCAACTCCAGAGCCTGGATTGCGTTCAGTGCCGTCACCACCTGGTATCCCTCGCGCCGCAATGTCTCCCGCAAGGCAACCAACACAATTTCCTCATCGTCTACCACGAGGATCCGGTGCAGAGCCGGGTCGATGGAGGAGTGGTCAGGATTCATCATAGCAATCTTAGCAGTCTAGAATTCAGGCAAACAGCGTTTCAAGCGGTCCACAATCTCGTTCTCAGCCAAGTCGGGCACGATCACCAGATCCGTCATCTGAAGCACAGAGGTTTCCATTTCGTCAGAATGGCACCCCACCAATTGCAGCACATTCTTCATGACGATCCCCCTTTGCCGTACCGCCGCAAAGAGCGCCAACAAGTCGCGGTCCCGCGATTCCGCCACCACCATCATGGCGGCAAACTGATACTCGCCTGACTCGAGCAGATCGAGGGCATGCCCTTCCGAAGCCGCGGCCACAACGTGGTAGTCATGACAACGCCAGAACTCCGCCGTGCTGTCCAAGACTCCATCCGCCCGCCCCACTACCAGCAGACTTCGGCGTTGAGTCGCAGAAGTCTCCCCTGCCCGGTCCGCTTCCGTAAAGTCTGCTTCAGGCAGCCAAAGGTGGAAGGTAGTGCCCACGCCCTCCATGGAATCGACGCTGATACAACCACTTTGCTTTTCCACGAAAAGCCGCGCGTTGTAGAGTCCGAGGCCAGAACCCTTATTCATGGCCTTGGTGGTGAAGAAAGGGTCAAAGATCGACGCCAGATGCCTGGGCTTGATCCCGCACCCGGTGTCCTGCACCGTCAACCGCACTGCGGGCAACCGTGGCGCCACCCCCCGCAAAATTGGCATCTCCGGCAGAACCTCGTGACGCGACGTCTTCAGCGAGAGTTGCCCCCCTTGAGGCATCGCTTCCGCAGCGTTCAGCGTCAGGTTGATGATGACTTGGCGGAAATCCACTGGGTCCACGTAGAGCGGCAGGGAATCGGGCGCATTCTCCGTCGTAATCGTGATCCGCCGCGGGAGAATCTTCTTCACCAAATCCACCAACTCCTGCACCAGCTCGTTCAAATCGCAGTATTGGCTGGTCCCGGTCTTGCCATGGTGCAAGTGGATGATCTTGTGCACCAATTGGTGGGCCTGAAGCGAATTCTGCTTAATCAGGGACATCCCCTCGCAGAAGGGATGTCCGGACTCGAGCTGAGAAAGGATCGTTTCACTCAAGGAAACGATGCCTGCCATAATGTTGGAGAAGTCATGGGCCAACCCCATCGTCAGCACCGCCAGTGTCTCCTTCCAGGCGGCGGAGGAAAGCCGTTTCTCCGCAATAACCTGCCGAGTGACATCGAGCCAGACCCCCTCATAACCCAAAAGCAGCCCGCTGGGGGTGGCCACCGCCTGACGGTATTCCAACAAATAGGACACCCTCCCGGTTCGGGCGTGGCGAACGCGAAAAGTCGACGTCCCACTCCGCTTCTCCAAGGCGCTTCGCCGGATGCTTTGTTGAAACTCCTCCTGGTCTCCCTCGTGCAATACCTGCCAGAAACACTGCGGTTGTTGACACCATTCCGCCGGAGCAATCCCCACCAACTCCTGAATGTTCTGACTAACAAACAGGAAGGACAGGTCCGCCCTCTGGGTAAAGATCACCCCCGGCCACCTGCGAACCAAATTGTCGACCTGCGCTTCCGATCGAAGACAGCGCACGAACAACTCCCGCCGGGCGGCCGCAGTGCCCAGGTGCTCATCCCAACTGGCTTCCCGAAGCTCCGCAGCCGGTGGCAAGGCAGAGGATAACCGCACCGTCCGGCCGCCCGGATGGCAAATCGACTCCAACACGTAGAACGATTTGGCCCCCAGCCGATCCATAGCGAGATGGACCACCTTGACCGGAATTGTCTCGGCACGCACCGCCCCCAGAGTGTCACGCCACTCCGGACACCGGTCCTCCAAACAATCCCACAGACTTCTCCCCACCAACCGATGGGGCTGCTGTCCCAGCCAGCACGAAAGCCAATCATCAATAGAGACGATGGTTTCTTCGGAATTCAACACCGCATAGCCTCGCTCTAACCATCCAGAGGCAAGTTCCAGGGAGGGAACCCCTGCAGCAGCGGACTCCGCTTCCGACGCGACCTCCCGGGGATGAGACTCTGGAATAGCCATGCCAGCTTCCGGATTCAGGATCGATGATTCTCGAGCAAAACAAGCCACTCCCCCAACGCCAAGGGGGCGCAGAAGTTCCTTCGCTTGCCTGTCCCCTGGTCTGGCCAGGGCACGTTCATCATAAATGTCTGACTATCTATCGGTAACTCATTCCTCCTGCTTGAGGCCGATCGATCCCCAACAGGAAGTGCGGAGGCACTCGCCCCCACTGGCATTACGCCGCGCCTGATTTCCTTCATTGAATCACAACCCGACCCGCTTGTAAATCGGTACACAGAGTGCGTTTCCCCTTGACGCAGGCCCCGGCGCTCGGAAGATAGCCACGAAGCGATTCATGAGTGAATCCAGCCACCAATCCAACTTGGCCAGCCTGAGGTCTGCTGTCTTTATAACGGATCCGCACGGGTGCGTCCTTCAATGGAGCGAAACCGCCACGCGCCTTTTGGGGTGGGAGGAGACAGAGGTCTTGGGGCATCCGTGGTGGTCGCGGCTTCACGCGGAACTCCAGGATGCCGTTCAGAGTGAGTTTCCATCTGACTCATCCACAACTACTTGTGATCAAGAATACCTGGTAAATCACCCATCCGGCCGGGTCTTTTGGATTCATGTGACCTACCACCGACTCACCTCCCCATTCGCCCCCTCGGGAGGTTGGATCGCGACCTGCTGCGAGAAGCCCCATGACTCCCCAGCAGGGCAGCAGGCAAGACAGGGCGACCTGCAACTCGAAGCCCTCATGAACGCCATCCACGATGCGGTGATCACGCTCGATAGCGACCTCCGGATCGTCGGTTTCAACCCGGCTGCAGAGAAAGTCTTTGGATACAAGCAAAGGGACGTCCTGAATCAATCCTCCAGGAGGTTCCCGCCGCTCTTTTCCACCCTCAGCCACCTACTTAGTTCGCACCACCAGAGTGGCGCCCCCCTTTCTCGCCAGCCAGACCAAATGGCAGGACAACGTGCCAGCGGACAGTCTTTTCCCATGGAGGCCACGGTAAGCAGCCTCACTCTCTCTGGCCATCGCCTCTACACCATCGTCCTCCAAGATGTCACCGACCAACGCCAGCGGCAGCAAGCCATGGCGCAATCGCAAAAAATGCTGGCCATTGGAGCCCTGGCCAGCGGAGTGGCCCATGACTTCAACAACATCCTCACCGCCATCCTCTCCCATCTGGATCTGCTCTCTTCGACCCCAGACATCTCAGAGGCGGCTCGGGAGAACCTCACCTACGCTCAGACCAGCGCCCGGCGGGGCGCGGAATTGGTGAGCCGCCTGCTCACTTTCAGCAGGCAGACGGAAGGAAAACGCGAAGCCATCAGCCTGCAGGATTCCAGCGTGGAGGTGGTGGCCATGCTGCGCCGCAGCATCGACCGCCGTATCCAAATCGAGCACGAACTCGTCAGCCAACCCCTGTGGCTCGTCGAGGGAGACGCCAGCCAGTTGATGCAAGTCTTGATGAATCTTTGCATCAACGCCCGCGATGCGATGCCTGAGGGCGGAACGATCACCGTGCGTCTCGAGAACGTTGTTTGTTCACGGCCTGAGGGCGAGTCCCTGCGGGGAATCAATGAGTTCGTTAAGCTCACCGTAGCCGATACGGGCCAAGGCATGCCCCCGGAGGTGCTGGGCCGACTCTTCGAACCCTATTTCACGACCAAGGCGGTCGGTAAAGGAACCGGATTGGGACTCTCCATCGCCTATAGCGTGGTAACCGAGCACGGCGGGTGGATGGAGGTGGAGAGCAAGCTGGGACAAGGTAGCCACTTCTGCGCCTATTTCCCCCGAGCTCAAGCAGCGACGCAACCCCAGGTGGAAACCTCCAAAGCCAGGCCCGAATCTGCCACTGCTCTTGAGGGAACCGAGCACATCCTGGTCGTGGATGATGATGAGATGGTCCGGCTGGTCGTGCGGGCCGTGTTGAGCTATCGCGGCTATCAGGTCCTGGAAGCCAATGACGGCTTGGAGGGAGTCCAGAAGTACTCCGAAGCCGAACCCCGGCCTGACCTCGTGCTCTTGGATTTGAATATGCCTCGCCTCAACGGATGGGATGCCATGGAGAGAATCCGTCTGACGAACCCAAAAGCCGCCATCGTGTTACTCAGCGGGGGGATGACAGAGGGGGAAGTAGACCGAGCCCTCACCTCAGGCGCGCGGGAATTCCTCGTCAAGCCGTTCGAGAATCAAGACCTCCTCCGGGCTGTCAGAAAAGTGCTGGACGAAGCCCACGCCACCTCACCAAACGACCCCCAGTGATACGATCACCCGCGCCTGGGTGAATCTCAGGAATAGGACTGCCAGAGAGCCTCGCGACTCGGCGCGTAGGCCCGGCGAATCTGCCTCAAGTTCCGAGAACTGCGGTCCAACTCGTCCTTTTGCCGACGAGCTTTTTGCTTCTGATCCTCAATCAGCTCGCCATTTCGCATCTCCAGAAGGATAAGCTCCCCCACAACTTTGCGAATCTGAGTCTCCACGTCGGAAAGCGGCTGCCCCATCGCTTTCGAAACCGCCTGAAACCGATCCGTCGCGGCCAGAATCTGCCCTTGCAGTTCCAGCTTCGCCGCCTGACATTCGTCCACCTGTTCCCACGCCCCCGCCCGGATCCCCTCGGCTTCGTTGTCCGTGAGCCCCCGCCATCGGCTATACAAGCTGAACAGTTCCTGCCCCGTGCTCATAAGATCGCTACCAAAGTCTCTTACGCCTGTGCCACAAGCACGCCTTCCTCAATCCCGGTATGGTTGGCCTGCGCCTGCTGCTGGAGCATTTGCGACCAGGCATCCCGCAAGACGGTCAATCGACCGATCGCTTCGCGAATCCCCGCTTCCTGCTTCAGGTTATTGCTCTGCTGAAGGCGCCAATCCAAATAATTGTAAAGCCTGCGCATGTTCGCCGCAAAATCCCCGCCATCACGCATGTTCAACGAGCTGTTGAGTTCGTTGATGACCTCCTGGGCGCGGAGGACGTTGTTGTTGATGACTTGGTTGAACTCCGCCGGATCCTCATTGCCGAACCCCACCAGGGCTCGCTCCAGGAAGCGAATCGCTCCATCGTACATCATCAGCACCAGCTGGCCAGGAGATGCCGTCTGGGTGACGACCTGTCGGTAGGATTGCCAAGGATTGTTGCGGTAGCTCATATCGGCAGTCTAATCGGGGTGGGTTTCAGCTTTCCTGAAGATGCATGGCAAGCAGGTTCGCAATCCGCTGGATTGCTTCAGGCGGCGGATAGTTCGTCCGCTCCACCAGCTCTTTGGCCTTCGAAACCGCCTCGACGCGGCTCTCCGGAACCTCTTGGTAGTCGGCATTCAACGCTTCCGTGCGGTCGAATGTGACATGCTCGCTCTCGGCTCGACTTTTTCGAACCACCGGCTGGCTCGTGTCGACCCGAGCCACAGCATTCGTTGTGTTCTTGGGGTCAACTTGCATTGTGCGTCCTTTCGATTTGTGGCAGGCAAATGTGAGGTGACCGTTTCATCATTACGCTAGAGGTATCGGCACAATCCGCAAAAACTTTAGGTTCTCCAGCTCAAAAACTGCATATTTTGAGACATAATGACACATCATTAGGGACTAGATGACACACAATGAGCGTTGCACTGCTCTAAGAAAGAGAGAAAACCCTCACCATCAAAGACACAATACTTTAATTTGGAACACTTTACATTGAATGGTTCGCTTATACTGCAGAATATTGTTTAGAAATATTCTGTGTTACCATTCAACACTCTTACCGGGTAGGTAGGGTGCCCAGCAAGGCGGTCAGGGAGTACTGCCCAAAGCGTCGAGGAGAGGTCAGGATGGAGGTCGAATCGTTCATCGGGCTTTGGTTGCGCCCCTCCTGCTGTTGGAACCGGCGCGCTGCATTCGCCACCGCCGGCACTCCAGCATCGAAGTATTCGTCCACTGCCCAGAGAATCGGATCCTGGCTGCCGTCGATCAACTTCAACCTCCAACCGACAGCCATGGGAGGGTAGGCCCGGTACGAGGTGATCTGCGAAAAGACCATGGCGTCGCAGGCCAATTCCTCTTTGATGCGCGCCAGGAGCGAGGCCGGCAACTTCTCCTCCGCGGTCCACGCTGCCTTGCCACTCCATAGTTGCAGCTGGCTTCGGGAAACGGCCTGCAACTCAAACCGCTTGCCACGCGCCAACTCCGCCCAAAAGATCGGCTCCAATGCCTCTCTGCCTGCCTCCAGCTCGGAGTCCCCACTCGCTGCCGTCATCGGCAGGACGGCGACCCGGCGTAGTTCGGAAGGCAATGTCACCTGCCGCAGGTGCACGTTGCTGGGCTGGTAGCTTGGGCCGGATACGTGGTCGGGATCGGTGATCGCGGCGCACCCGGCAAGAAGGACGCCGAGAACGGTGAGGGTGCCATAACGGGAAAGGCCGAAACCAAGTCGGGCGGGTAGATGCTGGAATAGTTTCATGGCAGACAGTGAATCCAATATCCAAGTCTACCACAGCCTAGGAGAGCTTGGCGAGAAAAGCGTCCAACTGCTTCAGCCAGGGGCTAAGACACTGGTCGAGCACATCGGACAGCTCAAAAGGATCCCGCTTGGCCAGGGCATGGCTCAACTGCTGCAGAACCTGGGTCAAGACCTCCAGGTGGGCGGCTAAGGCCACATCGTCAACCACGCCAGCGGTCGGACTGGTTCCTGGATCCTCCAGAACGCTGAGATTCATGATGGCATTGCGAAGCTCGGGAAGCAGTTCCCACCAGAGTCGTTCGATTGTCGCCCAGTCATTAATCAGCACCAACAATGCCAGACGCTCCACTCTGGGACGAAGGGGCGAGAGCCGGGCGCGCAACGTTCGATAATAGGTGGACTTCACCTCGGGCGAGAATTCCTGGGGAACTTCCCCATTCTGCGAGCTCTGCAGGACGCCTGCGGTACCGGAAGTGGAGGTGGCTCCCTCCACGGACAGCCCCACCAAGGTTCGCTGGTGCCGAAGGGCGACCCTTTGCAGGCAGGCCCTCACCGCGGCGAGGAGGTGTTGGTCTTCCGGTCCCAGTGCCACCGGAGCCCCATCCAAGGTAACCTGGATGTCGGGCTGAGATTTGCTGGTGTTTGATTCACTCATCACTTGCTGCGTGTGGGAAATCGCGTGGCTCCTCCAGCCTCTCCAATCTAGCTGCCGAGGGCTCTCTGGAGGTAAGCCAGTTGCTGGTTGCTGTTCTGCTGTGCCTTTTCCATGGCGAGAAAACTGTCGATCATTCGCTGGCGGCTGGAGAGTACCACCCGCTCCATGTCCGCGACCTGCGTGTCAATGTCCGTAGCCTGCTTGGTCAATGTGGACTGTTTGGTGATCAGTGTGCCGGTTTCACCGATCGTGCGGTCAAGATAGCCGCTGAGTTGGGTGGCGATGCCATAGGTCGCATCGGCAAAGAGATCACGAAGCCCAGTAAGATTGTTGTTCAGCGCATCGTCCAGCACATCCGTGTCCGAGACCGTCAGGCTGTTGTCGTATCCACTGCTCTTGATACCGATCTTCTCGAGGTGGTTCAGGGTGCCGGAAAGGCCAGTAACCATCGAATAGGCAGTTCGCCTCAGGGAATTGGCAATGTCATTGGCCTCTGTTTCGTTAGCCAGGATTCCAGCCGTGACTTTGCCGGAGGAGTCCGCACTGCTGGCGGTCTGGCTGTCGATCATCGACTGGGCCCGGTTGTACTCGGCGACAAAATCATTGATCGCCGTGCGGATCTTGCCGGTATCGCTCGCCACACTCACACTGGAGGAACCACCTTCCTTGATCGCCGTCACGGACAAGCCGCTCAAGCCGGAGGTGGCTTCTGTAATCGTGTTGCTCTGGCTAACCTGCTCCGCTCCACCGTTGATCGTATAGAGCAGATTCTTGCCACGCTGGAGTGTCCCTGAGCTCAATCCTGTCCCTTCCAGAAACTTGCCGCTGACGTCCACCAAAGACATCCCCACATCGCCGGTCGTCTTGTTCGCCAGGACGAAACGGTTGTTCACCGTGTCGTAGGAAGCTTGAACGTTGGCTTTGGAGGAATTGATCCGGTCCAAGATGTTCTGCAGGCTGTCTTTGCTGGTATCGAAAGTGATGGAGACGCCGTTGATCTGGAACTCCCCGGCCGTGCTCCCCACGTCTGTAATGGAACTGGCGAGATTGGCCGAATCGATCGAGCCTGTCAGGTGCACAGTGCCTAAGGTACCCGAACTGCTGATGGCCCCCGTGCCATTCGTGGCGAGCTTCGTCACTTGGAGGAAGTTACTGGTGTCATACGCCGACCCCAGGATGATCGTGCTCGTAGAGCTGAAAGTGATCTTGTCCTGCGCCGAGGAGTAATTGGCCGTCACCGCCCCCCCAGTGGCATCGCTGATTTTCTGAAAAACCTGACCGAGGGTATCGCCGCTGGCCACCGTCACTTGCTTCCCGTTTACGGTGAAGCTGCCTTCAGTGATGGACTTACTAAAGCCAGCACTGGAGAGCGAAAGCGCGGACACGTCGTCCGTGCCGTTGAGGGGGGCTGCGACGTTGCTGGCTCCCACCTGCGACGCTGCTGAGGCGAGCTGGGTAAAACGGAAGAGGTAGCTTCCCGTGGCCGCACCCGCGGAAACGGAGGCTGAGGCTGACGTAGCGTCACTCGTGCTCACGGATCGAGCTGAGTAGAGATCGTTCTCCATCAATGCTTTGACTCTGGTTTGGAGAGTCGAAAGCTGTGTCTTGATGCTGGTGTAGGCGTTGTTGCGCTGACGGAGCGTGCTCTGTTCTGTGCGCAACCGAGTCTGTGGCGCACGTTCCACATCAGCAAGTTGGTCGACCAGTGCTTTCCAGTCGAATCCAGAAGCGAGACCTGAGACACCAAGATCCATAATCGTTATCTATTTATCGGCACGTTTCGCGTTTTCTGAACCGCCAGTGCAGTCGCCGGGAGTCCTTTTCCAGTAAGTAGGCCGGGGTGACATAAGAACTCGGACTTGGACCTTACCTGCTTTGTAACCAGCGCCTTATGCAAGACTCTTACCACTGCGGATTCCACGCGGAAAAATGGAAGAAGCTCGGACGACGCACCCACGCCGTCCGAGTCGATTCACCAGCTAATCCGGTGTGGGCTCCCTTACGAGAGCAGACGCAACGCGGACTGCGGACTGGCGTTTGCCTGCGCCAACATCGCCGTGCCTGCCTGTACGAGGATGTTGTACCGGGCAAATTGTGTGCTCTCGTCGGCCACATCAACGTCCTTGATGCGGCTGTTGGAAGCGCTCAGGTTGTCCCTAAGGGTGCCCAATTGCTCACTCGTGAAGTTCAAGCGCTGACGGTTTGCACCGATCGTCGCTCGATCCTTGGCCAACTGGTCGATCGCTGTCTTGACATAGCTAAGCGCCTGTGTCGCAGCTCCCGTATTCAGTGCGGTAGAACTCGAAAGGGCATTCCCATAACTGGTGCTCCCAGTGCGATTCACGAAGTCCACCCCGCTCATGCCGAAGGTGGTGCCTTCGCTGTCGATCGTGACCGCATAGGTCCCGGTCGAGGAACTGAAAAGGCTGACACCATTGAAGTCCTTGGTACCAAGGTCTGTGATGTAGCTCTGCAGTTGGCTGAATTCCGCCTGGTAGAGGGATTTGTCGTTCGTGGACTTGGACGCATCCTGGGCGAGCACGGAGAGTTCGCTCATCCGATCCAGGGCTTTCCCCACTTTTGAGAGGAAACCGTCCTGGGTCTGGGTAAACGAAACCGCGTTCCCCACGTTCGTGTTTGCCGCTTCAATGCGCTTGATCTGCGCATCGAACCGCATTGAAACTGCCAAACCTGCAGCATCATCCTCTGGATTCACCAGCTTCGAACCTGAGGATAGTTTTGCGAGGGATTTGGCGAGGAGGTTGGACGACTCACCCAGCATGCGAGCGCTGCTTTGAGCCGACACGTTTGTATTGATAACCATAAGACTCCTTCCATGAGTCACCCCATTGCGGGGCTTTTGTTGCTTTCACGGCATTCCGTGCCGCTAGGTGAATCTTTTCACGGGCACTCACCGTTCTCCCGTTTGGCCTTGGGAGGGGGCCAACCCTTGTCTTGCGACACTTATAGTATCGGCAGAATGTGCAAAAACTTGAGGGAAGGAGATTTGAAGGAAGGCGATTTCAGGAGCCTGGGCCACCGCCCCGGCAAAAAGAGAACTCGGGCTGGTTGACTCCAGCCCGAGTTCCTGAGGAATCTGTTTGCTGAACGATCAGCAGAGTGTTTACGACAGCAGACGGAGAGCCGACTGCGGCAGAGTGTTGGCTTGGGCCAACATGGCGGTACCGGCCTGTACCAGGATGTTGTAGCGAGCGTACTGAGCACTCTCGTAGGCCACATCCACATCCACGATGCGGCTGTTGGCTTGTGCGAGGTTGTCGTTCAGAACACCCAGTTGTTCCGTGGTATAGTTCAGGCGTGAGATGTTTGCGCCCAGACTGGAGCGATCGTTGGCCAGCACGTCGATCGCCGCTTTCACATAGGCCAGCGCCTGAGTAGCGCCGCCCAGGGAGTCCACTTTCGTGGTGTTGGCGAGCACGTTCGCATAGCTGGTGCTAGTGCTCGTGCCACTCGAGTTGAACACGAAGCCCACCCCCAGCATCCCGAACGTCGTGCCATCCGCATCGATCGTCACTGCATAGCTCGGAGTCGTGCTGCTGAACAGGCTTACCCCGTTGAAATCCTTCGTTCCAAGATCAGAAACGTAATCCTGCAACTGTTTGAATTCCAATTGGTATAGGCCTTTGTCACTCGCGGACTTCGATGCGTCCTGAGCGAGGATGGAGAGTTCACCCATCCGATCCAGGGCCTTCTTGACTTTGCTGAGGAATCCATCCTGAGTCTGGCTGAAGCTGATGGCGTTCGAAACATTCGTCTTCGCAGCCGAGTTCCGATTCATCTTCGCTTCCAGTCTCATCGAAACTGCCAATCCTGCCACATCATCTTCAGGGCTGGTGATCTTGTAGCCAGAAGACAGTCGAGCCAGGGACTTCGACAGCATCGAGGTGGAATCCGCAAGGAGCCTAGCTCCAGTTTGGGCCGAAACGTTAGTATTGATAACCATAAGACTCTTTCCTTGAGTCCCCCCTTCGGGGGCTTAAATCGCAGCGTCCTTGCCGCGGTGATGAGCCATTTCTTTGGGCGCTCACCATATTCCCTGTTGGCTACAGGCAGGCTGCCAACTCGCCATGTCTTTCGACAAGGTTGTTATCGGAACAATCTCCAACAACTTTAGGCCATATCGAATTTTCTGTGCGGTTTTGAGACATTCCGTGGCCAGCCCGCTCGCCACGGAGGCGGTATCCGTTTTTTTTGAGACCGTGCAAAGGAGTTGCTAAAGAAAACAGGCGCCGTGCCGATAGAATGGATAGTGGGAGACACCTGGCCTTCAGGCCGCTCCCAGGAAACGGATCTGGCAGGACGCCATGATGCGCGCAGGTAGTAAAGGATCTACACACCCACCTGCACGCCGAAGACCGCCCCCCAAGGATCCCCAAATCAAAAGCACTGATCTGATCATATGTCTTCAGCAGTTTGTGAAATCACCAGTCAAGCCGCCGCCCCTGGCAAATACCTCACTTTCGTCCTTGGTGGAGAATCCTACGGAATCCCAGTTCTGAAAGTCCGTGAAATCATCCGCCATATCGAGGTCACCGCCGTCCCTCAAATGCCTGACTACGTGAAAGGCGTCACCAATCTGCGCGGGAAAATCATCCCGGTCGTGGACCTCCGCATCAAGTTCGGCCTTGCTAGCACTGAAACCACAGAACGTACGTGCATCGTCGTGGTCCAGGTCGGTTCCGCCGCCACCTCCAAAATCCAGATGGGACTGGTCGTGGACGCAGTCGAAGAAGTGGCAAACATCGCTGCGGGTGAAATTGAACCCACCCCTGACTTCGGCACCACCCTGAATACGGAGTATATCCTGGGCATGGCCAAGGTGAAAGGCACCGTCAAGAGCCTCCTGGACATCGATCAGGTGGTAGGCGTTGGCGAAACCGAGGGCATCGCCCGCGCAGCGATCTGAAGCTCTGCCGGACTTTCACCTCCGACACAACCCCCTAACCCTTTCCTGACGCAGGGCCCTGTAAAGGGCCCTTTTTGCGTGGGGATCTTACAAAAAGCCCTAAAGCCCTGCGGTACATGAGCCGATAGTCTCAGCGCGGGGATAGTCGAATCCTACGTGGGATCGGCTGGGGGATTGGGACAGCCGGTTGCCCCCATGGGGCCCCGCGAAGACGTATCCATCAGAGTGCCCAGTATTCGTGGGGATTGAGCTCAGTCTGAGCCTGGGTTGCGATGGAATAGGCTATTTCCGCTGCGGGGAGCGAAAGCGAGACAGCCTGCCACTTGCACGAACATAAATTGTCATCAGTCTCCCTGCCATGAATCTGAAGAAACGCCTCATTCTTACCCTCATGATCGCCATGACCTTCATGGTCGTGGTATCCCAGGTCGCCCAGTTTCTCCATTCACGCGCCAATACCCTCGGTCTCGGTGCCAGGAACTGGCAGTCCATGCACCAGGAAGCTCTGCAAAGCGCCGAAAACGTGAATACCGCGCTCTTGTTCGGAATGAATACGATTCTGGAGTCAGGGGAGATGGACGGTTTCAACAAGGTGGCAGCACTGGAGAAAGACATCACCGGGTTCCAGGAGTTCTCGCTCTATAACGTGAAGGGTGTCGTCACTTATTCCTCGGACAAGGCCGCACTGAAAAGGCAACTTCCTGCTGATCTGCAGACCAAGCTACTTTCTCATCCCGAGAGGCTCAGACGAGAAAAAGATGGAGCGATCGAAATCTTCCAGCCGCTTCTGGCCAAAGCGAAGTGCATCGAGTGCCATACCGACTGGAAGGCCGATTCGATCTGTGGTGTGACCCTAACGCGCTTCTCGGGCAAGATCCTTTCCGACTTGCAGGCCGAGAATGAGACGGCCATTCGAGCCATGCAGAAGGAGACAATTCAGGATTGCTCCCTGATCATCGCCATCACCTTGATCCTAAGCGCCTTCCTGGCCTGGTGGGTCGCAGCTGCCATTAGCAGACCTATCCTTCTCATCAGCGGCAAACTGGCGGATGCCTCCTCCCAAACCGCCTCCTCCATCGAACAAGTCACTGGAGCCAGCACCCACTTGGCTGAGGGTGCCAGCCAACAAGCAGCTTCCTTGGAAGAAACCAGTGCCTCCCTGGAAGAGATCGCCTCGATGACCCAACAAAACAGCGAAAGTGCTAACCAGGCCAAGGTCTTGGCGGATCAAGCCCACAAAGCAGCGGAGGCGGGCTCCCAAGACATGCGCCAGATGCACCAAGCCATGGACGAGATCCAGGTCTCCTCGGACAACATCGCCAAGATCATCAAGACGATCGACGAAATCGCGTTTCAGACAAACATCCTGGCCCTCAACGCCGCGGTGGAGGCGGCCCGAGCAGGCGAGGCTGGAATGGGATTCGCCGTCGTGGCGAATGAGGTCCGCAACCTGGCACAGCGTAGTGCTGAATCAGCCCGGGAAACCGCCCAACTCATCGAGGATGCCAGGGAGAAGAGCCACCGAGGTGTGGATATCAGCCGTCGTGCCGCTGCAAGCCTCAATGACATCCTAGCCAAGGCACGAAAAGTCAACGAACTGGTAGCCGGAATCGCCGTCGCCTCCAACGAACAGAGCCAGGGAATCACCCAGGTGAATGTCGCCGTCGCCGACATGGACCGTCTCACCCAGTCGAGCGCCGCCAGTGCAGAGGAAAGCGCCAGTGCCGCGCTTGAAATGCGTTCCCAGGCCGAAAAGCTGGACCAAGCCGTCATGGAGCTGGAGAAAATGGTGGGCCGGTCGGGAGACAAAGCAGGCAACTCAAGACCCGCTCCGTCAAAGAGCAGGCAGAACGGGCGTTCCTCCCAAGTCCCCCGCAAAAAGGAAGCAACGGCTTTTCCTCTGCCCCCTGTCAGGAGTCGGGCGAGGGATTCCATCAAGTCCCCTCCCAACGGTGAGACTTCAGGAATCGAGAAAGCGCTGGTGCAATGGGACGAAGAGACCATGAGTACGGGCGTTGCTTCGATTGACGAGCAACACCAGGAGCTAATCCGAATGATCAACCGCCTTCACAGCGCCTGCGCTGCCGGGGCGGCAAAGGAGGAGCTTCACCAGATCGTCGAGTTCCTCCAGAAGTATGTGGTGGAACATTTCAAACACGAGGAAGGGCTCATGGAGAAGCACCGATGCCATGCCCGGGGAGCCAACGCGCTCGCTCATAAGAAATTCCTCCAGGCATTTACCGATCTGGCCTCAGATCTGGAAAAGAATGGCCCATCTACTTCGCTCGTGCTCAAACTCAAAGAAGCCGTGGGAGACTGGTTGGTCAACCACATTTGCCACATCGATACCAAGCTTCGTGACTGCTCCGGGAATTGCACCCGGTCGCATCACGAGCAGACCTGGGTCGGCTAGACTCTCTCGATGACCTGAGCAGCCCGCACTGGCTGCTGTCGGTTCTTGTCAGCCAAGCCACATCCGCCTTAGGATGCATGGAGCAACCATAGCATCCTATGAAACATCTCCTGACGGTTCTCCTCCTTGCGGTTCTGGCTTCCTCTTGGAGCGGCTCGGCTCTGACCCTATCTGATTCCGGAACCACGTCCTCGGTGATCGTGGTCGACCAGGACGCGACCGGAGTGGAGTTGCGCGCAGCTCAGGAATTATCCACTTCCTTGGAGCGCGTGACGGGGGCTCGATTCCCACTGGTCCAATACCCCGCCGATCCTCCCAGCCAGTGCATCGTCGTAGGCCGCGGGCGCCAAGCCGAACGCTTCGCGTCCAAGCAAGAGCTGGATTCCCTCGGTGACGAGGAGATTCTAATCCGCACTTCCGGCTCGCGCCTTCTCCTCTCGGGGGGCAGACCGCGCGGCACCCAATATGCCGTTTATCATTTCCTGCAACGTTACTGCGGAGTGCGATGGTGGACTCCCTGGGCAAGCCACTACCCTCAGCGACGGGACCTGACCCTCGGATCAATCGATGTTCGCTACCAACCCACGTTCGAGTCCAGAGATCCCTTCTGGCATGTCGCCTTTGACCCGGATTGGGCCGCGCGTAACTTCAGCAACAGCCAGTCAGCCCGACTCCGACCCGACCAAGGAGGCGCGATAGTCTACAAGGGTTTCGTTCACACCTTCTATCCCCTCGTTCCACCCGAAAAGCACTTTGCTCAACATCCGGAATGGTACAGTGAAATCGACGGTAAGCGCACTTCCGACCATGCGCAGTTGTGTCTTAGCAATCCCGAGTTGCGCGCGTTCGTCGTCAAGCAGGTCAAGGCATGGTTGCGTGAAGCACCGGAAGCCCGCATCATTTCAGTCTCTCAGAATGACTGGCACAAGCCCTGTGCCTGCCAGGAATGCAAGGCCACCGACGATGCCGAGGGCAGCCACGCTGGATCCCTGCTGGTCTTCGTCAACCATGTCGCCGCCAGCATCGCCGCCGAGTTTCCCCAAGTGGCGGTCGATACCCTCGCCTACCAGTACACCCGCAAGCCGCCCAAGAATGTCAAACCGCTGCCCAACGTCATCGTGCGTCTGTGCTCCATCGAATGCAATTTCCGCGAACCCTTGGATCATTCCAGCAACGCCGCCTTCGCGGACGACATCCGGGGCTGGGCCAAAATCTGCAACCGCCTATATATTTGGGATTACACCACTGATTTTGCTCACTATGTCCAACCGCACCCCAACTGGTTCGTGTTGGGAGCCAACGTTCGATTCTTCGCGCGTCACAGCGTGCGCGGACTCTTCGAGCAAGGTGCCTATCAGTCCCCAGGGTCGGAGATGGCAGAACTACGCTCCTGGGTCCTCGCCCAATTGTTGTGGAATCCCGACCGGGATGACGCATCCCTGATCCGGGAATTTCTGGACGGCTACTACGGAGCCGCCGCTCCCTTGATCGCCCAGTACTTGGAGCTCTTTCATCGAGCCTCCCAAGGTTACAACCTGACCTGTTTCAGCTCCACGGACACCCCCTTCCACCGTCTCGAGCCGTTGCGGCAGGCAGAAACCCTTTGGGAGCAGGCCGAGAAAGCAGTAGCGGACAACATGGAGCTGGTGCGGCGAGTGCGCATGGCACGGCTACCCCTGCATTATGTCTGGCTCGCGCGCTGGAATCCGCTCCTCAAAGAATGGAAGGAAAAGGGAGGAGCCTGGCCGGTGCCGTCGTCACGAAAGCAGCTGGCCGAACAGTGGCTCACCGTTGCCACAGGCGCACAGGAGGCACCCTGGAGCCAGGTATCGCTGGTCAATGAATCCGGTCTCACTCCGAAAGCGTTCGTGGAGAAAATCCTCAAAGAGCCTTCTCCTGATGCCGTTTCAGAGACAAGGGCTGTCGACTCCAAACGGACCATGCCCAGGGTGCAGGTAGCCACGAATTCCCAAACCCTGGTGACAAGCGATGGGATGGCGTTCTTCCCTTTTGGAGTCAACTATTTCCGTCCGCACACAGGCTGGGCACCCCAAGTGTGGAAGCGGTTCGACGCCGAGGCGGTTCGTCAGGACTTCGCGCGTATGAAGGAGCTAGGTGTCAACTGCGTGCGGGTATTCCTCACGTTTGGCTCCTTCCTGCAGCAGGAGGGAGAAATCTCCCCAGAGGGACTAAAACGATTTGACCAGTTTCTCGACCTGGCCGAGGAAGCAGGTATCTACGTCCACCCCACAGGACCCGATCATTGGGAAGGACTCCCGGACTGGGCCAAGAACGATCGCATCGCGGATGAGAGAGTGTTGCAGGCTTTGGAAACGTTTTGGAAGGCATTCGCACTTCGCTACCGGGACCGAAACGTGCTCTTCGCGTATGATCTACTCAACGAACCCGAGGTGGGCTGGAACACCCCGGCCATGAAACCCAAGTGGAACGAATGGGTCACTCGCAAATACGGCTCGCTCGACAAAGCCTTGGAACGTTGGGGAAAACACAGCCAGACCGGCTCGAGTCAGGAAACCCCGGTCCCTGCGGCGTCAGATGCGGTCCTGGATCCTCACCTGCTGGACTACCAGCTCTTTCGCGAGGATCTAGCCACCGATTGGACTCGACGTCAGGTCCAGGCCATCAAGTCCGTGGCTCCGCAAGCCCTGGTTACCGTGGGCCTCATCCAGTGGTCGGTGCCCGCGCTCCTGCCAGGAGTCAAGCACTACTCTGGCTTTCGCCCAGCCAACCTCGCCCCTTTCCTGGATTTTATGGAAGTTCACTTCTATCCCCTCGAGAACGGTTTCTACACCTACCGACCCGAGGACGGCGTGCGCAACCTCGCCTACCTGGAGTCTGTCGTGCGTAACGTGGCAGCCTGCGGGAAACCGGTTATACTGGCAGAGTTTGGCTGGTACGGGGGCGGCAAGCTGACTCTGGAGAACGGAAAACACCCACCTGCGTCGGAAGAGCAGCAGGCAACCTGGTGTCGGCAAGCGGTGGAGTCCACCGCCGGGTATGCGGTGGGATGGCTCAATTGGGGGCTCTACGACCACCCTGAAGCTGGAGACGTAACGCAACTCACCGGATTACTTTCGGCGAAGGGAGCTCAGAAGGAATGGGGGCGGGAGTTCAGCAAGCTCGCTCAACGCCTGCCCACCCTGGCGGGCCATCGCCCGATCCAGCCTAGGCCTGCCCTGGACTGGAACCGGTGCATCACCAGCACAGCTGAAGGAAACGCTTTTCGCCAGGAGTATGCGAAGAGCGTGCAGGGATCCGCGAAACCCTGAGCATCTGCCCCCATCAAGCTAGGTTGACTCTCCCGCGGCACGGGATGGCCCCTGTGAGGGGGCCAGATGGAGCGGACTGGTGGTTCGTTGCCAAATCTCGTCCACCAACTCCTCAAATACCTGATGTGGCTCGGCGCCTTCTGGCAAAGGAATCCGGGCCAGGGCTGTATTAGGCAAGCCTCCCGTGACGAAACACTTCGGGAGGCCCACTTCCATCAGGTCCACGCTTCGCGGACTTCGAATGCGCACTCCCAGGTAGCGGCGGCCACGCATGTCCGTTACCACCTGCCCCACCAGGATCGATTTGTCCCCCAAGTCCCCACGACGCGTCAGGTGCTCCGAGATCCAATGGTAAAAATCAAGCTCGTTGGCCTCGTTGCCAGCCACAGGCGTCGGCGAAGCCACTTCGTCAAGGGTGAAGAAATGGGAGGTGAAAGGACGACGCCGATTCTCCAACACAATCTTCTCCACCAGCACCTGAACTCTCTCGTCCAGGAGCCGATACTCAGCGATGAACTGTCCCCAGGCTTCATTGGTTTCCAATTGGTCCGGGCGATGCACTCCAATCAGCGCATGGATCGCGTGGAGAAACCCTCCTGCCCTCGTGACCAAACGTATCGCGCGTGCGGCTTCGAGCGTACGATCCGGGTTGAACTGAGTGTAGAACCATAGCCACTCACTGGTGGTCTCCGCGGGAGCATCGAGGTAACTACCCACGGCTGCCATCCAGTTGATGCGGTTCAGCAAGGAAGCCTCCGGCGCCACCAATTGCGCCAGTTCTCTCATAAGCATGGCGGTGGGGAACTCCTTCGACGGCACGGTAGACTTCAGGGTCTGGGGAGAAAGCAGCAGGACGTTCTGCCTCGTCGGGGCGACTTCGGTGAGCGTTCTCACTTCCTGCGTGCTCCCCATCAGCGCCGCAAGCCTGTCAGGAGGCAGGTCGTGGTTGTTCACCACGGTGACACGGCAATGGGCGGCAGTCCTGACCAAGTGGCTGTTCCCCGGTTCTCGGAACGGATACGAACGATCGAGAACGAAGACGTGGCGAACCGGGTTCGGAGAGGCCTCAGACCGCTCCACAAAATGGGGGATGGTCTCAGAGCGGAAGGATTCGTTGAGGAAGGTAATTCGCCCCACGGCTTCCGGTCGCAGGTTCATCACCAGACTGTGAAGAATCGCCGCCGAGGCCACGCCATCCTCGTCATTGTCGCAGGCGATGAGAATGCCCTCCTTTTCCCCGATGGCCAGCAATCGCTCCTTGAGCGCCGCCGCCCCTGCCTCCAAGCAATCGCGGTAGACGGCGCGATCCCGCATTCGAATCAGCGCCAGGAGGTCCGACGCCGTAGGGGCATCCACATCAAACTCGGCCGCCACTCGAAGGACCTCTCCATAGCTGCGGGAAAGCTGCTCGTAAAGATGATACTCCTCCAGCTGCCGGTCCCAGTTCTGACCGGCACTATTCTGGAGCATTTCGTAGAGCGAGACCAAGAGGCCGCCCGAGCTGGCGAGGTTGTCCGGGATCACTTGGATTTGACGATCACGCAAGATGCGTTTGGCTTCACAGCTGACCGCGGCGCCAGTTAACTCGCACACAATCCGGACCTGCAGCCTCGGAGCATTGTCCGCCCGCACAGATCCTGGAATAGCCGCCAGAACCAGGATGTCCGCCGGTAATTCCTTCAACCGCTGTGGTTCGGGATGGAACGTAATCGCCGATCCCTCCCGGGTGGAAAGGCCGCGCGCAGCAGGACTCCCAAGCAACGTGTCGAGCCGCCGACCACAATTCTTGTGCACGAGGATGACGGCGAGTTCCTCGCGCGTGAACCCCCCGAGCTGGGTCACCATCCCTCGACTGTCACTCACCGCAACAATCGTGGCCCCCTTCTGTACCATCGTGGTGGCGACATGCTTGCCGGCATTGCCCAAACCTTCGATGGCGACCGTGAGCCCCTTCAGAGGTGCGGATTTGCCCTCCAGAGTCTTGAGCAGAATCTCGATGGACATGACTCCCCCAAGAGCCATGGCTTCAGGCCGCAACTCCGAGCCGCACAGATCGGCGGGCTTGCGCGTCACCACCCCCAGCTTCGGAGTCACGCATTCGTAAGTAAACGGCAGCATGAAGAAAAGGATCCGGGCCACCGGCGGCAGCAGATCTCCAGCCTCGGTCACCGCGCGGGTAGCACGCTCCAAAACCTCTTTCCTGGCCTGCAAATAGGGGTCCGTGATGAAACGCGGGATGTCCGACTTGGCTTCACACAGGAGGTTCACCACCTCCCAGAACTTCTCCTTCACCTGCGCCCGGGTGGTGCCGGGGCCGGGCATCAGCGCCGCCAACGCGCGCTCGTGTTCCTTGGAGAGCAAAGGAGCGCGACCAAACCAGTCCAAAGCCAGGGCCTGCCCTCGGGGCAACCGCTTCAGCAGAGCGGCTTCCAGCATGATCCTCTGGTTGTCCAACAGCGTCTTCAGGAAAGTGGCCAGCACCTCCGGCTCTCCACACTCGTCGAGACTCCGTACGGAGAGCACGACGGAAAGCGTCTTCAGAATCGGCTCGCGACGATGGTAAAGCTGGTCCTCGTTCTGCTGGGTCTCCCCTGTCCCAAAAAAGAGGTCGATCACCTCGCGGTACTGCGCAGGTGAGGGCGAACCCTCGGCGGGGAGGTTCGACAACGCGCGGCGCAAATGGTCTCGAGAGGTGGAGAGCAAGACCGAGTGCTCCATCTGCATCCGGGCTGCGGCTCGAACCAGCACACAGGCGGTAGGACAATAGCCAGGCCGTTCGTACAACTCTCTCAGCCGGGCCGTCATGTCCTCATCCCCAAAGATGATGTTGGGATCCTCCTGAAGAAGTGCTCTCAAATGCCCCTCGACAACGTGGGTGGGCAACTGCAAGTCAAGCCGCGCAGTCAAAGTCGAGTTGGTCTCGGCAGCGTGCACGATCTTGTCATAGGCGATCCTCCCCGCCTTGGTCAGCATCGCCGCCGCCTCGTTCATCATCCCCTCAATCAATGCCTTGTCCTCGGCGATGTGGGCGTCATCCCCCTTCAGGGCCGGCCGGAGCAAATAGCGTCCGGAATCGCAATCGAACTCACGCACCGCGCACAGCACCAAGCCTTCGCTCCCGGCAAAGGGAGCGCCGGTTGCCTGGCACTTCAGGCTCATGCTGAAACTCTCCCCGGTCATAAACTCACGCATGGCCTGTTTCACCAGCCGTTCCGGCTCGGTCGAAGTCGTCCAGCGCAACTCTCCCTCAGGCGGGATCACTTCCACCACACCCGGCGACACTTCCCGGAACTGAGGCCCCTCACCCAGCAAGTCAACCGGAAACACCAGCTTCAGCGCCCCTTTCCCCACTTTTCCCTGGATGAGGTGGTGGGTTTCCACCAGGAGGAAACTCCCGGACGCTCCGGCGCCGGGGGCCGAGGATTCACCCTCAAATACACTATGCCGACCGAAGATGCGGTGCAGATCCTCCCGGGAAAGCCCAAGGCGCGCCGCGGCGGTCCGGATGCGCTCGGTAATCATCCGCAGCAAACCGTTCTGGGGGACAACCTCCCCCGCCACCGCTGCGTAGCCAAAATCGTCGTCCGACGTTGAGGAGGATGCCCGCGGGAACGGCGGCGCAGAGAGAATTTCCGTAGGGCCTGGGGCCGGGGATTTCGTCATGGGAGGATCATACGCTATGTGCACAACTCGGCAAGGCTAGGCGCGTGCGAGCCTAGTTCTTTTTACCCTTCACCGACGCAGGCGAGGAATTCGTGGGTTTCTGTTTAAAGGCCCCTCGCATGAACCAATGGCGTTTAAAGCCCTCCACCAGCTGGTCAGTGTGCACAAGCAGGTCGTAAACCGCTGTGACCAGGTTGGTGTTAGATTGCACCTGAGTGTTCAAGTTGCTCATCACCGCGGAGAGACTCTGCATCGGCTGCTGCAGCTGGGCCACCACCTGGATCAGGTTGGTGTTTGCCGCAGCCAGCGTGGCGCTCGCGTTGGTCAACGTGCCGTTGGCATTCGTCAAAGCAATCAGGAACTCGCGATTCAAGTTGGTCGGTAAGATCCAGTCCCCCAGTGAACCTTGCGGATTCTTCAGGTTCTCGCTAATCACCGCGGCGTTGGCGAGAATAGGCCTAGACTGTACCAGCAGTACATCCGCATTGGCGGTTACGCTCACCAGATTGGATAGGAGTGCTCCGATCTGATTCGTCATCGCGAAGACCCCGGGAAGCGCGGCCTGAGCGTTAGTCACCAGGCTCTGCAGCTGCTCCGTAAGCGCGGGAGATTCCTCGGGAGGCAGCCGGCAAAGGTCCTTCTTCCCACGATAGGGCCTGTAGACCTCGCCCAGGAAATCGTAAGCGTAGGTAGGGACCGGCCGGGTAAAGGCCTTGTTGACCAACTCCACCTTCTCTACGCCGGCTGCCTGCACTTCCTGAAGTGCCTGGGGATTGGCCTGCCGGAGGCTGCCTGCAACCAGAACTTTGTTGCCGGAGTTGGTGGCATAAACGTTGTTCAAGAAATGACGGTTGGTCAGATCAGAAAGAGCCATGGCGTTTGCCACCGACCATTCTGTTCCCTCCCAGAAAAGGTAGGTAGGCATGTAATTGTAGCCCTTGGTAACCTCGAGCGAGCGCTTCCCCAGAAAATCGGCCGCCGAAACGCGAGCGTACGTGCCACGAGTCCAAAGATAGCCGTAGTAGGGTTCATTGATAGTGAACTCCACGTAGACGTTGAAGATCTCGCTGGGATCAAGGGTGTCGATCCTCGAGATTTCGCCCACATCAAATCCCATGAGACGCACGGGATCCCCCACCTTCAACCCAGCCGCTGAATACAACTCGGTGTAATAGGACAGTTTCAGCTTGAACCAGCCTTTTCGCTGGGCAGTGTGGTAGAAGTAATAGCAGAAGCCGGTCAGCAACAGCAGGGTGGCCAGGACGACAAAGAGCCCCACCATCTTTTCCACACGACTGAGCCGGGTTCGCAGCTGAGGTGTTAGGTCTTGCAAAACAGGGTTAGTTTAATGGTTTGCCTGCGGCTCCGCCAGAAGTTCCCTCACCCAGGGATCCTCAGAGGCGGTCACCTCGGACGCCCCCCCCAACGGCAGAAATCGGCGGTCCTTCAAAATTGCGAAGTGGCTGGCAGCACCCAGCCACGGACGGAGGTCTTCCACCGCTACCACCAAGGTCAATGGACGACCTTGGAGGACGGGGTGCCCCTGGCAGAGGTCCTCCAACGCAGTCATCCACCACCGCGCCTGACGCGCATCCAGCGAAGCAGTTGGTTCGTCCATCAAGAGCAGCTCTGGCCCCACAGCCAAAGCCCGCGCGAGCGCCACCCGCTGACTCCAGGCACGTTTTAGATGCCATGGCTGCCAGGCAAGGCAGTGGGCGAGCCCAGTCATCTCCAGCAAAGGTCCCAATTGGCCGTAGCTTTCCTCCAGCGAACAATTTCGATGGTAGCACAGGGGAAGCGCAATATTCTGCAGAACGTTCAGGTGGTTGATGAGCCGCCCCCCCTCCGAGTAGACAAAGCCAATTCGCCGGCGCGCGGCAGCCAACTCCTGGTCCGACATCTTGCCCATCTCCCTGCCAAACAGCCTGCATTCTCCCGAAGCCATCGGGGTCAAGCCCGCCACCGCTTCCAGCAATTCGCTCTTGCCCGTCCCCGGCATCCCTCCCACTACCCAGAACTCCCCCCGATGAACCTCCCACGCCACGTTCTCCAACAAGGCCTGATCTCCACCTCTCGGAGCTCTCAACGTCACCCCTCGGAGCCAGAGCAGGAAATCGCCCGCAGCAGCAGAATCATCGGACGTAACTGGCTGAGAGTTCGGCATGAAGGAACTTAGATGGCCAGATAGACCAGGATGAAGCACGCGTCCAGCATCACGCAGCAGACGGTGCTGGCAACCACCGCGGAAGTCGTGGCCTGAGCCACATCCGCCAACTCCAGCGGCCGAGCTAAGCCCTGGTAGCAAGTCACTACCGCGATGATCGAACCGAAGCTCACGGTTTTCAGCCCGAGAAGCACAAAGTCCTGCCAGGTGAGCGCTAGAGCCAATTGCTTGAAGTACTCCCCCGGTAACACCGGCACATCCTGCAGAAAGGCGAAAAGATAGCCGCTCAGGATCGCACCCAGGATTAAATAGGACGTCAATGCAGCCACCGAGGCAGCGATCCCAAAAACGCGCGGCACTACCAAGTAATGAATCGGGTCAATCGCCAAGGCCTCCAACGCTTCCACCTCGCCCATCGCTCGCGCAGTACCCAGTTCGATCACCGTAGCCGTGCCCACCCTCATCAGCACCACCAAGGCCGTCACCAACGGACCCAGTTCGCGGACGACGACCGTGACCATGATGGTTCCGATCATGTCCTGTGCACCCACTTGGGTGAGCAGGGCCACCGTTTGCCCAACCACCACAAAGCCCAGGGCAAAGGCAAGAAACCCAACCATAGGAAGCAAATGGATGCCTGACTTGGCAATCTGCGACCGGATGAGAGGGCGAATCACGGCCGGAGCCTCCCCCGACTTCGTGACCACCACTCCCAAGGTGATCAACGCAAAGGAAACAATACCTCGGGCGGTTTCGCCAAGACCGAGCAAGAGCCGGCCCACCGGACGAATATATGACCTCGGGAGCGGAGCCTCCAGCACCTGCTCGAGATTCATCAGCTCGCGGACTTTCGCGAAACCTCTATCCACGAGCCCACCATAGTCAGCGCACGCCGGAGGGTCAAACGCTTTGCTTCATGGGCCGGGACCCAACGGGGCAATGGCAGTCCATTCGCGAGTGCCATACTGTTCGCCGAATGCCTGCAATAGACCTCGGGCCGAGGCCTCGCTAGGCATGATCGCAAAAGTGGTGGAACCACTTCCAGACATCAGGGTCACGACCGCCCCGTGAGAGCGCAGGAAATCCTGATAGACGGAAAGGATGGGGTATTTGTGGAGAACCGGCGCTTCCAGAGCGTTGTAGAAAAGCGGCGCTGCGGATGACAGACCTCCTGTCTGAAGCGCTTCGATGAGCTCCAGTGCTCGCCCGGGGCGTCCAGCGAGTGCCTGAGGAAAACGCGCTAGGTTTTGGTAAGCCCACGGAGTCGAAACCCCAAATCCAGGGCGAACCAGAAAGATCCAGGTGTCGGCCAACGCCGCAAAGGGCACGAGGGGGGTAATGACCTCTCCTCGCCCCGTTCCCAGGGAAGGTGTGCCACGCAGAAAGAACGGCACATCGGACCCCAGGCTTCGCGCGATCCCATCAATGCGCTCCAGGGACAGAGGAAAGCCATGAAGTTGATTCAACCCCAGCAGTGTGGTGGCCGCGTTGCCGCTCCCTCCCCCGAGGCCTGCAGCCAAGGGAATCCGTTTCTCCAAGTGAATGCGTATGGAGGCAGACAAGCCCGCTTCCGCATAGAAGGCCTCGGCAGCTCGGTACACCAGGTTGGAGGCATCACAAAGTAATCCGGGATTACTACAGGTCAATTCCACTCCCTCTCCCCCCTCCTCTAAGATAAGGGTATCGCAAATAGGAATCGGCTGCATGACAGTCTCCAGCTCATGAAACCCGTCCTGACGTTTCCCGAGGATGTTGAGGATCAGGTTGACTTTGCAGGGCGACTGCAACTGGAGGGGCATAAACAAAAAGGGCGCCAACATGGGAGATGCCGGCGCCCGAGGAGAAAGGGATCCTAGTAATCGAAAATGTGAAATCGGCTGCCAGGAATAAAAGGTGCCACGTCACCACCGCTAAAGCCGAGAGCGGTATCCGTCTGGAAGGTCGTGTCGGAGAGCAGCAGCGGCTTGTAGCTATCCGGATAAACGGGGCCCACCGTGGCATCAGGCATGAGGGGGTTACCCGGCTTCAAATACGGATCGTAACTGGGGATGGGAAATGTCGCGATTTCAAACGCCCCCACCGTGGTTCGAATCAGGCTGCGGTTGAAACCTTTGATGAAACCAGTGGTGTAGGCGGTGGCAGGGCCATCCCAGAGAGCGCTCTGTTCCACCGTTCGCCGGATCTCGCCCATGCGGACGAATTCGGTGGCATTGTTGATGCCACGTCCCAGTTTCTTCTCAGGGCCAGAGCAGCCAACGGCTAGAAAGGCAACCACAGCGGAGGAGGCTACGAGTAAAAGCTTGCTTCGCATAAAGTCAATCGGTTGATCCGAAGGTTATCGGTCATTCAAGACTTGTAAAGGTCTTTTCGCTAAACACCGCATTTCTTGGGCCAAGAACTATCCGGCGGCTTCGCTTTTCTTACGTTCCTGCCGCTCCCAGTACCACGCAATCCAAACGCTGATCTCGTACAGGATTTGAAGCGGGATGAACATCATGACCTGGGTGAGCACCTCGGGGGTTGTCAAGAGCGCCCCTAGGATCAGGTTCACAATGATCATGTACCGCCGAAAAGAGGCCAGCTTCTGGTAATCTAGCAAACCGATCCTGACCAGAGCCAAGATCACCACCGGCATCTCAAAGCCCAATCCCATCCCCAGCATAAACTTCGTGACGAAGCTGAAGTAAGTCTCTGCCCGCCAATCGGGCATCTGGATTCCCATCCAGTTCGAGTAAGCCTCCGCAGCCCGTAGCGCCAAGGGCATGATCCCGAAATAGCAGAAGCATACTCCTGTCATGAATAGAAGTACTCCCACAGCGAATGCTCGGAGGAAGACTCTCTTTTCTTTGATTTTCAACGCGGGAACGAGGAACTGTCCGACGTAGTAAAAAACGAAGGGGGCAGCCAGCAACATGCCTGCAAAAAAGGCGATGTGCAGCGACGAAACGAAGGGAGCCGCAGGATCCAGGTAGATCAGGTCAGGGCCCTTCCCCAGCACCACGTTCCCCGGCGAGTTGGTGGCCAACTTCAAGGTTAAGACGCTGTTCGTCCCGATGGCGACCGGCTCCAGGCTCAGGTTCACACTCCTTTGACCGACCCCTAAGCTCAAATCCCCAAATTGATTGTTGGTAGTGAAAAAGGAACCGAACTTGTTCGTACCCAGAAGGAGGTTCACCTGGGTTCCAGCCGGAACATCCAGAAGTCGAGCACGTTCCAAAGGCCACTTCAGAATCGCAACAACTTTGTTGACCGCCAGCAAACAAACGGTCATAGCGACCAGAACCGCAATGGAAACCTTGATCAAGACCCAACGCAGGTCTTCCAAGTGCTCCAAAAACGATTTTACTGGACCACCACCCTCCTCTTCGGCGTCGGGTTGTGGCAGGTCGGCTGGATCGGACATGAGGGATTGGACGCCTAGCCTTGACTAGGCTTTGGCCGCGGGTTGCTCCGAGCCAGACTTGGGGGCAGACTCTGCTTCGACTGAAACCGTCTTAGCCTCTGCAGGAGGAGCATACGGCGGCGGGGGGGGAGGAACTGGATGATTCTCCTGCCCAGCCCTTTCGATTTCGTCCTGAACTTCCCGAGAGGCCTTCTTAAATTCTTTGATCCCCTGCCCCAGACCTTTGGCAAAGTCAGGAATTTTCTTTGCTCCGAATAGAATCAGGATTGCAGCCACGACCAAAATCATCTCACCGCCACTGAGACCAAGAACTGCTAGCATCGAATATGTCATACGGTATCAGACGAAATCAGGACTTATCAGCTTCACGGGATGCCTTCCTAAACTCCTTAATCCCTTGGCCAAGACCCTTCGCAAATTCAGGTATCTTCCTGGCTCCAAACAAGATAACGAGTGCAACGGCAACCAAAACAAGTTCTCCGCCGCTCAGGCCCATCACCGCAAACATTGTATTCATTAAGCTCAATTGGAGAAAAAACTAAGCCACGGTTTCTGATTAGTAAAGGAGCAAAACCGTGGCCTGAAGTGCAGAACCACCCAACAAGCACTCTGCTCGACCTGTGATTTTTTACGGGCAGACGAACAGAAGCTTCAAGCGCTGTTACTTGGGCAACAAAAGGATGAACTCTCCGCGACGGTTCTTGGACCACGCAGCATCATCGTGGCCGGGGTCAGCCGGACGATCCTCGCCCCAACTACGCGTGCGGATCTTCTCGGCACCCACGCCGTAGGTCACCAAATACTCGCGAAGCGCTAAGGCACGCCGTTCACCCAGAGCACGGTTGTATTCCTCGGTACCGCGCTCGTCGCAATGACCTTCAATCAGAAGCGCATTGGTCGGCTTCGCTTTCAGAGCGTCACCTACCGAATTCACCTTATCCAACTCACCCTGCTTCAATGTGTAGCTGTCGAAGTCAAAATAGACAGCGTAGGCTTGGAAGGCGGTGGGATCCATGCTGAAGCCCTCGAAGTCGCCCAGCGGAGCGGTTGGAATACCGCTTTCGGTCTTGCCTAGATCAATCTTGCTGGTTGTAGCACCGGGATCCCCGCCCAGCTGCCCACTGCGCGGGACCTGCCCGTCGCCACCCTGATTGCTCGGCCGAGTCACCTGAGGATTCGGCCCACCTCCGGTCGGCGCGGCAGCCACGCGGGAGGAGGGAATAGGGGTGACGGGTTTTGCGATCTTCTTGCCCTTACAGCCGGTGGCACCGACGAGTAGGGCAAGGCCCAAAACGGAGAACTTGACGAGTACGGAGTGTTTCATGGATGTGGACTAATCAAAAGCTGATAATCATTATCTGGCCCAACTGGGCTGGGAACAAGTCCCCAAATTCTGGCCAATATCCTTGACTTGTTTGGTCGGCACGTCAAGCAAAGACAGAACCCGTTTACTGCCTGCTCTACGAGAGAAGACGATCGTTCGCGAATTCGAAGCCCAAGAAGGATCCTCTCCCCCCACCATCACCTTAGCCTCTCCCCCTGAGGCGGGTACAACACAAATCTCAAACCCCCCCATCTGAGCGGTAAACGCAATGTATCGGCCGTCAGGCGACCAGTCGGGCTCCGTAGGATTGGAAACACCAGAAGTCGGGATGCGCTGCACCGCCCCTCCTTCGATGGAGACTTTCGCTAATACACGGCGACCCTCAATCCGGGTGGCGAAACACACGTACCGGCCGTCAGGAGACCATGTTGGGGATGACTCATCCTCCTTGGTTTTTGTAAGCTGCTTGAGATCAGAGCCATCGGCGTTGCAAATGTAAACGTCAGGACTCCCGCTCTTGCTGAGAATCATGGCCACTTTGCGACCGTCCTTGGATACCGCCGCGCTCGTGTTCAAGCCAGAATACCGCGCCACCGCGCTTCGGGCGCCGCTAGTCAGGTCGTGGCTGACAATATCCGGATTCCCCGCTTTGTAGGTGGTGTAGTAGAGCTTTCTCTGCCCTGGGACCCAGCAGGGAGCGGCCACCACAGACCCATCCTGGGTGAGAGCCACTGCAGAATTGCCGTCGTAATCCGATACATAGATCTCACTCGATTGCCCCTTGGTCACTTTGAAGGCGATTTTCGTCCGCGAAATCCCCTCCCGTCCAGTCACGGCTTGAATCACATCATCCGCCAAAGCGTGTGCCTGAGTGCGGGACGATCCCCCACTGTAGGCTTTCGCAAGCAGGTTCGCCTGGTTCACGGCGTCGGTCAACCTTCCCTCCACCTGCCCCCCATTCCCACCTTTCAGGAGGTATTGTGCTCGATCTTCACCAACCATCTCAAACCCTTGGATCTCAAGATCAAACCTAAGTACAGACAAGACCTCCGTGCTGTAGCCAGACATGGAGATAGGGATTCTTTTTATGCCCGACCCGATTCGATCGATGTTGTACTCGTCTGCGGCGTAACTGGATGCAACGAGGGTCGCCACCACCAAGAAGCCAAGTAACCTGTTCTTTAGGGTCATCCGGAAGCTCTCTTTGCTTGAAGGTTAAAATTAATGTAAATTGTTCTTTGCTCCTCCTTGACTCCCTCAGGAAAGGAGCGGCCTATCGACTCAATCCGGTTGAGAGCGGACTGAACCGATTTGTCAAAAGCCACATTGCTTGACCTAGGTGGAACCATCTGGGCACTAATGATTTTTCCATCCCGGGCAATCACGATCTTGGCCTTCACGCTTGCGGCACTGTCGGATATTTCGTCCGAAACACGCCAAGCACGATCGTAAAGGCTCACCACGTACTGGTCGTAGTTGGCATAGGTCTCGCCCCCGGGCCCAAAGGGGACAGCGCTGACGCCTCCTTTACTGAGTTTGCCCTGAAGTCCGCTGATGGCCCCCATAATCCTTTGTCTCTGGGCAGCGGCCGCGGCTTGTTGCGCGCGTACTCGCGAAGCCTCGGCTTCCGCCTCTGCTTGAGCTTGGGCCAGAGCTTGAGCACGAGCCAACTCTTCCTTCTGCTTAGTGTTCGAGCGAACCGCTGGCGTCAGGTTCACGTCCACTTTGCGTTTGGCAGTTGGCTTGGGCACCGGTTTGTCGGCAGGAAGCTTAGGGTCTCTTTCCGGTTCCGACGCCTTGGGTTCCTCGATCTTGGTCTCTTTCTTCTCTTTGACCTCGGGTTTGGGAGGAGGATCAGCGATCTTAGGCTTGGGAGGAGTGGGCTCCTTCTTTGGCTCAGGAACGGGGGGCACTGGCTGGGCAGGCTCAGGCTGAGGCTGTTTTGGTTGAGGCTGCGATGCCTGTGGCTGAGGGGGCGGGATCACTGGAGGAAGCGGCGTGTCCATCATCTTCGCATCACGGGGGGCATCGGGACTTCCTCCCCCCTTGGCGTCGCCATCAATCAAACGATCCGGAATGAACGTAAGCATCTCCACGGTCTCCACGGGCTCCCGCTTCTGGATAAAGCCTGAACCGATGAAGAACAGAACGATCAAGATGCCGTGCAAGGCTGAGGACAGAACAACGCATCTCTTCTGTAAACCGTTCATGGACGTTTGCCTGGCTCGGTGGCCATCGAGAACTTGAATATGCCGTTCCGCTGGCACCGATCTATCACCGGGTAAAGGTACTTTACTGCAGATTCGCGGTCCGCGCGAATGCGAACCACAATTTCCTTGTTCGCCTGGTAAGCTTTGACCAAGGCCGCTTCGAGTTGGTCCAAACTCATCTTCTTCCGATCCAAGGCGTACCCCCCTGCAGAATCAATCTCCACCAAACGCAAATCCTCTTTGTCCACCCGCTGCTCGGCCTTGCCCCCCTGGGGCAACCGCAGATCCATCCCCTGCTCGAAAAGGGGGGTGGTAATCACGAAGATGATGAGGAGAACGAAAGCCAAATCCAAAAGCGGAGTGATATTGATATCGCTCAGCGTTACCAGGGAATTGCGCTGGGAAAAACGTCTCACAATCCACCTAGACTACTCCCCGCCACCACCTGAACTGCTGTTGATCATCTGAAACGCCTTGTAGGCGACCGCCATGCCACCAAGAATGACGATCCCCTGCAGGGCCAGGATGATGATCTTGCGATACAAATCCCGGCGAGCGCGCGTCAAAGGCCGTTTCTTCCGCCGAACGAACATGCTCCGGTGCAGGTGATGCTGACACTTGGGGCAACGGCTCAGGCCCCTCTGATTCTGGTGTCCGCATTTCGGGCAGGCCGCGAAAAGGTTTCGGCCACATCGTTCGCATTCGGTCAAACCCAGAGGGTTCAGGTGCTCACATTTGTGGCACAGGACGCCTCGCTGGTTCTTCACTTCTGACGCAGAAGGTTCGCTCATTGTTCATCCTCATTCATGTACTCGATCTCCATCTTGGAGACCAGGTCCTGTGCAAAATTGTCCAATTCCACGGTCAGGACGCGAAGGTTATGCACCAGCCAGTTGTAGCCAAACATCGAAGGGATGGCCACCAACAGCCCGGCAACCGTCGTAATCAAGGCTCCCGAAACGCCAGGTGCCATCACAGCCAAGTCGGCTCGAGATCCAGCTGCTGCCGCCTTCGCCACTCCACTAAAGGCACTCATCACGCCCCAGACGGTGCCCAGCAACCCTAAGAAGGGAGCTCCGCTAACCGCGATGGCGAGCATAATGAGCCCTGATTCCAGTTTCAATGCCTCCTGGGCCACCGCCGTCTCCAAGGTTCGCTTCACATGTTCCATGGCCTTCAACGAAATCACCGGCTTACGCTCTCCGCCCTTCCCGGAACGTAGCCTTGCATCCAACTCCCTACATCCTGCCTGGTAAACGGAAAACAGCGGACAACCTTCCACTTCCACCTTCCGTTCGTAGATGCCGAGCACGTTCTTCTGGGCTCGAAACTCGCTTTCGAAGTAACGGTTTAAACGCCGCGCCCGACGCATCTCCAAGGCTTTGGATGCCATCACCGACCACGCCAGAATGGAGAAAAAGATGAGGACAACAATGACCCCTTTTCCCTCGATGGTTGCCTGCTTCCAGACATACACGAGGTCCAAATCCGAGTTCCCCAGCAAGATGAGTGGAAAATTCATGCAGACCGATCGAAACGCGCTGAGGGGTGGTGTACCGTCTCCGCGCCAATTGGTCAAAAAGATTTCAGAGTTTTCATCGATCCATCGGCGCTCACGGAGATAGCCAAGGCACGTTCCGGCACGTCAAACACCTGTTTCCTGCCATCCCGCCACTGGACCAAGAGGACTGCTGGCCGGGAAGGTACCGCCAGAACCTGAGAGGGAGCATCCTGTGACCAGTAACCCGAACCTCCATGTATTTCCCGAACCGGCCCCTCCTTGCCCCCGGCTCGGATCCGAAGCTGGGTGCCGTACCCTTGCGGGTTGCCCACTGGCCCTGAAACCCGAACCACGATACCGGGCCGAGCGCTAACATTGTGAAAAAGCCGGGTGCTGGCGCCATTCTGAGTCACCACCAGGTCGAGCCGACCGTCCAAATCGTAGTCCCCGGCAGCACAACCGCGTTGTTCCCCGTACACCTCAATCCCACTCTCCTGGCCTGGAACGGCTCGAAAACCTCCCGCGCCATCCCCGCGTAGTAACAACCCTCTTCCCGCATCATTCCGGTGAAACTCCAACGCGGTGGCGTAAAGGTTCTGACTCAGGAACAAGTCCTCGTGTCCATCCCCATCAAAATCAGCGGCGGTCAACCCATAAGCGGGGGCCAACTGAGCCTCCCAAGGCAATAGAACCGGTTCCCATTTTTCGCCCCGGTTCAAAAAGACCATCGAGGCCAGTGTGTTCACACTCAGCTTCTTTAGCTTTTTCAGAGGATCACCGTAGATTTGCGCGAGGTTGGCATTGCCATAGACCTCAAAACTCCGAATCCGCTCCTGGACAAATGGCATCGCCGCCATGACCGGGATCAGGCCCCGAAGGGGCAGTTCCTGGCGTTGGACTGGATCCAGAAAAGCTTCGACCAAATCCACGGTGCCTCTGTCCACCAAATCCCCATAGTAGAGAAGACGCGGCCACTCCTCGGATGGCTTTGCGTAAATGGAGTTGAGCCCCCAGTTGCCAACTGCAATGTCCAAGCGCCCGTCGCCGTCAAAGTCACCCGTGGTGATCCCAGTCCACCAACCCCGGAAGCGGTCCAGGCCCATGCCATTGGTAATCTCGCCATACTTGGATCCATCCCAACGAAAGACCCGTACCGGGCCCCATTCGGTCGCGAGCAACAGCTCGGGACAGCAATCTCCATCCAGATCGCTGAACACCGCGCCGGTCACCAAGCCCAAAGCTTCGAATCGCTGCCTCAAAACAAATCGTCCGTTCTGATTCTGAAGCAGCAAGGACGGCGCTGGCTCAGGGTAGCGGCCTGGCACCACGCGGCCGCCAACAAAGAGCTCCAAACTACCGTCCCCATCCACGTCCGCTGCCGCCAACGCGCCGGCGCTGAAGGATTGTCCGGTGACGATCTCCCCGGAGACCTTGCGCTGCAGGTCCACGAGTCTCAAGCATCCTCCGTTCGTGGTCCCGTCTTCATAATTGGCGGACCCCGTAAAGATCACCCCGCTCAAGCCCAGCACCCCAGCACTATCCCTCCCCAACGGCCGGTCAAGAATCGTTTCTGGACACTTGCGAAGTCCCCCCGCGCCATCAGAGAGGTAAACACCCAAAGTGCCTCCCCGCCCAGCACCGATCACCAGATCCTCATGGGAATCTCCATCCACGTCATACCATGCCACTCCCGGACCTGACTGAGAGATTCGATAGGGGAGCAAAGGTTGTCTATCGAAATCGTCAAAATCGTTCTCATGGTGAACGTGAGCAACCAGCTTGCTGGCATCCTCAAAAAGAGGCGCCAGCCGCGGTTTGGAGGGTACTGGGTCTCCGCCCACCGTTGCGGCTTCTTCGTCGACGACCACAAGCCGGTTGCCCCGCATGCCGGAAACCTGGCTGACGGCGCCATTCCGCCACCGGACTTCGACCTGAAGCTCATTGCTCAGAGATCCCGCAGCAAACATGAGCCGGGATTGGGGGCCGGCAAGATAGTGGCCACCAGCAATCACTTCCTGCCACTGAGACACCGGCCCTCCGGTAACGGTCACTTTAGCCCCGATTCCTGAGGTGTTCGGCGCCTTGCCTTTGAGCTCGACCGCCAGCCTAGGCAGCGAAGTGTCGTTCCGGTACAAAACCGCCTCCTGGTTCAAACGGTTCACGATCACATCCAAATCGCCATCGTTGTCCAAGTCCGCCTTCGTGGTCCCTTGAGCCACTCCCTTTGCGTTGAAACCCCACGCCGAGCCTACCTCTTCGAAGGTAAGATCTCGCCGGTTCCGGAAAGCCAGACTGGGGGTGCTGAAGTCGGGGAACATCTTCAGCAGGGAGGTGATCTCCGACATGGTCAACTGCTTCGCCATCCGCATGGCCTCAATTCGGTTGGCCAAATCGGCGTTCTGAAAGTCTCTCATCTGCCCGTTGGGGATCAGGATGTCCTCGTACCCGTCCAGATCCACATCCAGGAACATCGGCATCCAGGACCAGTTGGAGGCCTCGACGCCGCCATAGAAAGCCGTCTCCTGGAACGTGCCGTCGCCACGGTTGATGAAAAGCGTATTGCGCCAGTTCTGCGGCCGGTTCTCATAAACACCCGGGGGCACTCTCATCGGTTTGCTCTGGCTAACCTGCGTGTGGCGATCCTTGTGGCCGGTCGCCAGCATGTCCACCACCATGAAATCCACAAAACCATCGCGGTTCAGGTCCCCAAAATCGATACCCATGGAAAAGGTGGAGGTGCAGCGAATGGCCGTCCGGGCAATCGCGCGAAACTGCCCCTTCCCGTTGTTGATCCAGACCCGATCCGGGCTGTGAAGATCGTTGCAGACGTAGATGTCGGGGACCCCATCCCCGCTGAAATCGCGCATCTGAACGGAAAGTCCCCAGTCCCGCGGAGGCTCGCGAAGGGACAGGCCGTCTTCATCCAGAAAAGCCCCCCCCGTAAACGAAACCGCAGTAAACCGGCCCTTCCCATCGTTGAGGTATAAGACATCAGGCTCACCCAACTCCAGCACTTCCCCGGAACCGGTCAGGAGAAACCGATTCGTATACTCAGGGGTGGCGGCCGACACGTCGTTGACGAAGGCGACCACCGGCTGTCCTTCGATCATGTTGATCCGAAAGTTGGTCTTGGGGCGATCCATAATGGTGGTCCGCCGGTAGTTGACCACATAGAGATCCAACGCCCCGTCGCCGTTGACGTCGGCAAGCGCTAAAGACATTCCCGCCGAACCCGATTGCACCCCAGCCTCCTGAGTCGTTTCTTTGAATTGACCTTTCCCTTCGTTGCGGAAAAGGCGAAGGCCAGCGTTCATCGTATTCACCAACAAATCCAGATCGCCATCCCCGTCGACATCGGCAAGCACCGACCCAGTGCTGTCTAGCCCAGGACACGCCACCCCAGCGGCCTCCGTCATATCCTCGAAACTCCAGTTTCCGCGATTCCGGTACAACCGGTTTCCACGATCCAACCCGCAAAAGTACAAGTCACACCAACCGTCGCCATCCACGTCCCCAGCCGCCACTCCGGATCCACTCAGTAGGTTACGGTTCTGAATCCCCCGCTCTTCGGACAACACATTCGTGAAAAGCACCCCCGAATTGGCTCCGCTGACCAGTGTAAACCCAATCCTACCCGATTCCTGGGGAGCAAGTTCACGCCACCGGTAACCGGAGCCCGATTGCCATCCTTCCCCCGCGTGAACCAGGGAGGAAAGCGGGCCCGGTATCAGGAAAAGCCCAAGGCAAAGCCCTCCACCCCGCGCATTAAGAAATGCTGAAGCGATCGTCTCACAAATCCTAACGATGGTAAGCCGGAGTGCCATTCGGGCTGATTCAATCCCCACAAGGGGCCAAAGATAAAGCAAGAAATTCCTGGGCAAGGCCAACCTCCCAATCCACAAGCGTACGATTTGACTTTTCAATGAAACTGGCGCAGAACTCCCTACCATGGTGTTCAGGCTTCGCTTTGGCGCTGTAGCGGGGGCGCAGCTGAACTGTTGAGCCCATCAGGACAGGCTCGCCACAAACAAACATGCAACAAACTTATGAAAAACAACGAATTCTCATCCTGGCTTGGTCTCTCGCTGATGGCCGGGCTGTTGACCAGCGCGCAACCGGTATCTGCCGGGGAAGTCGTCATCAACAACTTTGATCTAGCGGACGAAGTATCGGGGTGGACCTGGGAAAACTGGTCGGATCCGGCAGAAGTGGCTTTTGAGGAAACGCAAGACGCAGGGGGAGGCGCGAGCGGATCGGGCTCCATGAAGGTCACCAGTAACTTCACGAAGGCGGCCGACCAGTACAGCCAGACAGAAGTGATCATGGCTACGGGAAGCGATGTCGACGCGGAAACCCTCTACACCAAAATAGGCTTGGACGTGAAAGTAGATCCCAGTTCGGCCCTTCGTGCCAACAGCACCGATTACGGGGCTCTCGAGGTTATATTCCGCAACGGACCCGACTGGACATGGCACAGTCTCGGCAGCGTGGCATTAACCAACACCACCGGGTGGTCCCACTTGGAGTTTGCTGTCACGGTCCCGGGCGATAAAGTCCATCATCTCACCCTGAAACTGGGGGGAAACGGGTTGACAAACACCGTTATCTACTACGTGGATAACATCCGCTGGACTGAAGCATCCGCTCAGGTTCCTGCTCCCACCCTGTCCATTGAGAAGGCAACCCCCGGCTTGAACCTCACTGCCGGCACCTCTGGACAGTGGGACCGACAAAACATCAAATCGGTGGCGACAAGCCTGGGCTGGGTAGGTAGCTCCGCACCGGTTTCGTACTCGGTCACCATCCACAGCTTCCCCAACGCCACTAATTTTGCCGGCTTCCAGACGCACATGTACTTGGTACCCGGCACCCCGGGGACGGAGAGCTCGCCGGACTGGAATGAACCGGCTGCTATCATCGTGGGAATCCAGGGCACGGCCGACGGAGGAGGTACCGCCGCCTTCCGTTACAAGACCGACGCACCGGGCAGCAACGGCGGGTACTTCAATACCGACCCTGCGGCTGGCCAAGTCGGATATCTGGGGAGCGTGACCGGAACCGGTATCCTGGGAACCTGGACCGCGACCTTGGCCCAGGACAACCAAATCACCCTGAAGGCACCCGACGGCAGTGCCACCAACCTGGTCATGCCTCCGGCCGATGCCCAAAAGTTCGCGGGGGACATCACTTTCTACTGTGGCATCATGCCAAACGAGACGAAGAATATCGGCCAGACTGCAGTCCTGAGCAGTGCCAAGGTCACCGTGGGAAGCGAGGTGGTGTTGTACGACAGTTTCAGCACGAACGGACTGAACACGGAGATATGGACATCCAACGCCAGTTCGGCCTCCTGCGTAAGTGTCGTCGGTGGGAAGGATCCGTACTGGGTCTCCTGGACGACCCCTTCTTCCGGCTTTGTTCTCCAAACCAATGCGACGGTGAGTGCCAGCTCGTGGGGCACTCCCGACCCGGCCGTGCCGGAATCGTTGGTCGGAACACGCAAACGCGCCCTCATCACTGAGTCCGTCGTCCCAGGTCCAAACCGGGGTTTCTTCCGGCTGATAAAACAGCCTTGAAGTCCCCAGCTTAGTCCCGCTCGCGTGCGCCCCCCGGGCTTCGGTTGCCGGGGGGCGTTTTTGTTCCCAAAAAGGAGCTCGCCCTCGGCCCGTGGATTGGTCTAAACAAGGCCTCGGCCATATGAAATCACTATCGATCCCTCTCCTTTGGGCTACAGCGAGCATGCTCGGGATGTCGCTGGTTGCCGCCACCCCCACGCCCAATCAACTCACGGACGACGAGAAGCGGGCTGGATGGGAACTGATCTTTGACGGAACCAGCACCGGGAATTGGCGGAGTTTCGGCAAGCCAGGGTTTCCGCCAACCGGCTGGGAAGTCACGGACGGTTGCTTGCACTTGGTTCCACAAGCGAAAGGAGGCGACATTATTACCAAAGCTTCCTACCGCGACTTCGAGTTCAGCTTCGAATGGAAACTGGCACCCAAGGCAAACTCGGGAGTCAAGTACTTCATCCTCGAAGAACGTAAAGCTACCATCGGCCACGAATACCAGCTTTACGACAATCCAGAGGCCTCCCCAACTGGGCCCGGAAAAGGCGATACCGCTAGTTTGTACGACGTCCTACCCCCTTCCCCCATCCCCTCGCCCATCCGCGCTGGGGAGTTTCACCAGTCTCGCATCAAGGTGGAAGGCAAGAAGGCAGAGCACTGGCTGGATGGGCGCATGGTGCTTGCCTATGAGTTGGGAAGTCAGGCGCTCCGAGACGCCATTCAGAAAAGCAAGTTCAAGGGGGTGGACGGATTTGGAGAGAGCCAGGACGGGCACCTTCTGTTGCAGGATCACGGTGGAGAGGTCTGGTTTCGCAACCTCAAGATCCGACGTCTGAATGTCTCCAAGTAGGGATCGCGGAAATATCTCATGAGAAAGCTGGGTCTGGGGCTTTTTTGGATCGGAGTCAGTCTCTTGGGTGCGGCCACCTATGGCGCCCTTGCTTTCCGGCGCGGCGAACCGCTCAACTCTGCCTACTTGATCATTGCCGCGGTCTGTACCTATGCAATCGGGTATAGATTCTACTCCAAGTGGATTGAAACCAAGGCATTAGGAATAAACGACCGCCGAGCACCTCCATGCGAGGTCCGGGATGACGGCCGCGACTTCGTGCGTACCAATCCTTGGATTGTCTTTGGACATCACTTCGCCGCAATCTCTGGCCCGGGCCCACTGGTAGGTCCGGTGCTGGCCGCCCAGTTCGGCTACCTTCCCGGAACCCTCTGGATCCTGATCGGCTGCGTCCTCGGTGGGGCAGTCCAAGATCTCGTGATTCTGTTTTGCTCGATCCGGCGGGATGGCAAATCCTTGGGACAGATGGTGAAAGAGGAGATGAACACCACGGCTGGCCATGTGTCGCTGGTAGCGATTCTCGCAATCATGGTCATTCTGCTCGCAGTCCTCGGGCTGGTTGTGGTCAAGGCCCTCGGGGAAAGCCCTTGGGGGGTGTTCACCGTAGGGGCAACCATCCCAATTGCTCTGTTGATGGGAGCCTACCTGCGTTGGTGGCGTATTGGAAAAGTTCTCGAGGCCTCCGCCATGGGAATTGGACTCCTGCTGTTGGCAGTCTGGGGTGGGAGAATGGTCCATGGCGATCCAAGCTGGCACTCATTCTTCAAGCTCAAGGAAGAATGGCTGGCGTGGGGAATTATCGGCTACGGGATGGCGGCAAGCATTCTCCCGGTGTGGCTGCTGCTTGCCCCTCGAGATTACCTAAGCACCTTCATGAAACTGGGGACGATCGGTGCCCTGGCAGCCGGGGTCTGCCTGGTGCTTCCCGATCTCCAAATGCCTGCCGTCAGCCGGTTCGTGGATGGTTCCGGGCCAGTGGTGCCGGGTACCCTGTTCCCCTTTTGCTTCATCACCATCGCCTGTGGCGCCATCTCCGGCTTTCACTCCCTGATCGCGAGTGGCACCACCCCCAAACTCATTACGCGCGAACGCTATTGCCGACCCATCGCTTATGGAGCCATGTGCCTGGAATCGATGGTGGCCATCATGGCGATGATCGCCGCTTGCACCCTCGAACCCGGCATCTACCTGAGCATGAATATCAAGGCCCCCGGTGCCACTCCCACGGCCATCGCTGAAAACACCGTCAAGAAAGTCCAGGCCGCGGGCTTCGCCGTTCAGGAGGACCAGATGCACGCCCTCGCCAAGTCCATGGGGGAGGACAGCCTCTTTGGACGAACCGGAGGGGCAGCCACACTCGCGGTTGGCATGGCGAAGATCTTCTCCACCGTCACCGCCGGACGATGGTTGGACCTCTGGTATCACTTCGCCATCATGTTTGAGGCGCTCTTCATTCTCACCACTCTGGACGCAGGCACCAGGGTCGGACGCTATATCCTGCAGGACTTGCTCGGATCCGCCTGGAAACCGTTGGGCGACACTCGGCACCCGCTGGCCGGCCTGCTTGCGAGTGGCCTCATGGTTGGAGGATGGGGCTATTTCCTGATCCAAGGCGTACGGGATCCGGAAGGAGGCGTGAAGGCACTTTGGCCCCTCTTTGGAATCGCCAACCAGATCCTCGCCGCCATCGCTCTTTGCCTGGCCACCACGGTCTTGCTCAAAATGCAGCTCCACTCCGAAAACGAGCCGAACCCTCCCAACTCAGTGACCCGCAGCTCCCGCCCTTGGTTAGCTCTGGTCACTCTGGTTCCCTTGGCCTGGCTCGTGACGGTGACGCTCACTGCAGGGGTTCAGAAGCTGTTCCACGAGGAGACCAGACCAGGCTATGCGAAGATCGGTTTTCTGCAGATCGCCAAGGATGCCACCGCCCAAATCCCAAGTGCCAAGGCCTCGCTCAGTACTGCCGAAAGAACTCAAGATTCCCTCGCAATCATGGCCGCAAAAAAGAAACTGCGTGAATTGCAGATGTCTCGACGGACCAATCTCGTCGACGCAGCCGCAGTCGGCCTGTTTCTGTTCCTCGCGACCGCCATCCTCTCGCTGAGCGTCCTCCATTGGATCGGTCTGCTCGCCGGAAAACGGCCGGTCAAGACGCAGGAGTCACCTGCGGTGTGGCTCCCCGAAGCTTCGGTTGGCCCGAAGCAGGGATGGCAGATGCTGGGGGTGTTTGCGTTGGCGGGAGCGCTTGCCCGGGAACTGAGCGGGGAAGCAGAACTGGAGCGTACCACGCCACCTGTTGCGACCTCCGCAACTCCCGAAGAGGTCCGCCAGATGCGGCAGCATTCCTACCTGCACCACACCGAACACCGATACCGGAGCATCCGACGCTGTTGCTGAGATTGTATTCCTTCTCGCTCCCTGTAGGATCACTCCTGGTATGACCGCCCAACCTTCGGCAAAAACTGGATCGGACGAAGCTCCCCTTCCACCAGAAGGGAGTGGGTTGTCCCTGCCGTCGAAGGCTCCCCGGTTGCGCCTGGGGCTTTTCGGGGGGTCGTTCAATCCGGTGCACTATGGACATCTTCTCGCTGCCCTGACTGCAAAAGAGGAGTTGGAGTTGAGCCGCGTTCATTTCATTCCTGCCGCCCAATCCCCCTTCAAACCGAGCGCCGCCATGGCCCCCGCGGCGGACCGAGCGGCCATGCTTCGTCTAGCCCTGGCGGATTGTCCCTGGAGTCAGGTCGATTGCCAGGAACTGGGCCGGGGAGGGGTTTCCTATACGGTCGATACCCTGCGACAATACGCCCTCGATTTTCCTGGTGCGGAGCTATTCTACCTTGTTGGTGCCGATCATCTGCAACTCCTGCCGAAATGGAAGAATTCCGGGGAGTTGGCTTCTTTGGCCACCTTCGTGGTGGTTGGCCGTCCCGGGGAACCCCCGGGGTCCCTTAACTGCCCCTCTACCTTCCGCGTCCAGTGGCTCTGCGGATTCCAGCTCGGGATCTCCTCCTCGCTGACGCGCCAGCGGGTGAAAGAACAGCGCCCAATTGATTGGCTTGTGCCCCTGCCCGTGAAGGAGTATATTCAAAGAAGAAGTTTGTATCTGAGCGACTAGACACCATGGATTCTAAGACACTGGCCCTCCGTTGCCGCGAACTTGCGGACGATAAAAAAGGGGAAGACATAGCCGTATTGGACCTGCGAAAGGTCTCCTCCGTAGCTGACTACTTTGTCATCGTGACCGGCACCAGCGAACCCCACTTGAGAGCCATCGTGGACGAGATCACGATCAAGCTGTCTGAAGAGGCTGGGTTGCGTCCGAGAGCCCAGGATGGGACCCTGAAAACCAGTTGGGTGGTCCTGGACTATGCCGACGTATTGGTTCACGTCATGCGCTCGACCGTTCGCCAACACTATGATCTGGAAGGGTTATGGAGTGACGCTCCCAAGGTCAGGGCCCGACGCAGCGCCCCGCGCAAGCGCAAGCCATCCGAGTAGAGGGATCCTCCCCTTTTCACGCTCGGGGAGACAGGCCCAGCCACGCCCTTGTGGCTGGGCGGATCGTGGCTAAGAGCCGAGACCCAGTCCGCCTAGCTGCTGGCAGCTTCCACGGGTTTCTCGGCCGCAGCCTTGGTCATCTCCGCGACGATCCGGCTGAAATCCTCAAGACCGGGAGCGGGAATAATCACCGTATCACGACGCCCATTCACATCCTCGGTAATCCTCAAGAAACGGCCACGCGGGTTCTCCTTCAGAGTGAATATAAAGGTCTTGCGCTCGATCTGGACCTTGTCGGACTTGAGTGTATTCTCCTCCACATGAGGCTTCCCTCCGGGTGAGGTTGCGGAGTGATGAGCCGATGGGGAACGTTCGTTCGGTGTCATATATGCCTCGCGCCTGCCATACTATTCATAGTCAATAGCGCTTCTTCTGCCCTGACCCGCATTGTGACAAAATCGTCAGACTCTGTCAATTCTAGAGTTTCGGACCTGCGAAGCAGAATACCGCGGGCTGAAAGAGGGCCGGCTCACCCCCCAAAAGTAGAACCCTAGCGCGATCAGAGCGACAAGGTTCCCTCCCTGGGAAAGACCATGAAACCGGCGGAAACTCTGTTGAGCTTCCAGTTTTTGCTCCGGATTGGCAGCGGAGGAATACTTGATGCGGTGAAGCGCGTTGAGCTTGGGCCCCAGCCAGAACTGGCTGGCAATCGCCACACCTAGCAAAAGCAAAAGCACCACGAGTGATCCTGCAGACGGCAATCGCCCCGCATGGAGATAATCAGCAACGACGAGCACGAGGGCTACAATCGCGCAACCCAAGAAGAGCAGGTAATATCGGCTGACCATGATTTCCGCCAACCGTTCCACGTAAGGCCGAGGCAAAAACGCGGCTACCTCTTGAGAAAAGAAAGCTGGCCCGACCAGAAAAGTAAAAAAAACACCTGTTCCAATCCAAACCGCCGTGTTCAGCAGCGTGAGGAATCGCAGTAGGTTATGCACCGGGCCACTATAACTGAGGATCCCGGAATTGCCAAGGAACTCGAAAAACAGAAGTAGAAGGATCCAGAGCCGCTACCACTTCACAGCGTCCCTCGCGATTTGCACCATGCGGTAACCCTCCCCCCCAGCAACCTGCTTCCTTCCGCAAAGTCACCCCTTCCCTCCCGCCTGACCTTGGGTGGGCAGGCTACTTAGTTTCGCCATCTTCTCCACAAGCCCCTCCAAGGTCACGGCAGAGGCGACTGCAAATTCTGCTATGGCAACCTTCTGGGTCTCCTCAACGAGCAGCGCTTGGACCGGATCGAGACGTGTCAACAAATCGGCCCCTTTCCCGACCCGCACTGCCTGAAGGACATCGTGGACGGTAATCTGCTGCAGAGGCCGGGCAGGCACGTAGCAGACCTCCAAATCCTGCACCTCCGCCAACAGGCGCATCTCCACGAGAACGCGGAGAATCTGTCCGGCCAACCGCGTCGGGACCCCGCATGATTCCGATAACTCGATAAGCGAAGGGGGTTTGGCGGCCTGGCTGAACCTGGTTGCCACCTGGGCCGCGAGTCGCAGCGCCACAAACTCTTTGCTCTTCTGGTGCACCTTTTCCGCATGCCGCTCCTGGAGGTAGGTCCGGCGATTTTGGTAGGCATAAGCCACCTGGGCTCCGAAAAGGAGAATCAGCCAAGAGAAATAGAGCCCAATCATAAGAACCGGCACCATCCCCATGCTCCCATAAACCCGGCTGTTGCTGACCACGCGGGAAACGTACAGAACGCTGCATTCATTGTTCAGCTGCCACAGAAAGCCCCCGACAAAGCCACCCGCTGCAGCCGCCTGCCAATGGACGCGCGTGTTGGGCATCAGCTGGTAGAAGAGCGAAAAAGCCAGGCCCAGGATCAGGAAGGGAAGCAGGGCGATCAGAACCTTCACGGCAGGGGCTCCCCAGGGCAGCGATTCGACAAAGTCCCTCACCTCGGAAACGTGCGGGCTACTGGTCAAGGTAAGGGCCAAAGCGATCAAGATCGGTCCCAGCGACAGCGCCGCCCAGTAGAGTACAATCCGCGAGAACCAGTTCCTGCCCTGTGTCACTCCCCAGATATCGTTGAAGGTGTCTTCAATCCGGCTCAGCATACTGATGGCGACAAACAGAAGCATGATGCTGCCGGTGACGCCAATCGCGCCGCTGCGGGTGTTGGCCACAAATTGGTTGATCCTCTTGGTAATGTCCTCGCGGGTCGCCACCTCCTTGGCCAGAAGCGGAGCAGGAGTCTCCTCTGCTGGACTGGCCGGAACGAAAATCATCTGGTCCGGGTGCAAAGGATCGCGAACGACGAGACGGGTGGTGTCGGGCGTCACCTCAGCCACCATTCGATCCACAAACCGTCGGATGGTGTCCTCACCTTGACGCTTCAGCAGGCTGCTGGAGACGCTCAGGACCACGGCAAGGATCGGCACCAAGGCGAGCAAACTCGCGTAGGCGAGCGAGGAAGCACGAACCGGGCAACGGTTCCGCACGAAACTACGGCCGACCAGAAGCCAGAAATGCAGGAACCGTTGCAGGCGGGTGTGGCGGCTCTCCTCCTGGCAGGCCAGACTCTCGTCGTCGAAAGCCATTTTTGCTTCCGCACCGAGCTTCTTGAGTGTGTCCATGTTGCCGCTCATAGCCTGCTGGCAACCTACCAGAGACAAAGAGGGACACAAGACATGAGTTCGGCTGGGCCAAACCTGCGAGAGCCCGATTCAAGCAGCCGTTGGTGCGGCGCTATCAGTTCATTCGTGGGTGCCTTGTCCTTCCTCCCTTCGTTCTCGTCCTCGTCCCTCCTCCTCGGCAACTGAGCGGAAGCCACGCTTTCGAGGACGAGGACGACCACGAGGGAGGAGGGACGATTGGAGGACGAGGACGATCACGAGGGGAGAGGGACGATTCGAGCACGAGCACGAAGCACCTTGCGCTGCGATCATAGGGGTGGCATTCAGAGACCGCCTCGCGGAAACGGTTTCGGGTTTACTTCGAACCTGAAGCGGCTATGGTGCGGTGTATGATATGACCTTTTCCATTCTTCTAGCCTCCATCGCCGCTGCTGCTGGGTTCACGCTCACGCTCGCGGTGCTGGTTCGCGAACTTCGTTCCCTGGCAAACCTCTCCTTCGCCGCAGGCATGACGGCGTTTGCCCTCGAAAGCGTCTTCGAGGCTGTTACTCTCCACGCACAAGTGGTCGACGAGAGCCTGCGGTGGCAGACTTGGAGCCTGCGCCTCATGGCGGTGCAACCCGGATTCTGGCTGGCATTCAGCCTGACTTACTCACGGGGCAACTATCGCGAGTTCCTTTCCCGCTGGCAGTTGGTCATCGTGGCTGCCATCGCTCTGCCGGTTCTACTCGTCTCTTCCTCAGGCCAAAACCTCCTGACCGTCCACATGGAGAACGGGGCGTTCTACATGCGGCTCAGCCGCCAGGGAAGCCTGCTCCACATGCTCTACTTGATCGGGTCCGTTCTGGTCTTGATGAACCTGGAAAGGACCTTCCGCAGCGCGGTGGGAACCATGCGTTGGAGGTTGAAGTTCATGATGCTCGGCTTGGGCGTCCTCTTCATCTTCCGCATCTATACCGCCAGTCAAACCCTCCTCTTCTCCAGCACGGGTGAGTCCCTCAAGGTGTTGAATTCGGGTGCCCTCCTCGTGGCCGCGGCCCTCATCGCCATCTCCCTCTTCCGAACCAAACCCTTCAGCGTGGATATCTACCCTTCGCACGCCGTTCTGCACAATTCCCTCACGGTGGTGCTGGCGGGCATCTACCTGGTCGTGGTGGGCGGGCTCGCCAAACTCATGGATTCCGTCGCCGGCTACGCGGCTCTCCCCGTCAAAGCTTTCCTGATCCTGGCATCCCTGGTCTTGCTGACGGTCCTCCTCCTCTCCGACCGGATACGACAACGCACCCGCCGTTTCGTCAGTCGGAACTTCAGTCGGCCCATCTATAACTATCGCCAGATCTGGTCGACTTTTACGGAGCGAACCTCCTCGCTCATGGATGAGGTCGCTCTCTCCCGAGCGGTGAGCAAATGGGTCTCGGAAGTGTTCAGCGCGTTGTCGGTGACCGTCTGGCTCGTGGATTCAAAAAGCGAATCCCTTTGCTTCGGCGCTTCCACCCTGCTCTCGGAAAACCAAGCCAGCAAACTGCTCACGGAGGAAACCGAAGGTTCAGAGTGGCTGGCTGCCCTCAAGGAGCAATCCCTGCCGGTCGACATCGAGAATTCCCAGGAGGACTGGGCGCTCAGCCTGAAACGCATCAGCCCCGGGCAATTCCCTGAAAAGGGAGGAAACCGGATTTGCGTGCCCCTCGCCACTGGAGGTGAGGTTCTTGGGACCATGGTGCTCGGCGATCGCGTGAGCGGAGTGCCCTTTTCGGAGGAGGACCTCGATCTGCTCAAGTGCATTGGCGACCAGGTAGCGGCTGCGCTCATGAACGTGCAGTTATCTAATAAGCTCATGCAGGCCAAGGAGATGGAAGCTTTTCAAGCCATGTCCACCTTCTTCGTCCACGACCTCAAGAACACGGCCTCCACCTTGTCCTTGATGCTCCAAAACCTGGACACACATTTCCAGAACCCCGAGTTCCGAGCCGATGCACTTAGGGCGGTGGGGAAAAGTGTAGCTCACCTAAACGGTCTCATTAGCCGATTGACTGTCCTGCGGCAGGGATTCAAGATTCACAAGGCAGAAGCCGATCTAAGTAAGGTGGTGGAGACCGCTATGGCGGGGCTCACCGCGGCTCCGCAGGTGACGGTGGTCAAGTCGCTTGAGCCCTCGCTGAAAGTTCAGCTGGATCCGGAGCAGATTCAGAAAGTGATTATCAACCTGGTGCTGAACTCTCAGGAAGCGTTCATGGGAAAGCCTGGAGAGATCACGGTGACCACCGAGCGACGGCCCGGGTGGGTGGTGCTTTCTGTGCGGGACAACGGATGTGGAATGAGTCCGGATTTCGTAGCCAAGAACCTCTTCCGCCCGTTTCAAACGACGAAAAAGAAGGGCCTTGGAATTGGCATGTTTCATAGTAAGGTGATTGTGGATGCTCATCGGGGGAAACTCGAGGTGGAGAGCGCACCAGGCCAGGGCACGCTTATTCGACTGCTTTTGCCGACAGGATAGAATTGCATGAATCCGAAGTTGCTAATCGTTGACGACGACGAAGACATACGCTCGCAGATGAAGTGGGCGCTGGCACAAGACTACCAGGTCGTGCTCGCTGAGGACCGAACCGCAGCTCTCAAAGCGTTTCGGGATCACAGGCCCATGGTGGTCCTTCTGGATCTCGGCTTGCCGCCCAATCCAGCAGGCCCGGAAGAAGGGTTGGCCACTCTCACCGAACTCCTCGAAGTGGACCGTTTTGCCAAAGTCATCATCGTCACAGGCCAAGGCGAAAAGGAAAACGCCCTGCGTGCGGTGGGGAACGGTGCCTACCATTTTCTGTGCAAGCCAGTGGAAATTGATGAGGTCAAGGCCCTGCTCAAGATGGGTTTCTACCTGGCCCAGCTCGAGAGGGAAAACCGTGAGATGCAGAAACAGGTCGCCGGGGATAACTTTGAAGGGATGCTGGGAGGCAGCCCTCACATGCAGGATGTTTTCTCCACGATCCGTAAAGTCGCCACGACCGACGCTCCCGTGTTGATCTTGGGGGAAAGCGGGACCGGCAAAGAAATGACGGCTCTGGCGATCCATCATCGAAGCGGCCGGAAGAATGGTCCATTCATCGCCATCAACTGCGGGGCCATTCCTGAGAACCTGCTGGAGAGCGAACTGTTTGGCCACGAAAAGGGATCCTTCACTGGCGCCCACGTCCAACGTCAGGGCCGCATTGAAACGGCAAACGGAGGCACACTTTTCCTGGACGAACTTGGCGAACTTCCCCAACCCCTGCAGGTGAAACTCCTACGCTTCCTTCAGGAGCAGTACATCGAAAGGGTGGGCGGCCGTGAGAAGATCAAGGTGGACGCCCGAATCGTGGCCGCCACCAACTCGGACCTGGCCAAAGCCATGGCCACCGGAAACTTCCGCGAGGATCTGTATTACCGACTCGCGGTGGTGGTGGTGAAAGTCCCTCCTCTCCGCCAGCGCGAACAGGATATCCTGCTGCTCGCTCAGGCGTTTCTGCAGAAGTTCAGCGCCCAGAACAACAAATCGGTCGCCAAATTCAGCAAAGAGGCGATTAGGGCGCTCCAGCAACACGACTGGCCTGGTAACGTTCGAGAACTGGAAAACCGGGTGAAACGTGCGGTCATCATGGGGGATCACAACGCCATCCTGCCCGCCGACCTGGAATTGAGCCATATCGTTGGATCCTCCATACGCACTTTGAAGGACGCCCGCGAGGAGTTGGAGCGGGAGATGATCCTGATCGCCCTGCGACGTCACAACGGAAAAGTGAGCCCGGCCGCCACCGATTTGGGCATCAGCCGCCCCACCCTCTATGAGCTCATGGACAAGTTGAGCATCAAACGGGATTCGGCAGCCACCTAGACTTGGTCCAAGGACCCGCCCGCCACAGACGGAAGAGTGGATCCCTTCCACCGGAAAGACTGCAATGCGAGTGCTGGTAACCGGAGCCACAGGTTTTGTGGGGAGAGAAGTCGTACGGCAACTCCTCCAAGCCAATCATGTCGTGCTCGCTCTGGCTCGCCGTCATCCCTCTGGTACCCGGCAGTTCCAACTGTCCCAGGATTCTCGATTGGAGTTCATCGCGGGGGACACCGGGCAGCCAGCAAGTTTGGCTGCCGCGACCCAGGGTGCGGATGCTGTGATCCACCTCGTCGGGATTATCAGTGAGCTTGGCCAGAATACGTTCTACAAAGCCCACGTGGAAGCCACGCAGAACGTGGTCCGGGCTTGCGAACGGGCAGGGGTCCGCCGCTACGTGCACATGAGCGCCTTGGGGACTCGTCCTGGGGCCGTCTCCCGCTATCACCAGACCAAGTGGGAAGCAGAAGAAGTGGTGCGTGCCAGCAGGCTCGCCTGGACAATCCTTCGGCCCTCCCTCATCTACGGGCGCGGGGATCAGTTTGTGAACATGTTCGCAGCGCTCTCGCGATGGTCACCCTTCCTGCCAGTCATGGGTCCTGGGACGGGCAGAATGCAGCCGTTGTCCGTGGAATCCGTCGCGCACTGTTTCGTCCAGGCGCTTGGGAAACCAGCCACTCATGGGAGGACACTGGACCTGTGCGGCCCCACCCCGATCTCTTTCCTGGAGATCCTGGACACCATCTTACAGGTGCTGGGTCGACGACGATGGAAACTCCACGTCCCCCTCCCCTTGGCGCGTTGTCAGGCACAGCTTCTGGAGTTCGTTTGCCCCACTTTGTTCAGGCTTGCAGCTCCTCTCAACCGGGATCAGTTGATTATGCTGCAGGAGAACAACACCGGGGATCCCAGCCCCGCCATGGAATTGCTGGGAATGCCCACGGAGTCCTTCCGCGACGGGATCACCCGGTTTCTCACACCGGAGCTGCCGCCAAAAAGCTCTTCCCAAAGTCAGTAGCCTCCGCCACCCACCAGATTCCAATCCTCCACCAGTTTCATGGGAAACTCCGTGAGGAAACGGGAAGGCTCCTTAAAGGCGTCGCCGGAATACCCTCTCGCAAAACGCATCTGCGGATGACAGAGGTAGAGGTGGTCCTTGGCGCGGGTGATTCCCACGTAGAAAAGCCTTCTCTCTTCCTCTTCGCCTTCGGACTCCTCAACAGCGCGGCCGGACGGGAACATGCCCTCACAAAGCATGATAAGGAAAACAACCCGGAACTCGAGCCCCTTGGCCTGATGGATGGTGGAGAGGCGGACACGAGGTTCTTCCTGCTTCTCCTCGGCAGAGGATTCCGCTTCTATGTTGCTCATGAGAGCCAGCTGGGTCAGGAACTCCTGGGGATCCGCGAACTTTTCGGCGAACGAAGCCAGCTGCTCCAGGTCCTCCAGTCGTGCGTGACTGTTGTCGTAACTCAGCTCCAAGTACTCCTCGTAACCCGCCTCCAATACCAGGCGAATCATGCTGGGGACATCTGTGCGCACCTCTGCCTCACTCAGCTGTTCCATCGTGTCTCTCAGCTGGGCCCACAGCGGGAGCGCCTTCTTCGGGACCGCCCCGCGCGCGACATCCAGCGCTTCCAGCAGATGAGCGGACCGTTCCTCCATTGACAACGCCTGCAGGTAACCCGCTGACAATCGATAGAGTTTCTCCGCCGCCTTCTCCCCCACTCCGGGAAGCATCCGCACCAAACGCTTGTAGGCCAGTTCATCCGCAGGATTGAGCACCAGCCGAACGTAGGAGGCGACATCCTTGATATGGGCCTGTTCGAAAAAGCGAATCCCGCTCGTCATCGAGAACGGGAGGCTGCAGCGGGTCAATTCCATCTGCAGTTCGAAAGCGTGAAAATGAGACCGGTACAACACCGCAATCTCATCCAAGGGCACCCCTTCCTCGTGGCACTCCCCAATTCGCTGAGCCACGAAAGAGGCCTGTTCCTCCGCCGTACGGCATTGAACCAACGCAGGCTTTTCCCCCGTTGGCCGGACCGCCACTAGGTTCTTGGGATGCTGGTGGACGTTGTTGGCGATGACGGCATTGGCCAACTCCAGTATTTCAGGGATGCTGCGGTAATTCGTTTCGATCTTGTAGGTAAGGGAGCCCGGGTAGCGTTTGGGGAACTCCAGAATATTCCGGAAGCTGGCACCACGCCACGAATAGATGCTCTGGGAGTCATCCCCCACGACCATGAGGTTGCGATGGTGTGCCGCCAATAGGTCGATAATCGTGCTCTGCAAGCGGTTGGTGTCCTGGTACTCGTCCACCAGGATGAAATGGAATCGGTGCTGGTAGTGTTCGCGCACCGCTGCCTCCTTTTCGAGCAGCTTGAGCCACAAGCTCAGCAAATCGTCAAAATCCATCAGCCCAGCGGCACGTTTGCGCTCCGTGTAGGTCTCGGCCGTCTTCTCGATCAGAAGCCGCACAGCTTCCCACTCTTTGAACTTGCGCTCCAGGAGAACAGGGAGCGGTTGACAGGTGTTGGCAGCCAGCGAAAACAACTCACACAACACCTCCGCCTTGGGCATCAGTTGCCCGGAGTCTTTCCCCACCACCTGGTCGAGACATGCCGTAAGGATGCCCTTCGCATCTTCCCGATCGAGAATGCTGAAATCAGGGGCGTATCCCAGAAGATGGGCATGCCGCCGAAGCACGCGGTTTCCCACGGAGTGAAAAGTGCCGCCCCACATGGCGGGATACTGCCGCCCGAGCAGGCTGGTGACCCGATCCATCATCTCCCTGGCCGCTTTGTTCGTGAAGGTCAGCAGAAGGATATGTTCGGGCGGGATGCCCTGCTCGAGAAGATAGGCAACGCGGTACGTAAGCGTGCGGGTCTTGCCCGCCCCGGCCCCGGCGATAACGAGCGCGGGCCCGGGCGCAGCCGTGACCGCCGCATACTGGTCCGCATTCAGTTCCTTGGCGTAGTCGATCTGCAGGTCCACCGCCGGGCGGAAGGAGCGAAGGACGTAATCGCGGGACATAACTCGAGCGCAGGGACCGGGCGCTATTCCTGGGGATAAACCAGGATACGGTCGTGCACGATGATGGCCAGATCGCTCCGCCCATCCCCGGTCAGATCCCCCACCAGCGCCTCGCGAGGTTCGGCGAGATCCGAGCGGCGGTTTCGGAACGTTCGCTCCTCAAACACCTGCCAACGATTCGCCGGGACCAGCTTGTGCGGAGGCTCGTAGGTGACGATATCCAGGTAGTTGCGACCGGTTTCGAGGAAGACCAAGTCACGCTGGCGATCGTTGTTCAAATCCCCTGCCACGACATCGTGGAGGAACGCGTCCTTGATGGGGGATTCGTAGTCATCGAGTTCCTCACTTTCCCAGGTGTTGCCACTGAAGCGCATCCAAGCCACCGCATTCAAACCAAGGAACGCGACCGCGTTCGGCTGGCCTCCCCCAATTCGAATGGACTGAAGCCCGGAGAAATCGGACACCGGGAGCAGCACGCTGCGAACTGCCTGCCACACACCGGTTCCGTCCCGTTCACACAGTGTCAGAGCCTTCTTCTCGGCATCCAGCAGGAACAGGCTGGCGATTTGATTGGTGCCATTACGCAGCGCCGCGGCGCCAACCACCCGGGAGGCACTTGTGCTGCCATTGACCTGTTCCTTCACTTTGAAGGTCCAACTCGGCTTGTTGGTCGCCCCTTTCGCCAGCGATTCGGTCTGCATCACCACCGCCCGCACGAAATTCTTCTGCGCTAGCAGCAGTTCCTCCTTGTTATCGCCATCCACGTCCGCAGCGCTCAGCCAAGGTTGCTCTGAACTCCCTCCAGGCGGAGCGATGTCCTGCTCCTCGAACATCTTCTCCTGTTCAGTCAGCTGCACCAGCGTCTTCATCTTCTCATATTGGATGAGGATCACGAGGTCCTCCAGCCCGTCCTGATTCAGGTCGTGAAAAGCCATCGACGCCGGGTTTGACTTGAAGGATTCGCTCAAGCGCTGCCGCCGAGTCTCCCCGTCAGCACTTCTCCAAACCAAGTCCCTCTTCCCATCTTGGTCCACCAGCACCGCAAGAACCGGAGGCCCCCCCGACCGCAGCCGACCCGTGGCGATCGCAAGCGGCCGACCTTCAAAAGGCAGGATCGTGGGGAAAGCCAGCCGGCCATTCTCCGCCCACTGCGTCACGCCGACCTGTCGCTCATCGGAGCTGAGCAGGAAGAGCTCCATGCGTCCATCGCCGTCCCAATCTGCCGCACAGACCTCAGTCACACCCGTAAACGTCGAATAGGTCTTCGGCGGAGCCATCGACCCATCCGCCTGCTGGAGGTAGATCGTCAACTGGCCGCTGTCCGGCTCCGCCACCACCAGGTCCTCGCGCTGGTCTTGATTGATGTCCACCCACCGCATTCCCCGCTTTGACTTTGTGGTCTTGTTCAGAGGCAAAACCTGGAATTGGCCGCGCCGAAACTCACCAGACAAGGCCTCGGGTTCTTTCTGGACGAAATGGGAGAGCTGGGCTCGACCCGACTTCTGCGCAATGGCCACCACCTCCGTACGTCGATCTCCATCGAGATCCTCAGCCAGATAGGAGCGGATGACGGGCATCGGAAAATGGATTTCCGGCCCCAGCTGTCCGGCGCTGTTTTGAATCCGAAAACGGAAGGGATTGGTGCTGTCCCAATTCACCAAGAGCAAATCCTGCCTCTCATCACCGTCAATATCGAGGATTTGCAGCGCTTTCACCGACCCCGTATAGGGGATCTTCTCCGGCTCTGCCAAAGTATGGTCCTCTTTCTGGGCAAAGAAGTAGACCGCATTTTCCCCCAGCAAGACCAGGTCCTGCCGCTTGTCCCCGTTGAGATCGCCTTCAGCCAGGGAATTCGGGTTGAGCACACCATCCTCCATCGGCCAGCGCTTCGGTGTGCTCCACGTGTTGGTGCCCTGGCTGTAGAGCACCACCAACTCTTTGGGTTCGCCGAAGAAAGCCAGGTCATGCCGTCGGTCTCCGTTCAAATCCGTAACCAACAGAGAGGAGATCCGTTTCTCCGAAGCGATGGACTCGATGCGGAAGCGTGCGTCCGGAGGAAGCTCGTTGATATCGCGCCGCAACGAAGGCCGCACGGCCAGGTTCGTCTTGCCTGTTTGGTTCAGCAGAACGTTGATCTTCGACCGGGCATTGTTCACCACCACCAAATCCTGCAAACCATCCCCATCCATGTCGCCCATTCGGAGGAAGGAGATCATCGGATCAATCGGAAAGATCTCTGGCCCGCTGAACGCGAATCGGTTCGTATCGGGCGTCGCCGCTGCTCCGCTCGCCAGGGTCAGCAGCCAAAAGAAGCACTGGAAACCCAGGGAGAAGCTTCGCCTCCTCCAGGTGCGGCTCCACCCTCTCCAAGAAAGACGTGGTAGTCGGGCGTGCTCGGTTGAGAGTATCATAGCGTGTCTATTCCCCCAGCAAATGGAGTACGAACTCGCGGTTATGCCGCATATGGCGGTGTTCCCACAAGTAGATGGCCTGCCAGGTTCCTAATGCAAGAGAACCTTCCAGAATCGGGATGCTCAGGTTCACGGCGGTCAGTGCGGTGCGAATGTGAGCAGGCATGTCGTCGGGACCTTCGCAAGTATGCACATAGCCCTTGGCTCCATCGGGAGCCAGACGGCTGAGAAATCGCTCCAGGTCTCCTCGGACGTCAGGATCGGCATTCTCCTGGATGAGAAAGGAAGCGGAGGTGTGACGAAGATGCAGCGTCGCCAAACCGGTCCGCCAACCCGTCCCTCGAACCTTTGCCTCCACTAGGCCGGTCACATCATAGAATCCCCGTCCCTCCGTCGGAACGGAAATCTGATGTACGGACTGTTGCAGCATGAGTCAATCCGGGAGAATCGTCAGGGCTTAGCTCCCTCGATCGATTTCTCCAGGGCCGGGTTCTTGGGCTGGCCGTTCGCCAAAGCTTTTTGGTAGTGCCACCGGGCCAGTTCGGGAAAAGGAGGCCGCTGCGTGGCGTAGACCACCGCCAGGTTGTTGTGCGCCTCAGCGTAGCCAGGCATGAGCTGAACTGCCCGCCGAAATGCCGTCTCCGCAGAGGTCCGCTGTCCTTTTTGGCTCAGAGTGATCCCAAGATAGTTCTGGGTGATCGCGTTGTCTGGATCCATCTGGGAGGCTTTGCTCAGCTGTTCCAAAGCATCGTCGTAGCGCGCCTGCTTGAACCGGAGCAGCCCGACCAGAGTCAGACTCTGCGCGTCATTGGAATCCAGTGCCAACGCGCGCTTGAGGGTCGCTTCCGCATCCTCCAACCGTCCCAACTCGAGTTGCGTCGCACCCAGATCCGAGAGGATGGCTACGTTCTTTTCGTCCACCTTGACTGCTTCCTGGTATTTCTTCTCCGCCTCCTCGAAGCGTCGTGCTCCAAAGGCCCGTTGGGCGTCCGCGATGAGTGGCAACGCCGCCGGCACCACTTTCCGCGCCGTTTTCTTATCGACCTTTGCCTCAATTCGCCCATCGGATCGTGCCGTCTGTTTGAACATGGCCATTTCTTCTGGACTGTAAGGAACCTGCCGAGATTCGTAGACCTCAATCCGGGCGCGCAGGATCGACAGTTGCTCCGCCAACTGATCGCGCTGGGCTGGCCCCTTCTGGGCCCGATAGCCGTCCAATTCCCGATCCAAGGCGTTCACTCGCTTGCGCAACTCGGCACGCTCTTCCTCCAAGCGTTTGATCTGGGCCTTTTCCACCCGTTTGCTCGTCTTGGGGGCCGCTGCTGCCGCTGCTGCATTGGTGCTGGAGGCACCGGACTTGGAAAGATCAGCAACCCGCGATTCCAGCGCGGCTTTCTCGGCTCGCAATTTCACAAGCTCCTCCGACTCTTTGCCAGCAGCCGGAGCTGGGGCACTTGTGCCGGCGGCCTGAGTCTTGAGGTCCCTCATCTGGACGGTCAGCTGCTCCACCTGCCGCCGCAGATCATCTCGCTCCTTTCGAAGCTGCGCAACCTGGGCCTCATCCACAGGAGTCGCCGCCACTTTCTCCCCCTTCTTGGCTGTCAACTCCGCCATCCGCTTCTCTAACGCCACCTTCTCGGAAGCCAAGACATCAGCGCGGGTTTTCTCGGCCGCCAATTCCTGGTCGCTCTTGCGCAATTTCGCTTGAAGCTCAGCGATGCTGGCATCCGCCTGCGCTTTCACGCCATTGTCAGCCTTTGCCCGTTTCTCCTCTTCTTTACGCAATCGCGCCTCGTTCTTGTCATTGGCCTTCTTGAGCCGCGCCTCCAGATCCTGTCGCTCCGCAGTCAGGGTCTTCACCATCTGCGTCTGCCTGCCGAGCGAGTCCTGCGCTTCTTTCAGGGCCTTTCTCGCCTCTTCCACCGCGGCGGGATCGGTCATTCGCGAAAGCTTCTCTTGTTGTTGGGTGTTGCTGGTCTTAAGGAGATCGTTCTCTCGCTGCAATTCGCGCACTTTTTCCTCGGCCTTCTCCAACTGCCTGGGATCGATGGCAGCGGGCTGCACCGCCAGGGCCTCGCGGAGCTTAGCCTGCAGTAGGTCGCTTTGGGAGCGAAGGTTCTTGATCTCTTCCTGCAGCAAAGCGACCTGCTCGAGTCCCGGAGCCGCTGGCTCGGTCTTGGGCACCGCTGCGGTGGGAGAGACGCTGGGGGCGACTGCGGGGGCGGTGGCCAGAGGACCCAGTTTGTCGGTGATGTAGGCTTTCCGGTAGGTGACGATAGTCCGATTCCAGTGCGGATAGGCCACCTCCAGTTTCTGCAAGGCGTCACGGGCGTCGAGATACTTCTGGTTGGACTCCTTCACCTGGCCGTTTTGTCGCAGCAGATCAGCCTGCTGGATCAGGTTGTAGACCCTGATAAACTGGTCGTCCGGACCCTCTGCATACAAAGGCGCGAAGGCACACCAGACGGCGATGCAAAGGAGCGCAAAGCGTTTCATGCGTTGGATACTAGCGGCTGCCAGTCGGATTTGGCAATGGGATAGCCGCATCGATTGACAGCATTTTTCGACCTGTGGTAAGCTCGCTCCCGTTACTAGCAGAGTATGAGCTCCTTTCTCAAAGAACAAGTGCTCGTACTGAACCGGCTATGGCAGGCGGTCAACGTCTGCTCCGTTCGGAGGGCCCTTTCATTGCTTTTTGAGGGGCACGCCCAGGTCGTCGCGAGCGCCGCTGATGGTTCCTTCCAAACCTTTGGTTTTAGCGAGTGGCGCGACTTTTCCCAGCGCCAGCCCCATCCGGAGTCGATTCACACCGTCTCTTTTCGCCTCCGCGTCCCCCGAGTGATCCTGCTCCTTGTTTTCGATCGGATGCCGAAGAACGAGGTCAAGTTCACGCGCCACAACATTTTCGAGCGGGACAAGAACACCTGTCAGTACTGTGGGGTGGTCTTCGACCGGAAAGACCTGAATCTCGACCATGTCCTGCCGCGGGATCGTGGTGGCCCCACGAATTGGGAGAACATCGTCTGCTCCTGTATTCCTTGTAACACGAAAAAGGCTAACCGCACCCCCCAGGAAGCCGGGCTGCATCTCATTCGAAAACCGAAGCGCCCACGCTGGCGCCCCTTTGTGCAGGTCAACGTCAGTCTGGCCTGTCACGACAGTTGGAAACACTTCCTCGATGTGGCCTATTGGAACGTCGAGCTTGGCGAAGAGCCTGGATAAGATGCCCCTCAGAGGAAGTTGCAGCCCGGGGGCCAATAGACGGCACCAGAGCGATGCTCAGCCTCGTCCCTCGGCCGTCTTCGCAGCCTCGATCAAGTCCCAGAACTTGGGATTCTCCTGCAAGGCCTGGTCCTCCGCCAGAGGTAAGTTGGACCGAAACTGGAAATCTTTCAGAGTATTCTTCCCGAGAATTCGGTGCACCACCACGCCGAGCTCGTGCCGCTCGAAGTAGACCCTGTAGTCTCCCAGGCGAAACCGATGCAGGGTCTTGCCTGCACGGTTCAATTTCCCAAACCGCTCCAAGTCACTGCTCATCACTTCCAGTGGAAGACCGCGAAAATCACCGAGAATCTGCAATTGCAGCTCTTTGGGCATCTTGGCCAACTCAACCGCGCTGGTTGGATTGAAGATGATTTGGAATTGCCTCATCGAAAACGGACTCCTGGCGAGTCAAACAAACGGTTGGTAGCGCGTACGGGAATCGCACCCGTCTTTCAGCCTTGAGAGGGCCGTGTCCTAACTGATAGACGAACGCGCCACAAATTGTGCGACAGGTACTTATTACAGCCGGAGAGCACTGTCAACTTCGAAACGAAACTTCTCCGCTGAGTCGCTAAAGAAAACAAGCCGCCCGGCGAACCGAGCGGCTTGCGTGAATAAGTCAAACCGATTACTTGCGGCGGAAGAGCAGCAACGCGCCAGCGGCGAGAGCGCCGAGAGCGATCGTCGTGGGCTCGGGGATCGGACCACCGCCACCGGAGAGCTGGAAGCCCGTCAGACCTTTGAGGTCAGCCGGAACTGTCGGGGGCTCTGCAGTGGGATTACCGAGGGCAACTCCGAACTCCGTAGACTTACCCGAGGCTGCACCTTTGGCGAATGCTGCTTCATAGGTCGTGCCACCAGCGGCAGCCCATGCGCGCACTTGGAGGATAGCAGTTGCGCCACCCGCGATACCAGGAACTTCCACTTTGCCACCGGAGAAATATCCGTTGATCTTGAAGGGAACTGCGGTACCTACAGCGGAAAGGCTCCCAGCAGTGGTCCCAGCATACAGCTGAGCCAAGTAGTCTGCACCTGCCAACTTAGTTCCATCGACGTTCAATACTGGAGCATCAATCCCAGCGGCCGTAACTTTGTTAGCAAAGTTGACGGTACCCTGAGCCAATGCACCAACCGTAGCTACGATACATGCTGCAACAAGCAGTAGACGTTTCATATTCTATTTCGTTTGGTTCGTTTTTTGCTGGTTTGGTTAATTTCCCAACACTTGTTTTTACTATTGATTCACGCTGAAAGTGCGCGTCCAGTCAGCTGCGGCCACTTTGCGGGACCAGAAGCCTTCGCCAACACCGATGGTGGGTTCACCTGGATCCCAACCGCCCAGATCCGGGTCAAAGGAGGCGATGGCATAACCTGCCGGACTGCTGTACTTGTAGACCATATCGCCAGCGGCGGCAGGGTACTTCAGATCGGTTTGCAGTTTGCCAGCTTGGGGCACCTGAGATGCCTTCAAGGAGAAACCAGCAGGCGTGGGATTCGAGAGAGTCCCCTGCATGACTTCACCGACGAAGGTGATCTTCGTGGCGGCCGGGAGACGAATCCAGAAACCTTCACCGGGCTTGACTTCTTTACCAGTCGGATCCCAACCACCGAGGTCCGGATCATAGCTGATAATCTCATAACCAGCTGCACCGTACTTGTAAATGATCGTACCAGCAGGCACTGCCGTGAACAGCTTCTCAACCGTGTTGTTGCCCGCGCCAGCGTCCAGCGGATTGGCGATGATGCTGAATCCAGACGGCAGATCCAACGTGACATAACCAACGGCGTTGACTGAATAAACCTGCGCAAAGGCGCTGGATGCTCCAGCAACACCAATCGCAGCCGCGAGAAGTAATGTATTTGTTCTCATTGTTTGTTTTTGTTTTATACTTTCCGTGTGTGACCTGAATTTCTCAGAATACAACCCCGGTGTCAAACTTTTTTTGAACATTTTCCAGGCCTCCCTCATCAGCCTCTTGGCAGCCTGCCCCCCTCTGCTGCAGGAATTTGCTCTTTGCTCGGCACTTCGCCGTAAGCGGACCCCGGTTCGGGCAGTCAGAATGGCACTCGATCGTCTTCAAGGCATTGATCCACAACGATTTTCAAAGCACCCGACTGCGGATTCGCCGCCAAATTGACTGCAATCGCGGTCTGATCCAGCGGAAACCGGTGTGTCACCAACCTACGGACATCCAGGACCCGCGAGAAAACGGTCTTCGCAACTTCCTTTTGGAGAGTTACATCTGACGAATAACTCCCAATAAGGTCTTTTTCCTCCATACAGATCGCCCCCAGGTCCACTTTGCCCCAGTCTCTGCGTAGAGTGTGAGCAAAAAGCAACACTTGCCCTCCTCCCCGAACCCAGGTCTGTCCCGCCGTAGCCAACCCATTGACGGGTACAGCCAGGATCATCGCGTCAAGTTTCTGCCCTCGGGTCCATCGTTCAAGTCGATCGGCAAATCCTTCCTGGTCGCCCGGCAGCGCCATTGTGGCACCAAACGTCTTGGCAAGCTTCAGGCGCTCAGGAAGCAGGTCCGTCGCCAGAACGCTCATCCCCCTGGCGGACAGCAGTCGAGTGAACATGAGGCCAATGGGCCCCTGGCCCGCCACCATCACTTTGTCGCCCCGAAGCAGGTTCAGGCGGTGAATGGCTTTGAGGACGGTATTGACTGGCTCGAGAAACGCGCCTTCGATGAGTGAGTTCCTGGCGGGTATCTTCACGATTCCCGGAAAAACAAAGGGCATCACCCTGACATACTCGGCATAGCCCCCGCCGGCGGGAGTGAAGCCAGCGGTAATCCCCGTCTTTTGGTAGGTGGCACATTGAGCATACACCTGGTGTCGGCAGGCGTGGCAGTCCATGCAAGGAACGTGATGGTGCAGCGCCACCCGGTCGCCCACTTCGAAGCCACGCACTAACGCCCCCTTCTTGGCAATGATCCCCGCGGACTCATGGCCAAAAACGCGGGGGGGCTCAACCGTCCCGTGCTTGATCTTCTTGATGTCTGTAGGACAAACCCCACAGGCACCGATCCGCACCAACAGCTCCTGAGGACCCATCCGCGGCACCGGAATGGACTCCACCACCAGGTTGTCCACCCCTCGGTAGACGACCGCTTTCATCTTTTTCGGCATCGATGTTATCACCGCCAAGACCGATACCGCAAAATGTTGGCGAACGGAAGCCTGGAGATGTGGCGATAAAAATAAAGTGCATTTTAGATATAGGCTACATATATTAACCACATGTTTGATCGATGGTATGCCAGTCAAATGCAGGCCCGATTAGGCCGCCCCTACGTTCACCTCTTGTTCGGGGCGCGGCAGACGGGAAAATCTACGCTACTCAACGGTCTGATTCCGGAGGAGGCGCTCCGCTTCAATCTGGCCGATCCTCAGGAGCGCTCCCGACATTTGGGGCATCCAGGGGAGTTCGCTCAAGCCTGTCGCAGCTTGCCGGCGAACAAGAAGGGGCAGTTCGTCTTTGTGGACGAAGCCCAATCCGTACCTTCCATCTTCGATGCGGTGCAGGTGCTCTACGACGCGGACAAAACGCGCTGGCGTTTTGTGCTGTGCGGGAGTTCGGCGCGCAAGCTGCGGTTGACCGGCGCGAATCTCCTGCCTGGCCGCAGCTTGGTGCATCATCTCTATCCGCTGACGCTCGCTGAGCACCCTGCGAAGGAAGGGAAGATCTCGCACCCAACTTCACCTTTGCCGTTCCCGTGGATCGAAGGCGAAGCGGTGAAACATCCGTTCCCTGAGTGGGATTTGCTGACGAGGTTGGCGTATGGCTCACTGCCCGGCATCGTGACGGCGGACTCGCAGGACCGGCCCGGGCTATTGAAGGCCTATGCGTTCGTGCATCTGGAGGAGGAGATCCGCCGCGAGGCTTTGGCGAAGGATTGGGGTGCGTTTGTACGCTTCCTGCAACTGGCGGCGGCCGAGTCGGGGCAGATGCTCAACTACGCGAACATCTCCCAGGAGACCGGCATCTCGCAGCCGACGGTAAAGAGCCACTATCAATTGCTGGAGGACATGTTCGTGGGCATCCGCGTGCCGGCTTACTCGAAGAGCTCGCGCAAGAACCTGCTCTCGACCCCGAAGTTCTTGTTCTTCGACCTGGGGGTGCGCCACGCGGCGGCTGGGTTGAATCCGTCCGTGGAAACGGTGAAGGCGAATCCCGGCCCCGTGTTTGAGCAGTGGGTGGGCATCGAATTGTGGCAGCGCCTGCAATATCTGAGGGAGGGGAAGCTGTATCACCAGCGCAGCCGTGACGGTGCGGAAGTGGACTTCATCGTGGAACGGGGCGGCAAGCTGACGCCGATCGAAGTGAAGTGGACAGAGAACCCCACGTTGAACGATGCGCGCCATCTGTTGGCGTTCTTGCGAGAGAAGAAGGAAGACGCGCAGCACGGCTATGTGATCTGCCGCTGCCCGCGCCCCCTCCAATTGCACGACCGCATCACGGCACTGCCGTGGTTCTGCTTGTGAGCGCCTGACCGGACCGCGCTCCGTTGCCGCGGACTTGTGAGTAGACAGTTGCAGTCTATTTGCTGGGCCGGGATAAAACCTTGCGACGCAGGGAGGCGGGGAGGAATTCCAGGAACTCCAACTCGGGCTCGGCGGAATAGACAACCTGAGCTCCACGCCAGCAAAAGCGCAGGCTGGCGGCGTGCAGGGCATGGTTGCGCAGGATCAAAGACCGCCTTTGCGCCTCAGTCAATCTTCCCGATACCAAGTCGAGATAGTACTGCTCGTCGTCCCCATAGAGTTTATCTCCGACAATCGGATGACCGATGTGGTTTAAGTGGATGCGTATTTGGTGTTTACGTCCCGTCTGAGGGGAAACCCGAAGGAGGGAGAAGGTCCGGCCATCGCGGTCAAAACTCCCGAGAGTAGAATAACGGGTGCAGGCGGAGGCTCCGTCGGGACGGACGCAATCCTTGATCGCCACTGGGCTGGCCAAATCCTTGCCTAGGGGTGCTTCCACGACCCCTTCCGAAGGTTCCGGAACGTTATGAACGATGGCCAAGTATTGCTTCTCCACCTGCCGGCTTTCCCAAATCTGGCGGAGTTCGCGGGCGGCAGTGGGGGTTTTAGCGATCATGACAATTCCGCTGGTTTCGCGATCCAAACGGTTCACCATCTGAGGGTGCGCCTGAGCCCCAAGGTGGAGCCGGACCCGCCCGATCAAGCTGGAGGTCAGATCGGTCTTGGTGGGATGGCACACCAAGTCGGCGGGTTTGTTTACCACCAGCAACTCATCGTTCTCATGGAGAATCATCACCTGTGCTTGTCAAGGTCGGGGCTTTGGTTATCATGGGAGGAGCGATGAAAGCAAAGAGTAACTTGGTTCTGCCGGTGGCGTTGGCGGTCGTATTTGCCCTGACCCGGTGGCCAGGTCTGCTGCCGCCCAATTTCAGCGCGGCGTACGCGCTTGCCTTTTGCGCGGGCGCGTTCTTTCCGTTGGGACAGAAATGGTGGCTACCGATGGGGACGATGCTGGTCACGGACCTGGCTCTGAACCTTTATTACAAAGGGCCGTTGCTGGCGCCGGAGATGCTGCCAAACTACGTGGCCTTTGCCCTCTTGATCCTTCTGGGAGGCCGTTTTCACCGCAAAAGCTCCATGCTGGGTTTGCTGGGCGGAGGCATCCTTGGCGCCATCCTCTTCTACTTTCTCACCAATACCGCTTCCTGGCTGCTGGATCCGGCCTACCCTAAGACGCTGGAGGGGTGGATTCAGGCGATGAGCACGGGGCGGAGCGGATTCCCCCACACTTGGGAGTTCTTTCGGAATACCCTGATCAGTGGCGGCCTCTTCACCGGTCTGTTTGCGGGGGCCATGAAACTGTCCGAATCGGAGGAAACGGCCGAAGAAGAGGAGAAGGAACCGGCGAAGGAGACCGAGGGCTCCGGAGAAGCCGAGCCAGAGAAAGCCGAGGTCTGAACACCACTCCAGCCAAGCCCTTCCGCATCGGGGTCCTCTCGGACACCCACGGATACCTCGACCCGCAAATCAAGGGCTTGTTCCAGGGTGTGGACCACATACTCCACGCTGGAGACATTGGGCTTCCGTGGCTGTTACTGGAACTGGAGGAACTGGCACCGATCACCGCGGTGCTGGGGAACAACGATGACGGACTCTCCTACCGGGAAACCGAGCGCGTGACCCTGGCGGGGCACAAGTTCCTGGTGGAGCATATCGTCAGCCCCCACCATCTCACTCCGGCCCAAGCTGCCCGGCTGACTCAAGAAAAGCCCGACGTGCTGGTATTCGGGCATACGCATCGCCGATTTCTTGAGCCTGTGGGCGGGGTCCTCTTCCTCAATCCAGGTTATGCCGGAAAGCCCAGGTTCGGCCAGGAACGTTCGGTGGCGATAGCCGAAGTCCGCGATGGGAAGCTGGAGGTCCAGTTCCACACGCTCGGGTAGCCGAAGTATCCAATCGGCTAGAACAGCTTTCCTACGGCAATCCCAATCAGCGAGAGCGGACCCTGGTCCTCCAGACCCTCTGTGGCTTTGTCCAGCTTCTGGAGCGTCAACTTGGCATTGTTGATCAAGGCATCGTCGTTCACGATCTGTCCAACGGATCCCTGACCCCGGTTGATCTTCTGGAAGATCTCTTTGAGATTCGTCATGGCGTCGGTGGTCTCCGCGTAGAGCTTCTCGTCCTTCACCAACCGACCCAAAGTTCCGCGCCCGGCAGTCACATCCGCCACCACCAACTTCGCGGCAGCCAGAGTCCCACGCACGTCCGTCGCGGTGTCATTCAGATTGGAGACCGTGTTCAGAGCGGTGTTGTAGAGCACCTTGTCGTTGATCAGCATTCCGATCGTGCCTTCGCCGGAACGGACCCTCTCCGTGACGATATTCGCGTTCGTCAGAATCCCCATCATGTGCGGCCGACTCTCCTTGAGGAAGTCGGAGAAAGGCATGATGGCGTCGGTCAGATTGAAATCGCTGAAATTTGCGGTCACCTTTTGGATGCCCGTGGCCACTCCATCAAGTTTGCCCAGCAATTCGCTTAGGTCGGGTGGTTCCTCCGTCACCAGCTCAGCGTCCCCCCCTTTTCCAAGCTGCGATCCCGTGGGGGAACCAAAACCGACCAGGACATAGTTCTGCCCCATCAACCCTTCGAACTTGATGGTGGCACGGCTATCGGTCTTCAACGCCGCCTTCTTGTCGGTGATCTTCATGGTGACCAGCACTTTGTCGTCCGCGAATTCCACACGTTCCACACGGCCAATGCGGACGCCGGCCATTTTGACGGCATCCCCGACCTTCAGTTCCTGTACGCTCTTGAAACGGGCCTTCACGATCAGTCCGCCCTTGAAAAAGTCGAATCCGCCAAGCATTTCCAAAATGATGGCCGCAGCGACCATGGCCAGGGCAAAAAACCAACCCAGACGGGTTTCCAGGGAGTTCTTCATAATGTTCAGGGTTTGGAGCTATTGGGACGATAATCGATGGTGAGGAATTTCCGAACGAGCGGATGCTCGAAGGCCCGGACCTGCGCCGGAGTGCCTACGGTCAGGATCAAGCCCTCATGAAGGATGGCAATCCGGTCCGCAACACCGAGGGCAAGGTCCCGGTCATGGGTGACAAGAATGGTGGTGAGGCCGCTATGTTGTTTCAGGCGCAGGATCTCCTCGCCAATGGCCACAGCCATGAGAGGGTCCAGTTCGCTGGTAGGCTCGTCGTAAAGCATCAACTGTGGCTGGATCGTGAGGGCGCGAGCGATAGACACCCGTTTCCTCATGCCCCCCGACAGTTCGCCAGGGAGTTTGTGCCCGCTCCCCCCCATTCCCACCAAGTCGAGCGCCGCAGCCACAATCTTCTCGATCTCGGCCGGAGGTTTGAGCCGGTGTTCGGTGAGGTAGAGGCTGACGTTCTCTTCCACAGTCAAGGAATTCAGCAGCGCCCCGGATTGGAAGACCATGGCCAGGCGATAGCGGTCCATGATTTTGCCATCCGCCCAAGGTTCACCTTCAATCAGAATCTCCCCTCTGTCCGGCGTCTCGAGCCCGATCAGGTGCTTGAGCAGGACGGTCTTTCCACTGCCGCTCGGCCCCATGATGGCGAAGATCTCGCCTCGTTCCACGGAGAAGGAGACCTCCCGCAGGACTGGCTGCCCCCCGAACCCCTTGCAGAGTCCGCGCACTTCTACGCGTACGCCATAGCTGGATGTTTCGGGAGTGCTCATCAGTCAAAGTTCATCAGCAGGCGAGTCAGGAAGTAATCTAGAATCAGGATCAAAACGATCGAGTTCACAACCGCTTTGGTCACAGACCGGCCAATTCCCCGGGGGCCGCCTATGGTTTCCAACCCTTGGTGGCAGGAAACAACCCCAATCACCATCGCAAAGACAAAGGTCTTGGCCAGACCGTTGAGGAGGTCGCCCAGATCAACTCCAAAACGGAGGGAATTGAAATAGCCCTCAAACGAGAGGGCCACTTGATAGTTAAAAGCGGAGACGACAGCCCCCCCGAGCCAACCCACCAGCACGGCAAAAAGCACCAGAAGCGGGAGGGCAATGCAAATCGCCACCAACCTGGGCAGGACGAGGTAATGGATCGGATTGATGTTCATGGTGCGCAAGGCATCGATCTCCTGATAGACCTTCATGGAGCCGATCTCAGCCGCCATCGCCGACCCGATCCGCCCCGAAATGAGTACCGACATCATGACGGGCGCGAGTTCACGGCAAATGGACAACCCCACCACCTGTCCAATAAAGCTGGATAGACCCCGCTCCGCCAGGACGGGACCCGTCTGCAGCGCCAGGACTCCCCCAATGAACATGGACAGCACACATGCCATCAACAAACTGGCATTGCCAATCTCAAACAGCTGCTCGAGGACCTTCCGCTGCTGCCGCCAAACCTGTGGCAGCGATCGCAGCGTAGCCCAGAACAGCAAGAGCATTCCGCCAAAGTCGTGAAACATGTTGAACCTAGGCTCTTTTCTTACTCATTTCTGGCATTTCTCGTTTTCTCGCCATCGCCTTGGGAAGCCTTCCCACCCCCCAGCGGGACGTAAAACAGCCGCCAACCCGGCCGGGGCGTGCCGGATTGATACTGAAACAAACCAAAAAGGAGCGAGAACTTTTTGGAATTGGGCGTGGTTTCCCGTCGGTAGAGATTCCAAAGGAAGGACTGGCTGGCGGCCCCGGTGGTGGCGTTCCGCTCAGAGCGCCAAATGGACCACAAAGGAGACCATCCACGTTCGAACCCTCTACTATATGGCGCGTACGGTTCCAGAAGTGCGAGCATCTGGAATCGCTCGCTGCCATCGGGATCTCTCCGAGCGGTGAAAAGAGGCCAAAAGTCAGTCCGACGCGTTACCTTCCCCGTGACCGTGTTTTTCTGGGTCGTATCGGAATACACAAAGAAGAAGATCCGCGTTCTCTCCAAGTCGAGGGGAACCGAGTGCGTGCGAAAGTACTTATAGAAAGGCCAAAGCCAAAAACGACTCTCCTGGGTGGGAGTCGTGAAAGAGCTGTAGATCGGAAAGATGCGCGTCCCCGTTTTTCCCGGTCCGCTGGCAGATACCATGAGCGGCCAGGGAAATCCGTACTCCTTGTATCCCTTCTCCCGATCCTCGGTGACGGTGTAACCAATCAGGCAAGGGTAGGTGGCCGAGTCCCGTGCAGGGGAGCGGAGCACACTGGCGAAAGGAAACACCACGTTTTGGGTCACCGGATTGGTGGTCCCAATGCCGGTCTTGTCCTTGAAATAAATCGGCCAAGCCAGAAAGAACTGTTCGTGCCCTCCCACCAACTTGACGTCGCCGAAACCGTTCGTGGACCAAGTGATTTCTTTGCGCTCATTTCCCACGAAGGGCCAGACCTGCCATCCGCGCAAACCCGGCCCCTCCCGCTGGTGAACGATGGGGACCAAGTAATTGCGCGTTGTGACTCCTTTTTTCTTGGTGCGCGCGTACATGGGCCAAGCAACAAAGGCAATCTCATCGCGGGAAAGTCGGTTCTGGAGGTGGCCGTAAAAAGGGAACAACGCCCGGTAGTTCCGATTCGTGTCCGCAGACTTCTGCTGAAAGTAGAACGGGAAAATCGTAAACCGCTTGGTCTGATCCCCCCTCTGATCATTGGCATGGGCAAAGGTGAGCAGGTCAAAAAAGTGGGAATAGCTCTCGGTGCCAAACCGATCCAAGCTAATGATGGGAAAGAGGATATCGGTGCTCACCACTTCCAAACCCGGTTGCTCATAGCGAGCCCAGAAGGGCGGAACCGCGCGGAGTTGGTAATTGGTACCTTTCTCGTTCACCCAGAAGGGCCCCAGCGCTTCCGTGCGCTCGCCCACCCCCAGGGTCAGGGGAAACGCATGCCAAGCGGGTCCAAACTGAGGCATATCCTCCGCCCACGCAGACGCAAAACAGACAACGACCGCAACGAGATGCAGCAGTCTTCTTTGCAGCCGGACGGCAGGATTCCAATTCATGGCATGCTAACCATTGGGTGAGGGTAACCGATAGCCAACCTGCCGCGTCAAGCTTGAGCGTCCAAAGTGAAGTACGGGAACGGAGTAAGGATCCGCAGGAAGGGAACCAGAATGACGAGTTCGCATGCGGAGGCTGGAACCGGGCTGGAAGGTGTTAACGTTAACCCAACATAACCCCGCCCACGCAGCCCCTTCTCTCCGTTCTTGGCGCATAATTCCCGCGAATTCTGGCTTTGAAAGTTGACTTCGATCTTGCATTGGACTTATACTTTCCATGCAGTTTAGATACTTGAGGGTTTTACCTCGGTTCCTCCAGAACCCAGTGGCGATCGTGCATTATCGGCACTGGGTTTTTTATTGAGCAATCGAGGCAAGGACCAGCCTCTTCGCATCATCCACCCGAGGAGCGCGGGCAGGAACGTCAATCCCACCAGCATGCATGTCGTGGTCCCCACCGCCATGACGGCACCAAGGCTCGAGATCCCATTATGCTTCGCCAAGATCAAGCTGCCGAAGCCGGCAATGGTAGTTAAAGCGGACAGAAGCACCGCTTTACCGGTGCTGCGAGCCAGAATGCTGGGGTTCTGCTCTTCTGCAAACCGGTTGAGAATGTGGATTCCATTGGTGACTCCCACTCCCACCACCAGGGGAAGGGTCATGATGTTCGCCGGATTGAATGGGATCCCCGCCCACCCCATCCAGCCCACGGTCCAGATCGTGCCTAAGCCCACCGGGATAAGGGCAAGAAAAACAGAGATGATGCTGCGAAAATGGATGAACACTAGGATCGCTATGGCAGCGGTGGCGTAATAGGCGGCCTCAATGTAGCTCTGCTTCAGAAGCGTGGTGTATTCCAGAAGCTGGACCGGCGTTCCCGTAGCCATGGGGGCCACCCGGCGCAAATCGCTCACGAATGCCTCCTGATTCACGCGATCCCATACGTTGGATCGGGGATTCACCTGCAACATGAATTTGGTGCCGGACTTACCGACGAACCGGTGCTTGAGCGAAGTGGGCAGATCCGCTACGGCCAGAGGCGAGGAGTCATCCTGTTCCCGGATAGCAGCCATGGTCTGGCGCAGATCCGTCAACAGTGCATGCTGAAATGCACCCAGCTTCTTCCTGGCCTGCTCAGGGGAAACCATTGTCAGCGTATGCAGAAAATGGCGAATGTCCTCTTGCACCACATCGAGCTGCTGCACCAAGGCCTGCTCACCCGCCCTGCCCGCGGCCTGGGCCGCCCAGGTCAAATAGGCGTGCAAGGCTTGAAGCCCAAAACGCAGTTCGTCGAGGTTCACGGGGCTTCGATCCAGTTCAGCGAAATGAACGTCGCTTAGCAAGGACTTGATCCGGCTGATCAGGGCTAACTTGGGATTCTGGTCCTGGGTAAGAAAGGGTACCATGGAGTCCACCTCAGCCACGGTGGGCAGTCGGACCAAGCGGTCATGCATCGCTTTTCCTTCCTCCAGGGAATCAGCCACAATAGCGCCGAAGATCACGGATCGGGAAGCCCCATCGATGAGTTTCTGCTCCAGCGCCACCGAGGTCAGCCCGGTCGACTGCATATGGAGCAGGTTGTAATCAAAATAGACGCGAGGGAAAAAGGCGAGGGCCGCCAGGGTGATGGCCAGGGTTGTTCCGGCCACCCACCCGGGCCGCTCCAACCACAAACGCTCCAACTGGGCCCTCCGGTCGACGGTAACGTGCACCTGGTGATCGAGGACATTTTGTCTGCCTCGCAACAGAAGCACCGGGAGAAGAGTCATCATCGGGACCAGGCAAATCAGGAGTCCAAACCCACTGATCACTCCCATCTCGCGGATTCCCTTGAAATCGGTGAGCCCCATCGCCAGAAAGGCCCCGCTCGTGGTGAAGCAGCCGGTGAAAATACCCAAACCGGTGTTCACCATGGCCAACTCGAGCGCTTCCCACTCGGACCGGCCGCCCCGCAATTCCTCTTCATAGCGAGTCACCAGGTGAATCCCAAAGTCGATGGCCATTCCCACCAGCATCGGGAAGAAGGTGATTGTGAGAATGTTAAGATGACCGATCACGAGGGTCGCAAATCCGATGGTGTAACCCAACCCGACGACGAGGCAGATGGAGGCTTTGATCGGCCTGCCGGTCTCCCGGTATCCGTAGACAAACAAAAGGGCGCAGATGAGAAACGCGACGATAGTCGCTATCGTCGTGTCCTTCTGCGATTGAGCCATTTCGTCCACCTCCAGAACAGGTTCCCCGGTAACGCCGGCACTCACTCCGGGAACCTCCGCCTGGGTTTCCTGAACGAGTTCCCGCAGGCGAACGACCGCGTCGGTGCTCACCTCTTCCCGCGCCGCCCTCGCGGTCACCACATAAAGCCGGTTGGAGGCAAAGGTGATGTATTGGCTCTGCTCCGCTTCGGCTCCGCCATCGAACAAAGCTGTGACCCCGGGCGAAGGAGGCGTCCCAGGACGTTCCATGGAGTCGGCCGCCTGCCGGGCGATACGGCCCAAAGCCGGGAGCGCCTTGATCATCGCCTCCGTGTTGGCATCCAGTTGGTTCGACGAACTTCGAAACTGGGTATTGATCTGGCGGAAAAGCGAAGTGAGGTTGGTAACCTGGGTGAAGTTCTGCAGGATCGGCTTCGCGGTATGCAGGCTGTTCAACATCTCCACGAGAACCGTGGTGTTGGTGACAAATTGCAGCGCCTTCGGCCCCATCAAGGTGAGATCGCCTTTATAGAAGACGTCCGCAAACAGGTTCGTCTCGGACTCCAGACGCGCCCCCAACCGCTCCACAAATTGACGGTTCTTCTCCGAATCCCCGCTTTCTACCGCCGCCACCAGGTCATCTTGGACGGGGAACTCCTTCTTGTACTCCAGAAAGGCGCGGTGATGCGGCTTGTCCGTTCCCACCAGGTTATTGCGACTGGTATCAAACTCGAGGTGGGTGATCGTGTAGTAGATGCACAGGAAGAACAAGACCACCTGGGGATAGAGGAAACTCCGACGATAACGGTATACCGCACGAGCCAGGGCTCGAAGCAGTCGCACGCTGATGGAATCTCGGGGTTCGCTCAAGGGCGTTCTTTCCGGAAAAGTGGATTAGCCGGGAAACTCAGCGTTGGTGTACACTTCCTTAACATCGTCATGCTCCTCCAGAGCCTCCACCAGCTTTGCAACCGCTTCCGGGTTCTGAGGCGCAACCGTGATCAGCGGAAGATAGGTAACCTCCGCGCTCGCACACCTGATCCCCTTGCTTTCGATCTGTTTGTGAAGTTGCTCAAACTGGGCGGGATCCGTCAGAACCTCGTATCCCTCCCCATCCGCGTGAAAATCTTCTGCGCCCGCCTCCAGGACCACCTCCATCAGCGCGTCCTCCCCCGCGGCATCGCGCGACACAATGATCTGCCCCTTGCGTTGGAACAAACGCGTCACAGCTCCGGAAGTCGCCATCGTGCCGTTATTCCGGGTCAGAATAGCCCGGATCTCGGAAGCCGCGCGATTTCGATTATCCGTGCTCAGCTCCACCAACAGCGCAACCCCTCCGGGCCCGAAGACCTCGTAGGTAAGATCTTCAAAAGTAACTATTTCCCCGCCTCCCGTCCCTTTCTTGATGGCCCGATCGATGTTGTCCGATGGCATGTTGGCGCTCCGGCACTTGAGAAGCACCATCCGCAGACGAGGGTTCATGCCCGGATCGCCTCCCGCCAAACGGGCCGCGATCGTGATCTCCCGGGAAAGCTTGGCAAAGATCCGTGCGCGCTTCGTGTCAATCGCGCCCTTCACGTGTTTCAGCTTCGCCCATTTACTATGTCCAGCCATATTCCAGGATCGTACGCACCCGGGCAGACCCCCACCCGGCAAATTAGGGGGGTAACCTAAACGAGGTGGCCACTTTTTGAAATAGAAAGATCTTCGCCTGCCGATACCTCTACCCACTCACCACGCAGAACCGTCACAGCTTTCCCCCGCAAAAGAACGCGGTGCCCCACCACTTCCACCCCCACCCGCCCACCCCTGGCAGAAGCTTGCCACCCCACCAGCAAGCTGCGCCCCAAGCGTGCAGCCCAAAAACCGGCCAAAGTGCAGTGAGCAGACCCCGTGACAGGGTCTTCATTCACCCCAACGGCCGGCGCAAAGAAACGTGAGATAAAGTCAGCCTCGGCCTCCTCGGACTCGCTGGTGACAATGACCCCTCGCACCGGCAACTTCCGCAACTCGCCAAAATCAGGATTCATATGCCGAACCTTTTGTGGATCCAGGACTTCCACCAGGTAGTCGTAATCGCTCTTGCCTGTAAACGCGTCCACTTGAAATATCTGTGCTTTCATCGGAAGTTAAGCTTGTTCAGAATTGACACCAGAGCCCGCCTTTTGCACGCGGATTCTACGTATGCCAATCACTCCCCAATCACCCGTCGGCCCAGGAGAAAGTCCCTCCCCCACCGCCGCCAGCCTCGCGCCGACGGAAGAGCACCTCGACGCCGAAGAGCAGCGAATCCTCCTGGAGAAAGCCCGGCAAGCGGTCGAAGCCGCCATTCGCCAAGAGCCGATGCCGTCGTTCCCGGCAGATGCAATCAGCCCGCGCCTTCTTTCTCCACGCGGTTGTTTTGTTACCCTCACCTGGCAGGGCCGCCTACGGGGATGTATCGGACACGTCTTTCCAGACAAACCGCTCTGTCAAGTCCTCCTGGAGAGTGCCCGGAGCGCGGCCACCGCCGACCGCCGGTTTGATCCCATCACCCCCCAAGAACTGCCAAACCTCGAACTCGAGGTAAGTGTACTGACGGCACCGCGCCTCCTCCATTACACCGACCCGGCGGATCTCCTGCAGCAACTCGAACCCGACCGTCACGGTGTAGTGATGCGCATTGGCCACTCCATGGCAACCTACCTTCCCCAAGTCTGGGCTCAGCTGCCCGACAAGGAGGACTTTCTGGACCGCCTCTGCGAGAAGGCAGGCCGTTGGGCGGGCGACTGGCGCAAGCAGGGTGTCGAGATCCTGCTCTACGAGGTTCAACATTTCGGCGGACCATTGCGAAACACACCGGGCAGCGACAAACGATCCTGATCGGTGTCTCGGCACCATGACCGCGGGTTCGGTCGCCTCGACAACTGGTCTGCGATTCTCCCTCTCAACTCTGGGCTGCTCAACTCTGGGCTTGCAAAAACGCCGGTTTAGGCGGATAAGAGCATAAGTCACGGTGCGGGTGTGGTTCAGTGGTAGAACGCGGGCTTCCCAAGCCTGAAGTGAGGGTTCGATTCCCTTCACCCGCTCCATTTCCTTCTTATTCATTTCCAACAACTTACGCAGCTTTCGGTACGGGTGATAGTAGCTCACTGACAATTTGCTGACAAAACCTGGCGAAAGCGCCGGGCAAGACAGCCGGAAGACCGCTGCGAAATCGGTTCTGCCCGGCATGGAAAACACGAACGTCAGCAGGGAAGAGAATTGTACAATGCTTGAGATCACGCCGAAGCCCTCGGACGAACTGTCCCTGGCCTCTTCACGCCCGAGGCCTAGACCGGCAGGAGTTGGGGTGCCTTCATGCGAGTGGCAATTCGGCGTCTGCGTACCGTGGAGAGTCGAACTAGCCAGGCCCGGCATGGATCCAGCAATTGGCAACGTCGATGCGGGCTAGTAAATCAGATCGCGCCGCTAGGGTGAGCGGCTGCGGTAAAAGCCTCCAGGGTCGACGGGGAAAAGACCTGATCGAATAGAGGAAAGACCGAGTCCTCTTCCCATCGAAAGTGGCAGATGGAAAGGCTGAGGCCTTCCTTGAGGAGTCGGCGGGCCTCCGGAACGTTGGCGGCCGTCCGGGCACTTTCGAACCGACCGTCGATCTCCTCGTGGTCTTGATAGAGTTGAGCCAGTTCACCTCGCTCGGCCAGGCCTTGGTCCAAAGCCGAATAGGCCAGATTTTGCTCAACATCGCCATGCGCAGCCAGGAGGCTCTCGATAATTCGGCTCACGAGCTGCACTTCTCCGAGCGTCTTCATTTCGGGCAACAACTGATCCACTTCCTGGAACATCTTCCTCAAGAACACATGTTCAAGTCTTAAAGCATCGTTAATTGTGATCATACGCACAACTTAGCGCACATTTTGTGCCAACGTGAGCCCAATCCAGTTCAACCGGAAAGTTTCCAAACCACGCCCTCGCGCATTTACAGCGGGATCCGGTCGAACCTTTCCCAAACGAGGCTCTATCAGCTCATTCATGGGAGACTCCCATGGTTCGAGTGGCACGTGTCCTCACGCTCATTCCTGGATCGAATGAACATTTATTAATCCTCCATTCATTCGCCGGTCATTATCGCATGTTACTTTCTTCATTAGATCGTATGTGTAGCGGCGATAGCGATGGGCCTCGGAACAGTCGGCGATGGCGTGCTAGAAACTCTGACCGAAGGCGGGTTTTCTGCGCAATTGGGCCATTTTAGCTTCGCTGCCGCAACTCGGATATCGGCGTTTCACCGCTCTGACCGAGAGGGCCAAAGGGCAAAGTACATTTTAGACCTAGCGTGGTGAAAGGTTCATTCACCGGCAAGCAACCAAAACCAGGCGCCTAGCACCTCCCCGCTCGGCGCCTTTCTTGTCTCTGCGGCCACCAATCCTAACCGGGAACGAACCGCAAGCCGCTCAGAGGATCACAAGGCCATCCTGGAGAGTTCAACGGGCGATCCGCAGAGAGGTCGCGGCTCTTTCCTTTACGAAACCGTGAACTCTGTTGTGCCGAGTAGTAGCGGAAGCGTCAACCTTCGGCATGTGAAATGCTTGGAAATTGCATAATCCTCCAACACCCAAGCAGAGTTAGAATGACGGCCCCCAATCATCCGCACGTACCAAGACCCAATCTCATGAGAACTGTCCCTGAAGATCTCCTAGCCGGAGCGCTTGATGCATTCCCGTCGCCCGTCTTCGTCCTCGACTCCCTGTTGCGAATCCAGGCCAGTAATCAGGCGGCGCGACGGCTGGGGGTACACCACAATGCATCCCATCCTGGCGATTCAGCGGGGGAAGTACTCGACTGCATCCACGCCTTGGAAGACGCCTCGGGATGCGCTCACAATCCCGGCTGCAACAAATGCCTCCTCAGACAAACGGTCCGGTCCGTCACCAGGCCTGGCGAAACGAGAAGGCAGAGGGTGCGTGTCCGGATCCAACAGTTCGAACGTGAACGCGAGGTTCTGATGATTCTGACAGTTTCCCCCTTCCTCCATCGCGGGAAGACAGCTGTTTTACTTGTTTTGGAGGACGTGCGTGACTTGGGACAGGCTTCGCGACACTTGCCGTTTTGCAGACACTGCAAGAAGCTCCAAAATACCCAGCTTGACTGGGACAACCTGGAGGGCTACTTCAAGCGCCAGTGGGACATCGAGTTGGCCCAGGGGATCTGCCCAGATTGCCTCAAGAAACAGTTCCCAGAATTGATGAATGTCCGTGACCAGGCCATCAACGCCGCCTGGCAAAGAGCCTGACCCGACGATCTTCGGTGCTATGCCCCTGGAGGACGCCTTTCCGGCTAGGAAGGACGCGCCTGTCGGCTCGGCGGGACATCGGACTCCCTCGCTCCCGCCCCACAGCCAGTGTGGTGTTGGTCATCCCAAATGAAAAGCACGCGGCCACTTGGACCGCGTGCTTGCCTTAACTCCCCGAACCAAACCAAGGGCTCGTCTCGAACTCAGTTGTCCTCTGGGAGAGTGCCAGGCAACAGGACTGCCCGGTAGAACCTGTTCGCGCTCTTGCTCGCCTCAGCATCGATGTACTGCACGGTCCCTTGCAGGGTTCGATTCGTGCAGACGATCTCCCAATCCACGAGGTTGCTGGAGACCTCAAGCCGATAGCTCGGCATTCCGCCCGCTGGCAAAACCACATGGAAACTATCCTTGTCAGGGCGTCCCGGTTTCAGTTCGGAGGCGTCCTTGTTCACGATGACAGCGGTGGCTTTTCCTGGCCGACCTACGGTGTAGGTGAGTGGAGCAGCCGCCGTTTCAAGCTTCAGGACGACCGTTTGCATCCGATCCTGAGGTACAGAGTTCGGGAGCAGCGGATCTACCTGGATTTTGGCGCTGCGCTGTCCCGCTGCGATGGTCACCACGCCTGGGAGGGTGGTGTAATCGACGCCGTTGACGGCAGTGCCGTCCAAGGAGTAATGCACGATCAACTCATCGCCAGTGTCTCCACTGCGACGCACTTTGAAGATCGCCGGATCAGTTTTGGCGGGATTTGTCCGGACCGAGGCAACCGTATCGTCAGCTTCCACGCTCACGCGGGGAAGGTCTCCGGGCGTCACAATGATATGGACGGGACTCGTCATGCTAACCACACCCTGACCGTCCGTGACTGCAGCCGTAAGCGTATAGGCACCGGCTTGAGCATCTCGCCAGACCAGGGAGAAATCGTCCCGGTCATGTTCCTCGCCTTCGCCCTCATCCTCATCCTCGCCCTCATCTTCGTCCTCGGCATGTTCCTCACCGTCGTGATTACGGGCATTAAGATCTTCCTCACCATCCTCGTCCTCCGCATCCTCGTCCTCGCCCTTAACGACCCCCAGGCTAACGCCGTTGGCGAAGAATTCCACCTGAGTCGTGATGCTCGCTGGGTCGCGGACTTGAACAGTCAGTTTGACTGTCGCAGGGGCTACGAACGTTGACCCGTCCTGGGGCTCAACAATGTCAGCAAGCGGGTCCACCTGTCCCTCTTTGACGGTCAGCACTGCAGCGTCACTGGTCAAAGAGTTAACCCCATTGGCCACCAGCACGGTATAGCTACCTGCATCGCCAGTGCCCACCGCACTCAAACTCAGCGTCGAGCTGGTTTCGCCGCCGATATCGGCACCGTTCTTCTTCCATTGATAACTCAACGGTGGAGTGCCTGTGGCCACCACACTGAAGCTCACGTTAGCCCCCACGTTCACCGTCTGGCTCTGCGGCTGCGTCGTGATCGCCACTCCCACTGGCAACTCAGTCACCGTCAATACCGCAGCGTCACTGGTCAAAGAGTTGACCGCATTGGCCACCAGCACAGTGTAGCTGCCTGCATCGCCAGTGCCCACCGCACTCAAACTCAGCGTCGAGCTGGTTTCGCCGC
>CAYPNF010000003.1:92982-125168 GCA_964411985.1 uncultured Verrucomicrobiota bacterium
TCACGTTAGCCCCCACGTTCACCGTCTGGCTCTGCGGCTGCGTCGTGATCGCCACCCCAACGGAACCTGGGTTCACCGTAATGGTCACCGGTGCGGACACCCCTGTGCCACCCAAATAATCCGTCAACTCAGCGGTCAGGGTATAATTGCCCACCGGCAGACTCACATCGAATGAAAACGGCGCTGCCGTTGCCACCCCGAGCAAGGTCGGCCCGGAGAAGTACTCCACCTGAGCGACCGCTGCAACCGGAGTAGGCGTAGCGATAGTAAGAGTCGCTTCGTAAGGTGCAGGGAAACTACCTCCCGAAGTTGGGCTTGCAATCTGGACGGTCTGGGCCACCGGGACAGGCATCTCCCCAGGGTCACCAGGGTTTGTCACCTGCGCGCCCGGTATGGGGGGTGGCGTGGCTGGAGTCGTTCTGGTCCAAATCCCCTTTGGATCACCCAACTCTTGGCCATTGGTAAAGCCATCCCCATCCGAGTCAGCAAGGGCCAAGGCTGGAGTCCAGGTGCGGATCGGAGTTGAGTTTCGAAAAGCAACGCCGAAGGCATTTCGCGCACCATCAATGTCCGGGTCGGGATTGACATGGCAGGCAGTACAACTAGCGGTTGTACCGTTGGGGATCCGAGTCAGGTAGCTTTCTACGGCCACGGATTCTGCTTCGAGCAGCAGGGACACCAACCCTGCAAATACAGATAACCATTTTGAATCCTTCATCATAGACTTTCCATTTCGTTGTTTGTTCATATCAGACAGGAATCGCCGCTCAGGATGAGCGGCACGATACCGGGAGAGGAACTCCAGTGCGGCCCGTCCGACGGGGTGGATCGCTGAACTCCGCACCCCGTAGATGCCACGAGCTCCGAGGCACCTTGAGCAACTGAAGAGGCGAGCTCGGTTTTGAGGGCTTTGTACTGTACGCTGATCACTGTTACTTTCAGCTCGTAAGGCGATCTGCAGAAGGCCCTCTGAGGGGGTCTTAAGGCAGGCACCACCAGATTCGTTAGACTGAGTACCCTTTTCATAGCACAAGGAATTTCGACTTTGATCACTCTGCATCGTTGCCTATCGTCGGATCACTCCGACCAGGTCAGTTTCGTCCGGCATCGAGAGCAGACCGATTCATCATGAGAGCTAGTGAACACTATGCAGATGAACCGATGATGAAGCTTAGATTACTTTAGGTTCATTCTTCGGATGGCTTGCTGAGATCCATCGATTCCTAAAGACAGCGTGCCGGGCTCCCTTGTTCTTGACCTTCTGGGATGATCCACAATGAGGACACTGCCGTACAACTCTTGGACATGGCAGCAGCCGGTTACGGAAGCGCACATACAGGCGCTCGCCGAAACCTGGCCACCTCGACGGCGGCTTTCCACCTTCGTCTGGTCTTAGCGAGCCACTCTTTTAGGGGGAAGGCAAAAGAATGAAGAAATCTTCACGCAATATTCATCGAGCGTTCACACAGTACTGTTATTGGTTCGAGGTGACCATTAACAAAACTGCTTTGGTTCTCACATCACGAGCAGAAGTTATAAAACTGCAGCAAGAAAGCCAGCCTCGCCCTGGTTGGCACCGGGTTTGCTAATTCACCATTAAGACTGCGAATGTTTGTCAATAGTAGAGACAAGAGGATGATCGGAAGAATCGCCTCTTTTTTACGGTATCGGAACACCCCTCTTAAGCACCCAGTCCAACCTCAACGAATTGTCCATTAAGAAGAGAAAGACGAGACTATGCAAATCACCCGACGTTCCTTCCTGCAATACTGCACCGCCGCCTCCTCCACTCTGGGTTTCGGCGCAGCGGAACTCCTCTGTGTCCAGGAGGCGATGGCCAATCCAAGCGCCCCATCCGTCCTCTGGCTCCAAGGAAGCGGCTGCACCGGCTGCACGATATCCTTCCTGAATTACATCTCGCCGACCGCTCCGCAGTCTGCCGCGGACATCCTCATCACCAACATCAACTTACTCTATCATCCAAATCTGTCGGCTGGCGCCGGGGACACTGTGGCTGCCATCGTCAACAAGGCGCTTACCAGTGGGAATTTCATACTTATTGTGGAAGGTGGAGTACCCACGGCCTTCGGGGGGCACGCTTGCTCCCCCTGGTCGGAGGCGGGGCGGGAAGTCACCTTTCAGGAAGCTGTCACCAAGCTGGCCGCCAAAGCCACCAAGGTTGTTTGCGTTGGCAACTGCGCATCATTTGGAGGCGTGTCGGCATCAGGCTCCAACCCGACCGGCGTCCAGAGTGTCAAGCAGGCCACCGGCAAGACCACCATCAACATTGCTGGCTGCCCTCCACACCCGAACTGGATCGTTTGGGCCGTGGTGCAACTGCTCCAGGGAAAGACCATCGCGGTGGACTCTTGGGGAAGGCCCAAATACCTCTACGCTAAGAAAATCCACGACCAGTGTCCGCTGCGGGAAACCGGGGAGACCAACACCTTCGGCGTGGCCGGTGTCTGCCTGGAAAAACTGGGCTGCCGCGGACCGGAAACCTTCGCCAACTGTCCCACGCAGAAGTGGAATAACGGCGTCAACTGGTGCATCGGGGCAAGCGCTCCCTGCATCGGGTGCACGTCTGCATCGTTCCCCAGCAACGAAGCACTCTTTCTCCATCCCAGCGCCTAACCCACCGACCAGAAAGGAACCTCTTTATGCCAAGTATTGTTTCCATTGATCCTGTGACACGGCTGGAAGGTCATCTTCGCGTAGACGTGACCATTGATACCGTCAATAACCGGCAGCAAGTGGTGGACGCTCGCGCCACCGGCACACTCTTCCGCGGTTTTGAGCAAATGCTCGCCAACCGCGATCCATGGGACGCGCCGCACTTGACGCAGAGGGTTTGCGGCGTCTGCCCCACCCCCCACGGCATGGCGGCCGTGCTCGCCTTGGACAAGGCAGCGGGGAAAGCGCCACCGGCCAACGGCCGCATCCTGAGGAACTTTGTGCTCGGGGCCAACTTTGTTCAGTCGCATATCCTCCACTTCTACCATCTGGCGGCGCTGGACTACATGGGGGGCCCGGCCATGCCACCATGGACACCGGGCTGGGAAGTGGACCGGCGCATTCCCGACTCCACCACCAACACGCTGATCGAACACTACAAGACGGCGTTGAAAATGACCCGGCAGGCTCAGGAGATGGGTGCGGTGTTCGGCGGCCGACTCCCCCATTCCCCGGCGTACATTCCTGGCGGTTTCACCGACGTCCCCACCTCCGCGCAAATCAGCCAGGCACGGACTTATTGCAACGCCCTGGTGGCATTTGTGCGTGACGTCTATATCCCCGACGTCGAACTGCTCTTCAGCGTGTATCCTGACTATGCCAACGTGGGTGTTGGTTATGGCAACCTAATTGCCTTTGGCGTGTTCGACTTGGACGCACAAGGTCAGTCCAAGCTGCTCCGAGCGGGACGGGCCGCCAATGGCAGTCGCACCATTCAGGCTCTCAATGTGGCCTCCATTACCGAACACGTCACCAACTCCTGGTACGACAACACCAGCAACAATCTCAACCCCTCCGTCGGTGTCACCAAGCCGGTCTATCCGAAGGACACCAAGGCCTACTCCTGGCTCAAGTCTCCGCGCTATGACAACCAGCCCTACGAAGCTGGCCCACTCGCTCGGATGTGGGTCAACGGCGACTACACCCGCGGCATCTCGGTTATGGACCGCCACAAAGCCCGCGCCCAGGAGGCGCTTAAGGTCGCCAACGCCATGCTAGGATGGCTGAATGAGATCAAAACCGGAGGACCGGTCTACGCCACCTACAACACCCCCGTAGCGGCGAGCGGCATTGGCCTCACCGAAGCCCCGCGCGGCGCGCTGGGTCACTGGGTCAAGATCGCCAACAGCAAGATCGCGAACTATCAGATCATCACGCCCACTTGCTGGAATGCCTCACCCCGCGACACCGCCAACCTGCCCGGCCCCATTGAGAAAGCGCTCATCGGCACCCCCATCATCGATGCAGTAAAACCCATCGAGGTGGTGCGGGTCATACATTCCTATGACCCTTGCCTTTCTTGCGCGGTTCACATCGTGAAGCCAGGTCGCAAAGAGGCCGTGGCGGTGATCTCCACCTAGAACCAAGCCTGCTTGGCCTCCAAGGTTCTCATCCTGGGCATCGGCAACTGCTTGATGGCCGATGACGGCGTGGGTGTTCATGCAGCAAGGCTTCTGGCTGCAGACGCCCCGCCGGACACGACGGTAGTAGACGTGGGCACGGACTTTCTGAGTGCCGCGCCCTTCCTCGAACAACATGCCCGGGCACTCGTCATTGATGCCATGGACGCAGGAGAGGCGCCGGGTACGCTGTATCGCTGCCCGGCCGCGGCTATCGACTCCCCGCAAAGTCGATCCATCCACGAAATGGGTCTTTTGGCCATGTTGGAGTTCGTGGAGCCAGATCGGCGACCAGAGATTCATTTCCTTGGGGTACAGCCGGCATGCATCGAGTACAGCCTGGAGCTCTCGCCGCGCCTGGCAGAAGTGTTGCCGGAGGTAGTTAGGAAGGCCCGTGAGATTGCGGCCGAGCTTTGTATGCCAATCGCCTCTCAGGGTGGCGAACCCAGAACCGGTTGAAGCTTTCGGGCCAGCTCCTCTCCCAGCCACAAGCGGACTTGCTCCTGACTCGTTTGCCGGAGTTCTCTTAACATCGTTTCGCGCTGCTCGGCGTCGAGCTGGGCGTCCTGGCGAATGAGAACGGCCTTTTCCTCCGCGGCACGCTGATTGTCATAGAGCGCCTTCACCCAATCCGAAGGAAGGCTGTTGGCATCGCCCACCCCCTTGAGCTGCTGATAGCGTCCGTCCTGAGACCGCTGGTACTCGGCGTAACGCTCCGTTCCGAGCACCCCCCTGACGGCTGAGTCGCTCAGTTCTGAGTCCGACCAAAGCCTGAGCACTTCATCAGGAGACAGTGGTTGCCCTGCTTTGACTTGTGCGGCGGCGGCCTCAAAATCCTGCTGGCCAAGCGTCCCACGCCGAAACAGCTCCCTGAACTCAATCTCAGTGAGGTCAAAACCGGACATCCGGTCGCGGATCTCCTGAGCAAGGCTGGAGCATCGGTACTCGACCTGGGCAACTTCTTCCGCACCGAGAAAAGCCGCCAACTCCCGCCGCAGGATATCCCGCGCGCGCCTTAGCTCGGCCACAGCTCCTGCGGTAAGGAAGCCCGTGCTCTGGATGCTCCTGGCCACCTTCCGATGTCTCTCCAGGGCTTGAGCGGCCGCCGATGCCTTCTCTGGCGGCAGAAAGTCGCTGAGCAGAAACTCATCTCCCAACTGTACCGCTCCGATGGCTCGAAACTTCTCCAACTCCCTGTCCAGGTCCACTCCTAGCAGTTGGTGAACATTCTCGCGAAGGATCGCCTGGACCTGGGCTGCGGCATGCTGGATCGCTTCACTTTGGATTGGGCCCATCCCATACTCCGGATCCCAGTAGTGGGGTTTGGACGCCAGGTGTTTCCTCTTCCACTCCTGGCTGTAGAGGCTGCAGATATCAGCCACGATAATGTCCCGGATCGTCTGTTCAGGACAGCCAGCACGACGCAGATTGGCGATGTAAGCGGCATAGTCTGGCGACTCCACCTGCGACCAGCGGAGTTCTCCTGCTGGCTGCACCTGAGCCTTGGCAGGCGGGGTGACGACAGGGGCGGCGACGACGGCCGCAAGCGGAGGAGGTGGCGGCGTTCCCACCCCCAGCCGTCCCAGCAAAAAGCCAAGCGCCAGCGCCCCAACGCTGCATAGTGTGACTGGCACATACCGCATTTGCATGCTTTTACATCACCATGCCACAACGCAAGCCTGAGGCAACCTTGAAAGCCTGAATGGTGCGCTTACTCAACAGGACGCGCCTGAGCAAGGAAACGGCCGCGGATCCTGGACCAGCGGCCGGACTAGATTTCAGGCTAACAGCAAACCCGCTACCCCTGCTGATCAAGGTTGGGTGGAAGCCAGGTTGGAACTGTTCCGAATCGTGATTTGCACCGGCGCGGAGAGAAACGCAGCCCCCGTCTTGCTGATCGCCCTTGCCTGCAACGTATGGACTCCTAGAGTCAGATTCCGGACCGTGATCGAAAACGGCGAACTGGAGTCAGAGCCCAGGACTCGGGTTCCGTCGAGGAATTCCACTCTGGCGACGTTACTCAAGGGCGAGGCGGTGGCGGCGATCGAGATTCTCGCGGTACTGGAGTAAGTCGAACCGTTGAGGGGACTCGTCAGGCTCACAGTGATCGTCGGCTCTTTCACGACGAGCACAGCAGCGTTGCTAAGCAAGCTTCCTGCCGCATTGCTCACCAACACGGAATAGCTCCCGGCGTTGGCGGCCGTGACGGCACTCAGGCTGAAGGTGCTGCCCGTAGCCCCGCCAATATCCACTCCATTCTTTTTCCATTGGTAGGTTAACGGTACGGTACCCGCAGCTGTCACGCTGAAAGAAACGTTCGCTCCAGCGGTCACGGTCTGGCTGGAAGGCTGCGTCGCAATCGAGGGAGGAACCAAGGCCACCACCACCACGGTACCGGTGGCAAGCGTCGAGTTCTTAGCGCCGTCATACGCGGCGTAAGTGAAGGTGCTCGTCCCTGCAAAGCCTGGATCAGGGTAGTACGTCGCAGTGGAGCCGACCAATCCCACCGAACCGTTCGCCGGCTGAGACACGATGCGCAACACCGCGTTGGCACCCGTCACCGGAAGGGTCATCGCCACGGGGTGCCCGGAGTAAGTGTTCGCGGAGACGCTCTGCACTGTCGGGGCAACGCTGGGATTAGGCGAACTCTGGGTCGGCCCATTGTGGCAATTGTAGCAGCCAATCGTGGCTCCGCGGAAGAACCGCTGCGTGCCAAACACGCTGAACGTCCGGTCGCCTTGCGCGCGCGAAAGGACCGTCCCACGCGAGTCGGCCCCATGACAGGTCTGACACTGCGCAAGGCCCACCTGCTTGATCAGGTCGTGGTGGTCCTTCACCCAACCTTCGCCAATCGGGTGCATACCATGAGGCCCACCGTTAACGGTGTTAGGCATCGAGGCATGACACGCCGTACACTCCGCCGTCACACCCGCATGACCTTGGATTTGGATATTCCGAACGTTGTCGTTGGGCTGGGAGCTGGTGAACTCCGCATGCGTGGAACCGTGGCAGGCGGAGCATTGCAGACCACCGTGGCCCACGGAAAACCGATATAACGAAATCCCGTTTGCGGGAGTGTTGGGCGATGTGGCGAAGGTTTGGTCGGCAGCCTCTCGCACGGTGCCATTGGCATCGGTGAAGACGGAGGTGAAGCGGATCTGACCACTGTTGCGGGTGGCCGTACCGGTGTGGCAGCTCTGGCAATTGGGCTCCATCAGCCAGCCTACGCGATCGGAAGAGCCAACTTGGCTCATGCTACCGTGACAACTCTGGCACTGCATTTCCATCGAGCCGTCAGAGGCAATGGCACTTCCCATGGCACCGCGCAGACACTTGGTCTCGGAACCCGGATGACAGCGATAACAGGCAGCTCGGTTGGCAGAATCGTCAAGGGTGACCTTCAGCACGGGATCCATGACGTTCGCGTGCAAGCTGTGCATCGCAGCGGTCAGGGGCTTCACGCCATCCAAACCCGTCCCGGGAAGCGCCTCCGAGACGTGGCAAGCCGCGCAGAGAATGGGCTTCCCATCGTTCACCACGTTCGCTAGCAAGCCGGCACTGTTGAAGCCCCGTGCGAGGAGGGCTGCGGAATACTCCGTAGCGTTGATCTTGAATTGGTGCTCGTCGTGCAAACTGAGGATGTTGAGTCGGTAATCTCGCTCCGGATTGGGATCCCCCACCCAGCCTTTCACAGGCCGAGCGGCGGCGTCCGTCCCGGTGGCATGGCAAGCGGTACAGTCCATCTCACTGGAAACCGGCAGAACGATGTCGGTCGTGGCCACCACGGCGTTCAGGGAGTTGCGGGCCACCAGACGCATCATCGGATATTCGTTCTTTTGCAGATTGTCATCCCAAGGGGTGATCGGAATGCCTTCCGCGCGAAACCAGTTCACGGGGGTAAAGACACCCGGCACTGGTTGGTTGATGGCCTCAAAGAGCATCGGCTGAGGGGTGTTGCCTGGCCCTGGCATGGGCCATCCCACCAACCCCATGTCGGGACTCACCGCACCGTATAGGTAAGGGGTATAAGTATAGAAGTTTCCTTTGCCGATGGAGCTGGTGTTGATGGAACCACTCGGATCAGCAATGGCTTGATAAGTGACGGTATATCCAGCGCCGCTGGTCACCAGGCGGCCATTGACCAAGAGCTGGGCCTCAATGGTGTTGTAGGGGGGTAGAATTGAGAACACCGAGTAATCACTATCCATGCAGTGCATTCCCAAATTGTTCCAGCCCAGCAATGTGAACGGTGCCGCCTGAACGGGTCTGAGCGCGGCCGAAACGGCGATCAGCCCGATGATAACCATCTGTCGAAGTAGATACTTTGTCATAGCATCGAGAATATCGGCCATACTTCTGCCTTATGAAGTCGAAAAGCTAACCAAATATTGGCTTAGATGCATCAATGCTTGTACGCGCATGGATTATCATTAGTAGCCTCCCATTCATGCTTCGCATCCAGCCTCCTCTCCGAGTTCAGCCGGAACGGCTCTTTACGTAACACTCTCGCAGCAAAGAGATAGGATGCGATCTCGTCTCCTTCCCCTCCCAAGAATCCGCAGGAGCCGCGCTCCCCTGGCGTGAGCCACAGATGAAATCTCCATGAATTCGGGTTCATAATCACCATTCACGCCGCCACCAGGCCCGCGTGAAATGCGTGCTGAGCAAAGGAGCCAAACGGCGGGTTCCCAAATCACAGCAAGCCCTTGAACTAGGACTCTTCTCAACCCCTGAGGCGGGTCGCAACATTAAACATTTCTAACATCCACCCCCTCCGTTCTCTTAGCTAGCGTGGTGTAGTGTACCGGTGAAATGCAAAACTCCGATTAGCGACACACCCAGCGCTTTAAGAATATGGCGACCATACTTATCATTGCGGTTGGTTGGTTCATCTTTGCCATGTTACTCTCCTTGGCGGTCGTCCGCGCAGCTCATCGAAGTCCCATCCCTCCTCAGCGGTCGGGAAGAACCTCCAGATCCGCTATACGCTACCGATCCCGCCGAGGGCGACGGCCAATTCTTGTTTGGTCCGGCAGGGCCCCATCCCAGGAAGCAAACTCGGCGGATACGGTTTCGGTGTCCTACACCCAGCGGGATCCAGTAGCCGACAACTAGGGCTTCGCCCGTGACGAGCTCTACCCACCCAAACAGGTGGGCGCGACCGGGCAAAGTTGGGGGTTCGAAGGAGATGACGATGCAAGGAAGCCCAATTCTCCATGAATCAATCTTAATCGTATATTCATACTTCCTTAATATCGATCGTAAAGTATACCGCCATGGCACAAACCAGGTGAGCCTGATGGAAATGAGTAACCACACGCACCGAGAGCAACAAGAAAGTCGTTCATGTTCACGAAAATCGCCGACGGGATTCGAATCCTTATGAAGCCCTTTTTTCAGCCCCGCACCCTGGCCCGCTTAAGATGGCTTTCCAGGCAGTCCGGTTTGGGCCTTCAGGAACTGGTTCACGTCATGCTCCCCCCTGGCACTCAGGCAATCCCTGTTCAAAAGCCCCAACGCAACCTGGATTCACTCATTCGCTCGGCACGCTCCCATCGCAACTGACCCCGCCACGCCGACAAAAGGCCGAACCCTCCCTTCGAGCACAGCCTTCGGTTGTCCCCGTTAACTCACTTCATTTCCCGTTCCCTAAGCCAGGCAAACAGGACTGGCGTGACGATGAGGATATGGAGGAAGCTGCTCAACATCCCGCCGATCACCGGAGTAGCCAGGGGACGCATGACTTCCGAGCCGGTACTGGTGCTCCACATGATGGGCAAGAGGCCCGCAACAGTGGTGGCCACCGTCATCACTTTGGGGCGCAGACGCAGCTTGGCCCCCTCTTTGACGGCCTCCATCAAGTCGTGGCGGGTGAACCGATCCCCCAACTCCTTCCGTTTCTTCTCCAAGGCCTCCTCCAGGTAAACCACCATCACAATCCCGGTCTCGATGGCAGTGCCGAACAAAGCGATGTAGCCGACCCAAACCGCGACCGAGAAATTGTGACCGAGCAAAAACTGCAGGAAGACACCCCCAGTGAGGGCAAAGGGAACTGCCAAAATGACGTGGGCCGCTTCCTTGGCGCTGCGGTAGACCATGAACAGCAAGACGAAGATAATCCCCAGGACGGTAGGAACGATGACCTGCAATGTCCGTTGGGCCCGAAGCTGGTTCTCATACTGCCCAGCCCATTCGATTGTCATCCCTTGCTCCAACTTGATCTCACGGGCGATCCGTTCCCTGGCTTCTTTCACGAAACTGCCCAGGTCACGTCCCTGCACGTTGGCCTGCACAAAAACCCGAAGTCGGCCGTTCTCACTGCTGATCTCGCTGGGACCTTCCACGCGGGAGATTTTGGCGACCTGACCAAGAGGGATGGCTTTTCCTTCCGGGGTAAAGACAAGGGCATCTCCGAGCCTTTCGATCTCATCGCGGTCATCTCGTTGAAAACGCACTTGAATCGGGAAACGGTGACGGCCTTCGATCGTGGTCGTCACATTCACCCCGCCCAACCCTGCTTCCACCACATCGAGCACTGCTTTGGCGCGCACTCCGTAACGGGCCATCGCCAAGCGATCCACCTTGATATCCAGGTACGGCTTGCCCAGAACACGCGAGGGAGCCACCCCAGCGGCGCCTGGAATAGCCCGCATCACCTTATCCACCTCAAACGCTTTCTTTTGCAGTGCATCGAGGTCATCCCCCAGGATCTTCACCCCTACTTGAGCGCGGATGCCGGTGCTGAGCATAAGAATACGCCCTTCGATAGGGTGCAAGAAGCCCGGGACATAGCCCGGCACTTGGCTCAGCTTATCGATCAGCTCAGCAATCAACTTTTCTTGGGTCATGCCCGCACGCCACTCGGATTCGGGCTTCAGCTCGATGGTGGTTTCGATCATCTCCACCGGAGCGGGGTCGGTGGCGGTTTCGGATCGGCCTAGTTTTCCGGCGGCGGATTGGACTTCCGGAACCTGTTTCATGACCTGATCCTGCCAGGAGATCAGCCGTTTGATCTCCGTGAGAGAAGTGCTGGGTAGGAGCACGGGCATGAAGAGGAGGCTACCCTCGTTAAGGGTGGGCATGAATTCACTTCCCATCCCCCGCGCCACCTTGGCAACGCGCGGCAGCCCCCAGGAATCGAAGGCACGAGCCACCGGACGCGGCAGGCCAAAAGCCAGAACGACTGCGACCACAAGGAGCGAGGCCGCCGTACCCAAAACCCAACCTCGGTGGATCAGCGCCCAATCCAAGACGGGGTTGTAGATCCTCAGCAGGCGCTGCATCACCCAATTCTTCTCCTCGGGACGGAAGGGACCCTTCACGAAAAACGAGCACAGCACCGGCACCATGGTCACCGCCAGCAGGGTTGAGCCCACCATAGCGAAAGTCTTGGTGAAGGCCAGTGGATGAAACAGTTTCCCCTCCTCTCCCACCAGGGTGAAGACAGGCACAAAAGCGAGGATGATGATCAGGCTGGCGAAAAAGATCGGCCGCCCCACCTGCTTCGCTGCCGCCAAAGTCACCTCCCAGGTCTCAGCCGCGGTGAGTCGTACCCCCCCCCCCTTCTTCTGCTCCAACTGCTCACAGTGTCGAATCACGTTTTCCGTCACCACAATCCCCGCGTCCACCAGCACGCCGATCGCAATCGCAATACCGCTGAGCGACATGATGTTGGAGCTGATCCCGAATTGGCGCATCAGCACGAAAGAAATCAGAATGGAGATCGGCAGGGGAATCGTGACGATCAGGATGCTGCGGAAGTGCCAGAGAAACACGATGTGGGCCAGCGCCACCAGGATGATCTCCTCCGTCAAAGCGCGCTTGAGAGTGGCGATCGATCTTTCAATGAGGGTGCTACGATCGTAGAAAGAGCGAATCTGCACCCCGGGAGGCAAACTGCCGGAAATTTGGGCGATGGATTCCTTGACGTTCCGGATGACTTCGCGCGCGTTCTCTCCGTTGCGCATCACGACCACTCCCCCCACCACTTCCTGTCCATCAACGTCCAAAACCCCGCGACGAAAATCACCCCCCACCTGGACCGTCGCGACGTCCCGCAAGAATACCTGGGTTCCTCCTGTGTCCTTCACCACCACCGTCTCGAGATCGGCAGTGGACTTCACCAGGGCGAGCCCCCGAATGACGAACTCCATCCCACTCTCCTCGATCACCTTTCCGCCCACGTTCCGGTTGCTCTGGCCGACCGCTTCCAGGACATCCTCAAGAGACACTTGCGCGGTACGCATGCGCGCAGGCGAGACCTCCACCTGATACTGCCGAACAAACCCTCCGATGCTTCCCACGTCGGCAACACCGGGAAGCGCATTCAACTGGTACCGGATGAAGTAGTCCTGCAGCGACCGGAGCTGCGAGAGATCATACCCGCCCTTGGGGGCTTTGACGGGATCGACGGATAGGTAGTACTGGTAGACCCAGCCCAGTCCCGTGGCATCGGGACCAATCTTCGCTACCACGCCCGCAGGCAGAAGATCGCCCAGATAATTCAAACGCTCCAAAACCCGCGAACGGGCAAAGTAGTTATCAATGTTCTCCTGAAAAATCACCGTAATGAAGGTGAACCCGAACATGGAGGAGGCGCGAACCACCTTGACTCCCGCCAATCCACGCAAGTTGACCGAGAGCGGATAGGTGACTTGGTCTTCCACCTCCTGGGGACTGCGGCCCGGCCAGTCAGCGAAGACGATGACCTGGTTCTCGCTCAGGTCCGGAATGGCGTCCACAGGAGTGCCATAGAGCGAACGAATCCCCCAGCCTATCAGAAGAAGCGTTCCGCAGACCACGAGGAACCGGTTGCGTAGGGACCACTCGATCAGGCGGTGAATCATAGCCTTGCTTCTTGGTACGGAAGAGGAGCGTTCAAAGCCAGCCTCAATCTCTCACCTCTTTCCCGCACTTTAACATCTCAGCTCCGTAGAAAGGATTGGCCAGCGGCCCCTTTTCCTGCATCCACAAACCCGGTTTGGGTGCCATGGTACAGTGGTACACCTTCAGCTTCGCAAACTCCGACTGCTTCTTCCGCAGCTCTTTCACCAACTCCACCGTGCTGGTACTGAATGGCAGGAACCACTTGCGAGCTTCCTCCAGATCTTTCGCCGCTGCAGCCTTTCCCACCGTCCCTGCCACACCTTGGGCAAGGTCCTGCAACCGGTCCGGGGAGCTGAAAGCCGATTTGAGCGAATGAACCACCGAGGGAAGCAGGGACAGATGTTGGTTAAACTGCTGAAGATCGTCCGCCGCAAGTGCCCGGCTGATCCCGGCTGCCACGGTGACAAATCCCACCACTCCCTTTTTGCCTGCGGATTCGCCCGCCGCACTCTGCGCCATGGGCATTGCCTCCGCAGGGGCTGAGGGATGGGCAGACGTGGCCGCCATGGGAGGTACCGAATTGGGAGGTGCCGACGGCGCTGGATTAGCCGCCTTGGAAGGAGAAGCCTCGGCAGAGGCCATGGCCTTTGGGGCAGCTACAGGACTCTGGCTCCTCATTCCGCCATTCGTGTCTCCCCGAGCGTGCGCCTCTGCAATCAGCGCCATCCTCCCACGCCACATCTCTTCTTTCAATCCCATGCGAGCGCTGGAATACGCAGCGCGAGTCACTTGATTCGAACCAGACCGCGAAAGCTCGGCATCCCCCTCCCAGGAGCTGGCCGCACCGGCCGCCTGGTTGGTGGTCTTCGCTGTCATGGACGGTTGGGGCTTCTCGACGGCAGTGCTTGGCATCGCCATGGGACTGGCTTCCGGAGGCATCGAGGTCGTCTCCCCCATCGGCATGGAATCGCCCTCGGCGTCCTTGGCCTGGCTTTCCGAGTCCCCCGACTCCGCCGCAGCCATTTCTTCCATTTCCTCTCCATCCCCTCCCTTATTGAATTGCGCTTGAGCGTCTATCAACACATTGCCTGAGATCACCACCCGATCCCCCTCGTCCAACCCGTCCAACACTTCCCAAAACTCATCACCCTGTCGACCCAGCTTCAGGCGGCGACGCTCATAGGCGCCGCTGCCCTGCTCCACGTAGGCGTAGGCGGTATTTCCGGGAAAGAGAACAGCTGATCGAGGTACCAGGAGCAGATCGGGCACCTCCCCCACCACCCGCCCCTCCGCGTACATCCCCAACCGCAAGAGGCGTTGCATCCCGCCCTTCCCGGCGGCAGCCGGGTTCTTCACTTCGGCCCGCACTTTGATCGTGCGCGTCGACTCGTTGAGCGATGGCTCCAGAAAGGCAATCCTCGCCGGAAAGACCTTGCCCGGCAGTCCAGGCACCCGGATCTCCACCCTCTGACCAGCCTCCAACCAGGGAAGCTGTCGGTCGTATACGTCAAATCGACACCAAAGCGACGACGTGTCCACGATGACAAAAAGCTTCTCACCCTCCGGCACGTATTGGCCCGCAAACACGTTACGCTCCACCACCACACCTGACTGCGGAGAGGTCAAATCTCGCGAAAAAGCATCCCCTTTCGCTTTGGACATCCCGAGGGACTTGGCCGATTCCGCCGAGGTCGTCACACCCCGGAAATACGCCACCTTCTGCACCAACTCCGGACTGAAGAGACTCACCAGCGCCTGTCCCTGTTCTACTTCCACTCCCACATGATCCACCATCATCGCTTGGATCTGGCACGCTACGGGGGCAGAAACCACCGTCTTCAAGGTCTCGTTCGCCTCCAGCGTTCCCGCCACGCGAAAGGTGGCCCGTAACGATCCCTTCTTCACTTCGGCGGTCTGAACGTGGAGAACCGTAACGCTATTAGAGCTGAGCACCACCAGGTTGTTGCTCACCCCAAACCCCTCCTGGCCCGCGTAAATCGGCGTCAAATCCATGGCGCAAATCGTGCACTTCCCAGGCTGATCGGACTTGACCCACGGATGCATGGAATCCTGGTAGAAAGCCACACGCTGCTTCTGGGCTCCCGAGGAGGGCCCCAGGAAGCCTCGCCACAAAAGACCGCCAGCCGCTGCCACGATCAAGAGCAGCATAGGCAGGGACCACTTCCGGGTCTGAACTTTCATCACGTTATTGCAGTCTAACACATCCGCGGATGATCTTGTCTTAACCAAGAAGCACAATCCAAGCGTTTTCTGCTCCGTCTTACAGCAAGCCAAGTGGAAGCCGACAAGAATACCCTCCTCTCGTTAGAACAGAAGTTCATGACAAGCTCTCGGAACCCCTGTCTACGGACCTACGTTTTGTTCGTGGATCCACCCCCAGACACCGCAGGGGTACCAAGTTTGGCAGGAGCCGCTTCGCCACTCTTTGGAGGGGCCGGCTTCGCGGCCGGTTCTTCCCCCGGCACCCTCTCTGGCCGACGCCGGATCGTACGTTCTGACACCACTTTCTGCCACTTCTGATACTGCTCGGCCGTGAGGATCTGCTTGAGTTGCTTGTCACTTTCCGCACGGGCCTCCCGCCCTTTGGTGCCCAGCTCTGCGGGGGTCAGCTTCTTGTTGGCGAGCAACTCCTTTGCCTTCTCGTCGTTCGCCTCCAGCACCTTCTGGACGCTCTTCTGCTGGTCTTCGCTCAGCTTGAGTTCCGCCGTCATGTTCTTGAGGGTCTCCCGGGTAGGATCGACCGGCTGCACAGCGGCAGGTTTGGGTTTTACTGCGGAATCCGACGCCTTGGGTTCGCCGGCAAGCGCATAAACAGCTGCCGAGCTGAGGAAACCAACCAGAGCTATGGACAGAAATCGAGACATGCTAATCATGTCCATCGGCATTTGAGCTCTCACCCTTTAGGTCAGTTTCCCTCCTGCTGCCGCGCGGCAAGGATCAGCTGAATCCGCTTGATCCGCATCTCCTCCACGTAGGCACGCCGTATGCGGTCCGCGCTCCGATAGCCATCGTTCACCACACCGTTGGCGTTGGCGCCGGTTGTACTTGCGATCCCGGGCGCTTGCACGGCAGCCCCGGAGTCTCCGGTGGTTACCCCGCTATCGCCGGGTCCGGGTTGCCCGGTCACCTCCGGGGATACGCCCGATTCCACCGGGGGGGGCTCAGAAAGAGCGACCTTCACATTCGGCCCTACATACGCGTGAGGTCCGGATGGGCCTGGTGCGACATTCGCCTGGCCGACCCCATTGCCGTGGCCTGCTGTTCCTGCGACCGAAATACCGGGAATCTGGCGAACCATATCCCCTGGCATCGCCGCCGCCACCGCCTCGTCCTTGGCTATGACGCTGCGAACGCCCTCCGCCAATTGATTTGCCTCCGCTGCGTAGTCGAAGAGCGGACCGCTGTAACCGGGGACCTTTGGCGGCGGAGCCGTGAGCGATGTATCCGTCGACATCATCCAAGGGTTGTGCGTAAAGCTCTCCCTCTCAAGCTGAGCCCTCACCATCGGCGAGTTATCCTTGCTCCGAGGCTTCAGTGCTGCGAAAGGACCGTGGCTCGCGGGGTGCGTCATGGCCGTAACTTCCTTGACAGGTTCCTGGGTGGCTGGGGCATCCGAGGCAACCGGAGGACTGCTGCTGGGGGAAGACCCTGGGGCGATGGCCCACAGTAAAGTAGTAATCGCCGCCGCACCGGCTACACCGAGGAGAACTCCGGGCCGCACACCCTGCTCATTCTCGACCTTCTTCACGTTCTTCATAAATCTAATGTGTTAATCCCCACATTTATGTCGCCTAATGCCATTATAAACGAGCCCACCGCGCAACCCAACTGAGCTCGGGCACTCAGTACTACACCAACCTGTACATCATCATGCCACTAAACAGTATAGGGACAAGTCTGATTGTGGAATAGGGATACTCCCTATTGTAGCAGGCTACCACAGAATCCACGAAATTCAAAGAAGTGCGCCTCCAAGCTGAGGCGGCTTCTAAAAACTGTCGCGTACCGCCTTCCCATGCCCCGGCCCTAAGTTTTAAACCCTTCATCCCAAGATATTTCTGTGTATTCCGTGCATTCTGTGGTGGCTAGGACGTGCTGATCCTAAGGATGATAGAGCCGGAAGAAACCAGCATCCACAGCCTCACTGATGATAACCTGATGGGTGCCACCCACGACTTCCACGGCCTGACTGACCCCGACCCAGTTGGTGCTGGCGACACTCGATTTTTCCTGGAGCACAAACCCCGTCGAGGGTGCGGGCCAGGAGATGACCACCGTGTTGGTGGCCCCCAGGCGAATGTCCAGCTGCGGAACGGGGATCACCGCCACATTATCTGCGAAGAACGTTGAATCCCCCTGGATCTTGATCTCCACCCGGTTGAAAACCTTGGACCCCGAGTTGAACGACAGGGTGCCCATTGGGTAAGAGTCATTGGGGTTCCCGTAGGCTGCTCTGCCCGATACCGACCCAACCTGGTTGGTCCCCGAAGCGCTCACCTGGAAGGCCGTCAACAGTACGGGGGTCGGCTGGGTCGGGCTATAATCAGTCGTGGCAAACGTAAAGGAGATGTCGGTCAGTTCGTCACCGAATTGGATTCGCAGGGAGCTTCCGCGGGTGGTGTTAGGATACAGAAACTTGCCTGAAAACTGTGACAGCTCAAAACCGGTGGTCGTAGAGGTCTGGATCGAATAGGCTCCGGTGATCGCGCTGAAGTGGGCCAGAATACCGCCTTCCACTTGATTGATGGGGATGTTCTGACGCGGGGTCAGGACCGGGGTGCCCGTATCGAAATCGAAGATCACCTCCTGTGCATGACCCAAATAGCAGAGCCCCATTGCCACGGCACCGCTCAAGAGCGTGGAGCGCCGAGCCGACCGCCAATGATATTCAAAAGTTTTCAAAGGGAATTAACGCAATTGCTAGTCAATTCATTCGGCACGGCTTTCACGACGAGGAACGTAGATGTCCGCAGTCTACGTTGCCGCAGCGAGGATACGGGAGAATGAATCAACGGGGCGAGGAAAAACAGGGCTCCTGGCTCTGTCGATTCGTGTCATCCCTGAGATCCTTGGTTGCGCTACAAACGGGTCTCGCGGAGCTCGCCCCTGCGAGGTTGCCCTCAGACGTTGGCGTGCCGCTGTTTTCGGCGGAGGAAGGGGACTGCCGCCCCTAACCCTAGCCCAACGACCAGCGCGTAGGTGGCTGGTTCGGGAACCGGGGTGACCAGGATGTTGTCGACGAAAAAACCCATACTGGCCTGGCCTGAAGGAACGGTGATCTCCACCAAATTGAAGGGCTGCGCTGAGTTGAAGGTCAGCGTGCCGGGTGCACCAGCGGCCCCGTCAGTGAAAGTCCCTTGCGCGGTGGCTGGGTTCCCCACCTGGGTCCCAGTCGAATCGAGGTACGCTGTCAACTGGATCGTTGCAGTTCCCTCGCCTCCTGCGGTATTATCCGTCGTAGCGAAGTTGAGGGAGATGCCGGTGAGTCGCTGACTGAAACCGACGTGGAGAACCACAACATCCGTGGAAGGCCGGTTGTCGTAAAGATAGAGACTGGAGAACCCCGGCAGTTTTTGGCTCCCGACTTTCTGCACCGAGAAGATCAACCCGCCTACCGAGGGACTAGTGGCACTGAAACTCGCTGTGATACCTCCAGCGGTCTGGGAGGGAGGCAACGCTTGGCCGGTGGTCAGCGTCGGTGTCCCCGTGTCAAAATCAAAGAGCACCTGGCCTTGGCCCGATTGAACCACCCCGAGGCTCAAGACGCTGAGCAAAAACGTCGAGCTGAATGTTCCGATACCGCGTGAGGGTTGTGTTTTCATATGATCCGACTTTCGTTACTGGAGTGGTCCACCGACCAAGGATCAACCACTCCAAAGCCTAGAGAAGAAAGTCCCTTTCGGTGTGCTCAGCGTATTCTGTGGTTACGATCCGTGTGTTCAGTGTGATCCGTGGTTACGGTCGCTACTTTGGAAACATTCTGTGTAATCCGTGTATTCTGTGGTTATAGCTTCTTCAGTCGTGGTAACCGTGGAAATCTACTTAATTGCCCGAAGTTCCACATCGAAAATGATCGTCTCCTTAGGCCCGACCTGCTTCCCTACCCCGCGGTCGCCATACGCGAACTGCGGCGGGAGGAAGAGTCGCCATTTGGACCCCACCGGCATGAGCGGCAGAACCTCTTTCAGGCCAGAGATGAAAGCCTCCTCGACCTTGAAAGTGCCGGGTAGCTCGGGCTTCGAGCTGATGAGTTCACGCCCGTCGATGGCCGTCGCCCGGTAATCGATCTCAACCGTTTCGGTACCGGTAGGTTTGCGGCCGTCAGCCTTCTTTAAAATCTGGTATTGGATCCCCGAGGGAAGCGTAACCACTCCCTCCTTTGCCTTATTCGCCTCCAAGAAGACCTGGCCCCGCTGCCTGTTGATCTCCGGCGCCGTTCGGAGCTTCGCCGTTCGCTGACGCACCTCCGCCTGGACCTCCACCAGGCGCTGGCGAAGCGCTTCTTCGGGGACGGGGAGCTTCTCGCCGGAGAGGGCGTCTTTAATCCCTCTCAGCACGAAGTCGGGATCGATCTCCACCCCGTTTCGGATGGAATTCCGGGCCAGATCCACGCCGAGCGCGTAGCTCGTCAGGTCCTTCTCCGTCTTCGGTACGGGCGTCTCCTCGGCCTTCGGTTGGAGGGCACCCATCCCAATAATCGCCATTCCCGTCAGTATCAGCTTCAGTATCATCGCACTTTCTATTTGAGAGAAGCCTCCCGCCTGTTCAGCGGGAGGCTTCCGTGTGAGCTACAGATTAACGGTTCACGCCACTGTCCGTGGTTAGGGGGCGTGAACCCGAGTTAACTTAGGATCTTACGGAGTCACCGTGAATTTAACACTGGCGGTTACCGGGTTGCCAGCTTTGTCTTTTGCATCGACCACGATTGTGTACACATACGGCACCGGCGTCACCGTCGCAGTGGCCAAGCTTGGCTTGATGTTCTGGATTGCCCCAGTCGCCGAGATTGTGAAGGGAGTATTTGGCGTGGTACCGGCAGGGCTTACCACCCGATAGAAAAGGCTGGCCGGGTCCACTCCTGACAACGCATCGGTGATAGTTCCGGTGACGTTAACAGTTCGAGGACTCTTACCACTCCCTCTCTTAACGCTAGGAGGATTGGCTGTCAGACCAGTAATGGTCGGAACCGTCAGGTCGATCTTGACCTGCGCCGTGGCTGGGGTGCTAGCGGTTCGGATTGCGTCACTGGCTGTGGCGAAGTAGGTGATCGTGGTGATCCCCTCGGGAGGTGCGGAGACAGTATAACCAACAGGCCCCGTATACGGCTGAGTAGTGGCAAACGAACCACCGTTCACGCTAATAGATATGGAGTCAACTGCGGCCAGAGTCGTGTCGTTGGGAGTTGCTGCGAGCGTGACGGTTACCGGGCTCGCGTTGTACCAGCCAAACGCATTGGCAGCGGGCGAAAAGCTCGCAGTCACGGTGGGCGGGAAGTAGTACATGCTGTCGGCGACAGCCGTCATGACCAACGGCCGCATCATGTCATTCTCCTCGTGGCCGAGCAGATGGCAGTGCCACACGTATTCCCAATCGAAGTCGCTCACCTTGTTCGTCACGATGAGCGGCGTTCCATTTGCCGGGTTAACTCCGGTGAACTGGGCGGTGGTGCCGAGTGGTTTGATCACGTCCAGCGGACGCATGCTCTTGCCGATGTGGAAGGGTAAGACCGGCGGCTTGGCGGTGGCTGCCACGATGCAGTCTTCCAGCGGGTTCATCCGGACGGTTTCCTTCCAGCCCAGTTCATTCGCGTCAGGCGGGCGGATTGCGCCGTCCCAACCCACACGGTTGATGACCTGCACGTTGACCAGGTGGAAGTGGATGGCGTGGGTGTCCACACCGTTGTGCGTGATCTTCCAGATCTGCGTCTCACCGGCCGGGATACTCTCCGTGATCGGATCGATGTACTGATAAGGAATCGTGGTTTGGATCAGGAAGCTGGTGAACGGCAGCTCTACGCCCAAGACGGAGTTCATCCGGCCGTAGTCGTCAAACAGCTCGTGAATGGCCTTCGGCTGCATCGGGTAGGTCATGGTGGCGATGGTGGTGCTTGCAGTAGCGCCGATGCCGGTGCCACCGGGACCATTCGCGATCAGAACTGCAGGAGGGGTCAGGTAGCCTGTACCTCCCGAGAACTTGATTTCAGTGATGGCGCCTGCCGCGTCCACCGTGACGGCGCTAACCGTCGCCGGAGTGCCTGGGGCGGGAGGAGGATCGATCGTGACTGTCGTGGTGGCGGACGCATATCCGGTGCCGCCAGTGACGATGCTGACGGTGGTTACAGATGAACCACCCGCCGGAACGGTGGTGAGCGAAGTGTCTTGAATCCGCGAGTAGGTCCCGGTGGGGTTGTAGCCAGGAGTACCAGTCGGATAAGCCGGCCCGGGTACGATAGGTGCTTCTGCCCGAGCCACGAAGTGGGCTCGCACCGCATTATCGATGTCGGTTAGATTAAGCGGCGTTTCATCTCCAACCGGAGATTTAAGGGGATCGGCCGGTCCGCCAACTCGGAACTGCATGATGGTCCTCATGTTAGGACCGTAGCCCGGTAGTGTGGACGGAGCGCCGCCCTGGTAGTTGGCACCACCGGTGATCGAGTAATCCTCGTTACCCGTGTAATAGGAGAGTCGGGGATCACCCGCGGGAACCGGGGCGGGGGAATCGTTATAGAGAATCACTGTCTTACCCGCGTAGGCGGAGAAGTCGATGATGACGTCGGCGCGCTCGGCCGGCCCCAGGAACATGGTCTTCTGGGTCACGTTCAGCACGACGATGTTGCGCTTGTTCTGCTCATAACCGACCGGGGTGTTGTTATGCACCACAGCGGCAGGCAGCAGGCCGGCTTCGGTACCGATTTGCACCCACGCCGGGCCTCTTAACCGTGGATCGGGGATTCCGCCCGGGCGATTGTCCATGATCTCAGGAATCATGCCCGGCGTCTGGGTCAGCCAAACGTCCGGGAAAGGAATCGCCGGGTTCGCGGCCGCCGGCACCATCTTGACTTCGGTGCCGTACGGGGTCGGAGCGCCGAGTGGATCTACGGCCATGTTACCGTTCGGATCAGCCTGGTAAAGTTGCAGGTTGAGGAAACGGTCGTTGCAGGCATTGAGAATGCGGAAACGAATCTTCGCAGCAGGCACGATGGCGTAAGGATAGGCAGTGCCGTTGACCAGCGGCGTATCCATGAAGGACTCAGGCGTGGTGCTGACTTCCGGCATCGGCTGCAAGTTCAAGGTTTGCGGCGGCCAGAACCAGGGACCGTAGTCCCAACGACCGAGCGGGTTCGCGCCGGTCATCAGATCGGCCGGATTCTGGTTGGCCATGTAAACGTGCGGCAGCCAGAGGTCACCCGGCTGAGAGTTCGGGAACAGGTTCTTCCAGAGAGGATCTACCGCATAGGTCCCAGTGCCCAGCGCTTTGTCACCCCACACGAACGTCTTGTCCTGGATCACCAACGGGATTTCCGCGGCGACTCCTGCAATCAAGTTCAAATTGTCGTCGTTGTCATCCCTCAACAGGTAACCAGCGGCCTCACCGGCATACACGTTGAGGCGGGTGATTCCATAGGCATGGTCATGGTAGAACATCAATCGACCACTCTGTGAGTTAGGATAGTAGAAGGTCATGACGCCTTCGGATTCCCCTGGCGCGAGCGGCATGTCGGGAACCTGCCTGGTGCTGATACCTTGCTTATAGTCCGTAGTTTCCCCGGCAGGGGCCGTCCATTGGTGTGGCGTGCCGTCGCTGATCCACGGCGGGAGACCGCCATGCAGATGCAGCGTGGCCCGGTTTTCCACGAAGTTGCCGATAAGATGGCCAGCCGTTGGCGCGCCGGTCACCGGGTTCCAGTTGATGTCGAACGCTCCCGCCCCCATGATCGTAGTGTCATTCGGCAGGAACAGTTTGCCGTCGGCACCGGTTGGAAGCAGGTTGTAGAACTTGATACGTGTGGGAGTGCCCTGCTTGGCCACGATGAGCGGCCCAAGGTAGTGCGGCTTGTAGGCACCGAAAGCCGGATTTCCATTCACAAGAATGTCCTTCGTCAAGCCGTTGGCCACGGTCAGGGGAATGGCTCCACCAAACGTGGATGGCACCAACTGCACGTATCCACGCAACAAGGTACTGCCGGGCAGGTCAGAGTGCATCCGCTCACGGTATTCGACCACGGCGATTTCGTAGTACTCGGATCCCGGGTAAGGCGGCGAAGAGCTCACTAAGTATGGTGTATTCGGAACGGCGACGGGGATGAACTGTCCGAGGTTGTTGTGGGCATTCGGCCCCAAACCCGGCAGTGAGTCGAGGAATTTCCTCAATCCAGTGCCCGGCTCAATCCCCATGGTTGCGATGGCGCTCGCGGGGCATTTGCAGGTGGCCCCGGTCGGCAGCGGTAGGGTGACGGCGGGAGTGGTGAGATACCCCAAGCCCGGGTCGCCTGGTGGGGTGCTGCCAGCGGGGGCTAAGAAGTCAATGTTTACGATAGATCCCAGTGCTACATGTGCCCACGCGACAGCTTGGACGCCAGGAGGAATAATGGCACCTGTCCCGTCAACCGGCGGCGGCTCGATCGTCACAGCAAAATCGAAAGTGTCAGTTGGGGTAAGAGTGATGGGATCGGTATAAGTATACCCGCACCCCCCATCGACGACTCGGACGCCAGTGAGCGATCCGGTCAACTTAGGCAGCGGGCTGTTAGCGTAATTGGGTACGGTGTAGTCGATTAGAGTAGGGTCCCGGAGATCGACCGGTCCTATTACCTGCGGTGTCTGCGCGTCAGAACGCGTGACCCCCCATAGCAGGGCGGCTGCCATGCCGAGGGAAGTGAGTATTGGGTTTCTGTTCATGGTTTTTTCCTTTTGATCAACGTTGGGTCAGCTGTGTTGACAGTGGGCGAAGCTCCGAGCAACGGTGTCTCGGACCTCCCAAGAGGGAATCCATTCGCTCAGCATCACTGTCTTTTCTCTGGTCATGGCCACTATTTTTGCTGGATCACACGCTGCCTCGAACGAACTGCATACTCAGGCTCGTCCTGAGAGACGCGAGCAATTCCGCACTTACATTAAAGATTAGTAATCCATACGGCTGTCGGGCGATATAGGAGCCACTCCGAACCTGTTGTAGGGGAAACCCGTAAGAACCGCCAAAGAACCCACTACACAAACTAGGCAAGAACGCGGATCTGAAAGGCTGGACAACCCTTTCCGACGACGGTGGTTACACTCACTTTCGTCCGACTTTCCGCGGCACCATTCCTCGTTGACTCCAGGTACAATCGGAAGGGGGCGACCTAGGATAGGATCTGTTCTCACTCAACGAGTTTGTGAAGGCCTGAAAGCAGCCAGTCTCCAACAAACTGCGCCAACAGTATTGTAATTGGCGATGCTGCGGCTCAGGAAACAGTCACCGTGAAGCAGGCATCGGATACCGGTGGTAAGTTCACTGGTGCCTTCTTCCTTGGTGACGAAGCCCGAAGCCCCGGCAAGCAAAGCACGCCGGACAGAATCGCGATCACCGTGAGACGAAAGCACCAGCACCCGCAGACTGGGAGAAGAGGCGAGCAGCTTTGGGATGAGCTCGAACCCGGTCTTTTCCCCAAGCCCGAGATCCACAACCGCGACCTTGGCCCGAGAGGGAGCGATACGTTCCAGAGCTTCGTGATAATCAGCAGCCTGGCCACTGACTGTCATGTCAGGCTCCGCATCAATCAGAAGTCGAACCCCGCGGCGAACGACTGGATCGTCGTCGACAATGAAAACTGGGGCTTTGGCTGTTCTTGGAACAATGTCGACGTGTTGCATGGCTGCGGTTGAGGAATCTGGCACCCTACCAGCCAACAGTCCGATCCTTCGACCAGCCAGCAGTCTGGTTGACGGTCGAAGTATTCATCAAGCCTCACCCGACATGCAATAGGCGAAACCCGTAAACTGGAAGTCGGGCAAAGCCCTACTACGGGGCCGTAGACGGATCAGGGCTGTGCACAACTGTCCTTCGACTCGGTGGTGGCCCCGGCTCCGCCGTCTTTCCTGTCGCCCGCCCAGCGAAAAGCATAGCGGCTCAACTCAGCAGCATTATTGAGCCCGAGCTTCTCCTTGATGTGTTCACGATGGGCTTCGACGGTCTTTGGGCTGAGATGGAGGCGGGTTGCGATGGTCCTGGTAGGGAGTCCCTGCCCGATCAAATGTAGAACTTCCAACTCCCTGTCCGTGAGGGATTCGATCGAGCCGGCCACTTCCCGGGAGCGGCCAGTCCACATCTGCTGGAGCACGTGGGCTGCGACCTGGTCCCCGACATAGAGCTTGCCCTGAACGATCGAGCGAATAGCTGAAACCACCTTTTCTGTGCCCTCATCTTTAGACAGATAGCCACTTGCCCCGGCACGGATCGAACGCTCCGCGTACTGTGCTGCCTCGTGCATAGAGAACACTAGGATCCGTATGTGGGGAAAGAGGTTCCGGACCTGTTTGATCAGTTCGAATCCGCTGCCGCGCTTCAGCGAGAGATCCAGGATCACCACATCTGGCTTGCTCATGGGGATCTTCTCGAGCGCTGTGGGCACGTCGTCCGCCTCCCCGCAAACCGCAAGGTCGGGCTCCAGATCGATGAGGAGTTGTGCTCCCCGGCGCATGAGGGGGTGGTCGTCCACAAGAAATACTTTTGTCTTCATGGCATGCTGCTGGCAGTTTCTCCCGGAGCCGGGTGGGGTGACCCTGCCCAAGCAGGCTTCCCCTCCAAGCTGGCAATCTGGACACCACTGGGTGTCAGTGACGAGCAAATGACCTCTGTGCCTCCTCCCGGCACTGGCAGAACCTGCAAATTGGCCCCAATGATCCCGGCGCGATATCGCATGGTGCGCAGGCCCAGACCTTTCCCATTCACGGACTCGCCTGCGAAGGAATTCCCGTCATTCCTCACCCGCAAACGGAACCCCCCAGGTTGTGAGTCCAGGTGGATGAGGAGATGGCGGGGATCGCCATGTCGAAGGGCATTGCTGACTGCTTCCTGGGCAATCCTGAAGAGGTGGGCAGCAACAGCGTCGTCCCGAATTCCATGCTCACGTTCCAAGTAGACTTCGCAGACCACGCCAGGATTCTTGGCGACCTCATCGGCCAGTCCGTAGAGTCCCTCGCACAGACTCTCTGCAGTGACAGAAATCGGCCACAGGCCTTGAGCAAGGGTACGCGTATGTGCGATTGCCTCGTTTGCGTTTTGCACAATCTCCTGCGCGTACTCTGCCTCGGCGGGGGATCGATCCGCCAGCTTCTTGGCCGTGACCTTCGCCAGAAGAGCGATCCCCGCAAGCTTGCTGCCCAGCAAGTCGTGCAGTTCACGTCCCACCCTCTGGAGGGTTAATTCACCAATCGCCAGAATCTCTTCCTCCAACCGCTTCCGGGCGGTAAGGTCGTGCAGAAGCAGAAACACCAGGCCATTCCCCTGCGCTGAAAGTCGGGAGGCCTGCACTTCCAGGGTCATGATTTCCCCATCTTGCCTCCTAAAAGCGGCTCCGCGGCGGAACTGCCGCCCGCCCTGCGTGGGGTCGATTCCCCACACGAACGCGCTGGGCAGAGGCAAACCCACAGCCTCGAGGGTCGTTCCATTCAGCTCTCCTGGCTGGACCCCGCACAACCCGGCTGCGGCAGGGTTTGCGTCAACAATCCTTCCCGCCTTGGGATCCACAAAAAGCATGGGTTCGTGATGATTGGAAAAAACCGCCTGAAACCGGTGCTCACTTTGCCGCAACGCCTCTTCGACCGAGAAGCGGCACATCGCCTCCCCGAGAAGCGGGGCAAGTCCTCGTACCAGGTCGTAGGTTTCCTGAGTAAACCGAGAAATTCGCCTGTCAACCAGGAGGATCTCTCCTCCCACTGGCTCTCGGATCTGGAAAGCAACGCGAAGCACACTCCCATAACCCGCCTCCACACTGGTGTGCGAGTGGCTAGGATCCACGCCGGATGCTGACGGGTGGGTATACTCTCGCGGCGGTCCGGAGGGCGAAGGCGATGCCAAGTCACCCCGGTTGAGCTCGACGAACTGCGCGTCACCGCTCCCCCTATGCATGGGGGGAGCAGGGGCATCCGGACACGGCGGTAACTGATCGCTTTTGGCGAACAACTCCTGGCCTAACCCGACAAAGCAGGCGAAGGGAGCATTGCCGTCTGCAGGTTCATGGTCCACCTGGATCCCTACCCCCTCAGCGCCACACAATTCCTTCATTTGCTTAGCCACGGCTTCCAGATACGCCTGGCGACTCGGCTTGGTAACATAGAGCTCGAGAAGGTCCCTCACGACACGGATGCGGGCCTCATCTCGCTTGCGCTGAGTGATATCCACAATGATACTCAGTATGGCGGAGCCTGAGTCCTGTGAAAGCTCGATCCGGTTCAGGTAAAGCAGTGCGTCAAACGGCGTCCCGTCGGCTCGACGGAGTCGGATCTCCCGACCCAGGATCTGTCCAGCACGTGCAAGCTCGATCATCAGCCCGTCACGGGCCAGGGGATCTTCGTAGAAACCACGCGACTGCATACCGGTCACCCGATCGATCGTCACCCCAAAAAGCTCCGCCATGCAGCGGTTCACCTCGAGGACCTCGCCCCGCTCGTCGGTGAGGCCGATCCCCATCGGCGCCAGCTCGAATAAGACACGATAGCGCCTCTCGGACTCCCGCAGAGCCTTCTCTACCCGCTCGCGCGCTTCAATCTGGCCTTGCAGCAAGTCAACCGCGTCGCCCAGATCGCGCGTGCGTTCTGCAACCAAAGTCTCAAGCTCGGTCCGGGATCGCCTGAGTTCCTCCTCCAGCCGCTTTCGCTCCCCAATCTGCGCATAGGTCCCACTCATCCGAAGCGGCCTACCCTCGGGATCTCTCAGCACCACTTTGCCCCTTTCCTGAATCCAGCAGTAATTCTTGTCCTCGGCCATGATCTGATATTCAGCCTCGTGGATCTGGGTGCGTCCTTCGAGATGATCGAGAAAGGACTTCGAAAGCCCTGTTCTGTCCTGGGGATGGACGAAATCGCTAACTTTGCCAGTCCTGTCTATGGCTCGGGCGAGACGATCCCCCAGTGGATTGGCCCAAGGTTCATGGACCTCCATTTCCTCCCTCCGCAGATCCCGTTCCCAGGTGCCTAGGCAGCTGCCTTCCAAAACAAACTTGATCCGCTCTTGCGATTCCACCAACGCAGCCTGTGCCTTGCGCAGCTCCAGAATCTGGTCCTTCAGTTCCTGGTTCTTGATCTCCAACTGAGCAGTGCGCTCTTGGACGACACTCTCAAGCAGGGCTCGGTGATCTCTAAGTTCCGACATCAGCTGATCGGCAGACGCAATGTTGCGATGAAGCGGGCGGAGAACGAGGAAGTACAGAGCCGGGGCAGCGCCCACCAGCATTAGCATCGAATCAAGAAAGTTGTGTGCCCAGAGCGGAACCGGCGGCAGGAAGGGCAGCAAATACATGACCCCAAACTCCACTATCACCAGAGTGACAGCGAGAATAGTCATAGCCGCGACAGGAGTCATCCCAGGCACCTTGACTCTCTGCTTGCGACTCTCGATGTGGGTTTCCTCTACCATTTACCCCTGCAGGATAAGCACACCTGGCCCTGCAATGCCATCCTACTTTGGTGGTATACTGGCTCGCTCAGACTTCCTCCATCACCAGGCTTGAACTCCAATCCGGACGACAACCGTAATGCCAAAATGGTGCGAACCAGAGTGCGCGACATCTGGATTTGCATAGTGGACAAGAAGATGCTATATTTTTGTAAGTCTGTAAAGGGTACAATACGTTGATTATTAGGAATTAGGCTCAAATGACGTTTACTGTGATTTGTTCCATTCATCCATTTCTACTGGATTCGAAGCGAAGGCTCATTGCCAAGGTGCTGAAAGTCGTTGTAACGCCAGACGAACCTCTTCCTTCCTCCCCTCCCATCTCCTAGCCGCATCCCATGCAGCCCCTCGCGGTTTGTACTCCAGCACCTCAGTCTTCGATCCCGAGTGTTACTCCGGGTGAACCCGAGGCTAGGGCCTACCGGGAGTTGAGTGCAAAGCTGAATCTAGTCTCGCTTGCGTGCAATGTCGGTTTGTGGGATTACGATTGCACGACCCGGGAGTTCGAGTGGGACCAACGCTGCAAAGCCATCTTGGGGCAGGCAAAGGAACTTCCCCTCCATTACCCAGCTTTCTTAAGGCAGATCTCCGGCATCGACCGAAAGCAAATCAGCCGGACTATCAGGGAACTCACCCAATCGAAGGCAGATCACCTTGCCGTGGTTCAGTTTCGGCTGATCCGCCCCACTGGAGAAAGGGCGTGGGTGCGCGCCACCAGCCAGGTGCAATTCCAGGATCTGGCTGGGGCGGTGGGGCCTGCGAAGTACTTCGGCACACTCGAGGAGATCACCGAATGCATTGTCACTGAAACTAACCTGAACAAAACGATAGAGGAACACAGGTTGGTGCTGGACAGTACCACCACCGTGGCGATAGGGGGGCAGAGAGTCATTCAGGCCATCTTTCGAGACCGACGTGAACACCTGCGCCTGCAACAATTACATTCTGAGACCGAGACCCGCTTTCGTGCTCTTTTCGAGCAAGCCGCCGTGGGGGTAGCCCAAATCGCCGGGGCGGACTTGCGCTTCCAGCAGGTCAACCGGAAGTACTGCGAGCTCTTGGGTCGAACGGCGGAGGAGATGACCGCCCTCACGCTGGAGGAGATCACCCACCCGGAGGGCTTCGCCCGATGTCGCGAAGCGCTGCAGCGGCTGCGGGAGGGATGGACCAGGGATTTTCACCTGGAGATCCAGCAGTTCACCAAGGAGAGCGGGCTCCTCTGGATTCGAATCACCCTTGCCCCACTGGCCGGTGAGGGGATCCACCCGAATTCTTACGTTGCGATCATTCAGGAAATCGATCATCGCAAGAAGGCGGAGCAACAACTAGAGGAGGCCTGGTGCGAATTGGAGCGCAGCGTCGAAACGCGAACGCTTGCCCTCATCGAGGCAAACCGGAAACTCCAGCGGGAGATCGCAGGACGCGAGATAGCTCAAAAAGCCCTCAGGGAAGCGGAGTTCTGCTACCGGACGGTGGCGGATTTCACGCATGACTGGGAGTACTGGCTGACGCCCGAGCAGAAGCTGCTCTATTGCTCTCCCTCCTGCCAGCGCATCACGGGGTATTTCGCTCAGGAATTCACGGCCGACCCTGGACTCCTCACCAAAATTGTTCACCCGGAGGATCGAGACCTCTGGAAGGCTCATTTGCGGGAGTCACCCCATTTGCAGGCCCACCCGCTGATCGAGTTCCGGATCGTCCGAAAAGACGGGGGGGTGCGCTGGATTGAGCACGTGGGGCAGCCAGTCCTGCTGGAGGACCGGGAGTTTCGAGGCATCCGCGGCAGCAACCGTGATATCACTCGACGCAAGGAAATGGAGTGGGAGGGCGAGCGCCTCCGCAGGCAGCTATCCAAAGTGTCCCGGATGACGACGGCTGGGCATTTTGCCGTGTCCCTGGCCCACGAACTGAATCAGCCCTTGGCGACGATTCACTGCAACGCGAGAGCCGCCTTGGAGTTCCTGGCTCCAGAAAAAACGGACCTGGACGAAGTGCGCGAGGCCCTCGGGGAGATCCAGGCGGACAGCAAACGTGCGAGTCAGATCGTTCAGAATTTGCGCGCCATGTTGGGTCGGGTGGATCTGGAGCGGGAGTTGGTGGACCTCAACGTGATCACGCTTGAGACCCTAGCCCTGTTTCACAACCCGCTGTTACTCCACAGAGTGGTACTCGGACTGGATCTTGACTCCACCCTTCCCAAGGTCGTTGCCAGCAAAACCGCCATACAGCAAGTCGTCCTGAATTTGCTCAGTAATGCCGTGGAAGCCATGGCCTCGTCTGAAGGCGGCAAACGAGAACTGCGAATCTCTTCCGGTCATGGCCGTCCGGGGTTTGTATGTCTCCACGTCCGTGATTCTGGCCCTGGGCTCGCCGATTCACAGCTGCGCGCGCCCTTCCAGCCTTTCTTTACCACCAAGCCTGACGGCATGGGGATGGGGCTGGTCATCAGCCGTTCCATCCTTGAGGCCCACGGAGGTCAGCTGCGATTGGGGAACCACCCCGAAGGCGGCGCCGAGTTTTCCCTTGAATTGCCACTACCAGATACCAAGCCAGGCCCATGAGCGAGAAACCTATGGTTGCCGTGGTGGATGACGATAAGGCGATGCGAGGGGCGCTGGAGCGCCTCTTTCGCACGCAGGGCCTGGCCTCCAAGGCTTTTGCCAATCCGGAAGAGCTCCTGAGTTCCCTTCCCTCCCTGACTCTTGATTGCATCGTACTGGATCTTCGCATGCCTGAACTCAACGGATTGGAGCTACAGAGGAAGCTCCGCGAGCAGGGAGTCATGACCCCGATCATCTTCCTGACCGGGCACGCTGACGTCCCCAGCAGCGTCAAGGCCATGAAAAATGGCGCACTGGATTTTCTTGCCAAACCTTTTCAAGAAGACGACCTGCTGGCTGCCATTCGGGATGCGGTCCAGAGGAGCTCGGAGGCTCGTGCCAGACAAGCGAATCTACAGGCCATACAGTCAAGGCTTGAGTCCCTGACACCCCGCGAGCGGGAAGTCATGCTGTTGGTCGTGCAGGGAAGGATGAATAAGGAGATTGCCGCAGACCTCGGCGCCAGTATAGCCACCGTGAAGATTCATCGAGGCCGGGTCATGCGCAAGATGGAGGTGCATTCGCTCGCTGAGCTCGTTCAAGCGGCAGAATCCCTCGGGCTGCTGTAGCCTGTCGCGTTGCGACAGCTTTTGGAGTGCGGCGGGAAGCGAAGCGATGTACCGCTTTTGGCGCCTGCGCGAATGGATCAAGTCACCAGGAAGGGAGAGGACGAATGCCTCCTTCTTCCTGTCAGCTTCGGTTTTCTTCATGGTGCCCCTCACTTCCACCGCTTCGAACTTCTTCTGGCTGAAAATCGAAGTCTAAACCATGAAGCGGAGGAAGGGGATGGAAGGGGAAAAGCGGCACCTGAGGGCGCACGCACTCCAAGACCTGGCGGAATTCCACAGCCCTTTCGCTCTGGCGAAGCTTTTGGAGTGCGGTGAGGAGCGAAGCGAAGTACCGCTTTTGGCGCCTGCGCGAATGGATCAAGTCACCAGGAAGGGAGAGGACG
>CAYPNF010000003.1:125268-263107 GCA_964411985.1 uncultured Verrucomicrobiota bacterium
AAGGGGATGGAAGGGGAAAAGCGGCACCTGAGGGCGCACGCACTCCAAGACCTGGAGGAGTTCCACAGCCCTTTCGCTCTGGCGAAGCTTTTGAAGTGCGGCGAGGAGCGCATACACCCAAGGTCTTATAGACGGGGAAACCAGTTTGCTTCACTCTTATCCAGACTTGCTTTACTCCCGGTGAGAGCGACAACACCGGATATCGAGGCAGGGGCAATTCAGGCCTTTTGAATAGACGTATGTAACAGGGGGCTGGGCTCCCGGCTAATGACTCAACCATCTAGAGAGCACGACCTTGGCAAGCCTCGAACAAACACCACCTCCGCACCTGTCCTCGAACTCCCTCATCGGGATCGTCGATGACGACAGTGCGTTTTTGAGGTCGCTCTCCCGGTTGCTGCGCTCCTCGGGATATGCCGTGGTGACGTTCACCTCCGCTGGGGATTGTCTGAACGCCCTCCCCCCGCTCCGCCCTTGTTGCCTGATTGTGGATGTTCACATGCCCAAAATGGACGGGTTTGGCTTGCTTCAGGCCCTCCGCAAGCGTGGCGACCTGACACCGGTCCTTTTCGTCACCGGACATGAATCGCCCGCGGCACATGCCCGGGCCAGAGAAGGGAACTCGTTGGGGCTTTTTCCCAAAGCCTTCCACGAAAATGCTTTGCTGGCCTCAATCGCGAGTGCGGTGCAACTGGGGGAAGATCCGCGCTACTCTCGTCCGCACGGGGCTCCCCGCTCGCACGGACCCTGAGGAAACGAGCAAGTAACTTCCTCGGTGCTGTCGGTTACCTCCGGTGGGAGATACAAGGGTCGTTTCTCGGTTGGATTCGACGAAGGCTGCGATTAAAAGGCTGCGACGAAGTGTGCGATGAAGTGTGCGATGAAGGTAGCGGTTCCTCATCTGCGCCCATCTGCCATTTGTGGATAACTCCCCCCCATTCGTGTGATTCGTGTGATTCGTGGTTTCTCTTCGACAAAGTGTGCGATTAAGTCCGCGACGAAGGTTTGGGTCCTTTCTGTGTGCTCTGTGTGTTCTGTGGTTACCCCCCCCCATTCGTGTGATTCGTGGTCTCTCCCTGGCCCGCCGTCTATGGCAAGCCTTGACATAGACTGCCATTGGTCTAGCTTGACCCCATGAAAGCGGTCACCATCAATATCTCCCTGAACCCGGAGTTGGCCGAGTTCGCTCGCGCCGACGCCCAGGCCCAGGCCTTCGACTCGATGAGCGAGTATATGCGCGACCTGATCCGCAACCGCCGCCGCGAACAGATCGACGCGGACGTCGCCTATCTGGAAGAGGCCATCGAGGGTGCACCGTTGGGCGATCCTGACGATGCCGAAATGGCCCGGATTGTCGGGGCGCAACATCGCATACGAAGGAGAGTCAAGGCGTGCGCGTAGTGCTTGACGCCAACGTGGTCTTCTCGGGCGCGGGCTGGCGCGGTGAGGCGCACCTCTGCCTGCTGGCCATGGCTCGACGCCGCATCACGGCGTTCGCCACCCAGGAAACTCTCGCGGAACTGCGAACGCTGGTCGCCGAAATCGGCTACAAAACCAAGCACCCCGCCCACAACCTGCTGACTTGGTATCACGACCACGTCACGCTGGTGGAGGCTGCACCGCTGGGTAAACAGCGTAGTCGCGATCCGAAGGACGATCCCTATCTGGCCTGTGCTTTAGGCGCTGGGGCAGGGATCATCGTCACCCGCGACACCGACTTGCTAGCCTTGAACAAACCCTTCGGCATTCAGGTCCTCACTCCGCGCGAGTTGCTCGCCCGCTTGAACCACCCGCTATGAGATGCGTCGGCTATCCGTGCAGAGTGGATAACTCCCCACCCCATTCGTGTGATTCGTGTGATTCGTGGTTTCTCTTCGACAAAGTGTGCGATTAAGTCCGCGACAAAGGTTTGGATGAAGGAATCAGCGATCCCCTCGCAATCGGCGAATGCAACCGATCAATTCGTAGGCCGAGAACGGTTTGATCAAGGTGTGATCGGCCCCCATCGCCAGAGCGATTTGCAGCATCCGGTCTTCATCGTAGCTCTCCGTGAGCGGGTGACCTGAGATCGCGATCACTTTGGCACTTGGAAACCGAGCGCGGATCTCCGTGATCGTTTCCAGTCCATCCTTTTGCGGCATAACGATATCGGTCACAACGACGTCAGGCGGGTTGGTCTCGGCCAGTTTCAAGGCCTCATCGCCGTTGGCGGCACTGGAAACGGAGTGTCCTTCCCGGGTGAGATGGTGGCAGAGGGTCTTCCGCAAGAGGTCATTATCGTCCACGAGCAGAATGTTCATGAAAATGGGAATCGAGTTCTAATTTGTGCGGATTCATGGCGCCGCGAACGACCTGGAGCACTCGGAGGGGGTCCTCATAGAGGGCCACCCCGCCTCTACTGAGGCAAGGAGTTACACCAGCTTACTCTGTCGGCAGACTCCCCCATGACCTGAAGGGGATTTTGTAGGAAAAGCTCCCACAACATCCGAGGTGTCAGAACCCGCCCTTGGTGCTCCGTCTCCTTCTGCTTATACCGCCACGCAAGGGTCCTGAAACAGCCTCGGTAACTCGAAGGAAAGCCCTGTCGGCAGCTAGCCGGAGCAACCGAAGCTTGGCGAGCGCCTGAGAAAGATGAACAAAAATTAATTAGGATGATTGATACCATTATGCTTATATCTTAATCATGATGACCTCTGGGCACCTCGCTGAATATGACTCTTCCGTGGAAAGAGGCGCGCTGTGTTCGTCGATGTGCGTGGAGTTTAACAACTGCAAGATTCTCAAAAAGCAAATAACAGATGATCCCTCCCGCAGTTGAGGTTGTGTCAACCTCAAAGGCCAACGGACAGTCGTTTACGGTTAAAGCAAATAAAACTATGAAGATCGACACATTCACCAGAGCGTTGTTGGCAATGATGGTTTCACTGGCAGCGCAGGCCTATCCGTATCGGAACGCAGGAGGGGCGAGTGGGGGTGGGGACTGCGCGGGATGTCATGCGAATGCAACTCCACAGCCAACCTCTTACTTGTCCATCCTCGGTAACCCAACCACCACGGCGGGGGTGAAGACCTTTACTGGAACCCCGGGAGGAACTTTTGCAATTAGTTATGCGGCCAGTGGAGACGTCCCTATAGGTGACAGTTACGCCTTCGCTCTCACGGGGTTCAACATTGGGGGACAGGCAAACGCGCTAAACAAGTTGGTTGTTACCCCAACCTCCTCAGGTATTAATTGGTCAACTTCAACAGCAACTTCCGCTTCGACGGCGTTGGCTCAACAAGGTTTGCCCGTGGGCGGCAGTTCGAGTGGAGCGACTGTGAATTTCAGATACTACACCACCGACTGGGCCTCGACTGCAGGAACGCACGCGGAGCACCTGATGAGCTTCCTGATTGATCCGAGCACTCCCCAGGATACCTATCAACTTGTCGTCAGGATGTCGAGCGGAACAGGATATGGCGCATCGGACTGGACCCAGGAAGAGAACATTTTGCTAACCGTGGTTCCCGAACCCCAAACCTACGCCATGCTGAGTGGCGTTGGCTTGGTCGGCTTCGGTGTCGTGCGAAGATGGGCCAAGAACAAGACCAAGAGTTAGATCTCCAATTCGGATAGAGGCTAGCTATGTGATCGCTCCGTCCTTGTGGACGGAGCGGTTTTCATTTCGGGGCGGAGCCACTTGACAATGGGAGGATCGTCAAGGAGCTTATCTGCTAGTGCAGGCGCTCTGCGAGCGGGAGAGAAGTCAGGACGGATCACCGTTCTATCAGCAATACGAGCGATTCGAAGCTGGTGCGCCAATCTCTCGCTTCCTGCAATTATCAACTAGGGTCAATTGACTCATGAAAATCGAACTCCTCGGGGTAGCTCTCAGCCTGGCAGCTCTACCACTCCATGGCCAGACGACCCTTTTTGATTTCGAGAATGCCACACTCTCCTCCTCGCTTCCCCTCGGTTTGAAGGTGGGGGGGATCACAGCCCTCTTTACCGAAACGGGACCGGGTTTCAGTGTTCAGCAGGCGGACAGCCTGGGCCCAGCACCGGTTGGTTTTTCCGGAAAATGTCTTTTGCCAAAAGGGGTTTCTGCCTCCGATCTGTTGATCAGCTTTTCGCAAGTCTTGAGTGATTTCTCCATCCTGTACGCGCCGGATGAGTTAGCCTGTGACTCGTCCGCACGAATGAAAGTGACGGCTCTGCTGAGCGGCGTCCCGGTGGCGACCAACACCACCACTGCCACCCCGGTGCCCACCACTTGGCCCTCAGCGACGCTGTCGGTGAGTGCGCCAGAGGGATTCAATAGCGTGGTGGTCCATTATGATGCACCTCCACCCACGGGCGGCGATTACAACCCGATCTTTATGGTGGACAATATGCGGGTGACCCCACGCTCCCCCACCCTGCGCATCCAATCCACGAAAACCAACAGTGTCGTCGTGGCATGGCCCTTAGGCGTTAATGGATTCACGCTCCAGCAGAACCCCACGATCACTACTCCGGACTGGGTCAGCGTCACCAACGCGGTCAAGAGCGTTGGGAGCGAGAGCCAGGTGACGATCGCCACCACGGAGGCAGCTCAGTTCTACCGCCTGTTCCGTCCGTAGTTCAAAAGCTTCGCTAGAGCGAGGGGTCTTTGGAACTCCGCCAGGTCTTGGAGTGCGCGCGCCCCTAGGTGCCGCTTTTTCCCCTTCCATCCGCTTCCTCCGCTTCATGGTTTCGATTTTGATTTAGACTTTCATTCAGCAGAGGTTCGAAACGGGGAATAGGGGGGCACCATGAAGAAAACCGAAGTTGACAGGAAGAAGGAGGCTTTTCCCCACTCATTAGCCGTAATTCGGCACGAAAAAAGCTGGGTTTATACTATGTCGGAAGGGTACACTTCAACGATGTGCCTTTCCTACCTCGAAACGATCCAGCGCGACAACTGGATCATCAGAACCGAGCGCTGACTGAGACACCGAGACCGAATCAGAACAATCAATGGAAACGCCCGCCCCCGTGGTTGCCATCGTGGATGACAGTGAGTCCGTACTCAAGTCGGTGGGCCGGCTGTTGCGGTCGGCCGGCTACAAATCGATCTGCTTCGAAAGCGCCGAGGATTTTCTCCTTTCCGAATCATATCGCGAGGCGGCCTGCCTGATCGCAGATTTCTATCTACCGGGAATGAATGGCAAAGCCATGCACTGGCGCCTGCGCGACCTGAACGTTTCTCTTCCCGTGGTGTTCCTGACGGGAATGAACAACAGCGAAACAAGGGGGTTGGCTGGAGGCGAAGGAGTGTTTGGCCTGTTCTTCAAGCCGTTCAACGAGACCGAGCTCCTGGCGGCGGTCGGGCGGGCGGTGGACCACGTCCAATCACAGGCAACGGCCTCGTGACGCTCAATCGCTGTGGCCTTCTTTCATCAGGTACCCTGCACCGCGGACGCTGTGGAGTAGCTTCAAATCGAACCCCGCATCGATCTTCTCGCGCAATTTGCGAATGTAGACATCGACGACGTTGGAGCCGGGATCAAAGGAGTAATCCCAAACCTTTTCCAGGATCATCATCCTGGTGCAAACCCGGCCTACGGAGCGCATCAGGTACTCCAGGATCTGGAACTCCCGCGTGGTGAGAGTAATCTGCCGGTCCCCGCGAATGGCGCTGCGGGTGTAGGTATTGAGAGAAAGGTCAGCCACGCGAAGGAGCACAGGCTTCGTGTCCCCTCCCCTGCGAACCAGCGCGCGCACCCTGGCGATCACTTCCTCCAGGGCGAAAGGCTTGGGAAGGTAGTCGTCGGCCCCCGCATTGAGGCCATCGACGCGTTCGTTGAGCCCGCTCCGGGCGGAAAGAAGCAGCACGGGGGTGCCGTTCCCCCCAGAGCGGAGGGTCTGCAGCACGCTCAGGCCATCACGACCGGGAAGCATGATGTCGAGCACGACGGCATCGAAGGGGTTCTGCAGTATGCAAAGCAGAGCTTCATCGCCGTTACCCAGAACATCCACCGCAAACCCGTGGTCAGTCAAGGCCCGTCGGACCGCGCCGGCGATGCGTCGATCATCATCTACAACAAGTATCCGCATGGTGTTTTTCGAGTGAGTGGTTGAAAGGGGCGCCGTCAGGGTATCCGCCGAACCCGAAAATATTGTTGTTCGAAGAGTACCGGCAGGTCCAGGCGCATGACCGGACCTTCCTGAACCGGGACTTCGTGGATCGGACTCCAAAGGCTGTCTTCAGTAAAATCAAATCGACTCTGGAGAACCCCACCAATACGATCCGCAGGCCAGGTCAGGGAAAGCACCCCGTCCGCCTGACTCACCGAGAGCGGGAGAGGCGGACCCAAGTTCGGATGCACCGTCAGGACGCCACTGAGCGTATTGCTGATTCCCGCCATCTCGACTTTCAAAGTCCAGGGATAGTCTCCGGCATTCGTGAACAGATGGCAGTCGTGTGCGTTCGTAGAGTGGCCGCTTCCGTCACCAAAATCCCAGTCATAGGCTACGGCATCCCCTCCGGGCAGCAGACTTGTGAAACAACGGAATGGCACCGAAGTCCCAGGCAGGGCGGCTTGAGGCACCACAGCCTTCACGTCCAGTTTTCCTGTCCCTGCAGAGATGCGCACCTGGACTTGGCCCGGATTGGAGTCCATCACGCCATTCCAGGCAGAAAACGTGAACGTGTCGGTCCCAAGAAAGTCAGGCGACGGATGGTAGGTCGCATTCGACCCGGCCAGACTAACGCGGCCGTGCGAAGGAGGCGACACCACACGAAACTCCAGCGGCAGACCACCCGGGTCGGAACCCTGCAGCTGAATCCCGAGGGGTAGGTCGGTAGTTGTGGCGACGTTCGCATCGAATGCCACAGCTGGTCTCGGGTTCGAACCTTCCATTTCTCCTGGTCGGGGCCCGTTATGGCAGTTGTAGCAACCGATCGAGGCTCCCCGCAGGAAGGCCAAGGTCTGACCTTCGATGGAAATGAACCGGTCGCCAACGGCTCGCGATAGAACCGCCCCGCGATCGTCCGTTCCATGACAAGCCTGACACTGCATGCCGTCCGCATCGTCTTCGTGGTGTTTCTCCAGCCACTGCCGATCGACGGGGTGCATCCCGTGAGGCCCACCGCTGACGTTGGATGGCGTCGTTGGATGGCATACGCTGCACTCCAGAAGAGTCCCGGCATAGCCTTGGAGTTGGAGGTTCTGCAGGTTTTCATTCGGCTGCGTGCTGGGAAGTTCAGCGTGCGGTGCTCCGTGACACGCGGCGCACTGCAACCCGCCGTGACCTTTGGAAGTCCGGTAAAGGGAGAGGCCCGCTTCAGGTTGGTTTGCTTCCGTGGCGAACGTGCGATCCACCGGGACACGGACGAGGCCGTTGGTGTCGAAAGCGCTGGTGTAGCGAACCTGCCCGTTGTTTTTCAGGACGGTGCCGGTGTGGCAGCTCTGACAATTGGGTTCATCAAGCCAACCTTGGCGGCCCCTGACGCCGATCTGGAGCATGGAACCGTGGCAACTCTGACACTGGAGCGTCAATGCACCGCTGGCGGTGACTGCGCCATGGTGCCCGCCCCGCAGGTAAGAATCCTCACTGCCCGCATGGCACCGAAGACAGGTCTGGCTCGTGCTCCCATCATCCAAGGGCAGTCCAGAAACAGGATCTGGAACCTTGGAGTGTTTCGTATGGATGAGGCGAGTCAACGGACGCATGCCCTCCAGGCCCGACCCTGGAAGCGCGTTCGAAACATGACACCGCACGCAGAGAACAGGGGTCGAGTCTTGAGTGACCGTGGTAAGGAGACCCGAGGGGTTATAGCCTGCTGCCTTTAAGGACTCAACGTAGGAGACCGAACCTTCCCTGGCTTCATCATGGTACTTCAGGATGTTCAACCGGTAGTCCCTCTCGGGGTCGCAGTCCCATACCCATCCTGCTGCTGGCCGAGCCATCACATCCGCACCGGAAAAATGGCACCCCCGGCAATCCATCCGATCGGTGGTGGGCAGAGGAACCTGGGTGGTGGCTACAACCGCACCGGATTGGTCACGAGCAACCAATCGGAAGAGCGGGTGCTCGTTGCGTCTGCCTTGGTCATCGTAGGGCGTAACAGGTATCCCCTCCGCCCGAAAGCAATGCAGCACCGGCTCAAAGCCCATGGGCTGCGGGGCATTGGAGGCCCCGGGCATGGAAAACCCAGCCAAACCTTCATCGGCGAGAAGGTTGGTCTTGTAGAGCGCTGCGACATGCGAATAGAAGTCCCCCTTGCCCTTTGAGGTGGTGTTGATCGAACCGGTGGAATCAGCAATCGATTCGTACGTAACGGTGTACTCGGAGGCGTTCGTGACCAACCTGCCACTGACCACCAACTGCGCCCGGAGATTGCTGAAAGGAGGGAAGAGCGAGTAAATGGAATGGCCTGAAGCTTCGGTTTCCCAAGTCCCCTTCTCGCTCCAAGCAATCAACGCCGTGCCCGCAGCACCGAGGGTCGGGAAGCAGCGGCTGCTGCCGGCCACCAGCAAGAAGCAAAGGAGCAATGGTTGCATCAGCTTCCGTAGCTTCATAGGTAAGCTCTGCGAACAGGGTCTGCGGTGATTCTCGGTGTGAGTCGGTTCATTGCACCAGGGTGGCACGGTAGAAAGAGGCCGGGTTGGAGGAGGCGCCCGGATCGGTGTAGACCAACGTTCCATCCGTACAAAGGTTGGTGGAAAGCGACATCCAAGAAACCATGTCGCGTGAACACCAGATCACATATTCCGCTGGGGCAGGCCCCACCACCACCAGATGGAATACATCATTGGTCACCCCTGGCTCGGTGAGCACCAGATCCTGGGCGGGGGGCGATTCCACCTTAAGAACGGCAGGGTCGCTCGCCGCCGTTCCTGCAGAATTACCCACTTTCACAATATAACTGCCGGCGTCTGTCAGACCGATGCTGGAGATGGCGAAAGTGGCGTTGGTGGCGCCGGTGAGCTCAGCCCCGTCCTTCGTCCACTGGAACGTGAGCGGAGCCGTTCCTTCCGCCACCACCGTGAAGGCTGCGGCCTCGCCCACGAGGAGCGAGAGGTTCGTGGGTTGGACCTGGATGGAGGGAGGAACGACCGGAAGCTGCACCAGCAAAGTTGCGGGGAGGCTGGGCGTGCTCCCCGAGGGGTTACTCACCACAACCATATAAATGCCAGCATCGCCACTGGCGGCTTGAACGATCGAATAGGTCGAGTTCGTGGCGCCAGCCAAGGGAGCCCCGTCCCTTTGCCACTGGTACGAGAATGGACCCTGGCCTGAAGCGACGACGGTAAGGTCAACTGGCTGCCCTGCCAGTACGGTCTGGCTCGCCGGCTGGGTCGCGATCCCCGGAGGCGAGCCATTGCCGGCGATAGAAATCGTTACATCTTTATGAACCGCTCCGTCGTAGTTGGCATTTCCCGCCGTCAGTTTCACTCGAAAGACCCCCTGCTGTGCTGGAATACCAGTGATTTTTCCATTCCCCCCCAAGTTGGTGTTGATCGTCAGCCCAGGAGGGAGAGGTTCCGCGTTATAATAGTCTAGCAAATGATCCGATCCTGGATTCGTAACGATGATGCGGTACCCAAAGTTGCCGCCGACTGTTCCCGTGGCATTGGTGGTAACCGGGCCGAGTGGATTGATGTTAGCCAACCCCGCGACAGCAGCGGAGGCTCCTGAGACAGCATTGAACTCGCCAAGCAAGGCAGCCGCCAACCCGGCACATCGAAAAAGGACGGCAAAGCCCGAAGGCATCAGCGCTCGCAGAAGCACTGCCTCTTTGCTCAGCGGCACAATCTGAAGGATCGTTGCCAATAAGACTGCGGAAAGTCTTGTTTGTTTCATTTCAAATCAGAGAGCTAAAATCATCAGTTATTCGAGACCGGAAGCCGAAGTTCGAAGCAACTCACTTTGTTGCGTCAGTTTTTTGCTGGCTCGCGGGTCCCTGGGTACCAGAACAGCGTAGGCAGGCATCCCAACTACACCAAAATATTTAAGCACATCCTGTGCCACATCGTCGGAGGGGTGTTCGACTTGGAGCTTGATCTGGCAAAAGCGACCTAGTTCCCGCTGAACGGTTTTGCTACGAAGCGTGGAAGCTTCCATCGCCGCACAACTCTTGCACCAAGAAGCCCAAAAATCGATAAAGACGGGCTTTCCCTTGCTCTTGGCCAGGGAGAGCCCGTCGCTCAACTGGGACAGCAGCGGGTTGGCGCGAGACGGGTCTGAGCCGGGTTGGGTCCTTGCGCTCGGGGGAGACGAGGTGCGCATCAGGCCCAGAGCAAGGTATCCTTGGTACAATCCCAGCATCGCGATGAACAAAGCAAAGCTTCCTCTGACGTAGGCCATCCATCGTCCGGGCCTGGGCAGGCAGGGAATGCCTGCCCCGGCAAGAGGCCAGGGCAATGCCATCCCGATTCCCAGCACGAAAGGCAACACCAGGCCAAGAATTTCACCCTGCCGGTAAAGCGCAGCAGCCTGAACCATGGCGGTGATCACCACCGGCGCGACGCAAGCTCCGGCGAGCAGCGCGGCCACGGCTCCCAGCAAGGCCGCGAACAAGAGCCGGCTCCGCAGAAACGATAACTTGGATTCGCTTCCCACCCTCCAGCGCGACAAATCGAGGCGGACGTGGCCTGCCAGACATAAAGCCATGACGAGGAAGATCAACGCCACGAGAAGGTTGAACCAAGGAGAAGAGTTCAAACTGCCAAACGTGTAGTCGGCGAGCACGACCATCACACCCAGCAAACCGTAAGTCAGGGACATGCCCAGCCCATAGGCACCTCCCAGCGCCAAACCGTGCCAGCGGCTCCGGGCGCGAGATCCAGCTCCCAGGGTTGCCAGGTTGACAGGAATCATCGGGAGCACACTGGGAGTCAGGTTCAAACCCAACCCGCCTAAGAAGAAGACCAGAAGGCAGGTCAGACCGGCTCCCCCTCCTGCAGTCCAAGCCGGAGATGCAGCCACCTCGGGGACAACTCGAGCTTGGAGCAGCTCCAGAACCTCTCGCTCGTGAAGATAGCCACCTTTCACTCCCACAATCTCAAATTGATCCGCAAGAGAGCGCCACTCTGAATCCGCAACGGACGTTCCGGCCACCGCCGTTTGATCGGGATCGAGACGAGAAATGGACCCATCGTCTCCTACCGTGAACAACCTAGTTTCGGGAAAATAGCAACTAGCCTCATCACAGCCCTGGTAAGACACAGTCAGCACGAGATTGGTTGCGGGAAGTGACCCGAGCTCGCACTCCACGGTAAAAGTATCCTGGAAGACCCACTTTTCCGCTTCACCGTGTGGGTCCCGATGGAGCACCGGGGAAGGCAATTGAAAACAATTAGCGGCGCGGTCGGAAAGCTCGAGCTTGACCGTATCCGCGTAGAGCAAGTGGCCGGGTGGCAAGAGGAAACGAACCTGAAGTTGAACTGGACGATCCGAGAAGATCAAAGAGGGCTGAACGACAAAGGGATTGTCGCACTGGCCGATGCCTGCCAGCAACCCACATAGAAACGCCCACCAGATCGCAGTAAGCCGCATCATTTCCCGGTCAGTTGCAGCCGCATCCCCCACGGCCCACGCCTCGTCCGCCAGAGGAAGCTTCGCGCGAAAACCACATGTGTTCGCTCAGAGACACGCTCAGCGGGTCTCGATCAGGACGCATGGTGTAGTCGGCCAATTGGCCACGTTCCCACGGCTTCACATTGGCACAACCCGAAGTGAAGACGATCACCCCGATACCCAGTGTCATGAAAAGGGAGCGTTTCATGGCTTTTCCGTGGCAGCTCTTTTCAGGAGTTCATCTATGTCCTCAAGGTACTTGCGTTTCGTCTCTGATCCGTGAAAGCCACGATAGACGGCGTGAACTTTCCCTTCAGGATCCAGCACAAAGGAGGTGGGCATCGAAGCAATGTTCACTTCCGCCACCAGTTTCTTGTTGGTATCTCGCACCACGTTGAAGGTGACCGGGTGTTGCTTGAGGAATTCCTCCATGGCGGCTTTGCTCTCATCAACGTTGATCGCGAGAATGATCAACCCCTGGCGATCGAAGCGTCGATAGAGTTCCTCCATCATAGGGAAAGACTCCTTGCAGGGCCCGCACCAAGAGGCCCAAAAATCGACCACTACCACTTTGCCTTTGAGCGTCGCTGGGACCTTCCCTTCGATCTGGTACTTGGAAAGATCCGGGAATGCATCTCCCTCTTTGAGGGGCTTCTTATTGGCGGCCATGAGGCTCAGAAAGAGGGTCATGGCCAGAAGCGTCGCAACGAGCGGCAGCTTAGTGAGTAAGGTATTCGGCAAATCGGCGTGTTTCATGTCGGCTCTCTTCCGTTAAAATGCAACCTTCGGCACCGAAATAGTTGCTAATAAACTTCAGGCCTTCGACGACGCCCAGAATGAACGCGGTCGTGGAAAGGATGCCTGCAATGGTACAACTTGGAGCAATGACCGAAACCGCTCGGCACCCGTTGTCCACGGGATAACCGCTGCGAGGGTCAATGATGTGGCCATACCTCTTACCCTGGATGGTGCAGTTCCGCAAGTAGTCGCCGGACGTCGCAACCGCGACATCGCGAGCAGCCACCCCGGTCCAGCATTTTCCGGGCTGCTTTGGATCTTCAAGACCGATATGCCACGCGGGTTTCCCTGGAGGAGTGCCCACGGAACGAACATCATGCCCGAAATCCACCAAGAGGCTGGTCATTCCGTATTCTGAGGCGATTTGGCAGACCCGATCGGCCGCATACTCCTTACCCACGCCGCCGAAGTCGATGAGCATACCAGCCCGACTCAGAAAAACACCCCCCGGCCGCACCTGAACATGCCGCCACCCAACCATATCCCTGGCCTTCACCACTGCCGCCGGGTCGGGCAACGTAAGGCCAGGTTTGTTCCAATCCCACAGTCGAATCAGGGGCAAGGCGGTTGGGTCGAAGACTCCCCTGGTAAAGAAATGAAACTCGCGGCACATCGCGAGAAGCCGCTCCGTCTCCGGATCAATGGACACCCACTCCCTCCCAGCGCTAGCGTTGATTTTCGAAGTCAGACTCTCGGGAAGAAACCGAGAGTAGCGAGCTTCGAACTCCGCCACCCATCCCAAAACCGCGCCAGCGAAGGCATCTCCCGCACGGCGAGAAGGCGATGTGAAAGTAACTTGGCAACGTGTCCCCATCGCGGCAAATGCCAAACGACTCCCGTCCCCTGCCGCACTCACCGTGGCCGAGGACTTGATCCGCGCTAAGACGTTGGAAGCGGCTAAAACCATAAGCGCACTCCTGCCGTGAAGACATTCGCGGGTGCGAAATTGCTGTCAGGGGTCACCGAATCCAGCCCATGCATCTCGTATCGCTTGTAGGCAAAGTCGAAGACGAGATGTTTTGTGGCTTTCACCGTAATTCCCACTCCATACGTGAAAGAATTCAGAGACGCGAGCCGATAGTCCGCAGAATAGAACTCGGGAATAACGACATCCGGGAAGGACTCAGGATCCAAAGGATCTCCTGCAAAAGAAGTTCCATAAAAACTCGCCGCCGTCTGCTGGTAGTAGCGGAAGAGCGGGGATACCACAACGTGTTTGCCCAGGTTCAAGTACCAAGACAATGCGACCGTATGACTGTAGATCCCGAAGGAGTCGTGGGAGAAGCGATAGGACAACTCGCTGCTACCATCGATAAATGGAAGGTACTGGGTCCAGGAGACAAGCGCCACTTGACGGGCGCGATGTTCTGGCCGTTGGTCGGGAAAGAGAGCATAAGGGTAACCCTCAAACCACACGCCCTTGTAAGGATCTGACAAATAGCCCCAAGCCGAGCCATAAGTGAAGGCCCCGGAAAGGAGGCTATGACGGCTCAACACCTGCGTTAGGCCCAAGAAGACGTCCGTCGTGTCTTTGTTCTCATGTCTTCCACGCCAATAGCGTGGCATGACTTTGTCGAAGTCATGGGACACCCCAAGGGTGAGTGTAGTATTCTTCTGGTTGAGGTCGAAAGACTGGTTCAGCGCCACCCCGTAGGACTCATAGTCGTTCTCGAGACTATAGGAAAACCGGGGTGTGGTGGTGCTCGGACCGAATTGCAGACTCGAATCTACCGACACCGCACGTCGAATGTCTTCGAGGTGAGCGGTAGGAACCTGAGAGCTTCCGGCGGGGGGAGGTGCGCCGGTGGGACTCGCCCCTGAAATACCATCATAAACCAACTCTCCCTTGACGGACAGCCAGGCGGCAAGGTCCTTCTCGAAGAGAGCGGAGTGCGTTCGGATGAGCATACGGTCGCTCTCCTCGGCATAGACCTCGTACTTATAGTCGACATGGTCCTCGGCTCGAACCAGGCAATTACGAACGAGCCAGAGGCATGTCACACATGTCATCCAGAATGCTAGGTACGGCCTTAAACCCTTTCCCATCTTCGGTCTTTCGTCTCGTTCCGCAGAGCCACGCCTCAAGCCGTCTGACAACCAACCCCAGGCAAGGCAGACTTTCATAATTTAGCGACGGTTTCGTTAGAGAAGCACACGTGTGAAAATTAGAGTTTCCTAATGGAATCAACCTGTGCGCTGTCGCAACAGATCCTCACACAACGACCCTGGGACCCTCCGCAAGGCTTTGCCTGGGGCTTGATGGCTGCTCCGACCCTGCTTCGCACAAGGTCGTGGCAACCGCCTTAGGGAAGACTATTCTGGTAACGTACAGCCGCGAGCCAGAGTGCTGGTGGAACTGAATCCATGGGTCCATCCCCAAGAGGGCCCTGACCACCCTGAGCCCAAGTCCCAGAGTCAGTTCGGAGGCAGAGGCCTTGGAACGGACTCGGTTCACCAACAAAAGTCGAACCGAGCGATCCGAGGCGCGCAGACGGATCCGGATGTCGCCCAATCCATGCGAAAGAGCGTTTGTCAGGAGCGCATGTAGGATCTGTTTGCTGTATTGCGGATCCGTCTGGATGTAGCAAGCGGGCTGAATTTGGTGGACGATCGCCCGCCCTTCCTCCCCTGCCAACAAGTGGAAATCATCGACCAAGCTGGAGAGCATCCCCGACAAGTCGAAGAGGATCGGCTGCCATCGAACCCGCTTTTGATCCGCTTTGGCGATCAGCAGGGACTGTTCAACCACGTGCCAAAGGCGATGGAGCTCGCCCTGCAACTCTTCCGCTAGCTCGGGGGCAATCCGGCTGTCAGACTGCTCCACTTTGAGCCGCAGAATCGTAAGTGGAGTCCTTAGTTCGTGAGCCACTTTGGCGGCGTAGTTGCTCATCTCCCCGAAGGAAGCCTCTAAACGGCCCAGCATTTCATTCAGATGCTTCACGAGATCGCGAAACTCCTCATCCCCTTCCTCAAGCTCGACACGCTGCTGAAGGGTCCTGGGGCTGATACGGCGAAGTTGCTGATTGAGTCGATCAATCGGCCCCAGCGACTTTTTTGCAATCACGTAACCCACGACGAGTGTGACGAGCAACAAGGGAAGGGAATAGGTCAAGGAGGCAAAGACCAGTTCCGCCATGATTCCCTTGACCTCGAGTTCCGCGTAACTTCCATGTAGAATCCAGTTCGGGTTGATGTTCTCCTCCCGCTGGAAAGTCTTGCGCCTCAACTCCAGATCCAAGTGGCGGTAGGTGAATAGGCTGAAAACAGCGCTGACAGCCAGAAAGCTCAGTGCAAACCAGAGGGTTAGCCGGATCCGCAGCGAATTCACGAGGGGGAGCCTTTCAATGCGAATCCCACACCCCGAATCGTATGCAGCAGTGGCGGAAGCCCTGGACGGTCTATCTTCCTCCGAAGGTAGTTGACGTAGACATTCACTACGTTGGTTCTGGAATCGAAATGCTGATCCCAAACGTGCTCGACAATGGCCGTCTTGCTGACCGCCCGCGGCGAGTTCACCATCAGCACTTCCAGGAGTGCAAACTCCCGGTTCGTTAATTGCACCTCTTCCCCCCCCCGCTGGACACGACGCGCCACCAAATCCAGTTCCAGGTCCTCGATCCGAAGGACATTGGATTGCTCAGGACGTTGACGTCGCATCACGGCACGCAGCCGCGCTAGGAGTTCGGTGAACGAAAATGGTTTGACGAGGTAATCATCTCCTCCCGCATCGAGTCCCCGGACTCGATCTTCGATCTCCGCTTTCGCGGTAAGAAAGATCACCGGTGCTGCCACTCTCCGCGACCGAAGATCCTTCACCACCGTAAAGCCATCCTTCCCAGGCATCATGACATCGAGGAGAAGAACGTCATAAGGGTGGTTCAGAGCCAACCACAAGGCTTCATCTCCGTCGGAAGCCAGGTCCACCGCGTGGCCCTCGGCCTTCAAGCCGTCGCCCAGGTGTTTTGCTACTTGAGGTTGGTCTTCTGCTAAAAGTATGCGCATAGCGGCAGTAAGCTGCTTTGGGTAAGCTGCGCAGGCATCCCCTTCCAAAAGCACTCTCGAATGCCAGGAGTCGGAGCTAGATCGAACACACCTAAGCCCACAGCCAACCCAATGACTTCGGATGAACCATATCATGAATGTGCCTACTGCTCAACTAGCAAGAATTCGGCCTGGGAAAAGGTCCCTGGCCAGAGCGAAACTGCGCCCCAGCTGAGTCAGAGAAGAAGCAGCCGAGGAAGTGAACTGCCGCCTGGAATGACCTGGACGGAAGCGTTTGGTCCTGAAACAGTTGGAGGGCTATCCAACCATGAGGAATTGCGGACCGCTGCGGCCGGGAAGGAGGGATATAAACCTAGCCAACATCCTCCAAGGGAAGGCTTTTACTGAACACTTCAGGATAAAGCCTCAAGGAGCATTCCGGGCAGAACCCGTGGCTAAAGCGGACCTGAAACTGCTCGGTGAAGTACACTTCCATCGCCTGCCACGCTCCACGTTGATCCCGTATTCGACGACACCCTGCGCACGCATGCAGGAGCGGCTCCGAACTCTTAGAGTGGTAACCAGCCTGGCTGAACTCGTGATCCTGAGATCTGGCAGCGAGCGCAGGACGCTTCAGCTTCTCTAGGTCAGAGAAGCGCCGGGATGCAATGGTAATGGCCCGCCGAAGGTCCCCATCGCTCGCCGGTTTCACCAAGTAGGCTCCGATGCCCGCATCGCCGGCACGAACAATGAGGTCAGGTGATTCATGGGCACTCAAAGCAATCACCAGAGTGGGGCAGGTTTGCTGAATCGCCGAGGCGGCCTTCAGCCCAGCAGACATGTCCTCGCGGCCGGTCTCGGGATCAATCATCTGAAGATCCATTAAGACAACTTGAGGTTGCTTGCGGTGCACTAACTCCACGGCCTCACGCGCGTCGTAGGCGCATCCGGACAACGTATACCCCAGACGGGTCAATTGCTTGGCAATCGAGGCGTTCAGAAAAGCATCATCCTCCACCACTAAAACGCTTGCTCCTTGATTCTCTATCATGATGAAAATTTGGGTTCTGAATTGTATTATGTCGCTAAGGCCAGCAAGAAACTAATCTCGGCCACGGCGCCTTCCTCGTTTCGCAATGCCAACTCTCCACGCAGAGGACTTCGCACACTGGCTTCGATGAGGTGTAGACCCACCTGACGGCGTCTTCCCCCAAGTACCTCCTCAGGCCATCCCGGGCCGCTGTCGCGAAAAGAGAGATGCACGCGAGGACGTCCCACGGTTTCCCTCGCCACGGAGACAAGAACTCGAACCTGACTCCGATCCGAAGCGGAGAGCGCATACTTTGCGCTATTGGTGGCCAATTCATTGAGGATTAGAGCTATGGCAGCAGCCTGCTCGGGCATAACCGGGTAGGACTGTTCTGGCACCTGAATGGAGATGTCTGGTGCTGGTGTGACCGGCGCAGCACGCAAAGCCATGGTCACAATCTGGGTAACCAACTCACCGAGCGGCAAGGCCCCCCAGTGCGCAGCCGAAAGCAGGCTGTGCAGGTTCCCCATACCGCGGACCCGGCTCTCCAGTCCCGCCAACACATCCCAGGCCGACACCTGGGCATGGCCGAGCGTCTCCTTCTCCAGCCGAACGATCTCTGCCAGGCGCATGAGGTTGTTCTTCACGCGATGATTGACATCGTGCAACAGCATGGTCTTGGTTTTGGCATCTCGTCGCACCTGCTCCAGGAGGCTGCTGTTGTTGAGTGCCACCGCCGCCTGCATCGCATAAAGACCGAGAAGATTCACGTCCTCTCTCGAGAAAGGGCTCGCCCTCTTTGAACGCACCCGCAGCACTCCCACGCAACTTTCGCCCCACAGAATGGGCGCTGCCATCTCCTCGCTCTGAGGTTCCATCATCGGACGCTCCAGCGGATCGACAGTTCCCAGCACGGGGAGCCGGGTTCTCCAAGCCCTGTGGACCACAGAGTCCTGGTCGGAAAGGTCCCTGTCCCCGTTTGCACTCGGTTCTCCAATTATGACCGCCAATTCTAGGGAATCCTGATCGGAGCTATGAAGGAAAACTGCGCTTGAGCTCGCTGCGAAAAGGAGCAAGGCCTCCTGACAAATAGCGCGCTGAAGGTGTTGGATTCCGGCCTCACCTGCAAATCCCAAGCCCGCCCGGTGAAGGGCCTCCAATCGCCGGCTACGTTCCAGGAGCGACTGCCTGGCCTGCCTCGCCTCAGTCACGTCGTGATAGATGCAATAGCGAATCGGTTTTCCAGCCAAATCGAGCGTTTGGGAAATCACTTCCACGGAACGGAACGTGCCCGCGCGAGTACGGTGCCGCGTTTCCACTCGAGCCGATTCCTCATTGAGCCAACTCGGCGGATTCTGAGTACATTCTTCCGAGTCAGGGCCAAACTCGTAGCTGTGCACGGGCATTCGCGCGAAATCCTCCCTCGAATGGCCCAAGAGTTCATGGGCAGCCCGGTTAAAGTCCAGCGGCAAACCGGTCAAAGGATCCAGGATCACGATCCCATCAGGAGACTGCTCAAAAAGCGTACGGTACCGTCGCTCCGACCGCTGTAACTCCTCGGCCAGACGATGTTCCTCCTGCCAATGCCGAGCCTCTGCGCGAGCCTGGGCCTGACAAACCCTGTATCTTTGCACCAGAATCCACAGGAGGCTGAGACCCACTGCGGCAACCCCCATCACCAGGAGGCCCCTGGCAGAGTTGTGTCTGGCATATTCGGTCACCTGGGAGCTTGGGGTGTTCAAAACGAGCACCCAGTCAGAGTCGGCGAAGCGCAGTGGAGCATAGGCGGCCAACCGTGGAGGCTGAGCCTTGAGGCTATACTCCACGACCCCAGACGTGCCATGGAGCATCGTTAACGCGTAGTCAAAGGAATCATGGCAGTTGTGACAGGACGGTTCAACGCGCATCACATTGGCGTGCAACATCTCAGGATGTTCGGACTGCAACAGGACGCTCCCCTTCCTGTCCATGATCCATACCTTTGGATGAGGAGTCGCATCGTGGGCCCCAACCAAGTGGTTCAACAACTGGGTCTCAAGGTCGACCGCCAAGACCACAAACCTGCCAACCTCGCTCGGCTGTACCGAAGCATCGTCACTGGCCCCCAAAGGCGGGATTCTCCTGGCGAAAATAACCAAAGTCCCCGCGCTTCCAAGCGTTCGCGTGGTCGCCGGCACAGTGCAAGCTGAGACAAAGGTCCGATCCATGCCGGAATTCTGCCCCCCCCAGGCGTAGATCCGTTGAATCGTCTCGGCGGAAAGCACCGAGATACCAGATTCGGTGGCAACGTTCGGTGTCAGGCCATCCAAGACTTCGATCGAAGCAGGTAAAGGATGACCGTTCTTATGGTAAATCGCTCTAACATGTCGCCTAAAGTCCTCCAATTCAGAATTTTGCAATGATGGAAGCTCGATAAGCAGATCAAGATCTCTCAGGTGCGTTTCCAGAAAAGATTGGGACTCCTGAACCGCCTGCCGTACCATGAGCCCCTGAAGAGCATTATACTGCTTCACCACCTCGGCACGGGCTGAACGGTTCAGGTCATAGGTCAGATAGGTGGCCAGAGCAACAGCCACCGACGCCAGAAAGGCGATAACATAATTTGAAACCCACGACATATACTTCTTGAGCCCCTCGTCACCCAACAGGAACACAATTTGAGTCTTAGACCCAGACTACCATTGTGGCATTAGAATTGCCCCACCCAGCACATTAGTTTTCTCTTAACTCCGTCTGGGCGCGCCCAAGGGCGATGCTCCGATTTAGAAGGCTACCGAGGTTTCATCGCGCCAAGGAAGGGTTCCACTGGTCGATCTGCTGCAAAGGCTCGTAGATGGTCTTGAAGGCGCGTGACACGGCGTGGCCATCCACGAAACTGTAGTTAGCCCGTCCACTATGTCGGCGCGATGCCACATCCACAGCGTCCTGGGCAGAGATCCAGAAGTTAGGCATGATATGGTCGGCAGCGGACGCATTCTCTGCGAATAAAACGGTCCCGGAGGGGTTGGGTACCAGCGTCGTCCGCCTCCAGGTAAGTGGCCTCCCTGGATAATCGTCTTCAGCACTAAGCTCGAAATAGACATTCAGACCGTAACTCCACCCGTTGGTCCGAAGATCGGCGGGACAACGGTAGACATTGAGCAGGAGGTTCGTCCAAGTGACCGTGTCCGCCCCCAGCTGGGGCGCTAGGGCGCGCCCCCAGGGAAGCTGCCCGTGAGCAAAGGCCGAATGTTGACTACGCGGAAACTCGTCTCCGTTGTCATCCGCGTACAAGCACACCGCCAGCCCCAGTTGGCGCATCTGACCCAGGCACTGGATCGAGCGAGCCGAGGCTTTGGCGCGGCCCAGCGCTGACAACACCAGCGCCGCCAGAATCGCGATAATCGCGATGACAACCAGCAGTTCGATCAATGTGAAGGCAAGATGCCTCCCCGCAGCGGCGGGTCCACCTTCAGGACCAGGTTGCGCATGAATCGACCGCCCTCTCAAGACCAGCAGCATTCCGGCTTCCCGTTACGGAGCCTTCCGCATCCGAAAGTACTTGGAGGTTGCAGAGGGCTCCAACACCACGGAGGGTCGCCCGTCCACCACCACTGGCGTGTTGGTAACGGTGGTCCAGCTCGATGAAACAACGGAATCCGCTGCTTCCAGAACATAATCGGAGGCGTCCACCGGCCAACCCACCACCGCCTTAAGCGCTATGTCAATCGCCGGCCGGCCATCAGATACGTTGCTCCAGTTGAAAACCAGCGGGCCGGAGCCCGAGTCGGGCACCTCCAGACCGGTGCTCTTATTCACAAGAAACGCCTCGAAGGTGGCGGTAAGCGAGTTCGTGCCTGGCGGGGCACTGGCACCCGGATGGAACATCATGCCATTCCAGAACAGGGCATTCGTAGTCCCCGCAGTACCGAAAATCGGTTCCCATGCCTTCGGAGAGGAACCTGAGTAGCGGTAAAAACCCAGCTCAGGCGGACCGGATAGTTTGCGCAGCCAGATCGCGGTGTCGGCTGGGAGGGGATCACCCATGGTATCCATGACGAAACCGTAACGGCGGCTGAACGACTGCCCTTGGCGGCTGGGATCAAGGGCGCCAAACCACGGGTCTGCCGGGTCGAAGCTGTCCCCAGGATTGCTAAGGAGTAAGGGGGTAAGCTGAGGGACAACTTCTGGCATCATCACCCGAAGACGACCCTGGTCGGCATGGTAGGCGACCATCGGCATTGCCATGCCCCCCTGCATAGGGACCGCGGTAAGGACAGCAGCATGCACCGAAGCGATTCCGCAGGTCACAGTGAAGGTGGCAACGGCGCTTAGGATAGAAACGAGTTGGTTCATAGGATCTTTCTGCATCGGTTTGTCGTTAGGGTTAGGTGCCAGGCGTGAAATGGGGTTGCGTTGGGAAAGCTTGACGAGTCTCGGGCAGCATGAGACCGCGGATTGCGTCCGTCAGAGTCTCCGAGGCAGCCAGCTTGGTGACGTAGGCATGCGCGCCGGCCTTGGCCGCGCTTTGGATATGCCACCGGTCGTCGTGCGAAGACAACACCAGGACCTTGACCGCGGGGTTCAATGCCCGAATTTGCCTAGTCAAATCCAAACCACTCTCTAGTCCCAGGTTGATGTCCACGCTAGCCACATCGGGTCGCTGCTCAGCGATCTTCAACAAAGCGTCCGACACGCCTTCGCTCTCTCCACACACCACCATGTCTGGCTGAAGGTCGATGAGGGAGTGAATCCCCTTGCGCATCTGCGGCTGGTCCTCGACGATCAATACTCGAATCTTCTTATCCAATCTTGCTGTTTGCATTAGGCTCTCTCCGATCACTTCTCAAATGGTTTTCATCTCTTGGCCACGAAAATCCCCAGGAGGGGGTTCCGGTGAGCGGGAGAGCTCCAAGTGGGGCGTCCAGCGTCGTAGCCAACCGGAAACTATCGGTCGGGGATGATGACAATCTGCTGCGGTGATGAGGCCTGGTGCCGGAATCAGCTTGAGGCCGACTCGGTCAAGACTCAGGGTTTACGCGCGAGCGTGATTGTCGAGAAGAGCACGGGGACGGGGCCAGGGGGGTTGATCCGTGCGGGAGAGCCCAAAGAAATCGGGGGTAGGAATTCGTTCTTGCAGGCAGAAGAAGTTCAAGTCCGTAGCCTGCCAAACCAGGCCTAGCTCGAGCTTAAACCCGGGCTTGACCTGCTTCTGTTCCTGCTTCTGTTCCTCTTCACGACCTTCCTTCACCACCTTGCAGAGGGCACAAGGATGCCGGCCATCGAAGGTCTTCGCGACGGCTTCTTGCAGCGAACCATCGCGAGCGTACGTGATCAGCATGCCAGTCCAGGCCACGGTCTGAAGCAGCGCCCAATGCAGGCCCAAGGAAAGGACCAGCATGGCTACCGTCACAACTCGCAAGCCTGCTCGCACGAGCATCACACTACAGTCGGTGAGGACAGCTGTCAAATGGGGAAGGATCCAAACGCCGACGCCGTCTTGACGCTTGCGTGGCTTTGCCCTAGCATCCAGTCAATCGACAACAACGCGAATCGGACTTCGTCCTGATTCTGTCGGGACTGTGCAATTCCGCCGCAGCCGGCAGAGTCGTAAGGAGGGCGATCACTAAAAGGTTCCACAAATGAAGATCTTCCGCCCCTTGGCTTCCCTACTGGTGCTAGCCTGCAGCTTGATGCTCCTCTCATGCAAGACCACGGAACCGGAGGGGAAGACGGAGCGCCGGGACGTGCTCTACCTGTGCAGCTGCGGTGCCGAGTGCAAGTGCAAGGTGGCGAGCACCAAACCGGGCAAATGCGGCTGCGGCCACGATCTGATCCCTGGGCACCTCAGGAAGATGGAGGGAGATACGGCGCTGCTTTGCATGTGTGGCACCGACTGCGGCTGCAGCATCGACCCCAAAAACGCAACCAAGTGCGGCTGTGGCAAACCCCTGAGGAAGATCAGCCTGAAGGGTAGCGGAATCTACTTCTGCATCTGCGGCAGCACCTGCGCCTGCAACACGGTCTCGGATCAGCCAGGTCAATGCAAGTGTGGCAAGCAGCTCAAGAAAGTTGACTGAAAGCTGGCCAGCCCAGAGGAAGACGCTCAGCCTCTTGATCGCCTTCATTCTCGGGTCGAAGAGCCTCTGGGCAAATCCTCGGCCGAGTTGGCGACACGGAGCGCGTCGGGTGTGTGTTTAGCCAGATTCGTCGTCGCAGCATTGTGCCTCTCTGCAAGACCCTTCGCAAAGGTTCGTGCCATCCTCTCCTCAGCCTCGGGGTTCCTTGTCTTGGCAGTGCCTAGACTGACCCCTGACGGGAGGCGCCGTGCGCTAGGAAGAGCCTGGTCACGCGAGGATCCTGGACTGGGAGGGTCATTCACGAGAGCCACGGCGACGCCTCTGCTGGAGGGGCGGACGCGAACCTCCTCACCACAGGCGAGCATCGCTGCGCCGTAGAATGGGTTTCTGAGGGGACCCTTGGACTGGTACCAAAGCCCAGGTTTTGGGGCCATCGGGCAATGGTACACCTTCAGCGACCGGAAGTCGTCTTGGCCTCCCCGCAAGCGCTCCACCAACTCCACCACTTTGGTGCTGAATGGAAGAAAGGACTTACGGGCCGTTGCCAGGTCGCTTGGCTCACTCCAAGTGCAAGCCGAGGAAATCTCCTTCATGGCAACAGCAAGCTGCGCGTCTTCAGCCAACTCCCGGCTCAGAAAGGACTGCGCCGCTTCCAAGCGCGACAGTTCGAGCTTCAGGTTTTCAAGATCGTCGGAGGCCAACGCTTCTGAAATGCCGCCTGCCACCTTCAGAAAGTCACGCAAAGCCTTGCTCTGGGAAGCCGTCAACGGTGCCGGCTTGGCGGAGGTTTGCTGCTCCGACGATGGCGCGGCATGCTGTTTCGCAGGAAGCGCAGTCGTCAAAGCCGAGCCTTCGGGGTTGGAATCAGGCGGTGCCGTCTGAGCCAAGACGGTCCGCGCCTCCGCTTGGCCGGCGGGCTCCGTAAGCTGCGCTTGCGCGTCCATCAGGACGTTCCCGGCAGTCACCACTCGATCGCCTTCCTCCAGACCTTCGAGAACCTCCCATTCGTGATCCCCCTGCCGTCCGAGCCGAACCGGCGTCCGGGCGTAAGCTCCCGCTCCTTGTTCAACGTAGACATAGGCCTGCCCACCGGGATAAAGGATCGCGCTGCGAGGCACGGTGAGGACGTCTGGCACCTCCGCGTGCACGGCTCCCTCGGCATACATACCCAGGAAAAGCATCCGCTGCATGCCCTCCGTCCCCTCCAGCAGGGGATTCTGCAGCGTCGCGCGGACCTTAACCGTGCGAGTGGTCTGATCCACCTTCGGCTCAATCGCTGAAATGACGGCGGCAAATTCCTTCCCGGGAACCGAGGGGACGGTTACGCGGATGTTTTGCCCTTTCCGGAGCCAGGAGAGCTGACGCTCGTACACATCGAATCGGAACCAAAGTACCGAGGTGTCAACGATCGTCAAAAGTTGGTCGCCTTCGGTCACATACTGGCCGTTGAAGACCTTTCGTTCCACCACCGTGCCGCTCAAGGGAGACAGCAGGTCACTGAAGTAGGGATCGGCGTCCTGGTTGGGGGCGGCCATAGCAGGCTGTGCAGCAACTTGCGCTTTCGCAGCCTGTTTTCCGCGAGAGAGGGGTTCCGGACCTTCGTGAGGCCTGCCTGCGAAAGCGGGCCCTGTGGCTGAGCGGGTCCGCACCACATAGGCACGCCGCCAGGTAGCCAGCTCCGGACTATAGAAGGTGAATAGCGGTTGGTCCGCCTGAACGACATCGCCCACTGCCTCCACCGCCATGACCTCGATCCGGCCAGCGGCAGGCGCGGAGAAAATATTCTTACGCGTTTCATCGGCCTCGAGCGTTCCGGCTACCCGCAGGCCGAAACTGAGTGCTTTGCGTCCAACTTCCCCGCTCGCGACATTCATTACGGTGACCGTGTTGGAGCTGAGAACTACCAATCCTTCATGTGCTGAGGTGCTTTCCTGGCCCTCATGGATCGGTGTGAGGTCCATCGCGCAGATGGTACACTTGCCAGGCTGATCGGATTTCACCCAGGGATGCATGGAATCCTGGTAGCACACGATGCGTCTTTCCTGGGCTTTGGATGGGAGTATCCACTGGTACCTCCAGGCGGCAAAGCCGCCCATCGCGAACACCGGCAGGGCGAGAAGCACCAGAATCGTTCTTCGAGTGATTTTCATACTATCTTTCCAGGCAGTCAGTATTTTAGCACAACATTCCCATTCGTGACACTAATTTCTATAAATCGGGCAGGAGTCCTGGAGAGAATCTGGTAAAAGCAGGTGGTTTCGCGTTTCGCCGCAGTGATTGTCCTCGTCGTGTCGTCTACGCTGGCTTCCGCATCGACTGCGAAAGGTCCCAGTGCAGAACCGCTCCAAAGTAGCTGAATCTGAGGCGAAAGGGGCGCAGTAACTTCCACTTGCACCTTGCCGGAAGCGGTCAAGGTTGGCTCGCCATCGTCGGTGACGGTCACTTCGATTTCCCGTTTACCCGGAGCCTCCTCGACCCCAACGCTCCATGTAAAATCCCCTGCGGGACTGACCACGGCACCGGAGGGCGCGTTGGTGCCCAAGCTGAAGTGGAGGGCCTGAGCGGGCAGGTCAGGATCGTTCGCAACCAATTGGAACGTCAGGACGCTGCCGGCAGCAGCCGTCTTGGGCGGGATCGGCATAAGAACGGGCGGCCGGTTCACCTCTTGCACCACGATCTGGACTGTTTGGGTGGAAGAATTTGCAGGGCTCCCATCGTCCTCGGCCAGCAAGGTGATGACATTGGTGCTGGGAGCCTGCGTTTCGCCGGGTCTCCAGGAAAAGAAGCCGCTGGATGAAACACTGGCGCCAGCGGGCACCGTACCGATTAACTTGAAACTCACTCGCTGGAGGGGCCAGTCGCTGTCAGAGGCCCGAGCCGCAAAGGTAATGAGACGGTCCTCGGTACCCTCCAGGTCCGGAATCGGGTCGATCGTTGGCGGCGAGTTTGTTTGGGCCTCTGCTAAAACGTCGACGGGCGAAACCGCGAGTCCGGTGATCTCCCCAATCCAACCGCCCGAGTAGGAACCCAGCAGTTCGCCCTGGGAGCTTAACCGCTCCAAACCATAAGGGCCACTGACTCCCCCGGTCACCGCCACCACGATCTGTCCATCGGGACCAGTCGCCAAGCCGAGTGGAAACCCAGAGAGAGTCGTCAAGGTCGTGATCGAGGTCCCCGAAAGGTATTGCAGCACTTTGCTATCGTGGGCTCCGACGTAGATCCGGTCCCCATGCACGGCGATTCCCCAAGGCTGATCAATCCCCTGCGCGCCCCCGGCCAGCACCGTCTGAGTGGCGTCCGCCAGCAAAATGGACACCACCTGGCTATTGAGCTTGGAAGCGACGACCAGACGATCCAGGTCCAGAGAGGCGACGCCCACGAGCAGCGAGAGGTTCCCGCCTTCGACCACTACGGTTTCACTCCCCCTGTTCGGGTCGATCCGCACGATACGATTCAGCGCTCCATCGGACACGAAGAGATCCCCTCCGGGGGCGAGCGCAATTCCCCAGATTTGGGATACGGTTCGATTGGGGTTGATGACCGTCGTCTGGCCGTTACGAAGGTTCAGATTCTTGATGGCGCCATCCCACTCCGTGACGTAAAGAGAACCCTCAGGCGAGATTGCCACGGCGGTGGGGAATGCGAACTCGGCAATCTTCCGTTGAAAGCCGCTCGTGGGATCCACGCGGACTACGACGTTGCCCGCGCCGCGGTAATTGGCTGCGAAGATGTCTCCCACTCTGGCTGCGTAGACTTGGGCGATCGCACCCGGTGTGGCCGCCCCCATCCAGGTCGCAAGGAGGCACACGAGCCCCGCCCTCCACCGCATCGAAGCAGGCATGGCGGCTGCCAAGCCTTCTTGGTTTCTGGAATGAATCCTATCCATCATTGGGTTGTCTCCACTTGCAGGCGATAAAACCGGGTGCCCAGCCGCGTGTTTCTATCGGCAAACGTGTTTACCGGCGGTTGCGCGGCGATTCCGTTGGTCAAAAGAACGAAGGGCCCACCCGCCTCGCTGGACCAATACAAGGAATAGATCCTCCCGGTCGCGCTGGGCCAACTCAGCACAGGATCGGGTCCGGAAGCCGCGTCCAATGCCACCGTCACCTTCAGCAGCGAAGCTGGGTCGGTAGGTACGGTGCCCGCTTCGTACTCTTCCCAGGATGCCATTCCGTCCCGATCAGGGTCGGACATGGAAGCTGTCTCGAAAGAGTTGGTCCAGCCGAAACCAGCCAACCACCACTCAGGCACCCCCAAGGAGGTGCGGTTCTCTTCGAAAAGCGCGCTGACAGTCAGGGGTCGGTCCATAACCAGAGTCAGGGCAAGACTCGACTCCGTTCCCACCGGCACATCCCCGCTCCAACGGACGAAGTGGAAGTAGTTGGCAGGCACAGCGACAACCATCTGCGTGCTGCCGAGGGCCATCCATCCTTCTGGGATCGAGACCGAGCCATTGCCCTGCGCCGCGGCGGACAGCCAGACCTGAGTGGCCCACGACCAGGAGAGTTGAGAGTCTTGAGAAAGGGTGAAGTTCAGTTGGGTACCGGTACCGGTGGAGGGTACGCTGCCCGCGCCATTCCAACCTGTGCAAACATACCGGACCCCCTGCCCTGCGAGCAGGGGTGAGTTCGTTACCGAGCAAGTCAGGAGACTGCCATGAGGATACTGGGCCGTGCCAATCGCCGGAGAAGCACCCCCATGGACAGAAGAAACCTCCAACTTCGGCTCGGCCGAAGGACTCTGCCAGCTTAGGTGGGGATCTCCGAGGAGGTTGATTTCAAAATAGCAGTATCGGTAGGTCATGATACCCGAAGTCTCCACCCGGCTGACCATGTCGTGTTTTCCGAGTTGGTTGGCAACACCCAAACGCCGGTTGCCCCGGTTCAGCACCTGTTCAAAGAACTTGATCTGAAACTCCCCGCTCCACTTCCATTCCGCACGAGCGTCATACCACCCGAGGCGTGAGTTGAGAATGGAAGCGAAAGCCGCGCGCGAATGCCGTTTGACCAACTCCTCGCCGATGGAATCGGGCCAGAACTCGACATTGTCGAAAGCACCGGCATCGCAGCCGACACTGTAGACGAAAAAGGGCAAGCTGTTGGTTAAAGCGTCCAGGTCATCCGAAATCATGCGCATCATGGAATCCGGGTCTCCATGCCCGTTGAACAAGACCAGGTGAGGTGAGCGGTTCAACTCCCGTATGGCATCCGCCGTGGTCCACTGGGGAACCGTGAACGGCAGATCGTCCAGCCTGGCCAGTTGGTGGCCCACGAAGTAGTTTGTCAAGGGCACGAACATGTTCCATCCCTGGGCTGCCTTTCCTCCGGAAGAGCCCAAGTACTCGGCAAGAAAAAGGGTATCCATGAGGTGGGGGTGAGGCGTTGTCTCGTACCGCACGCTCTTCTCCACGAAGACGGTTGCCTCCTCGGGGGTATCCACCGGAGCCCTTCCCACGTAAACCTCCGCCAGGAGATCGACTTCCTGGCCCCCCTCGCCGTCGCCAGGTTCCCCGAAGACACTGTCCCCGTCGTTGTCCCAAGAGCCTTCCAAGCACGCGTAATAGAGGTCGCTGGGAATCTGGGTGTCGGTGGTTAGGTTCCCCATGTTCGCGTAGGCGTAGCGGCACGGCACGGTGGACACATCGCCACCAAGCAAAACATAAGTGATCCCCCAGTTCGTATAGGCATGCCGAATAGAGTTGCGAATCTTCTCGGGACCATCGCGACCGGCAAAATTAGCGAGAATCTGTGGAACGGTCTCGACCTTCACTTTCAAGCCGTCAGCGACCTTTTGATCGATCAAAGGTTGAAATGACGACACAAGCTCGGGCTTGGTGATCAGGAGATAGTCATAGACAGCCGTGGCGGCGGCGCTGTGGGTGGCGACCCCGCGGTGGGCCGGGAGTTGAGCTGGATTGTCCACCATCGCCGCCACCGTCGCCCGGTCACGAGCCTGTCCATGCCTGCGCAAACCAGCCTGCGCTGTGCCAGGCTCCGAGTGCCCAATGATGGAGACGTTCACCTGGGTCGCAAAATCGAGCCGGCCAGCCAACGGGGCGAACTGAACGGGATAAACCCGGACAAAGGCGATATCATAGCCGGCCAGGCGTTGGATGGATGCCAACTCCGCCAAGACAGCCGGATAGGGGGCGTCGGAGAGGTAGATCTGCCAGTCAGGCTCATCCGGGACGGCTGGAGCTCCAAGTGGGCTGGCAAGATTGGGGCGCTGCTGTGGTATGCGGCCAAAGTCCAAAAACCAATCGCCGGGCACAGTGAGAGTAGGCAAATCCGAGTCGGCGACCACCTGGTCGACGTGGAAGTCGGGGGGAAGTAGAATCCGGAGCGTCCGAAAGGGCACGCAGGGTTCACCAGGCCGCTCCCATTGCTCACAGCCTGGAACCATCACCCGCGTCAGCCCTTCAGCGGTTTCGGTGCTGGGCCAATCAAAAGTGCTGCGGACGGAGATGCTCACGGAGGCGGAGCCCGTCCCCTGAGCTCCAAGGTGCAGACAAAAGGTGGTTACCGCGAGCCAAACACCAAGGAACCATAAGCGTACAGATATGCCTTGCAGGCGGGCAAACGCAAGCCCTCCCCCCATGTGTACGACTCTATTCACTGCTATTTTGGATGAAGTACGCCCTGGTCGTTTACTGAACCGTGACGTCTTGAGTACGACTGTTTCCGATGGCCACAGTCACCTTGTTGCCGGGCTTCACAACCTGTCCCTTGTTGGAGAGAAGGGCGAAGTAGGTCTTGCCGGTCACGAGTTTCTGGGAAGTTTGATTCTCGCGTTGGAAAGGAACCGGAATGGATTCACCGCTGTTCTGATCGATCACGAAGGTTCCATCCTGCATGTGGAGCAGGTTGGTGGCCTTGGCAGAATCGAGCACTTTATACCGCAGATCGAGCCCGTTGCCGCCCATGGCAATTCGCATGCCAGTGATCGTGATGCCCCATCGTTCCTCCATGCTCTCGGCGGACCCGCTCGGCGGCTGCAACGGCCGCGTCGGTTTCAGTGGCTGGGGCAGAGGGTGAGCTGGCTGGGTTGGTTGGGGTGGTTGGGCCGCTAGGCTCGACGTGAAAGGGCGGTTGCTGCGTTCCGCATTGGCTTGGGTCGCCTCAGGCGGCACTGGAGCTCCTTCCGAAGGTTTGATGCCGTGAAAGAGCAGAACCGCCACCGTCACCAAACCAACGGCGGCTATGGCCAAAACCACTCCGGGCCGGGCTCCGTTATCGTTGGAGGCAGGCACCCGTTGCTTTCGGTTCACCGATGCGGAGGACGGAAGCGGGCGATTTGGTTTCGGGTTCACAAGGGGGTCCATGCGTCGTTCGCTAATCACCCAGCACGAGATTCTCGGCCCGGAAATCGCCCACCGTCAGGGTGAGCTTGTCACCCTTCTTTGCCGCTTTTCCGGGGTTGGTAAAGAGGGTAATGTAGACTTTTCCGGCAACCAGTTTCTCACCCGTCCCACGCAACTGACCGACCTTAGGCATACTCGGCACATGCAGGCGCGCGCCAGTGTCCTGATCGATCAGTAGCGGTTTGGCCTTGGGATCCGCCAGGACGAGGGCCTTCTCGGGGTCAGTGACCCGGTAACGGAAGTCAATGATATTACCGTTGCCGGAAAGCCGGAAAGCGGTGATCTGGATGCCCCATTTCTTCTCGCACTCCTCCGTTCCCAACTGCGCGCCCGTCGAGGAGATAGGCGAAGTGGCTTTCGCACAGCAATCCGTGTCCATGCCGTAAGTGGACACCGACGCGACCCAGAGCCCCATCGCCAAACTGAGTGCCCTGACCGGCCGTCGACCGGCCAGGGCAACTGCCTCTGTTCTGAAGTAGGATGTCATCGCGGTATTTGGATCAGGTTCGCCACTACTGGCCGCGGACCTCCAGCACGCAGGTGCCAGCGGTCAACCCGGTTGGACTGCTGATACCTTCAGTGTAGGACGCAATCGCCCCAGTCTGCTTGTAGTAGTGGTAACCCGCTGTGACGGTGTTGAGAATGGGGAGCACATAGCGATAGTAGTGGGTCTGAGTCGCGGTATCCCGGTAAACGTGGGTGTCACCATTCACATTGCTGCCCTGAGAGGTGACACAGAACAGTAGGCTGTTGGCCCGAGTAGTCGTGACCGCGACCGAAGGAGCAGACTGCCCGGTCGCGGAGTTGAGGGCACCGGCGAGGGTTGATTCCTGGTTCTGCACCACGTAGCATACGCTCGATTGGGCTACTAGCGCTCCGAGAACACGCCATTCGCTAGAGACCGATATGCTGCCGCCGGAGGCAAAAGTCGCAGTCCAGATTTCAGCATTGCCAGCCGCCGGCTGCGCGTCCACACGCTTAGTCCAGGTCAATGGGGGAGAGCTCGATACCGTTGCAGCCGTGCTAGATCGGGATTGGGTGGTTAAAACCAGGAGCGCTCCGGCGGGAACACCCGTGAGCGCATGTGTCCTGCCCGATGCTCCGCCACCGGCAGCAGCCGATTGCGGGTCGAAGGACGCGATCGTGACAGGAGGAGGCGGGTTCACCGTCAAGGCCACGCTCACCGATTTCGGGCTGCCTGTGGCCGCAGCGTCGCTAATGTCAATGGTCCGATTGTAAGTGCCAACGGCTAATCCGGCGATGTTCACAGTCGCGTTCAGGTTGCCGTCACCATTCCCGCTGGGGGGCGCCACGCTCAACCACGCAGGGCCAGTCCCGCCGACCGTGGCACTCCAGTTCAGGGAACCGCCTCCCCCGTTCACTATCGCGACCGTCTGCGAAGCCGGGTTGGCTCCTCCAGCAGTCGCAGAGAAGTTTAGCACCAGCGGGTTCACCCCAAGGTCTGGCGGGGTTACGACTCCCGGGTTCACTGCCCAGGACCGAATCATGCCGCCATTGGGCTGCGTGCCATTCGAGCGGCCCAACCGGTCAAAGAGGCGATAGCTTCCTTCCACGGTAGGAGTGTAAGTGAAATCGATGGACTTCATGGCCGGGACCGCCAGCCCATAGAGATTCTTGGGGAACGGATACGGGCTACCATCCTCCGCGATCACTTTGAGGTAGTTTCCCGCAGCCGAGGGGAAGGGTCCACCCAAACTCACGATCCGAGTGTCATTGCAGACGTTAACGATTCGGAACAAAGCCGCTTGCCCGACCTGACCGGGGTTTGGAAGATCCAGCAAGGAACCTGCAGGATCATGCGCCTGCCCGTTGATCAAGAAATAGCTCGGTTCCGAGCGAATCGTGCTGGTGATCGTGCCTGCAGGACCGTAAGTGCCGGCCTGAACGGCAGCGTGAAGCGCGGTGTCGATCTCGCTCAGAACCACCGGGACCTCCGTGTTTCGCACGATGCCCGGATAGGCCTCGTTGGCGGCCTGGCGCACCGTGACCATGCCGTAGAGCCCCATCTGGACTTGCACAGCCTGGTGGGAGCCGCTGACATAGGGGTAGGTTCCTGCGTTGAGCGGGCCCACCCATCGATAGAGCCGGGAGGCACCCGGAGCCACTTCGGGAACGAGCGACCGGACGCGGTTCGGGTAGTTTGGATCGTTCGCCGGGAATTTGACGGGCTGCCCGGCATCCTGGGAACCGTTCAAACCGGGGATGACGAGGGAAACAGGCTCGGTGACATCCACGTTGTAGACTGTGACCTCAAGCCCATCGGCGAACTGGGTCGGATCCACATTGATTTGGGGACCGGGCACGGTGGCGGGATCGGCGGCGTTGGCGGCGAAGCCCCACATGGGTACGGTCACGCCATCAGGCATGGTGATGGTCACCTGCTTTGCGTACAGGCTGACACTGAGCGGTGCGGCCCAAGCCCGGCCAGCAGCCAGCAAGGATGCGCCGCAGAGGACGGCTAGAGCGGTCTGGCGGATTCTGGGATTCTTCATAATTCGTTCCAGTTAGTTTTACGTAGGGGAGAAGTTTTAGTTAGCCGCCTTGGTGGCCGAAGCCTTTCCGTTGACGACCTGGCGTGGGGTAAGCAACTTGACCGGAGCGGCGAAACTCGCAGGGGCCTTGCCCACCTCGGGAGTTGCCGCCGCAGCCGCCGTCCGTGCGGAAGCGGCCCCTGCGGTTCCCAGCGCAAGCGGTGCCGCAGTTGGCCAGGCTTCCACCAAGGCCAGCGTCAGCATACCGCCGGGGAAGATGTCATTGTTGACAATCTCTTTCTCCGAGTGGGAGTGCCACAGGAACATGAACCCGTTGTTCGGATTGAACCCACCCTCTCCAGGTGGCAGGATCCCCGGACTCCCGAGGAAGGGGCTCCCGCCGTACATCATACCGTTAACAATGTTCTGGTCCGCCGGGAGGATGACAGGGAAAGGTTTGAGGTGATCGGCGGGATCCTCGACTACCACGCCATCCGGATTCGTCGCCAGAGGGTCCCCAGCCTTGTGACCATAGGGATCCCATCCCAATCCTGCACCGGTCCACGAGAAGATGGTATCAATAGTTCCTCCCGGGGTGGAAGGAACGGTAAACTCCAAGGCACCCAGATCGGCGCCCGTGCCACCGACGCTCTGAAGTAAACGGCCGTCCTGAGCGATCATGCGCGCGTGATTGCCATGGTGGTGAAGCGGATGCGGGTCGCTGCCACCCCCGATGACCCGCATTAGGACTTTCTCAGCGGGGTGAAACACGGGGAAGCAGTCGTACGGCTGCACCGGCAAGCTAGGATGCCCGAGGGGAAGCATCGTGTCAGGCCCGCAGCGGCCATTCATGAACCAGTAGACGGCGAACCGCTTGCTCATGTCTATACTCAGCGGCAACCCGGTGGAGGCAACCGTCACGGAGGCAGCCTGCGCAGCTTGAACCTGAACTTCCACGGCGTTGTGAATGGCCTCATCCATGTCCGACAGTAGGAACAGGATCTCATGGTCGAATGCCGAAGCGGCATCCGTGTAGGCTTTTCGACTTGCGGCAACAGCGGGATTGAACCCGCTTGGCCGCACAATAAGAGCCCCCACCATCCCCATCTCGGTCTGAAGATCTGACCGGGTGCCGCTGTGGTACATGTAGGTGCCAGGCTCCGTAGGCGTGAAAGTGTAGGTCACAACACCCCCACCTAAGCCGTCCAACTGCGCGGCCCCGGCTTCGATGGTCAACAGGCCGGGTGAAGACCCACTGACACCCACTGCCGTGACCCCGGGCTGTCCCGGAAACACGATCGACGTCGGAACGGGAAGCTTGTTGTTCAAGGTGACGGTGACCGTCGCGCCCTGGTTGACGATCAGAGTGGGACCGCTGTACTGGGCGCCACTCGTTCCATAACCCCAGAAATACAAACTATTCCCTTCCGGGGTGCTGAGGTGGCCTGGGGCCGCCACCAGATTGAAGCTGGTGCCGGTGAGTCCCTCCACCAGATGATTCTGAGCCAAGGTCGTCCCCACCGTGGTTGCGAACAAGATCGCGGTCGCGGCCACGCGGGTGATAAGCGGATTCAACGTCTGCAACTTCATATTTGTCCTTTGGGTGTGCAATAGCTGCTTCATGGCGTGGTGTATTAGGGAGCGATCACGATTTCGGTCATGATGCCGCCGTAGTCCTGGGTTCCGTTGGAGAGCATGTTCAAACGGTTACTGAACAGCAGGTAGGTACCCGCAGCCGCAGTCGAAGTGTCGACGATCACGTCGGTGGTTTCGCCACCGCCGATGGTGATGGAACTCGTATTGTACGCCAAGTTGACTCCGCTGGGACCGCGCAGTAACCGAGCGTCCTTGGCAACAACCCGCATAGGCAAACCGCTCACAGTGAGGGTTACGAAGTCCGTCTCGGACACATTGGAAAGCCGCAGAAGAACCTTCTGGCCTTTCTTGGCAGTGACCAGTGAGGTAGTCTTCTGCGACGTCACTCCGTAGTCGTTGGAAGCAGGAGCCGGGAGCGCGCCAGGAACGATGGTGTCGGGATAACCACGACCGTTGAGCAACGGGTAGTCATCGCGCATCATGGCGAACGGCAGCGGCTGAACTGCTATGTGGAGATCGTGGAAGTTCTTGTCGAATCCAGTCACTTGCAAGGCCGCTTCCACATCGTACGCGGTCGAGCCGTCGCCGTCGTTGTAAGCGTAGCCGAGGGGCGCCGTTGCGGAGGGGTTGCCGCCAAGACGAGCCTTGGTGGCGGCCCGAGCCGCAGCGGTAGCTCCGTACCCAGTGTTGTTCTGCTTCGGGTAGACATACAGATTGCCGATCATACCCATCTGCATATGTTCCGTAGCCTCCACGTGACAGTGGTAGAGATAGGTGCCTGGTTCGACGATGCGATAGTAGTACCGCAGGGTTCCTCCCATGGCGACGGAGATGGAAGCCATCGGCTCGCCATCGAAGATGCTGGCGGCCTGGGGAAACCCGTGGAAGTGCACCGTGTGGGGATCGAACAGGTCAGGACGCATCAACATGCCGACATTTGCCAGATCGAGATAAGCATGTTGCCCTTCCTTGAATACCATCGTAGGCGCCGAGAGGTTGGCACCCAATAGACCTTCGGTCAGTACTTTGGGACTGATACCTCGAAGGGTCATGTCCACCTCCGTCTGCAACGAGTCAACCAACAGGAGCAGAGCGCTGCGCACTGCATTGCCGGAGTTTTGGTTGTTAGGGGTGACGAGCTGGTTGGCCAGGGTCGTTAATTGGGCCTTGACCGGGTCGGTGACAGGGAGAGGAGCGGCCAAGTTGAGCAGTTGCGTTCTGGCCTGGACTCGTCGCGAATTGCCCAGGGTGCCCGTACCCCCGCCATTCAAGAGAGGACCGGTGGTAATCGAGGCGATACTGTTGGCTAGGCTACGACGAGCGCTAGCTTTCCCAGTCTCGGTCGTCACGATTTCGGTCACGTCGGAGAAGCCGAACGTGTAGAGGTCGGTTCCGTCCGCCATCGTCGCCCAACCGTCACCTGCCGAGAGCTGGCGATACGCCACATCGTTATTAGCGACTCCATCGCCGTCACTGTCCACGCCCGGCTCCGGATCCACGAGGGGGTTGAGCGGGTCGCCCGGCAACGGATTCAAGGAGAGCGGAGCCATAGCGGGTCCGGGAGGAGTTCCCACCCCAGTAGCCAACCCAGTCGTGGGTGGCGCGGTCCCATCGGGTCCCGGCCCCACCTGATTGACGGTGATCGCCGGAGCCGCGGGCGGGATAATGCTGGTAACACCTGGCACCAACTGGTCGGCGCCGATGTCGAATACAGCCGAACGCGTCTGCCCATCGAAATCCCTGGATAAGGCGGATACGCTGGCCAAGTTCAGGCCTGCTCCAATCGCCGGAGACCCTGCCACGATATGGTAGTTACCCAGGGGCGTACCATTGAGCTTGAAGAGGCTGATGGGCGACGAGCGCACCGAGATGTTATTGCCGGCTTCATCGATAACCTTCGCGGTGGCAAGGTCGTTGATGTATTGATCCAGGAACAAGGGATTCACCTTCACGTTGTGAGTGGTACCCACGGGGCCGTATCCAACGGTCCCGGGTGACAACACACAATAGGTGGGGTGCAGTAGCAAGCCTCCGCCCTCGGCGACCTGCAAGTCATTATAGACCCAGCCCGAAGCGGGACCAACAGGGTCAGGCACCAAACTTCCTCCGGAGGCTGTACTGTACTGGAACGACCGATTGTGAAAGAGGATGTTGTTCTCCAACACCGGGTCACAGTACGCCTGAGAGATGGCAGGTGTGCGTGCAGCCATCAGCGCAGTGGAGTGCGTATGGGTCACCAAGCCGGCTCCTTGTGGGGTGGATAAGTCCGGATCGGTCGTGAAAGCCGCGAGAGCGGTCGCCGTCGAATCGTTCCAGGCAATCGTGTTGTTCTGAATATAGACGCGGGTGGCATCTTGGAGGGAAATGCCACCGCCAGAGTAGCCGGCGACGTTGTTCACGATGATGTTGTTGAAGATGTTCAACCGGTACCAATTGTTTTGGTTCCCGCTGGCCTCGACGTCAGCCCCATTGAATCCGGCAGCTCGGATGCCACCTCCGTGTCCGGTGCCAGCCAGGTTGCCTTGGATGAGATTGTTGGCGACAGTCACCGATCCAGCACCCTCGCTGAGGCCGGTTCCGGCAGCGATTTCGCCAGCCAAGAAGATACCAGCACCATCACCACTCACCGCAACCCCACCTGCGGGGACTCCGTAGTAAGTTTCATTGAAGGCAATGACGTTGTTAGCAATCAAACCGCCGGGGCTCCGACCCTCGTGCGAGATGCCGCCACCACTGCCCCGCGTGAAGTTCCCCACGATATAGTTGTTTCGAATCCTATAGCCAGACGCACCATTGAAGACGCTGACACCGCCACCGCCGGTCACGCCGCCATTCTTGATAATCTGGTTGTACTCGATCGTTATATCCGGATTGTCGTACACGATACCTGCCTGCGCCTGGTCACCAATGCCGATGCCACCGGAGAGACTCCCCTGATTTCCGGTGATCCGGTTGTTGCTGATGCGCAGGTTGGCCGCTCCGTTCCAAACATTGATACCACCGCCCGCAATGGCTCCCTTGATCATGAAGCCATCGATTCGGGAGGCGCGATTGGCGAAGGCTGCATTTCCAATCACCGTCACTCCCGCAGCTTCCGTCGCGGTGAAGGGATCGCCCGCGGTAGCATTGCCGTTCAAGATGGTGGAGGCCTTGGCGTGCCAGGCATCCAGGCGTTCCGAGGGATTCGGATTCGCATTGATCATGGAGCTCAAGCCCGCTCCCTGCAGCCGCACCGCCTTGTAGAGGATGGGATTCTCGGCGTACTCCCATTGGCTCGGAGGAACAAGGATCAAATCGCCAGGGTTCGCGGCGTCGATCACATCCTGAATCGGGGTCGCGAGGGGCTGAACGGAGGGATCGACGGGGGTCACTACCCGCACCGCGTAGGTGTCCGAATTCGCCCCGCGAGTCAGAGTTATGCCAATCGGGGTGGTTTTGTCGGTATCTCCGCGAGTCACCATCAGCTGCCCTGAGGCACCCGCCGACAGTGCGCCCTGAATGCGAACCCGAATTCGTGCATCGGTCCATTCCACAATGTTGGCTTCAGCAACCGCCACGCCGTTGATTGTCACCGATCCGCCATCCCCAACCGTGTGGGTGCCAAATCCAAAATCCCGAACTATGGTAGGCGGTACGGAAGCCGGCGCTCCGTTGATGTAATTCGGGTTGGGCACCTGCGTGCTCCCCAGAGAGGTGATGTTCACGACACGAGTCTGAACCCCAGCCCCATCCGTGCCAGCGGGCACATAGGGCCCGGGGTAGGTGAGCGCTCCGATGGGTCCCACGGTGACGTCCTTGATGACCGGAGTTCCATCGGTTGGCTCTGTGTCCAACTGCTTATTCGGCCCGCCTACGAAACCGCCGGTCGGCACAATGGGGGTATCCGCGTAGAGCAATGTTCCAGGGTAGTAGTGAAGGGTCCACGGGGTCGTGGAATAGGATGGGTTATAGTACGGATCGGGTATGCGCCGACCAGGGTTGGCGGGATCGGGCATGGTGGGATCGTTCAAAGTCAAGGTAAGCATCTGGGGCGCAACGCCGCTCGGGCACGGGGCGGCAACGTTATACGTCGAGGGCAACAACGCCTCGTAACTCCCGTATTCGTCGCTGTAAGTGCGCGCTATTTCGTGGCCAGCCCAATCGCGGAACGAGATGGGCAGAAAACCCGGGGGAGCCTTTTCACCGTAGAGCGGCGTGGCGGGATTGAACTCAGCAGTGAGGTCGTTCAGCACGAAGCCCGCTACGCGCGTCCCCTTGGGTACCTCGGTATAGATATGGAAATCAGCGGCGGCATTCTTGCCGTCGGCTACACGGACCCACTTCATGTCCGCGATCGGACGCTCCTGGCCGGCGAAACTGCATGGTGTTCCCGGAAAGAGACTGAGTTCAGCCGGGACCAAAAATAGATTCGGATCCGTGCCGGTGCTGCGAACAGCCGGCAGAATTCTTGCCAGAAGAGTGTCGTTCGCATGGTTGGCAGGGGTTCCGACCAACTCCGGAGCGAGCAGCAGCTTGCTCGGTTTGTAAGCATCCCCAAACGTGACGTTGAAGCTCTCTTCCGTTTGGATCAGGTACCCACTCGGTGGGCAGGCTTGAACCACGTACATGCCGGACGCCAGGTAGTCTTTTGAAGGACGCCCTGTCCCCGCTTTGAACTTGGTCAGACCATCAGGGTAATAGGAGCCGAAGCAGTAGCCACCGTCAAAGACGCCTTCGCGCGTTTGGTTCCAGGTGGCAAAGTTGTCGTTTCCAACGATCGGTTTGCCCAAAACCACCGGTGGATTGGGTTGGAGTGCGCCGGTTGGCGGACTGTCGTCCCAGCTGTCCGTCCAGGCAATCTGAATGGCGTCACCTGCGTCGAACACGGTGTTTCCGTTGCGATCAACATCCTCTGGCCCGGGCAGCCCGCCATCACGCCATCCGATGGGATGATTATCGATGTCCGCAAGAGTCACGCCGCCGTCTCCGTCCATATCGTCGATGATCTTGTCCGCGTTGGCATCACTATAAAGGACCACTTGAACGCGGGGAACCCCGGCTTCCCACGGATCGATGGTGCCGGTGCGAGGATCTTCCTCGGCGCGGGTGGTGCCGTAGCCAACGATGCCAGCGATGCCACCATTCTCGTTGGGACCGTAGTTAATCTTGCCCCAGTCGATCCTGCTGTTCTGGTTCAGGAACAGATGCACGGCTTCCAAGAGGAGTGGTGCAGCTGGGTCCGTGGACAATTCCGTGCGGGAGAGGTTGTTGCCCGTATTTGGGTTTAGAATGGGAGCAGCGAGATTGATCGTGCCATCTGGGTTGGTCTGGTACTGTGGTTGCGGATTGCGCACACCTTCCGATGGCATTGTCCAGCCATTCTCCGGCGGAATGTCGCCACCTTCATCCACTACCGCAGTCATGCCGGTGGGCTTGAAGCGGGCAAAATCGACCTCCGCTACCAACCACTTGAAGAATGGGAAGACCTCGGACATCGCGAACTCACCGAGACTGTCGGTCAATGTGGACATGTAGACCGTGCCGTCGCGCCAACGGAGGTTGAGCGTCTGTTGCGCCATCCCTTGATCATTGGGGTCCCTGAATCCATCCGCATCGTGATCATAGAACACGCTACCCTCATAGGTGCCAAACCACCGAAACGACAGTACATTGCCCAGAGAGTAGGTAGTGTTTGCCGGTTGGTTGGGCACCGTGATGGTACGGATCCCAAATAAGGCATCCAACGGCTTGTCCCAACTCACCAGCTGATACGTGCCGGGCGGCACATTGCCAATACTGAAGCTCCCAGTGTCAGGATCGCACGGGGCAGCATACAACCCGGGTCCGGCTGCGCCGAGGGGGTTCAAGGCGTTCAATCCAACCCACGCTTCCGTGACAGCGGGCCCAACGCTCGTTTGTGCCCCCTGAGGTGGCCGGGTAAAGTGGTTGTACCTCAGGGTGCCCGTAACAGTGATAGGCCTTGCCGTGGCTGGCAAGCCAGCCAACTTGGTCGGATCGACAAACCCGAAAAACGTGTGATAGGTGCCCGGGCCGAAGCCTTCTGTGAAGACTCTGGGTTCATTCGCCTTCACCCATGCATCCACTGTCGGAGTTCCCTCGATGGTAGAGGTTTGACTCCAGGCGCCCCCGACCTTCGGCGAACTGCCATGCCCGCCAGTCCAATCGGACCCGTGGGGAGGGATGACCTGAACGCCATATTTCCCCATCGCCAGATTCTTGATGAGCGCCTTGCCGTTCGCGTCCGTGTAGACGGCGCCGCTCCCACGCGTAAGCACCACGGGAGCACCGTCCACCATGTCGAATTCCCCGGCAGTCATCCGGTAGGTCGTGCCCAACGGGTTGCCGAACGTGTCGGTCAGGATCGGGCCGCCGAGGAAGTCGCTCAACACCACCTTGCATCCAGGGATGCCTGCCTCGCCAGCATCGGGTACGTTGTTGATGGGGTTATTGTCGTTGAAAGCCAACACACTGATCTGGGCGGTGGGAATCTCGTGGGCGTTCAGCACCACCCGCACCGAGGTCTGCCCGGCCGCCACGCTGGCGCCGCCCAAGGAGTAACCCTCGGCGAGCACGGATAGCAGGTAGCGTTTGCCGGTGCTCGCTGGGTCTACCACCGTGTTATTAGGTCCGGGGATGGTGATGGACGCGCCAGTGCCGGTAGCCACCACCGGGGCATGGCTCTTGTGGATGATGAGGGAGATGCTCTCGCTCGAAGGGCTGCCCGGAACACCGGGGGCGGTGTTGTCCTCTTCCAACAGCCAGCGGAAGTTGCTCACGTTTCCACCTGCACTACTCACGACGGTTACGTCGAGCGCCATGGCGCTCGCTGCGGCAAGGACCACAGCAAGGCCGGAAACAACTCGGCGAAACACCCTCGTGAGGCACTTCGGGTTGGAACTAGAAAGGGAGGTTACGTCGCGGTTTCGCTTCATAGGGATTTCATGTCGTTGCTGGTTCACCTGACTCCTGGCTTGGGGCGGGTCTCTGCCGTCTGGTTATGGATCGATCCGTGGTTCTCTCGCGGCGCGAGCGCGTGCGCTCCAAGCCAGCACTCCGAGTACTTGGGTTGGCTGGATCCTGCTATCGCCCGGTTTGGTTCTGTTCGCATCTCGATTCCGTTAGGCTCCCTGTGGGTCTTCACCCGCAAAGAACTGTTTTCAAGCGGATTAAGTTTTCATCATTGTGACTATAACAAACAGTCAGGAAAGACAGAGTGTGTGTAGGGAAAAATGCGGACACCCCGAATCGGAAAAACATCTCCAGCGCTACGCTCGATTACTTCTAACACTTTCGCGCCACATTACTTGAGCCGACGCACTGGAGAGCTCCACCGCGCTTTGACGTTGCCAAGACAGTATGCTAAGATAATCCTAATGTGTGGTTGAGTTTGGACTAATTTCAAACTCACTGTGTCCTTGTTTGCTTAGAAGCATGGCCAACATAGCTGTAACCGTTGCTGCTCCTGGTTCCAACGTTCCTCCCGCTGCAAGCCCTGCGGCGGGAAGGAGTTTGCTGGTCCAGGGCGGAAGCGGCAAACGCGGTTTGTCGAGATGGGGGTCCGTTTTCTCCGTCCGCTATGTGGCTGAGATTGTGTTTGTTGCGGCGGGCTACTTTCTGCTTGGTAAGCTAGGACTCCAGTTGGGCCACACCGGGGCTGCGGCTTCCTGGCCGCCAGCCGGATTGGCAATTGCCGCCCCACTCATCCTCGGGTACCGAATTTGGCCAGCGATTCTCCTCGGCGCTTGCTTCGTCGGCTTCTCGACGGGAGCTCATCCAGCGCTCATTCTAGCTACCGCCGCGGGAAATACCTTCGAGGGCCTCTTGGGTGCTTGGCTAACCAACCGGTTCGCCGGGGGAATACGCTTCTATGAACAGGCCACTGATCTCGCCCGATTTACGATCTTGGCTGGGGTACTCTCCCCTCTGATGAGTCCACCGATGGGGGTCGCCGAGATTGGCATTGAGTCCTTTCCCTTTTGGACGAAGGATCCCTCTACATTCTTCATCTGCTGGCTGGGCGAAAGCATGAGCGTCCTAACGGTGACTCCGTTGGTGGTAGTTTGGTCCAGGTCGGGGACTTTTCGCGTGCACTGGCCTCGGGTGATCGAGTTCGGTGGTTTGTTGCTGAGTCTGATACTCGTTTCTGCAATGGTGTTCGGGCCGTTCTCCCCTGTTTCCGGCGAAGGATATCTCCTTCCCCACCTCTGTTTGCCTTTCTCGATTTGGGCCGCTTTCCGATTCGGCTGCCGAGGCACGACCTTGGTGTCGGTCATCCTAGGTAGCGCGGCTCTGTGGGGCACGATTCATGGATACGGTTTCTTTGCCAGAATCTACCCCCATCAAGCCCTGATGGCGCACCAGGGATTCGTGGCGTTTTGCTCCGTCTTGAGCCTGAGCGTTGCCGCCCTGGTGGCCGAGCGCCGCGAAACCGAACGCGCGCTTTCCCAAATGCTGGGACGGGTGGTGGACGTCCAGGAAAACGAAAGGGGCCGTATTTCGCGCGAACTGCATGATCAGATGGGCCAGGAACTGAACGTGCTGAAGATGGGCCTGGGCCTTGTCAAGGGAACCGCATCGCTTCCGGCCGAGGCGCACCAACGCTTGGGGGCGCTTGAGGATTTAACTTCGCAGGTAATCCGGAGCATGCATCGCCTTGCCTGGGAATTGCGCCCGCCTGCATTGGACGATTTCGGGATCGCCGCTGCCATTGAGCGTTACGTCTTAGACTGGTCCAAGCACTCAGGTGTCTCCTCGGACTTTCAGACTCACGGCATGGAATCGCTGAGGCTGCCGCCCAGGGTCGAGACCACCCTCTTCCGCCTCACCCAGGAGGCGCTCAACAATGTCCTGAAGCATGCCAAGGCCACTCAAGTCAGCGTCGTTCTGGAACGTCGACCCGGAGATATTTCGTTGATTATTGAGGACAACGGCGTTGGTTTCGACGAGCAGAACCACCAGAACAGCAACAACCAACCCAGCAACCGGCTCGGTCTCCTCGGCATGCGAGAGCGCGTCGCCCTCCTTGAGGGAACGATTTCCTTCGAGTCGAGCGTTGGGAAGGGTACAGTGGTCTACATGCGCCTGCCCTTTCAGAACAAAACGGACGGCTCTGACCCTCTATGAGCAAGCTCCGGATCCTCCTGGCTGACGACCACAAGATGCTGCGCGATGGCTTGAAGCTGGTTATTGGCGGCCGCGACGACATGGAGATCGTCGGCGAGGCTAGCAACGGAGTTGAAGCTGTGCAGAGGACAAGGGAACTTCGTCCGGACGTGGTCGTCATGGATCTCTCGATGCCGGGCTTGAATGGTTTGCAGGCCATCGCGTCTATCAAGGCGGAAATGCCCGAGATGAAGGTGCTGGTTCTCACAAGCCATGAAGACGAGGTTTACCTGCGACAGGTTTGCCAGGCAAAGGCAGGCGGCTTCGTACTGAAACGCTCGGCTTCCGCAGAGCTGATCCAAGCGATCCGGAAGGTGGCCGAGGGTGGAATTCACGTCGATGCTGCGCTGGCCGCGAAGGCGCTCGCCGGCCCATCAAGAGACCTGACGGCGGAGGCAGAACACCAACATGGTGAGTTAAGCGAGCGCGAAGAGAAAGTGCTTCGCGGTATTGCCTGGGGTCACACCACCAAGGAGATCGGGGCCGAGTTGAACATCAGCAGCAAGACCGTTGAAACCTACAAGACCCGCGTCGCAGAAAAACTAGGTCTACGGAGTCGTGTGGAAATGGTACGCTTCGCCGCTGCCCGAGGGTGGCTTAGTGGCGACCGATCCTTCATGCAAACTGGCAGCAAGCGCCTCTCAAGAGGCTCCTCCCAAGGCTAAGGAGCCGGCGGGCGATCTGAGGGACCTAGGCGATCCAGAGTGTCCGAGGGTCTCCACGGCTCGTTCCAGATTGAAATCTTGCCCACCGCCAGGAAACCGCACCGCTGCAATTCCTTGATACCATAGTGCCGACGGAGGAGGATCATTGTGCTCAAAACGCGGTGGCTGCATACGCCCTTAAACTACCAGGTTCCCAAGGCGGTACACCGCCGAGGAACTGTTCAAAGTAAGGCTGGAGCCCGGTGCTATTGCAAATGCCGGCCCAAGAAAAGGGATAGTTGTAGTCCAAGCCGACACGCATTCTGGTTGCTCAGGAATGGTTTCCGGTAACAGGTTTAGTGACGTTTAGTGACAGCAAAACTGCGTTTTGATGCAATTCTGTGCATTTTGTGAGTGAACGCGATGGTCTGGAAGTTGCAAGCCATAGCACAGTTACGAAAGTTGTCGAAAAAACGTTCAGGATTCGATTCCCTTCACCCGCTCCACTCAGTTGGCCATCAACAGGTTACCCCATTCTTGAGCAGATAAATAAGGTCAACGCTCACCCCCTAGTCTCAACAAGCCCCCTGGTTGCTCCTTACTCGTCATTGAGGAGTTTGGGATGATCCGGGAGGTTGCAGGGATCGAATGGGTCCGCCTGTCGGAGCATTCGCCCAATTGGGACGTCCTGAGCGAGCTGTCTGGGAAAGGCATCCAAGATTCCTTTTTGGACCGAATGGTTTTGATCGCTGTCACCGGTTGGACCGTGGGATGGGTGGTGGGGACTAGTCAGTCTCATTTGACACCCATCGCCGTAAGCCAAGTCACTCCCGGCCACGGACACATCGACGAACCGGCTTTCATTTTGAGATTCCTGCGGCCGGGCTGTTTTCCCTTGTCAGCAACTAGTTGACTAGTAGGTTAATGTCATGAATGCGATTGGGTTGTTTGAAGCAAAGACGACGTTTTCAGAAATCTGCGAACGCGTTGCCACAACCGGAGTTGCGGTTGTCGTGACACGGCGCGGCAAACCGCTGGTAACGATTCAGCCGATCCCTGTCCCCAAGGGCAGGCCGGTCTCGGTATGGGATCGCCGTGCCGACTTCGAGAAGAAGAACGGTCGTTTTACCGAGGACTTTAGCTTGCCGAAGCGCGAGAAACAAACCTGGCGCGATCCCTTGGGCGACTAACATGGCACGCTTGCCCCAGGTCCCTACTCCATCGGGTTGAGGGAGACCTGAAAAAAGGCACTCTGTATTTGACCTATGCCTTCTCATCTCATCGACACCTCCGTCTATTGCCAGCCCATCAAACCGAAGCCACTGCGGGCTGTGGAGCAGCGTTGGCGGGATCTTGGCGACGAAGCCCTCGCCATCTCTGCCATCTGCGAAGCCGAACTTCTTTACGGACTCGAATTGAAGCAGTCCGACAGGCTGCGGGCCCAATATGATCAGTTGCTCAAAGACCGCCTCCAGCTTCTGCCCGTGGATTCAGCAGTAGTTGTGACGTTCAGCAAGATCAAGGCCGCCTGCCGCAAGAAAGGAATCGCGGCCTCGGACTTCGATTTACTGATCGCCGCCACGGCGAAAACGCACAGCCTGGTTCTAGCCACTCTCAACGTTCGCCATTTTATCGGCATTGAGGGCTTGGCCGTGGAGGACTGGTCACAGGTTTAGGGGACACCAGGGGGTTTGGAAACGCTGATTTGGAGTTCGCAGTTGGAGCAAAGCGGGAATGCGCAAACCTCAAGCCGGGGGTTGGGGTCATTTGGGTCGCCTCTTTCTTAGGGCCGCTGTCACCTGTCGGACAGTTGGATGGCTGGCCAGCACCTCCGCGATCTGAGGGTGCGGCTGGGCCGTTTTGCCGAGGGTTTCCCAAGACTCATTGACGAGATCGAAACCGGGCAGATTGACAAGTCGCTGGGAGACCTGCGTTCCCGCTCCCAACAGAGCTTGGGAGGGGAGATCCAGGCTTTAGGCTCGGGGCTCGATCCCCTATGGAGGCAGATGGGTCTCTTGCTCGCTGACCAAGTCCTGGGCAACAGGCTGAGGACGAGGGAATCAATTCAGCCGGCTGCCGGGAGACGAGACCTTTTTGTCGCAACCTGCACTCCAGCGCGATAGAATGGTCTTCAGCATGAAAGCATTCATCATCCTAGCGCACGCGGAACCGATGAGTTTCAACGGCGCGATGTTCCGTGCGGCCGCGGACACCTTGCGTGCCACTGGCCACGAAGTCCGCACCAGTGATCTTCACACGATGCAGTTCTGTCCGGTCTCCGACCGCCGTAATTTCACCACGGTGAAGGATTCCCAGTACTTCAAACAGCAGATCGAAGAGATGCACGCTACCGAAGCCGGAGGATTCGCGCCGGAGGTGGAGGCGGAACTGCAAAAAGTGGAGTGGTGCGACCTAATGATCTGGCAGTTTCCGCTCTGGTGGTTTGGCGTTCCAGGCATTCTCAAGGGCTGGGTGGATCGGGTTTTTGCCATGGGGCGCGTCTATGGCGGCGATCGGTTCTACGAGAACGGCGTGTTCCGAGGGAAACGAGCCCTTCTCTCCGTGACGACCGGCGGCCCGGAGTCGGCCTATGAGAAGGGTGGTTGGAATGGGGACATCCATGCGATCCTTCGCCCCATCCAGCGAGGAATGCTGCAGTTTACCGGCTTTGAGGTGCTGGCACCGCACCTCTGTTTTGGCCCAGCCCGCGTCACGCCAGAGCGACGTGCGCAATGGCTTAAGGAATATGAAGCACGCCTGCGCTGCATCGCCGAGGAGAAGCCTGTTGAGGTGGGACAATACTGACCTGCTTGGGGGGGTAGGCCGGTACTGAGACTGGATTCCTCAGGCAGAGGCTGCGACCACGCCTGAGTGTTGTATCGCCGATTCAGCTGACTATTGGCAAATCGGTCATAACCGTCTTCGAATTATCCGATTCGTACCCATGTTATCATGAAAGAGTTACTGGCATCGCTGCAGACGTGGCTGGGCGAGATCGGTTGGCGGTGCGCGGTTTAACCGCGCCTGATTCGAGCCTGTCAGGGCAAGTTGGGCTCATCGAGAATCTGGATCGTAGTCGACGGGCCCAGGTCTGCCGGAGGCGTCCAAGAGCGTAAAACCCAAACGACCTGCTTCTCCATGGTTACTTCGATTGCCTGAACTGGCGGGTTGGCTCGGTCCAGTTTGGTGTCCGACCACTGGTTAAACCAATTGTTGATAATCGTGTTGCCATTGGCCAGGCGAGTGGCCGTCTGCAAGTTAGGCATTGGGTAGCCCGGGGCATCCGCTGGGGTCCACTCCCAAACCGTTTGGCCCTGCCGATTGAGTTCGCGGACAAAGCCTCGATTACTGGTGGCGAGAATGTTCCCGCTTGGAAGCGGTTTGGCCGACCAGATGCCCGGCACCTCGGCTGACCAAAGTGCATTCCCATTCAGGTCGTATTCCACGGCTTTACCGAGGTCCATATGCGCCACCAACAGGTTGCCGGCCGAAGTCATGCGGGCCTGGCGGAACTGGCCGTGCACCCCCTTGGGGTTCTTTACAGGAAGGATGAACTCGCGCTCGGTCTTTCCACTCGTTTTGTTCACGATCATGAACTTAGCCGGATCCCCGTTTTGGACGAACCAGACGCTATTGCTACTGAAGGGCTGTGCGGTATGGATTTCGGTGTTTGCCGGGGCGTCATAATTCCAAACCACCTGTTTGTCAGCAGTGACCTCAGTGATGCCATACTGGTGCGCAAAAAGCACGTTGTGGTTGGGCAGCAGCAGGGCATCGCTGATCTCACCTCTCCCGGGATGAGTATAGGACCAGGTGATAGCGCCACCCTTGACGATATACATGTTCTCCTCTTTGGCTTCGCCGGCGTAAAAGAAATCATGCTGCGCAAGCCCCTTGCCGGGAAGCGCCGTGGGGGCGGGCGTGACGGCAGGAGCCACCACGCTACCGATGACCAGGATTTGTCCAGCGTAGAAGGACATGCCTTCGGGCAATCTTTTGACTCGCAGCACGGCAGTATGCTGCCCCGGGGCTTGCTCGGGCAGATAAAAGAAGCGGGCATAGTGACGGGCGCTGTCGGTTTGAGGGCGTTGGATGGTGACCGGCGGTTGGGCTTGGTCGATCGAAACCTCGATTTCCATGCCGCTGCCTTGCGGGATATCGCTGAAACCGAGGATGGTGCCGTTCCATTGAAAAGTGATCGTCTCACCCGCCTGGTCGCATTTCACTGCACCGCGCAGCATCGCATCGGTACGGCCCAAGTCTTCTCGATAGATGGGGTCCGTTTTCGCCTCCACGGCTTTCCAACCCGGACTCAACAACGCGCGGGTGATCGGAACCAACGATGCAGTCTCCCAACAGTTGGGTTCCAGCGAGGTCGGAAGCGGATGTGCGTGCGGTTGGCCCGCGCGCTGCATCGCGAGCATAGAACGGGAAATGACCTCTCGATAGAGATCGTGACCCTCGCTGGCGGGATGTACGCCGTCCTTGGAAAAGACGAGCTTCCCAGCCACGGTGGCGTCGCTCTTGAATACGAGCTCGCCAATTTTCTCACGTTTGGCAATTTCCACCCCAAGATCGATCGAAGGGATCCGGTAGGCGTTGGCGACGGTTTCCATGATCGCGCCGAACGGAGTCTGATTCCCGGCCTGCAATTCCTTGAGCATTCCCTGCGAAATGGTGTACACGAGGCAGATATCCATACGCGGATCTTTCGTCCACACCTGTCGCACGATCCCCTCCACCGACTTGGCTTCGAATCCGCCGCCGCCGTTGACCCGATGCTCCAGGAATATCAGGTCTGGACTCTTGGACAGCACGTCCGCGGCGATTCGACAGGCGCCATAATCGGACCCGGTTCCCGAAATCGCGGCGTTGATCTCCAAGAGCTCGGCGTGGGGGTATTGTGCCATGAACCACGCAAAACTCTTGGGTCGCCAACCCTCGGCGGCCGTGATGCTGCCGCCCAAGTAGGCAATGCGCACCGGTCCGCCCTTGGCCAACTTCGCAAAGAAGTTGGGCAGCCCGTCACGAATCCGCAGTTCCTCAGCTGTCTTTGGATTGGGCGCGTAGGATGAGGTCGCAGGCACGGCTTCGGCCCCATGAAGCGCGACCGGGGACGCCAACAACAGAGCGAGGAGCAACCCTAAAGCGTTTCGTTTCATTGAGGGAGAAGTCTGTAGAAGCGCGATCTCGCGGTCAAAAGGTTCCGGAGTAAAGAGGGAACACCCGTTGGGTCACATCGCGATCGTCGTCGAGTGCCGAGGCTGGGGTGTCGGAAGAAGCCATTTGGGGTCAAGTGCTCGCATTGTTGAATTGTGAGATGACTCCGTCCTACTTCGCCGCATCGTAGGCAGAGGATGAGATGCGCACTCGATTCGAGAGTTTGCTTTTAGACTTGCGAATCTATCAGAATTAGCGATAAGGGAAGGCATGAGTAACCCTGAGACAAATACGAGTCAATTACCTGGCTACATCACGAGTGCCACCCCCCTAGGCACTGACAAGCGCGCACCTTGGACAAAAAACGTTGCCCCCACGTACGCAGGCATTTTCCTGTGGTTCGTGTTTTGGCAAGACGCGGCCAAGGCGGGCAGCCTTGGCGGTACCCTCACGCAAGGCGTGGGAGTGGCGCTTTTTGGCCTGCTTCTGTCCGCGCTAGTCTGCCATTTCCTGTTTTACATGGTGCCCGGTTTGCTGGGTATGAAGACGGGGCTGCCCCTCTACATCGTGGGCACCTCCACCTTCGGTGCTCAGGGTGGTTTCCTGATGCCCGGGTTCCTCATGGGCGTCCTGCAGTTCGGTTGGCTGGGTGTGAACGTTTACTTCTCCGCCCAGGCGGTGGGTGCTTTCTTCGGTATGGATGCCGCTAGTACGGGCGTTAAAGCCATCATGGTGGTATGGGGCGTTCTTGCCGCGTTCGTGGGTCTCAAGGGCATCCAGTACGTGGCTCGCGTCTCCACCTACTTGCCACTCATTCCGCTCACCATCTTGATCGTCATGTTGGCCAAGACACTCGGTGGAGTCGGCAGTTTCAACCCGCAGACCCTCATTGATGCCCATAAGACCCTCGCCCCGACCGCTGCGGCCCCGCTCGGGACCATCGGTGTCATTGCGCTGATCCTCACCTACGTGGTTGGCTTCTTCGCCACCGCAGGCGCTGCTGGCGTCGACATTGCCCAGAGCACTCGCAATAGCAAAGACGTGAGTATGGGCGGCATCGTTGGTATCGCCCTCGCGATCCTCGTGACCGCGGGCATCTCCATCCTGATTGTCGCAGGCGTTTACGGCAACGAAAGTCTCCGCAACGCGGCCATCGCCGCCGGGATGGAAAAGAAGGGCTTCATCCTCGATTCCTTTAACCTGATCACGGTTGTCATGGGCAAGGACGCCGCCAAGTGGATGATGTTCCTGCTGGCGGTTGCGGCCTTCCCGCCCGCCTGTTTCTCCTCGTTCATCGCTGCCAACAGCTTCAAGACCACCCTTCCGCAAGTGAATCCGTTCGTCTCCGTCGGCATCGGTACCGCAGTCAGCATCATCCTGGCCATCACCGGGTTGGCTGGCAAAGCCATCATCGTCTTCCAGATCATCGGCGCCTCCTTCGGCCCGATCTGCGGTGCCATGATGGTCGATTACCTGCTCAATGATGGAAAATGGACTGGCCCTCGCGCTGGGTTCAACCCCGCAGGCTGGATCGCCTGGGCTCTTGGGTTCTTCGTCGGCATCCTGCCGATTCTCAACATCGCACAGGTGCCTGCCGCGCCCGTTGCCGCTTTCATCGTCGGCACCGTGGTCTACTTCGTTTGCGCCAAGATGGGCATGCTCTCGGCGGTCGTGCCGATCCCGGTGAAGAAGTAAGCAACCCAGAATCATCGCTCTCAAGGGCGGCCCAAAGCGGGCCGCCCTTTCCCTTTGTTGGTCCCGGATCTGCCCTCGATAAGGCCGAAACCCGCCCCACCTTCCGCCAGCCATGAAATTCGCGCTCGTTCAGACCAGCCTGGATCCGATCTCCGTGGAACAGCTCAGGGCGGCCTTTCGCGGATCGGCCAGAATGACTGCGGCAGACGCCCATTTCGTGGCGATGGACGCCTATGGCGTTTTGGTGCGTGAACTGGAAATCGGCGACGCCTCTTCCCTGCAGTTATCGTTGCAGAATCAGGGAGTTGAGACCCAAGTGGTGGCTCAAGACCAGCTTCCCCAACTCCCGGCCACCAAGTTCCTGCGCAAGCTCGAATGCCAGGCTGGCGGTTTGGTCATCCTGGACCCCCTGAACAGACCGATCACGCTGGAATGGCGTCAACTCCTATTGGTTGCAGCTGGGAACGTGGCCACCACCCCCTCCCCCGCCTTCCCTCGCACCACGGTTCCTGGCTTCGGCTCCACGCCCCCCCCTTCGCCCACTCCTCCGATCGATGCCCATGGTGAGCCCCCCCTTGAGCTCGTCCTCGAAATCGTGATGGGTGGCGGAACCACCCGCTACTCCGTGCGAGCAGAGCAATTGCTGACTCCCCGTTCTGCGCCTGACCAAGGGAGAGAACCCCAAGCGCTATTCAGCAGCTTGACCAAAGGAATCTGCGCCCACGCCCCCAAGGCCATCCTCAACCGAGGGGCGTTTCTGCTTAAGAACTCTCAGCCCTGCTTGGCGTACCCCTCCAGGCGGTCCTTCCACGAAGAGATCACCTGGCTCTTGTGGCGCATCAAACAGGCGCGAGGCTCTCTGCAAGCCCCCTGACGTAATGCAAACTGCAGACTCCCCACCCCTCCCAGATACAATACGCCCGGATCCCTGCAGCCACTCCGTAACCTTTAGGCCGGGTTCGTTAGCATGTTAGGAGGAACAATGCAGGATGGCAGTCTCGCGAGCCACGGAGAGACTCCATAGGCCCTGGCGCTGTTCCCCAAAGCCATGACCATCGACAACCAGCCTTGTAGCCGAACTCAGACTATGGGAGGCCGGCTGTGCAGGAACTTTACCCGCACACACCTCCGGATCTTCCTCGGCCTCTACCTGCTGTTTGCCTCCCTGACCGTTCTCATCCTGATTCGGCAAAGCGAAGGGGATCAACGCAGTAATTGGAACGTTGCCGCCACCGTGGGAGTCGTGACCGGCCCGTTCGCAGGGGCCATCGCCCGTCATCTTCAGTCCTGCTGCCTGAGTTTTTCCGTCAAGCTACTGCCTTACGCGGCGGCATTTCCCCTGGCGGGTGCCCTGCTCCAATTCGTCCCACTTCCCTCGCAACGCTTTCAGGGCGTCCTCCGCATCACCGCCTGGTCCTTGGGTTGGCTGGGTTGGTTTGCCAGTGCCGTGCTCTCGTTCGCCCACGCGCTCAGCTGACTTCATTCTCCGCTTTGGTCGAAGTGCGCAACGCCGAGGGAGCCAGGGGGCATCCGGGCAGCGGCTCCCTGTCGAATCCAAGACACCGCTGGGAACCACCGTCCGCTTCAAGCTGCCGGGAGGAAAGAGCAGATGTACTCGCAAATACCCTCCGCCACGGAAATATCGAAGCCCGATTTGCCCGGGACATCGAATGATTGCCCCACCCCGTACCTCTGGCTTTCGCTTTGTCCGTCGAGCTTGACCCGACAGACCCCAGCGACAATCTCCATGCGCTCAGGAGCGGCAGTCCCAAAGTGAAAAGATCCCGGGTAAATGAGGCCGAGGGTTTTCTTGGATCCATCGGACATCTTCACGCTGTGGCTCACCACTTTGCCGTCGAAATAGATATTGGCCTTGGTGGAGACGCTGACGCCCGAAAACTCGGCTGGAAAAGCTGTTGTGCTCATGTATTAGGAATATTTTGACATCCCGGTGATAATGTCAATTTCTACATTTTAGAAAATTGATTATGAGCATGTTACAGATGAGGGGTACAAGAAAAACTGAAACCTGGTCGCGACGAAGTAGAAATACGTATTGTCCTGAAGGACCGTTTGTGCCATATTCGGCGCGTTGTATGTATGCGGTGAATCTGGGCATGATCGGTGGCGGCACCGTTGGCGGTGGGGTGTTCCAAGCCCTGCAGCGTAACGGCAGTCTTCTCTCTTCCCGAGCAGGGGTCAAAATCAACCTGCTCAAGATCGCGGTCAAAGCGTTCGACGAACCTCGGTCGGTCGAGATTCCGGACAAATACTTGACCACCGATTGGCGCAGTGTGGTCGAAGACCCGCAGGTCCAAATGGTGGCGGAGCTGGCTGGAGGCATCACGATCGCGAAAGAGATGATCCTGACCGCGCTGCGCGCGGGAAAGCCGGTTATCACAGCCAACAAGGCTTTGCTTTCGAAATGCGGAGAGGAACTCTTTGCCACCGCCCGCGCCAACGGTACGAACCTCTACTATGAGGCCAGCGTTGCCGGGGGTATCCCCATCATCAAAGCTCTCCGCGAAGGTTTCGTTGGCAATCGGATTCAGGACATCTACGGCATCGTCAACGGCACCTGCAATTACATCCTCACCCGGATGAAGTTGGAAGGAGCCGAGTTTGCGGATGTTCTCAAGGACGCCCAACGGCTCGGATATGCGGAAGCGGAACCCTCGCTGGATATCGACGGGTTCGACTCCATGCACAAGACTGGCATCCTTGCCTCTCTGGCCCATGGTTTCTGGATTCATCCGGACCACATTCACGTCGAGGGGGTGCGGAACATCTCCAAGCTCGATATTCGCTACGCTACCCAGTTGGGGTACACGATCAAGCTTCTCGGAGTGATCAAGAAGATGGAAACCGCGGTGCAAGGGAAACGCCGCAAGAAGAATCCGGTAGTCGTAGCGGTGTATCCAGCACTCGTACCCAATTCCCACGTGCTCGCGAGCGTGAACCACGCTTTCAACGCGGTGTTTGTTCGTGGCGACGTGGTGGGGGACACCCTCTTTTACGGGCGGGGAGCTGGGCAGGACCCCACGGCGAGCGCCGTGTTGAGCGATTTGGTGGACGCCGCGCTCGATTTGAAGCATGGAACCCGCGACCGCATCCCCTCGTTTGTTCCGCACGAGAAGGCGGGAGAGGTCCTGCCGTTGGCGAAGGCCATTTCGCGCTATTATGTGCGCTTGGCGGTGGCGGACCGGCCCGGGGTCCTGGCGAAAGTCGCCACCATTCTTGGCCGCAACCACATTGGGATTTCCTCGGTAATCCAGCCGGAGGGGCACGAAGGGGACAGTGTTCCGCTGGTGCTCATGATGCACGATGCGCCCAACGCATCCATGACCCGGGCGCTCAGCCAGATCTCCAAACTATCCGTTGTCAAATCAACCCCGGTCATGATCCGAGTGGAGTCGTTCGAATGAGTGCGCAGGCTACGTTACCGCAAAGAGTGCCCACCGCCTGGGGTGGGGTCATTCGCCGCTACCGAGAGTACCTGCCTGTGGGCGACTCGACGCAGATCATCAGCTTGTGCGAAGGCAACACGCCGCTGATCCGGGTGGATAACTTTGTCAAAGAAATCGGTGGCGACTTTGAGTTGTGGGTCAAGTACGAGGGGCTCAATCCCACTTGCAGTTTCAAAGACCGCGGCATGACCATGGCGATCACCAAGGCCAAGGAACGCGGATCGCAGATCGTCATCTGCGCCAGCACCGGAAACACCTCCGCCAGCGCCGCTGCGTACGCCGCCCGGGCCAAGATGAAGTGCATCGTGCTCCTGCCGAATGGCAAAATCGCTTTGGGCAAACTGGCCCAGGCTCTGATCTACGGAGCCACCACGATCGCCGTCGAGGGCAATTTCGATGAGGCTTTGCGAATCGTGAGGGAACTGGGTGAGACCGGCAAAGTGGAAGTGGTCAATAGCATCAATCCGTTCCGCATCGAAGGTCAGAAAACCGCGTCCTTCGAGATCTGCGACCAGCTGGGGCGGGCGCCCGATTTCCATTTCCTGCCCGTCGGCAACGCCGGGAATATCACTGCTTACTGGAAAGGCTACAAAGAATATCACGCCGCGAAGAAGTCCGACCGGCTGCCCCGGATGTTCGGATTCCAGGCGGCAGGCTCGGCCCCCATCGTGGACGGGCATCCCATCGAGAAACCGCACACGCTGGCCACGGCGATCCGCATTGGGAACCCGGCCAGCTGGCAGGGTGCCACCGCTGCGCTCAAGGAGTCGGGCGGGCATATTGGCAAGGTTACGGACGAGGAGATCGTGGCAGCGTACAAACTGATCGCTCGCACGGATGGGATCTTTGCCGAACCGGCAAGCACCGCGCCGCTGGCTGGGTTGATCCACTGCGTGCGCGCGGGCCAGATTCCCACAGGCAGCGTGATCACGGTCACCCTCACCGGTCATGGCCTCAAAGACCCTGACTGCGCCATGCAAAACGCAGGTTTCACTCCCCTGGTGGTGGAAGCCACGAAAGAGGCGGTCATGAAGGTCATTGGTTTATAGAGAATTGAACGACTCATTATGGCACTGATTGTTCAGAAATTCGGCGGCACCTCGGTCGGCAATCCCGAGCGGATCAAGAACGTGGCTGCCCGTGTAGCCAAGTACCGGGAGCGGGGCGACAAAGTGGTCGTGGTGGTATCGGCCATGAGCGGGGTCACCGATGGCCTCATCAAACTCGCCAAAGAGGTCATGCCCCTGCCGAGCGAACGGGAAATGGATATGCTGCTGGCCACGGGCGAGCAGACCACGATTGCCCTCACCGCCATGGCTCTCCACTCCATTGGCGTGCCTGCCGTCTCCCTCACCGGGGCCCAGGCCGGCATCGTGACCGACCGCGTCCATACGAAGGCCAAAATCCTGAATATCACCCCCAAGAAAGCTCATAACCTGCTCGACAACGGCAACGTCGTGATCGTCGCGGGTTTTCAAGGGGAAACCATGGAAGGACAGATTACCACCCTGGGCCGCGGAGGTTCGGACCTGACAGCCATCGCCCTCGCTGCCGCGCTCAAGGCCGATCTCTGCCAGATCTACACCGACGTCGACGGCGTCTATACCGCCGATCCTCGAATTGTCCCTTCCGCCCGCAAACTGGATGAGATCTCCTACGACGAGATGCTGGAGCTGGCCGGCTCGGGCGCCAAGGTGATGCAACTTCGTTCAGTGGAGTTCGCCAAGAAATTCGGTGTCATTTTTGAGGTCCGATCGAGCATGAACGACAACCCCGGAACCATCGTGAAAGAAGAGACTAAAAGCATGGAAGACGTCGTCATACGCGGCGTGTCCCTCGACAAAAACCAGGCCAAGATCACCTTGATGGGTGTACCCGATCGACCCGGCATTGCCGCTCGGATCTTCAAGGCTCTGGCGGACGCTACCATCAACGTGGACATGATTGTCCAGAATGTCAGCCACAGCAGCCCTTCCCCAACGACCGATCTCTCGTTCACGCTCGACAAAGTCGAATTGCTCAAAGCACAGAAAGTGATCGAGGGCCTAAAAGCGGAAGCTGGTTTCAGCTCCTTTGTCTCCAACGAGAAAATCGGAAAACTGTCCATCGTCGGGGTCGGCATGCGCAGTCACTCCGGCGTAGCAGCCCGGATGTTCGACACCCTCGCCAAGGAGGGAGTCAACATTGACATGATCTCCACCAGCGAGATCAAGATTTCCGTGGTGATCGATATCGCCAAGGCGGAGCAGGCCATGCGGGCCATGCACCACCAGTTTCTGGAGTAGGCGAAGGTTCACCACTGACGAAGCCGGAAGAACCCCTCTGCCATAGGGAGGGAGCATTCTGTCCCAGTCAGAATGGGGGCGACGGGTAGGTAGGGGCCTGAGACTGTGGGAGAGAATTCCACCTGAACAGCACTTCCTGGCGTGCGCCATTTCAGGTGGAAAGCACTTCCATCGCTCAAGGGGCCTGCAGAAAGGAGGACCGGGGGGGTTGGATTGGCTTCGGCATCGCTCAATACCATGAGACTATCCAGGCCGAACTGCGCCAAGTCCTCAAGAGGCTGGAATTTTGCCAACAGATCCAGATTCCGCATCACCACATACCCTTGATCACTTAATAGATCGCCATCGGTAATCGTCTGGTCCAAGGAACCGACGAAACCTTCGGCCACGGAGAACCAGACTTCTCCGCTGGACCAGACATAGATGGCATCCAAACCGTAGTCTCGGTTGGGGTCAGAAGGTTTGAATCGACTGACCAAATCCTGGTTGGTGCGCCTGATCTGGCCGGAGTTGGACAGAAGATCGCCATGATGGATGGATGCGCCCAGCACCTCCGAGAAGCCGTCCGCCCGTGTCGAGAACAGCACTTCCCCGCTGGCCATGGACTGGAGAGCATCCAAGCCGAGGTCCGGGGCTGGCGGTTGCAGCCCGAATTTCCCGATCAGCTCCTGGTTGGTCTTCCAGACTTTGGGCTGACTCGAAAGCGCATCACCCTCCTGCAGTTTGCCAAGCAGAGGGGAGGTCGCTGGGGCATCCAGGGACCACAGCACCTCTCCTCCGGGGGAGGGCGCGATAACGTCCACGCCAGGCGTTTCCTCAGTCATCTCCAATTCCAGTTTTTCCAAAGCTGCCTTCCCGCTCCACACCAAACGCCCCGCCTCGCTCAGCAGATCGTCCCCCGCAAAGCGGATGCTCACGCCGTTGGTGGTCAAGGAACCCGAAGTAAGTCCGGCCCGGGTCGAAAACCAGATTTCACGTATCGGGGCAGCCAGGATCGTGACGTGATAGGTGGAAGTCTCGGTGGGATCCGTATCGTCCAGGTCGATACCGATCATGGGCCAGAGTCTCCCGGGTTGAGGTAGAGCGTTCGTAAGGGTCTTCGAGACGGGAGGTCCTGCAGTCGTTTCAGTCTTCAAATGCAGAGTCATTTGTTGGCGCAACGCGACTTCCCCTCCCTGGGAATACTCTCCCGTCGCCACGTAGATACGCTCCCCTTGGGTTCCGGGATCTGCGACCAGCTTGGCATTGGCGATCTCGTAGACACTCTCGATGGGAGTTTCCCTGACAAGCACCAGGTCCAGCTCGCCGCGCAAGGGGACTGGACGCGAGAGCCGGTCACAAATTGGGCAGTCATCGAGCAGTTGACTTCCCTCCAACAGACGGTAGCGCACCGTGCGAAGTGCCGCAGGAGCCTGCCTGGCGAGCCCCGTCGAAGCCTCGCCCGAGGCAAGGACGAGGGGTTGGCCAGGATTGCCGCCGGCAGCGACGTTCACGCCATGACTGACCATGAAGAGACTGGCGAACCCGGCTAGCAGAAGTTGAAGAGAGATGAGGGCAACCCGCCTCCGTGGCAGCTGCCTTGGAGAAGAAAACAGATTCTTCATGGCACCGTGATTTCAGGGACTCGGTTCGTCGGACCCCTTCTCAGACTCCAACATGGACACGCCGATCTCAGCCCGAAGGTTCGGCCAATATTGAACCTTCCGATGATGGTTGAAATAGGCGCTCCGCATTTCGCGCATCCGCATATCGCGGCAGAACTCGTGAAAATCCAGGACGGAAAAGAAGCGAGTGTTCGCAGTCCGGTACCAAGGGGAAGGCAACGATTTGGTGACCGGGGATCTGCCCGTGAACATCATTTGCAGGCGCACGCGGAAGTGGGCGAAATTCGAGTAGGATACGATGATGCGCCTGCCTACGCGGAAGGCTTCCTGGATGACTTTAGGCGGGTCAATCAGTTCCTGCAGTGTGCCGAGCAAGAGGATGTAATCAAAGGCTTGTGGTCCGTATTGATCGAGGCCGTCCATGATTTCGCCCTGGTGCACCACCACACCCCGGGAGATGCAGCGGGTCACTAACTCAGCATTGCGCTCGACCCCCTCCGCATTGACCTGCTTGGTCTTGACCAATTGCTCCAGAAAAGCCCCGTCGCCCGTACCCAAATCCAGGACCTTGGACCTTTCCGGTATCCATTCCAAAACCTGACGATAGAGTTGTCCGTACATGCAGAACTGCTGATGGCTAGGTTAGGTCGAGGCGGAGACCACGTTCCGGTATTCGCTGGCGAGGAAATGGTTCAGAGCCCGGGAAAACTCCGGGTTGCGAATCAGGAAAGAGTCATGGCCGTAAGGTGTGTCTAGATTCAGATAAGTCGTGGGGATGTTGGACCGTTTCAAGAGCTTCACCAACTGTCTCGATTGCTCAGGGGAATAGAGCCAATCTGACTCGAACGAAATGACAAGGAACCGGGCCTTCACTCCGGCAAAAACCCCCCGTGCCGCACCACCCTCCAGCAAATCAAAGCCATCCAAAGCCTTGGTAATGTAAAGGTAGGAGTTGGGGTCGAACCGTTTCACAAAACTTTCGCCCTGGTGTTGCAGGTAGCTTTCCACCGAGAAGAACTCGGGAAAGAGGTCCTCAGGCGAAGGGGGTCGCTGCAGCCGGCGTCCGAACTTCTTGTGCATGGCGAATTCGCTCAGGTAGGTCACGTGTCCCACCATGCGTGCCACGGCCAGACCCAGCTTCGGTCGATGCTGGTCGTCGTAGTAACCTCCCCGCCAGTGAGGATCCGCCATGATGGCCTGACGCCCCACTTCGTTGAAAGCGATCTGCATGGCGGAATGAGCCATGCACGACGCGATGGGGATACAAGCGTGAATCCGATCTGGATAATCCACGGCCCAAGCCAAGGCCTGCATGCCACCCATGGAACCTCCCACGGCCGCAAAGATCTTCGGGATTCCCAGGTGATCCACTAACTGGACCTGGGCCCGCACCATGTCCCGGATGGTGACCGGCGGGAAGCTGGTGGCATAGGGTCGACCCGTTTCCGGGTTGGCAGAAGCAGGTCCGGTGGATCCACTGCATCCCCCCAGCACGTTGGAACAAATCACATAAAACTGGTTGGTATCAATTGCTTTACCAGGTCCAACATGAAAATCCCACCAACCCGGCCGACGTGTCTCCGCGTGTAACCCTGCCACGTGAGCGTCGCCAGAAAGAGCGTGGCAGATCAGGATTACGTTATCCCTTTTCGGCGAGAGCTTTCCCAAGGTTTGATAGGAGATTTGAAGCTCTTTGAGATCGTAGCCGGATTGGGTGCGGATCCCGGGCAGACGCACAATCTGACTGTGGGTCACCCCCAGGTCCGAGTGGTATTCGCTCACCACTTGGTCCTGAAGATCACCCTGCAACATTTCCTTCTCAGACATCGCCCTTCAAGCTCTCATCAACGGCCTTGGGTATCAAGCCAGGATCGCTCTCAGGCAACCGCTAGGGAAGGTCGATGCTTCGAGCCACAGCCGTAGATCATCCTTTCCGAGAATTTCTATAGTGTTGGGGGGCAAGGTCATGCACGATTCGAAAGACCCGCGAGAAATAAAGCGCATCCGCATACCCCACGCGCAGAGCGATCTCTTTGACGGAGAGATCCGTGGTGTCCAGCAGCTGCGAGGCTTTATGCATGCGTAACCGGGTGAAGTAATCCATCACCGCGTAGCCCGACTCCTTCTTGAACAGGGCAGAGAAGTGGGAAGCAGAGAGGTTCACCATGGCAGCGAGCGACCCGACGCTCAGGGGGAGGTGCAGGTGCTGCTCCATGTAACGGATAGCGGCATCGATCTTCTGACCTCCCCGAATGGCGGCCGGGTGTGGTTCACAACCGTGCAGAATCAGAACCCCCATCAAGTGGGACAGAGTGAGCGCGGCGTAGAGGAGTTGCGTGGGGGCGTATCCTCCTTCGAGGGTGTCCAGGATCTCCTGGAACAGCACCAGTGCCTGAGCGTCGTCCAGCAGACTCCGGAGTGGTTGCTCCGCGGAGCAGCCTAGGGTGGAGAGGATTGAGGGGATGTTCCGGCCTGCGGCGTGGACCCAGTGGATCGTCCAAGGGTCATCATCCTGGCTGCCATAGCGGTGGGGAACCCCAGGTGGGACCACCAGCAAGGTTCCCGGACCTACTTCGTGCCGAAGGCCCTTCATCTCGCACCAACCTTTTCCTCGCACACAGTAGATCAGCACGGCTTGCTCGGCGCCGATGGCACGACTGCGGAGGTGACCTGCGGCTCGGGGAAAATAGCCCACGTCGGTCGGCAACAGATCGCCCAGGATCGGTTTCTGAAGGGAACTAGCCACCACCGGCCGGGGAATCACGACGATCCTTTGGCCAGGAAAGCCCTCTCCCTTCTCCCTCGTCCCGGCAGATCTTCTGCTCGGCGGCGAAGAGGCATCCGCAAGCCGAACGGCTTCCAAACAACGTTTGGAGGAGGCTCTGCCGACTTGCTCTCCTGGCTTCAAGGCTTCGCGCTCGGTAAGGTTGGAGAGGAGAGGACCTCGCGCAACACGCGCAATAACTCATCCCCCGAGTAAGGTTTCAGGACGACCTTCGCCACACCCAGCGCCTCGGTCTCCGCCAGTTTCCTGCGATCGCTGATCCCGGTGGTGGCAATGATGTTAACCAGCGGATCCAACTTTCGCAACGCCCGGATCAGTTCTTCACCCTGGGTTCCAGGCATCACCAGGTCGGTGATGACCACGCGGATTTCACTGCGTCTGTCCCGAAAGAGGACCATGGCCTCGTTGGCTTCAGCAGCCAGCAGAGCCTCATAATTCGCGCGCCGCAGAAGGCGCAGCGTCGCCAGGCGCACGACCGGTTCGTCATCCACGACCAGCACCACCTCCCCCCGCCCGATCAGATCGGCCGCCGCAGAGCCGCCGGTTTCGCTACTGGAAGGATTGAGATGCGCGGGCAAGAAGACAGAGAAGGTAGATCCAAGCCCACGCTCGCTCTGGACCTTCACAAAACCGCCATGGGCTTTCACCACCCCAAGCGTGGTGCTCAGTCCCAGGCCGCTGCCTTCTCCTGGTTTCTTGGTGGTAAAGAAAGGCTCAAAGATACGGTCCAGAATCCCAGGATCCATCCCACATCCAGAATCGGAAACGGTAATCCGGATATGCGGTCCGGCGGCGGCGCCGGGATGGAATGCGGCCATTTCAGCGGAGACCGTGGAGTTCTCAGCGGAAACCTTGAGTGCTCCTCCTGAGGGCATCGCTTCCCGTGCATTTTTGAATAATTCCAGCAACGCAAAATGCAACTGGGAAGGATCGCCACGAATCTCCCAAAGTCCCTCCCGAAGCTCCACCCGCACCTCGATGTTCCCGGGAAACATCTGAAGCGCGCTCTTCATGGATTGGTTGAGCAGTGTCCCCATGTCCAACTCCACCGTCTCACCTGGCTGCCCCCGGCTGTAGGTAAGGAGATGTCGCAGGATCGTCGCCGCCCGTTCGGCACTCTTCTCCATGGTATCGAGCAAGATCGTCTTCTCCTCGTCGGCCAGATCGCCCCGAAACATCGGAATCGACATCATCACCGGAGTGAGGAGATTGTTGAGGTCATGGGCGACCCCGGCGGCGAGGTTGCCCACCGCTTCCAGTCGCTGAGCACGGATCAACCTTGTCTCCAGGGCCTTCCTTTCCGTGAGATCGGTATCGATCACCAGCAGCGCTTCGGGATTCCCTTGGGCATCCCGCATCAAAGCCCAGCGGCTGTCCACCACCAGTTCGCTCCCGTCCTTGCGGGGACGGCTGATCTCGCCCCGCCATGCCCCGCGCCCCAGGAGATCGCCCCATGCTGCCTCACTCTCCATGCTGGGCCAGTGTACGACCAGATTCGTGGTGGCTTCTTCGGCCGTCCACCCGTACAGCCGTTCGGCCCCTCGGCTCCAGTACTGAATCCGACCATCCAATCGCTGCACGAAGATGGCGTCGGCGGCCAAATCAAGCAACTTGGCCATCTGACGTTCGGCGGCCGCGTCGCGGCAGAAGGCGTACCCACCCACGGCTCGGCCATCTCTGCCGGGAACTGCGACCAGGGTGACGGAAACCTCCAAAGAACTACCGTCTGCTCGCTGGTGGATGGAGTCAAACCGAGCTTGCCCGCCTTGGGCGAGAACGCTGCGGATCGAAGCCTGCCAGCCTTCTTCCACTGCGGGGGCTGCAAGTGCCAGGATCGGTTTTCCCAAGGCCGACTCGGCCTTCTGGCCATAGAACGCCTCGGCGGCGCGGTTCCAACTCCTTATCAGATAATCCCCATCGAATCCCACCACTGGCTCGGGAGAAGCGGCCGTTACGAGCTCAAGCTTCCGCCGGGCACCCTCGAGCTCCTGGGCAGACTCTGCCTGTTGGGGTTTGGATGAGGATGAGAGACACAGGCGCAGGAGAACAGCAGCAACCAGGAGCAGGATCGAACCAGCGGTCAAAAGAAGGGAGGCCCGCTCAAAAGGTAGGGAACCCTCCCAGTAAGTGCTGAAATCCTGCAGACAGGCGCACGGCCATCCAGAGGCAAACCATGCCGCTATGGAGCCTGATGCATCCTGCAAACTGACTGTTCCTCTTCCCTGCATCATGTCTTGTCACTGCGCCTCAGGAACCCTTCTCGAGAGCCGAAAGCGCGGGCCTTCGCACTCGATCGGGTTCAGCACAGGAACGCTGTTTTTTCCGGCCAACCGGTCTCTCTAGCCACAACCCTGCCACTCAAGGGCATACTATGGGGCCGAGTCCTTTTGGCAAGTGCCAAACAGCCCTGCTACGGGGCCCCTCCCCGCTCCGTTATCGCAGTAAGTCATCCTCCGACGGCAGCTCGGCTGTCCCTAGGGTAACAGGTCGGAAGATGCCGCCCGCGCCGTACCAGTCGTAGACCCGCACCGCGAGGGTGGCCCGCGTTCCCGGTTGAACCCACGCGGTGACCGGGTGGCTGGTCCGTGCTTCGAAGGCAGTCTGCCGCTTCTCGATGTCTCCGCCCTTACCCGCCAGATGGCCGTTGACGTAGAGTTCGTAGGCGTCATCCACCCCCTCGAAAGACAGGTAAACGTTTCGCCCTGCCCAGGAAGTGGGGACCTCGATCTCCCTTCTATACCAGGCCCATCCATCCAGTTTTCCGTATCCTTGTGAATCCCAGTGTTCCCCCGCACGGATATCGGTCCAGTCAGGGTCGGGGGTTCCGGTGGAAGGAAGATGCCATCCCTTTGCCAGACCGGCCGGCTCAGGGTCGGGCCTGAATCTCCATGGCGCTTGGGTCAGGTTGATCGACTGCGCGTGAGCTTGTTCCTTGAGCCGGGCCAGTTTGGCTGAGGAGAGTTCGGCAAGGTCGAACTGAGCGGGTTGGGCCAAGTGGTCCACCATTCGCGAAAACAACCATCGCCCCGCCGCGTTTTCCGCACCCCCATGGCGCAACGCACTCACCAGGAGTCTCCCCTTTCCGACTCGGGTCTCGTAGACCAGCCCATGCGTGCGCACTTCCGCCAAATCATGGGTGTCCCAGAGCATCAGCAAAGGCGTCGTCTCGCGAACATAGCGCAAGCCGGGAATCACCCCACCGGCCAGGTCGAAATGCTGGAGCTCGACCAGCAAATCGGACACCCTTCCTCCACCCAGGGGATGTCTGCCACGGACCGGGGCACCACGCAGGAACCAGTGGTCCTTCACCGGCAGGCTGCGCTCGCCACCGTCTGGCAGCATGAGGACGTTTCCACCCTGTTCCAGAAAGGACAGGAGCTGGTCACTGAATTGGGAAGCGAGGACGACTCCCTCGCCAGCCTCGGCCCAGGCGGGGGCGCCCAGAACCCCAAGGGCTGCCTTGCTTTCGGTGCTGACGGATTTGTCCACCTTCAGCGGGGCTATCTCGCCTACGGGAGGCACCAACCACAACGGCCACGAGTTCGTGACGCGGAGCGACCCAGAGGCGAGCCGCGCTGAGAGCACAATCTTCTGCAAGCCGCTGGAAGCCGGCAAGGTCAGGTCGAAAGAGAAGGCACGCCGGGTTTCTCCCTTGCGATAGCTCAGGCGCATCGAATTCGTTTTGGCAATGACCCCCTTGTCCAGAATGGATCTTCGAACCACAACCTCCAGTCGCGCCTGCTCCAAATCTCGCGCGCCAAAATGGCTTACCCAGATGGCGGCTTGAAGGTGCCCCCCAGCCACGAAACTGCGGCAATCGTTGGTCGTTTCCAAGATACTGAGTGTGTCCCGTTGCCAGGACCAGTCCTGAACCGTCCACTTGGGCCGGTGTTGATAATCCAGCAAACCCATTGAGGCGAGCGGGAAGTCGCGGATGACACTGATGACGTACCCACCCTCTGGAATTTCCCGGCGAAACGTCTCCGCTTGGTACTTCCGCATGAGCATGGCGTAGCTCAGGGAATCCGAGTGTAGACGATCCACCGAGTCTCTGCCCACCAAGGCAGCCATCTCCTCCATCCAACGCCCTTGAGCCTCGTAACCCTTCGGGAACCAGTAAGGCCGCTCCTTCAATGATGGATCCGTCGCAAGAGGCAGGTTTCGCGGCACCCAGGTGTCAGCCGCTATGGCCTCGCCGAGAACCAAGGGTTTGGCTTGGTTGGTGGAAACAAACTGGCGTAACCGGCTGAGCGTCTCGACCCAGGTGTGGTTGTTGCCGTAAGGATGGTCGTCATAGATGTCGGACACCCGGTTCCACTCAATCCAGCTGGAATCATCCTCGACGACGGCCCAAGGGATCAGCTGATGCGCACGCTCGTAGAGCGAACGCAGGACGTTCAGATCGGCGCTGGAACCCGTTTCGCAGGTCAGGCTGCGCAGAACCACGGCCGGGTGCATGCGGTCGAAGTGAAAAAACTCGTCGAACTCCCGGGCAAGGGCGGGCAGGTGTTCCTGGGTGAGCTGCGGATGCCAGGTCGGGTATTCGGCCCAAACCATCATGCCTGCCTCATCAGCCAACTCCAGGAACCGCTTCGGTGGAACCCAAAGGCAGAACTTCATGAGGTTGAATCCCCGTTCCCGCGCGAATCGCAAATCCGAACGCATCCGCTCCTCCGAGGGATTGGGCGCTAAACGCGGAGGATAGTAACCCCAATTGAGCACTCCACGGAGTTGCACCGGCAGCCCGTTGACCAGCAGCTGTCGGCCTCGAGTCTCAACGGTCCGGAAGGCCGCGCGAGTGTTCACTTCGTCGGATGGGTTTCCTTCCATGTGAACCTTCACCTCGTAGAGATGAGGAGTTTCAGGAGACCATCGTCGCGGATTCTGCACCTCCACGCTTGCGCGCCAGACTCCATCCCTCGCCGGCTGGAGCGTCCCTTCCACGCTGGCGAGGCGGGTCGAGGACCACTTTCTCGATCCGGTGGGACGCCAGGCTAATCGTACAGAGGGTTTTGAGGGATTCCCCCGAAATGGGACCTCGACCTCCAACTCGCTCGTGAGAGGGTTTCCCCAGGCGGCCAACCGAAGGTCATCGATGCCAGCCTCCGGTAAAACCAGAAGCGTCACCGGTTGCCAAATCCCGCCGAAATGAGGCTGGACAATGGGCAAGAATCCCTGCGTATTGTGTCCGACCTTCTCGTCCACCCGAACCCGTAGTTCGTTCGTTTTCCCCACTCCTGCCAACACCGAAGTCACGTCGAACCGGAACGGGGTCCAGCCTCCCAGATGGCTTCCCATCCGCTGCTCATTGCACCAGACCTCGGCCTCCGTCGCCACGGCATCGAAGTAAAGGAACACCCTCTCCCCGGGAGAATAGGGCGGAGTGAGGAAGCGAGTCCGGTACCATCCAACTCCATCAAACTGGGTCCCGGCAACCTCCTCCCAGGCACCCGGCACCGCCACCGCGCTCCAGGCGTTGCTGGTGCTCTGACCCTTGTGCAGCTCCCAACCCGTAACCAAAGCCGTTGCCCTTCGTCCTGAGCTGGCCTGCTCCGACTCCCCGCAAGCAGAGGAAAGCGAGAACAGGATTGCCCCAAAAAGGATCCACCCGCTCCCTCGCACTAGCCGAGGTAAGCCCGAAAGACGCGGAAGCTGTACGTGCATCAGCATTGATTCGCCTGAGCTTGGGAAGTGCCCAACGCCTTGTCAATCCATGCCGCCTGCGGGGTCAGGGTGGGGAGGTTGACGACAGGCATTGCCAAGAGTCGGAGGAACATCGCCATCGCACCTGCGACCGGCAGATTCGGCGTCCCCTCGGAAAGGCCGGATTGGGTCCAGCCAGGGCCAAAGGCACCCAGTGAGCCGGAAAGGATTTAGAGTGCTTACCATGGTCATTGGCCAAACTACTACTTACACTTTATGATTGCGTTACTGCTTATATACTTCTATACGCATATATAGTTCATGTCACCACTATGAAACTCCTCACTGTTCTCCGCCTTGCGATTCCCGCGGCCCTGGCTCTTTCCCTGCTGTTTGCCGGACCGGCTCGGGCTGCCTCCCACCCGTGGATCAAGAGCTACACCAACTCCACGAGCTGCACCTCGTGCCACGACACGGCCGCCACGGAGGTGATGAAGACAACCCACTGGACCTGGGACTACACCGACCCCAAGACCGGCGACAAGCTCGGAAAGAACCGGGTGGTGAACAGTTTTTGTATCGCTGTGGCCTCCAATGAACCCCGCTGTACCAGTTGTCACGTGGGGCTCGGCTACTCGGACAGCACGTTCGATTTCAGTGACGCCTCCAAAGTGGACTGTCTGATCTGCCACGATACCACGGGAACCTATAAGAAGTTCCCCACCGGCTCAGGCCATCCCCTGTATGGCACTACGCCTAAGGAGTTTCCCGCGGGGAGTGGCGTCATGTGGACTCCGCCCGACCTGGTCAACGTAGCGCAGAACGTTGGAACGAGCAGCCGTGCCACCTGCGGCGCCTGTCACTTCTATGGCGGTGGCGGCGACGCTGTCAAACACGGCGACCTTGACTCCACCATGACGAATCCGAACCGCGAACTGGACGTGCACATGGGGACCGACGGTTTGAACCAGGGCTGTGCCTTCTGCCACGTTCCCAAAGACAAGGAAGGGGAAGGACACCACACTTTCATTGGATCGCACTACACCGAAGCAGAGGGTGCCGATGCGCTGTCCTGCTCACGCTGTCATACGGATGCCCCCCATAAGTCCAACGACCGCTTGAATCAACATACCGCCCGGGTTGCCTGTCAGACCTGTCATATTCCGGCCTTCGCCCGGGGCGGCAAGGCGACCAAGATGAGCTGGGACTGGTCCACTGCCGGACAGAAGACGGCGGACGGCAAGACCTTCATCACCAAGGATGCCAACGGCAACCCGGTCTATGACACCCAGAAGGGGACCTTCACGTGGCAAGCCAACGTCGTCCCCGAATACCGATGGTTCAACGGTGAGGTCGATTACGTGACCATGGACGAAGCCATCGATGCGCAGAAGGGCGTGACCATCACCGCGTTGAAGGGAAGTGGTTCGGACTCCAAATCCAGGATCTATCCCGTCAAACGATTCACGGGGAAGCAGCCCTATGACGCCGGGAGCAAGACCCTTGCAATCCCTCATCTCTTCGCCCGGAACACCAACGACGTGAATGCCTACTGGAAATCCTACGACTGGAACAAGGCCCTGACCGCAGGCATGGCGGCGGTCGGTAAGACTTACAGCGGTCAGATGGATTTCGTAAGCACGGAATACTACTGGATCCAGAACCACATGGTTGCCCCCAAGGAAAGGGCCTTGAAATGCTCCGAATGCCACACAGATCAAGGGGGACGACTCGATTTCGCAGCGCTCGGGTATTCAGCCGCCCAGGTCGCCAAGCTGACTAACCCCGACTCCGATTCCCTGCAGATCCTCGAATCCGCCCTCACCATAGAGGGGGGCCTACGCCTCCGTTGGTCGGCCAAACCAAAACGGGCCTACCAGGTACTGGTTTCCTCTGACCTCCAAGCCGGCTCCTGGAAGCCTGTCGGTGCTCAGGTTGGCGATGTCACCTCAGGAACGGGTTCCTGGTATGAAAGTGTGGTTCCTTCGTCAGAAATCACCAACAAGACCCTCTTCTTCCAGATCAAAGAAATAGCACCTTAACGGCGTATTCCTTGGTGCTCGTATCAACGCGCAGGTCTCCTCTGGCTGGGAGCCTGCGCGTTTCGTCGAAGAGGCCAGGGCTGCCGGTGGCACTCTGGTCGTGTTCATAGCGCTTCAAGGCTCGAAAAACGAGGTTTGCAGGATCGGCCTGGAACACATAGGCTTAGGCGATTCAAGCGCAGTATGCCAAAGAAACTGAAACCGAAAGATCTTTCGAACGAGGCCATAGAACTGATTGCCAGCAGGTTCAAGGTTTTAAGCGAACCAAGCCGTTTGAAGTTGCTCATTGCGCTCGAAAGCGGGGAGAAGAGCGTGTCCGAGCTCATCAAGGCCGTGAATTCAACGCAAGCCAACGTCTCCCGCCACCTGCAAACCCTGGCAGAGGCCGGGTTGGTCTCCCGTCGCAAGGAGGGAGTCACCGTTTTCTACGCCATCGAGGACAAAGCCGTCTTTGGCCTCTGCAACCACGTATGCGGGAGCGTCCAGCGCCGGCTTAAGCAGCAGGCTGCGGCCGCAGATCTGTTCCCCGTCTGATTTGACTTCAGCCATCTGCAAAAGGTGAAGGTTCTTGTCATCGAAGATGAGAAGAAGATCGCTTCTTTCGTCCGAAAGGGACTGGAGGCCCATGGCTTCGTAGTGGACTTATCCCCGAGTGGTGATGAGGGTTACATTCTGGCCACCACCCGTCCCTATGACGTCCTCGTACTCGACATCATGCTGCCGGGGGTGGATGGCTTAAGTATCCTCCGCAGGCTGCGTGATCAGAGAGTTTCCCTGCCCGTCATTCTGCTCACCGCGCGCAGTGAACTGAACGAACGCTTGGAGGGCCTCAATCTGGGCGCGGACGACTATCTCACCAAGCCCTTCCACATGGAGGAATTGGTGGCCCGGATTCATGCTGTGGCTCGTCGTGCCGCAGGCACCAGCCAAAGCATCCTCACTCTTGCCGACCTTACGATGAACCTGCTCACCCGCGAAGTCCGGCGTGCTGACCGACCCATCGAACTGACGACTCGTGAGTTTTCCCTGCTCGAACACCTGATGCGCGCGCCCGGACGAGTCCTGACCCGGGTCGAGATCTGCGAACGGGTCTGGGATTATCATTTTGACCCCGGAACGAACCTCGTGGATGTCTATATCCAGAGGCTGCGGAAGAAGGTTGACGGGGAATCCAAAGTGAAGCTCATCGAAACCATCCGCGGAGTCGGATACCGAGTTACGGAGGGGGCATGAGTCCCCTTTCTTCCCGACTCAAAACTGCGCTCCTGTCGGCAGGGATATCGGGTGCGATGCTCCTGCTCTTCGCCGTTTTCCTTTGGTTTCGGGTTTGCGACCTACGGCTGGAGGCCGTGGATCGCGAGATCCGGTCGACGGCCACCCGGCATCCCGGTCTTTGGGCCGGGCGCGCCAATTACGAACGTCTTGCCGCTTCCTTAGAATCGGCCTATGGGGCCAGCCAGACCAACCAAGTGATCGTCCACCTCCGGGACAATTCTTCCGGCACCTTCTACACCTCGCCTCATTGGCCTGAGACCTTGGGGCTCCAAGCCCTGGGGCTCGAATCGACTCCCCCGCCCTCGGAGAGGCGTGCCCATACGATCTTAACCAATTCTCCAGTCCCTGATGGCCCTGCTGCGGCAGGCCACGGGTATGGCCCAGGCATGGGACGCGGAGGACCGCCGCCGCCGGTGGTCTTTGCGTCCCCACCCCGTTTCCTGACAGTTCACACGAAGGAATCCGCCTGGCGAATCGGGATCCTCTCCAACGATTCCATTACCCTCGTACTCGGGCTGAACCACGACGCCGTGGAAGGAGAGTTGCGGAACGTCCGCAATTCCTTTCTTCTCACCCTGCCTTTCGTGCTGCTAGCAGTGGGCTGGAGTGGGTGGCTGATTGCCGGCAGAGCGCTCCACCCTCTCCAAGTCATCGCGGTCACGGCGGAAAGAGTCACAGCCCGAGGGCTTGACCAGCGCATTCCGCAGGTGGAAGGCAGCCCGGAAACCCGGCGGCTCATCCAGGTGTTGAACGGCATGATGGATCGTCTCGAGACCAGTTTTCGTCAGGCGATTCGGTTCAGCGCCGATGCCTCTCACGAGCTAAGAACGCCTCTGACGGTCATGCAGGGGGAACTGGAAAACGCCTTGCACTTGGCCGCCCCGGGGTCCCCGGAACAACTGGTATTCTCCAACCTGCTGGAAGAGACCCAAAGACTGAAAACGATCACGCGCAGCCTCCTGCTGCTGGCCCAGGCCGATGCCGGCCAACTCGCGCTTGCACTGGAAGAAGTCGACCTCACCTCGGAACTTCAAGCGATGGTGGAGGACGCCACCATCCTCGCAGCGGATGCCAATCTGACGTTTCATCTGGAGGCAGAGCCTGGTATCGTCATCTCAGCGGATCGAACTCTCCTTCACACCGCCATCTTCAACCTCCTCACCAACGCCATCAAGTATAACCAACCGGATGGCAGCGTGAACCTCACTCTACGCGGAGATTCCGCCCGCATTACGCTTGCCGTCTGCAACACCGGACCGGGGATCCCTCCGGAGGAACAGGCACAGATCTTCAATCGTTTCCACCGCGCTCCGCAAACCAGCCAACGCCGAACGGACGGGGTGGGACTGGGACTCAGTCTGGCTCGGGAAATCGTGCGTGCGCACGGCGGGGATCTCCTGTTGCAGGAAAGCAACGCCCGGCGAACCTGCTTTGAACTCTCCTTGATGCGGCGCCAGGGTTAAGGGCCGATGGTTCAAGCGGCGCGCCAGGCCGCTTGAACCATCCCGCACAAGGTGTTACTTGGTTGCTCCAGCCGCAGCGTTTTGCGGGCATGTGCCATTCGCGCCCCTAGGTCCGGTGCCGTCGCGCAGCCCGCGCCGTGCACCCTGTCCCGCTCCCGCTTTGCCCTTGCCAGCTCCGTTGCCGGCTCCCTGGCAGTTTGCCTTGGGGCCGCCTTGGGGGCAAACACCACCGTTCTTTTCCATACACGCCGCCTGACGCGCTGCGCGCTCCTGCTCGCTCTTGGGAGCGCAGCCATAACCTTTGCCGTTGCCGCCCTGACCCGTACAGGTCTGGGCCTGGAGTGTCAATCCGCTGCCCGCGAGGAGCAACCCGGCTACGATCAATCCAACGAATGTGTTGTTCTTCATATCTGTCCTTTGGTCTCTGATATCGTTTCTTTTCTTTCGGACGCAACCCAGTGCGCCCTCTTCACTACATCAGACCCTCCGAACATGAACGTCATCCTGTCTTTTTCATTACAGCTTGTTCATGTACCGCAGATTGCCCAATCTGCCGTATCGCAGGTCGCCTGACCTGCCGGACCTCCCAAAACGCCCAAGGCGCGCACAGAAGGAACTGGCCCACGTGAAACCTGGACGATTACGTAGAGCGGGGATTCTGACAGGATGTCAGGATGGACAGGATGAACTCCCCAGTGCCCAGCAGGCCGACAATCACGACCCGATATCCAAGGCCGGTCTCCTCGCTGTGGGCTATCGAGATCGCGGTTGGTTCATGCCCGTCTCTCGGCATGGTCCAAGATGAGCCATGCCCTGTCGCCCTCGTCCCAGTGGCCCGGCGAGGTTTTCAGACTTCAGGCTTGAGCAGTAAACGGGAAGAGGAAGGATCCAGCGAGAGGCAGTTTTTCCTGAAGATGGAGATTGTTCCCGAGAAGTGGACGCTGCTCCACCGGTCCCACGGAAGATAGATCGCCAAGCAAATCCGTCATGAACCAGAAGACCACCTCGCGGTCTCCCGGTTGAATCAGGAAAGGCGCCAGTTCAGCCCATAGCGGCACCCGTGGCCCAACAACGTCAAAGAGCTTGAGAACGCCATCCCGACGGCGGAAGAGAACCGCGACCTCCAGGGAAGGGATGTAATGGGCGCCACCGCGCAGCGTGATCAGCGCGTGGTACATGAGCAGACGTTCGTTAAGCACACCCAGCTGCTGCGAAACTGGGCAACGATTGCAGCCTAGCCGGAAAAGTAGCGCTTGGTCGGCCGGTTGGTTCATGTCCAGCGCGCGCAGGCCCTCCTGGCATCGGGGGGCGTCCCTCCCTTCCGGGAGTCGCAGCACCGTAGAGTGCTCCTCAGTGAAGTGAAAGCCTTGGGCTCGATAGAACGGCAACCCTTCCTCAGTCGAAAAGAGCACAAAGGACTCGTGCTCACTCTCCGAAGCCCAACGGAGCGCTTCTTCCGCTAATCGTCGCCCGAAGCCCTGCCGACGGTACTCGGGCAGCACCCCCATGCCGGAAATCTGGCCCACGCGCACCCGTCGTCCAGCGATGACCATGCGCAGGGAGTAAAGGCAGGCGTTGGCTACAATGCACCCTTCCGGGGTAAAGAGCGAGAAAGGCCGATAATCCGAATCCCAATACCCGGAGGCATCCCACGCCTCAAGGTCAACTTGGAACATTTGCCGAAGGAACACTTTGAAGGCCGCGCGGGCGGATCCATCAGCCCAATAATCCGACCGCAGCTGAAGGTCTGGTGGCATAAAGTTCCGAAGTTTGACACGTGCCGTTTTGCCCGCAAGTCCGTTCACCCCCTGAAACACCACGGTAGCCTCTTGGCTAAGCTCCAGCCAGATCAGCCAGATTGGCCTGAGTTCTCCAGTCCAGAAGAGCGGAAATCGGCTGCCGCCAGAGTCTCCAGATCCTCCGCTGACGGCGCCGCGAGTTGGGCCACCCGGTTGGCATGGCGGGAGATGGTCTCCTCGAAATAGTTTCGCACAGTCCGGGCATTGGCAAAATCCGCGCCGCGTTGTCGGTAAATCTCCTTGGACTCGGCTGCGAGAATCCGGCCGCCTTCCTCGTCAAAATCATACCCCGCCTCGGCGCAGAACTTGACGAAGATGTCGTACAGTTCCTGCGGCGTGAAGTCATCGAAGTGAATGAACTTGTTGAAACGCGACCGCAACCCTGGGTTGGAATTCAGGAACTCCTGCATCGGCTCGATATAACCGGCCACAATCACGATGAACTCGTCCCGCCGATCCTCCATGAGCTTGACCAGAGTGTCGACGGCCTCTCGTCCGTAGTCTTCCTGATCCTTGCCAGCGACCAACGCATAAGCCTCGTCCACAAACAGCACGCCACCGATCGACTTCTCTACGACTTCCTTCACTTTGAGGGCGGTCTGCCCCACGTATCCTGCCACCAAGCCTCCACGGTCGATCTCCACGAGGTGCCCTTTCTCCAGCACTCCGAGCGACTGGTAGATCCTCGCCAGCAGGCGCGCCACCGTCGTCTTCCCTGTGCCCGGATTTCCTGAGAACACCAAGTGGTGAGACATAGCCGGAGCCGTCAGGCCATGCTGGGCCCTGAGGGTCCTGATCCGGATGAGGTTGGCCAGGGTTTGCACCTCCGTCTTCACACGAGCCAGTCCGACGAGCGCCTGCAACTGCTGCAGAAGCGTTTCCAAGGACTCCATCGGCTGAACTCCGCTTCGGGTGTTCCTCGATTTGGGTCCACCCCGCTTTGCGGCAACCCCTCGCGCCGTCCTCGTGCCGCCTAGCAGAATCCCCTGGCTGATTACGTGGTTGCGCAGGAAGAAGTAATAGCTGATGCCTTCCCCGCATTGGTGCAGGGGGCTATCCCCGGTCGCCGCGGCGGTGGCGAGGACAAGGTCGTTGAGGTTCTCCAGAATCTGTTCCGTAAGCGCGTCCTGGTGTTGTTGGTCGTGCAGGATCGCGGCCCCCACGAAGTTCGGAACCGCTCGCTTCCATCGCGCCAGGCGTTCGGTCAGAGCGCGCGCGTTCTCCTCTACGCTGGACTCCTCTCCCAACCAGGCATTGAGGAAAGCCGACTCCGACGACTCCAATTCCTGGTTCTTGGCAAATACGCAGCAAATGAGGAACAGAGCGAGATCATGAATCTCCACAACGTAGTAGTTCGTCGGCCGGCTTTCGCTTTCCGCCAGCGCCTCGCCCAGCTTCTGCAGACGATGATAGCTATCAAAAGCTTTATCCAGTCCTGCGCTGCAATACAAGGGAGCCATATCCAGTCCTAACGCGTGTCGGTTCCAGTAAAATCGCTCTCCCGATGCTGGTCAACGACTCCTTTCGCCCGAGAATCCCATCGGGCTGGCGCCAAGGCCATGGATTCACCCGAATCAACTCCGGCAATCACAAACAGAGGACGCAAAAACGGTTGAGACAGGATGAGCAGGATCTACAGGATGAAAGGCGGACGACGCCCAACACAAAACAATTCCATCCTGTCAACCTTGTGCATCCTGTCTCCTATCGTCACCCACTACTCGAGTACAGGTGTCCCTTGGCCAACTGGAGGGCCAAGGACCTTAAGGGAGGTTGAACGAAAAGGTTTCCTGCAAGCAACGGAAGGCCTTCGTCCAACCTACCAAATTGTCCGGCGACTCACTTTCCGGCTTCCTTCGCCCACGAATCCTTCAGCGTAATGGTACGGCAAAAGACCGGGTTCGGGGATTTTGCATCGAGGCAGAAGTACCCCGTACGTTCAAACTGGTACCGCAGGTTCACGTCGGCCTGGGCCAGGCTTGGCTCCAGCTTTGCGGTGAGCACCTGCAAGGATCCCGGGTTCAGGAATTCCTTAAAATCGCGCCCTTCCGCGTCTGGCTCCGGTACGGTAAAGAGACGGTCATACAGGCGAACCTCCGCATCCAAGGCGTGCGCGGCACTCACCCAATGAATGGTTCCTTTGACCTTGCGCGCCGCATGGGGACCGCCGGTCTTGGACTCCAGGTCGGCCGTGCAGCGGATCTCCACCACCTCCCCTGAGGCGTCTTTCACGACCTCGTCGCAGTGGATGATGTACCCATACTTGAGGCGAACGTCGTTGCCAGGAAAGAGACGGAAGAACTTCTTGGGCGGGTTCTCCATGAAATCTTCACGATCAATGTAGAGCTCCCGCGAGAACGGAATCTTGCGCGAGCCTGCCGCCGGATCCTCCGGATTGTTGATGGCATCCACTTCTTCGGTCTTACCCTCCGGGTAGTTGGTGATGACCACCTTCAAGGGGCGCAACACGGCAAAACGCCGCAGCGCTTTCTTGTTCAGGTCCTCCCGAATGCTGTGCTCCAGCACGGCGACATCCGTCAGGCCATCGTATTTCGTCACACCAATGCGGATGGCAAAGTGGCGGATCGCCTCCGGAGTGACACCCCGACGGCGCATCCCCGAGAGCGTGGGCATGCGTGGATCATCCCAATCCTCCACCAACTTCTCCTGCACGAGTTGCAGCAGCTTGCGTTTGCTCATCACCGTATAGCTGAGGTTCAGCCGCGCAAACTCGAACTGATGAGGGCGAGGCCGAGGAACCGGGAGTTGTTCCAGAATCCAATCGTAAAGGGGGCGATGCACCTCGAACTCGAGCGTGCAAATGGAGTGCGTGATGCCTTCAATGGAGTCCGAGAGACAGTGCGCATAGTCATACATCGGGTAGATGCACCACTTGCCCCCCGTGCGATGATGATCGGCATGCCGAATCCGGTAAAGTGCCGGATCGCGCATGTGAATGTTGGGGGAGGACATGTCGATCTTCGCCCGTAAAATCTTGGTCCCATCGGGAAATTCCCCCGCTCGCATGCGGGTAAAGAGATCCAGATTCTCCTCCACCGGGCGATTCCGGTAAGGGCTATCCTTCCCAGCCCGATCGGGCGATCCACGGTAGGTCGCCATCTCGTCCGGGGTTAGATCGCAGACATAGGCCTTGCCAAGTTTGATCAGCTGTACGGCGTAGTCGTAGAGCCGCTCAAAATAGTCCGAAGCGTAGAAAACGGTCGGTGCCAGAACGTGGTCTGCCCAGCCACTGATCAACCAGTTCACATCCTGCTGGATCGAATCCACATACTCGGTGTCCTCGCGGGTCGGATTGGTGTCGTCCATGCGCAAGTTACAGGTACCCTGGAACTGGCGTGCGATCCCGAAGTTGAGGCAGATGGACTTGCCATGGCCAATATGAAGGTAACCGTTCGGTTCCGGGGGGAAACGGGTCACAATCTTGGTGTGGCGTCCCGCTGCCAGATCCTCCGCAACAATGTCGCGGATAAAATCCGAAGGGGAGGTTTCCGCCCCAGGGGTCTCGAGTTTCGTTTTGTCCAGACTATCCATGATAGCAATCGACAGTTAATCAGGCGCCTGGATGGCGCCCGCAAGGGTTCAAACTACCAAAAGGGAAGCGGAAGAGGACAGGAAAAAGCGGAAAGCCTCAAAGGCCAAACCGCTCACCAGACTTCCGCTTTCCGCTTCTTTCGGCGATCACCAACGAAACTCCCTTTGGCACAGGCCGCAAGAAGGGGCGAAGGAGATGAAGCTACCGGATCCGGGTAGCCGCCAATGGAGTGGCACTAAGCCGTAACAATTCAATGAAGAACAGGAGTCAGCGGAGACAGCAGAGATCGGGCTTGAGCGGTCTGACGATCGAGACGGACGTATCACTTTCACCGTCCAGTGAACGCTTGAACGGACCGCGAGGAGCGATTCTGACTCCGTCTGACGGCTCTGCTCTCTCTGCTGCCTCCTGTTCAAATGCATGGACACGGCTAAGCCGTGGTGACGATGGCTCAGAGCGCCAGCGTCACCACATGATCGACTCAGCGATCTGACTTCTTTCGCACGCCCACGCCGCGGAGGTCGATGGGCTGGAAACCGAGTTTGAAAGCAGGCGACTCTGGCTTGAGACGGAAATCAAGACCGGCCGGGCATTCGAAAAGCGGATCCGCGATGATCGAGTTCAGATCGTGGCCTTTGCCTCGCCACTGCTCCAACGTGGCGCCGCTAAACTCCATCTTCTCAGCATTCCCAGGGTTGCGCGCGTCAAAATAAAGATTCTTCTCCATTCGATAGTTGTCGTTGGACCAGTTGCTGCCCAGCAGCTTGCCGGAATTGAAGTAGACGATGTTATTGGTGAAGATAAACGAGATGTGAGATTCCGGACGGCTCCGCATGACCTGGTTTTCCGTTCCAAACGCGAAGATGTTGTTCCGGACGGTGTTCTCCTTGCCGTAGTGCTGGTGGAATCCCGCACTCTTCGTCCGATAGACGACGTTGTTCTCCAAAACGATGTGAGTACTCCCCTCGTCGGTGTACAGTCCCCAACCGCCATAAGTGAACGAATAGACGTCGTGAACCAGATTGTTGCGGATCACGGTGCCTTCCTGAATTCCCAGGGTGTAAACGGCTCCCATGTCGCTGAGCAACCACTGGCCAATATCGTGCAGGTGGTTGTACTCCACCACATTGGCGCGGCAAGGTGTCTCTTGATAACCCCAGTTCCATCCCACGGAAACTGCCGTGTAATACAGGTGATGAATGTGGTTATGCGCCACTCGGTTTTGGCCGCTCTGCAGGATGAAAACACCCACCGCTGGAGTATAGACCAAGCCGACATGGTGAATGTGGTTGTCGGTCACGATGTTCCCATAGTTTAGGTCGAACTCATCTTTGCGGACCTGGGTTTCTCCGAGACGGATTCCGCCCCCTGCCAGATCCACCATTTCGTTGCCGACAATCTGCAAGTTCTTGCAAGCGCGACCGAACTCCAGGGCATAACCACCGAGGCGGGTAAACTTGCAGTCCTCAATGTAACAGCGTTGGACCCCCTCCCCGCGCACGCTCCCGCGGATCCCGATTGCCGCCTGGGTATCCGCGTAGCCCTTGGCGTCCAAAGCCCAGTCCGTGTCCGCAAAGGTCAGGCCCTGAATCCGGATGTTCTGAACCAATTCGCGCTTCTGAAGGTCGCCTCGGAAGAGGAGTAACTCTTTCAACTTCGGCGCAATGACTTCCTCCTGGTTGGGGTTCTCTCCGGGCATTCCCCAGTAGGTCAAGACCCCAGTCTTGCGATCCAAGTACCACTCACCCGCGCGATCCAGGGCATCCGGAGTGTTCTCGATGAAGTACTGGGCATCTGCCTCCTGGTTCGAAGGCTGCGGATCTCCAGAAAGCACCGCCACACGGCCGGCTTCATCGATGGAGCGGATCTGCATACGAATGTCAGCCCAAGCCAGGAATCCGACTACCTCCACCTCACCCGACTCAGCCCACGCCTTCTTGAGGTCGTCACCGCGGTACTTCAGGCGGACCGGTTTGTCCTGCGGACTCTTGCCATCGATGCGAAAGAAACCCTCGTTCGGGGTTCGAGCGCGCTGACGCCGCACCCCGTCCATGAACAGCTGACGGAAGTACCATTTCCCAGCCTTCACTTCAGGAACCGTCGTTTGCCAGAGATCGGCTTTTCCAGGTACCCGTTCCCAACCCGTGATTCTTCGGCCACCGCTAAGAACCGGCTTTTCATCTTCGTAGGCGGTGATGGTGAGCGGCTGGCTCCTCTCCGTCCCGCTATCTCGAGGGGTGAGGGTGATGGGATAATCCAAAGCATAGGTGCCCCCTCGCAAGTAGATGGTCACTCCGTCCTTCGCCTTGCCGACGTCTCGGTAGTAACTGGCGGCGCGCAATGCAGCCTGCAGGGAGGCCAGGGGCCCGTCATTTCCTTCAGGGGTGGCCTTAGGTTTCTCGCCGGACCAAAGGTCGTTCCCGCAGGGGGACACGTAGAGCGCCCTGGGCTTGGCCAAAGCCCCAGGCATGATGGTGATGCTCGCCAGAACGACTGCCAGCAAAAGAGGTCTCATAGATGACAAATGATACGCACAACCCCCGGGGGGTATTCAAACAAAAGCCGTCATCCTTGCGGATGACGGCTGCAAAAAGAACCTGGTCAGGCCGATCAGACCGCCTTGTAGGTCGAAATCACCTTCATGTATTGCGCCCGCTCGAATGCGCTCGGATCCGGGCAATTCCTTTGGCTCAGAGAACCTTTCATCTGGGTAATGGACTCGTACTCATGCTCTTCCATCCATTGGCGCATCTCTTTTTCAATCACGGCAATCTGCTGAATCCCGCGTCGCAGGAGCACGCTGCAGAGCATGGCGCTGTCCGCACCCGCCATCATCACTTTGAGGGCATCGAGTGCAGTGTGAATGCCGCTGGTGGCGGCGAGACTGGCCTTCAAGTGTCCAAACAGGATGGCGATCCAACGCAACGGAAGTCGGCGCGCCTGCGGGGTGCTCAACAACACGCTGTGCTCAATCTCGAGGGTTTCCAGATCGATGTCCGGTTGATAGAAACGGTTGAACAGAACCAACCCGTCCGCGCCGGCGTCGTCCAAACGTTTGGCCATATTCGCCATATTGCTGAAGAACGCACTCAGCTTCACCGCCACCGGGATCTTCACCTCGGCCTTCACCGCCTTCAGGATGTCGATGTAGGTCTGCTCCACCTGCTGCCCAGTCAAGTTCAGGTCGGTGGGGATGTAATAGATGTTCAGCTCGAGAGCATCAGCGCCGGCTTTCTCGATCTTCTTGGCGTAGTCAGTCCAGCCACCGACCGAAGTACCGTTCAAACTCCCGATCACGGGGATCTTGATGGCAGCCTTGGCCCGCTGGATGTGTTCGAGGTAGTCTTCCGGACCATGGCGGAACTCGCCAACCTGAGGGAAGTAGCTCAAGGCTTCGGCGAAGCTCTCGGTTCCTTGGGTGAGGGCGTGGTCCAATTCGGCACTTTCGGCGCGCAGTTGCTCTTCGAAGACGGAGGGCAACACCACGGCGCCAGCGCCGGCTTCCTCCATGCGTTTCAGGTCGTCCACTTCCTTCGTTAACGGAGAAGCCGAAGGCACCAGCGGGCTGCGCAGTTTCAGTCCACAATATGTTGTTGAGAGATCCATGATAGTACTCCTAGCAATTCAAGTTGAGATTCAGTTCGAGCCATCCCGGCCGGGCAATCCAGCCGGGAACAGGCTCGTCATTTCGTTAGGATGTCGGTCCGCTGACCGGCAGGGTCACGCCACCGCCAAGTTTCCGAGCTGCCATGTAGGAATAGAGCTGCCAACGCGCATCCACATCCACCTGCGATTGCTCAAGGAAACGTTTGGCATCTTCTGGCTTGCTCTTGGTGAGCATCTTGAAGCGGTTCTCAGCGAGCAGGTAATCCTGCACCTTCATCTTGGCCGCCTGTGAGTCCAACTGGAGCGGGTTCTCGCCTCGCATCGAGCGCGTGGGGTCGTAACGGTACAGAAGCCACTGGCCTGATTCCACCGCCGCCTTCTGGTTGCGCATGCCCGTGGTCATATTGATACCGTGAGCGATGCAATGGCTGTAGGCGATGATGATGGAAGGCCCGGGATAGGCTTCCGCTTCCACAAACGCCTTCAGCGTTTGCTCGTCTTTAGCGCCCATGGCCACGCTGGCCACATAGACACTGCCGTAGCTCATGGCGATCAAGCCAAGGTCCTTCTTGCCCAGCGGCTTTCCGCCCGCTGCGAATTTGGCCACCGCGCCGCGGGGAGTGGACTTGGACATCTGGCCACCCGTGTTGGAGTAGACTTCGGTGTCCATGACCAGCACGTTCACGTCACGCCCGCTAGCGAGCACGTGATCGAGACCGCCGTAACCAATGTCGTAGGCCCAGCCGTCGCCGCCAAAAATCCAGACGCTGCGGCGGAGCAGCGCATCGGCAACACCAAAGAGCATGCGCGCATCGCTGGTCTCCTGGCCCTTTAATTTGGCTTTCAGGGCCGCCACTCTCTCCCGCTGCGCGATGATTCCCGTCTCATCTTTCTGATCGGCTTCGAGGATGGCCTTCACCAGATCGTCCCCAACCAGGCTGGCGACCTTCGGAAGAAGTTCGCGTCCCAGCTCAGCCTGCTTGTCCAACGAAACCCGGAAACCGAGGCCGAATTCGGCGTTATCCTCGAACAAGGAGTTGTTCCAGGTGGGGCCGTAGCCAGCAGCGTTCGTCGCGTAGGGAGTCGTGGGCAAATTCCCGCCGTAGATGGAACTGCACCCGGTGGCGTTCGCAATCACGGCGCGGTCGCCAAACAGCTGGGTCACCATCTTGATGTACGGAGTCTCGCCGCAGCCAGCGCAGGCCCCGGAGAACTCGAACAGCGGTTGCATCACCTGCTGCTGCCGCAGCGACGTAAGCTTGACCTTCCGGCGATCGAACTCCGGCAAGGTGAGGAAGAAGTCCCAATTGGCCCGTTCCTGCAGGCGGAGCGGAGGCTGGGGCCGCATGTTGATCGCGCGCAGCCTGACCTCTGTCTTGTTCTTGGCAGGACAAACGTCCACACAAATGCCGCAACCGGTGCAATCTTCCGCTGCCACTTGCAGTGACCACTTCAAGCCTTTCCATTCCGGAGAACGGGCATCCGTGGCCTTGAACGTGTCAGGTGCGCCTTCCAGGCATTTCGCATCATAGACCTTCATGCGGATCGTGGCATGCGGACAGACCGCAACGCACTTGGCGCATTGAATACAGGTCTTCTCGTCCCATACCGGGATCTCGAGCGCCAGGTTGCGCTTCTCGTACTGGGCCGTGGCGGTCGGGAAACTGCCGTCCGGGGCAAAAGCACTGACCGGCAGATCGTCCCCTTCGCCGCCCAGAATGCGTCCGAGCACTTCCTGTACGTATTTCGGCGCGTTCGCTGTCACCGGCGGCAGGAGATCCACTGTGCTGGACACCTGTGCGGGAACTTGGACCTCGAAGAGGTTCGCCAGGGTCTGGTCCACTGCCTGCAGGTTCTTCTGCACCACATCATCGCCTTTCCGACCGTAAGTCTTCTTGATCGATTTCTTGATCGCATCGATCGCCTCGTCCCGCGGCAGGACTCCCGAGAGCGCGAAGAAGCAGACCTGCATGATGGTATTAATGCGTCCGCCCATGCCGGTTTGCTGCGCGACCTTGGTGGCGTCGATGACGAAGAACTTGGCCTTCTTGGCGACCAACGCTTGTTGAGTTTGTTTGGGCAGCTGCGGCCAGATTTCGCTGGCACTGGAGGACGTGCTCAGGAGGAAAGTGCCGCCGGGCACCAGGTTCTTCACCATGTCATACCGCTCCAGGAACACCGGCTGATGGCAAGCCACAAAGCTCGCTTTGCTGATCAGGTAAGTGGAGCGGATCGGGGCAGGTCCAAAACGCAGGTGGGAAATCGTCATCGAACCCGACTTCTTCGAGTCGTAAACGAAATAACCCTGCGCGTAGTTGTCCGTCTCCTCGCCGATGATCTTGATCGAGTTCTTGTTCGCACCCACCGTTCCATCCGCACCCAAACCGTAGAACATCGCGCGCACCACTTGGGCGGATTCGGTGGAGAACTCAGGGTCGTACGGAAGGCTGAGTTTCGTCACGTCGTCTTGGATACCCACCGTGAAGTGGTTCAGCGGCTTGCCGGCGGAAAGGTTGTCGAAAACCGCCTTGACCATCGCGGGAGTGAACTCCTTCGAGGACAGGCCGAAACGGCCGCCCACGACCTTGGGCATGGTCTTGAGGGTACCAAACCCGCTATCCAAACCTTCGGCCAGAGCCGTGATACAATCCTGATACAGGGGCTCACCGATCGTTCCCGGCTCCTTGCAGCGGTCCAGAACCGCGATGGATTTCACGGTCGCAGGCAGCGCTTCCATGAAACGCTTTACATCGAAGGGGCGGAACAGACGCACCTTCAGCACCCCCAGCTTGGAGCCCTTGGCATTGAGGAAATCCACGGTCTCATGCGCGGCCTCGCAGCCGGACCCCATCAGGACCACGACCTGGGTGGCCTCGGGATGGCCATGATACTCGAAAAGTTTGTAGGCCCGGCCGCTCAGGCTGGCAAACTTGTCCATGGCCTTCTGCGTGATATCAGGGCAGGCCGCGTAGAACTGGTTGCAGGATTCACGAGCCTGGAAATAGACATCCGGATTCTGGGCGGTGCCGCGCAAGACCGGCCGGTCCGGATTCATCGCGCGCGCCCGGTGTTCGAGCACCAGCTTCTCATCGATCATCGCCCGCATCGTCTCCTCGGGCACCAATTCAATCTTGGAAACCTCGTGCGAGGTGCGGAATCCGTCGAAGAAATGGAGGAAAGGAATCCGGGCCTCGAGCGTAGCCGCCTGGGCAATCAAGGCGAAATCCATCGCCTCCTGCACCGAAGCCGAGCTCAGCATGGCAAACCCCGTGGCCCTGGCCGACATCACATCGTTGTGGTCGCCAAAGATGGAGAGGGCGTGCGTGGCAAGGGCACGGGCGGTAATATGGAAAACCGTGGAGGTCAACTCTCCCGCGATCTTGTACATGTTGGGGATCTTGAGGAGAAGGCCTTGGGATGCGGTGAAGGTCACCGTCAGAGCCCCGGTTTGGAGGGCTCCATGAACAGCTCCCGCCGCTCCGCCTTCACTCTGCATTTCCACCACCATGGGGATCGTTCCCCAGAGGTTCTTGACTCCTTCGGAGGCCCATTGGTCGCACCATTCACCCATGTTGGAGGACGGGGTGATCGGGTAGATCCCCATCACCTCGTTACAGCGGTAAGCGACATAAGCCACCGCCTCATTACCATCAATTGTTGTAAAGTTCTTCATGATGTCATTTATCTAATGCATTCAACCCAAAACGGTTGCGGACCTAACTACCTACTGTATGGAACTACTACCAACTCATCCTCGCGTAGAGGAAGGAGACAACACCTGCGGTGCAACGTCGTTACCGCCTGAGCCCGAAAATACTTTCCCCCACACCCAAAATCCGCTCCACATGATTTGTCCACTCCTCACCGTTTTTTGGCGTCCCGCGTTTTTGTTCAGCTCGCACCTCTTCCCTGAGGAGATCTCAGCCAGACGCGGTGTTTCACTTCGTCCCTCACCATACTCCAAAAGCTGGCGCAACACGAAGGATCCAGCCGGAATCCGCCAGGTCTTGGAGTGCGCGCGCCTCCAGGTGCCGCTTTCGAATGCACCGACCGAACATGCCGAGTGCCATCCCGATCGTCCCCACGCGCTAGGCTGTGCACAATGGCTCCCAATCCAACGGCGCGGTGTGAACACCCCGACCCGGCCGCAACCCACTCCCTCCCCATTCGTGTCATTCGTGTGATCCGTGGTTCCATTCCTCCCTGGGCCCTCTAACCAGCGAGTTTCCCCACGTGCGGCAACGCCACCACCTCGATCTGCTCGTCCAGGGTGTAGTCCCTTTCGCCCGGATAGATCACGAAAAGCCTTTCCAGCTTCAAATCGTCCATCGCCACGCGCATGGACTTCGTGCAGCGCGGTGCGTCGCTGAACTTGAACTCGAATCCCTGGCGCTTCCCGCCGCGAACGAGCATGAGATCCAACTCGGCTCCGGCGTGGGTGCTCCAGTAGAATGCCTCGCCTGGTTCGGCGCGTAGGACCCGCAAGACGTGTTCGAGCGCCACCCCCTCCCACGAAGCCCCGAGTTTGGGGTGGGTTTGGAGTTCTCGCATGGATCGAATGTTCTGCAGGCCGTGAAAGAGGCCGCTGTCACGGAGGTAGATCTTCGGGGCCTTGCGCACGCGCTTGCCCAGGTTCTCGGTCCAGGGGGACAAGGATCGAACCATGAAGGCACCGATCAGAATGTCGAGGTAGTGTTGGGCGGTCTTGTAGTTGATGCCAAGGGATCCCGCGATTTCCGAGGCATTCCAGGTCTGCCCGTGATAGTGGGCAATCATGAGCCAGAACCGGCGTAGTTGTTCGGCGGGAATCGTTATGCCGAGCTGCGGAATGTCACGCGTCAGAAAGGTGCGAATGAACTGCTGACGCCAGTGGAAGCTCGCGTCGTCGGAAGCGCTCAGGAATGACTCCGGGAAGCCGCCCCGCAACCATAGGGTGTCTAATGGACACTATCTTTCAATCATTACCTCTACCAACTCAAATCCTCTAAGCGGTACAGCACTTCGCTTTCGACAGGCTGCTCGGGGATCTTGAATACCAACGATTCGCCCGACCCGTCGTTGGTCGCGACATTGGCCCAACCACAAGGCTCGAACGAACCAGAGGCTTGGAGTACAATGCTATGTCCCCAGGGCTTCACCGCCATAACTTCCAAACCACCCTCCCGACGAAGTGTGACGCCTGTCATTCGCAATCCCAACCCTCCTTCGGTCCCCGCCACAACCAGCGGGTTACTCACGAACGCACCCTTTTGATCGGTGATCCCCAAATAGTACACCAACGGGCGAAAGTCCGGCAGCACAGCTTCGATCGACCCCGCCCCAACAACCGCCGGCGACGACTGCCACCGCCTATCCTTCCAGGGTCCGAGGTCCATGGTGTAAAGCAACTCCGCCTTCTGAATCGACACCGGGGAGGTGTAAGCGGCAGATACGGACGTCCCGCTCCTCTTCGACTCACCCAGTCGAGGCAACGGCGTGCCACCAAGGAATTGGGCATCCACAAAACGCTGAATTTCCTGTTCAAAATGTGGCATGAGCCACACAGGTCCGTGATCCATGCTGGTCCGCAGCGATACCGTCACTGGTGCCGAGACAGCCTGCTGAGACCGCTGATAGCAAGGGGGAGAAAAGAAGATGTCCGTCGCGCCGCTCACGAACAACATCGGAGCTGTCGCGTTCGGGAGGTAGCAGGAAGGATCAAAGGTGCGAAGCCAGGACTGGCGCTGCTCGCAAGGTTGAGCAAAGAGCGAAGAAGTCATCACCACCCGGTCCATGGCGAGGTACCCAGAGCCGTAGACCGGCACCGCCAAACTCACCCGATCGTCGATTCCCACCACCGTGCTCGTAATAACCCCACCCATGCTCACACCGTGCACCCCGATCCGCGCACGATCGACCTCGGCCCGGTGCCACACGAGCGACACACCGCGCACCACCGCCGCCACTGCATGGTAGACCCATGTGTCTCGAAGCGTGCGGTCGTCAAAGGTCTGGAAAAGGGCGCCGGAGTAATACTCAGGTCCAGCATCCGCCATCCTCCCAGCGGGGTCCTCACCGGTCAAATCCAACGCCAGCGCGGCATACCCACGCCCCGCCCAATGCAAGGCCCAATCGGCATAAGCGTGCTGCGTGACCCCGTGCACCAGAACCAGGGTTGGATACGGAGGACTTCCCACCGAGGGAACCGCGTAGTAGCCAAACACGCGGGTTGGGTGTCCTTGATAGGGCACGCTCTCGTAGTATACCGCGTAGACTTGCCTCGCCGAGTTGTAAGTCCAGGAAGCTTCCGGTGCTTGCTTCAGCAACACCATGTCCCAAGGGCCGGCTACTACCTCAGCACAGGCTTGGCCTACCAGCCCAGCCCACGCAACGAGTAGCCCGAATAGCAGACTATGGATTCCTTTCCACTTCATCAAAATACCAGGCACCGGGTGTCACCAGGCCGCAGATTATCCGATGGACATCTTGAAGCAAGCCCCCTCTGAAATTCCCCCAGAAGCTGCCGACGAGTGAAAGCCACGCGGCAACCCGCCAGGTCTTGGAGTGCGCGCGCCTCCAGGTGCCGTTCTTCCTCCTCCAGGCGTTTGGATCACTTCGAGTGGATGCCAAAAGCTGGCGCAACACGAAGGGTCCAGTCGGAATCCGCCACCCCACCGCAACCCACTCCCTCCCCATTCGTGTCATTCGTGGTTCTCTTCTCACCTCCATCCGTGTGCTTTGTGTGATCTGCGGTTGAAAGCCCTCTTCGCTTCCGTGTGTTCTGTGGTGGATTCTCCCCCGGCGCGGCGTGTACACCGCCACCCTGCTGGGGCAAATCAGCTGGTAGCTCAAAAGGACTCCCAGCGAATCATCCCGACGAGTCTAGGGATTCTCGGGCCGAAGCCGATAGAATCTACGACTGATCGAGCGAGCCTGCTTGTCGAGATACTCCATTGGGTTTCCGGTGTTGGTCATTGTCGTTAACAACGACCAGGACAAGAGTCCGCTTGAGGTTTCGATCACATAGCTCACTCCCACCTCTCCCTCGGCCAACAAATGAAAACCGGCAGAGAGGTCCTGCTTCTCGGACACCAGGAGACGATAACTAGGCAAGAACAAGGCAACCACGGTGAGGTCGTTCGTTACGGTTACGGCAACCTGATTGTTGGTGCCGGTGACTCCTCCAGTCCAGGATTCCAGTCTCCAGTGCGGGTCTGGCTTCGCCCAGAGAGTGACAATCGACCCATCGAGGTAGCTCGTCGCCAAAGGCGTCACGTCGACCGACCCGCCTCCAGAAGCGGAGGCCACAACTTTGAACAACCGCTTGAAAGTCGCGCTCACGGTGGTGTTCGTCGAGACGACTATCGTTAAAGGATTGGAATTGGTGGTGACGCTCCCTGACCACCCGGAAAAGGCCCAGCCGGTCTTTGGTTCGGCCGTGAGCGTAATGGACTCCCCGACATCGTGATAGGGTCCCCCTTGAACGGTAACGGTCCCTTCTCCAGTGGAGCTGACGACCACCTGCTGGAGCTTCTTGAAAACCCCCTCCACTGTGAAGTCATTCGCAAGAGTGAGGGAAGTTCCGTTTGTCAGCCCCTGGAACGGAGCTTTCCAACCTTGGAACCGGAAGCCTTCATTCGCCGTCGCGACTAGTGTAACCATATCACCAGCAAGATATTGAGATTGTACCGGCGACAAGGAGACGGTTCCGCCTTCCGTCTGCGCCAGCGATAGCTTCACTACCCTTCCAAATTCCGCCGTGAGGCTGATATTAGTGTTCAGCACAAATTCCAGAGGATTGGACGTGGATGCGATAGTCCCCTTCCATCCTCGAAACCCGTAGCCATTGTCGGCTACCGCAATTGCCACTACTTTGCTACCATTCGTCACCGCTGCTGGGACTGGTTCCGTGATCACACTTCCGCCAACCGTATTGGTAATCGCCAACATCCAGCGGGGCGTGAAGAGGGGGGTGATTCTGACGTTAGTGGTAAGAGTGATTGACAGCGGATTCTGCTGGCTCACAACATCACCTGCCCATCCGCCGAAAAGATAGCCATCGTCAGGAATGGCGGTCAAAACGACTTGCTGCTGATAGCCCAAAGTCGCTGACTCTGGCTCACGCAGAACCGTTCCTCCGAGAACTGATGCAACAGTTAGCCTGAGCTTTACCTCGATAGTACGGACAACTGCAGCAGCAGCATGGTAATGGACGTCACCTGGTTGCGCCGCACGCAAAGTGATTGTCCCTCCCCCGAGGATTGAAAGGCTGGTTCCCGAGATTGATCCTGGGCCTGAAACAACTTGATACTGGAGAGGTAAACCCGACGAGGAACTGCCGTTCAGGATAACCGGAGCATCGCCAAGCACAACCGTAGCCGTAGGCTCGAAGGCAATCGTCTGGTCTGCTTTAACGACAGCCACTCTCTGTGTCACGGTCACGGCGTCATAGTTGAGAGAGTCATCCGGCATGAAGGCAAGCTTCGCATTCACGGGAGATCCAATATCCGGTTTAGTTCCAATCCCAGGATCGTAGGAGAATGTACCAGGAACGGAAGAAACAGGGTTGTAGAAAGTCGCGTCCAGAACTGTCCCGTAGGGGATCGATGCTGGTGGATTCCAGGTTATTATGGGAGTTCCCCTGGCAATGTTGAAAGCCACCAGGTTGGTCCTCGTTCCCCATTGATTACCCAGCAATACCGATGCCTGTTTGGTTCCCGCCACCGCTGGCACTCCGTGGATTCGGCCGGTATTCGTGTCACCTGTCAGATCCGAGGGAAGGTCACGGAAATCGAAGCTCGTTACCGGATACTTGGTAGTCACATCTTGGGTCACTAGCGCTGCAACCTGCCCAGCAATCTGAAGGGGAGCAAGGAGTCGAGGAGGCGGGCCGCTCTTGGAATCAAGAGGATTCGTTCCCTCAGCAACTTCGTCTCCGTCGGAGACTTTGTCGTTATCGGTGTCGAAGTTAAGAGGATCGGTACGATGAACCCAAGTTTCAAGATAATCGCTGAGGCCATCGTTGTCGGCATCGATTCCGCCAACTCGTTCATATTCATGGAGCGAAGTGAGCTCTGCTTCAGATAATGCTCGTTGATATATCCTCACGTCGGCGATGCTGCCGTTGAACCGTCCGTTCGCTGAGACTCCGATCTGCAGAAGCCCTTTTATGTCGCGAAAGTCGAATGTTGCTCCAGGAAGTAACTGCCAATGGATTGTTGTCCCGTCAAGCTGGGTCAGCAGCTTCCGGTTTCCAATCGAAAATACAATCTGGTGCCATTGTCCGTCAGCGAATGAAAAAGAGCTGCCATCATAGCTTTGGAACATTCCCGAGCCAATTCCACCGGCAGAGAAATCCAAGTAGAAAACGACCGGAGCTTTTTCCACGCCCATACTAAAGCTACGTACCAACCCCAACGCTGGATCCTCATACTCAAACGCCAGTAACGGTTCCCATGCGTTCTCTCCTCCTGGGCGGGCATTGTACTGGAACCATGCTGAGATGGTCATACCCGAGTCGGGTGACAGCCAAAACATGTTAGAGGAGACCAGACTTGAGAGGTTGTCAGGAATAAAGTGATAGCTTGTGTGAGGCAATCCGAATCGACCTTCGGCAGGGATTCCGTTCCTTATTGTCAAATCGAAACCGCTGCCGCTTTGATCTCTTCCATTACCGAAGAGCAGGTAATTGGCTACCAATCCGTTCGTTAGAAACGTAAGGCTTGTGGTTTGTCCGACCACTCCTCCGGAGCACAAGGTCAGCATCGCCAAGACCACTCCGACAATCAAACTTCTGACTCGGTTCATAGCTATTCGCTTCTTCGATGAACATCCGAACTGCCTCAACACTGCCCCCCCAGCGCAAAAGGCCAAGCCGCGGCTCCGTGGAGAACCGCACCTCGGGTTCAACATCGGCTCGGGAAGGTAGCGACTTTAGGCGAAAACTCTCAGTTCACGCCCGGTTAACATCAACCACGATTGCCGTCCACATGCCAGAGTCGACACCCGACGGGCAGAATTGGGCCACTCTCGGAACCAGACACCGACATCTCCCTGAGACCCGCTAACATCCGTTCACTGGGTTCCCCCATGTTCGGGGCGGACAATTGTCGGCTTAATTCACGTCATTCGGTATCAGATCTCGCCTGCTGACTCAATCCCTAAAAACTCAAGATGCGACTCCAGAGACTTGAAGCCTGCCATTCCCTCACCTCTTCGTGACCGAATCCAAGTGGCCGCCAGAATCTCAATCCTAGCCGTGTTACGCCAGTGTGTTCTCCACCGCCGGGAATCTACCATCATCCCGCCGCAAACTTGTCGTGAAGATGGCTCATCATCATCCGAAGACGACGAAACCGAAGGAGCGCCCTAGAGACAACCACCCGCCGGCGCCTTCTCATCCTCTCCGGGCTTGTCCACAGGTCCAAAAGCGGCACATCGCTTCGCTCCTCACCGCACTCTAAAAGCTGGCGCAGAGCGAGAGGCACGCGACATTCCGACAGGTTTTGGAGTGCGCCCGCCCCAAGGTGCCGCTTTTGAATGCACGGATCGAAAAGGCCGAGTGCTATCTCGATCGTCCCGACGCGCTCGGCTGTGCACAATGGCCCCAATCCAACGGCGCGGGGCGGACATCGCTGCCCTACCACGTTCTGCTTCCTCCCCATTCGTGCCATTCGTGTCATTCGTGGTTCCTTGAGGGGGATTTCAGCGCGGTCTGCCGACCACGGCTACAGATGAGTCACGTAGTCGTCGCCGGAAGGCGGCGCTGACTTAAGGGGTGTGGGACAGGGAAGAGACAGTCACTCGCCTTCTGCCGAACGCGACTACCATCAGTGTCCTCCGTGTGTTCTGTGGTGGATTCGTTTCTCCGTTGAAATCCGGAGGGAACCCGTCCAAGGTAGGCCCACATGAGACGCGGTTCACAAAACCAGACTCGCGGCCTGCGCAGGGATTCTCCTTTCGAGGAGGCTCGTGCGTCGCAGGGCGGGCAGATGGAAGTGGCCGGTTTCGTGTGGAGGTGTAAGGCGGCCTGGTGGCGCTCCTGGTCTTCAAAACCTGTGTGGGGCTCAACAAAGTCCCAGGTGGGTTCGATTCCCATCCACCTCCGCCACTTTTGTTGGGTGGCGAACGCAACAGAGTGACGAGGCCTGCGGGTCGGCGCGATATGGAATGCCCCGGAAATCAGTGCAAAGAACACCAGGCGACCAGCCTGGGGAAGAAGCTCTCCCGGGCCCGCCCCTGGGTGCAAGCCGGATTCCTCGGGGTATGGCTGGCTCCGCTAGGCCAATGGCTGCACGGAATCCCGAGCTGCGTGTTTCATTGTTACTCCTGCCCCCTCTCCTCGTTCGCCTGTCCCGTGGGAGTGCTGGCCAATTACGCCGCCCTGCTGCCGGTCACGATGGAGATCCCGTATCTGCTGATCGGTCTCCTGCTTCTGGTGGGAGGTCTCTCCGGTTCGCTGGTCTGCGGGTGGGCTTGCCCGTTTGGATGGCTGCAGGACCTGCTGGCCAAGATCACCAGGAAGAAGATCCTCCTGCCCTCGTGGACGGGGCATTTCCGCTACGTAGTGTTACTCGGACTGGTGCTGATCTTACCCGCAATTCTTGGTTACAAAGGCATCCCCTTCGAGGAACAAGTGGTGTCCATTTGCAGGCTGTGTCCAGCGGGTGCTTTGGAGGCAGGCGTCCCCTACTCCATCCAGAGCGTGCTGGAGGGCAAGGGTTGGCTGATGAGCTGGTTCAAGGCGGTCATTCTGGTGTCCTTTTTCGTCGGAGCCATCTTCATCCACCGCCCTTGGTGCCGCATTTTCTGCCCGCTGGGTGGATTGCTGGCCTTGTTTAATCGATTCAGCCTCTTCCACCTTCGATTCCAGGCCAAGGAATGTATCGAGTGCAACCTGTGCCGGAGTCGCTGCGCCATGGGTGTCAAAGTGGACCAGGCGGTGAACGTGGCGGGATGCATCCGGTGCCTGGAGTGCACCACCTGCGGCGCGCTGGCACCCTGTTTCGCCCTGCCAGAAAGCAACGCGCCCGCTGCCGACAAGTCGATGCCGCCGACCGGATCAGCCAAGTAACTGGGGGACAAGTTCAGGATGAGGCCAGGGCGAGGCGAACCTGCTTCTCCAGGGTGGCCATGGAGTAGGGCTTCTGCACAAAACCGATCGATCCCAAGCCTTCAAAACGCGAAACCACATCCGTCTCGCTATAACCGCTGGCGATGATCACCCGGACGGCGGGATTCATTTTTCGAAGCTCCACAAACGCCTCCTCGCCACTCATCTCCGGCATGGTGAGGTCCAGCAGCACGAGTGCGATCTCCGGACCCCGGCTTCGGTAGAGCTCCACGGCTTCGTGTCCATCGCTGGCGAGCAGAACGCGGAAGCCAAGCCGTTCGAGGACTTTTTGGCCAACAGCACGGACGCGCGCTTCATCTTCCACCAAGAGCACCAAACCTGACCCTTTCCAGCCGAGGCCCACCGACGGGGTTTTCTCCGACGGGCTGTGCGGGGTGTCGGTGGCGGGAAGGAGGATTCGGAAAGTGGTTCCCTCCCCCGGGCAAGAGGAGAGTCTGAGCACGCCTTTGTGACCACGCACAATGCCCTGAACGGCGGAGAGGCCCAGCCCTCTCCCGGTGAATTTGGTGGTAAAGAAGGGTTCAAACACCCGGCGCTGGGTCTCCGGGTCCATACCCGAACCATTGTCAGATACCTCCAGCCAAACGTAGGTGCCTCCGGGCAAATCCTCGGTCGCACCCCAACTCCGGAGATCCTCGACCGAACACTCCAAGCTGCCGGTGGAAATCCGCACCCAGCCTGAGTTCTCCCCCAACGCTTCGGAGGCGTTGATGACCAGGTTCATGACGACCTGCCGGAGTTGCGACGCGTCACCACGCACCAAGGAAATGTTCTGGGCGAGGTGACAATCAAGCCTGGCCTTCTTCGAGATGGTAGTCTTGAGCAGGTTCACCAAACCCTCGACCAGGGTGGAAAGGTGGAGGGTCTCGATCTCAAATCGTCCTTTCCCGGAGTAGGCCAGCATCTGCCGACAAAGCTCGGCTGCCTGCAGGGAAGCTTGCCGGGCGTAGGCCATGCTCTCCCGGGCGGGCGACTGGGGGGGAAGCTCCTCGGTGGCCAGGTCGAGATTCCCGAGGATCGCCGTGAGCAGGTTGTTGAAGTCATGGGCGATTCCACCCGCCATCACCCCAAGGCTTTCCAGTTTTTGGACCTGCTGCATCTGACGTTCCAGGTTCAGCCGCTGCTCCTCGGCTTCGATCCGCGGGCTAATATCGCGCAGAATGTTCAGAGTCGCCGGTTTCCCCTCCCAATGAATCACTCCCACGTTCAACTCGATCCAGCATAGGCTGCCATCATTGCGAATCAGGCGAAACCGATAAGCGGAGGGTAGCTTCTGATCCCCAGAAAGGCGCTGCGAATGCCGCTCTGCCATGAGAGCCAGGTCCTCAGGGTGGACAAATCCAGTGAACGGCTTGCCGATCACCTCGTCCAAGGGATAACCGCAGAGCTTCGCGAAACGGGCGTTCTGGGCCTTAACCACCCCGTCCTGAACGACCGTGATACCGTCGTTGGCGTGCTCGAACAACTCGCGGTAACGAGTCTCACTCTCGCGAAGGGTTTCGGCAGCCTGTTGACGTTCCAGAGCCCTCTGGCGCTCCTGCTCGACCTCGCGCACCCTCCGCCTGGCACGACGGCTGGCCACGCCCCAACCAGTCGCGGCAAAGCCTCCCGTCAAAGCCAGCAGGGCTCCCCCTTGAAACCACAGGTTTTGCCACCAGAGAGGAAGGATCACCAAAGCCAGGTTCACCCCCTCGTTATTCAAGACCCCATCGCTGTTGGACGCTCTGACACGGAAGCGATACCGACCAGGATCCAAGTTTGTGTAGGTGGCACGCCGCTCTGTACCAGCTTTGCGCCAGTCACGGTCAAACCCCTCCAACTTGTATAGATACTGATTCTGCTCGGCGGAACGGTAACTGAGGGCGGCAAACTGCAGGCTCAACACGGAGGAACGTGCGGAAAGCGTCAACTCGCGAGTTTCGGTGATACTTTGCTTCAAGGAGGAATCCCCGGAGCCGGGGATGACTGGCTCGTTCAGGATCTCCAACCGGGTCAGGACAACGGGAGGAACCTGCTCATTCTTTCGCAGCTCGTCAGCACGAATCTGAGTGTATCCATGGATCCCGCCAAAGAGCAGCCTTCCATCCCGGAGCCGCAGCCGGGCCCCGGTGATAAACTGGTCTCCCTGCAATCCGATGCTCTCTCGATAAACCTGATTCCGGCCCGTGGCGGGATCATGCCGCATCAAGCCGTCGTTGGTGGCAATCCAGATTCTCCCTTCCTGATCCTCCAGCACGCTGCGAGTAGCATCGCTCGGCAACCCCTCCACCACCGTAAATACCTTCACCTCCTGGGAACCCGGACTCCAGCGCATCAACCCCTCGCTTTGGGTGGCGATCCAAAGCCGCCCCTGCCGATCTTCCATCAGGTCGACAACCAGCGACTCAAAAGGATCTTTCCCAGCGACCTTCTGGACTTGCACTCGCTCAAAGTCCTGAGTAGCTGGGTTCCGCCGCACCAAACCGGAGGCCGTGCCAGCCCAAAACTGACCGTCACGTGTGACCAGGAAACACTGAATGTTGCCCTGATTCAGGCTGGCAGGATTCCTGGAATCATGCCGATAAGGCATAAGCGCATCCCCTTGCTCATCGTAGCGATAGACCCCGGTTGAAGTCCCAACCCAAAGATCCTTCCGGGAGTCTTGGAGGATCGCCCAGACATGCGGAGGCGTGGTTTCCGCCGCACGCGAGAGGTCCCGGGTGTAGTGTCGAAACGAACCATGCGCCAGGCGACTCAACCCACCCATCCAGGTCCCGATCCAGAGGCGGCCCAAGTGGTCTTCGCAAAGTGAAAGTACGCCAGTGGCAGGCAGGCCGCCGGGATTCTTCGGATCATGCTGGTAAGCTGACCACTGGTTGCGCACCGGGTCGAGAACACTCAAACCACCCCGATCTGTTCCTACCCAGAGCCTGCCTTGGCTGTCCTCCAGGAAACAGTTAGCCGATTCATCCGAGAGCGAATTCGTGCGCCCTGGAGCCGAGCGAACCGTCTGGAAAGGCAGATTGAGCGGGCTGGCATAGTTCACGGAATCAGGATAAGTACCCACCCAATAATCTCCCGAAGGATCCTGGTAAACGGTGCGGACCACGTCGCTGGAAAGACTCTCGGGGATCAACCGGTCGCGCCGGAAGAGCTTAAAGCGGCCGGTGGAAGGAGTGAAGACTCCCAGTCCACTGCCGTCCGTCCCCACCCAGACATGACCTTGTTTGTCCAGGTAAAGAGAATCGACCTTGGAACCTTGGACGGCGGAAAGATCTCCTGGAACCTGGCTGCCAACCCGGAAAGTGCGGGTCTCCAGATCGAACCACGCAGGCCCGAGGTCAGTCCCCAGCCAAAGAGTGCCCTGCCCATCTTCACAGAGGGAACGCACCCGCTTCGGGGATGGTCCCAGAGGATTCGGCATACGGATGGGGAAATGGGCGTACCGGCCCGTCAGCGGATCGAGTTCGGTCAGAATATTCGTTTCCATACCGACCCAGATTCGCCCTTTCCGATTCTCCAAAAGGCAGCTGACCTCATGGATCGGCAAACCGTCTTGCTTGATTGTGGCGATGGGGAGTTTCTCCAACTCCCGTGTGCGCAGATTCATTCGTCCCAATCCTCCGCCAAAAAAACCAACCCAAAGGCTGCCCGCATGGTCCAGAAGCAGGGAACGCACGCAGTCATATCGCGGGGCAGGGGAGTTGGTAAACGCTCCTCCGAAGGACGTAAACCGTTCCAGGTTTCGTTCCCAAACTGCAAAACCACCATGTTCCGTTCCCACCCAAAGGTTGCCGTCCTTGTCTTCCAGAAGGCTGCGCACCCGGCTGTCGGGCAGACTACGAGGGTCTTTAGGATCATGCCGATAGATGAGCGCCTCCACTCCATCGTAACGCACCAAGCCATCGTACGTGCCAAACCACATGAAGCCCCGGCTGTCCCGCAGAATACTGTGCACGGCGCCCGCCGGAAGCCCCCCTGGCGGATTCACGGTCCGGAACTGAAGTTCTTCGATGGAACCACCTTGGGTAGAAAGATAGAGCGGACCGCCTGTGAAAAGCAGGAGCATCCCTAACCATAGGCGCCCAAACAGCATTTCCTTTAGCTAGCACAGGAACCCGTTGGGAGACAAGTGGAATGGCTTCTGGCAACGCCCATACGTTTTTCAAACAGACTCCTGCTGTCTTAATGTTACCTTAAGGGGCAAGGGCCTAAGCTCGAGCCAGAAATTGATGATTATCGCGATGAAAACCTGGATTAGACGCCTCCTTCGTTCCGTAGGACTGTTCACCCTGTGCGGGTTCCTTTCAACTTCGGCTCAGGACGCTGGCCCCGGTCCTGGGGATTTTGGCCCACCGGACGGCCCAGGGGGCTTCGACGGTCCGCCTCCCTTCGGACCTGGCGGAGGTCCGGGCGGATTTGGGGGGCCAGGCGGTCCCGGAGGTATGATGGGCAAAAAGACCAAAATTCTGAAAGAGTTCGATAGGGACGGAAACGGGGTTCTAAACAAGGAGGAACGAAAAGCGGCCCGGGAACAGCTCGCCAAGCAAGGCACCCAGAGGGGACCAGGTCGCCGCGGCGGCCCGCCAGGGGGGCCAGGAGGTGCCGATACCACCCCCACTCCCGGTGCCAAAGTCGCTCTCTCCGATGTAAAAGTCTACCCGGACGCCGACCTCTATGACACCAAGGTGCTGCGCACCTTCTTCCTCGAATTCGAAGATGCAGACTGGGAAAAGGAGATGTCGGAGTTCTATCACACCGATGTGGACCTGCCTGCCAAACTCACCGTGGACGGCAAGGTCTACCCAGACGTCGGCGTCAGGTTCCGCGGCAACTCGTCCTACTTCAGTGTGGGGGCGGGGGGCAAGCGATCCTTGAACTTGTCCCTGGACCTAGTGAAGAAAGACCAGAACATCGGCGGATATCACACCCTCAACCTCATGAACTCGCATGAGGACCCCTCGTTCCTTCACATCCCCTTGTACTGCACAGTGGCACGCAATTATCTCCCGGCCCCCAAAGCTAATTTCGTCCGGGTAGTCATCAACGGAGAGAGCTGGGGGATCTACGCCAACCTCCAGCAGTTCAACAAGGAATTCGTGAAGGAGTGGTACGGCACCACCAAAGGCGCCCGCTGGAAGATCCCTGGCAGCCCGGGAGGCCGCGGCGGCTTCAACTACCTGGGTGAGGACTTGGAGCCCTACAAGAAGATCTACGAGATCAAATCGAAAGACACCGCCAAACCATGGGGCGACTTTATCCGGCTGTGCAAACTCATGGAGGAGACCCCCGCCGACAAACTGGTATCCACCATCAGCCCGATCCTGGATATCGAAGGTGTGCTGAAGTTCCTTGCATTGGACATCTCTCTGATCAACGGCGACGGATTCTGGACCCGTGCCAGTGACTATTTCCTTTACCAGGATGAGAAAGGCCAGTTTCACGTCATCCCCAATGACATCAATGAAACCTTCAGTGTGGGTGGAGGTCCGGGAGGGCCAGGGGGAATGCGCGGTCCCGGCGGGTTCGGAGGGAGAAGAGGGCGACCCGCCAGTCAGGAAGGAGCCGGTGGCACTGGCAACGTGTCAGGAGGCCCGGACGGAACGCGACCACCGCAGGGTCAGAGGAGTGGTGGGCCAGGGGGAATGGGAAGGGGTAACGGATACGAATTGGATCCCCTCACCATCGCCAGCGATTCCAACAAACCGCTCGCATCCAAGTTGCTGGCAGTCCCCGAGCTTCGGGCGAAGTTTCTGGGTTATGTTCGGGACATTGCGCAAAACCAGCTGGACTGGGCCAAATTGGGGCCCATGGCGCAGGAGTATCACGACCTCATCGAGGCGGACGTAAAAGCAGACACTCGCAAACTCTACTCCACGGAAGCGTTTCTCAACTCCGTGGCAGGAGGAGCCGCCAACAGTCCTACACAAGCCCAGGGTGGCAGGGGCGGAAGTCTGAAAGACTTCGCCGAGAAGCGGCGGGCCTATTTGCTCAACTACAAGGAGCCTGTCAAGACGGCGAGCACCCAATAGCATCCAGGAGCCGTGCCCGGAAGAAGGCGATTCGCCCGTTGGTGCGGCGCTATCAATTGATTCGTGTTTGTTGAAGATTCCTGTAACATTCTCCACCAGTGGTGTGACTTGGTCCTTCATGCTCGTGCTCGTCCCTCCTCCTCGGCAACTGAGCAGAAGCCACGGTTTCGAGGACGAGGACGACCACGAGGGAGGAGGGACGATTCGAGGGAGAGCACGAATCGCCTTGCGCTGCGATCAAAGGGGTGGCAGTCAGAGACCGCTCTGGAGTCTGGACATCCTTTCTGGCTCGACTTCATGGTGCTCCTCACCGCACTCCACGACGCTGGCGCGCGGTGGGATTGTTCCTGGCGGACCGTGCGCCGCTGGGGTTTGGATATACGGTCTGAAGGTTACGAACCCTCGTCGCAGCCTTCAGCGCAGGCTTGGCCGATCACGGCCGCAGAAGAGGGCTGTGGCAGGCGTGACGCGGCGCCTTCTTCCGAAGGTGACTTGGCCGGATCTACGCTGGAAACTCGGCATTTGCCCTAACCCAAAACCAGGGGTATAAACAGGGGTAGCAAGCCTAAACCGAACATGAACGCCATCACGCGCCGTCAATTCGTCAAATCCTCCTCACAATCCAGCCTCGCCGCCGCTGTTTCTTCACTGTCCTTCCTCTCTGCCTCCTCCCCAGGTCGCACCCAGGGGGCCTCGGAACGAGTCGTCTTAGGTCTCATCGGAGCGGGTGGTCGAGGCTCAGGCCTCGCTGCGAACTTCCTCCAGATTCCCCAGGTAGAGTTCAAGTTTATCTGCGACGCCTCCCTTCCACGGGCCCAGGCCTTTGCCGGAGAGATCGCCAAGAAGCAGAATTCCCCACCCCAAGCGGTGCAAGACATGCGCCGAGTCTTTGAGGATCGCGATGTCCAGGGAGTGGTGATCGCTACCCCGGAGCAATGGCACGCACTGGCCACGATCTGGGCCTGTCAGAGTGGCAAAGACGTCTATGTGGAGAAGAACCCTTCCCTGTGCATCTGGGAAGGGCAGAAGATGAGGGAAGCGGCCAAGAAGTACAACCGAGTGGTGCAAGTCGGTTTCCAGAATCGCAGCGGTTCCTACGCCGTAACGGCCCGAGATTACCTTCGCAGCGGGAAACTCGGTAAAGTGGTCCTCGTAAAAGTCTACAACCTGCTCGACGGCGGCGGATGGTCAGCCCAGCCCAACAGTCAACCACCAGCAGGACTCGACTGGGATCGCTGGCTCGGGCCAGCGCCGAGTGTCCCATATAATGCGGGTCGACACCAGGGTTGGGGCGATTGGTGGGACTACTGTGGCGGCCCCTTCTCCGGGGATGCCAGTCACCAACTCGATCTCACCCGCATGGTGCTCGGGGATCCAGCCCATCCCAAAACCGTCTCCTGCACCGGCGGGCGCCTGGCTTTTCCTGACTCGCGGGAAATGCCAGACCTCATGGCCATCACTTACGACTACGGCGATTTCGTCATGACTTGCGAAAGCGGTAACTTCGCACCGTACATGAAGAAGTTCCCGCAGGAAGTACGCTATGGCGATCAATGGCCCTACTGGCCGCAAAGTTCTTGCCGCGTGGAAATCTACGGAACCAAGCAGCTGATGTATCTCGGCCGACACGGCTGCGGTTGGCAGGTCATGGAAGCCGGCGGCAAGGTCGTGGCACAAGACAAAGGCTATTTCCCCGACAAGTGGCACCAACCCAATTTCATCGACTGCATCCGCACTCGCCGACAGCCCAACGCCAGCATCGATGTGTGTCACGCGAGCGCTTGCCTGATCCACCTGGGCGTGGCCGCTTACCGAACCGGTAACCAGCGATTGGCTTTCGATGCGCAGAAGGAAGTCTTCGTAGGTCATGAAGCTGCCAACGAGTTCGTCCGATTACCCCAGCGCGCGCCCTACCAAATCCCCACAAACGTTTAGATTTCACGAATTCTGGCATTGGACCGTTGCGTTATGGCGCTATCCACTCGCACCAGCATTTGCCTGCTCGGCGGCTGGGCACTGCTCTCTTCCTGGACACTTGCGGCGGATCCAAACCCGCCTTTGCCAGGCACCGCACCCTGGGACCTCCAGGGGGATCCTGCCGCGGAGATGGTGTCTGGAATCGATCGATACCTCGACGCGTTTCAGGAACAAGCGGTGAAAGAGCGGGCGGAGCACTGGCCGCTCGACACGGCAGTTGGCAGCAGAGATCCCTTGGGGTCCGCCGTCGAGACCAACCGGACGCATCTGAAGAGAATTCTTGGAGTGGTCGATCAGCGGGAAGAGGTCAGGATGGAGTTCATCGCTCCTTCCTCCAGATTCGGCTACCCAACCGGGACGGAGATCGGGCTGGGCCCTGGTTATCGTATCATGGCGGTCCGTTGGAACGTGTTCCGGGGAGTCCATGGGGAGGGCCTACTCTTGCTGCCGCACACCCAAATCAAGGCGAACATCATTGCCCTGCCGGACTGCGAATGGACGCCAGAACAATTGGTAGGACTGGATAAGGGGCTGGAGCCAGAGTGGCAATTTGCGCGGCGCTTCGCCGAGCACGGCTGCCGGGTCCTGGTGCCCTGCCTGATCACGAGAAGCTCTCCCTCCGCGGGGAGCCCTGGAGCTCGATCCACTCAACACAGCCAAAGAGAGACTCTTTGGAGAGCTGGTTACGAAATGGGGCGAACACCCGCCGGGTATGAAATCCAGAAAGTGCTCGCTGCAGCCGACTGGCTGATCCGCACGAAACAGGGATCGACCGAACCCGAGAGTCTGGACGACTGGCTCCGATGGCGCGCAAAGGCCCCCAAGAACCTCCAAAGCTTGGGGATCGTCGGATACGGCGAGGGCGGCAGGATCGCCTTCTGCGCTGCAGCGCTCGACCCTCGGTTCAAGGCGATTGCCATCTCCGGGTATTTCGGTCCCCGGAACCGCCTCCATGAGGAGCCCATCGATCGCAATGTTTGGTCCCTGTTGCGACGCTTCGGTGATGCCGAGATCGGCCGGATGATCCTCCCCAGGCCTCTGTTTCTGGAATACGGAAAGTATCCGGAAGCAACCCTCACCGACGCCCAGGGAGGAGCCCCCGGCCAACTGCGTACTCCTGCGCAGAGCGCGGTCGAATTGGAATACCAACGGCTACGGCAGCTTGGCAGCGGCGAAATGCCTGCCAATTTGATAAACTCCCCAGCCGGGATCATGGATCGGGCGATCGCAGAGCGCTTCTATCGTGAACTGCAGCCACACGGAGATCCCCTGCCCCAGAGCCTAAAAACACCCCCAAGCCGCCTGGAGCGCCTGGAGGATGACCAGGAACGTCAAAACCGTCAGTATGCCGAGATCCTGGAGGACACCCAGTGGCTCATGCGCGAGTCGGAGTATACCCGAAGAGATTTCTGGAAGGCAGTGGATCGGTCGAACGCGCAGTCTTTTGTAAAATCCAGCGAGTCTTACCGAAAGGTGTTCCAGGAGGAAGTCGTGGGGATGATTCCCCAAGCCAGTCTCCCCGCCAATCCCAGGACCAGGTTCCTCTATGAAACCAACGGATATCGCGGGTACGAAGTCTTGTTGGACGTTCACCCCAATATCTTCGCCACTGGCATCTTGTTGATCCCCACCCATCTCAAACCTGGGGAGCGCCGCCCTGTGGTGGTGTGCCAACACGGACTGGAGGGCAGGCCGCGCGATGTGGCCGATCCTTCGGTAAATAACCCTGCCTACAACCAATATGCCTGTCGCCTCGCGGAGCAAGGCTTTGTGACCTTTGCCCCGCAGAATCCTTACATCGGCGGCACGCGGTTTCGGCAACTCCTGAGGAAATCACAACCGCTCGGCCTGACCTTGTGGTCTTTCATTGTCCGCCAGCACGAAGTGATCACCGATTGGTTGGCAGCACAGGAGTATGTGGACCCGGATCGAATCGCCTTCTACGGCCTCAGCTATGGAGGTAAGACGGCCATGAGAGTACCCGTGCTGGTGAACCGATATTGTCTCAGCATCTGCTCTGCCGACTACAACGAGTGGATTCTGAAGAACACGTCCGCACGATCCCCCTACAGCTATCTCTGGACCGTTGAGTACGACATGCCCGAATGGAACCTGGGAAACACCTTCAACTACGCCGAGCTGTCGTGGCTGATCTTCCCACGCCCGTTCATGGTCGAGCGCGGTCACGACGATGGCGTGGCACCTGACGAATGGGTGGCGTACGAGTACGCGAAAACCAGGCGCCATTACGTCAAGCTTGGCATGGGGAATCGCTCCGCAATCGAGTTCTTCGATGGCCCTCACAGCATCCACGGCAAAGGCACCTTCGACTTCCTGCACCGCCACCTGGGCTACTGAGCAAGCCTGTAACCGTCTTGCGGCGGGAAACGCAGTGCCACGCCGCTTTTGGAACCCACTCAAACCGAACGCACCGCACCGCCCAAAGGGGAAAAGCGGCACCTGAAGGCGTGCGCACTCTGGGTCAGGGGTACTGTGGGAATGGAAGGTAGGGACATCGCGCTGCGATGTCCGGGGGTGCGGACGGCCCGGCGGTCCGTCCCTACCAAGACCTGGCGAGGCTTCAGGACTGCGGTGAGGAGCGCAGCGAAGTACCGCTTTTGGAACCCTCGGAAAGGATCACGGCGCGTGAGAAAGGAAAGTGCACCAGACTGCCCACTTCGAAAACGATCCTCTACCTACTTTCCCAGGCCATGCCGGGGTTGGCCCTACGCACACAGGCAGCTTGCCCACCGGCACCAGATTCCCTAGCCTTGATCTCATGTCATTTGTGCATGCCATTTGGGCCACGGCCCTGAGCATCTCTCTTTCCGGCGCGGATTGGCCCACCTACCAGCATGACAATGCCCGCTCGGGTGTCACGGTAGAACAACTCCCCGCCGCCCTCAGCGAGCAATGGCGTTATCAAGCCGCGTTGCCTCCTCGACCGGCCTGGCCTGCCCCTGCAAATCGAGATATTTGGAATGAAGTTCGCGAGTTGAAGCCGTTGGTGACCTATGATCGCGCTTTTCACACGGTAGCGGCAGGTGATCTCGTGTTCTTCGGTTCCTCTGCCGACGATACCGTCCGCGCCTTGGACGCCTCCACCGGCGAGGAACGTTGGGTGTTCTTCACCGAGGGCCCGGTGCGCCTGGCCCCGGCCGTGGACAACGGCCGGTTGTACGCCGGGTCAGACGATGGGTCCGTCTATAGCCTGGAGGCGACCACCGGCAAACTGCTCTGGAGGCGCCAACCTGACGCCTCTTCACGCCGACTCCCAGGCAATGGACGGATCATCTCCTCTCGACCCGTCCGCGCCGGGCTGCTGGTGGAAGGCGGGAGAGTGTACTACTGCGCGGGGCTCTTCCCTGAGGAGGGAGTGCTGGCTTGTGCGTTGCAGGCCGAGACCGGGCAACCGGTCTGGGAGAAGCCCCTGACGGACCTTTCACCGCAGGGATATGTGTTGGCCTCCGCCAAACGCCTGTTTGTTCCTACTGGCCGCACAGCGCCCGCGATCTTCAACAAGGCGACTGGCGAACTCGAGGCCAGCCTGGACGGACCTGGCGGCGCGTACGCTTTGGTGGTCGATGACTTCTTGTACAACCTCACGGGCCGCAGCACCCAGGTCGGTCTCGTCGATGCGGCCACTCGCGAACGGATCGCCTCTTTCGACGGCCTCCACGTGATCGCAAAACAGTCCACGGCTTTTCTCCACACCCAGAAGGAACTCTCCTCCTTCGATCGCATCCGCCATACCGAACTCTCCCGCCAAAGCGCCGAACTGGATAAGCGTGTCCAGGAACTACGGACGAAACAGAAGAAGACGGCAACGGCTTCCGTGGCCTCGGAGATCAAGACTCTCCAAGGCGAGATCCGAAAGCTCGACCAGTCCAAGGAAGAGTGCTTCGCCTGGCGGGTGCCTTGCACGAATTCCTACTCCCTCATCATGGCGGGAAACACCCTCTACACCGGGGGGGATAGTCAGGTCGTTGCCTACGATGCCACCACCGGCCAGAGGATCTGGGCCGCCACGGTGGATGGCAGTGCCTACGGGCTGAGCGTGGCAAACGGCCGGCTGCTGGTGAGCACGGATCGTGGCACCGTTCACTGTTTTGCCTCTGCAGCGACATCCACAGCAAGTATGGTCAAGTCATCCGCGGTGGAGAATCCCTACCCGTCCGATGGACTCTCCCCCGTCTACGAGGCGGCTGCAAATCAGATCTTAAAGCAGACGGAGATCCGTCAAGGGCTCTGCCTGGTGGTGGGTGCGGAGCAGGGCCGGCTGGCTTTAGAACTGGCTCGTCGCAGCCAACTGACCATCGTCGCGGTGGAACCGAGTTTGGAAAAGGTAAGGGTTGCCCGCCAAGCTCTGGCCAAGGCCGGACTTTACGGAAGTCGCGTCGTGGTCCACCAGTCGGAAAACCTCGAGTCACTGAACTACGGAACGTACCTCTTCAACCTGATCGTTTCGGATCAGATGTTGCTGAACCGCGCATTGCCACATTCCCCGAGTGAAATCCAGCGCCTGCTCCGACCGCAGGGAGGCGTGGCGTGTCTCGGGTACCCGGTTGGGAAACCTGTCACGGACCAAAACCGCCAGGAACTGCAACGTTGGCTGCCCGCTCATCCGGAGTATCATTCGAAGATCGTGGATTCAGAGGGCCTCTGGCTCGCCGTGCGCCGTGACCCCGTGCCCCGTAGCGGCGAATGGACCCAGTTGTACGCCAATTCCTCCCACACCGCTTGCAGCGAAGACGACTTGCGTGGCCCCATGGCCATCCAATGGTTCGGCGAACCAGGTCCCCGCCAGATCGTCGACCGCCACCACCGCCCCATGTCGTCCTTGGTGAAAGATGGACGGGTCTTCGTCCCGGGCAACGATACCGTCTTCGCCGTGGACGCCTACAATGGGAGCTCGTTGTGGCAGCTGGATGTGCCGGACATGCGGCGAGTGGGAGCTCTGAAAGACAGTGGTCAGATGCTGGTGACCTCGGATTCATTGTACTTGGTGCGTAAGGCGGAATGCTGGCGGGTGCAAGTCGATAACGGTCGCCGTATTGCGACTCTGAAGACACCCTCTTTAGGGCAAAAGGAGCCTCCCGATTGGGGTTACCTGAACCAGGTGGATGACCGACTGTACGGCACAGCCCAGGCCTCCGGAGCGGGATTCAACCTCCTGCACAAGGACATGGTCAACACCCTGGAGGGCGATTTCCGCCCTGTAATTGTCAGCCAGGCGCTCTTTTGCCTCGATCGCCATTCCGGCCAGCAGCATTGGATCTATCAGAAGGGAGCGATCATGAATTCTGCCATCGCCATCGGCGAAAACCGAATCCTATTTGTGGAAAGCCGCAATCCAAACGCCATCAGCAATCGAACCGGTCGCCTGGGCATCCGTGAGTTCTGCGCGAGCGACAACTACCTGGTGGCCCTCAACCGGATCTCTGGCAAAGTGCTCTACGAGCGTCCGGTGAAATTCCCGTTTGAACACATCCTGTTCCTGAACTACGCGGAGAACACGATCCTGATCACCGGAACGTATAACGAGAAAGACCGTGTCTACTATGGTCTGCGCGCTTTTCATGGCGATACCGGACACGCCAAATGGCAAACGAGCTACCTGGCGTTGGACGTCCGCGGCAACGAACCCGCCGGCACCGAGGGCTCGCATGGTGAGCAATGGCAACACCCCGTCATCGTCGGGAACCGAGTCTATTCTCGCCCGTACGACTTTGACCTGCACACGGGTGCCAAAGGCTCCAAGACCATCTACCGCGGCGGACACGGCTGCGGTGGCTGGACTGGCTCGCTGCACTACCTCTATGGCCGGGGGAGCAATCCGCGCATGTACGATCTCGCGCCCCAGTCCACGCAAGGCGACCGCTTAACCTCCGTCTCGCGCCCAGGTTGCTGGTTGAACATCATCCCCGCAGGCGGGCTGGTGTTGATCCCCGAATCCAGCTCAGGCTGCAGTTGCGCCTATTCCATCCAGACCTCGCTCGCGATGGTCCCGAGGTCGGTTTGTCGACCTTGAAGCCGCGCGCACCCTGGGTCAGGGGTGCGGTGGGAATGGAAGGTAGGGACATCGCGCTGCAATGTCCGGGGGTGCGGACGGCCCGGCGGTCCGTCCCTACCAAGACCTGGCGAAGCTTTTGGAGTGCGGTGAGGAGCGAAGCGATGTACCGCTTTCGGCACCCACCCGAATTGATCCAAACGCCTGGAAGGGGAAAAGCGGCACCTGAGGGCGCACGCACTGCTCCAAGACCTTGCGGACTTCCTTAAACCACCTCCATTTTCCAAGAAAACCTTTGCGCCCTCAGTGCATCCTGTTGACCGCGCCATAAGCAAGTGATAGGGTTCTCGCATGAGGCTTTCATTTTTGCTGATCCTGGGGACAGCCTTTTCCTGTGCTGAGCTCAGCAGTCAATCCTTGAGTCTATCCATCCACCAGAAAGCAGGAGGCCCAGGGCTTGGACTTTCCTCCAGGCCGATCGCGCCCGTCGCTGGTACGGATTACCGAATCAAGTTGGAATCCAGTTCAGACCTTCGGAGTTGGACGCCCGCAGGCGAGGTGGCACCGAGCATGCCGCTCCCGACCATTACCTCGTCCGGCGAAACGAGAAGTCTCTTCTTCCGCGCTTCCACCCAGCTTGAGGAAACCACCACGGAACCGAGCGGGGCCGACCTGTACGGTTTCTCGCGAATCTTCCAGGAAGAACTGACGAAAGCGGGCTTCCTCACTCCCGAACAGTTCGCCGGACAAAACCCCATTCGTGCGGACTATCTGCCCGCTATCACCTTCGATCCTCGTACGGCAAAGTACTGGGACCGGTTCTCGGCGGATCTGGCGGTGGTGAATCAAGGCCTTGGGGAATATGACCCACAGCGACGCCATTTTGACTTCCGACTGAACGAGAAGGAACTAGGATGTTTTCTCACGAACGGTTTTGTAGTGAATGAGCGGCTTGGGTCACCGAATTTCGCCGATGTCTATTATCGCATCTTCAACGACGACTTCCCGGTCTACGTAACGGCGGATTCGGTGCTGCATGCGTGGCACTACTCCTATCAAAAGTTGCTGGCAGAATCGGAGGAAACCCAGCTGATGCCCTCGTTGAAGGCTATTCTTCAAGGGCAGCATGATGCGCTCGCGGCCCTGCCCCCGGCCACCATCAACGGTCCACTGGCCGCAAGCATCCGGGACGCAGATTACTTTCTAGCCGTGGGTCGCAACCTCTTGGCGGATACGAATGTTCCCTCCATCCTGGGCCAAGATAAGCTGGTTGCGGACACACTCGCTGCAATCAAGAACCTTGCCTATCAGGAGAACTTCCCCATCTTCGGCACTACTCGGCCTGTGGACTTCTCCCAATTCGCTGTCCGCGGTCACTACGAGCGTGGGTACTCCTTGCCCTTCTACTTCCGAGCCTACATGTGGACCGCCCGTACCGATCTTAGGATTCTCTCAGCAGATCCGTCACCGCAGCATCTGCGGGAACTGGGAACGGCGGTGGTGTTGACGAAACTGCTCTCCGCATCGGAGATGACCCAGAAATGGAAGGAACTAGATGCGATCATTCGCGCATTCGTGGGAGCCGCTGATTCCATGAACATGCCGCAGCTAGACACCCTACTGGAGGCGGAGGGAATCCATCTCCTGAGTGACGTAACCTCCACCGAGCCTCTCGCTAAGCTCCAGAAGCGCTTGTTTGAGGGAACTCAGGGCGCCCAACTTTACGCTGGAGACGTCTATTACTCTCCATTCAGCACGGCACAAGTCCAACTGCCGCGATCCTTCGCCGAGACCGGACAGAGGTTTATTCCAGACGGATGGGCGATGGCCCAGGTGACCTTCGACCGTATCCTTTGGAATGAGGAGATCCCTGGAGTCACCTGGTGCAAAAAGGTTACGCGATGTTACCCCAGCGCCTTGGACGTGGCTTATGCCGTGCTGGGAAACCAGCAGACAGGTCCGCTCGTCGCGGAAAGGATGCTGAATGTGGAGGCAAGATCTGGCTTGCGTGACGGTTACCCTTACGCCCACAACCTGACCGCCTTAGCCGAGACTTTCGACCGCATCTCCACGGACACCTGGGATGCGAACATCTATTCTCAGTGGCTGGCGGCGCTCCGTACCTTGTCTAACCCCAGCACAGATGCACGGTTCCCGGAAGCCATGCGAACACGCGCCTGGGCCATGCGGACTCTGAACACCCAACTCGCCTCCTATACACAACTCAAACACGATACCGTTCTCTACGCGAAACAGCCTCACGCCAACACTTATGGTTGCGAGTATCCCGCGGGTTTTGTTGAGCCAGTTCCCGAGTTCTGGCGCAAAATGGGAACCATGGCACAAGCCACCGCGAAAGCTCTGCAACAGCTACCCGTCTGGGGTTGGCAGTTCTTCTGGGATCCAGCCACTATGGAAACGGCATCTTTTGAGCTTCAAAGGCGCCAAGCGGCTCGAGTGTCTTTTTGTCAGTACTTCGGTCAGCAAATGGCGGTCTTAGCAACCATGGCGGACAAGGAACTGAGCCAGACCCCTTTCGACACCAACGAAATCGCGTTCATCCGAGGTCTCATGAACAAGCGTGGTTTTGCGTACGGTGGGGCAACGTACGATGGCTGGTATCCTCAGCTCTTCTACAAGGACTTCTTAATGGAAGGGATACCCGATACCGCGTGGAGTGGAACCGGATGCGGACAGCGCGACCGTCTCGTCACCGACATCCACACGTCCGTCCCGGGGGGAGCTGACCCGCAGGGTGGGATCTTGCACGAGGCGGTCCGGGACGTCGACCTCCTCATGATCGCTGTGGACAGCGGTTCCGACCGGATGGTCTACGCCGGCCCCGTGCTGAGTCACTACGAGTTCGTGGTACCTGGCCCTCAACTCAAGCGGATGACCGATAGTGAATGGAACATCTCGACTCCCCCAGCCCGCCCGGAGTGGACGCGAGGCTATCTCGTGCCAAAAGAGTAGGGTCTAAAATCCAGGTTGAGCCCTACGCCGATCCCAGATCCACCCAGCGCTGCACTGCAGCCGACTCCACCACCGCGTCCATGACCGCTTGAACAGCGGCGCCCTCGTGGAAACTCGGGACGCACGGGCGCTGGTTGAGGATGGCGTCCACAAACTCGAAGATCTGGTCGTAGCGAAACGTCACCAGTGGGTCGCCCTGACTCACGTCTCGGCTGCTGCCTGGCCAGCGCCAGAATTCCTGGGGAACTTGGATCGTCTCCAGACCGGGTCCTCCCACCTTGCCAGTCTGAAGCTGGTTCCACGCCCCCGTGGTGAACACAAAGGATCGTTCGGTGCCATTGATCTCCACCAAGTCGAGGCTGCGCCAGCTCTCGTTGCGGCCGCTGGCAAGTTTGCTGCTCTCCAGAACGCCGGAGGCTCCGTTGCGAAACTCAGCGAGGATCGCCACCCAGTCGTCCAGATCACTGGGTGCCCCACCCCGTTCTCGGTGGATGATCTTGGTGTTCGCCACCAACCGCTGGATAGGGCCGACCAGGGAACACGCAAAATCGATCCGGTGGGAGAGCATGTCACCCAGTTCTCCGGTACCCGCCAAGGCCTTCACCTGTCGCCAGCCCAGATTGCGCGTCCCCCAGTCCTGGAGCCGACAGGACCGGTAGTGGTAGGGTTGTCCCAAATCCCCCCGGCGCACCAAGTGCGCCAAGTAGCGCATCGCCGGGACAAAACGATACGTGAACGCGGTCATGTGCTGTACCCCTGCCAAGTCCGCAGCCTCGGCCATCCGCCGGGCGTCAGTCGCGTTCATGGCGATGGGCTTCTCGCAGAGCACGCGCTTGCCTTGTGCAATGGCAGCCAGCGCGATCGGAGCGTGAGTCACGTTGGGCGTTGCCAGGATGATGGCGTCCACATCCTCCCTTTTCACGATCTCCTCGTAAGAGGTCGAGGCCACCATCACGCCCGTCTCCCGCTTCGCCCTCTCTAACGACACCGGGTCACTGTCGCAAAGCGCGACGAGCTTGGCGTTGGGGCACAGGGCGATCCCTGGGAAGTGGTTCTGGCGGGAGATTCCGCCGCAACCGATGACGCCGATGCGGACGGTATCTCCGGTGAACGGTTTCAGGCTGGATTGGGAAGGAGAGGTTGCCATGCCTCAATCCTAAACAAAAAGGCCAGCCTCGTCGAGGCCGGCCTTGTCGTTCCATTTCGAAAAACCTAGATCTTCTTGGGCATGGCCACCCATGCGCCCTTCTTCGCACTGCTCTTAAGGCAGGTTTCGATGAAGGCGATGCCGGTCCAACCATCGTCGACGCTGGCATACTTCGAACCGTCACAGGCAAACTTGTCGCCAGCTTGCCAGAGGCGGATGTCGTTCTCAAAGCAGCGATGCAGGCGTGCATAAGCATCGTGGAAGGCTTCGGGATGCCCGGAAGGAATGGTGGGCTCGGCCATGAGGTCGGCCGGAACGTCCTTGGGCAGGAAACCATCGCCCGGAGTCACTGCAGCGCGCCAGTAGACGCGATCAGGCTGGTTGGCGAGATGGATGGTGATACTCTCGGGAGCTTCCTGGCTCCAGCGGAGCGTGCCCTTCGTACCACAAATCTGGATGCCGAGATCGTTCTTATGGCCGATGCAAATCTGCGAGGCGCGCACCAAGGCTTTGGCACCGTTGCTCAGTTTGCAGTAGATCGTGAAATGATCGTCCAGCATCCGGCCTTCAACGAATGTTTCCAACTGCGCGGAGACCTGGGTCACGTCGAGCCCGGTCACATAACGCAATTGCATCAGGGCGTGCGTGCCAATGTCGCCGCCGCAGCCCGATCCGCCGGCCATCTTGGGGTTCGTGCGCCAGGCGGCCTGCTGCTGGCCCGTGGCTTCGAGCTTGGTGGCGAGCCATCCTTGGAGGTAATAGGAGTCAACCCAGCGAATGTCGCCGAGGAGCCCGCTGCGCACAATGTAACGGGAGAACCGGGTGGTCCAATGTCCCAGATAGGTGTGGGCGACGCCGAAAGGAATGTTCTTTTTGCGAACCGCCTTCACCAGGTCCGTCGCTTCCTTCAGGTTGACCGTCATCGGCTTCTCACAGAAAACGGGGATGCCAGCCTTCACTGCTTTCATGGCCGGATCATAGTGGACGTGATTCGGGGTCACGATGACGACGTAGTCCAAGCGCTGCTCCGCAGGCAGAGCGGCCTGGGCCGAGATCATCTCGTCGTAGGAGGTATAGCCCTTGATCGGATACGGCCAGTTCTCGGCTTCTTCGAGAGCGATCTTGGGATCGGGGAACAGCGCCCCCGCGGTCACGCGGCGGGTTCCGTCGAAATGGATGGATTTCTGGTGGGGCTGCACGATGAAGGCACCTTTGCCGCCACCGATCAAACCGACATTCAGAGGTCTCTTAGGCATAATGAGCGATTCTTTTTGCTTGGTTTCTCTAAAGTCCGTCCGGCTCTTTTCGTGGAAAAACCATGATGGTTCGACCATAAAAGACCTGGATCCGTGGGACGGAATCGTAAACCAAGACTACTGGCGATCAAGGTTTTTTCACCGCCAGGAGGTATTCCTGCACCACCTTGCCTCCCAGGATGTGTTCCTGGAGCACCCGTTCCAGCACCTCAGGTGTGCAGGAGTGGTACCAGACCCCCTCTGGATAGACCACGGCGATCGGTCCATGGGCGCAAATCCGGAGACAGTTCGCCTTGGTCCGGTGCACCACCCGCTCCGACCCGGCCAAATGGAGCTCCTTCAACCGGCGCTTGAGGAACTCCCACGACGCCAACCCCACCCCCCGCGCACAGCACTTGTCCTCGGTAGGGTCAGCACAAAGAAGGATGTGGTGCTCGTATTCCTCAAGGGAAAACTGGCGGACAAGCGCGCTTAGATCCTGGTTCATCGTCGATGGATGGGTCAAAAGGACTCCGCAGATAAGCCTGCTGCGAGGACGCTGCAAGCCTGGATGACATTGAGTCCCAACCGTTCAGCCTCCTGAACCACCTGGTCCGATTCGCTCCCAGGATTGAGCCAAAGCTCGCGGCAACCCTTCCCCGCAATTTCGGGCAGCAGAGGCAACAGAGTCTCTGGCAGGAGGTAGACAGTCACCATGTCCAAGTCACACGGGATGCTGGCTAGGTCAGCGTAAGTCTTCCACCCCTCAATCTCCGTTTCACGAGGGTTCACCGGATAGACGTCACAACCCAGCTGCGCGAAAGCCCGCACGGCCTTGTTGCCGTACTTCTGTCGGCTCTTGGATGCACCCAGAACAGCCACTCTCTTTCTACTCATTGTAATCCCTAATATCCCTCATAGTCAGGGCCATGCCACCGAAAACCGTTCAATACCCTAAAGGCCAGGGTTCTCTCGAAGCAAAACGCGAACGGGACATCGCTGCGCTTCCCCCGGATTCTGTGCAAAGAGCAACCCATCCAGGTCCTTCAGGCCGACTGGGAGCGGGGTCGGGTCTGTCCTTCTGGCCATCACCACCAATTTCGCCCCAGACTGGGCTAACTGCTCGGCTGAGGCGTCCGGACGATCCCCGTACCACGGCTGGTTCAACTCGTATGCCAGCAGCAACCCCGTGCGGACGCCCGCCACAAGCCCAGAACCAGCAACGGGGCCCGCCAACCCTTTCTCCTTGAGATCGGCCGCCAGCATCCGTGCCCACGTACCAGCATAACTGTACTCGCCGGAGAGTGCGGCGGAGAGCTTGGCCACCGGGACCACAGCAAATAGGAGTCCCCAAAGGCAGGTGACGAGCACCCCCAGGCGCCGCGAGTTCACCTTGTTGCCCCCCCACGAAATGCAGGCCAGGCCGCCTGCAAACGTGGGAATCACGACCGGATAGAGGTACCTCCAGTCATACTCTCCCACGACGACCGGCAGGTAGAGAGCCCCCAGGCAAACGCAAGCCAGCAGCACCTCCCCAAGAGGGCGCAACTCACCAGGAGCGCCCTTCGGGAATCCCAATACCAAGGTAAAGATCACTAGGAGCGGACCTATTCCCAAGACATCATAACTTGCCCACAGGCCCCAGATCCGCTTGATGTTCTGCGCAATTACCCCGCCTTGATGCTTCAGGTTCTCCCGGGAGGCCAATGGTGACCATCGTGCATAGTTCATCTCACTTGGGTCCTCCCACGAGGTCACGCGGCCTGGGCTTGGATGATGGAGCGTACGCATGGAGGGGTGGTAGCGAGCGTTTGGCTCAGGACCAGCCAGGGTGTGCGCGATGGCCGCCGTAGTGGAAAAGGTAAACCGGTGATACTTCAGGGAAAGAACCGTAATCCAGGGCGCCGCAATCGCCAGCAAGAGAGCCAGTTGAAGACCGGCTCGCTGGAAGGCCAGCCTCGTCCGCCAGGTCTGTCGATAAACCGCAAGGATCAAGGACAGAACCGCGATGCCAATCCCAAAAGGCAAGGCCACCGCCTTCGTCACATAGGCCAACCCAAAGAAGCAGCCCGAAATCGCGGCATCGCGCAGGGCATGCTGATCCTCTCCTTTCAGGCCATGTGCCAAGGCAAGACTCAGCCAACCTGCCAGCAGGAGATCCGGCGTGAGGGCTTCCACCGACCAGGATACACTGGAGAGGCAAGCCAGTCCCAACCCTGCTAGGATCACCCAGGGACGCTGGTGAGCCCTGGTCAAGAGTCGGTAGCAACTGAACGCGAAAACCACCGCTGAAAACACCATCACGGAGCGCGCTGCCACGGCACCGCTCACGCCAGCCGCCAAGAGCGGGGCCATCAGCCAGCTGAGCAGCGGACCCCAATAACCGTTGACTGCCAAATCGGTGGCACCAGCAGCCCAGTACCCCGCGATACGCAGATAAGCTACACCGTCTGCGTTCAACTGATCCACGTTCCGAACCGCCACCGTGACCAGGAGAAGGAACTGCATGAGAAACAACGCCCAGATCCAGAACCGGAACCGGTTTGTTTTCTGCACGGGTTGTTCTTGCTCAGACACAAAAAGAGGGTAGCGCGACGCCCTGAGAATCGCACCAGGAATCTCCGGGCAGGAAGGAGGAAAGACCGCAAACTTGCCGGTTGACTAGCTGCCAAGTTCGGCCGAATCTCACGCCGTTTATGGCTAAGATCCAATGCGCCCTACTCTCCGTTTCTGACAAAACTGGTCTCGTTGCTTTCGCAAAAACTCTCGCGGAAGCAGGAGTCGAACTCCTCTCGACAGGAGGAACTGCAAAGGCACTGCGTGATGCCGGCTTGGCGGTGAAAGACGTCAGCGAGTTCACCGGTTTTCCAGAAATGCTCGACGGGCGGGTCAAAACCCTTCATCCCAAAGTGCACGGTGGCCTCCTCTACATCAGAGGAAATGCGCACCACGAGGCCGCAGTTCAACAGCATGGCATCCAAGCGATTGATCTCGTGGTCGTAAACCTTTACCCCTTCGAAAGAACCGTAGCTAAGCCGGATGTGTCGCTGGAAGAAGCCATTGAGAACATCGACATCGGAGGGCCCTCCATGCTGAGGAGTGCTGCCAAAAACCACACCTCGGTGACTGTCATTACCGATCCCGCTGATTACGAAGAAGCCACCTCCCAGATCCGAACCTCAGGCGAAACCACCTTGGAGTTCCGTCGACGCCTTGCCGCGAAAGTCTACGCTCGCACTGGAGCTTACGACGCCGCAATTGCCTCCCACCTGGGGAAGGTCTTTGCCGATCAGACAGGGGCTGCGGCGACGGCTCCCTCCAATTTGACAATTAGCGCTCCTCTGGCCCAACCGCTGCGATACGGCGAAAACCCTCACCAAAAGGCAGCGCTGTACGGCCGGTTTGGCGACTATTTCACTCAGCTCCACGGAAAGGAACTGTCGTACAACAACATCCTTGACCTCACAGCAGCCGCTTCCCTGATCGCGGAGTTCAACGGCGAAGCTCCCACCCTGGCTATCCTCAAGCATACGAACCCGTGCGGCGTGGGCCAGGCCGCCAGCCTCAAGGAAGCATGGATCAAGGCTTTTGCGACCGATAGGCAAGCTCCCTTTGGCGGAATCATCGCTGTCAACCGCCCCATGGATGGCCCCTGTGCCGAGGCCATCGCAGAGATCTTCAGCGAAGTGATTGTGGCCCCGGAGTTCGATGCGGACGCCTTGGCGGTGCTGCAGAAGAAGAAGAATCTTCGGTTGCTGCGCATCCTGAAAAACCCCGCCACCACCGCCCCTTGGGACATCCGCAGCGTAGGGGCCGAATCCTTCCTGTGGCAGGAGCGCGATCTCAAGCGAACGACGCTTTCTGACCTAAAATTCGTGAGCCAGCGCCACCCTTCGGAGGACGAAAACCAGGCCATGATCTTCGGATGGAAGATCGTGAAGCACTTGAAGTCCAATGCCATCGTTTACGTGGCCAAAGATCGCACCTTGGGCGTAGGAGCCGGCCAGATGAGCCGGGTGGACTCCAGCAAAATTGCTGTCTGGAAAGCCAAGGAAGCGGGGCTCTCGCTCGCGGGAAGCGTGATTTGCAGCGACGCGTTTTTCCCATTCGCGGACGGCCTGATTGCCGCCGCCGAGGCAGGCGCCACCGCAGCTATCCAACCGGGCGGATCGGTCCGGGACGCGGAAGTGATTGCGGCGGCAGACGTAAGGAACGTGGCCATGGCCTTCACCGGCACCCGCCATTTCCGCCATTAAGGGCGAAGCAACCACCAAACCAGGCCAGCCTGCACCAGCACCGCAGCCCCAAGGCTCAGCCAGGTGGTGATCTCCCGAAAAGCCAGACCATATTGCTGAACGGGACTGAGCCAGAATTGCAGGCGCACCTCTCCCAACTCGAGGAGGTCGCCGTTGTGCAACACAGCTTGGGCCACACGGACTCCGTTCACGAGAGTCAATGCTTCCGCTTTGGAAGTAAGTTCCGCAAAACCGTCGGCGTTCAGGCGGATCTCCAGATGGTCACCCCAGACTCCTCCCCCCTCCAAGCGAAGCTCGGCGTCCGGGGCACGCCCTATCCGAAAAGGAAAATGGCGGGCTAGCGTTTCCGCCCCCGCCATTTTGCCCGAAAGCACTCGGAACTGGAACATGATTACCAGCGCTTGTGCACAAAGATCGAGTCGCCGGGATACAAGGGTAGATCCAACTTCGGATCCTTCCTCGCCTTCTCGCAATCCACCAGGATCACCGTCTTATCGCTCCGGGTCAGCTCCACCCTGCGACGACTGCCAAAGTCGCTGAAATCCCCAGCAACGCTGATTGCCTTGAGTACGGTCATCTCGCCAGCATAAGGATAACGTCCTGGCTGCCGCACGTATCCTCGGACATAGAAGACCCGTTCCTCCGTCTTCACCCCCACCGTGAGACGAACGTAGTATTTGGGAACATAGGCCTTTTGGATCTCGACCTCCAAATCGCCCGCCTTTTTGCCTGCCGCGGTGATGACCACCCCCAGCGGAAGTGTGATGGTGCCGTCTTCCCTGATACGCTGCTCTGTCGCCGTCGGCGGCGTGGGGATGTCGCTAAACGAAACGGTGATCTTGTCACCCACGCTTAAGTCATCGATGCCCGTGGCTTTCTCCTGCAGGATGGATTTGCCCCCAGCCTGGGAAGCATCCCCGTCCCCTGACTTGGTCGGCTCTGGCGGAGGCACCGTGCGGGAGGTAGCGGTGGCGTCCCCGGACTGACAACCCGCGAGAAGCAGGATCGTGGCAAACAACACCCCACTGACAACTATCGATTTCAATCTCATTCCGAAACGAATCATGGTTAGGAATCCTTAATCGCAGCCATTGCCCAAGGCAATTAATATTTTGACTTCACTTCCACACTCTCGGCCCTGCCACCGGCAGGCGCATCGCCTTGCCCATTCTTCTTGGAAGAATGCTTCCCTTCCTTCTCCTCGTTCTTGGAGTAGTAGTCGTAGTAGTAGCCGCTGTAGTAGTAGTAATAGGAGTCCTGCGAAATATTGATGTTATTCAGCACCACCCCTAACAGGTTGCCACCCACCTTCTCCACCATCTGCTTGGCGCGAATGGTCATTGCCTGCGGATACTTGCGGTATTGAACCACCAGGATGGCTAAGTCGACTTCGCTCGCCAGCACGGAGGCATCGCTCACCCCCATGATTGGAGGCGAATCGAAGAACACAAAGTCGTAGCGTTCCTTGATCTCCTTGATGAACTCCTTCATCCGTGCGGAATTCAGAATTCCAAGGGAGCTGCTCGGAAGCTTGCCGCTCGGAAGGAAATCCAAACCGGGTGTCTTCGTGGTCTGGATGACCTGCTCCAGCGTGTTCTGCTTCAGCAGATAGTTCGTTAACCCGACCGCGTTGGAGACGTTGATATACTTGTGCAGGCTGGGACGACGCAAATCCGAGTCTACCAGCAGCACCCGTTGCCCGTTCTGGGCAAAGACCGTGGACAAATTCAAGATCGTCGTTGATTTCCCTTCACCTGCACCACCGCTCACGACGGTGAGGGTGTTGGCTCCGGGGTTCTTCCGGGAGAAGAGAACGTTGGTACGCAGCACGCGGTACGCTTCGGCATGTGCGCTGTCAGCGCCTTCCTCCGAGAGCACACCCACGTTTTGGGGAATCACCCCCAGAACCGGTGCCTGCAAAGCCCGCTCCACGTCGTCGATGGTCTTCACGCTCGTGTCGAGATACTCAATGAAGAACGCGAGACCGACGCCCATGACCAAGCCAACAACGACGCCCAGGAAGATGTTCAAAGGAACATTAGGCCGGACTGGTTTTAGCCCCGGCTCAGCTTTGTCGGTGATCTGAACGATCGATCCACGGGGCATTCCCTTATCGACGCTCTCCTGAAGATGCCGCAGAAAAACCGCATCGCGAATGCGCTGCTGGTTTTCGAGATCCCGCTTCGCGGTAAAATAAGGACGCGTTTTGCTGGCCATCTGGGCGGCTTCCATCTTCCCTTCGTCCAGTTGCCGCTTTGCAGTTTCCAAGCGTGCCCGGGCTGCGACCACCTGGTTCTCCAGCCCGATGAGAATCCCATCAAGACGCTCCTCGATCTGCTGGTTGATCTTCTGCTGCAGTGCCAGCCTACGCACCACGTCAGGATGTTCCGGGGAGTAATCCTTCACCAACTGGGCCAACATCTGCTCCGTCGTACTCAGCTCGGTGTAGAGTTGGGGTAGCAACTGCTCACTGGCAACGGCGGTCAGAATCGCTTTTCGCAGGTCTTTTCGCTCCAATCCCTTCAAATTGTTGAGTTTGGTTTGCCAGAAGGCCACCTCTGCTTCCGCGCGTGTCCGTTCCCCCTCCAACGCACTCACCCGCTCACGCTCGACGGAGGACTGGTAACCTGCCGCTTCCGCAAGCGAATCGGGAATCGAGTTCGTCACCCTCAAGTCATCAACAATCTTCTGAAGTACCCTGACCTGTTCAGTCTGGTTGGTGAGGTTCCTCCACAACTCCTCAATACCAGCCTGAGATTGGTCCTTCTTCGTTTTTAACCGCCAATTCCGGTAAGAATGGGCTATGGCATTAGCCAGGCCTGCAGCCTCGTCCCTGTCTTCGCTGTATACCTTGATCTCGATCAGACTGGTGTTGCGCGCCTGCTTCACGTCGAGGTTCTTCTTCAAAAGACGGTAGGTCTCCTGAACCGACAAGGGTTCGTCCTTCTGGTTGTAGTAACGGTCAGCATAATTGCTGCGAAGGTTAAACTTGAACACTTCCTTCGGCACACCAGGAACCACGTCTACCTCATTGGTAACCTTATCCTCAATTACCTTGTAGAGAACTTCCGTCGACTGGATTTTCTCGAACTCGGTCTGCACGAAATAAGGATCAAACTGCATCGGAGCTTGGCTTCGGCCCAAGGGATCGATATCGGTCGCGTCCTTTTCCACCGCCAGCCTCACCGTGCTGCTATAGGACTTGGGCAGGAGGAAGGTCACCGCCGTGGCGGTTAACACCACCAGCAGGAACACCGCCAAAATAATCGTCTTCCGAATCCGGATGATTCGCCAATAGTCAAGAAAGTGCAGCTGGTTCTCGGCAGAAGACTGGGCCACCGGGGAAGCGGGTGATTTAGTAGGTTCCATGTCAAAAAAAAGGAGGCTAGAATCGTCGATCCAGCCTCCCGAACGTTCTTGTGTTAAAGAAGGGTCAGATAATCTTAGTAAGTGGCTCGGACTCCGACCCACACCCGATTGCGATCAAATCCACGGTTCTGGATATCCGAATCGAGGCGGTCATAAGCATAACCAACTTCTCCCCAAAGGTGACGCATGAACTCGTACGAGAGATTCAGGTCCACCGCATAGAAGTTGTCCATCTCGTCGTTCGCCATCCCTTGATTGAAGCTGGAACCCTGCCACTGACCGCGCAGAGTGCCAATGAATTTGGGAGTGAACCGATGGGAAGCTGCCGCGTACACGGTCGTGGATTCCGCATCCAACGTGGTGTTCGCAACTCCGGTGGTGAAGAGGGCCACATCCGTTGCGTTACGCCCATGCTTCACACCCAGACTGAAGGTGCTTCCTTCGCGGTAAGCATAGGACATGCTGGCGTCGGCGTAAGGAGACAGAGTATCATCCACGTCCGCATTCGGGAAGATCGTATACTGCGCACCCAAGCGAACCAAGGCTGACAACTGGGAGTTGAAACTGTGGTCGACTCCCAAGAAGAGGTAGTGAGACTCGCTGTCTCGATACTCAGCCGGAAGAGCGATGCCCGACGCTGGATCGTACAGAAAGTCATCGCTGTTATAACCGGTGAACCCATACTGATAACCGATCAGCCCGGTGGTGGTAGGTTGGAACTGATAACGCAGGTCGGCACTGATCAAGTGCTCCATGCGATCCAACATTGCCGAACGGCTGTTCACACCGTCCTCGGTGTAGTCATAGAGACTGTTGACGTAGCCAATCCTGGTGCTAACCCTCTCGCTGATCCCCGCGGTGAAAGCAATGCTGCCCGTATTGCGCATGTTGTCGCCCACCGTGCGGATGAAACTTGAACCCAGACTATTGGCAGGATTCAAGAGGTAGGGTTCCTGGCCGACGACGAAGTTGTCATCCACGTCCAGTTTGTAGCGTTCGGAAAATGTGTGGCGGAGGTTGAGATCCGCGATGTGGGTATGATCCATCTCACCGCGCGGACGAGCCTCGTACCAACGGCCGTCGTACTCGTACTTCACGCCGATTGTGGTGAGGTCGCGCAGGAGGGTATAGCCTAAAGCTGGATTGATCGAAGCGCCCCAGCTCTCTTCCTTCATCGAGGAAGGCAGGGTGGCATAGTTATCGTCATAAAAACCCCGAACCCTGGCAGAGACGCTCCATGGTTTCTCGGGTTGGGCGTCATACTGGGCCTGCAGACCCACAGCCCCCACCGCAGCTAAACCGGCACAAGTAAGTATTTTTTTCATATTGCAATTTCTTTCCTACAATCGGCTTTGTCGCCCAACTACAAATCTTGCTCGATAGAGTACACCCCTTTTAAGACTCGGACTACCGCTTGTCAAACATAAATCTCTCTTCTGTAGCCCTTTTTTACTCATCTAAGCTCCACGCACAAACCACTCTAGCGCACCTTCTCCTTCCATCTCGCCCGGTCGCAAAGCAGTAACTGGTCTGGCAAATAACTCGACCTCGCGTCCTTCAATGGAAACCCGGCAGGGAGGTTCTTCTTCGTCATCACTTCGACCGCCAGTTTATACCAATCCCCATCCGGTGCTCTCAGTACATCGTCGAGGAATCTGCCATTCGTGGTCAAAGGGGTCAAGTAAAGAGCTGAAATCGGCTGCTGATCGTCGTAAATCGAGAAGAAGCTCTTCTGGGCATCCTGGGAAAGAAGGATGCATTTTCGGTCGCCGTACCAGGCTACGGCCCAAGGCATATCGCTCATCATTAATTCGCTCTTATCCAACAACTTAGCAGACTCTTGAATCCAGGGAGGAAGGTACGGTGGATACATCAGGGGATAGGCTCTAGGCGGTAAGAGCGCGAAGACCATTGTACCGCACATCACGACTGCGGCCCCTCCCACCAGAAGCTTGCGAAACTCGGGTAACAGGCCCTCGAACTGGTCCAGCAGACTGTAGAACAAACCGGCACCGTACATCATCACCAAAGGTGCCACCAAAACGAGCAGATCCTCGTGGTGGAGCGGAGAATCCTTGGAGATGTGCGTCGCGCCAAGGGACTGGACCACGGTCAATACGACGAGGGAGGCAACAACGAAGATGCGCAAACGACCGAGCGCCGGGTTTCGAAATGGAATAAGTAACCCGGCTAGGAAGAATGCGCTTAGCCAACTGCCCCCCAGTTTTGGCAGCCCTGATTCGAAGATGTCCCTGCCTTGAACCAACCCCTTGCGCAGAATGTCCTTAAACTCGACTTTGGAGACGTCAGGATTCTGAATGCGTTCGAGGCGGTTCCCCTCGAAGAGCGGGGTTTCTTGGTACACCGAATAACCCGGAACCCCAAAGAAAGTGCCGCTGATCTGGTAGTTGCGGACCAGCCATGGGGTCAGTAACACCAGGAACAAACCCACCAGGCATGCCAGCACCAGCCAACGGCGAGAGCCGAGGTTGAGCATGCAAAAGAGAGCGACTGGCAAAAGGAGCCAGGCTGCCGAATACCGCGTGAGGGCGGCCAAACCCAGCATGGAACCCGTGAATACCCCCCAGCGCACATACCAGCCAGTCGAACGGGGAGTCTCCTCACGAAGGCTTCCCTCCAGCACGACCAATCCCCAAACCACTCCCACCAATTCAAGCATCAAGAGGGATGTCGAAAGACCGGACAAGCTGTATTTCCAGAAGAGCTCCGAGCCAAAGAAAGCTACCACCGTAAACCAAGCCACCTCCGCGTCGAAGAGCCGGCGAGCCAGCAGGAACAGCAGCAGTGCGGTGAGGAAGAAGAAGATCTGGTTCAAGACGCCGATCATGACCTCGGGTTGGTAGCGCCAGAAAGAGCTGGTGATTTCATAGTTCAAGGGCACCAGCTTCATCCAAGCTGCAAGCAGAAGCGGGTAGACGGGTGGGTTGGCCAGATCCGGGTGGGGGCCACGCGAAAGCCGGGTCTCGATCGACTTTTGATGCTCCACCATGCCCACGGTCAAAGGCCGAACGCACTGCGTGGTAAAGCCTTTCCCCTCGGCAATATTCCGGGCCAGCTGCGCAGCCTCCATGGCCTCAGGCGAATGCAGGTTGCGAGCGTCGTTCAGGTCATACCACACGGTGAGGACCACCAGGGCGAGCAGACCCACTGCTATCTTGATGAGCTTGGCGCCATCGCCCAGCTCCAGTTTGTGAATGAGTTCCTGAATTTGCATGTCAAATCTTCCCGTCAGGCAGACCGAAGCGGGCATCGGGAGTGCGGAAGCCCAGGCCCGGATCTGCCCCGGAGCTTAGTGATTCTCCAGACTATAAGTATGGAGCTTGCGGTGGAGAGTGCGGCGGCTGATTCCCAGCTTTTTTGCCGCCAACGTACGGTTCCCTCTCGACTCGTCCAGCGCGCGGATCATCAACTGCTTCTCCGCCTCTTGCAAGGTCAGATCGTGTTGGCCCACCGCCAGCGGGGCCTCTGGCAAAAGACCCACCCCCACGCCGCCACGCAGATTGGGGGGGAGATCCCGCAGGGCAATTTTGTCCGACCGGCAGAGCGCCACGGCCCCCTCGATGGCGTTACGCAATTCGCGCACATTGGCAGGCCACTGGTAGTTCATCAGGGCTTGGAGCGCTTCCACCGTAAAATCGTTCACTGGTTTGCCGTATTCCTTGGCAATTTCCTTGAGAAAATGCAGGGCCAGCAGGGGAATATCCCCCGTTCGCTCACGCAGGGGTGGCAGCCAAAGTTCCACCACCCGCAGCCGGAAATAGAGGTCTTCGCGAAACCGCCCTGCCCGCACCTCGGCCGCGAGGTTCTTGTTGGTGGCGGCGATCAGCCGAACATCCGCCGCGAGAGTCTTGTTCGAGCCGACACGTTGAAAGGTTCTCTCGCCCAGCACCCGAAGCAGCTTCACCTGGGTGCTGGCGTCGATTTCTCCAATTTCGTCGAGAAACAATGAACCCCCGTTGGCCTCTTCGAAACGGCCGATTCTGCGCTCGTGCGCCCCCGTGAAAGCCCCCTTTTCATGACCGAATAGTTCACTTTCCAAGAGGCTGGGAGAAAGCGCGGCGCAGTGAACCGTGACCATCGGCATGCGGGACCGGTTGCTGAGCTGATGAACCGCTTTCGCCACCAACTCCTTCCCCGTGCCACTCTCCCCCTGGATGAGTACCGTCGCAGGCGTGGCTGATATCTGCTGAAGCACATCCAGGACCTCGAGCATCGCAGGGGATCGGCCCACCAGACTCTCGACGCGGAACCGATCATCCAGCCGCTGGTGCAAGGAGGCGTTCTCGACCTCCAGGTTCTGCTGCCGCAACGCCCGGTTGATCCGCAACTCCAACTCATCGATCTGGAGCCGTCCCTTTGCGATATAGTCGTCGGCTCCCTTCTTCATCGCCTCCACCGCCAACTCTTCTGAGCCATAAGCCGTCATCAGAATGCAAACCGGGGGCTTGGGAAGGGATTTGGCTCGAAGAATGATCTTCATGCCATCCTCCTGCGGAAGCCGGAAGTCGGTCAGAAGCACGGCAAAGGGTTCTCTTTCCAACAGCGATATGGCTCCCGCGGCGTCTTCCGCGATGTAGACATCGAACTTGTCCTCGAGCGCCGCCCGCAGGCCTTCGCGGGTCGGTTTCTCGTCATCCACGATCAGCAATGTTGGTTTGGTAAGCATACGGCGGGCCCATTATGTCGCAAATCCGGAACGGGATAAACAGGGTTTTTTCAGGCCGGCACCGAGCCCGCGCCACCAACCTCCAACAAACGCTGCCGTCGATCCTGGAGTGGAAACCAAAGTCGGAAGGTGGTACCGCGGCCCACGTGGCTCTCGAGCCCGATGCGCCCGCCGTGATCGCGCATGATCCGCTGGACGATCATCAGGCCCAACCCGGAGCCCTTGGGTTTGGTGGTAAAAAAGGGGGTGAAGAGCTGGGTTTGCAGCTCAGCGGGAATCCCGCAACCATTGTCCCCCACGTTCGCAAACACCCCGTCGTTGGCCTGGCCCGTCTCCAAGGTCAATGTCCCGCCCCTTGTCATCGCCTGCATGGCATTCTTCACCAGGTTCACCAAGACCTGTTTGACCTGGACGGAATCGAGAAGGGCCTCAGGAAGACCCCGCGAGAGTCGTTCCACCACCACAATTCCACGGTTCTCCAATTCGGGCCGAAGCAACTCCAGGGTCTCCCGTACGGCCTCATTCAGCTGGCTCGGACGCAATTGGGGTGGCGTGGGGCGGATCGCCTGCAGAAACTGGGTGATGATGTAATCCAGACGGGAGACCTCGCCTTTGGCCACATTCAAGTACTGGTCGAGCCTCCCAATGGCCTCCTCTTCGATATCCGGGGTGGCAGTGGATGAGTCCGAGCGCCTCAGCTTTCGTACCAACGCGGACCGGATGGGTTGTGAGGGCCTCGGCTTGCGGAGTTTGCGAACCTCCCGTTCCATCAACTGTAGATGGATGTGGAGCGCGTTGAGAGGGTTCCCGATCTCATGCGCCACGCTGGCCGCCAACAGGGTCAACGCCTGGCTCCGCTCCGATTCAATGGCTTCGTAGGTCTTCTGCCTCGCTTCCGTTGCATCGTGCAGAATCAGCGCCACTCCTCGACTCCCCACCGCCCCACCGTCCAAGGGAGCAGCCGAAACTCGCAAGAAGATCGGGCGCGGATAGGTCAGCTCCAACTCCTGCCTCAGCAACCGGTCTCCACCGCTGCGATCCCGCCCCGCGATGCGATCCCATTCGAGACCCGGGAGGATCCGAGTCACATGCTGCGCCTCCAACTGCTCAGCGGTCTGTCCAAGCAAACGGGTCACTGACTGGTTGGAATACACTACCCTCCCCTGCTGGTCCAAGACCACCACCCCATCCTCGATGGTGTTGAAGAGGGTCTCGAGAAAATTCCTTTCATTGGCCAGCCGCTGGACCACCTTTTGAAGCCCCTCGGAATCGAGACGTCCGATCCGGCCCAAGACCTTGTCCAGGAAGTTCGATTTCGCAGCCATCAGAACCACTTCTTCTTCTTGAAATACCAGTAGGTCAAGCCCGTCGTGACAACGGTGATCGAGGCCATCAGGGGATATCCCCAGGAGGTCTCCAACTCCGGCATGTGCTTGAAATTCATACCGTACCAGGTGCCTACCATCATCAACGGGGTGGTGATCACGGTGATCATCGTCAGCAACTTCACCACTTCTCCAGTCTGATTGGAGGAGATGTTCAGATAAATCTGGAGAATGCCCGTAAGCGAGTCTGCGTAGGTATGTGCCAACTCACCGATGTGATAAAGGCCGTCGTAGACGTCCCGGTAATAGGGCACCAGGTGGGCGCGAATCAGCTTGAACTCTCCTGCGGCAAACCTGGCCAAGACCTCCCGTTGCGGGCCAATGATCTGGCGCAAATGGAGCACCTCTTTCTTGATCTGGATGATCTTGTTCAAGACATCCTCATCCGCGCGCTGCAGCACCTTCGACTCCAGTTCGCTGATCTCGAGAGAAAGCTCCTCCAAGGCGGGCCGGTAGTTGTCCACCAGAGCATCCAAAAGGGTATGGGCCACCCGGTCCGGAGCTCGCGCAATGTGCACACTGCTGTTGAGACACCGTTCCGCGGTCGAGGAAATGCTCTTCAGCGGCACCACATGGTAGGTAACGAGAAAATTCTTGCCCAGAAAGAAGTTGAGCTCACTGGTGGCAAAGACCCCATCGCGGCGACTGTAGTCCACGGCATGGATTACCATGAACAGGTAGGGCCAAAAAAGATCACCCTCCTTCGGTTGGTATTCCTCCACCTTGGGCGAGGGGCTTACGGTAATGCAGTCCTCCACGGACAAAGGATGGAAATGAAAAACACCCTCCAGATAGGTTCTGGCCTCCTCTTCGGTGGCATCCTCCAAATCAACCCAAAGGAATAAGTTAGTGTCGGCTAGCAGCGTGGGCATGAGAAAGACCTCAATGTCCTTGGTATGCAGCCGACCCTGAGTTGTAAAGGCGAAGGACCGGACCATGCGATTCAAACCTAGTGCGGCGGTTTAACGACGACAACGAACCCTGTTGATTCTAATTCGCTCGTCTCACAACGCAAGAAGGATATTCGCCCAATTCATGGCAAAACCTCTTATCCATAAACGCGTTCGAGATTTCGAAGAGTGAGGCCAAAGGAAGAAAGGCGCGCCTTGGCTTGCGTGAGGGGCCCAACTCCGCTATTTGAATGCTCCCAAGATTCCATTCGTCTCTTAACACACATAGCGTCAGCAAGACTTATTCGATTATGAACATACGACCCTTCGGGTTTGCCACCAAACCTCTGCTGCTCCTGGCGGCACTCGGATTCACCCTAGCCACCTCCGCCGCGGAGCCGAAGAAGTTCCTGGTGGTCACCGCGACCAAAGGCTTTCGGCATAGTTCGATCCCCACCGCCGAACGCATTATCGCCCAACTGGGTCAAGAAACCGGCGTGTTCACCGTCGATTATGTCCGGGGCGGCGCTGATGGAAAAGACGACACGGACGTGCGTGAGAAAATGGCGCCGGAATCCTTAAAGAAGTACGACGGAGTCATCTTTGCGAACACGACGGGGGATCTGGCCATCCCGGACAAAGAGTACTTTCTTACCTGGCTGAAATCAGGAAAGGCTTTTGTGGGGATGCACTCCTGCAGCGATACGTATCATGGCTACCCCGCCTACCTGCAGATGCTCGGCGCGGAGTTCCTGACCCATCATGAGCAAGTCAAAATCGCAGCCATCAACCAGGATCCCAAGCACCCGGCGACCAAACACATGGGCGGATGCTTTGAGGTTTTCGATGAAATCTACCTGTTCAAGAACTTCAACCGCGGTGAGGTTCACGGACTCCTGACCCTGGACAAACACCCCAACCAGGGCACTCCCGGTGACTACGCGGTGGCCTGGTGCAAAGAGTACGGAAAAGGCAAAGTCTTCTATACGTCGCTTGGACACCGCGAGGACGTCTGGGACGCGGACCCAGCCATGAAAGACCGCAAGAATTCGCCTGAAGTGAGCAAGGCCTATCAACAGCATATCCTGGGAGGCATTCGCTGGGCTCTCGACCTCGAAGAAGGGGATGGAAAACCGCAGAGCACGGCCGCGAAACTCGATCCAACAGAAGCGAAAGAAGGTTTCAAGCCGTTGTTCAATGGCACCGACCTCACTGGGTGGCACTTGCGCAATCCCGCTGGCACCAAGAGTTGGAGCGTCCAAAACGGGATGCTGGTGAACAGCCTCCCCAAAGACGGGCACGGAACCGATTTGGTTTCCGATCAGAAGTTTTGGAACTTCACCGCTCGCTATGAGTACATGGTCCCCAAAGGAGCCAACAGCGGTTTCTACCTCCGCGGACGTCATGAAGTTCAAGTGCTGGATGACGGCGATTCAAAGACCCCCTCCATCAGCAGTAATGGATCCATCTACAATCACACCGCTCCTAGCCAGTTCGCCTCCAAGAAGGCGGGCGAATGGCAAACGGCCGAAGCTACCATGGTCGGTAACAAGGTCTCCGTAACCCTCAACGGGGTGAAGGTCATCGACAATGTAGTCGTCGACCGTGCGACGGGAAGTGAATTGGATAACAAGGTCAACGAACCGGGCAGCTTTTTCCTTCAGGGCGATCACGGAGCGGTCGCCTTCCGCAATATCCGGGTGAAAGAACTCAAGTAACCCGTTGAGAACGGCGAGCCGGGTTCCCTGCCCCGCTCGCCGGTCCGGGATGCCGATGGAAGCTCTTGGCCATGAAGAGCCCATCGGTATCCCGGGCCAAGGTTCCCCCACGCGGGAGCGCCCAGGCTTGGGGTCAGCTTGCGGCATTTGAACTGCTAATGTTGAAATGATATAAAAATCCGGTTGCAAATGGCCTGGAGACCGGTTGTCATAAAAAGAACTGCCTGACGTTGACGGGCCCGCAGGGCTCGGTTTGGCATGCCCGACTGATAACATGAAAAACGAGATCCTGTCCGATCTGAATCGACGCGAATTCCTGAGAGGCGGTTCCATGGCATCCCTCATGATGATGATGGGGGGGGTTGCCATTGGCGCCGAAGAAACCAAGACCGACACAGTCAACGCCGATGGCTCCACCAACTACAAGGGCGAAGCCGTGCCCATCAACGTGGGAGTGATCGGCTGTGGGATCTGGGCCAGGGAGATTTTGAAGACGCTCGCGGTGATGCCCAATGGCCCCGTGGTGGCCATTTGCGACACTTACCCCGCTTACTTGAAGCGCGCGGGTGATCTCGCTCCCAAGGCCGAAAAGTACAGCGACTATACCAAACTTCTGGAAAACAAGTCGGTGCAAGCGGTCATCGTGGGCACTCCCACCCACCAACACAAGGACATCGTGCTGGCCGCGCTGGCTGCAGGCAAACACGTCTACTGCGAAGCCCCCATGGCGGCCACCCTCGAAGATGCCCGCGCCATCGCACAGGCCGCCAAGAAAGCCATCAAAGTGAATTTCCAGGTGGGCTTGCAGAGCCGGTCCGACAAGCAGATCGCCAATCTCGCCACCTTCGTCCGCACCGGCGTCATGGGCCAGACCGTCAAGGGCCGCTCCCAATTCCACAAGAAGATGAGCTGGCGCCAGGCTTCCCCCAACCCCGATCGTGAGAAGGAAATCAACTGGCGTTTGGACAAGCAAGTGTCCTTGGGGATGGTCGGCGAAATTGGGGTGCACCATATCGATGTTGCGAACTGGTTTTTCCAAAGCTTGCCCGTATCCGTCGCTGGATTCGGCTCCCTGATTAAGTGGAAAGACGGACGCGACGTCCCGGACAGCGCACAGGTGGTGCTCGAGTATCCCGGCGGCCTCCTGTACAACCACGAATGCACCATTAACAACTCGTTCGATGCGGAGATGGGGATGTTCTTCGGAACCGATTGCGCGATCATGATGAGGGAACGGCGGGCCTGGATGTTCAAGGAAGCCGATGCCCCTCTGCTCGGCTGGGAAGTCTATGCGAACAAACAGGCGTTCTTCAAAGAGAGCGGGATCGTGCTGGGCGCTGGTTCCACCAGCCAAAAGAACCAGAACAAGAATGCCACGGAAGGGGTCGCCGACGAGAAATCGGCTCTCCAGTACGCTCTGGAGTCGTTCCTGATTAATTCCAACACCATCGGCGCAGGCGTCGAGGATTTCGCCGCCAGTTTCGATGTCAATGACTCTGCCGCACTCAAGGAGTACCTGGCCGGACTCGAAAAGAGCAGGTTGGCGGGTGCGGGCTGGAAGGACGGGTACGAGGCCGCGGTGACCGTCATCAAGGCCAGCGAGGCCGTCCTGAAGGGCGAGAAAATCCGATTCTCTAAAGAATGGTTTGACGTCGGTTGAGCGCCCGAACCAGAATGAATAAAACCGATTTATCGTGTGTCTAATTAGCTAGAAAAACTTATGAAGATGAATGTGTCAAAGTGGACCCTGACGTTCTGTGCAGCTCTCCTCTCAGCCGCGCTTGCCCAGGCAGCGGATGCCCCCGTCCGACTGATGGCGCAACCCGGCTGCGTGGTCACCATCGACGGCACCTCGACCATCCATGACTGGACCGTCAAGGGAGCCATCATCGGCGGATTCTTCGAGATCGAACCTGCCTTCCTCTCAGACAAAACGCTGAAGTCCGTAGCCAGCCTCAACACCAAGGGAACGGGTCCCAAATCGGAAGCCTCCATCCCGGTACGCTCGCTCAAGAGCAGCTACACCAAGATGGACGAAATCATGCAGGAAGCGATGGGGATGAAGACGAACCCCACCATCAAGTACTGGCTCAAGGAAATGGTGGCCAAGCCCCCGGTTCCTGACAGCGGCACCCCGGTCAAGTTCGATACCAAAGGCGACCTCGCCGTCGCGGGCGTCACGAACTCCATCGACATGGAAGTGACCATGGAACGGCTGGAGGGGGACAAGGTGAAGTTCTCGGGATCGAAAGTCCTCAAGATGACCGACTTCAAGATCACTCCCCCGGCACCGAAGATCGCCCTGGGCATGATCAAGACCGGCGATGACGTGACCGTAAAGTTTGAGTGGATCACCGCCCCTAAGAAAGAGGCGCCGGCTCAGCAATAATCTCGGCATTCCAAGCGCGAAGTCGCGGCTCCTCAGCCGCGACTTTTTCTTTTGCCTTCCCGGCTCGATTCCTGCTATGAATCCCCATCAATAGGTGATCACTCGCGTTGTCATTTGCGCCCTTCTCTTTTTGCTGGGCACTGCCTGTCTCTTCTTTTCGGACCGGGCAGAGCAGTGGGTTATCCACTACCACAACATGCGCAAGCGCTCGGTCCAGGCCTCCTCTCTCTTCCTGAAAGTCACGACGTGGAACTATCGCCGCATTCTGCAGGTGGTCGGTTTGTTTGCCCTGTTCTTGTTTGCCATACTGACCTTTTATTGGGTGGAACAGGGAATCTCCGCACCTTAAGAACCTGGCTGAGCAGGCTGGCGCGCGGACAAGTTTTCCCGTAGAATGGGTTTATGAAAAAAGTCGTTGTTATCCTTTCAGGGTGCGGGGTCTTTGATGGAGCGGAAATTCACGAATCCGTGCTGGTTCTGTTGGCCCTGGACCGGGCCAACGCCCAGGTTACTTGCGCTGCTCCGGATACAGCCCAATACCACGTCGTTAACCACATGACCCAGCAGCCCGTTCCCGGTGAAACCCGAAATGTGCTGGTAGAGTCCGCCCGCATCGCGCGCGGCAACATCCAAGCGCTGAGCAAGCTCAAGGTGGCCGACTACGACGCAATCATCCTGCCGGGAGGATTCGGAGCTGCCAAGAACCTGTGTAACTTCGCCCTGGCTGGTCCCGAGTTCACGATCCACCCCGAGGTGTCCCAGGCGTTGCAAGCAGCGCATCAGGCCGGCAAACCAATCGGTTTCGCTTGCATCGCCCCCGCGATCGCCGCACGGCTGTTCGCCCGGGAGAAGGTAGAGTTCACCATTGGGACCGATGCTGGAACGGCTAAGGCGCTGGAATCGGGAGGAGCCACCCACGTGAACTGCACTCCGTTCAACGTGGTGGTGGATCGCGGCCTCAAGATCGTCACCACCCCCGCCTACATGCTGGCGTCTCGGATCACCGAAGCCGAAGCCGGGATCAACAAGATGGTGCAGGCCGTGCTGGAGATGGCGTAGGCGCTGCCAGCCCTGCAGATCGGCGCTATAACGGCTATGGGCCGGCGGGATACTTGACCGACGTCTGTGATGGAGTCGGTGGGGAGGTCGGCGTGGAGGGGCTTACCTGGGTGACCACGGGAACGCGGAGGACTGGTGAGTCCGCATAGTTCGACTTGATGCGGGCTTCAGCGCTCACTCCTTTCGGAACGCTGAAAGCTGCGGGGAAAGTCAGGGTCAGTCCGTAAAGCTTGCCGGTTTGGATCTCCTTGAGTTCGGCCTCCACCCCGGCGAGGCTGAAAGCGGGCTCAGTGAGAACCAACGGCGTGGAGGCCAAGCTGCGGATGGTGATCACCCGGGAGACACGATTCGTCAACGGATCTGCGGGGAGACTAACGTACCTGGGAGTGATCTCCAGGGCGGGTTGGAGCAAGACATAGACGGGAACTTCAACGGTTGGGGCCTCAGCAAGCGAAGTCTGAAGGGTGATCCTACCGTAAACATTGCCCAAACCGAGCGGCGGCACCACGTTGACGGTCAACTCGTACTCTTTCCCAGGAATGGTCTCCTTCAGCTTGCTCCCCAGGGTCTTATGGGAGCTGCGAGCCTCCGTAATCACCATGGGAGCTTCCATCCGGTTGAGGATCTTGACGGTCGCCACCGCGTTCGACGAGGAATCGGAGGTGGCCTTGATCATGGCGGCCTGCGGCTCCAGTTCGACCGGTCTCCAGATCTCCGCCTTGACGTGGAGGACCACGTTGGACTGGCCGGAAGCGTTGCAGACTACCGTGACCGATTTCGCGATGGTGCCTCGGTCATTTGCGGAGTGAAACTCGATGGGGATCAAGCCAGTCTCACCAGGTGCCACTCGCCTTGTCCATTCACCCGTGGCGGTGCATCCGCAGGTGCGGCGCACTTCAGTGATTTCCAGGATGGCAGTGCCTGTGTTTGTGAAGACAAACTCGTGCTTCCGGATCTCACCCCCGCGGACTCTGCCAAAGTCGTGAGAAGGGGCTGCAAACTGAATCCATGGACCCTTGGAGGTGGTCTGCGGCGACACCACGACCGGAAACGGCACCTCCGTCTGCGCCTCTTGGGCCACGGCGCGAAGGGGAGGAGTCGCGCAAAAGCCTGCGAATGCGAGAACCAAGAGGTCCAGCAGAAGCGGGTGAAGATCGCGCAGAGGGATCATGTTATTTTGAGGCTCTTGGAGGGTGCCGAAGCGTCTGTCGGAATTCAAGATGAAAGGTCACGTTCAAGGATGCCGCAGGCAAAGTGGGAAAGAAGGAAGAGCCATTCCCAAGGCCTTCCTCCAAAGCGCAATAAATTCCTTAACTATTTCGTGAGCAAGACGATTTGAGGTCGCCGCTTTGCCCCTTTTGCCTTGACCCCGGCAGTCCATTCTTGAGAGAGTGGGGTCAGTCAATCCATATAAACTCAAGCTCGCGCGGCGGGTCCCTAACGTTGTGGGTCCAACGTGTAAGCTTTACTAACAACCAACAGAAGGTGTAAAAATGACAAACCGACATTTGCGCCGATTCTGTGCAGCGTCGACTGCCCTGCTTACCTTAGCAGGGGGTGGACTCTTCACAGGCATCGCGCAGCAAAGCGTGGTACAGCCAGGGGATCCGATCCTGGCTTCCTCCGCTAACATGCCTGGATCCGAAGGTGTGGCGAACGCGATCGACGGCAAACCGACCAAGTACCTCAACTTCGACACCCGCACCGGTGGCAAACCCTCCGGGTTCATTGTCACGCCGAGCGTCGGAGCCACGCGCGTTGTAGGCATCGCGATTCAATCGGCAAACGATGCTCCTGAGCGTGATCCCAAGAACTTCACGATCGAGGGATCCAATGACGACACCGTGACTGCCTGGGACGCTGGCACTTGGGAATTAATCAAGAATGTAGAGAACTTCCCTGCGTTTGCTAATCGTTTCGAGACGCAAACGATGTACTTCGACAACTTCAAGCCCTACAAGCACTATCGCTGGACCGTTCTGCAGACGCAGACCGAGAACGGGTGCTGCATGCAGGTTGCGGAAGTTCAGTTACTTGGCACCCTGGTTCCTCAGCCAGTTGCCCAACCTGGTGATCCGATCCTCGCGTCCTCCGCGAACATGCCTGGATCTGAAGGCGTGGCGAACGCCATTGACGGCAAACCGACCAAATACCTGAACTTTGACACCCGCACCGGTGGCAAGCCTTCAGGATTCATTGTAAGCCCATCGATCGGAAGGACTTTGATCACAGGCATCACGATGCAGTCGGCGAACGACGCGCCGGAGCGTGATCCCAAGACCATCACGATCGAAGGTTCCAATGACGATGCCGTGACAGCGTGGGATGCGGGCAACTGGGAATTGATCATCAAGTACGACAACATTCCGGCATTCACAGCCCGGTTCCAGTCTCAGACGTTCCTGTTCGATAACTACAAGCCCTACAAGCACTACCGATGGACGACGGTGGCGACCCAGACCGAGAACGGTTGCTGCATGCAAGTGGCGGAAGTGCAGCTGTTGGGCACGGGAGCCCCGAAGGACGTCACCCAGCCGGGTGATCCCATCATCGCGTCCTCCGCGAACATGCCTGGATCCGAAGGCGTGGCGAACGTGATCGACGGCAAGCCGACCAAGTACCTGAACTTCGACACCCGCACCGGCGGTAAGCCCTCAGGGTTCGCTGTGACCCCAACCATTGGGGCCACCACTGTCATCGGCATGACCATTCAGTCGGCAAATGACGCACCGGAGCGCGATCCGAAGGTCCTCACTCTCGAAGGTTCCAACGATGATGCCTTGACCACGTTCGACGCAGGCACTTGGGAACTGATCGTGAAACTGGACGCAATCCCAGCTTGGGCGAACCGTTTCGAGACGCAGGAGTTCTTCTTCCCGAACAAGAAGTCTTACAAACACTACCGCTGGACCGTACTGCAGACCCAGACCGAGAACGGCTGCTGCATGCAGGTGGCCGAAGTGGAATTGCTGGCGGTGACCGCCCAGACTGATTGCACGAAGGCCAAGTTCCTTGTCCAGCCAGTCAACACCCCGGCTCTTGCAGGAGCCACGGCTACCTTCTCCGCCACCGTGAACGGCCCCTGGCCGCTGCAGTGGTACAAGAACGGTGCGATGATTCCTGGAGCCAGCGCGGCGACCTACACCACGGAAGCCGTCACCGCGGTGACCGAGACGAATGTGTACTCCGTCGAGATCGTTGGCTGTGAGATGAGTTCCGAGGTCAAAGCTTACGTCTTCACCCCTGCTGCGGTGAAGAGTATCGCGGTGAACTTCATCGGTGGTGGGGCTAACGGCTCACCCACGTCCATGTCGGATGCCGATATCGCAGGCCTTCAGCTCCAGGCACACTGGAACAATGCCACCAATGCCTCAGGTATCACCGGAGATCAGGCAGCCCTGCCCGACGTAATGCTCGATAGCGATGGTAAGGATTCGACGATCACCGTCGAGTATGCCAGTTCCGGCAACTGGGGCAGCGGCACCGGTGACGGAAACCCGACTCAACGCATGCTCAATGGCTTGGTCCACAGTGCGAATACGGTTGGAGCCGAGCCTTCCACCATCAAGTTCCACAGCGTGCCTTCTGGCAAGCATTCGGTGATCGCCTACATGGTGGGCATTCCCTTGCAGTTCCAGAATGGCAACTACAAGATCAGCGGCAAGGCCGACCAAACCTACTACGTGCGCGTGATGAACGTCGATGAGTACAATGCCGCCCCTGGGTTCTATCGCGGCGCCAGTACTGATCCCGCGGTTCGCAGCCTCGCGACCTATGTGCGTTTCGACAACGTCGAAGCCAACGTGGATGGCGACATCACCCTTGCCTGGCAGAACGAGACCGCAGGATTCGATCGCGGTATCCCCGTGAACGGTATCCAATTGCTGCTCAACTCGCCCGCGGCGAGCGCGCCGCCGGTCATCACAGCCGACCCGCAACCCACGATGGGACCTGCCGACGGCAGCGTAACTCTGTCTGTGACCGCAACGGGTGAGGGGCTTACCTACCAGTGGCGTAAAGCAGGGCGCAACCTCCCCAACAGTGCCCATGTCAGCGGAGCGACCAGTGCTGCCCTGCGAATCAGCAACCTGAGTGCAGAAGACGAAGACGTGTACAGCGTCGCCGTGTTCAACTCCGGTGGCAGCGTGGTCAGCAAAAACGCTGCGGTGACCGTTTCCAAGTACGACGTCAAGGATGCCCTCGTTGGGCATTGGAAGTTTGACGAAACCAGTGGCGCAAGTGCAGCCAATGCAGCTGCTGGCGGCAAGCCAGCGGCCATCACCGGCACAGCTTCCTGGGGTGCAGGCAAGGTTGCCAACGCCCTGACCTTTGACGGGAGCACCACCTACGGCAAGGTTGACAGCTACACGGTAGGCAAACGACAACTGGCCGCCTCCGGCTGGGTGAACGTTGACTCCGGCATCGCCGCGGGTGTGGCCTTCCTTCGCAACGCCGAAGGTGCGCTGGGCATCGGCACTGGCGCCGGCCCTGGCACGCCTGCTGGACAGTTCGAGTTCGGCCTGAGCTGGGACAGCGTAGCAGGTACGGCTGCCCTCAATGCCGCCATCGGGGCTGGTCCAAACATTATTCGTGCCTCTGCCCCCACGGCCTTTGGCTTGGGCGCATGGCATCACGTGGCGTTCAGCGCAGATGGCGCGAGGCTCGACCTCTACCTTGACGGCGCGAAAGTTGCGAGCGCCGACTACCTGGCAGATGTCAATGTACCGGACATTGCCTACCTGGCGTTTGGGGCTCGCCTCAACAAGGACACCAACCAGGAACCGGCGGTGATCGTCATTGACCCCACCACTCCCGATATGATGCTGGGTAAACTGGACGACTTCGGCCTGTGGACCCGCGCGTTGACTCCTGACGAAGTTTCCAAGATCTATGCGGCCGGCCAGGCTGGCAAAGATCTGGAGACCATCGTGCTTGAACCCCCGGTAACGACCGAGACCAAGTTCAGCAGCATCAAGGTTGGCACGGACGGCAAGATCACGATTGAGTGGACCGGCGGCGGCACGCTGCAGGCGGCTCCTTCTGTGACTGGTCCTTGGGAAGATGTGGCGGGCGCGACCAGCCCGTACACGTTCACCCCGAGTTCGGCCATGCTGTTCGGCCGGATTAAGAACTAAGCGTTCTTAACAGGCTACTATTCAGAGAAACCGGGGTTCGCCCCGGTTTCTTCTTTTTTGGGGGAGGGCCTCCTGTACACTTTCCGTCTTTCAACGAGCCTCGGTTCGCCTTTGTGCTCCGCATGGGGAATCAACACATCGGGTCAGCAGAGGTTCCGATCCCCCGGGACCAGCTGCTCGCTGCGAGACTCACTTCTTGCTGAAGAGAGAACCTGCATTCACCTCTTCGTTGCGCGCTCCTTTCAGACCCATGCGGGTATTCGCGTCGCTCGCACCTCGCGGGAGCCCGAAGGTCCTCGGCGCAAAACACCAGCCAATTGCGAGACACTACACTATCGCTGTCCCTTCCCCTGGTAGGGATGGACCGATGGGCCGTCCGTACACCCACGGACATCGCAGCGCGATGTCCCTAGTGCGCTTGGGAGTAAGCGTGCACAGAGGGTGAGAATCCCTTGCCGGC
>CAYPNF010000004.1:0-16851 GCA_964411985.1 uncultured Verrucomicrobiota bacterium
AAAGCGCGGTGGAACTTTTAGCCGAGCCCGCTTCCTCCAAACGGGTTGAGCTTGCCTGTTCCGTGGACGAGCACGTGCCCAGCGTGTTGCGAGGGGATCCCGGACGTGTCCGCCAGATCCTCACGAACCTGGTCGGCAACGCCGTGAAGTTCACCGACCAAGGAGAGGTGGCGGTGCGGGTGAGTGTCCAGGATGAGACTGAGCATGACCTGACCTTGCGCGGGGAGGTGAGGGACACAGGGATCGGCATTGAGCGGCAGGCGCAAACACGCATTTTTGAGGCGTTCAATCAGGCAGATGGGTCCACCACCCGCAAGTATGGCGGCACGGGCCTGGGCTTGAGCATCTCTCGCCAGTTGGTGGAGTTAATGCATGGCAAGCTGGGAGTGAAGAGTGAGCCGGGAGAGGGTTCGGTATTCTGGTTCGAGATCCGGCTGGAACGTTCCAAACGGCCATCGAAGCTCGATACCGCCCGCCTGCGAAAACTGGCCGGACGACGCATTCTGGTGGTGGACGACCAATCAACCAGCCGGGAGGATATCGCATCTCATCTGCGGCATTGGGGGGCTCAGGTCGAGACCGCCGCGCTGGTTCCCGAGGCTCTTTCCACGCTGGAGCGCACCACGACTGAGAATGCTTCGATCGACACGGTTATCGCCAGCCTGGAATTGCGCGGAGAGGACATGCTGAAGTTTGCGGGCATCGTCTCCACCGAGAAGAAATATGGCACCCCCAAGCTGTTGGGGCTGAGTTCGGTCCGTCAACGGCTCGAGCCCCTGCGGTTGAAGCAGTTTGGCATTTGTGCCTGTCTTGTCAAACCCGTCCGGCACCATCGGCTGGCGGAAATGCTCGTGGCTGAATTGCCTGGGTGGGGGAGTAGCCAGGCTCCCCAGAGTGGCGTTCCCGTGTGTGGCGAGGGCGCCGCCCCGTACGTACGTCCTCTGCGCATTCTTTTGGCAGAGGACAACGTGGTAAACCAGAGACTGGCCCTCCAACAGTTGCGAAAGTTGGGGCATGCGGCCGAGGCCGTGGCGGACGGGAACGAAGTCCTGGCGGCGATACGGCAGGTACCCTACGATGTTTTGTTGCTCGACTGCCAGATGCCCGAGCTGGACGGCTACCAGACGGCAAGGCTCCTTCGCCAACAAGAGGCCCAGGCCTCCGACATGGGGTACGATGACCGTCCCCCGCTCCACATTATCGCCATGACCGCCCATGCCTTGGAGGGCGATCGAGAGAAATGCTTGGCGGCGGGAATGGACGACTACGTCAGCAAACCGGTGCGCTTAGTTGACTTGCAGGCTGCGTTGGGTCGTTCGCCCGCTGCAGGCAGAGCAGCGATCCCGACGCCTCCGGCCGTGGTGGACGAGCGGGCGGATATGGATCTGACCGCGATCATCGGCATGAGGGGCTTGCGGGTGCCTGGGGAGCCGGATCCCGTTCGAGGGCTCATCGAGCTATTCCTGTCCGATTCCAGAAATCAGTTGTCGAAGATAAGGGCGGCTGGATCGGGCAAGGACTTTGCGGGGTTGCGCAATGCGGCGCATACGCTGAAGGGGAGTTCGAGCAATCTTGGGGCCAAAAGGCTTTCGCTGCTCTGCCTGCAACTCGAACAGGCAGCTTCCCGGCAGGAAACTGACGCCTGCACCGCCCGGATTCAGGAGATCGGAAGGGAGTTCGAGTTGGTGGAACAGGCGCTCTGTGCCGAGATGGACAAAATGGCCGATTAAGCTCCACCTGCCGCGCGCTTTCCGTGTCTCTTGCCGCCCTAGCTGGGTTTTGACAAGGCCCGCCCAGCAGCGTAGCGTCTGTCCCATGGAACCGTTGCACGCTCCCTGGCGGATTGAATACATTCTCGCTCCCAAGGGCCCGAAATCCGATGCGTCTTTGTTTACCAGCATCGCTCAGTCGAGCCAGGACGAGGATCACTATGTGATTGCTCGCGGGAAGACCTGCTATGCGCTGCTCAATACCTATCCTTACAATGGGGGGCACCTCTTGGTGGTCCCCTACCGGCAGACCGCCGACCTCGACGCTTTGGCTGAGTCCGAGTTGTTGGAGCTGATGCTGATGACACGGCGATGTCAGGCAGCCTTGCGCAAGCTCATGAGACCGGACGGATTCAACATTGGGATTAACATCGGGAAGGTGGCCGGTGCGGGGGTGGAGGAACACCTTCACATCCATGTGGTTCCACGTTGGAGTGGAGACACCAACTTTATGCCGGTGCTGGCCAGCACGTCGGTTGTCCCACAGGCCTTGTCCGAAATTGCCGCCAATCTGAGACGCCTTCTGCAATCGGAAAACGGTGAGCCTGCCTGATCCAGCTTCCAGGATACCCCATGCCCACAGATACCCTCCATTTCGACAATCCTAGGACCACTCTGCAGATCCTTGGCAATGAAAACCGCAATTTGACGGTGCTGCAGGAGCAACTTGGGATCAAGGCCACCGCGCGGGACACCTGGGTCAAGCTGGAGGGACCGGCCGAGGCCGTGTCGCGCGCACGCGAATTGCTCCAGTTCTTAGAGACCGCCATCAAGAACGGGGGGCATGTTCGGCAGCACGATTTCATGCTGGCCTTGGGGGTGATCAAGACGGAAGGCATCAGCGCCCTCCAGAATCTGAACCACGAACGAATTCAGACCTCCCCCCGAAAGTCGACGGTCGTCCCGAAAACGGTGACCCAGAAGAAGTATATTCAAGCCATCAAAGATCATGACATTACTCTGGGGATTGGCCCTGCAGGGACAGGCAAGACTTACCTTGCGATGGCGATGGCGGCAGCAGCCTTGCGTGACGTCAAGGTGGGGCGGTTGATTCTCACCAGACCGGCCGTGGAGGCGGGGGAAGCCTTGGGGTTCTTGCCAGGCGACCTCCAGGAGAAACTGGCCCCTTATCTGCGTCCCCTCTACGATGCGTTGCATGACATGCTGCCGGCGGAGGAAATCCAGCGCCACATGGAGCGAGGAACCATCGAAATCGCGCCACTTGCCTACATGCGTGGCCGTACCTTGAACCATTCCTTCATCATTTTTGACGAGGCGCAAAACTCCACCACGGAGCAGATGTTCATGTTTCTGACACGGCTGGGACATAGCTCCAAGGCGGTGATTACGGGCGACGTAACCCAGATCGACCTGCCGAAACACAAACCCTCCGGGCTCATCGAAGCGCGGCAGGCGCTCGCCAAAGTGGAGGGCATCTCCATTGTTGAATTCGCCAAGAAAGATGTCATCCGCCACCCGTTGGTGCAACGGATTCTGGCTGCCTACGAGACCCATCGAGGATTGCGGCATGAATGAACTCGTCATCCGAAACCGGGTGGGAGGACAAGTGGTGGACGCGAGGTGGTTGCGGAAACTCATTCGGTACCTGCTCCTCGAATTGGCCGCGGTTCCATCCTATCAGCTATGCGTCCACCTGGTCGGGGATGGTCCCATGACGCATGTGAACGAGGCGTATCTCCAGCACCAGGGCTCAACAGACGTCATCACTTTCAACCACCTGCCCGCTCCCTCCCAGACCGAGATCTATGGCGAGCTCTTCGTCTGTTATGAGGAAGCGCGCCGTCAGGCTAGCCGTTTTCGGACGCATTGGACAACCGAGATGGTGCGCTACATCGTGCACGGGATCCTTCATCTGCAGGGCTTCGACGACTCGACTCCGAGACTGAGGGGGGAGATGAAGAAGCGTGAGAATCGCTGGGTGAAGCATCTGGCTCGTACTTTCTCACTGGGCGATCTGAAACGCCGGGTCGGCGGAGAGCCCGGATTCAAGAAACCCCGCAAGCGCGCATCATGAGACAAGCTTTCCTGCATTGGAGAACGAACTTTGTGGCCGGCCTGGCCATTGTCTTGCCAGCGGTGGTGTCTGTGGCGGTTGTGGTGTGGTTGTTCGGAACTGTCTCCACGATCACCGACACGCTGCTGGTGTTCCTGCCGCGCGGTCTGACCCACCAAAGGGGAGGAGAAGGACCGCTTTGGTGGTATTGGAGTGCGGTGGCTTTCACTTTGGGTGTCCTCCTTGTCACAGGGATTGGGGCCTTGGCGCGCTATTACCTGGGCAAGAAAGCCATCCAACTCATGGACCATTTCCTGTCGAGTGTCCCCCTGCTGAACAAGGTCTACTCGACCGTGAAACAGGTCAACGACGCCTTCTCCACCAGCAAGAGTTCCTCCTTCAAGCAGGTCGTCTTGGTGGAGTATCCACGCAAAGGATCTTACACCATTGGTTTCATCACCACCGAGGAAATCCCGGAAGTCAACCGAAGGCTGGACGCGCGTCTGGTTGGCGTGTTTGTTCCCACCACCCCCAACCCGACCAGCGGTTTTCTGATCCTGGTGCCAGAGGACGAAGTGGTCCATTTGCGCATGTCGGTGGCGGAAGGGATCAAGTGCGTGATTAGCCTGGGCTCGATTGTTCCTGGTGACGTGTCGGCGATGGCGGTCCGGGAGAAGAGCCAGCGGGAAGCCGGCACCTGATCGCTCGGCTCGCCATGATCCCGGACCCTTGGACCGCTTACTCGAAATGCAAATCGATCGTGCCACCGGGGTTATCCTGAGAGTGCGGCCGCTCACGGAGACCAGCCTCATCGTGCATTGGCTAACGCGGGAGTGGGGTCGGTTGGCCCTGGTGGCCAAAGGCGCGCGACGCCCCCAGTCCCCCTACCGAGGCCGGCTCGACCTTTTCCACGAAGCCGAGTTTACTTTTTCGCGGAGCCGGCGCTCCGATTTGCATACACTGCGCGAGTTGATGCTGGCACAGACACATCCGCACCTCCGCGAGGACTGGGGCAAACTTAAGCAAGCCTCCTACTGCGCAATGCTGATCGAGGACCTGTGCGAGTCCGATACTCCCATCCCCGAGATTTTCGATTTGTTCGTTCAGGTCTTACGTTCCATCGGTGCCTCCTCGCTGAGTCCGTGGACCGTCCTTTCCTTTGAGTGGAGTCTGCTCGGGACGATGGGGCTGGCTTTTCCGGTCGGAGACCTACGCCTCAGCGCGGAGGCGCGGCAGTTCTTTGAACAGTCATCGAACCAGGGGGTCGGCGAGACTGGCGTGGAGGGCCTTGGGTTGCGACAGGAGGGGGTGGGGGAGGTGGCGGGTCTCTTGGGCCGACAGGTCTTGGAGGCGTGTGGACGGTTGCCTCGAGGTCGAGGGGAGGCGCTCTCCACGGAGTAGCCTGCCTTGGCTGGATCCTCGCGCCCTCTTCGTGGTTGGCGGGGCTTTTCCTGTAATCCAACCTCAGGCGTTCACCAAATCGCTTCGGGGTTCTCCAAGCTTGGAAGTGTCAGCGGCGGCAAGGGAACGAAAATGGGCGAGCAGGTGACCTTTTGCCTTCCAATACGCCGACAGGTTGCTGCCGCCGCAGGCCAGGAGGTAGTTCGCCAGCACGAATTCGAACGAGCCTTCACCCACCAGGAAGGTTAGGACAAAGAACAGGAACCACGGAAGAACCAGGACCCGCCCCAGGGTCACAAGAAACGCCGCGTTGGCGCGCTTTCGGGTCAACCCCATGTAAGTCCCGTACCAGGTCAACGTGTGAAGATCCCAAATGAAGATGCCAATGGTCGCGATGGCCAAGAAAACCTCGCGAGTGAAGGGCCGGGTGACAAGACCGTAACCCAGCAGGAAAAGCTCGACCGCGGACACGAGGATCACCGGCAGGCCGAACAGTTGACGGATTCCTTCGAACTGGCCGCGTAGAATCTCTCGAGTCGTCAGCGGAGTGGTTGCCAGGAGCTCCAGCGCGCCGGATTGGCGGTCTTCCGTCCATCGCAGCGTGGCTTCCGAGGTCAGAAGCCATTTGATCGCAATCTGGAAGAAGAAGGCGGTCAGAGTCACCGTGGTCCAGTCATGCCACTGCCCCTGGTTCATGAACGCGAATGTAATCCAAATGGGTGTGCCGACCACCACCGCGGACCAGCAGAGCGCCCGTTCGAGTTGGCGTCGCCCGCTCAACCAGCCCACGGGATTATGCTCCAACCACTGACCGCGGGTGGAGGAGAATTTGCGGATCCAGATCTCGGTCACACGTAGGAACCAGTTTGCCATCTGCCGAATCCAAACGGGAGGGGGTGTCTCCTTCAGGGAGAGCGGGAGGCGGATGGCAGCAGCCCCGAGGAGGGCAAGGGATCCGGTGGAGATGACCGCTAGGGATAACCAGAAATCCAGACCGTATCGGCGCTCAAAAGCGGACTCCAGGTTATGGAGCGGGCTGAAGAGGCCGAGGATCGACAACACCGAGGGTCCGTTGGATTGGCGCGCCGCCGGGTTCCATCCAAGCCAGGGGACCACGCCCGTGACGACGAGTACGAAAAGGACAGTGACGGCAAACGCGCTTCGGGAGTGTTTGGAGAAGGCTGACACGGCAATTCCCATCGAGAGCGAGAAGACGAGGGCCGAACCCAGTGAAAGCGCCACGCGTCCATATTCTGCGAACGACACCCCACCGAGGATCAACGGTACCGAGAGGACCGGGAGGATGGCGAGGAGTGCGAGCATGGCTTTGAGGGAGCTGGCCGCGAGTTTTCCCAGGACCACATCATACCCTTTGAGATCTGTCAGGAACAAGAGCCCCAGGGTGCCTTCTCGGCGCTCCTCACTCAGAACATCAGCCGTGAAAACCGGCCCCGCAGCCAGGCAAAAGAGAAAGGCAATGTTCGAAAGCAGGGAAAAGATGGTTTGGCCAATCTCCGCCGGCGCCTTGAACTCGCTCTGGAACCACCATTGGGTTGCGGCACAGAGGATGGCCGCCGCCGCCGCGATCAATCGCACGCGGTACACCGCGGGCCGCCTGGCGGCGACCAGCAACTCCCGCGTGACGATGGGCAAAACGACCATGGAAGTGACAAGGGATTAGGTCACGGAAGCGGAGCTCCAGGTTGCAATTGTGCAGGAGTAGGGACTCCGCGGAGTTTTCTCATTCTCGTTAGACCTGCCTTGAGCAGCGACGTTACGCTGCTCTCGTACATCTCCGCCGAAGCCTGCCGGAAGTGACGCCGCAGCTTCCAGGCAGCCCAGGTCAGGAAAACCAGATTCTTCGCCAGCCAGAGGAGGGGCCGACCATAATAGAAGTAATTGCTGCCTCCCGGAAAGAACGAGACAATGCCGCTCCCGCCCGGAATCGCCCATTGCATGCGAGGTAGATAGTAGGCCATCAACCAGGGACCCAGCACCACCAGCGCGAACGTCATCAGCGCGGCCAGGTTTGGACGCCGACTTCCCAAAGTCAGCCAAGCTCCCATCGCGGAGAGCGCGACCACGTCCCCCAGGAAGCTCACCAAGCTTCCGGTAGCGGCAGTGATGTAATAGTGCATCTGCAGGCGCGGCAATCCTACCGTGAGCGTGATCCCGGCCCCACCCGATGTCTGCCGGAATTGGTCCAGCACATAGAAGGCGTGCAGGAAGGCTATGATGAGGACGGGCAGGAGCAGATAATGGGTCAGCGCTTTGCGGTGCCCCCGCAGGATGGTCGCGACAGGGACAGGGGTAGTGAGGAGAATCTCCAGGGCACCCGTCCGCCTGGCTTCCAGGAAAAAGCGACACGCCAGGAGCGCGATCCAGATCCGGTTGATGAAGTACATCGCGTAACTGAAATAGGAATGGAACGTGTAGCTTCCCGGGCTTTTCCGGTAACCGTAGGTCAGCCAGTAGACGTTACATGTGACCACCAGCACCAGGGACCACGTGACCCAAACCGGCCATCTTTGGCGGGCAGCTGCCGCCCAAACCGGATTGCGTTCGCGCCACCGGGAGAGTTTTTTGAGCCAGCGGGTGGTATAGCCAAAGCGCAGACGCCACCGGTTGGGCGAAGGTGGATCGGACGGATCTTCCCGGCAGATTCCCGGGAGCTTGACCGCTGTCGCCAACAGAAAAAACCAGGTCATCGACTGTCCTAGACCGATGGAGATCCAAAACCAATGCGGTTTGGCTTTGTAGACGGAGTCGAGGGCGAGATGAGAGGTGTAGGCTGGGCTGATCAGAGCAATAAGGGGTTGGTCTACATTGACCTTGCCCCCCGCGATAATGCTGGCCAGGACATAGAAGCCAGGGATCAATCCCGCCACCGAAAGCACCAGGATTGCGGTGGCAATCGCAGATTTCGCCTGCTCCCGGTTCAAGCTGGAGATGAAAAAACCAGCGCTCAAAGAGAACAGGATGGCGTTCAACCCAGCCAACGCCGCCCGCCCATATTCAGCCGGCGTGACCCCGCCGAAGAGCAGCGGAAGCCCCAGCCAGGGAAGCAAAGCCAAAAGCCCGTAAAAAGCCGAGAGCGAGGAGGAAATCCACTTTCCAATCAGGATCTCCATGGGCCGCAAATCGGTCAAAAGCAGCAATCCCAGCGTACCGTCGCGCCGCTCCTCGCTCAGACAATCGGAGGAAACGAAGGGGCCCGTCAGCAGGCCGTAGCCGATGACCAGGATCATCAGAGTGTTGAAGAGCGATCGGCCGAGCTCAGCCGGGGCCTGAGCGGTCGTTCCCAATAGGCACACCCAAACGGCTACCAGCAACGCCGCCCCCGCCACTGCGACGCGGATCACGTAAGTGCTCCGCCTCCGCGCTGCCGCACGCAGTTCACGTTCCATGAGGGGGATCAGGACCATAGCATCATTTCTCGTTTCGCATGCTCCGGTTCCGGGCGCGAAGGAGCAGCAGCCCCTTCCAGAACGGAGGCTTCGGGGATACGGGTTCAGACGCGATCGTGCGCAGGTCGCGCTCAAGCTGGGTGCGGGTGTAGAGGGTCCAAAAAACAGAATTGGCGAGGCTCACCAGAAGGTACAAGAGGACCATTTTTCCCGTGGTCAGGCTTCCGGGGCCTTGGGTGTGCCACACCGCCACCCCAAGGATGCCGGCGAGGATCGCCCAAGGCAGCAGCAGGATCCTGGTTCCCACCATTCCCACTGCCTGATTCAGGTGCGGGCTGATGGTTCCCACCCAGAGGCTCAGATACCCGATCGCCAGCAAATCCAGAGGTAGCAGCAACCCACGGCCCACATAGAGCAGCAGCGCCGACTCTCGCTGGTCGAACAGGTCCTGCAATGCCAGCGAGCACAAGAGCAGGTCGCCCAGCAGGATGAAAGCCACAATCGCTCCGAACTGTCGCACGAGGAAGCGGATTTGTCCGTGCCGGACGTCTCCGATCGTGAGTGGCGTGGTGAGCATCAACTCCAGGGCATTGCTGCGACGGTCTTCCGCGATGGAACGGACCGCTGCCCCGGCTGCCCAGAGCTTAACGACACTGTGAACACAGAAAGACAGAATGCCCAGCAGGACCGGATCCCGCCAGTCTTGCGGGCTCGATCGTACTTGCATGGCCAGAAAGCCGCCCGCCAGGATCAGCAAAGCGGCCGCCACATGCGGGGTAAACCGGTTGCGGGCTGAGCGCCAAAGGAAAGCGTTCGTCTCCAGGAGTCGGTGCCGATACTCGGTCTTGCCCGGTTCGTTTCCCTCTAAGAGAAGTCTGGGGAGGTTGGCCAAGCTGAGCCCGGTGTTCTCCCGAGGATGGTCTTGCCACACCCGCGGCAACAGCGTTGAGGCCGCGAAAAAGAAGAACAGGATTTCCCCGATCGCCACCGCGTTGGCCGTCCAATATCCCCTGGTACCGTCCGGACTGCGGTCACCCCCCAGACTGGAAGCCAAGGCATAGCCGGGGCTGAGCGAGACAAGGGACACATCTAGCTTGGGGCGGGTTCCCCCTCGCAGTTGCTCAGTCACCTTCCAGAGCGGGTAGAGAACCGGGCCGAGGAGGCAAACGAGAATCAGAAGGAATGCCAAGGCACCGGCGACCATTCCCCGCCTGCTGACGGCGGAGCAGAACAAGCCAATCGAGAGCGCCAAGCCAAGGCCCAGCCCGATACTGAATGCCGCCTTGGCGAGATCCACAATCTCAGTCCCTCCAAGCAGGATGGCAATGGCCAGGATGGGCACGACTCCCAAAAGCGCATAGCCTGATGTCAGCGAACAGGCGGCCAGTTTCCCGAGCGCAACGTCATACCCCTTCAAATCCGTGAGGAAGAGCAACCCCAGGGTTCCTTCCTGCTTCTCGTCTGTGATGGAGTTGGCCGTCAGCCGGATTCCCAGTAACAGCGCAAAGAGATAGCAGAGCCAGCCCAGCGTGTGAAACAGCCCTGTCCCCACCCTGGCAGGGCTAATAAAGGGCACCTGCTGCATGTAAAGGTAGAAGACCGCCGAAAGGACCATGGCCAAGAGAGAATAGGAGACGCGGGTCCAGTACGTGGACGCTTTCCGGGCGCCTACCCGCAATTCTCTCTCAACTACGGGCAGAAAGGTCATGAGGGGTGAGGAAAGGCCGGCATCAGGCTTTCAGTTTTCGCTCCAGGATTTCGCCCGCGAGCGTTGGATTGGCCTTGCCCTTGCTCAGTTTCATGACCTGTCCCTTCAGGAAGTTCAGCGCCGCCCCCTTTCCGGCCTTGTAGTCCGCCACACTCCGGGGGTTTGCGGCCAGGGCCTCGTCACAAAAACCTTCGATTGCCGATACGTCGCTCACCTGGACCCAGCCCTTCCGCTCGACAATGGCCTTTGGGAAATCTCCCGTCGCGAACATCTCCGCGAAGACCTCCTGGGCGATCTTGCTGCTGATGGTGCCCGCCTCGACGAGCGTGACGAGCTCGCACAGCGCCTCCTGCGGGAATCGTACTGCGCTCAGGTCGGTCTGTGCCTCGGTCATCTTCGCGCGCAGGTTGTTGATGATCCAGTTCGCCAGAGCCTTGGGATTGCGCGTGCTGCGGGCCGCTGACTCAAAATAGTCCCCTAACGCCCGATCGCGCACGAAAGTCTCAGCGTCGGATGGCAGGATCTGGTACTCTTGACAGAAGCGCTGTTTGCGGGCCAGCGGAAGCTCCACGACGCGTTGACGCACCTCGTTCAGCCACGCTTCCGTGGGAACCCACGGCATGAGGTCTGGCTCCGGGAAGTAGCGGTAGTCATGGGCGTCTTCCTTGGTGCGCATCGGCTCCGTTCGGCCAGATTCATCATCCCAACGACGGGTCTCCTGGGAGAGTTGGCCACCGCGGCTGACGACCTCGATTTGACGGGGCATCTCATAGTCCAGCGCGCGACGCACCCCGCTGAAGCTGTTCATGTTCTTGATCTCAATCTTGGCCCCCAATTTCGTCTGACCCTTGGGACGGACGCTTACGTTGACATCGCAGCGGACCATCCCTTTTTCCATGTCGCAGTCGCTGATCCCCCCATACACCAGGATATCCCGCAAACCGTTGAGGTAGGCGTAGGCCATCTCGGAACTGGTGATGTCCGGTTCGGAAACGATTTCCAGCAGAGGCACTCCGGCGCGGTTGAAGTCCACCCCACTGTGACGGTCAAAATGAGAACTCTTCCCCACATCCTCTTCCAGGTGAGCGCGGGTCAGACGGACCTTGGCAATCGTCCCTGCAAATTCAAACTCAACGACGCCACCCAGGTTTGAGGGACGGTCATATTGGGTAATCTGATAGTTCTTAGGCATGTCCGGATAGAAGTAGTTCTTCCGGTCGAACTTGGCGTAAGGGGCGATACTGCACTGGAGGAGCATGCCGGTCAAAGTGGTCAAACGCAGAGCTTCCTCGTTGGGAACCGGCAGAACTCCCGGCATGCCGAGGCACACGGGGCAAACGTGGGTGTTCGGATCCGCTCCGAAGGAGTTGGCGCAGCCGCACCACATTTTCGACTTGGTTTTCAACTGCACATGGGTTTCGAGCCCAATCGCCGCTTCGTATTCCATAGACCCAGCTTATGTGCCACAGAATCCGGCATTTGACACTCCTTTTCTTGGCCGCCCCGGGTTTACGGAGAGGGGACCGTCTAGGAGCTCCTCACCTCACTCCAAAAGCTTCGCCAGAACGGAAGGGTCCGTCGAATTCCGCCAGGTCTTGGAGTGCGGCGCCCTCAGGTGCCGCTTTTTTGAATCCTTCTCAATCCACCTGCCCCCCGGTCCACTGCGAGGCTTTTTGAGTGGCGTCGGCCCCCTGTGGATGGTATGGGATAGGTAAGTCACTCGCCATTTGTGAAAACTCCAGTGCTTATCGATCGATCGACTTTGAGGGGCTCCCAGTTCTTCTGCCTCCTTCGTTGCGCGTGGATCGCCGCCTTCCTGACGACCGCGCTGGGTTTTGGGGCGAATTCCAGTTCAGACGGTTCTTTCCGATCGCGCCTGGAAAACGTTGATGTGCCAGCCTTGCGCCGGGCGGCCGCCGATCTCGCCCGGACCTGGCCCGAGGAGTGTGGGCCAAGACTGGAGGGCTGGAACCGGGAGTTGGACCGGCTCGCTGGAGGTTTGGACCGAATTCGGGCAGGCGTCGCACGTGGAGAGTCAAAGGCTGTGGAGGAAGGACAAGCAGCCTTGGTCTTGCAGAGGGGGATCCTGATGTCCAACCCTCTGCTTCGTGATTTCCCCTCCCTGTTGCTCGTGCGACGCAATGCCAAGGCGCCAAGCTTGGGATTACCGCAGAATTGGGAGAGTAACTGTATTTTGCCCCGGACAGGGTACGATAACGATATCGCTCTCCTGCCTCCACTCTCGCCGGATTCGCCCCTGAAGACGCTCTATCGGCCTGCTGACGACACCTTCGTTGGAGACCTTGAACTTCATTTCGATGCGGATCGAATCCTCTTCAGCCAATCCAATCCGACTCGGCCATGGCAGGTTTATGAAGTCAAGACCGACGGCACAGGGCTTCGGCAGATCACGCCGGACATGGGGGCTGACGTGGACAATTACGATGCCTGCTACCTTCCCGACGGTGATATTCTCTTCGGATCCACGGCTACGATGGTCGCAGTGCCCTGTGTGAACGGTGCGGCGAACGTGGCGGACCTCTACCGGCTCTCTGCGGACGGCAAGACGGTGAGGCAGCTTTGCTTCGACCAGGAACACAACTGGTGCCCCACAGTACTCAACAACGGTCGGGTTCTTTACCTGCGCTGGGAGTATGCGGACATCCCCCACTCGAATTCGCGCCGGCTTTTCCACATGAATCCGGACGGGACCGGGCAAATGCTCTACTACGGTGCAGAATCTTATTGGCCCAACGGCGTTTTCTTCGCCCGTCCCATTCCCGGTCACCCTACCGAAGTGGTGGGCATTGTGACCGGCCATCATGGAGTGCCGCGTATGGGAGAGCTGGTGATCTTTGACCCCCAGCGGGGGCGGTCTGAGGCGCATGGGGCGGTGCAACGGATTCCTGGTTGGGGCAAGAAAGTGGAGCGAGTGGTCAAGGACGCTGTGGCCGATGCTTCCTGGCCCAAGTTCCTTCACCCCTATCCCCTGGGTCGAGCCGACGGGGAAGGTTCGGGTAAGTACTTCCTCGTCTCCTGCAAACCTACCCCCGATTCTCTCTGGGGTATCTATCTGGTCGATGTCTTCGACAACCTCCTTCTGCTGCGTGAAGAGCCTGGCTATGCCCTGTTGGAGCCGACTCCCCTAGAGAAACGTCCAGTACCACCCGTGATTCCAAACCGGATCCAACCCGATCGAAAGGATGCGCTGGTGTACCTGGCCGACATCTATGCAGGGCCGGGCTTGCGGGGGATTCCGAAAGGCGAAGTCAAATCGCTCCGGGTGTTCACCTACGTCTACGGCTATCGGGGGATGGGCGGGCTGTACGGGACGGTGGGAATGAACGGCCCCTGGGATATGCGCAGGGTGCTGGGAACGGTTCCGATCGAGGAGGATGGCTCGGTCTTTTTCCGCATTCCGGCCAACACCCCCATCGCCGTGCAACCGCTCGATGCCGAAGGACAGGCGCTCCAACAAATGCGGAGTTGGTTCACGGGCATGCCAGGGGAAGTCCTTTCCTGCGTGGGTTGTCACGAGACCCAGAACAGCGCCGCACCGTCTCTCCAACCAGTGGCCTCCCGCCGCGAACCCGTCGACATCACCCCGTGGTATGGGCCGCCCCGCGGTTTCTCCTTCGCGCGCGAAGTGCAGCCGGTGTTGGACTCGAAGTGCGTGAGTTGCCACAATGGAACGACCGAAGGGCCTCGCGGTCCGGTTTGGAGCTTACGCGGGGATCAACCCATGCCTGCGTGGTCCTCCAAGTTGCCTGGGATGCAGAACCCGCAGTGGGGCGGCAAGTTCACCGTGGCCTACGCCAATCTTCACAAGTTCGTGCGACACCCGGGAATCGAAAGTGACATCCAGATGCTCGCCCCTATGGACGTTCATGCCTCGAGCACGGAGTTGGTGCAAGTTCTTCGAAAGGGCCACTACGGTGTGACTCTGAGCCGACGAGAATGGGACTCGCTGTTTACCTGGATCGACCTGAACACACCATTTCACGGCGACTGGTTCTCCATCGCGGGTAAGCAGGCCGAGCAGTGTGAGACGCGCCGGGCCGAGTTGCGCCGGGCCTACGGGAATGTGGACGATTTCCAGATCGATCCCGTTCCTCCGCAGAGTGTTGTTCCGGCTCCTTTAGCCAAGGTTCCTGTTGCAGCGCCCGGTTCGGCAGCATTGCCAGCTGCCGCCGTCTCGGTCCCTCGGCCCGGGCGATCACTCCAGTCCCTCGACTTGGGCGGCGGAGTCAGGATGTCTTTTGCCTATGTCCCCCCCGGCGAATTCCGGATGGGCAGCTTAGACGGAGCCGACGACGAGAGGCCCTCCACTGTGATCCAGCTACAGCAAGGGTTTTGGATGGGGGTAACCGAGGTGAGCAATGAGCAGTACCGACAGTTCGATGGCGCACACGACAGTCGGCGCGAGTTGGTGCAGGGCTATCAGTTTGGCATGGAAGGCTATCCTCTTTTTGAACCCGCACAACCTGTGGTCCGTGTTGCCTGGCGCCAAGCGGTGGATTTCTGCGCCTGGCTCTCCGCCCGCACCGGGTTGAAGGTGCAACTCCCCACGGAGGCCCAATGGGAGTACGCTTGTCGAGCCGGTTCCAGCACCCCGTTCTCCTATGGCGATCTCGACACCGATTTCTCCTCTCACGCCAATCTCGCCGATCTCAAGACCCGGGAGTTTGCCTGTGACACCTACCTCCACGACCGCATCGTTCCGCTTCAGGACCCGACGGAATCAGACGACTGGCTGCCCAAAGACACGCGATGGAACGATGGCGGCCTCGTCTCCGTGAAAGTGGGCAGCTATCTTCCAAACCCTTGGGGTCTCCACGATATGCATGGAAACGTCGCTGAATGGACCCGGAGTGCCTATCGGCCGTATCCCTATTCCGACGACGATGGCCGGGACCAGCTCGACGGGGATGCGCCGCGGGTCGCGCGTGGCGGCTCCTGGCGCGATCGACCCAGCCGTGCCACTTCCTCCTATCGTCTCGCCTACCGCCCCTACCAATCCATCTTCAACGTCGGCTTCCGCGTCATCCTCGACGAGGATCGAGACAGCCTGGCGCGGGTGGAAGAGACCTTTACGCGCTGAAGGAAAGAATGGTGATCGAACGGTAGTGGTGACACGGCACACCGCCGGGTGTGTGTCAGGTCAAGAGACTGCCCTGGCCACGATTTCTTTTTTGCGGCGTCGCCCGTGCGAAAGGTGCTGTCATGACTGTTCCATCCGATTATCAGTAAAAGGTAAGACTATGTTCATTGTGTGGGGAAAGAAGCGCGTCGAACGCACAATTGGCTTTGTGACCGACTTTTGCCCGACTTGCCGCGATATTCGGGGGTTCCAGTTGAACCGAGTGGGCCGGCAAGTCACCTATACTACATTTCTTTCGGTGAGGGGAAGTTGGTAGGACATATCCTCTGCTGCAGTGAGTGTGGTGTGATTTTGAGCACTGATCCGACGCGATATGCACGACCGCAAAAGGACTCAGGAAACGGCCTTGAGGGGTTGATCCGAGATACGTTTCCGAACGTGTATGAGGTCTACGCGGCTCGGTTGGAATTGGAAAAGCAGGTGCGTCGCTCACGTTCGGCGTTGTCAGGCGAGGAGTACAAGCGTTTCCTCATGGAGCCATTTGCCTTGCTGAACCCACAGGTCGAAGAGAGGTTTGCCAAGTCCACGGAAATGGACAAACAGTCGAGCTTCGGATGCCTGGGCACGATCTTGATCGCATCTTAATCGTCGACAGTGGACCACGTGCAGGTGTTGGGGTAGCCTCCGGTCGTTTGGAGGCCATTACGAACTATGGAAAAGGTATACCAAATGTCGAAGGTGGAGATGTGTTTTGCCACAGGGCAGGGAGTGGTTCAGGGCAGTAGACGCACACGAATGAATATGGTGTTTTGGGGTGGAAGATTGGTCAGTAGGACCTCCAAAGGGTTTCCCTTGCCCTCCAGAGCAGGTGTGACGACATTCCAACTGTTGGGTTTAACCGAAGAGCTCGCTTCGATCAGGTAGGTCCTTCCTTCAGCCGCATTGAAGGACACGCGCAGGCCATTGGCATCAGGGATGCAGCCCACGATACGGAACGCGCTGCGTGGATCGCGGGGGTCCGTTCCAGACTGGTACTCCTGGAGGTTGGTTGCCCCATCCCCATCAGTGTCTCGGAGCGCGTCTTTCGGATCGGAGGGACTCAATGCATGAGCAAGCTCCCAATCGTCAGGCAGACCGTCCCGGTCGTTGTCCGCGCGGACCCAGGTGCGGAGCAAGCACGCGGCGTCCTCTGGGGAGACGTCTTCAAAGGCGCTCGCGGCCGTGAAGGAATTCGTCAGCCAGGCTGAAACCGAGTTTGTGGGGAGCAGATCAAGGGTAACCTCTGCGCCGCAGCCGGGTGGGAGAGCACCCAGGCTTAGGGCGAGCTTGCCTTGGACCAGCGCGTAACTCTCAGGTGGTACGCTGCCTCCAACAACGATGAGATTGTCGGGAAGAGCATTGGTGATCCAAGTGTCGAGTGCCAGGTAAGGTCCGCGGTTTGTGACTGCGAA
>CAYPNF010000004.1:16861-30969 GCA_964411985.1 uncultured Verrucomicrobiota bacterium
GACGGTTTGGCCGGCGGTACCTTGTGTTGGCCAGGCTTTGGCGATCACCATGAGGTCGGCGTAGGCCAGGCTCGGTTGCAGCAACAGGACTTGGTTGCTGCTCGTTAGCAGGGCTAGCTTGTCCTTGCCCCAAGTGACCAGACGACTGGGGCTGCCTTCCAGGTAGGGAAGGCGGAATTGGTGCCGCAGGGCGTAGTTCTTCAGATCGTATTGGCGCAAGTACCACTGACCGGACGCTGGCATTACATAAGATACAACCCCTGCCTCTGAATCCACTTTGAGGCGGGACTCGGGGCCAATTCCCGTCAAGTTGGTGACAACGGCGAGCGTTTCGGGATTCAGGACGGTGCCGGAGCTGGAGTACACGAGGCCACCTGCAGCCTCAAGTGTAACGGAAAACCCCGAGACGAGTCCCGGTGTCACGTCCTGCACCACCACTCCATTCGCGTCTGCTTTGAGACGGCGAAACCCAAATTCAGAGGTTGCCCCGTTATAGCCATAGAGGCGATCCCCGTCTGTTCCCCAGGCTAGGCTGGTGATAGGATGGGAGTAGGTGGGAGTCGATTGGGAGAGTTCCGATCCATTTTGGTAGAGAGCCACACCAGCCGGCTCTGTGTAGCCCCATCTCGGGAAAAACTCGCGTGCCACGGCGATGATGTCGGAGTGGCCCGGCCTTACGGCAATCTCATGCGCTTGGTAACCAGTATTGAGGGGGAAGGTCAGGTCCAGAGCCTTTGTGGCCAGGTTGATTCGCGCCACGGAAGCCGCGCCGTTCAGCCCTACGTAGAGGTATTGGCCGCCGTCCGAAACAGCAACGCAGCCCGGATCAGGCCCAACAGGGATTGGGGAACTGAGCTCAGCAGTCAGAGGATCGAACGCCACGACAGCATTGCTTGCACTGGGAACGGATGCCGACAGGGTGGCATAGATACGACCGGCTACCCGATCCCACGCGAGATCTGATGCTGGCAAGGACATCACCTGGATGGCAGACTCCTGAGGAGCCAATCGAAGCGTCCAAGCGTGGCGAGTCAGGTTGTTCTGCAAATGTCGATCCTGTGCGCTGCTGACAAGCATCCCGACCCCATCGCCGAGCCAACCTGATCGGGTCGCGACCATCGTGATCAGGTTTGAGGCGATTCCTCCTCGAGGTAGAGCCCCCAAGGACCAGGTGATTCCCGCAGTGTTGCTGGTAGTGATACCTTGAGACAGGAAGGAGGAGATTGGGATGATTCCCTGAGGGAGTGTGTAAACGACTGTGACCTCACCAGCCGCGTTGGGTCCCGCGTTGGAGACTGTCAGCCGAAGCTGAATGGGTTCCCCAACGGTGGGCGGTTGCGGCTCGACGACCGCGGCCAAGCTGAGGTCGGATTCCGGACCCGTTGCGAACGCTGAACTGCGGATCACGAAGATCTGGCCGCCTGTGGTGCGGAAGGCTAATCGGTCGCCGCCACAGCGCACAAGGTCTCGCACTTCTCCCTGAACATTGGTGAGGGTGAGCGTTCCCCACTCGGCAAGGCCGTCCAGATCGAGGATTTGTAGGACACGTGTCGTGCCGACGCCCGTCAGAAACGCGACACGATTGGCGGAGGCATCGGGAGCGACCAGTCCCGCGAGTCCGAATGAACGAACCCGGGTGAGCGAGAACGGGTCAACCACGGTGCCGCCGGTGGTGTAGACGAGTCCGCCTTCAGCCTTCATAGAGCCATCCAATAGTTCGTTCATGAAGTTGCTTTGTTGTGCCAGCCCATCTGGGGTGAGTGCGAGCCGGCAGGCCGTGCTCGGGACCGTTCCTGCCCATCGCCCAAGAATATGGGTGGCATCGACAAACTCGAGTTCGTCGAACCAAGGCAGGGACGTTGGGCGTGAATTGGTTCCGTCATAGACTGTCAAACCGCCCCAAGCGCTGGCCACGACCACGGAGTCGGAGGATCCCGGCACGGGGGCGATGTCGTGGACCGAAGTGCTTACCACCGTGTCCAGGGTGAGTGGCTCAAGTCGAAAACTGCGCAATTCGGTCTCATTGGCGGCCGCAGTGAATATTCGGGCTCCGTCCCCAGAGACAGCGATCCGGGACAGATTCGACCCCACCGAGATCGGCCTGCCCAAAGCAGCCGTTATTGGGTTGATCGAGACTACATCGCTGCCCGTGGTGACGTAGAGCAGGCCGGACACGGGGTCATAGGTTAGGCCCCCTGTGTTCAGTGCTAGGGAGCTGGTGGCATCTCGCTCTAGTTTCCAGCCTACCTGAAGCGTTGTCTCCACAAGATTGTCATCCCAGGCGATTTCCAGGTGCTCGCCGGTTACACGGGCGTGATTCATGAATTGACCTGCCATGTCCGACTTGAGGGTGATTTGCACGCTGGCACTCATGCCAGGATCGAGCCGTCCGAGGGAGCAGTTGAGGAGCCCGTTGGTCAATTGTGAGGTGCCCTGGGTCTGGGTCACTGCCTGCACAACCGGACCTTCCGGCAACCGGTCCAGGACTACAACGTTCGTAACTGAAGCCGGGCCGGCGTTTGTGACGCGGAGCAGGATCTGACTCTCCTGCCCTACCATTGAGGGTGGAATCGATGCGCTAAGCTGAAGATTAGCGCCAGTACCGTTGGGCAGAAGGCGGCTGCGCACGAGGAAGACTTGGTTACTAGTGGTCCAGAAGGCTAAACCATCCTGCCCCCAGCGAACCAGGTCAGACGGGACGCCTTGGATCCCCGACACGGGCTCCTCGCCTAAATAGCCGGCGGTGAAGGTATCGTAGGCGCGCAATTGCCACCCCGATGGTTGTTGGGTCAGGAAGAACGCCATGTGGTTCGAAGCATCCAGATCAAAGGTCGAGACGTTGCCAAGGCCGCTAAACTGACCCCTCACAGTCGCGGTTTCCGGGTCTAGAATCTTACCCGTCATCGAGTAGAGGTTCGGATGAGTGTACTTCATTCCACCAAGTGGGCTTAGGTTGTCCGTGCCCCAGCGGATCCAGTGGATGCCGCTTCTGTCAATCTGGAAGATCCCCAGGGAACCCATGTCGGGATGGGTACCGAAGACTTCGCCAGCCCGCTCCCCAAAAACGAAGGCATCACGCGGGCCGTTCAAGTTGAGCACGTCGGGTCGCGCAACATTGTCGTCGTACACTGCAACCGTCCCTCCCCAATCGCCGTCCTGAGCCAGCAGGAACGAGAGAGGTTGGCCAGGGATAGGCCTGACGGTTCTGATTGGGCCGGTCCCGTGGCTGAACTCCAGATCTACTTGCCCCGATATTGGGTTGAGCCGGGCCAGGCGCGTTGAACCATCCATCAGCGCATAGAGCGCAGTACCTTCGCGAGCGAGGCTCAGGGGACCGGCTTTTGCTGGCAGCGGCCACGTCGTCTCAATTCGGGCGAGGAGGGGTTGGAGGACGCTTATTTGCGCGCCGGGCCCGCCTGCGTAGAGGACGCCGGTGTGGGGATTGTACACGAGCCCGCCAACACCAAGATTCAAGATGGTCGCCGAGTGTGGTTGGACTGCCATGAGCACCGGGTCGTTGCGGCGTAGGGTGTTATTCTCCAGAGCGAGATCTACGGCAGACGAGGTGACCCGAGCCTCGAGATCGAGTGACCCGGGCTGGATCGGGCGCATCGTTACTTCGATACTGGCTGCTGAACCCAAGGGGACGGATCCCAATGAAGCGAACAGGAGTCCATTGGAGACGACGCATGTGCCTTGCGAGGCGCTGGCCGAAACCAAGCCGGAATTCGAGGAAAACCTGGCCAGAACACGGACCTCCTCCGCACCATTTGGCCCAGCGTTGGTGATTGCGAGAGTGTACACTGTGTTGATTCCCACAAAGGCTGGATCAGCCGATGCAATGACTGACAGACCCAGGTCGCCCGGTGGGGCAGAGGGAACCAAACGAGAGCGCAGCAGGCCGAGTTCGCCCGCACTCGTCGTAAAGGCCAGACCATCGTCGCCCCAGCGAACCAGCCGCTCGGGAACCCCTGCGACGTCAGCAACCGTGAAAGTGGCGGCCGTCATCAACGTGCACGAGTCCACGGCTCGGACCAGGGCTTGCGATCCCTGGCCCGAAACATAGAACACGTATCCATTCGAGGGGTCACTGCAGACGGCAGATGGACCAGTGACTCCCTCCACAGTACCGAGTTGCGTGTGCAAGAGGGGGTCGATGACCTGTCCCAACGAACTGAAGAGTCGGCCATTGCCCCACGCCAAGTCCAGCGGCCCGGAGGGCAAGAGACCGGCAATAGACTCTGCCAAAGCTAGGCCTTGGGGATTCAGCGCGTAACGAAGGAAGGCCCCGCTCCGGGAGTCGTGGGCGTATAACGTGGACGCCGTGGGGCCTGACTCGAGGACAAACTCAGCACTCGGAAGATCGGCCGTATTGGTGCGCCGCATGTCGCTGTCGAAAACACCTACGTCCGCTACTGAGTGTATTCGGCCCACAATGAACGAATTGGGTGCACCCCGGAGGGCTTCCAGATCTCCTGTTCGCATGAGAGCACCCAGTGGGTCCAAGAGCACATCCGAATCTCGGGTCAGAACCGGAGCCAGTTGCAGACGGGCGACGGAATGACTCAATGTCGCGAAGAGATGGCTGCCGTTTTCGCCCATGGCCAAGCGTCGTGCTCCTTCCCCGAGCCGCGTTTCCGCACGCGTCTGGAGAGTGAAGGGATCCAACGAAATCAGGCTGCCTTCCCAAGGTCCGGCGTTGTTATGCCCTGTTAGGAACAGGCAGCCTAGGCGGGTCGACCATGCGAGATCGTAAGCAGGCAATCGCAGAACCAGTGCTTTTTCTGGTTGCCACGGCATCCCCACCAGTGCGAACCGCCGGGCCGCGTTGTCGTTGGGACGTGGGTCAGCCGTGGCAGCGGCGAGTTCCGCAGCCAGTGTGAGAGTTCCTGTCGTGGCCGGGCTGGTCGTCACACTCATGCTGTAAAGCCCACCGACGGCTACCCTGGGTAGGCTCCAGACGACCCCATCCTCATTTGTGCTCAACTGGCCATGAACAGCAGTACAGCCAGTAATCCCCGCCATGGCGGAAAAGGCGTTCGTCACGACCACCTCGAGCGCTTCTGCCGGCCCGCGATTGGTCACCACGACTTGAAAAGTGGTTGAAGCTCCCAGTGGTACTACCCCCAGCGGACCCTCAAGCGATACGGCAAGGTCGGCCTCCGATGCGGGGTCGATGAAACCGGCGCGGATGATCCAGAGTTGGTCTCCCGAGGTGCGGAATGCGAGACCGTTGTCGCCCAGGCGAGTGAGCGCTGAAGGCGTGCCGGCTAGATCGGGGATCCTCACGCTGCCCACAAGTGATCCATGTTCCATCTCGTGTGCGCGAAGTTGCCAAAGGCCGCCCTTGCTCCCCAGAAAGAAGACTCGGCCAGTGCGTGGATCGGGTCTTACCAGCGTGGAGCCTTCGCTGCCTTCGAATAGGGTCGTTGCCCGGAACGGTCGGGTCGCCAACGCCACCCCTCCTGACAGAAACAGCCGGTCGTTGGCGTAGCTGAACTCGGTGCCCAGGGTCCAGTCCAGCCTTGGATAGGATTCAGCAAAACTAACCCCATTCGTGCCTAGCGCACAGCGCCGCAGGTCGCGAATACTCTCTCCCCAGGGATTACTGCCTCCGAAGTAGGCGAACAGGTCTCCCCGATCCGTGTCAAATGCGAGAGACCATCGCCCGCCTGCCTCAGTCACGGCGGATCGCATGGTGCCCTGGTCGAAAACCGCAATACCCTGTCCGTACTCCCCAGCCTCCGGCCCTGCCCGGCGAACACGCCAGGCCACAACACTGTCCGGCTGTCCTGGAAGGACGGCCAAGTCTGCCGCGAAAAAGGAGTACCAAGTGCCGTTGATGAACTCACCTCCAAGTGCAAAGTCCCGCCGGACGGCGAGGGTTGGCAGCTCGAGACACACCACTCGGCCCACATCGGGGAGGGAAACATAGAGCGTTTCACCTCCAGGCGAGGCTGCCAATCGAGCAGGGCGCGCGCTCAAAGGAAGGAAGGCCTCCACGGCTCCGTTGCGCGGGTTAACGCTGGCGAGGCCATTCTGCTGACCTGCAGCACCCGCCCCCATACTCACGAGCAGTCGGTCCCGCGCTGAGTCATAGAGAAGATCCTCAGAGGCCAACCGGAGTTGGAATGCGCCCTCAGCATCGGGAGGCAGTTGCACATAGAACGCCCGACTGGATGTGTTGTCCTCAAATCCAGGATCAGGCTCGTAGGCTGAGACGGAGGCTGTGTTCGTTGCCCATCCGCCATCGTCGAAACGCAGAATCACCTCGCAAGCCGTTTCAGCGCCGCTCTTGAGTGATGGTACTTCCCATATCAGAGAGCCACCTTGCATCCGGGCCGCACCAGCCCTCGGGCGAATTGCGTGAGGCGTCGCTCCAGGTGGCAAGGTATCTACGATCCGTAAAAGGGTTGCCAGTCCCGGACCAGCGTTCGTAATGGTGAGGGTTAAGGTAGCGTCACTGGAGGTTACCAGGGTCGAAGGCAGGAGAGATTGGGTAAGTCCAAGATCGCTCGGGACCTGGGTGGGCTGCAGGGCTTCGGAGCGGACGAACCAAATCTGGCCCCCGGACGTGTTGAACACGAGCCCATTCGTCGCCCATCGCAAGAAACGAATCGGGCCGCCTTCCATCAGTGGTGTTGCGGTTTCGGCCAACTGGGTGAAGGAGTCGCGGTCATAGGCTTTGAATTTGTAGAACGGAGCCCCGTAATTGAAGTGGCCTGCGAGATACAGCACCCGGCGGCGGAAGGGATCCACCTCCACCAGGCCCGTATCCGCCACATGACTCTTCACGTTCGGATAAGTCCCCACCAAAACCAGCGTGTTCGCTGACGCCGCCCGTCCGATGTTGTCGTAAAGCACCCCGTCCCGGTAAGTGAAGTTGCTTCCTGTAAGAATTCCCTGACGAACCAGCAGCGAAGCGCCTGGCTGCGCCGAACCACGCATCAAGGGGAGATCGTTATTGTTCTGATATCCGAACAGCGTCTCGTCCGCAGGGGCGGCCTCGATCCAGTAAGGACTGCGGGGGCTGAAGGTGTTGAGGTCAGATGCAACACCCTGGTTAAACCGCCACACACCTACGTTGTTGGCCCCCGCATCGGATAGCCGGGCAGCCACCGAATCAGTCGTGCCGCCAATAATGGCAAAATCACGCACCTGTAGCGCACCCTGAAAGTTCGAGCCCACGCTGAAGGGTGTCCCTGCGGCTCGCGTTGCCAGGTCAAATCTCCGCAGCACCGTGCGGTTGCTGAGCGCCACATAAGCATACCGGCCATCCCCCGAGATCTCTATCTGGGATGGGTCGCCCCCGATAGGGTAGGCGTTGGTCACGATTCCCGCGATAGGATCGATGGCGACGATCTGGTCAGCATACGGACTGCTCCCCGTAGGCACGATGGCGAACAGCGTCTTGCTGGTCTCATGCCAGAGTAGGTCCGAGGTGGGTTGGGATAGCAGGCGAAATCGAGGGGCCTCCACATGGAACAGAGAACTCTCTCCAGGTGCCAAAGGAATGCTGAACCGTGCCAGACGCCCCACCTGCGTGACACGAACCAGGCCGGTCCAAGACCCGCCCATAAAAGGTCCGATCATCGCGGGGTCCACCAGCAAATCTCCATCCGCACTTTGTACTTTCAAGGATGCTGCCCGCGTGAATAGGGGAACCAGCCCACCATCGGGATCCTCCGCTCGGACGGTGACCTCGAATGCTGTGTCCGTAGTCTGTGGTGAGGAAATTGGTGTAAAGGTAAAGTGATGGGCATCGTCCTCGAGCACAACCACTTTTCCGCTAGCACCCGCGAAGCTATCCGCCGCCGCTGTGATGACGACGCTTAACGGCGGACCCCATTGGTCGTTGTCGACTGCGTTGAGAGGAAAGACAACGTTGGTACTACCGGTCGGTATGACAACGCTTGGAGGTACCATTAATCGATCGGAGGCACCGGAGGTCAGAGCGACTGTGATGGGGGAGACTGCTCTGCCCGCGAGTGCAACGGACCCTTGTCCAGCTGGCGTGCCTGAACCCTCAACCATACTGGCGGGGAGGGTGAGTTGAAGAGTCCGAGGTTCGTCGTCCACTACCTCGACACGGGAAGTTGCGGTTTCCCAACCCTGAACCGAAGCGCTGATGGAAGCCTGTTGCACTCCATCCACCCACGTGTTGTTTGGCGCAGTGAGGTGGAAGACCGTTGAAGTGGCCCCCGCTGGCAGGTAGGCAGCGGAAGGGACAACGAGTCGACTACTAAGGTCCGACGACAGGGAGATAACCAGCTCTTGCGCTACCGGCTGAGCAAGTCGCACTTCGGCCAAGGCAAAAGCTTGGCCCTCTTGGATGGGGGTGGTCGTAATCAGTGCAATACTGACTCTTTCATCATCGAGGATGACCAGGGGAGCGGCAGACCGAAGTCCCTTGGCAGATTGGGCCTCCACGGTCACGAGTCGCGGACCGGTGCAGACCGTGTCGTCTTCAACGAAGACGTCGAAAGCGACGTTGGTGACCAGAGCGGGGATCGTGATCTGGGGCGGTATCGTCAGCAAAGTTGGATGACTCACCACGAGTCTCACCGTAGTGGCCTCCTGGCTCGGCTCACTCAGTTGTACATGCGCCACTCCCGCATGGAGTCCACTGCCCTCCGTCAGATCGGTCGGCATCCGCAACTCGAGCCACGGATCGAAGTGCGTGACCACGGCCTCAAGACTCGCCCCGAATACGGCATCTGCGCGATTGTCCGAGGCCTGGTGCAGTTCGGCAGCGAGGATGTTCCGGCTGGGAGTGATGGCGGCTGACTCGATTGGCCAGCCGGGCTGAGACAGGGCGGGTTCGTAGGCCGCGATGGAGACTGGATAGCTGGCAGTATTCGTATAAGAGAGAGGCCGTTCTGGCGGCATTCTTAGTGCAAACACCTCCGTTCCGTTTACGTAGAAGACCGCTCCGTCGTCGATGATGCCACGCAATCGGAGAGAGTTTGTTCGCACCGGGCCGGGCAGATCAAATCCAGTCCGGAAGTAATGGGTCAGAATCAAGTTCGTGGATGGACTATCCGTTGTGGCCAGTATGGTACGTGGGGCTCCAGGCACGGAGGTCGATGCTTGGGCCCCCACGAAAAGAGGGCTTCCAACCAGCCAGCCTGAATCATTGTAGTCAGGGGAGGTCCATCCATGAGGCGCAGGCCGGGCATGTTGGTCGTACCGCCAGACGGATGGGGAACGCAGGTCGACCAAACTCACCTCGTACTCGAGAGGCGCAAGGCTGCCCGGGAGGATGCTGTTGCTTCCGGTCGACAGGTCGCAGGTCCCACTGACGCGCAGGGAGTAGTTTTGCCTCAGAAGTCGTGGCACTGTCGTTAGTATCAGGTTGGTTTGCTGGCGTAGTTCAGCGGACAGAACCGGTAGACGATTCGTGGGCACACCTCTTTGCGTGACTTCGTATTGTGCCAGGTTTGTGACGGACGATACCCGGATCGGTTCAGAGAAAGTGACTGTAATATTCGTGAGATCCTGGAGCGCCAAAGCCGAAAGGATAGTCGGCGCGTCGGAGTCTGGCAGCACGGTCAAGAAGGCGTTGCTGCTAGTGGTGATCCCCAGCGCGTTGCTGGCTACGAGCCAATAGTTGCCACTCTGCTTCGGGTCCACCGTTGGGAGGTTCAGCGTGGAGGCTGTCGCGCCTTCGATTGGACTACCATCCTTGTACCACTGCTTCGCGGGTGCAGGATCGCCGTCCACCACAGTGACCATTTGGGCGGATCGCCCATCCAGGACAGACAGATTCGTGGGCTGCTGTAGAACGATCGGCCGCGAGTTTGTGAATCGTAGCGTGACTGACGTGCCGAACACCACGTCGTCGTCGTTGGTCGAATTGCGGGGGTGCAGCTCCACGGCGAGGATATTGCGCCCCTGAACCAGATTCGTCAGGAAGGCCCCCGCAAGCGTGTAAGTCTCGGGGAATACCGCGTCACCACCAGACGGAGAGGCGGTCGCTGGCGTCGCATAGCCGATGGGAGCTGGCTTGGTCGGCATCCTCAGGCGCCAAGCCTCGACACCGTTCAGGTAGAACACAGCGCCATCATCGATTCGCTGAGTGAACAGGAGAGTGAGATTGGTCGGGTTGAAGGGTAGAACGAGCTCGGTGCGGAAGTAGTAGGTGCTTCGGCCCCAGGACAGAGGCGTATTTCGCGGGGATACCGATGGGTTGGTCTCCACGTAGAAGAGCGGCGTCCCCACCGGCCAATCCGTGTCGTCAAAATTGGCCTTCTGCCAGTCCGTGCCATCCAGATTGTCCGTTTGGTTACAGCGCCATGGACTTGCCAAGGACAGCAGAGTCGTGTCAGAACGGACTGGTTCGGCGAGAACCGATGCCAAGAGCAAGAGGGCCGACCACCTCATAAGGCGCTGGCGCATACGTTCCAGTTCCCTGTTCAAAGGACATTCGGATCCCCATCCCCAACCGACGCACAACCAAGGCAACAACATAGAAAGATGCCGAAGCTTTGCAGGTCCGATCCTGGATGGCAAACGGCGCCAACCACCCCCTGAAGATTTAAGGTGTTTTGATTGTGCTTATTACTTTGAATGGCCAAGCGAGGGCCTGCAAAACGGCTGGTAACGAGGGCTCGTATCAAGGCCGCGCTTGCGGGTACCCGCTAGGACGTGCCTTGGCGACAATCGTTAGGATGTCCGTTGGTCTTCTGCTTCCGGGACCTTGCTCGAGGATCTCCGTCACTCTGCGGATAACTTCCCCCCGTTTCCCCTAGGAAAGGGTTCACCATGAAGTTCATGAAGTCCTGTGACAGGAAGGAAGAGAAGAATCCTCCTGTCTCCATTTGTTTGCGGGGGTCTGCGGACCAGCCCCCCCGTTGTCCCATCGGTCGCTCAAAAGTTCCCAAGAAAGTGGAGCGATGAGCGGGATGGTGTGGGTGGGCTCGGACGGACTGTCGTGCGCTTACGGACTGGCGATCATGGAATCGCCTGGGGCGAGGGAGCGAAAGTGGCGGAAGTTGAGGGTGAACAGGGTGGTGCAACCAGCACTACGGGCTCCGATGAGATGAAGCGCATCGTAGATAGCGCCGCTGGAGAGGTTTTGCTTTACCGTCAGTTGGATGGCGTCACGGTAGTTCTTGGCGCTGAGCGGAATCAGCGTGAAATACGGGAGGATGCTTTGCTGGATGATGCGCTCGACATCGGAGGGGTGCAATCGGGGCTTGAGCGGCAGCGCGGTAAGCGTGGCAAAAAGCTCGGCGAGCCCGTGCGTGGTCAGATGACCTTGAACCGTCCCAGCCCTCACGGCCTGGAGACGTGGAAAGGCGCTGGAGTGATGGGGATGCTGCTGCAGGAGAGCCGCGACAAGAATGGAAGTGTCGAAACAGACTTTCACAGATCAAAGGCCGCCGATTTCTGTGCTGCGCCGGGTCCTTTGTTCTTCCAAGACCGCTTCCATATCCCAAGCGGATGGGGGCACATCACTGGAACAGACGAGAATCCCGCCTTCCTCGGCAAGGGCAGATGCCGGAGTTGCTGGGCGCAGGCGAATGCCGTCCGCCTCAACGGTCATTTCCAGATCATCCCCCGGCTTCAAGGCAAAACGATCCCGGATGGCCTTAGGCACCACAATCCTGCCCATCCGATCAAGCGTGATCTGCATGGCTATACATTTGCCATTTCCCAGGGACATTGTCAATTCTCGCAAGAGGTCCAACTCATGTGCTCGATGGATCTTGGCTTAGGGCGTCTGATGCGACCCTTCAACTCGCCTTGAAACCGGAGCAAGTTGCGGCAACTATAAGCTCGTGCGACTGGAACCCCAACAAGGGGGAGTGCGACCAAGTTGTCGCGTCCCACGCATTACTCTCCGAAAAAGCAGTAGGTTGGGCCTCGCCTCTCATCTACCTGCGATCCAAAAGCCACCCGGGAAAGGGCGTGAAAAGGGTCCGACTAATGTGCTATATGGAGCGTGTCTGAAGGAATGTGTTGCGCCTGGATTCACGCTTGTCAGGGCCTATAAGGATTGAATTTGCAGAAGCAGTTTATCACATGATGGCGCGAGGTGCTGCATGGTGGGTGTATGGGCACACGACCTGTGAGCCGGAGATGGGTGTGGAAAAGCTGGGAATGGGCTGCAGCCTTGACCACGCAGTGCGGGAGGTCTCGGGCTATGAAGCTTTGATTGCGGAGCGGGAACGGAGCCTGCGCGATGGATCGCCTTCAACCTCGAAGAACACGCTTGCCATATGCTTGAGTTCGGATCTATTGTTAAAGCGTGGTTGTAACTAAACGCCCAAACGTAGTCAGAACTCTGCAGACGGCCTTCCCGCGGGGAACGCCGTTCGACCACCATGAACTGGCAAAACTGGGGGTTTCATCGGCCTTGGCCCATTACTATTCGAAATCGGGATGGCTGGTGAGACTAGGCCGGGGGGTATTCATGTTTCCAAAAGACACGTTGCGGCAGGACGATTGCTTAAGATTCCTGTCTCGGCGAATCCCCGGTTTTCATGTGGGTGGCAAAGTCGCCCTGGCATGGCGCGGCATCAGACACAATCTGCCAGCACGCGAACCACTCTCTTTGTGGGGGCAAAGCAAGGCGAGGTTACCAGACTGGTTCAGGAAGCTCTTCCCTGCTCGCTACACTGCGCGCAACCCTTTCTCTAAACTGCCCGATAACTTCGGGCTGCAACCGTTGCCGGAAACGCCCAACGGGGCTCTTGTGTCGGTTCCAGAAAGGGCATTACTGGAAATGTTAAGCGAAGTCGGCGTGCACCAGGGAATCGAGGAGGCCAGGAATATCATGGAGGGGGCAAGAAGTCTGAGGCCTGAGGTGTTGGTGACACTGCTGAAGAAGTGTCGACGTGTCAAAGTTGTCCGCCTGTGCCTGCAGTGGGCCGAGGAACTGAATCTGCCTTGGGCCGGCCTCGCCAGGGCAGCGGTCGGAAGCCAACTAGGCAGGAGCCGTTGGACGGCCAAGTTGAAAGACGGCACGACTCTGGTGCTCAAGCCGTGATGGATCAGGCCTACATCGAAGTTGTCCGGCTGTTGCTCGAGAGTGCTCCAGCCGTGTTCCAGGTACCCCACTTCGCCATGAAGGGCGGCTCTGCAATCAACCTCTTTGTGGAGGAAATGCCTCGGTTGTCGGTGGACATTGACGTGGTGTTTACTGACCACACAGTAACTCGTGAGGCAGCCTTACAATTCATTTCCTCCGGATTGGCAGGCTCACAAGTCCAACTCTCCAAAGCCGGTCTGGAGTCCGAGGTATCGGCCACCAAGGACGGCGACGAAGTCAAACTCTTCGTCCGGCGTGGTCGCAATCAGATAAAGGTCGAGGTGAACCATGTCTTTCGTGGGACGGTGCTGCCGGTGCAAGCCCGCCAACTCGTCGGCAAAGCGCGCGACCTGTTTACCACGGATCTATCCGTCCCGGTTCTGGCTGTTCCGGAGCTCTACGGCAGCAAACTCGTGGCGGCAATGGACCGTCAGCATCCGCGAGATCTCTTCGATCTCCGTAGCCTCTTCAACCTTGGCGGACTGACCACGGAGGTGGTCGAGTGTTTCGTCTGCTATCTCGCGGGACACAATCGCCCCGTGCACGAAGTATTGTTCTCGCGTGACCTGGACCTGGGACCTGCATTTGCGACTGAGTTTAGTGGCATGCATCGGGAACCCATTTCGTTGGTGGAATTGCAGCAGCTTCGGAATCGTTTGAAGAAGGAACTGCCAGCCGTGCTCACGGCCAATCAGCGTCGGTTTCTGGTTGGCTTGGTCGAGGGCGAGCCCCCCTTTGAGTTGATGAGCTGCCCGTACCTGGCCAAGCTGCCTGCCATCCGCTGGAAGCTACAGAATGTTTTGAAGCTCAAGAAGGCGAATCCCCGCAAGTTCGCGCAGCAGGCCGAGCAACTCCGCGAGAAACTCGCCGGCTGAGAGCATGGGCAGGCGGTCCGCTGTTCGCGTTGAAGTGGCTTTGAGTCAGGGGGATGGCACGGCCTAATCGCTTGGAGTATCCGGGAGCGGTGTATCACATGATGGCGCGAGGGAACCAGGGGCGGCGGATGCAGATCGCCGCTCTGCGCGAGGCCTAGCGGCGGACCGGTTTCCGATTTGCTGAGACACGATGAACA
>CAYPNF010000004.1:31069-225125 GCA_964411985.1 uncultured Verrucomicrobiota bacterium
GGATGGACAGGATGGACAGGATGGACAGGATGGACAGGATGGACAGGATGGACAGGATGGACAGTATGACAAGCAACGGACCCCAGACGTGACAGAACCCCATCGTGCGAATCCTGTTCATCCCGTCCGAAATGAAAACCATCGAGTAACACGTCACTCTGCGTGCGTCGGCGGATCAGCTTTCAGCATTGCGGCTCACACCGACCGCACTACTTACCTTGGGCCTGCGGATTCGCAGGCACAAGGGGCGGTGCCATCTGGCCAAACAACTCGGCCGGCCAGGACCCAAGGCGTTCGAAACCATCGGTGTTCGGTTGCTTGAACTGGACATACGCCTGCACTTTTCCCTTGGTGGTGCAGGTCATCGCCTTGGCATCTTTGCCCGGCGTGAACACGCTGTAGCCTGCCAGCACGCAATCCTCCAGGTCCACGTGAAGCCGCCCCTCGGGTCGGTGCTTCTCCGTGCAGAGAATGCCAGTTGACTTGGCGCCCATCTCCGGCTGGGTGAAGTTCAGAACGATCATTCGGCAGCGGACAAAGCGCGCTCGGGCGCAGTAGCTGGCGTAGGACATGGCAACCGCGTTGTCAGGGTGGACCAGTGTGCAGTCTTCGAACACCGCGTGTGGATGACTGGGCATGGTCTTTTCCCATCCGCCGAGCAGGACGGCTGCAGTGTCTCCCACCCAATCCAGTGCCAGGAAGTAGCAGTGGCGAAACAGGCTCGGCTCCCCTTCGCGAACGGTGGGATAACAAACGCCGCCTCCAAAGGCACGGCCGATTCCGACACAATCCTCGACGACAACCGTGAATCCTTCGCCGCTCTTGTCGGTCAGGTCCCAGAACAGCCCAGCGTCTCCGCCCGTCACGTAGAGATGGCGGAAGATCCACCGATCGCAGGCGAGGCTCGAGAAGGTCTTGCGGTTGTGTCCGGTCGGCCAGTTCTTGTCCGAGGCCGCGAAGGAACTCCACCAGTCCCAGCTCTTGAAGCCCTTCTCCGGATCGCCGGAGTCAACGAGTACCCAACCCTTGGCCCCGGAACCGAGTTGCCCATCCAAGTCGCCGATCAGGGCGTTGTAGGCTCCCCCAGCGCCCCGGAAAGCCGGCGCCAGATTCGCCTCGGTGTAGGTGTCCGGTCGAATCAGGATGCGATGGCCGCCTTGGTGGTCGGGTACCGCCGATAGCGCGGCCTGGATGGAGTGGAACGCTTGAGTCCAGCTGGTGCCGTTGGAATTGTCGCCGAGCTTGGAGACGTAAAGAGTCGTCCCTTTGTGTCCGGTATAGTCAGTCGCCGATGGATCCCATGTGGCGGCGATGGCGTTGAACGCCGAACTCAGGCAGAGAGCCAAGCCCAGCAGGAGATGGGGCCAACCGAAGTGGTCGGATGGACACGAAGCAACGGGAGTTGCCCGCAGCGTAGGCAGATGACTTTGGTTCACGATGTTCTGTGGACAGGCTTTTCTTATGGTTTGAGGCATGCAGGCTACCCAGATGGAGTGTCGCGGTCAACGATCACGGCGGAGACCCGTTCTCGTTGAGCCCGGACTGATGTTTTGGCCATGGCAAAAGTCCTGGTTTGATTGCTACCGCCCTGATGGGTATGGTCAGACGTGAACCAACTATGAGACTACCCAATTTGAGATCCAGGGTTTTACTGGCGTTTGGTGTGTTCTGCCTGAGCGCCTCGGTGGCTTGCGCAGCAGTCCATGTTCAGACCGAGCAGCTGAATCCCTCCGACCCGGCGTGGAGATTCAAGGCCATCCCTGGCCCCTCCAAGTCGGACATTGCCACCGGGGCGAAAGTGACGGTTGTTGGCAATCAACTCGAGCCCGCAGCGGCCGAGTCGGCCGTACTGGTGAACGGAGTCCTACCCAACGACAGCCTGGACTTGTCTGAGGAGGCATTGCTGAGCAACGCCAATCCCAACGGTGGTAGCTTGGTGATCGACTTGGGCCGAGTGCAGCCGATCGCCGCCGTGACGTCGTATTCCTGGCACGAGTGGGAGGTGGACCAAGGTTCACGCGGGCCGCAGGTCTACACCCTTTACGGCAGTGCAGCAGAGACCCCTGATCCAGGCAGCCTTGCGGACTGGACCAAGCTTGCCGATGTGGACACACGTCCGAACGCAACAGGTGAGAAGTGGAACGGGCAGTATGGTGTGTTGGTCAGCGACACCAGCGGGAAGCTCGGGGAGTTCCGGCATTTGCTACTTGCGCTGCGGCGGACGGGTTCGCCTCTGCAGCCAAATCCGAACCTGACCGGCACCCTGTTCGCCGAGATCGATGTGCACACCGCTGCCTCGCTGGCGCGGGCGGGGGATGCCATGGTTGTGAAGCGTGCCCCCATCGAGCACGTCTGGGTGGTTTTCAAGACCCATCTTGACATCGGCTATACTGATACCATCGAGGAGGTGCTCAAGAAGTATCGTGTGAATATGATGGAAGGGGCTCTCAAGGTGGTGGAGGCATCCCGCGAGTTGCCGGTGGAGAAGCGATTTTCCTGGACGCTGGCGGGGTGGCCCTTGGCTCACGTTCTCGGCCCGGAGCAAGATCCTGCCCGGCGAGAGCGTATCGAGCAAGCGGTGCGTGACGGAGCAATCACCTTCCACGCCTTGCCTTATACGACCCATACCGAAACACAGGACTTGGAAGACCTGGTGCGCGGCCTGGGCTATTCAACCCGCCTTTCGAAGGTTTACGGCCGCCCCCTGCCCATCAGCGCCAAGATGACGGACGTTCCTTGCCACTCCTGGGTGATGCCCACCTTGTTGGCACATGCGGGGGTGAAGTTTCTTCAGCTGGGGTGCAATGGCACCAGCGCTTTCGTTCGTGTTCCTCCTCTGTTCTGGTGGGAAGGACCGGATGGTTCTCGTGTCCTCTGCCACTACACGCCCGACTATGGCTCCGGCCTGTTGCCGCCTCGCAACTGGCCGAGCCGGCATTATCTGGTGATGGCCATGACGGGGGACAACCATGGTCCGCCCACGGCGGGCGATGTGGAAAACTTGCGAAGGCAGGCCGCAAGACAGTTGCCTGGGGTCCAGGTCCATTTTGGCACGCTCGACGATTTCGCCAAAGCAGTCATCGCCGAGAACCCCGAACTTTCCGTCGTTCGCGCCGATATGCCGGATACATGGATCCACGGCTGGCTTTCGATGCCGATCGAGGCCAAAGCTGCCCACAACCTGCGCCCGCTGGAGCCCGCTCTCGACATGCTGGACACCCAGCTTCGCGCGTGGGGAGTGGATACCGGCGACCTCGCCCCTGCGCTGGCGGAGGCATACGCGCAAAGCGGGCTTTTCAGCGAGCACACCTTTGGCCCGTGGGGACCCAAGGGAGGGCCGTGGGAGGGCACCCTCGCTCGGCGCTACCTTTACGGAGCTGAGTGGAAGGAGGCTCGCGCTGCAGGAGCCTACAAGAAATACGAGGGTGCTTTCGACGATAAGCGCGCCTTCGCTCGCAAGGCCGAGGAGATCGTCCACCGCGAGCTCTCCCAGCGGCTCGAACTTCTGGCCAAGTCCGTGAACGTGGATGGGAAACGAATCGTCGTGTACAACGCGTTGCCATGGGAACGTTCTGGGTTGGTCGAACTCCCCGGGCAGCCGGGCAGGTTCCTCTTTGCGGACTCCGTGCCAGCCGGGGGCTACAGAACCTATCAGATGGATCCGACGGGCTCGACCGTCCAGTCTGGACAATCGACTTCGACCACCCTCGAGACGCCTTTCTTCAAGGTCACTTTTGACCTCAAACGCGGTGGCATTGCGTCGCTTGTGGACAAGAAGACCAGCCGGGAGCTTGTGGACAAAGCGAGTCCGTACGCCCTGGGGCAGTTCCTCCACGAACGCTTCGACCATCAACAGATGATCGCTTTTCACGACGCCTACGGCCGCCCCGGCTACTCCTGGTGGAAAGGTGACCTGCCCAAAGACGCCACCTACGCCGCTCTGACCCCGCCCGCATGGAGTCTCACCGTCCAGCAAGCGGCGGGGGTTGACATAGCCACGCTGACCGCGGCCGACACCCTTGGCTTGGCTAAAGGTATCGCGTTGGTCATGACCTTCCCGCGCCACCAGCCCTACGTCGACGTCGAGTGGCGGGTGACGGACAAGACGCCCGATCCGATGCCTGAGGGGGGGTGGCTTTGCTTCCCGTTCGCCGTGGCTCAGCCACAGTTCCTCTTGGGGCGGCTCGGGGGACCGGTTGATCCTGCAAGAGACATCGTCGAGGGTGCCAACCGGCACTATTTCTGTCTTCACAGCGGCCTCAACATCCGTGGCCAAGGCGGCACAGGCATCGGCCTCTGCCCGGTAGACTCACCTTGTGTGAGCCTCGAGGAGCCGGGGCTATGGAAGTTCTCCCTCGACTACGTACCCAAGAAGCCGACTGCCTTCGTCAACCTCTACAACAACGAGTGGAACACCAATTTCCCGGAGTGGCAGGACGGAAGTTGGTCCAGTCGTGTGCGAGTCTGGCTGACCCGGGGCGGCGGGGTGGGGGAGAACCTCACGGTGCCTTCCTGGGAGGCGCGTCTCCCCTTGCTGGCGGTGGCGGCGGAGGGCCCCGCGGGGAAGTTGCCGAAAAAGAAGGCCGGTGTGGCCCTCTCACGTTCTGGCATCCTTGTCACCGCCTTCGGTCGGAATCCCGATGGGACCGGCACCTTGCTGCGACTGTGGGAACAAGCAGGTCAATCCGGCAAGTGTACGGTACGGCTGCCGGGTGAATTCAGGGTGCGGAGCGCCCAGCCGGTCAATCTGCGTGGAGAACTCGATGGCCACCCTATCCCGGTTCGGGGACAAAAGTTCACCGCCGTCGTGAGTGGCTACGCCCCGGCCGGTTTTCTACTTCTTCCTTAGCCGTGTCCATGCAGTTGAACAGGAGGCAGCAGAGAGAGCAGAGCCGTCAGACGGAGTCAGAATCGCTCCTCGCGGTCCGTTCAAGCGTTCACTGGACGGTGAAAGTGATACGTCCATCTCGATCGTGAGACCGCTCAAGCCTGATCAACCGGGTTGGCCGGATTCGAGGTCGTAGAGCATCCGCCAGATGCGGTCAAACTCGCCGCGCTCTACCACCTGCAACGGCGTTGAGCCATCGAAGGCGGGATTGGGCGATTTGAGCCATTGGCCGACTTGCTCCGGCTGCATCACGCGGGCGAGGCCATCCAGCAAGCGATCCATTTCTACCAACGCCTTTTCCTGCTTGGGCGAAGGCAGTACACCTTCACTCCACTTGGCGACGGAACGCGGCGAGAAACCGGTCAACCGCACCACGACGGGCTGTGGCATTTTGAACGCGGTACGGTAGTGCTGGAGCAGCCCGGCGTAATCCTTCGCCCCCCGGTGTCTGAACCGGAAGCTCGTGAGTGCCGGATGCCCGATCTTGGGTTTCTTAGCAACGAGTGCCATAACTTTCTGCGTGCACAATAACCTGCATTATTGCAGGTTTCAAGCCTTCATTCGCACGCCCAGCCTTTCCAGCTTCTTGCCCTCCACGACTTCCACATGGTCGGCTGCGCACACGCCGGGAAAGATGACCACGTCCACGCCCCGGCGCACGGCGGCGGAACGGGCCAGGAGGCCGCTGCCAGCGGCGGCGGCCACGGCACGGCCGAAAGCCTGGGTCAAACTTTCCTTCCCGGCGGCCAGCAACTTACGCCAATCTTCGGCTGCCAGTTCCGTCAGGGTCAAATCCAACCCCCGGCGGATGTCTGGATTCGTCAGATCCAGTACGCGGGTCAGTCGGGCTTCGATGGCCACCAGTAAGCGCGGGCTTTTGGTTTCCATGCCGTAGTAGCGGTCGTTGGCTCTACATTCTTCCAGGGCGGTGGTGTCGGTGGTGCTACCGTACAGCGTGGCGAGGCCGGGCGCATTCCAACGCCCGCCGCGCCCGCGCGCGCCGTCGCCGCTCAAGACATCTTTTGGGGCGGGGAAATCCACGGTCTGGAAACGGAAAAGCGTGCCGCGCCACGCTCCGAACCATTCGGAATGCGCGCGAAGCTCTTCGCGCAACTCGGCGAAGCGCGGGTGACGATGAATAGCGGCGCTCACGCTCGTATTTGAGTAAGAAGTTTTGTTCAATGTGCCTTGAAAAGCTTCAGAAAACCGGCAACACCGAACCGAGTTGCCTCACACGTTCAAATACGAGGGGCTCAATGCAAAATCTCCCCTTTCGTCACGTCACCCGCAACGTCCAACAACTGCACGCTGGAGATCGTTTTCATCGTCTCGTGACGGTAGAAACACCAGACGACTTTCTTGTCTGGAGTGACTTCGATCAGCTGGGGAGCCTTGCCGAATTGCCCGTGTCCCAGCCAGTTCGACATGACGGTATTCCCGTTGGGAAGCCTTTGCAGACCGGCCATGAACTTCAGCGAGATCCCCGGCAATTCCTCCCCTTTTACCTCCCACACTGTTTGGCCCTTGGCGTCCACCTCAAAAACCCGCGATCCGCCGGGGGCATCGCCACAGGCAATCAGAGTGTTGCCGTTCGCGAGTCGGATGGCGCTATGCGGACCGCCCGCTGCAGGGATCTCCCGAACGATCTTACCTTGACCATCGTATTCACGAACCACATGGTCGCCGTAGTGAGTTACCAGGTAGTTGCCATTGGCCAGGCAGCGGGCGTTTCGCATGTAGGCATGGCCCCCATCCTTGCCTTCCGGCAACAAGCGGATTTCCTTTACCACGCCTCCTGAGGGCTCCAATTCCAGCAAACGCCCGGCATTGCACTCACCGACGAAGGTGTTCCCGTTCTTGAGCCGCTGACAGGCGTAAATCTCGCTCTTGGATTGGTAGTCGAAAACCACTTTCTTGTCGCGGGTGACTTCTTGGACCCCATGCCCGGTGTTGAACAGCAGGTTCCCGTTTGGCAGGATCCATAGGTCGTTACAGCTCGGGGCGTCGTACTCCCATTCCACTGCTCCGGTTTCGGAGACGATGAAGACCTTCCCTTGCGTGTAGTCGGTGCAGACGAAGCGGTGTCCTTTCCCAGTTTGGATCTGGGCTTCGCTGGAAGAAGAAGCGCCTTGGAGCAAGCTCGCCGATGCAATCAGGGCTGTCACCAGCCACCCCATATGCCATTGGTTTTTCAGTTTCATTTCAAGAGTCTTACCCTCCATCGAACGATTTCATGCTGAAGTCGTCGGGGTTGGGCGGACCCGAGTGTTCCCGAGATTGGACCTTCGTGCAAGGATCGGCTCGAGTTTCGACTTCACTCTGCGCACACAACCAGGCAGGATCCCGAGTGTCAAATGTCACTTGCCGCATTAGCCCGAGACTCAAAGGCCGCTGATTTGCTCCGACGCAGCTTGGAACGAAAGCGTCTCGGTCATGCGTATCTTATCCATGGCACTGTACCTGAAGAGCTTGAGAATATAGCACGAGCCCTGGCGAAGGTCCTGAATTGCACTGGAACTGTGAGACCTTCCGGGGGGCAGCCACCCTTGGATTCCTGCGATGCGTGCACCTCTTGCCGAAAAACTGAGAACGATTTGCATCCCGACATCCAGTGGGTGCGTCCGGAATCCAAATCTCGGATCATCACGGTGGATCAGGTTCGTGAGCTGATGAACCAACTGCAACTGAAACCCTGCGAAGGCCAGTACAAGGTTGGAATCTTATGCAGTGCCGATCGGCTCAATACACAGGCCGCCAACGCCTTCCTGAAGACTTTAGAGGAACCGCCTTCGAGATGCGTCTTGATCCTCCTCTCTTGTGAGCCTGATCGCTTGCTGGAAACCATCCGATCCCGATGTCTCAGACTGGCGGCGGGGGGAGGGGACGGCCGTCCTACCAAGCCCCAGCAGTTGCAGTGGCTCAAAGAATTAGCGACAGACGTTGCCAGTCAGCGCGGTGGTCTCCTCGGTAGGTACCGTCTCTTGGGTAAAATCGTCGCGGAACTTGCCCGACTGAAGAAAGAGATCGAAGGCGACCTGACTTCCAGGTCTCCCTTGGAGCGATACGACGATCTGGAATCGGGACTTCGGGAGAAGTGGGAAGGCGAATTGGAGGCGGCTATTGAGGCAGAATACCGCCGGACCCGTACGGAGGTGCTGGGTGGGATCGAGTGGTGGCTGCGTGACGTCTGGGTCATGAGCTGTCAGCCTGATCCATCCCGACTCGCCCTTCCCTCCCTCGCGACAGAGACCGCTGCGGTTTCGGTCCGTATCCAACCAACGGACGCCCTCTCCAACCTGCACGTGATTGAAAGGACCCAGCGGTTGCTGTTTTCCAACGTTCAGGAGGCCCTGGCTTTGGAGGTGGCACTGTTGCGGTTGAAGCTATAGAGCTATGGCCGTCGCCCAGGATGTTGTTTTGCGACCCTCTTCCTTCCAGGGGCTGTTCGCTGGGGGGGTGGGAGCGCTCCTAGGGCTCAGCCTCTTGAAGTTCGGTAATCCGACCATTTTGGACAAAATGGTGGGGACGCCGACCGATCCTTTGGAAGTTCTGCTGCAGCCCTGGCCAGTGAGTTGGGGGTACTGGATCTTAGGGGTGCTCCTGCTGGCAGCAATTCCCCTCAGCCGGTGGCGCTTTCCGAAACCGGTTTGGCTGTGCTTGCTGCCCCTTCCCTGGTTGGCCTGGCAATTCGTTTCCGCTTCGCAAACCGTGGACTCTCTGCTCACCCGGTCCACGTTGATCCATTTCATGACGGTGGTCCTCTGTTTTTACCTGGGTCTCTTCGCTTTGGCTTCGAATCAGGGCCTAAGATGGTTCTGGCTGGCGGTCCTGCTCGGATTTGTTGCCGTGCTTGGCTTCGGCTTTGAGCAGCACTTCGGTGGTTTGGAGGCCACCCGCCAGTATGTCTTTTCTCATCCTGGTTGGGAAAGCCTTCCCGCTGAACATCTTAAACGCATTCGGAGTGATCGCATTTTCGCGACGCTTTTTTATCCAAACAGCCTGGCGGGTGTGATTCTTCTCTGGCTGCCCGTCCTGCTGGTGGCTTGCTGGCAGATGACCGAAGCGACGCCTAGAGTTGCCCGTGGTGTCGCGGTGGGTCTGCTGGCTTACGCGGGGCTAGCCTGTTTGTTCTGGTCGGGCTCCAAGGCTGGGTGGCTCATTGCCATGACCCTTGGGGCGGTCGTTGTAGTCCGATTCCAACCTTCCCGAAGGATGAGGATTGGTTTGGTGGCGGCCTTGGTGGTCCTGGGGTTGGTGGCTTTCGGAATCAAGTTTGCCCCCTACTTCCGCAAAGGAGCGACTAGCGTGGGGGCGAGGTTTGACTACTGGTCTGCCGGGGTAAAGACAGCATGGACCAATCCATTTCTTGGTAGCGGACCCGGCACGTTTGGATTGAGTTACAAACGCCTCAAGAGACCCGAGGCGGAAATGGCGCAGCTCACGCACAACGACTACCTTCAACAAGCGTCGGACTCAGGTTTCCCTGCCTTCGCTACCTATGCCGCCTTCCTGATAGGATCACTGGGAGTCTTGTGGAAACGCGTTCAAGCGAGTGCTATCCAGTTCGCCGCGTGGTTAGGATTACTAGGCTTTGCTCTGCACAGTCTGGTTGAGTTTGGCCTTTACATTCCAGCTCTGGCCTGGAGCGCTTGGTGTATGTTGGGTTGGCTGTGGGGCACTTCGAAGGAGGGCGCTCACGTCTCTCGAGAGGTGTCGGGCACGGCCTGAAAGGCGTGACAATTCACCTGCAATGCCTATAGTGAAGCTATGAACATCCTATTCCTCAACGGTCCCAATCTGAACCTTCTTGGATCGAGAGAACCGGATATTTATGGGAAGTTAACGTTAACGGAGATTGAGATTCAGGTTCGGGAGCGAGCCGAGAAGGCCGGGGTTGAAATCGATTTTCGCCAGACAAACTCGGAAGGAGATTTGGTGACCTGGATCCAGCAGGCTTGGGGTGTCTTCGACGTTCTGGTCCTCAATGCGGCAGCCTACACCCACACCAGTGTAGCCATTCGCGATGCGATCGCCGCCGTAGGGATTCCCACCATCGAGATCCATCTCTCCAACGTCCACGCACGGGAGGAGTTTCGTCATCGGTCGTTGATCGCTCCCTTGTGCGTTGGGGTGATCACGGGATTTGGTTTAGGATCTTATCTTCTTGGACTTGACGCTGCTGTTATCGTTAACAATAATAGAAAACGGCTCTAATTCAGTGGTTTTTCCACGTCTTGCCGCAGCTGGGCCGGTTGGCGGCTTCAATATATCCGCTTGACTCCCCGCTTTCCCCTCCCTAAACTCACCCACAGTTTTGAACCGCTTTAGGAGCAGGGTCGATTTTGAGACTCTGCTCTTTTAGTTAAAGAAACAATTTGCCGTGTATTCGATTCTTTTGAACCTTCATCACCCCGGGAGGATTCTGTGGACCTGAAAGATATCAAGGCCATCATCGACCTAATGCGGAAGAACTCCATTTCCGAATTTGAGATGGAGAAGGAGGGGTTCAAGATCAAACTGAAACGAGGGGGTGCAGTCGCCCCGGCGGCTTCACCCGGTGAGGAGATCCCCTTGGTGGTCGCGTCGGCCGCTGGTTCCGGAGCAGCGGGACCTCCCACGCCCGCCTCTACCGAGATCGAGATCAGGTCGCCCATGATTGGAACTTTCTACCGAGCTCCATCCCCGGATGCCTCGCCCTATGTCGAGGTCGGCACGGAAGTCGGGCCTGAGACTGTGGTCAGCATCATCGAAGCCATGAAGGTGATGAACGAGATCAAGGCCGAGGTATCGGGTGTGATCACCCAGGTGCTGCTGGAGAATGGGAGACCTGTCGAATTCGGACAGCCTTTGTACAAGGTGCGTCCGCTATCGTAATGGTCTGCCGAGGGGTTTGCTCCAACCGTTCTGGCCATGAGCCAGCTGTTTTTTGGCGTTCCTACTGACCTTTCAGAAAATGTTTGAAAAAGTCCTCATTGCCAATCGTGGTGAAATAGCCGTTCGGATCATCCGAGCCTGCAAAGAGCTTGGCATTAAAACGGTGGCGGTTTACTCGGAAGTGGATGCCAATTCCATGCACGTACAAATGGCGGACGAGGCTATTTGTATAGGGCGGGCCGCCAGCAGCGAAAGTTACCTGAGGATCGATCGTTTGGTGAGCGCGGCCGAGATTGCCGACGTGGATGCAATCCATCCCGGCTACGGTTTCCTTTCCGAGAATGCTCACTTCGCGGATGTTTGCGAGAACTGCAACATCAAGTTCATCGGTCCGAGCTCTCGCGCTATGAACGCCTTGGAAGACAAGGCGTTGAGCCGGGAGTTGGCGAAAAAGGCGGGAGTCCCCGTTCCACCGGGCTCGGAGTCCACGGTGGAGACCGAGAGTGAGGCCCTGACGACGGCGAAGAAGATCGGATATCCTGTTCTAATCAAAGCAGTTGCGGGTGGAGGTGGTCGAGGAATGCGTATCGCCCACAACGACATCTCCCTCATGAAAGGGTACCACACGGCTCGCAATGAGGCCGAAAAAGCCTTTAGCAACTCGGGTGTCTACATCGAAAAGTACTTTGAGAATCCCCACCACATCGAGTTCCAGATACTGGGGGATTCAAGGGGTAACATCATCCACTTGGGGGAACGCGATTGTTCCATCCAGCGCCGCCATCAGAAGCTTATCGAGGAGACTCCCTCCCCCTTGATCGAAAACAAGTTTAAGGACTTGAGGAAGAAGATGGGGAAAGCCGCTATCCGCATCGCTGAGATGGCCCAGTACAGCAGTGCTGGGACGGTCGAGTTCATCGTCGATGACAAAGGGGAGTTTTACTTCCTCGAGGTTAATAAGCGGATTCAGGTGGAACATCCGGTTACCGAAGAAGTGACCGGGATAGATCTGATTAAGCAACAGCTTTTGATCGCCATGGGCGAGCCCTTGCGGATTTCGCAGAGCGACGTGACCTTCCGAGGTCACGCCATCGAATGCCGGATTAACGCTGAAGACCCGTATGACGATTTCCGGCCAAGCCCGGGGCGAATCGAGATGTACTACTGTCCTGGTGGTCGGGGGGTGCGGGTGGATAGCCATGCTTACGCTGGCTACACCATTCCTCCCACGTATGACTCGATGATTGGGAAGTTGATCACTTTCGGTAAAGACCGCAAAGAGGCGCTCGACCGGATGAGCCGCGCATTAGGCGAGTACATGATCACCGGGATCAAGACCACCATTCCTTTGGAGCAGACCATTCTGCAGGATCCAGACTTTCGTAGAGGAGTCTATTCCACCGGCTTCATCGAACAATTGATGAGGCGTGGCGTTCAGTAGGCCTTTCTTCCCGAGACTCGTTTTCGTTCATTCACCTAAGAAAAAAGGCCCGTGTTTCCACGGGCCTTTTTCAATTCGTAGGGATCGCCTCGGGGCTACTCCGTCGGCTTGTCTTCGGGCCCACGGTCGGTCGACTGAGGGCGATCCTGACTCTCCGAGCGTTCAGGACGATCGGTGCGATCGCCGCTGCGAGGTTGCGCACCTCGATCGCCACGGTCTGATCGCTCTCCGCGGTCGGCAGGCGCGGGACCTCTGTCCCCGCGGTCCGGGGTTCCCCGGTCGCTACGTTCCCCGCCACGATCGCCACCGCGACCCCCGCGGTCACCGCCACGGTTGCCTCCTCCCCTTCCACCGCGGTCGCCGCCGCGTCCACCGCGATCGCCACCGCGATCAGGTCGCGGTCCAGGCTGTCGCTCGCCTCGTTCGCCACCTCGATCGCCCCGATCAGGGCGCTCTCCACCTCGGTCGCTTCGTGGCTCAACTCGGTCACCCGCTTCGCGAGCGGTGCTGGTTTGATCCTGCCCTTCGGAGGGCGCGCCGCCATCGGATTCACCCTCGGGGCTCGAGGCGCTTCCGCCTTCCTTCTCACGTTCGGCGCGGTCACGATCTTCCATCGCCGCACGCCGCGAGAGGCGTACCCGTCCCTTTTCATCGACGCCCAGGCATTTCACCCAGATCTCGTCGCCCATTTTCACGATATCTTCGGTCTGCTTAACGCGGAAGTTGGCTAGTTCGCTGATATGCACCAGCCCGTCCTTGCCTGGGAATACTTCGACGAAACAGCCGAATTCCTTGATGGTAACCACTTTACCGCGATAGATCCTTCCAACCTCGATCTCGGCGGTCATGGCCTCCACCTCTTTGCGCGCAATGTCCATCCCTTCTGAGCTGATGGAGTAGATTTGCACGGTCCCATCGTCCTCAATGTTGATCTCGCAACCTGATTCATCGACGATGCGCTTGATGTTCTTGCCGCCGGGCCCGATGAGCAGGCCGATCTTCTCCGGATTAATCTTAATCGTGAGAATCCTCGGGGCGTACTTGCTGAGTTCGGGCCGGGGAGCCGCGAGAGTCTCGCTCATGATCTTGAGGATCTGCATCCGAGCCACCCGGGTACGCTCCAAGGCTTCCGCCATGATATGGTGCGGGATGCCCCGGAGTTTCAGATCCAATTGGAATCCGGTGATCCCTTTCTCCGTGCCCGCGATCTTGCAGTCCATGTCGCAGAACGCATCTTCCCAACCCAGAATGTCGGTAAGCAGCTTGTAACGGGCGATCTGTCCGTTTTCATTGTACTCGGTGCAGAGGCCCGCACTGATGCCCGCGACGGGCCGAATGAGGGGAACTCCGGCGTCCATGAGCGCGAGAGTGCCGCCGCAAACGGAGGCCATCGAGGTGGAGCCATTGGACTCCATGATTTCGCTGGTGACGCGAATCGCGTAGGGAAACTCTTTGAGCGGAAGCATCGGCTCAATGGAGCGTTCTGCGAGGGCGCCATGGCCGATTTCCCGGCGGCCGGGGCCGCTGATGCGGCCAGTTTCGCCCACGGAAAAGTTCGGGAAGTTGTAGTGCAGAATGAACTGCTTTTCATTATTGCCACCCGTGTAGGAATCGAACGCCTGGGCGTCTTCCTTGGTGCCGAGGGTGGCGAGAGTGATGGTCTGGGTTTCACCGCGACTAAAGAGGGCCGAACCATGGGCGCGCGGGAGAAGGCCAGCTTGGCAGTTAATGGGACGCACTTCATCCAGCGCGCGACCATCCAGACGCTTCTGTTCGTCAAGGATGAGTTTCCTAACTGCTTCTTTCTGAATATAGTAGAAGGCGTCTTTCAGCACGAATTCCGTGACTTTCTCGGCGCCGAACTTCTCGATCAACTTGGCTCCGACGTCCGCCGTGACTGTTTTCCAGGCGGTCTCACGGGCCAGTTTGCCCGGGGTGAGCAGAGCGGGCATGGTGCGGTCACCTGCCAGAGATTTGGCTTCGCTCAGGATCGTCTCCGGGACCACGTTGACCACAGCTTGGCGCTTGGGCCTGCCAGCCTTGGCGACCAGTTCCTTCTGCGCTGCGATGAGCGGCTGGCAACATGCGTGACCGAAATGTAGGGCTGCCATGAAATCGGCCTCAGGAATCTCTTTCGCCGCTCCCTCGAACATCACCAATTCCGTTTCGCTGCCGACGTACACCAGGTCGAGATCACTCTCGGCCATTTGAGCATGGGTGGGGTTGGCTACAAACTGGCCTTTGACCCGGCCGACGCGGACCGCGCCCAAGGGCCCAGCCCAAGGGATATCGCTCACCATCAGCGCGGCCGATGCCCCGATGATGCTGAGGATGTCGGAATCGTTCTCCCCATCAGCGCTGAGGAGAATGCTCTGCACCTGGACCTCATTGAACCAGCCTTTGGGGAAGAGGGGACGGATCGGCCGGTCGGTCATGCGGCAGGTAAGAATCTCCTTCTCCGTGGGGCGTCCTTCGCGTTTGAAGTAGCCGCCGGGAAACTTCCCTGCAGCGGCGGCTTTCTCACGATAATCGACCGTGAGAGGAAAGAAATCCTGACCGGGTTTGGGGTTGATGGCGGCGACAGCTGCCACAACGACAATGGTCTCACCGAGCTGCACGGTGACGGCTCCGTCGGCCTGTTTGGCAAGGAGTCCGGTTTCGATATGTACTTGGTTGGCGCCGACTTGGGCGGATACTTTGACTGGCATAGGGGGGTAATGAGACATGCCCGTCAGCGTCGAGGAACTTCACACAACCACCCGGCCAGGAGTGGCTGAATGAAATTTCCCATCGCCGACGGGCATTTTAGGTTTCACGCGATCTGACTTGAGCCTGCACTCTGCTTCGCGTACTGGCAGAGAACCCGTTTCCCTTGGAAAACGAGTCATGGGCTCGACACTCTTGGCGCACAGGTTGCAGCCGCACGCCTACTTACGCAACTTCAGTTTCTTGGTCACTGCAGTGTAGCGGACGGTATCCGTATTGTTGAGATAATCCAACAGCCGGCGACGTTGACTCACCATCACGAGAAGGCCACGGCGCGAGCTGTGATCCTTCTTGTGCTTCTGCAAATGGTCAGTCAATTGGTTGATCCGCTGCGTCAACAGTGCAATCTGAACGTCGGCCGAACCGGTGTCCCGCTCATGAACGCGAAACTCGGTAATCGTTTTGCTCTTAGCTTCCATATCTATTCTACTCGTCAGCAATCTAATCTCAAATAAAGAGGAACATCCTACTTGTCTCCACAGGGGGTGTAAAGTCTTTTTGGCCACGGCAGCAAGGGACGCCGCTTTTGTGAGCTCGAGATTGCACTTCTTCTGAGGATTTGGCAGCGTGGCTGCTGATGAGCTCCATTCGCACCTTTAACGTCGAAGCTGGATTACCCACCCTAGAGGATGCGCGACGTTTGGTCGCTGCGGAGATCAAGCAGGCTAAGAGGGAGGGAGCAAAGGTGCTGAAAGTGATCCATGGCTATGGCTCCTCAGGAAGAGGCGGAGCCCTGTGTGTTGGACTCCGCAAATCGTTCGGGCTGAGAAAGAAAGAGGGAGTCATTCGAGATTTTATCGCCGGCGAGGATTTCTCGATCTTTAACCAGCACGTGCTGGCCCTGCTCGAAATCATCCCTGGATTGCGGGGTGACCCCGACTTGAATGCCACCAACGAAGGGGTGACCCTCCTTTGGCTGAAATAGCGAGTTTGCCGGGGATGAAGTTACGGGACATGGGTAGCATCGATGATCAAAGCGATCTTGTTTGACTTGGACAGTTGCCTCGCGGCTGCAAACGAGGTGGGGGAAGACTTGTATACCCCTGCGTTCGAGGCGATTCGGCGGGCCAGCAATGGCGAGGTTCCTGAGGAAAAGCTGCAAGCGGCCTTTTCCGATTGTTGGCGGCATCCGCTGGATTGGGTAGCGGCGAAGTTCGGTTTTTCCGAGGCGATGCTCGTTGCGGGTTGGCAGGTTTTCAGGAAAATGGAGGCCAAAAGGCCGATGCACGGCTACGGAGATCTGCACGTGCTTCGGGGATGGCCGACGCTTCTGTTTCTTGTGACCGCAGGGTTCCGGGTTTTGCAGGAAAGTAAGATCAACGCGCTCGGCATTGGCCCACTCTTTGCCGACGTCCGTATCGACGCGATCGATGAGCCCAACCGGAAGGGGAAGAAACGGCTATTCCAAGAGATCTTGGAAGAGCACCGATTTGACCCTAGCGAAGTTCTAGTGGTCGGGGATAACCCTGATTCAGAGATTGAGGCTGGTAACCAACTGGGGATTAGGACAGTACAGATCCTCCGCGCCGGTGTTCCTCGCGGCAACAACGCGACCTTCCACACCCATTCGCTGGTAGAGCTGAAGCAGCTCGTGATGGATTTACGTATCAAGGAGGTTTGAAGATTCCATCCAGCCCGCCCAGATGGCTCTACGGCTTTTCAGGAGGACCGTTGATGGGGTGCGAAGGTGGTTTTGGCGACCTTTCTGTGCCTCTGCAAGCGGCTGATGCACCGAGTTTAAACGGATTAGAAAAATCCACTTGTCGAATTAGACAAGATGCGCAATGTTGCCCAACCTTCGCGAAACTGTTGTGGCGCTGGGGTAAAACCATTCCAGACATGATCGAGTCACTATGAGCAAAGCAGGACGTAATCCTCTGCTTTACATCAGTCTCACGTTACTAGTTGGCGCCCAGCTGCAAGGGGCAGCCCCTAACAGCGAAATGGCAGGTTCCGGCCCCAAGGTCTCCTTTAATCGGGACATCCGCCCCATCCTTTCGGCCAACTGTTATACGTGTCACGGATTTGATTCGAGCAACCGCAAGGGAAACCTGCGTCTGGATACGGAGGAAGGTGCGGTGGCCCTTCAGGAGGGAAGGCAGGCCGTCAAACCAGGTGATTTGGCCCAGAGCGAGCTCTGGCGGCGCGTAAGCTCTTCCGACCCCCAGCTAGTGATGCCTCCGGCGAATTCGGGCAAGGTTCTCAAGCCGGAGCAGGTGGTTTTGCTGCGTCAATGGATCGAGGGCGGAGCTGCCTATCAGAAACATTGGGCGTTTGAGCCTCCACAGCGACCGACGGCGCCCCCGATTCAGCAGACCCACTGGCCGGTCACAGAGATGGACCGGTTTGTGCTGGCCTCCTTGGAGGGCAAGAAGCTCAATCCTTTGCCCGAGGCATCCAGGTCCACGCTGCTCCGGCGCGTCACCCTCGATTTGACCGGGCTGCCCCCTACAGGCGAGGAGCTTGCTGCTTTTTTGGCTGATACACAGCCTGGTGCCTACGAACGCGTGGTGGATCGCTTGCTGAGCTCTCCCCGCTACGGCGAGCACATGGCTCGGTATTGGCTCGATGTGGCCCGCTACGGGGATACCCACGGGCTGCACCTCGACAACGAACGATCGCTCTGGGCCTACCGGGATTGGGTCGTTGACGCCTTCAATAAGAACCTCCGCTTCGATGAGTTTACGATCTGGCAACTGGCGGGGGATCTTCTCCCGAACCCCACTCGCGAACAGTTGGTCGCTTCGGGCTTTAATCGCTGCAACGTGTCCACCAGCGAAGGAGGGGCCATCGACGAAGAATTTCAGGTGCGTTACGCGGTGGATCGAGTGGAGACCATGTCCACCGCTTGGATGGGTTTGACTTTAGGCTGTGCTGTCTGCCACGACCACAAGCTCGACCCCATTACCCAGAAGGAGTTCTACCAGGTCTTCTCCATTTTTAACAACATCTCGGAGAAAGCCATGGACGGCAACGCCATCCTGCCTCCTCCGAGCCTGTCGCTGCCTAACCCTGAACAAGAAAAGCAGTTGGCTGAATTGGACGCCATCAAGAAAGGTTTTGAGCAGCGCCTCCAGGAACTCGTATCGACTCTCGACTACACCGATCCTGCCTCCCTCACCAACCGCCCCAAGCCTGAAGCCAAGGAAACGGTCTGGCTTGAAGACGATTACCCTCCTCATGCCACGGTGAATGTCAACGGCGGCAACGAGCCCAGCAGTTGGATTGGGCCCGAGGCTGCCTCTGTTTACAGCGGTCAGCGCGCTCTTCAACGCCGAGGTAAGGGCTTGCATCAGGTCTTCTTCACGAGTTCGGACGCGCCCCTGACGGTGAATCCGGGGGATACGCTTTACGCGTACGTCTACCTCGATCCCAAGGATCCGCCCAAGGCGGTGATGCTGCAGTATTATACCGACAACTGGAAAGTACGCGCCAACTGGGGGGATCCAGATGCCATTTCTTACGGGGCGAAAGGCACAACTGAGAAGGTTCAGGTGGGTCCCCTGCCTGAAACCGGCCGTTGGGTGCGGCTCGAGATCGGGGTCTCTGCCTTAGGCTTGCCTGCGGGTACGAAGCTCAACGGTCTGGCTTTTACGCTCTTCGACGGGAATTCCTATTGGGACAAGGCCGGTTTGGTGGGCGTGAACGATCCTGCACTCGATCCCCAGATGTCGTTCGGCGCCTGGCAAACGGCAGAGCAGGGTAAGGGGGATAAGTCTAGCGCGCCAGCGTCCATCAAGGACCTGCTGAAGCTAGCTGCCGAGAAACTCACCGCACCGCAGCGACAGGAGTTGCAGACTTACTACCTCAAGGAGGTCTATGTTGATCCGAAGTCGGGACTGGCCCCGTTGCGGGCGGAGCTGAAGTCCAACCAGTCCCGAAAAGAGGCGCTGGAGAAAGAGATTCCTGCGACGATGATTTCCCGGGAACTGGATCCGCCTCGACCCGCCTGGGTTCTCCTACGGGGGCAGTATGACAAACACGGTGAACCGGTGGGGCCGGGTGTGCCGGCCATCCTTCCGCCTTTGCCGCAGGGCGAGGTGACGAACCGACTCACCTTTGCCCGCTGGTTGGTCGATACGCAGAATCCCCTTACGGCGAGGGTTACGGTGAACCGGTTCTGGCAGCAATTCTTCGGGGTGGGCTTGGTGAAGACCGCTGAGGACTTTGGCAACAAAGGCGATTGGCCTTCACATCCCGAACTACTCGATTGGCTCGCCACGGAGTTTCAGCGTTCGGGTTGGGATGTAAAGGGCCTCGTGCGCCTCATGGTCACTTCCGCCAGTTATCGGCAGGACTCGCGGGTCAGTCCCGAATTGGCCGCCTCGGATCCGGAGAATCGGTGGTTGGCCCGGGGGCCTCGCCATCGGCTGGATGCCGAGGTGTTGCGTGACTATGCCCTCGGAGTCAGCGGTTTGCTCAACCTGCAAACCGGCGGTCGGGGTGTGCGGCCCTATCAGCCAGCGGGAATCTGGGAAGCGGTGGCTTACACGACCAGTAACACGGCCAAGTACTCCCGGGATACCGGCGATGCCCTGTATCGAAGGAGCCTGTACCTCTTCTGGAAGAGGACCGCGCCGCCCCCTTCCATGACGACTCTTGACGCCCCCTCGCGGGAACAATGTCGTGCCCGCCGTGAGCGCACCAATACGCCTCTTCAAGCGCTCTTGCTGATGAACGAAACCGGCTATTTCGAAGCCGCCCGGCATCTTGGCTATCGCATGTGGAAGGAAGGGGGGAGTGAGGATTCCGACCGCTTGCGCTTCGGCTTTCAGCTTGTCACGTCTCGTTCGCCCGAGGCACCCGAGGCGGCGGTGCTCATCGGGGCTCTGGCAGCTCAGCGCGAACGGTATGCGGCCGACCCCGAGGCGGCGAAGAAAACCGTGAGCGTGGGGGAATCGCCCGTCCCCGTTGACGTACCTCCCGCTGACCTGGCGGCCTACACCATGGTGGCCAACCTGCTGCTCAACCTCGACGAAGCTGTAACGAAGAACTAGGTTTCGCATGCAACCCATTCAGCAGTATCTCGCACAACAGACGCGCCGAGCCTTCTTCAAGACCTCTGGTTTGGCCGCAGGCCGCATCGCGTTGGCCTCGTTGCTTTTTCCGGATTGTCTCAAGGCCGCCGCTGGGTCTGTGGCCGCGCGCGCCCATCCTGCCTTGCCTGGGTTGCCGCATTTTGCTCCTCGAGCCCGTCGCCTCATCTACCTGTTCATGAACGGGGCTCCGTCGCAGATCGACCTGTGGGATTGGAAGCCGAAGCTGGCCGGACTCTTTGACACCGATCTTCCCGACTCGATTCGCCAGGGGCAGCGCCTCACGACGATGACTTCGGGGCAGAAGCGCTTCCCGATCGCGCCCTCGATCTACAAGTTCGCTCCGCACGGCCGCTGCGGGACGCTGGTGAGTGAGTTGCTACCCCATACTGCCCAGGTTGTGGACGACCTGGCGGTGGTTCGTTCGGTCTATACCGAGGCCATCAACCATGATCCCGCTGCCACATTCATTCTGACTGGCAACCAAGTCCCCGGGAAGCCGAGCATCGGCGCCTGGCTTTCCTACGGCTTGGGTAGTGAGGCTGAGAACCTGCCGGCGTTTGTGGTCATGACGCCTCGATGGTCCGCCAAGCGTGATGCGCAAGCGCTCTACCAACGGCTCTGGGGGGCGGGATTCCTCCCCTCCCAACACCAAGGTGTGGCGTTGCGGCCCGCTGGGGACCCGGTCCTGTTCTTGAACAACCCCGATGGTGTGGATGCCGCCAGCCGGCGCGCCATGCTCGATGGCCTGTCCCAGCTGAACCAAGCCGCGTTCGAACGGGCGGGAGATCCGGAAATCCTGGCCCGGATTGCCCAGTATGAAATGGCGTTCCGGATGCAGACGTCCATCCCGGACTTGACCGACATTTCCAGGGAGCCCAAATCCGTGCTGGATCTTTACGGGCCGGAGGTGACTCAGCCCGGTACGTTTGCCGCCAGCGCGCTCCTGGCCCGGCGCCTCATTGAACGGGGCGTGCGCGTGGTTCAACTTCTGCATCGAGAGTGGGATCACCATGGCGACCTTCCAAGAGACCTCCCCCTTCAGTGCCGGGACGTTGATCAGGCCTGTAAGGGGCTCATTCTCGACCTAAAGCAGCGCGGGCTTCTTGATGAGACCCTAGTGATCTGGGGCGGTGAATTTGGCCGCACGGTCTACTGTCAGGGTGAGCTGACCCGAGACAACTACGGCCGGGATCATCATCCCAGGTGCTACACGATGTGGATGGCTGGGGCAGGAATCCGGGGAGGCACGGTCTACGGAGAGACCGACGACTTCAGTTACAACATCGTGCGCGACCCGGTCCACATTCGCGATATCAACGCTACCATTCTACACCTCATGGGCATTGACCATCAGCGTCTCAGCTACGGTTTCCAGGGACTCGACCAACGGCTCACGGGTACGGAGCCCGCAGCCCCGATCCGAGGCATTCTCGCATGAGTAGCCCGTCCGAACTCGCGCTCTTTGTGGGGCGGTTTCACCCTCTGCTGGTTCACCTGCCCATTGGGATTCTGCTTCTGTTGGGCACGCTGGAGGTGCTGGCGCGTTGGCCTCGCTGGCGCCAGGCCAACTCCAACGCTGGGATTCTCCTCGCCATTGCGGTCCCCGTTTCGGCGGCCACGGCTTTCTGCGGTTGGCTGCTCTCGCTCGGTGGTGGCTACGATGCCCGCCTGGTTGAGTGGCATCAGTGGACCGGGATAGCCACCGCCTTCCTTTGCGGAGTCTCCGGAGTGTTCTACCTGCTCGACTTGAAGAAGGCTTACCGATTTTTCCTCTTCGCGAATATCTTGGTTCTCGCCTATGCCAGTCACTTGGGTGGCTCGCTGACCCACGGGAGCGATTACCTGTTTCAATACGCCCCGCAACCGATACGAAGCTTGTTCGGCATTCCCGAGAAGGCCTCGACCTCAGTTCCTGTCGATCCAGCCCAAAGGACCTTCTATTCGGTAGCGATCCAGCCTTTTTTCGAACAGAAATGCGTGGCTTGCCATGGTCCTGAGAAGACCAAGGGTAGCCTTCGGCTTGATTCTATCGCAGCGTTGCTCCAAGGGGGTAGTAGCGGCCCAGCCATCGTGGCCGGTCAGTCAGGTGCAAGCCTCATTATCAAACGCATGCTTCTACCGCTGAACCATGACGAGCACATGCCACCGGATGGCAAACCCCAGGCATCTCCTGAGGAACTCGCGCTCCTTCGTTGGTGGGTGGATCATGGAGCCTCGGGCGAAAAGACCCTCACTCAACTTCAGCCGCCGGCTCACCTGCTCAAAGGAGTCGTCAGCGACCTTTCGGCCCCTACCAATGCGGTGCCTTCCTCAACCCCAAAACCGTTATCGGAAGTCCTCCCCACCGCCAACCGTCTAGCGGACGAGCTTTCCATTGCGGTAAGCCCGCTTTCCAGCGTCGAATCCTGGCTGCAGGTGAACGCCGCCATAGCCGGTACCAATTTCGGGGACGGTAGCCTCTCCAGTCTTGGAGTTCTGGGGCAGAATGTGCGATGGCTGGATCTGGGGGGAACTCGAATCACGGATGCTGGCCTGGCCGGTCTCGCAGCGTTTCCGAACCTGGTTCGTTTGCACTTGGAAAGAACCGCCGTCACCGACTCCGGGCTTGCGGCACTCGAAGGTTTGGGCCAATTGGAGTATCTCAACCTTTACGGTACAGAGGTCACCGATCAGGGGCTTGCCCTCCTGCAAAGACTTCCCAAGCTGAAGCAGCTCTATCTTTGGCAGACCCGCGTTACACCCAGTAACGCCCTGCAATGGGCCGAGGCTCGCGTCGACCAGGCACAAACCCTGGCCTGGGAGCAGGAGATCGAAAGGCTCAAATCACTGGTTCGCAACCAAAGAGTGGTTGTGGATCTCGGTACCACTTCCGCCCCACCGGCAGCAGTCAGCTCCTCCAGTCCCGCGAATACCACCTGCCCCGTGTCGGGCAAGCCGGTTGACCCCACCAAGTCGGTTCTGCACGAGGGTCAGCTGGTCGCCTTCTGTTGCGACGATTGTAAGGCCAAGTTTCAGCAAGATCCCAAACCGTTCCTGGCCAAGCTTGGCCTCAAAGAAAACCCTTCCGCTGCTCCGCAAGACAAATGAGTATTCACCCCCTTCTCACGTTCGGCATTTGCACCACTTTTGCTTCTCTCCTGCTGCAGGCCCACCCTCATTCGGGACCGTCCGACGGCGAAAGGAGCGATTTGGCGGCTCTGACATCGATCACCAACACCACGCCCATCCGGAGCGGCAGCGGGGCATTTCGATACGAGTTTGTTCCCACCAAGCTCCGGTTGCCTGCCTCGGTTCGTGTGCGGCATGGACACGGTCTCTGCCTTGACAAGGAAGGACACATTTACTTCTCGTTCGAACCGGAGGTGATCGAAGCTCAGACCCGCTGCCTGGTGCGCTTTGAACCCGACGGGACTGGAGCCACTCTCTTGGGCACCAACAACGATTTGGCGTTTGGCGTGCCCCACGGCCTGAAATTCCACCTCGAGAAGGATGGCCGCTCCGTGCTTTACCACGCCCACAATGAGGCCACGGTCCATAAGACCACTTTGGATGGTCACATCCTGTGGACCCAGAAATGGAGTCCGCAGATGGGCAACTACAAGCCAACGGACGTTCTGGTGCCGCCTGGCAGCGACCGGCTCCTTGTTGCGGACGGATACGGGAGCAGCATGATTCATGCACTGCGCACGTCCGACGGCATCTACGCGGGCAAATCCTGGGGCGGACTCGGGTCCGCACATGGAGAACTCAATTGCCCTCACGGCATCAGCTTCGACCCCCGGCGCGGGCTCTTACTGACCGCGGATCGCGGCAACAAGCGCCTGGAATACTACGACCTCAACGGATTTTATCAGAGTACCATCACCGCCAAGGAGATCACGGCTCCCTGTAATGCTGACATTCAGGGCGATTACCTGCTCGTTCCGGACCTGGACGGACCCATCGTGATCCTCGACCGGGACAACCAGGTGATCTCCGTGATTGAAGTAGGGAAATTACTCGGTTACGCCGGTTTCAAGCATCCGCACGATGCCATTTGGCTGGCGAATGGAGACATTGCCGTCTGCACCTGGAACCCAGGGCGGCTGGGCTATTGGAAACGAGTTCTGCCCTGACCTCAAAGCCGGGTTGTGCAGGCCGTAGACATTGACCCTATGCTTTCGCGGAACAAGGCGTGGCCAGGATTCCGAGCGCCCTGAACTCGCGGATACTGGTTGTCGGCGATGCAACGGGGGTGTAGAAGGAACTCATGACATCTCCACAATCGAGCATCAGCCACTCACCTTCCACGAATCGGCGTCAATTCCTGCGCACCTCCGTGCTGGGAGTGGGAGGGGTGGCGTTGAGTGCGCCCGCGTTCCTCCGAGGGCAAAACCTGAACAACAAACTCAGCATCGGGATCATCGGCGCAGGCGGGCGTGGAGGTTTTGCGGTGGACAGTTCTCGGGGGGAGAACATTGTGGCGTTGTGCGACGTGGCAGAAGACCGTCTGAATGCGGTTGGCGAGAGACATCCCAAGGCGCGTCGGTACACTGATTTTCGGAAGCTTTTGGACGCTGCCAAGGATCTGGACGCGGTGACCGTGAGCACAGCGGAGCACACACACGCCTTCGCCACATTAGGGGCCCTCCAGCAAGGTAAGCATGTCTATTGCGAGAAACCCCTGACTCACTCGATCCAGGAGGCCCGCGTCATTGCTCAGGCTGCCGCCAAAGCAAAGGTCGCCACCCAGATGGGGACACAAATCCATGCGACGGCCAACTATCATCGCGTAGTGGAGTTGATCCAGAGTGGCGCTATCGGGCCCGTGCGCGAGGCCCACGTGTGGGTATCCCGCGCCTGGGGTTGGCAGACCGCTGAGGAGGCCAAAGCGAATCAGGATATCGTTCACGTGCTGGATCGGCCCACAGGGTCGTCGCCGGTGCCCAAGGGGCTCAACTGGGACCTTTTCCTCGGGCCCGCCCCGGAGCGTCCCTTCCACGATGTGTATTGGCCTGGGCCCAAATGGTATCGATGGTGGGACTTTGGGAGCGGGACGATGTCGGACATGGGGAGTCATCTGAATGACCTTCCGTTTTGGGCACTGAAACTGCGCGATCCCTTGACCATCGAGGCCGAAGGTCCGCCCCCGCATCCGGAAATTGCTCCCGCTTCCATGCTCGCTCGTTACCACTACGGCCAGCGTGGGGATCTATGCCCGGTGACAGTGACCTGGCATCAGGGCACCAAGAAGCCCATCTATTTCACCGAACGGAAGATCCCGCAATGGGGCATGGCAATCTTGTTCGTGGGTGACCAAGGCATGCTACTCTCCGATTACGACAAACACGTATTGCTCCCCGAGGAGAAGTTCAAAGACTTCAAGCGCCCCGACCCGTTTCTTCCCGAGCCTCGCGGTCACTTCGAAGAGTGGCTGGAGGCTTGCAAGACCGGAAAACCCACGGGCTCGAACTTCGAATATGCATCGGCTCTGACCATCGCCAACCATCTCGGCAACGTCGCCTATCGATTGGGTAAACGACTGGAATGGGATCCGGTGAGCCTGAAAGCCAAGAATGTACCCGAGGCGGACCGGTTGATCCGCAAGACCTACCGTGCTGGGTGGAAGCTTGGGTAAACCACCGCTTCAGACACGCAACGAGTTCTCGCTCAGCGTTGTGCCTGCAAACCCAGACTTTCGACTGGCATGTCTTGAGTTTTGGAGTTGCCCGGGAACCCCTACTCACAGCCTTGAATATAAGTGTCTTGGTGGCAGTCGCCAAGGAGGAGTGGGTGGGGAACCCAATGAAGAAACGACCACTACCAAGACGACTTAATTTACGCCCGAATTGTCGAATGTCTAGTGGCATCCTGGCGCAAGCCACGGGTCGCAAGTTTTGGGCCGCCGTTGCCATCGGGTTGATCGGCTCTTTTCTCGGAGGAATGGTGGCACATGTGACCCAGTTGGATTTGGGCCTGGGACCGGTTCTCATTCGATATGAAGATCTGCCCCTCTCGCTGGCCGGCGGGGTGCTGGTCCTCCTGGTAGCGCGACGGTTCAGGCCCCAGAAAAAGGAAAACACCTGAGCCCCATAACCGGCTCGACTAACATCTGACTTTCCTGGAACGTACCTCAGGTAGAATAAACGAAAACCCATGATCCCGTCGCTGGTTAGGCCGGAGTGCGCCACGGACAGGCCGGGACTACAAGCAGAACACCATGAGAACAAGAAACAAACTACTGCATTACAGCTTGTCACTGCTGACCGCTGGTTCGGCGTTGCTTAGCGTCATCGTCCCCGCCCAGGCCGCGGCCCCAGCCTCCGCTCAAGCTACGGCGGGCACAGGCAAGAAACCCAATATCCTCGTGATCTGGGGCGACGACATCGGTATGTGGAATGTCGGCGCGTATACGCACGGCATGATGGGTAAGACTCCGAACATCGATAGCTTGGCCAAGCGTGGCGCGATCTTCACGGACCACTACGGCCAAGCCAGTTGTACGGCCGGACGTGCGGCCTTCATCACCGGGCAAATACCTCTGCGAACTGGCGAAACCACGATCGGTATTCCCGGCTCGAAACTGGGGATTCAAAAGGAAGATCCGACGCTGGCTGAAGTCCTGAAATCCCAGGGTTACGCGACCGCGCAATTCGGGAAAAACCATTTGGGTGACCGGAATGAGTTCCTACCGACCGTGCATGGTTTTGATGAATGGTATGGCAATCTTTACCACCTCAACGCGCAAGAGGAGCCTGAGCAACTCGCTTACCCAGGCCAGAAAGACCCAGTCTACCTGGCGAAGTATGGTCCGCGCGACGTTCTCCACACCTGGGCGACTGACGTGGACGATCCGACTGAAGACCCGGTCTTTGGCCGCGTCGGAAAGCAGAAGATCGAGAAGGACGGTCAGTTGACGCGCAAGCGCATGGAGACCTTCGATGGCGAAGTGCTCGACAAGACGCTAAAATACCTGGACAAAGCGGGCAAGGGCGACAAACCGTTCTTCTGCTGGTTCAACAGCACTGCTATCCACATCTGGTCCCATTCGCCGCGAAAATACATTCAGATGGTCGTGGACGAAGGCCGCCCCGAATCTGACGTCGCCCGCGCCAAGATGCTCGAGCACGACGAACAGGTGGGCGCCCTCCTCAAGAAACTGAAAGACCTTGGCGTGGAGGACAACACCATCGTCATCTACTCCACCGATAACGGCAACGAGTTGATGATGTGGCCTGATGCGGGTTATGCTCCTTTCCGCGGCGAGAAGGGGACCACGTGGGAAGGCGGTTTCCGCGTACCCTGCCTTATCCAGTGGCCCGGCCACATCAAGCCTGGAACGGAACTGAACGGCATTCAGAGCCACGAGGATCTCTTCGTCACCCTCGCTGCCGCAGCCGGTCTGCCCAACCTTAAGCAGGATCTGCTCACCGGTTATAAGATAGGCAGCATGACCTACAAGGTTCACCTCGACGGATTCAATCAGCTCGATTATTGGACGGGCAAGACCGAGAAGTCCGCCCGCCGCTCGTTCTTCTTCTACGACGAGACCGACCTGATGGCCGTCCGCGTGGATGCTTGGAAAATGCATATCGGCGTTAAGCCGAAAGGAACCTGGTTCGACGAGAAGTCCTACCCCAGCGTTCCGCATCTCTTCAACCTCCTGATGGACCCGCTGGAAAAAATGGACCCAGACTCCGAAGAGTTTGGCTACGTCGGCAAGCAATTCTTCGCGAACCACATGTGGGCGCCCAACGCAGCTGGGCCCTTCATCGCGGAGCATCTGAAGAGCCTCATGGATTATCCGCCACGCCAGAAAGCGGACACCTTGAGTGTGAAGAAGGCGCTCGAAGAGGCCATGAAGAAGATGGAGAATCCCAAGGGGGGTAACAACTAAACGGGTGTTGGACTAAGATCTGAACCGACGTATCGGGCCGCCCCCGTTTCCCCGGGTGGCGGCCTGCCTTGGATAGCGGCTTCCATCGACTCTATCGATGTGGAGATACCCATTTTCGATTACCACTCATGGCGGACAGTGGTCTAAAGTGGAAGCATGAAAACCGGCGCCTACTGCGTTCTCCGAAGAACGAGCGCTCGTTTAGCATAAACGCACACTCTAGAACAAAGGCAAAACATCATGGATACTTCACTGTCGGCTCCCCTCCCTACCCGGAGAACCTCCATTGCCAAACAGGCAGTTACCTTGTGCCTCCTGCTCGGCGCCGGGTTCCTTCTCTCCGCGTGCAAACCGGCGGCGAAAGTCGCCACTGGCAGTGATCCCTCCGGCATCTACTCTTTGGCCACGGTCGACGGCAAACCAGTGCCCGCCAGCGTCTCTCACGATGGCACCCCGCTGCAGGTGCGCTCTGGCACCTTCACCATCAAACCCGACGGTACGTGCAGCACCAAAACGGTCTTCGTTCCGCCTTCAGGCTCAGAAACGGTCCGCGAAGTCAGTGCGACTTATACCAGGGAGGGTTCCAAACTCACCATGCAATGGCAAGGTGCGGGAACAACCACCGGAACCGTCGAGGCTAGCACCTTTACCATGAACAATGAGGGGATGGTTCTTGTTTATAGGAAGTGAAGAGTGATGCCCAATGACACAGATGCATCCGAACTGGAAGAGGCTTGGCACAGGCTTCGCTGCCGCGATCGCGGGTGCGGCGATTGGCGCATTCGTGGGATTGCTGGGTGCCTTTGTTGCGGTGAAAACGGGCCTGCTTCTCACCGGAAGCCACGGCCATGCCGGGGAAGGGGCGCTTGTGTTCATTCTGCTCGGCGCTCCCTTCGGAGCTAGCCACGGTGCGATAGTTGGGATGTTGGTCGGTCTGGGCGCGCGAAACATTCGTGGGTGGGTAGTTGGTGCCCTAGTCGGGTTGGCAGTCGGTCTTGGGCTATGGACGTCGCTGTGGGTCCGCCGCGGGTCGGACGTCACAGCGGTGCTGGCATTGTTGTCGCCGCTGTTGTGCGGTGCCTTTGGAGCGGCGGTACAGGCCTATTTCCCAAATAGCAGAAAACACAACCGAAGAAGACGCTGAGGAAATTGCCTCGTAGGAAGAGGCGGAAGTGAGGGAATACAGGGGACCCGATGTTACCAACTCTGATCGCATACAAGTTCCGAAACCGCGAATTTGATTATGGTATGTCGGACCTCTACGAGGATGAAGCGACCAAGTTCCTGTTCTTCGATGTTCAGCGGATACAGAAGGGGCGCCTCAGCGAGCACTAAGGTGGCTCGAACTCTCTGGAGGTCCCTATGGATCTGGGGCGGTGCGTTGGGCAGGTCGATAGGCCCCGGCTCTCTATGCGCCTGATCCGCTATTCCCATGAGTACCAAGCGTCGATGCTCGCCCTCCATCGCAGCGCTCTGGTGGGAATACCCTTGGGCATGAGTCAGCAGCAGGACGAGGCTGACCTCGTGGCCATCGAACAGGTCTACCTGCTTGGTGGCGGCGAGTTTCGGCTTGGTTTCATCGGCGAGAGGCTGGTCGCGATGGGCGGCTTCAAGCGACTCTCGGATACTTCAGCCGAACTGAAGCGGATGCGGATTGAGCGAGAGCTTCAAGGCAGAGGCTACGGCACTCAACTCCTGCGTGAGTTGGAGCGGTTAAACCGCCTTGAATACGCGCTAAACTGCTACTGTTCCCACGAAGTGGACCGCCGCTACCGGTCTGGAGGTATCGACCTCTCGCGAAGGAGTTGTTCAAGCTGGGAAACTTGGGTGCCCGTCGCGGCGTGGCGGCTTGTCTGGACATAGTCCAGACATCTGGCAGCCCGCTGGTCTAGCCGGTCGAGCTTAGAAGCGAACGAAGGCTGGCTTTCTTGCAGAGCGATCCCATCGCGCCCGGTGGCAATCCGACGCCTTAGTTCCAAAGCGGAGGTCTCCAGCCGGTCAAAGTGAGTTTGTATCGTTGTGGCCGTCGCTGCCCTCTGAAGGTGGTTCAACAAGGTGCGGGCGGCCTGTGTCACTGAGGTGTCCGCATCAACGGCCTCTCCGAGTCGCATTTCCAACTGAGCCGAGGGGGCCGGTGGCAGCTTCGTCCGGGTACGGTGATAAGCCGAAGTGCATCCGGCAGCCAACGACAACATGGCGCCTATGACCATGCACAAGCAGGACACCCTCCCGGCGTCGAGGGCCGGCCTGTTCCTCTTCACCCGCTTCATTGCGCTCTGCAGCTTGAAACGGAACAGGAGAAAATCAAGCCGGAAGGGGCGATTCCAGAAGGAACCCAAGAGTTCCCCGCGCTGGACAAACCTCGTCGCAGGTTTCATTTTCCCGGGATGTGCTTTCACGTGACCTTGAGCCGATGGGGTGGTCACCTCATGGTGATAGGTTTCCTCTGCTCTTGCTTGTCGGGTCTGGCGACGGTTCAGGCGCTGGAATCGGACAATTTTCGGCTTCCCCTGGACACTGATATGGCAGACGTGGGCGAATTCCTGGAGGCGGTGCACACCCTCATGCTGCAGGAGTCGGTAAACGGGGTGAATAAGGAAATCGAAAGAGCGCTTACCATCCGCGAATCCGGCCGTCGAGATCAACGACTGGCACGTTGGCATGATCCGGACGCCCTTGCAGAAGCTCTCAAGGAGCAATTCCCTGCGCCCATAGCAGAAACCGCTTTGGTGCGAAAAGCGCTCAAGGGTACCTGGGCTCAGCGCACCTATCCCGGGCAAAAGCTGGTGTACAGTTCCATTTGGCTCAATTTCTCGGCCCATTCCCTTCTGGATCCGCGTAAGTACTTCATGCTGGCTCAATGCGGCACCGTGAAGGCATACGGAGTCTACTTCGGGACGGACAAACTCACGCATTTCCATCAATTGGGTTGGACCTACTATAAAATGTATCGCTCCCTCCTGGCCAAAGGCATGAGCCCTGAGGACGCGTATCACAAAACACTCAAGCACCACATCACCGGAGGCGTTTGGGGAGAAGCGAACCTGTTTGGCACCCTCTCGACAGGGATTTACTCCAATGCCGATATGGCCGCGAACCATGTCGGTTTCAGGTTCTTCCAGAATCTGACTGAGACGGTGCTGCTAAAAGGTGTTGAATGCCAACCTTTGGTGGTTCGATGCGGGGTGTTTTACCGGCTGAACGATCACGTCCGCATTCGTTCCGGCTGGTTCAAGGCTTACGTGAGCGATCATTGGAACGAAGGGCTGAATCCGAGTCTGTACGACTGGACGATGCGCGCGGGCTTGCGCGGGGCGCTGCAGGGCCAGGCCGAGTCCGTTGTTCAGTTCTATACCCAGAAGGACGGGCGGCCCAACGACCCCGCCTACTATGACAATCTGGCTCGGGAACTCTCCACCTATTACGGCGAGGACTACGGACATTCCGGTGAGTTCGATAAGCTCCTCACGATTGGGAACACTTGTTTTCCCGCGCTCCACGCTCGAGAAAAGGCATCGCCCCGACCCAGCCAGTGATTCCTTGCTGCCGTGATCAAAAGTTGCCCTCCATTTCGATTCCACCGCAGCCTTCCTCTACAATATCTTGTCCCCTCTCACGCGGAGATCGTCGGCGCGCCCGAGTTGACAACGACTGTGTCGGCCTCGCGCGGCCTTGACGCGGAGTCACACCCCACCATTCGCCGTTGCGCTTATGCGGGCGTCTTGGCCACACTTTTCGGCATTGAGCACTATGAGCAACGCCGACGACCACCGCTGGGATTTGAACGAAGGGGACAAGGGCTATTCGCCTGAGTGTGATGAGGCGTTCGAACGGAAGTTCGAGGAATGGGAGGAGCGAAACTGGCCCGATTGGCTTGGTAGGAGCCTGACCTTCCCGTTCACCGTCACCCGCGAGGAAGATGAGGACGACGCCTATTTCGCTCCGGGCGCGGCCAAGGCTCCCTTCCGGCTGGGCCACAAGATGGACGTAGTGGAACTGGCCGAAGACGACGTTGACCGCGGCATCATGGTCAAGGTCAAGGAGAAGGGAAAGGTTGGCTACGTGCCGCTGTGCGACGTTGAGGTCACGCCCAAGGCCAACGCCAATTTCTGGCCGGTTCGGGAATATGTCGTCTGGTTTGCCAACTGTTGTTGACCTCCTGAAGCCCTCGTTCGTAGAGCGCCGGCGGATCGTGGAAATGGAGCAGCAGGATCAGGATTTCGTAGACTTGGTGTCACCGAGCCGAGTCTGTCTTCATGCGAAAAGGTCTTGTTTCCTATTCCGGGCGATTGTTTACACTGGGTCGCGAGACAAACCGAACGTGGACTTATGGCATACGTGCATGGCTATTCTGAGCGCGAAACCCAGCGGCTTTACGAACAGGCCGAGATTCTGGAGGCAATTCTGTATACAGGCACTGCCTTCCCCGCGAACGCGAAGGTGCTGGAGGCAGGATGCGGGGTGGGTGCTCAGACGCGGCTCTTGGTCAAGCGAAGTCCTCATTCGGTATTCACCTGCATCGACATCTCCGAGAAGTCGCTGGCCACTGCTGCCCGGCTCAAGGAGCAGCCAACCTTCAACAACGTTTCCTTCAGCCGGGAGGACATCGCCCAGCTCAGTTTTGCAGATGAAACCTTCGACCACATCTTCGTCTGCTTTGTCTTGGAGCATCTGAATGTTCCCGTCGCAGCTTTACGCGAACTGAAGCGCGTGCTCAGAACCGGCGGCACGATGACCGTCATCGAAGGGGACCACGGCTCTTGCTTCTGGCACCCTGAAACGCCGGAGTCCATCGCCGCCTGGAATGGCCTGATAGCCGCCCAGCGAAACATCGGCCACGACCCGAACATCGGACGACGCCTGACGCCGTTGCTTGCTGAGGCGGGACTCGAAGTGGAAACCTGTGAACCGGCTTGGCTCTATGCCGACCGACTGAAGCCCACGTTACGTGACGGCATGGTGGACCACATCATTGTTCCGATGGTCCAATCCGCCGAGCAAAAGATCTTGACCGACAACCTCGTGCCCAAGGCGGTTTACGAACAGGGCATCGCCGACCTGTCCCGTGTGGACCAGATGGAAGAGGGAACGTTTTTCTACACGTGGTTCAAAGCGATGGCACGGAAAGGGTGAGCGGGACACGCATGGCCCGGTTATCTACAATCGGCGGTGGTTCACGCGCAGGCGGCTATGGATGGGAAATGCGCCCGCCCGGTGAGTTGGAAGTATGAAACAATTCTACGCGCTTCTGCTGGGTCTGGCGCTGGTAGGCTGCTCGACAGTCCCGACTTTCGTCAGCCATGACATCCCTAACTTCAGGCCGGTGCCCGGCAATCCCAGTGTTTACCGTGGTGGACAGCCCAAGTCTCGGGAGGGCTGGGCGTATCTCCAGAGCCTAGGAGTCAGCAACGTCGTTAAATTGAACTTGGAATCCGACGCATCGGATAAAGATGCCAGGGCGCTGGGGATGACTGTCCACTATTTCCCCATCAACACGCTGCACCAGATACTGCTCAAGCCCGACCGTGTAGGCTTGTCTAATGCGGTCGCAGCCATCAAGCCCGGCACCTACGTTCACTGCAAACGCGGGCAGGACCGAACCGGCTTGATCGTTGGTTGTAAACGCGTCTGGCAGGACGGCTGGACCAAGACCAACGCGTGGAACGAAATGATCGCCAACGGTTTTCACCCTTCGCTCTGCAGCTTAACCGACTTCTGGAAAGACGAGGTTCGTTGAAACCTTCAGGCGCGACGATGAGATCTCATCGATCTTGGACCTTTCTGGCTTTCCGGCACGGGTGCCAACTCGGTAAGGCGACCGCCGACCCCTGACCTTGCTACTCCTCTCTCTCTTGAGTGAGGCTCGTGACCACCCCGTGGACGGTTCCAGTGCTCATCTACCTCCTGCTGCAGCTCGCCCTGACGTCGACCGGTCGCAGGCGTGTTGATTTCGGCGAGCGGATGAGGGGCGGCATCACCGCGACCATCGACTGGGCGAATGCGCCGGTCGATTCTTTCGATTAACACCCTCCGCCGAGGCCGGGCTAATCTGCGGCCATGAAAACAGATCACAACCCCGTTAAAGCCATCACCAAACACGCACTTCCATTATGTGCCCTTCTGACTGTCGGACTGCTCCTGTCCTCCTGCAAGGCGGAGGCGAAAGTCGCCACTGGCAGCGATCCATCGGGCGTCTACGCCTTGGTTACCGTCAACGGGAACAAAGTGCCCGCCAGTGTCTCTCACGATGGCACCGCGTTACAGGTGCGCTCCGGCACCTTCACGATCAAAGCCGACGGAACCTGCAGCACCAAAACGGTCTTCGTTCCACCTTCGGGGTCTGAGGCCACACGAGAGGTGAGCGCAACTTACACCAAGGAGGGTTCCAAACTGACTATGCAGTGGCAAGGTGCGGGAACGACCACCGGCATCATCGAGGGCGGCACCTTCACGATGGACAATGAGGGGGTGCTGTTTGTTTACAGGAAATGAAGGTTGGACAGGGGGCACGCCGGCGAACGCCGACAACAGCCCTTCCCAAACTGGAGAAAGACACCCACTCATGAACACAAACCCCACGTTAGAACCGGGTCAGCCTCCGCTGATCGAGGGTCCGCCACGAACGAAGTTTCGCTTTTCGCGAGTATTCTGGACTGGGTTGATCCTCTTCATACTGGGCAGTGGGCCTTTGTTGGTGGTCATCCTGTTGGCATGGTTGGGGGTGACCGATGACCCCAATCCGAACCCGATCGGTTTAGGGATACTAACGTTTCTGACGTTCTGGCCGAGCGTGATCATGATGATCGTTGGACTCACGCAATCGTACACGCGCTACAGGGTCTCCCAACGCAGCGCGCAGTAGTTGTCGAGCCCGTAGATCCTGCCAGCGGCGGTTGAAACCCTCGCACGAAGGTTCTGCAAATCGCGGGTAACAGGTGCAAGTCATGGCATTGGCGCTCTTAGCGGTGGCCACCGTGCCGGTCAATCCTCCTGGTTAAGCGTAGCCCCGATGCGGTGTTTACCTGCATCGACGTTTCCGAAAAGTCGCTGGCGACCGCTGCCGGGCTCAAGGCGCAGGCGGGTTTCAGGAACGTTGTTCTACGCGGAGCGCCATTCGGGTCCGATCTATATTGGCAACAGATAGGATCAGCCGTTTGACCGAACGTTCCTTGCACGCGCATCAGCCGCAAGCCCTTGCTGGAACCATCCCCCCCTGCGCCGCCGCCTCAATGGGCTTCACACCGGCGCCACCCTGAACGATACTCCTCTCCTGATGATGACCGTTCCTGAGATCCTGCAAGAACTGGAGCCTTACACAGGCAGGTTCCCGATGAGGGCGATGGAAGCCGCCATCGAGCAGCGCGAAGCCATTACCCCGGAGCTGCTGAAGATGCTGGATTCCGTGGCTGCTGCCGCCGTGAGCACCAGCTACCTGGCCCCCAAGCCTTACGTCAACCAGCCCAAGATTGGCCGCAACGATTCTTGTCCCTGTGGGAGCGGGAAGAAGTTCAAGAAGTGCCGCGGAAAGGGCTGACCGATGGCCGCGAGCACCGATGACGAAGTCAGGCGAGCAGCCGAAGCCGTCAACGCCGCCGACGCGCTGGTGGTGACAGCAGGCGCTGGCATGGGGGTTGACTCTGGCTTGCCCGACTTCCGGGGGGGCACAAGGGTTCTGGCTGGCGTAAGCGGCACACTCATCCGCATCAACCCGCGGGAGGAGGACGTTCCGGGCGGCCAGATTGGACTGTCGTTGGGGGCTGCGGAGGGGATTCAGCGAATCTGTGCCTGCGCTGAGAGGCTCGCCGGACGATCGAACCCCCGAGCTTGAAAAAAGAAAAGCCGCTGCGCATCGCACGCAACGGCATTGTATCCGGCCTCGGCAGTCTAACCACCCTTAGGCCTCGAAAGATTCCTGCATTCGCAGGAGTCACTGGCATTGGAACCGGCCATTCTAGAAACTCTCAAGCTTACTCTCGATTCCGATGCTCTAATGGGAACGTAGGCCTCGAGTGAACGAGTGTCAAACAGGAGAGTTAGTTATTTTTCCCCCGCTGTCATTTCGCAGGCGGGGGACTTGCGAGTTGGCGGAGTTGAAGTAGTTTGGGTTCGAAACGCGCCCTTAGGAGTGGTAGTTCGGCGATCAGGCGTTCGTAGATCCCCACTGCCACCTCATAGCGTTTCATTTTCTCGGCCAACTCGGCTGCGGCGAGTCCGGCCTGCTTCACATAATATGGATCCGGCTGCTCGCTCTCGCCCGAGTTCTTTCCGTAGAAGACCCGGAGAAAGTGGTCGAGGGCGCTGGTCAACAGTGCGGCTTGCTCGGCGGGTGGCTTGAGCAGGGAATGCTTTTCCAGGACGATGCCCAGCCCCACTTCAGCCTGACTGCGCACGGAGATGGCGGCATTGGTCGCCATGGCCTTCGTGAAGGCGTCGGCCGCGCTGTCGTAGAGCTTCGAGGCTTGACTGGGATCCAGAGCGGCGAGCTGGAGGTAGCAATTACCGATTTCCCCCCAGGCGGTGGGCACGTACTCGTTGGGAGGAAGGCGTTCCGCGACTTTGGAATAGGAGGTGAGAGCTTCTCGGTACCGAGCGGCGGTGTTTGTGGACAAGTCACCGGGGTCGGAGAGAAAGAGGCCTCCGAGGAGCAGGTAGGCCTCGGCGGCGACGGGTACCGGTATGGGAGAGTTGACTACGAGGCTGGATAGGGGGCCGTTCGTGATCACCCACACGAAGTGTTCCCGCGCATCTTTGTACCGTTGCCCAGCCACGGCGGCCCGTCCGGCCATCAGGCGAGCGCGGCACGCCAGTTCCCCGAAAGGCGCGTTGGTGTTTTCAAGCAGCCGCTTCTGCTGGAAGCTGAGCTGCGCTTGCTCGTAATCCCCGAGGCCGAAGTAATACTCTCCGGTGAGATAATGGGCTTGGGGCACATTGGTGCTTTCTGGGAAGGAGGCGATAAAGTTCGTCAGGAGTCTGAGACTGTTCGTGTCGGCACTCAACTGGTAGGCAACGCGGGCGGACTGGAAGTTGCCTCCGGCCAGAACATCCCTCGGTATGGCCTGGTTGGTGGAAGCGAGCTCGAGCCACCGGTTGTACTCCATCTGCGCGGCGGGGAGGTTATTCTCCTGTTCGAAGGTGGCTGCGAGGGTGAGTCGGTACTCGCTGGAAAGAAGCGGGTCGGTGAGGGTCGGCAGTGTATTGGTCAGCCAGGATCTCGCCGCGGAACTCTGACTCTTGGCGTTCAGATGTCTGGCTAACTGAAGGATCATTCTTTCCACCGGGACTTGTCCAGGTGGCTGCATTTGCTGGGCATAGCGAACTGCGGACTCCGCGCCCGGAAGTTGGCCGGAATCCAACGTCACTTTGAATGCCTGCAAAAGGGCCTGGCTGACCACGTTGGTCCCTCCGCCGGAGTTGGTGATGACCTGCCAATAATTGCTGACGGCCCCTGGTAGATCTCCCAATCTTTCCTGGCAGTCTGCGGCTTTGCTGAGGGCGATGGCTCTTTCGGGTCCGCCGGGGAACCGGCTAGCCGCGGCTTGAAAAGAGATCAGGCCCTCTCCCAACTGTGAGCCCCCTTCCTCCCAGAGGGTCCATCCCCGGTTCAGATGCGCCAGACCTGTGAGGGGACTCTTGGTGTAGTTGGTGAGAACCATGTCAAAGCCAGCGCGGGCCTGGCGCAGCAGGTTGGTCAAGTCCAAGTTCCCGGGCGTGGCTCGATTCTGCCGGTACTCCCGAAGACGGAGTTCCCCCAACGCAAAATGAACGACATCCAGGATTTCATCGTCGCGATGTTGGTCAGCAAAAGCCTGGAGCTGGGCGACCGTTCCGGGGATGTTGCCCGAGTTGAGGCTGAGTTCGATGGTCTTTTGCAGCGCAAACCGGCGGAACGAGGAGGCCACGGGTTCGGAAAGAATCCGGGAGTAATAAGGGAGGGCCGCGTTGGTTTGACCGAGACGCTCCAGGATCTCCCCCTGAGTGATCGCGGCTTCGGCGAGCCATTCGCGACTTAGGCTGTTGGTGACCGTTGTCCAAAGGTTGGAGGCGTGTTGGTTGGCGGGTGCCGGCTGATTCGCGGCCAGTAAGCCTCGTGCCTGAAACAGCTGACACTGCCATTCCAGCTCGGGCCCCAGCTTCCGGGAGGCCAGGGGTTCGAGGGCCTTCAAGGCTTCTCCCGCATCACCAGCCTTGAGCAGGGTCTCCGCCAGAAGGAGCCCGGCTCTGGCTCCCCAATCCTCCGGCGTTCGGTCTCCTGCGGTTGGGGGAGGGGTTCCGGCAAGTTCCTTCAGCAGAGCGATTCCGCGCGCATGGTCGCCCAGCCTGACGAGCAGCGAGGCCTGAAGGAACGAAGCCTCGAGACGCCTGGGAGAGCTGGGAAACTCCGAGGCGACCTGTCCAAATACGTGCGCCGCTCCCTGGAGATCTCCCTTTTCCAACCGGGCTTGGCCTGACCAGAACCGAAACTCATCGGCGAGCTTGCCTGCGGCCGCTGATTTCTCGTTGAGCTGGTTCAGCGCCTCGTCCTGCAGCTTCAGTTTCAGCAAAGCTTGGGCGCGGAGCAGGACCACGCCGGCCAACAGTTCCGATTCCGGGTACTGCTTGATGAAGGTGAGGCTCTCCTTATCGACAAAGTCGAAAAGGCCATCCTGGAATTGGCGAACGATGGCTTCCTGAGCCCTGGTTTCAGCGGTGGAAGCGGCTTGCCCTCGGAGTGGAAGGAAAACCAGCAGGGCCATCAAGAGCACTCGCCACATGATGCGGAAGGGATGAGGATGAGGGTGGGGCCGGGTCATGGCGTTGCGGTGCCGGGCGACAGGACTTTCCTCAGATAGGAGCCGGTATGACTCTCCGGACAAAGTGCGACGGTCGCCGGGGTGCCTTGCGCGACCACCGTTCCGCCCCGGTCGCCACCCTCCGGGCCCAAGTCGATGACCCAATCGGCGCATTTGATGACATCGAGGTTATGTTCGATCACCACCAGAGTATTGCCTGATTCTCGCAGTTTGAACAGTACTTCCATCAGCTTGGCGACGTCGTGGAAGTGGAGGCCGGTGGTGGGTTCGTCGAGAAGGTAGAGGGTGTGGCCCAGGGACTTGCGGCTAAGCTCTGTGGCCAGTTTCAATCGCTGCGCTTCGCCGCCGCTGAGGGTGGTGGCGGCCTGCCCCAAACGCAGGTACCCCAGACCTACCTCAGCCAGCGTGAGACACGAATCGTAAATCTGTGGCACGGCCCGGAAGAAGGTGACAGCTTCATCCACCGTCAGGTTCAGAACGTCCGCAATGTTGAGTCCCTTGTAGGTGATTTCGAGGGTCTCCCGGTTGTACCGCCTTCCCCCGCAGGCTTCACAGGTGACGTAGACCGGAGGCAGGAAGTTCATCTCGATCTTGATCAGGCCGTCCCCACCACATTTCTCACACCGGCCGCCGCGGACATTGAAACTGAACCGTCCGGCCTCATAACCGCGCACCCGGGAAGCGGGGAGTTTCGCGAAGAGGTCGCGGATTTGGTTGAAAATTCCCGTGTAGGTGGCGGGGTTGCTGCGCGGCGTGCGGCCGATGGGGGTTTGATCGACCACCACCATTTTGCCCAGGTGCTCAATCCCGGAAAGTCCGCCGTGCAGGCCAGGCCGGTCGGTGGCACCGTAAAGGAATCGAGCAAGTTCCCGGCGTAAAATGTCGTCGATCAACGTGCTCTTTCCGGATCCGCTGACCCCAGTGACACACGTCAAAACCCCGAACGGGATTCGGACATCGATATTACGAAGATTGTTTTCGCGAGCTCCGTAGATGCCCAGCCAACCCTTTTCTCCCACCGTTTTCGTTTTGCGGGGCGGAGTGATGCTCAACTCACCGGTCAGGTACCGTCCGGTGAGAGAACGCGGGTTCTTGAGGACTTGATCCACCGACCCCGCCGCGACCAGTTCGCCCCCATGCACGCCCGCTCCGGGGCCGAGGTCCAGGAGGTAATCGGCGCGCCGGATGGTTTCCTCGTCGTGTTCCACCACGATGACCGAGTTTCCCAGGTCCCGGAGCCCCTCGAGGGTCTTGAGCAACCTGCCATTGTCCCTTTGGTGCAGACCGATGCTCGGTTCGTCCAGGATGTAGAGCACACCGACCAATCCCGCGCCGATCTGTGTTGCCAACCGGATTCGCTGGGCTTCACCACCGCTGAGAGTGCCGCTTTCCCGGTCCAAAGTAAGGTAGCCAAGCCCGACGTTCTTCAGGAAACCAAGGCGCGCGCGGATTTCCCGAATGATTTCTGCAGCGATCTTCTGATGAAAATCGCTGAGTGCCAAGCCGGCAAAGAATTGATCAACTTGATCCACGGACATTCCGCAAAGATCCATGATCGAATACCCGGGTATCTTCGGATTCGCCGGAGGGCGCAAGCCCTCCCTTGGCTCCCGTCCGATGGTCACGGCCAGGATCTCCGGTCGCAGCCGTTTTCCCTGGCAGGCATCGCAGGGCTGCAGCGCCATGAATCCTTTCAATCGGTTTCGGGTGAATTCGCTTTCGCTCTCCACGTAGAGCCGCTGCAGGTTGGGGATCACTCCTTCGAAGGGCCTCGAGATGGAGCTCGTCTTTCCCGCTCGCGAGAAGTGGAAGGGAACCTCTTCCGTACCCGATCCCCACATCAGCACTTTCCGGAACGATTCCGCCAGGTTTTTGTAGCTGGTTTCCAGGTTTTGCTTATAGTGTTCTACAACCCCCTTAATCATGCTCCGGTAGTACACCACCATTCGCTTGCCTCCTCGGCGCCAGGCCAGGATTGCCCCCTGTTCCAGGCTCTTGCTGGGATCCGGTACCACCAAGGTTTCATCAAACACGAACTTCATCCCTAGTCCGTGGCAGACGGTGCACGCTCCTTGGGGAGAGTTGAACGAGAAATGCTTGGGAGTGGGAACTTCATAGCTCTGTCCGGTGGAGGGACTCACCATACGGTTGGAGTAGGAGGTCTCACTCCAGGTCGACAGGGCATCTGCTGTGCCCGGGGGTTGGTGGAGGACCACGAGACGGCCTTCGCCCCACTTCAGGGCGGTTTCCACCGAGTCACTGAGGCGCGTTCGACCGACCGGGTCCACCAGGAGTCGATCCACGACCGCCTCAATGTTGTGGCGTTGTTTCGGGTCGAGTTTGACCCGGGCTTGGTTTCCAGTCTCCACGAACTCGCCGTCCACTCTTGCTCGAACAAAGCCTTCTCTACCAATACGTTCAATCACATCACGAAATTCCCCTTTCTGATCCCGCACCATGGGGGCCAGCAGCATCAGACGGGTTTTCGCAGGGAGGGCCAGCAGCGAATCGACGATTTCGGAGGTGTTTTGGGCCCGAATGGGTTCGGCGGTGATGGGACAGTGGTGCTGGCCTACGTGAGCGTAGAGGAGTCTGAGGTGGTCGTAGATCTCCGTCGTGGTCGCGATGAGCGATCGAGGGTTGGCGGCGGCGGTGCGCTGCTCGATGGCGATGGCGGGGGAGAGACCTTCGATGAAATCCACGTCCGGTTTCTCCAGCATATCGAGGAATTGCCGGGCATAGGCGGAGAGCGATTCCATGTACTTTCGCTGGCCTTCGGCGAAGATCGTGTCGAACGCGAGCGAGGACTTGCCTGAACCGCTGGGGCCGGTGATGACCACCAGCTTGTCTCGCGGGATCTCGAGGGAGAGGTTCTTCAGGTTATGCACCCGGGCCCCGCCAATTCTTATGCAATCCTTCGCCATACGGAGGGAGTCTGCTGTCTACAATCTAGCAAAACTAACCCGCCGCAGGGGGGGAAGGCAATCTTCGAACGATTCCCTGTAACTTTTGCGGATGACCGGGCTCTAGAGCTTGCGTAGATGGACAGTGAATGTGAACGTACCTTGTGACCAACGACCTATGAAAATGGAAAACGCGATCCGAGTTATGGCGGGCACCATGATCCTCCTGAGCCTTGTCCTGTACTACTTTGTGGGCAAATGGGGCCTGCTGCTCACCGCCTTTGTCGGAGTGAACCTGATCCAATCGGCCTTTACCGGGCTTTGCCCAGCCGAGAACATTCTGCGCGCTTTAGGAGTGGGCAAGGGCGATTGCTGTTGCGGACCTTCGGAGAAATGCTCTGAGCCCAAGTCCGGTCAGTAGACCGGAGAGGTACTTCCTTGCGGATTTGTAGGGGAGTCGGTATCCTCACTGGATTCCGATATTCTCATGCCACTCTTGACGTTTATGAGACGGCTGACTGAACGATATTCCTATCTTCCTCTGGGTAAATATCTTACCTTCATTGTGGTGCTGCTCGCCAGGTCTGTTTTGGCGGCGGAACAACCCACCCAAGGCCCTCTCTCTTTCGAACGAGTCATTGCGCTGGTGCTTACGAACAACCCTGATGCTCGAATCGCCCAGTCACGCATCCGGATCTCGGAGTCGGCGCTAGCGCAGGCCAACGCCACGGTCTGGCCAAAACTGCAGCTACAATCCTCCTACGCCTGGACGGACAATCCGGTGGGCGTTTTTGGGTACGCCCTGAACCAGAGGTCGTACAGTCGCGACTTGGACTTCAACAATGTGCCTGATGCGGACAACTTGAACGTGCGCGGGGTGGTGACCCTTCCCCTCTACCAAGGGGGCGAAACGAAGTCCGCGCGCCAGGCTGCTCGCTCGTCCAAGGAGGCTACCAAGGCTGACAGCCAGGCGGTGCAGAACGCCTTGGGATTTGAAGCGGCCCGAACCTTCCACACCATCGCCAAGACCAAGCAATACGTGCGGGCGACGGAATCGGCGATCCAGGCCCTCGAAGCGAACCTGGTGATAGCCCAGAAGCGAGAGCAGAACGGGACCCTCTTGCACTCCGAGGTGCTGGACCTGGAGGTGAGGCTTACCCAGGCACGGGAGGACCTGATTCGGACGCGCAACGCCAGGAAGTTGGCGGAAAGAGCCCTGCGCGGTCTCCTTGGGATGGAGCAGGGGGAACTGGAGATCGAAGACAGGGCGGAGCCGATACCTCTGCCGGCTTCAGAGGATTTCTCAGGGCGTCCGGAGTTGGCGAGTGCCAGGTACCGGGCTGAAGCTGCGGAGGCGGGCGTGCGCCAGTCCAAATCTGGGTATCTGCCGAAGCTGAGTGCGTTTGGGAGTTTGGACTACGACCACGGCTGGAAGTTCAACGGAGACGGGGACAGCTACATGGCTGGGGCGATTGTTCAATGGAACCTTTGGGATGGTCAGTTGACGAAGTCCAAGGTCGCTGAAGCGCGGGCTCATTTGGAAGTCGCGCAAGAGGAGGAACGGAAAGTGCGGTTGGCAGTGGATCTGGAAGTACAGCAGGCGCGGCTCAATCTGTCGGAAGCCGAAGAGCGATTGGCAGTGACGGCAAAAGCGATCCAACAAGCCGAGGAGAGCGCCCGGTTGACCCGCGTTCGATTTGAGCAAGGCATGACCCTGGCTTCGCAGCTCGTGGATGCGGAAACGAATCTGACGACGGCGCGTGTCCGGAGGGCGGAAGCCGAAGCAGATCGCCTGATTGCCTTGGCGGCGTTGAGGAAGGCCTTAGGGCTTCCCCAGATCTCATCCCAGTTTTGAAGAAGTAGGATTTCGCTATGAAGAAGCATACTTGGATCCCTGTCGGAGTGACCCTGACCCTCGCAACCCTGTTAACTGCCTGTCACAGCAAGAAGACCCCTTCCGAGAAAGCCGCGCTGCCACCGGCACAGGTTCGGCTGGGCACCGTGGTGGAGTCCAAGCGGGCCCTGCAGGAAGAAGTGGTTGGGACTGTCCACTCGCGGTTGCGGGCGGTGATTGAGGCGAAGATTAGTGGGCGGATTCAGCAGATGCCCTTGGTGGAAGGGCAGCGGGTGCAGAAGGGAGATTTGCTGGTGGAACTGGACGCCAAGGAGATTGAGGCGCGGTTGGAGCAGGCGTCGGCGCTGGCCGAGCAGGCAGGACGCGAACTCAAGCGCTACCAGGGCCTCTTCGCGCAGCAAGCCGCTACGCAACAGGAACTGGATGCCGTAGCCTCACGGCAACGGGGAGCTCAAGCTTCCGTGGACGAGGCGAAGACACTGCGTGATTACACGGTGATTCGGGCTCCTTTCCATGGCGTGGTGATGCGAAAAACGGTCGATCTGGGGGATACCGCCAGCCCGGGCAAATCCCTGCTGGAGTTGGAGGACCTGGAGCAGCTGCGATTGGAAGTGGACGTTCCAGAAGCCTTGTCCCAGCGGATCAAGCCCGGTGATATCATTCCAACCCGTTTTGCCTCTCAGCCCGATACCGTACCTGGCAAAGTGGTGGAAATCGCCCCATCGGCCGATGCCAGAAGCCGAACGACCCGCGTAAAGCTGGATCTACCGACTACGGCGGGTTTGGCTCCAGGGCAATTTGGGCGGGCCCTCGTTTCGGCGGGCGAGTATCAGTCCTTGCGTGTTCCTGCTTCGGCTTGGGTGCGCCGCGGCCAGATGGAGATGGTGTTTGTGGATGAGGCAAACACCGCGCAGCTGCGGCTAGTGAAGACGGGCAAAGTGGCAGCTGGAGAGGTGGAAGTCCTCTCTGGTCTGAGAAGCGGCGAACGGATCGTGGTGGAGGGCGCGGAGAGCCTTCTGGATGGCCAGCCCCTGCAGGCTAAATAGGCTTGGAGGATTCCAGCCGGGGAGAATCTGAGTCTCGAGGAACAGACGTAAAGCCATGTCAAATCATTCTGAAGTGCAGTCGGCATCCATGCTTGGAGTCGCAGGGCGGATCGCGCGGGCCTTTATCGATTCCAAGTTGACGCCGTTGATCGTCCTTACCTCCGTCTTGCTGGGGGCGGGAGCGGTCTACCTCTTGCCGCGCGAAGAAGAGCCGCAGATCAAGGTCCCCATGGTGGATGTTTTGGTCTCCATGCCGGGGGCCACCGCGAAGGAAGTGGAGGAGCGTGCGACTCGTCCCATGGAGAAACTGCTGTGGGAAATATCAGGGGTCGAGTACGTCTATTCCACCTCACGCGCGGGCGAGAGCCTGGTGATTGTCCGGTATAAAGTGGGGGAGGACGTGGAGCGAAGCCTGGTGAAGTTGAACCAAAAACTGCAGTCCAACTTCGATCGCATTCCTCATGGGGTTTCGACGCCGTTGATCAAGCCGCGGTCGATTGATGACGTCCCGATTTTGGCCCTGACTTTGCACAGTGATCGATATGATCACCTGGCCCTGAGAAGGTTGGCCGCCCAGGTGGATGACGCGGTGAAGCAGGTGCCGCTTGTGGCGGAAACCACGCTGATCGGAGGTGCCCGGCGGGAGGTGCGGGTGCTACCGGATCCGGCCAAGCTAGCCTCGCGGGGCATCGGTCTGGCCGGCCTGGTTCCGATGATCCAACAGGCGAACCGCCAGGTGAGCGCAGGAGCCTTGACGCGGAACAATCAGGAAGTGGTGGTGGAGACGGGTGGTTTTCTAACCGACGCGAACGAGGTGCGGAACATCGTGGTGGGCGTCTATGACAACCGTCCGGTCTATTTGCGGGAAGTGGCTGAAGTGGTGGATGGTACCGAAGAACCTTCCCAGTTTGTCTTCTTCGGGACCGGGAACGCGGACGGCGGCGCCTTCCGGGAGCAGGCGGCGGTGACCTTGAGTATCGCCAAGCGGCCGGGCGCAAACGCCATTTCCGTAGCGGACGAGGTTCTGCGCAAGGTCAAGACGCTGAAAGGACACACTTTGCCCAAGGAGGTGGAAGTTTCGATCACCCGGAACTACGGGGAGACGGCTGCCGAGAAGTCCAATGAACTGCTCTTCCACATGGCCATCGCCGTCGTGAGCGTGTCCTTGCTGATCCTTCTGACCTTGGGCTGGAGAGAGTCCGGGATTGTGGCGGTAGCTATTCCTTCGACCTTGGCGCTGACGCTGCTAGTGTTTTACCTCTACGGCTACACGCTGAACCGGATCACGCTCTTCGCCCTGATCTTTTCCATCGGCATTCTAGTCGATGACGCGATCGTGGTGGTGGAGAACATCGTCCGGCATTTCCACCTTTCCCACAACCGTGGGCGGAGCTGGTCCACGGTGGCTGTGGAGGCGGTTGGCGAAGTGGGGAACCCCACCATCCTGGCTACTTTTGCGGTCATTGCCGCAGTCTTGCCCATGGCCTTTGTAGGGGGATTGATGGGGCCTTACATGAGGCCGATTCCGGTGGGCGCCAGCGCGGCGATGCTGTTTTCACTGGTGATTGCCTTCGTGGTGACACCCTGGGCGGCGATACGGATGCTGCGGTGGGGCACACCGAAGGAGGAGATCAAGAAGGAATCCGTGCCCGCTGCAACCGAGGCGAGTCATGGTTCTCATTTCGCCCACGAGGAGGACTTCTTCACCCGCCTGTACCGGCGCGTCATGGCTCCGATGATTCAGCAGGTACGTTGGAGGGTGGCCTTTCTGGTGGGGATCACCCTCTTGCTCCTGGGTGCTTCCGCCTTGGTCGGGATTGGCTGGGTCAAGGTGAAGATGCTCCCGTTTGACAATAAGAGTGAGTTTCAGGTGATCCTGAACATGCCTGAAGGCAGTTCTCTGGAAACCACCGCCGAGACGGCTCGGGAAATGGCCGCAGCGATTCGGACGGAACCGGAAGTGACAGATTACCAGGTCTACGTCGGTGTGTCGGCTCCCTTCAACTTCAACGGCCTGGTGCGGCATTACTTCATGCGGCGTGGCTCCCATGTGGCTGACCTGCAAGTCAATCTCGTCTCCAAGAGCGAAAGAAAAGCGCAGAGCCACGACATTGCGAAGCGGATCCGACCTCGGGTGACGGAGATTGCCGCCAAGCACGGTGCTCGGGTGGCTGTCGCCGAAGTGCCCCCTGGCCCGCCGGTACTCCAGACATTGGTGGCCGAAATCTACGGGCCAACCGAGACCTCTCGGTCAGCCTTGGCCGAGGCGGTGAAGAAGGTGTTTTACAGTACGCCGGGAGTCGTGGACACCGATTGGTATGCGGAGGCCGACCAGCCCAAGAACCGCTTTGTTGTGGATCGGGACAAGGCTGCCTTGCACGGGATTAGCGTCGAGGCGATCGGTACCACGCTGAGGCTGGCGACCACTGGTGGTCAGGCCGGGTTGATCCACCAACCGCTGGAGAAAGAGGACGTGAACTTGACGGTGCAGTTACCAAGATCGTTGCGCACCACCCCGGAGGAGTTATTGGCGCTGAGAATTCCGACGTCGAACGGGGCCCTGGTACCTTTGCGAGAGCTGGTGCGCTTGGAGACCACGATTACGGACAAGAGCATTTACCACAAAAACCTGCAACCCGTCACCTACGTGATCGGCGACGTGGCCGGTGTCGTGGAGAGCCCGGTCTATGCGATCTTCAAGATGAACCAGGCTCTGAGCAAGCTGGATCCCCGTCAGTTCGGGGGTACCGAGTCGACGTTGAAGGTTTACAATGCGGTCCAACCGTTCAGCGACCATCAGCCTTCCATCAAATGGGATGGCGAGTGGCATATTACCCTGGAGGTTTTCCGCGATCTAGGCACCGCCTTCGGCGCAGTGCTGATCCTGATTTACATCCTCATGGTGGGCTGGTTCCGATCGTTCGTCACACCTTTGGTGGTGATGGTGGCCATCCCGTTTTCCCTGGTGGGAATCCTTCCCGCTCACGGCGTGCTCGGTGCCTTCTTCACCGCCACTTCCATGATCGGCTTCATGGCCGGGGCCGGGATCGTCGTGCGTAACTCGATTATCCTGGTGGATTTCATTGAACTGCGATTGGCGGAGGGTATGCCGTTGGCCGAAGCAGTGATCGATGCCGGGGCGGTGCGGTTTCGGCCGATGCTTCTGACGGCGATGGCGGTGGTGGTGGGTGCGGGCGTCATCCTCTTTGACCCTATCTTTCAAGGCTTGGCCATTTCCCTGATGGCGGGCGAGTTGGCGAGCCTGCTCATTAGCCGCATGGCGGTGCCGGTGCTTTACTACATGACGCGTGCGGGTTCCCCGGGGAAACCGCCATCTTCGTCGCCACCTTAATCGCAGCCTTTGTCGAAGTCTTCATCAAACCAAACCAAGTCCGACGAAGGTTTCGATTAAGGCTGCGACAAAGGCATGGCTTCAGGGATTCCGAGGGCTTACGGTCATCTCGCTTGAGCCTCGGGAGAGTTGGGACGGTTCCGAAAGCGCCATCGACGCTGCGGTTTGTCGGCGCACTCCAAGACCTGGCGGAATTCCGGGGGGGCAGTCGCTTCTCTGCATCCTCAAAAGACTCGCCAAGTTGCCGGAACGGAGGCATGCTCCGGCCTGTATCAACTATGAGCACCACTGTGGAAATCAAGCGGCACTTTGCGAGTGACAACTATGCGGGAGTGGCCCCCGAAGCCTGGGCGGCGCTGCAGGAGGCCAACCAGGGGCATGCCGTTAGCTATGGCGATGACCTTTGGACCGCGCGCGCGGCGGATATGATCCGGGAAGTGTTCGAGATGCAGTGCGAGGTGTTTTTTGTGTTCAATGGCACGGCCGCCAACTCGCTTTCCCTCGCTTCGATGGGGCAGTCTTACCACAGCATTCTTTGCCATGAGATCGCGCATGTGGAGACGGATGAATGTGGCGCTCCGGAGTTCTTTTCCAATGGCATGAAGGTGCTCCAGATCCCCGGACCCAACGGCAAGATCGATCCGGCGGGCATCGAACGGATCGTCACGAAGCGGAGTGATATTCATTTCCCCAAGCCCCGTGCGGTGAGCGTGACGCAGGCGACGGAGGTGGGTACCGTCTATACGCCGGACGATCTAAAGGCGATCTGGGCCAAGACCAAGCAGTTGGGGTTGAAACTGCACATGGACGGCTCCCGATTTGCGAATGCCGTGGCGTCGCTCGGGGTGAAGCCGAAGGAAGTCACATGGCAAGCCGGAGTGGATGTGCTTTGTTTCGGTGGGACCAAGAACGGCATCCCAGTGGGCGAAGCGGTCGTCTTTTTCGATCGCGAACTGGCTTACGAGTTTGACTACCGCTGCAAGCAGGCAGGCCAGTTGTGCTCCAAAATGAGATTCTTGTCAGCTCCTTGGCTCGGCATGCTCAAGGGCGGGGCCTGGCTTCGGCACGCTTCCCATGCGAACGACATGGCGCGGATGCTGCACGATGCGCTGGTGCAGATCCCGGAGGTGAAGATTCTCTTCCCGCGTCAAGCTAATGCTGTGTTTGCAGATCTCCCCCCCTACGTCGTCGTGGCTTTGAGGAAGGCTGGTTGGAAGTTCTACACCTTCATCGGCCAGGGCGGATGCCGCCTGATGTGCGCCTGGGACACTCAACCTGAGGACGTGCAGTCCTTTGTTTCCGACTTGAAGCGCTTGCTACTCGAAGCCCCCAAGGACATCGAAATCGGCGCGGCCAATTCTCGGAAGCTCTGACACTGACCAGCCGGCCTCAGCCGCGGTTGCCGTCATTCCACGAGGATTTTCTCCAGCTCGGCGTAATTGGAGACAACGTGGGTGGCTCGGGACAACTTCTCGGCCGGGAGGGTGTTGGTGATGGCGATGACCTGCATACCTGCGGCCAACGCGCCTTCGACTCCCAGACTGGAATCTTCAATCACGCAACATTCTCCAGGTTTCACTCCCAGGAGTTCGGCGGTGCGCAGAAAGACGTCCGGAGCTGGCTTGGGACGAGCGACTTCATGAACGCTGAGCACCGCTCCGAAATGGCGTCGGAGATCCTGTAAAGCGAGCACCGCATCGATGACGGTTCGGACCGAACCTGAAGCGAGCCCAAGTCGATAGCGTCGGGCCAGGCGTGCCACAAGGGCAGGGATCTCAGCGAAAATGGGGCGGTCCCGGGCGAGGATTTGCAGGAAGCGTTCCTGCTTCTTGAGGACGAGTTCCTCAATACTCTGGGGTGGATGGTGGAGTTTTACGAAATCAACCCACACTGCACGGTCAGTGCTTCCGTAATAGGCAGGAAAGTCGATCCCGTGGTTGGGCATGTACCCGAGTTCCTGGAACACTTCCAGGAAGGCCTGTTCGTGGCGCGGTTCGCTGTCCACGATGACACCATCCATGTCAAAGATGACCGTCGAAATTGAATGCATAGGACAAAAGAGGGAAAGCCGAACCTCGGAATCAGGATTCGGCCAGGCGCAGGATTCTTCGAAACTGCGCGTCCGTGATCGGCATGACCGAGAGCCGTGACTGCTTCAGGAGGGGGAGTTCCTTCAAGCCGGGATCTCGCTTGAGTTGCTCTAAACTGACGGGCGAGCGAAGCGGCTCGAGAGGTTCGAGGTCCACGGCGGACCAATCCCCTTCCTTGGCGGTAGGATCGGGATAGCCCGCGCGGGACACGCAGGCCACGCCGACCACCTGCTTTTCGGTCACACTATGGTAAAACAGGACTTTATCCCCTCGGCGCATGGCGCGCAGGTGATTTCGGGCCTGGAAATTCCGTACTCCCGTCCAAGAAGTGGACTTGTCTGCCATCAACTGAGTCCAGGAGTAGGCTTCCGGTTCTTGCTTGACCAACCAGTAATTCATTCGAACGCCGCTGTTGTAACGGTTTCCTGGGAACTGGGAAGGAAGAAAAGTGACTTGTGCCGCAGACAGCCTGCGTGATACCCGTGGCGCAGGTTGCCCAACCTGCTGTTTCGCGGGTTGCCTAACCCGCCTCGTAGGCAAAGCGAAAGGGTCAGCCGACTCGGCAGTCGGCGATACGGCAGACAAGGCTGTCTGCGGTACGATTCCGGTCCGCCTCGGTGCGCCGATTGGTTACCCAAGCCACCATCAGGCAGAGGTGATGAATCCTACTGGCCGCGGGCCGAGAAAACCTTGTCCGCTTCCGCTAGAGATTCCTTGGAACCAATGTCGTACCAAATCCCAGGCACGCGCCAGGTATAGACGGGGGTCTGGGGATAGAGCCATTGAACCAGGCGTCCTGGCTGATCGGGGTTATTCTTTTCTTCCATGTACCGGTGAATCCACCCGAGAAACTCCTTGGGATAGTAGTAGAGGGCGATCCCGGTGAGGGTGGAGGTGGGATCCTTCGGCTTTTCCTCAAAGAACGTGATGCGTCCGTGAGCATCCAGGGAGATGGAGTTGTACTTCTTGATGGCTTCGAGGTCGCCGACATCGTACACCCCAAGAACGGGCGCGTGCCTCAGCCGGCAGTATTCGCCAAAACCGCTTAGCTTCTCGCTGAACAGGTTGTCGCCGGCAACCACGATCAGGTCGTCCTCGAGGTTGGCCTGATCCATGGTAAAGTGAATATCACCGATGGCGCCAAGCTTGTTGGTGTCATCCGTGGATCGGTCGTTGAAGACCCGGATGGCGGGACCTTCCGTGGTTTTTCGGTTCTGGGCCCAGGTTTCGAAATGAGGGGTGAACTTGGCGTTCGTGACCACCATCACCTCGTCGATGTTGCCAACTGCCAAAATCGCATCAATCACATGGTCGATCATGGGTCGGCCGGCGACTGGCAAAAGGGGCTTGGGTTGATTGAGAGTTAGCGGATACAACCGCGTGGCATAACCTGCGGCCAGGATGAGCAGTTTCATAAACCGGCCTACTGTAACACGGTTTCCTCTGGTTCCCAAGAACGAATCCAGAGAAAGTTCGCGAGCGGAAGAGAGGGCTGGATCGGTTCGATCTGCGCTTAGGTGGGCTGCTTCATGTCCTGGAAGAGCGCTGGGGCGATGGATCGAGCGAAAGCGTCAGCCCGAGCCAGGACTTCAGCGCCGCTCTCGCAGTTGACGGCAAAGTCAGCTAGTTCCTTGGCGGCGACGGAGTTCAGTCGACGGATCATGTATTTGGCGGCAGGAATCAGCGGCACGGCGGTGCTCAGTTCATCGACTCCCAGCCCAATGAGGATGGGAATCAGTACCGGATCGCTCGCCATCTCACCGCAGACCCCAATCCAGATGCCGTTGGCGTGAGCGGCATCCACGGTGTGCTTGATCAGGCGTAAAATGCTGGGGTGGGTCGGTTCGTAGAGATGCGCGATCTTCGGGTTCATCCGGTCCACCGCCAAGGAGTACTGAACGAGATCGTTGGTGCCGACACTGAAAAAGCTCACGCGCTTGGCGAGGTGATCGGCCATCATGGCCGCCGCGGGCACCTCGATCATCACTCCGACCTCGAGCTTTTCGTCAAACGGCACGCCTTGGAGCCTCAACTCCTGTTTACATTGCTCCAGGAGGGCGTTGGCCTGGAGCAGCTCATCCACGCCAGAGATCATCGGGTACATCATCTTGATGTTGCCCGAGACGCTTGCTCGCAGGATCGCTCTCAGTTGGCCGCGGAACAGGTCGGTCTCCTGCAGGCAGATCCGGATGGCGCGCCAGCCGAGAAACGGGTTGCGCTCGCTCTCAACACCCAGGCAGGCGATCGCTTTGTCCCCACCTAGATCGAGGGTGCGGATAATCACCGGCTGAGGTTTCAGAGCATTGGCCATCTGGGAATAGGCCTGATACTGCTCTTCCTCCGTCGGGAGAGAATCCCGTTTCAAGAAGAGGTATTCCGTGCGGAACAAACCGATTCCTTCGGCGCCGTTCGCCAGGATGGCCGGAGCCTCTTCCAAGTTCTCCGCGTTGGCGGACAAAATGATGCGCTTGCCATCGAGGGTGGCCGCAGGTTGGTCATGAACTTCGACGAGCAAGTCGCGCAACGCGAGTTGCTTTCGCTCCACCTGGCCGTACTCGTAGAGGGTCTGCTCGGTTGGATGCAGCACGAGCATTCCACTGTAGCCGTCCAAGAGCACGGGTTGCCCGGTGACCAGCTGCTGGCTCGCATCCACCAAACCCGTGACCGCTGGAATCTGGAGCGACCTGGCGAGGATCGCTGTATGCGACGTTTTACTGCCCTGGTCGGTGGCAAAACCGAGCACCAGCTTCTTATCCAAAAGTGCTGTGCGCGACGGAGTCAGGTCATAGGCCACCAGGATGCATGGTTCCTTGGGTTGGGAGAACTCTCCGCCATGCTCGCGACCGAGAAGGTTGTGCAACACCCGTGTCGCCACATCCCGCATGTCACTGACGCGCTCGCGCAGAAAATCATCCTCAGCCGCCTCGAGTGCGGTGATGTATTTGGCCGAAACCGTGGCAAAAGCATAGTCCACATTCACCCGGTCCCGCTCGACATGCCGGATCACCTCCTGCAGCACCACGGGGTCTTCGAGGACCATAAGATGGGCTTCGAAAATCTGGGCTTCGGAAGAGCCCATGCCATCTTGGACACGTCCTTGGATCTCGAGGATTTGGTTGCGGGTCAGAAGGAGCGCCTGCTCCAATCGGTTTGTCTCCTCAGCGATCTGGGATTCGGAGATGGCATAGTGCGGCACGGGGGTGTCTTGGGGTCGGCTGAGCACGAAAACCTTGCCACGGCAGACTCCAGCAGAGACGGGAATACCCCGGAATTGTCTCTCTCCCGAATTTGCATCCTGAGACATACCTCATGAGTAGCCACTTCCGGCCCATTTGGAAACCAAAAAAGAGTGCGCCCGATGCAAAATTGAGGGATGCTTGGATTGTGTCTGAAAACCGCAACCTCCGGAACATTGCGCTGATCGGCTTCATGGGGACCGGGAAGTCGACCGTTGGCGTGTTGACCGCCAACCAATTGGGTTTCCGGTTTGTAGATACCGACACCCTTATCGAAAGAAGGGTGGGCATGCCGATTTCCGAGATCTTCGCTCGTCAGGGGGAGCCGGCCTTCCGGGCCTTGGAGGCGCAGGTCGTGGAAGAGTTGGCAGAGGTGGAGCGAACGGTGATTTCTACCGGAGGTGGGGTGGGAGCCAATGCCGAACATCTGGCCTCCCTGAAGCGGCATTCGATGGTGGTGTGCCTTTGGGCATCCGCACGGGTGATTCTGGATCGTGTCCGACATCAGAGCCATCGGCCTTTGCTTCAGGACGTGAATCCATTGGATAAGATAGAACGTCTTCTACAGCAACGATCTGTGGTGTACCGACAAGCGGATTTGCTCCTCAACGTGAACGACCGTTGTGCGCGCGAAGTCTCGAGGCAGATCATGCACCATTTCCACCTGATGGCCTTGGAATCCCCCAAAGCCTTTCTCCGGTGAAGAACATGGATCTCCGTGAGTCAGTGCGCGCCCGTGCAGAGTGGCTCGGGTTCGACGATTGTCGGATCACCAGTCCTGCCCCGCCTGACAGCCTGCACCACTTTCGATCTTGGTTGAGCCGGGGGCAACAGGCGGATATGGCGTATCTGGAGCGTTCCTTACCCCGGCGAAGCGACCTTGAACACGTGCTGCCAGGTATCAGGTCTGTATTGTGCCTTGCGGTCAACTATGGTGCTTCCGGGTCGCGCGGCTACCCCACCCGCAAACCTGCCGTTGCCCTCTATGCGCACTATCGGGACTACCATGCCGTGTTGGGGAAGAGATTGGAGGCTTTGTGCGACTGGATCTCAGAAATCGGAGGGGGGCGGACGCAGTCCCTCTGGTATGTCGACACCGGGCCAATCTTGGAGCGCGACTTGGCGCAGCGAGCGGGTCTGGGGTTTATCGGCAAACATACCAACCTGATCCATCGCCGCTTTGGCAATTGGTGCTTCCTTGCCGAAATCCTGACCACGCTGGAACTGGAGCCGGACGACTCGGAAACCAACCATTGCGGGCGCTGCACAATGTGCATTCAGGCTTGCCCGACCAAGGCGATCGTGGCCCCTTTCGACCTCGATGCCCGCCGATGCATCTCCTATCTCACCATCGAGAATCGAGGCCCCATCCCCATGGAGTTTCGGGCGCCGATCGGGGATCGGTTGTTCGGTTGCGACGACTGTCTTGCGGCCTGCCCCTGGAACCGGTTTGCCACCGAAGCTCGAGCGCTCCAAGAAGAGCGGTTGGCCGGAATCGCCGACCTGGATCCGGTTTCCGTGCTGGATCTGACCGAGGAACAGTTCAGGCAACGATTCTCAGGCACATCTCTGCTTCGCACCAAACGAAAAGGTCTGATCCGAAATGCCTGCGTCGTGTTGGGAAACACCGGTGGTATCGAAATTTTGCCGCGGCTCGAGGCCCTGAGCTCCGATTCTGATCCCATGATCGCCGAACATGCCTCCTGGGCGGCTGACCGGATTCGCCATCGGGTGAGGGAAGAATAGGGCAGGCAGCCTGGTGTCAGGCGGGCGGTGTCAGGACCCATTCGCTTACGGGGCGGAGGCTGGCGCATTCGGGGCAGGACGTGGCTGAAAACCGGGCGCTGCACTTGGGGCAGGTGGCCAGGGTCTCGAACGTGTCGAAAGGCGTCCGGCATTGGGAGCACATCCAAAAGGCCCCCATGGCGGGCGGTACATGGCAGGAAGGACAGGCGAACCCAGGTCGGCGCGGCGCGGCGGCGATTTTGGCCAGTGCGGAGGCTTGCCGCAACGCGCCCCAGCAGCTCAGCAGTACGAACACCGACAGGATCCCCATCCAGACCGATTGAAACACCACACTCCAGAGGACCATCAGGATGACACCCCCGAAGCCGACGATGCTGGCGAGCATGAGACTCCGGGCTCGTCCGAAGGCGAACCAGAGCAGCGACCGCAGGATCTGGCCTCCGTCCAAAGGGTAGATGGGGAGCAGGTTAAAGATGAGGAGGGCAAGGTTCATGTACCAGATGGCACGCAGGAGAAAGTGGACGTTGGACAGGTCTGTCGGCCAGCCCGCTGCGAGACTCACCTTTCCTAGCAAGTAAAGCACGGGGACCAGCACCAAGTTCACCAGAGGGCCGGCTGCCAAGCTCCAGAGCATCGCGCCGGGGCGCTGCGGAGGGGAGACGTAGGCAACCCCTCCGAGGGGCCAGAGGACGATCTGATCGGCTTTTCCACCTACTTGGCGGCAGGCCAGGGAATGGCCGAATTCATGCAGTAACACGAGGAGGAATAAAGCGAGGTACTCCAGTACGTTCCAAATGAAGGAAGTGTAGTAGTTGGCGCGGTTTTGGACCTCCACGGCTGCCACCAGGAACCAGGACCAGTGCAGAAAAACCTGGATTCCCGCGACTCGCATGAGCCGGATTGATCCTTTTTGTGTGGGTGTTATCATGGAAGCACTTCTCCGTACCCGAGCTTTGTTTGGAACCGAGGACGCATGCGGGGGAGGTTACGCGCGGAATCCAGCCTTGTCCATCCGGCTTGCGGAGGTGAGGCGAAAGGCCGTCTGGGAGTGCGTGCGCCCATAGGGGCCGCTTTCCCACGCCCAGTACCGTGGAAAGGGGAAAAGCGGTACTTCGCTTTCGCTCCGCACCGCACTCCAAAAGCTGTCGCAGAACGCGCGCCCTTCACCTTGCGAAAAGCCTTTTCGCTCACGGGTTGTGACTTGGGGATTCTGATCCTGCAGGAGGCGACTCGAAACGGACGAATTCCTCGTGAAGCCGGGCGTAGACGCCACCGGCTGCGACCAGTTGGGTGTGCGTGCCTCTCTCGACGATTCGCCCCTTCTCCAAAACCAGGATCAGGTGGGCGTGACGCACGGTCGAGAGCCGATGGGCGATGACAAACGAAGTCCTCTTTTCGATCAGTTGCTCCAGGGCGTGCTGGATGGTGGATTCCGTCTTGGGATCCACCGCGCTCGTGGCCTCGTCCAGGATCAGGATCCGTGGCCTCGCCACCATAGCTCGGGTGAAGCAGATGAGCTGACGTTCCCCGGCGCTCAAATTGGCCCCACGCTCGCCGATGCTGGTCAGATAACCCTTCCCCAGTCGCGCAATGAAGTCGTGTGTCCCCAGGGTCCTGGCTGCCTCTTTGACTTCGTCCTCCGTGGCGCCGGGCCGACCGAAGCGCAGGTTGTCCATGACAGTACCGGTGAAGAGGAAGTTCTCCTGCGTGACGATTCCGAGTTGGGCATGGAGGGAAGCCACCGTGGTGGAGACCAGCTCGATCCCGTCCATGGTGATACGACCCTGCTGCGGTTCGTAGAATCGGGCGAGCAGGCTGACAATACTGGTCTTGCCCGAGCCGGTGGCACCCACTAGGGCCACGGTTTGTCCCGGTTGGGCTTCGAAACTTACGTCATCGAGCACCCAGGTGTTCTCCGGCGTGGTGTCATACCGAAACCGCACGTTCTCAAAACGGATATGACCGCGCACCGGAGGAAGGGGTTCCGCACCCGGTCGGTCACGCACTTGAGGTTCCGTGTCGAGCAACTGGAAGATTCGTTCCGCGCTCGCCGCAGTGGAAAGCAACGCATTGTAGAGATCCCCCATGGTCTGAATGGGGCCGAAGAACATGCCGAGGTACAGCACGAAGGCGGTCAGCTCGCCCACCGTGATCTCTCGGTGCGTCACCAGGTATCCGCCGTAACCCAGGATGATGGCGGTTGCCAACCCGGAGAACATCCCTACCACCGGCATGTACGTATGGAAGATGCGAGCCGCCACCAGGACGCGGTCCCCGTAAGCCTCATGCACTTCCTGGAACCGGGTGAGGTTCAGCGCTTCCCGGCCACAGGATTGCACCACTCGCACTCCTGCGATGCTCTCGGCCAGCACCGAGGTGATGCGTGAGGATTGCTGGCGCATCCCACGATAGGCCCTCATTCCTTCTCGTTGAAACCAGTTGGTCACCAGGGCCAGCGGCGGAAGTACCACGCTGATGGCCAACCCCAGACGCCAGTCGTAGCGCAGCATGAGGATGGCGACCCCAAAAAACATGAGACCGTTCGAGAGTAGTTGGGTCGCTCCCCAGGTCATGATGCGGTCCAGGGAGTCAATGTCACTCGCTGCACGGCTGATGATCCTCCCTTGGTGCGTCTTGTCGAAATAGCTCAGGGACAGCCGCTGGATGTGCTCGAAAACGGTGACCCGCAGGTCATTCATGGCCCCTTGCCCCACCGCGATGGCGGTCCGAACCTGAAGGGCAGAGAGTCCCCACCCGATGAGCAGGTTGCCGAGATAGAGGAGGCTGACGAGGGCGATCCCACGACCGGCAGAGGAGGCGTTCAACGATCCCGCGAGAAAACGATCGATCCCCTCCTGGATGATCTTGGGTCCCATCAGCCCTGACACGGTAGCCAGCAGCGTGAAGGCGAGGTTGGCGGTGAAGGTCTTGGTATAAGGCCGGGTGTATGCAAAGAGCCGCCTAAACGTCTGGCCGTTCATCGGCTTCTGCGCGAATTCCTCCTCGATTCGAATGTCCTCGTGGCTCGGCATGGTCTAGGAGTGCAGCTGCTGCTGGAAGATTTCCCGATAGAACACCCCGTTCTGGAGTAAGCCCTCGTGAGTCCCGCTTTCCACGATGCGGCCTTCGCGCAGCACGAGGATCTGATGCGCACGTTGCACGGTGGCCACGCGGTGGGCGATGATGAAGGTGGTGCGGCCTTCACAGAGCCGAACCATCGATTCCCGGATCATACGTTCGGTCTCCGGATCCACGCTGGCGGTGGCATCGTCGAGGATCAGGATTCTGGGATTGATCAGGAAGGCCCGTGCGATGGCGATCCGCTGTTTCTGTCCTCCGCTCAGGGTGACTCCGCGTTCGCCAACGACGGTCTGGTAACCGGATTCCAGCTGGACAATGAATTCATGGGCTTGGGCTGTCCTTGCGGCGGCCTCGATCTCAGGCAGAGTCGCTTCCGGGCGGCCGTAGGCGATGTTCTCAGCGATGGTGGCGCTGAAGAGGAAGGAGTCTTGAAAGATGACCCCGACGGAACGCCGAAGGTCTGCCAAGCGCAGCTCGCGCACATCCACCCCGTCCAGGAGAACGCGCCCCTGGGTTGCTTCGTAAAAGCGGGGGATGAGGTGGACCAAGGTCGATTTTCCGGATCCGGTGGGGCCTACGATGGCCACAGTTTGGCCTGGGGACGCCGTGAAACTGATGTCTTCCACCGAGGGTTTGTTCGAGGCGTAGTGAAACGAGACCCCTTCAAAGCGGACCTCACCCGGACCCGGAAGCAGAGGCTGCTTGCCATCCAGGATGGTACGCGGTTCATGCAGGATTTCCAGGACCCGTTCCGCACTGGCACTGGCGTTTTGAAGGATGTTGGTGAACTGTCCCACCATTCCCACACGATGTCCGATAGCCATGAGGTAGAAGACCACCTTGGCGAGGTCGCCAATCACCAACTCGCCCTGAATGACCATCCGCCCGCCTAGCCACAGTACCAGCGGGAGGCTCAGTCCGTAGATGAACTGGGCAAACGGAACCCTCGCAGCCCAGTAGTTGACCGCCTTCATCAGGACGTCCAGGTATTCGTCTTTTCGCCCCTTGAACTTCGACACCTGGGCAGGTTCCTGGGCAAAGGCTTTCACCACTCGAACTCCGGCGATGTTCTCCTGAATGACACTCGTCATGGAACTGTGCAGGTCATGGACCTTCCGCCATTGAGGTTGGAGTTTGCCTGCAAACCAGATGATCAACCCTACGGTGGGGAGCATGGTCGCCAGCGCGGTCCAACCCAATACCGGGTGGACGGCGAAGACCAAGGCCATCGTCGCTACAAGGGCCACCACGATGTCCACACTCAGGAACAGACATGCGAACAGGAAATCCTGCAGCCGCCAGACGTCCGTAGTGGAACGGGAGATCAGCTCTCCAGAGTTGGTCCGGTCATGGTAGGCAAACGGCAGCCTCTGGATCGCGTCGTAAACTTCACTGCGAATATCCGTGAGGCTGCGTTGGATCAGACGGTTCCGGATCGGCCCCAAGACGTAGGCGGTTCCGGCCCGCATGAGGACGATCGAACCAAAGAGTTGCGCGTAGACCCAGGGATCGAAGGAGGCTCCCCAGTCGACGTGCATCCGTAGTTGGGTCAACGCGTCGCCGAGGACTTGAGGAAGGACCAGGTCTAAACCCAACACGATCAGCAGCAGGCCCAGGGAAAGGCTGACGCTGCCGGGGTATCGCCCGAGAAAGGCGACAATCCCCAGCAGGTTACGGGCTGCTTTGGCGGGTTGGATGGTTTTGCTCTCGCTCACGACCAGAACGGGATAGAATCCTGATTTCCTCGGGTTCGCCACCAAATTCTTTACCTTCCCGTTGGCTCATGCTAGGTTGCCGCGAGTGGATCCTAACAAGTGCACAGTGCGCCGGGCGACCTTGGAAGACCTCCAAACCTTGCGTGGCCTTTGGCTCACCGCACGGTTGCCCGCCTTGGAGTTAGAGAAACATCTCACGGAATTTCAGGTAGTGAGTCGGGCTGACGGGGTCCTGGCGGGTTGTCTAGCCATTCGCATTCAGTCCGGCCAGGGCATGCTGCATAGCGATGCCTTCCATAGTGCCGATGGAGAGAGAGAGTTGCTTCCAATGCTCTGGGAGCGGATGCATGTCTTGACGAAAAACCACGGGCTCTTCCGGGTCTGGACCAAGAGTGCCTCTCCGTTTTGGGCCACGATTGGGTTTCGAGCCCCAGAAGCCAAAGAACTGGAAAGACTTCCTAAAGAGTTCCATGATCAGGCCGCACACTGGCAGATCCTGAATCTGCGCGATGAGAATTTGCTCGCCGGCAATCTGGACAAGGAGTTTGAGCTGTTTCAAATGCAGCAGCGCGCGGATTCCGAGCGGATGATCAAACAGGCCAAGGTCCTGAAGTGGGTCGCCTTCGGCATCGCAGCCGCTTTCTTTGGCGGGGCCCTCTTGCTGATTCTCTCCGTGATCAAACGGTCCGGAAAGCTGAAAAAGTAGCGTCGGCCTGGTCTTCATGGTGGAGCGTCCGCAAACCGAGGAGATGTCACAACGTCGTGACAAGTGTCACAGGCGTTTTATGACACCGAATCTCGTCCAACTTGTTGGGGTTCAGGAGGGCGACCCCAAGAAACAGAAAACGTCACAAGTGTCACAGGGGTTGCAGGTCGCCGGACCTGCGTGGTGGGTGAAGGCGGAAGGTCTGTGGCACCCCGTATCGCAGGTTGCCAAACCTGCTGTTTCGCGGGTTGCCCAACCCGCCTCGTGGGCAAAGGCGGAAGGTCAGCCGACTCGGCAGTCGGCGAGACGGCAGACAAGGCTGTCTGCGGCACCCCGTATCGCAGGTTGCCAAACCTGCTGTGTCGCGGGTTGCCTAACCCGCTTCGTGGGCAAAGGCGGAAGGCCTGCCGACTCGGCAGTCGGCGAGACGGCAGACAAGGCTGTCTGCGGCACCCAAATGAAGCTCCCTCTCTCTTCCCCAATCTGCGACAATCCCAAACGTCTGCGGATTCACTCCCCTCATTTCTCCCACTCCCACCCACCACCAGCGCAAATATCGGAATGGACGGAATAGACGGAACTGAAGGTAACCAGGTTTTTCGCCAGTGGAGGTAGTCTCTTCGATCATGATTATGAATCCACCTTGCATCCAAGAGAAAACCCAACGCCAGGCATGGCCAGTCCTCCACCCTGAACCCTCAAGCCCAGTTCCCGAGCACCACCAACCCACTTCCACCAACGAAGACCCATCCTAAGCCCTCCCGGACCCTTTCCCCTCGGAGTGCCTCCCCAGTGGACTCGCCGCTATTATGTCCGAGGTGTCCCGAGTACTCCAGGTGCCCGTACCAATGATGAGACGGGAAGCCACGACATCATAGGAATTCTCCACCAAAAGCGGATGCGCATCGACGAGCTGAAGAAACAACTCGTCTGCCCCAGACCTTTGGTCGAGAACTTCACCTCTGAAGCGCTCAGTACCCTCTTGTCGCGTGCCGACGAAACCATCTTCAGCTGCAGTGCCGACGCTTCGGACGTCTTTAACGTCTTGCCTGGTGAAGACGATCCGTCCGACCCAAGGGGTACGAAAGGGGCACGTTGTCACCTACCTGGCGGGGCTGGAGCTGTGACGGCGTTCTTTACGCCGTGAACGGCAACCCCCTGTGACATATGTGACATTTGGTGTCCTTGAGCGGTGCACCTTTGAACCTCAAGGAGTTTTGTGAGATTCAGTGTCACAAAACGCCTGTGACACTTGTCATGACGCGGTGACACTTGCTCCTGGCGGTCGCCTAAGGAAGAAGGGGAGGGGAGGTTCAACCATGAAGTTCATGAAGAAACAGGAAGAAAGACCCTCTTCATGATCCTTCACGTCCTTCATGGTGAAGTCAGTTCCTTCCTCTCGGCTCAGAGGAAGAAGGTTGAAGAATCCTGGGTTGCCTGCGACCATTTGGCCATGCCGTGCGAGATACCCGTGACGTCCGTTGAAGGGCACTTGGCTTGGTTCCAGGACATGGTGGATCACTGCTATGACTACGCCGAGGCTGCCAAGGCGCAGGGACGGCCGATGGTGGGGATCCTGTGCGAGTTTACCCCTAGGGAACTGATTCTCGCGGCTGGCGGAATCCCGGTCTGCTTGTGCGGAGGGTCTGCGGCGACGATCCCGGCGGCGGAGCAGTACTTGCCGTCCAACCTTTGCCCTTTGATCAAGTCCACCTTCGGCTATCACGTGCTGGATCGGAACCCTTTCCTGAAATGGGCCGACCTGGTCGTTGCGGAGACCACCTGTGATGGGAAGAAGAAGATGTACGAGTTGCTGGGCGCCACCAAACCGATGCACGTCCTGCATCTGCCTCATCGGGCAGACGATCCGGATGCCTTCGAGTACTGGGTTGGGGAGGTCGCCAGGTTGCGCTCGGCGCTTGAGGATCGCTTTGGGGTGAAGATTACGGACGACCGCTTGCGGGACGCCATTCGACTGATGAACCGGGAACGGAGCCTGCGCCGTCGGCTCGCGGACTTGATGATTCGGGAACGGCCACCCATCACCGGGCGTCAGTTGCTCGAGTTAAAGAGCCTCATCTCGGGAATCGAAGCGGACTTGCAGCAATACGAGAAGATCCTTGAGCTCTGCCAAAACGAGCAAGTCGGAGCGCAAGTTGCCTCCTCGGGTGGCAGGAAAGCTCGTGCGAAGCGGGTGCTGCTGACCGGGGTGCCCATTGTGCACGGTGCGGAACTGATCGTGGAGGTCATTGAATCCTCGGGAGCCACGGTGGTCTGCATGGAGAATTGCACCGGGCTCAAGCCGATCCTGGAAGATGTCGATCTCAACGAACCCGACCCGATTCGTGCCATCGCGCGGAAGTACTACCATTTGCCCTGTTCGGTGATGACCTCCAACGCTCGCCGGATGGACTTGCTTCGCTCCCTGGTGGAGAAATACCGGCCGGATTGCATCATCGACCTGGTTTGGCAGGCTTGTTTGACCTATGACGTCGAGGCGTACCTGGTGCGGCGGTTGGCGGAGGAGGAATTCCAGATACCCTACCTCAAGATCACCACGGACTATTCCCCGTCGGATTCGGCCCGGATTCGGGCAAGGGTGGAGGCCCTGCTGGAGACGGTGGATGCGCATTGACCCGAAGACGGAGGGAGGGCATCCTCGCACGCCAGAAGACGGACCCAGACAGAAACGATTCTGAGCTCATGAAATCCAGCGGAAACGAGGAGTTGTTCCGGAAGATCCCCTCCATCTCGGAGTTGCTCAAGCACGAACGAGTCGTGGAATGGCTTGAGTTTCATCCCCTCGGCTTGGTCACCGAGTCCCTTCGTCAGGCCACGGGGCAAGTCCGACAGCAGTTGCGTCAGGCTGGGGAAACCCTGGAAACCGGCTCTGGAGCCCTGACGGTTCAGGTGTTGGACCTGGCCCAAGCCTGCCTGGAGCGGTCCGTTCAGCCAAGAATCCGTGAAGCGATCAATGCCACCGGGATCATCCTGCACACGGGCTTGGGGCGCGCCGTGGTTCCCGGCTGTGTGGTGGATTCGATGCTTGGAGAGCTGAGAGGCTACTGCACCCTGGCGGTGGATCCGGAAACGGGAGAACGGGCCGAGCGGGATGAGTTGATCGAGTACATCCTGACCGAGCTGACCGGGGCGGAGGCTGCCACGGTGGTGAACAACAACGCGGCGGCGACGATGCTGGTATTAGCCGGCTTGGCGGCGCAGCGTGAGGTGGTGGTTTCCCGGGGACAGCTCATCGAGATTGGGGGTTCCTTCCGGCTCCCCGAGGTGATGGCCCAGAGTGGGGCCAAACTCGTGGAAGTGGGGGCTACCAACCGAACCCACCTGAAGGATTACGCCAAGGCCATGGGCGACAATACGGCTGCTCTGATGAGGGTCCACCCCAGCAACTATCGGGTGGTGGGCTTCACCAGTGAGGTTCCGCTTCCGGACATGGTGGAGTTAGCCCACTCCCGCAGCGTGCTGATGGTGGACGATCTGGGAGCGGGGGCTTTGCTGGGCCTCGAGCAATTCGGGCTTCCCCACGAACCGACCGTGCGCGAGTCGATTGACGCGGGGGCTGATGTGGTTCTTTTCAGTGGGGACAAACTCATCGGGGCGGGGCAGTGTGGCATCATTGTGGGCCGAAAAGCCCTGGTGGATAAATTGCGCAAACACCCGTTGATGCGCGCGCTGCGGGTCGACAAGGTGTGTGCGATGATGCTGGAACGGACCCTTTACCTGTTCCGGGATGTGGATCGGCTACGGCGGGAGCATCCGACTTATCGCATGATCTGCACATCGTTAGACGAGCTACGCCAACGTGCGGAGGAGTTGTCACGCCAGATTGATTCCTGCGTGCCCCGGGCCCAGCTTTCGGTGGAAGAGAGCATTGCCTACCTGGGCAGTGGGTCGTTGCCAGATGAGGCCATCCGCAGCTATCGAGTGAATGTCCGCATTCCGGGGATCAGTGCTTCGGAGTTGGCGAAGCGCCTCCGGATGGACCAGGCTTGCGTGTTTGCGCGGATTGAAGGGGAACGGGTGCGGTTGGACGTTCGGACCCTCACGCAAGAGCAGGTTCCTTTGGTCGCCCAAGCTTTGGGACGGGTCGCTTCATGAGCACAGGCCGCCGCAACATCATGCTGGGGACAGCGGGGCATGTCGACCACGGGAAGACCGCCCTGGTGAAGATGCTGACTGGCTGTGACACCGACACCCTGGCGGAGGAGAAGCAGAGGGGACTCACCATCGATCTCGGATTCGCCCGTTGCCAGATGTCGGACAAGAGGGTGGTAGGGGTGGTGGACGTGCCAGGCCACGTTGACTTCATCCGGAACATGGCCGCCGGTGCTCAGGGCATCGACGTGGTGATTTTTGTGGTGGCGGCCGACGATGGCATCATGCCCCAGACCCATGAGCACCTGCACATCCTCACCTTGATGGGATTGCGGCACGGTCTGGTGGCTTTGACCAAGACCGATCTGGTGGATGAGGCAAGGAAGGCTTACGTGATCCAGGACTTGCGGCGGCTCCTGGCGGGAACGTTTCTCGCGGACGCGCCGATCTGTCCGCTTTCCAACATCACCGGTGAGGGCTACGGCGATTTCTTCGATACCCTCAATCAAGTGCTGGCCCAATGTGGAGACCGCCCCTGCGCGGGCCTTTTCCGGCTTTGGGTGGAAGATGTCTTCACCATTCGCGGATCGGGCACGGTGATTACCGGGATTCCGGCGCACGGCAAGGCCGGCATTGGAGACGAGGTTCAACGGTTGCCGACCGCTCAGCTGGGGCAGTTTCGCCGGATGCAGGTGTAGGGGGAGGATGCAACCGAAGGCCGGGCAGGGGAGTGTGTGGCGTTGAACGTGCCGGAGTTGGATCATCGTTCTGTGAGCCGGGGAATGGTCCTCTGCTCTCGAGGGGTTCCCCAGCCGGTGACGATGGCGGAAGCCGAATTGCGCATCCTCAAGTCGGTGGAGGGCACGATCGACGACTACCTGGAAGTGCAGCTTCACCTGGGCACAGCTGCGGTCTCTGCGCACATCGCGATGCTGGAGCAGACGGAGATGGTGGCGGGGCAGAGTCAGATGGTGCAACTTCGGCTAAAAGAACCTCTGCCGGTTGTGCCCGGGGAGCGGTTCATCGTACGGGCGAACAGCGTGGTGGCAGGCCAGACTCGGCTCACGACCCTCGGGGGAGGCGTGGTCCTGGGGGTGAGCGATACGCGGTTGCGACGGAAACGCCCGTGGACCTTGGAGGTTCTGGCACGCCGCCGCGCCGCCTTGGGAAGGACAGCCGAGTGGTGCGAGGCTATGCTGTTGGAAAGCACTGAGGCGATGGATGGAAAAGGGCTGGCGGCGAAATGCCTGCTCCAGGTGGAAGAGATGAACCAAGTCCTCACCAACCTGCTCAACGAAGGGCGAGTGGTTCGTACCCGGAGTGGGGGCTGGGCCCATTCAAACGCCGTTCAAAAGATCGCGGTGCAAGCTCAGGAGACGATTCGCGGCTTCCACCAAACCCACAGCAGTAGTGTGGGAATCAGCCGAGACGATTTGGCAAAGGCTTTGGAGGTGAGCCGCGAGTTGGCGGATCTCGCGATCGACCGACTCCTGGCTCAAAAGAGTGTGCAGGAGCGGGAGGGTTTGGTGGCGCTGCAGGGCTGGACGGTGCGGGTACCTGATCGCGACCAGGCCAGGCTCGACGCGTTGGCTGAGCAATTGCGGAAGGCTCACTGGACGCCTCCCTCCCGGGACGAGTTGCCTGGCTTATTGGGTATTCCTGCGCCACAAATCCCCCCCCTATGCAAGCTGCTGGTGGAGCGGGGTGTGCTGGTCGTCCTGGACGATCGTACTTGGATGCACCGTGACGCGGTGGAGGCGGGCAAGCAGATTGCTCTGAAGCTGTTCCTGCGGTCGTCGTCTTTTTCTACCATGGACTTTCGTGACGCCTTGGCGGTCAGCCGCAAGTATGCCGTGCCCCTTCTGGATTATCTCGACCGGGTACGCTTCACGGTGCGCAACGGTAACCTCCGGACACCAGGAGTGGAGGCCAGAAAGCTCTTTCCGCCAACGGCAGCTTCTCCAACTACTTGATGAATATCGATCTCGAAAAACGACGCCTGGTCATGCAGCGGTCCCAGCTGTTGGGACACTGCATCTGCGACGTCCGCCGCCCTTGCCCCTGCGACCTCCTTCGCGAGCAGGATCTATGTCCCTGCGCAGGCGAACGTCCTCCCCTGGCCGATGCCGCGGCGGTGCGCTTGATGGATCTCAGCCACAGCGCGGGTTGTGCTTCCAAGATTGCCCCCGCCGATCTGGACGCAGTGCTGAGCCGATTACCTGAAGTGCGCGATCCTGCCGTGATTTCCGGCTTGGCGGCAGCCGATGATGCCGCGATCTACCGGATTTCTGATGGGTTGGCCTTGGTGCAGACCGTCGATGTTTTCACCCCCTGCGTCAACGACCCTTTCCTTTTCGGCAAGATCTGTGCGGCGAATTGTCTGTCCGACATCTATGCCATGGGAGGCGTGCCGCGCACCGCGCTGAGCATTTTGGCGTTTCCCTCGGAGACACTCCCGGGGGAGATCATGTTCCAGATGCTCGCTGGTGCCATGGAAGTCCTCGGCAATGCGGGTGTGGCGCTGGTCGGCGGCCACAGCATCAAAGACGCCGAGGTCAAGCTGGGTTTCGCCATTACGGGCACGATCGATCCCACCGTGGCGGCCGCGTTGGAGAAGCCTGCGGCGGACGATATTTTGGTTCTGACCAAGCCGCTGGGAACGGGGGTTCTCTCCTTTGCCCAGCAAGTGGGTCGCAGCTGCCCGGAAGGAGTCGCTCAAGCGCAGGCTTCGATGGCCACCCTGAATAAGCCGGCTGCCGACGCCATGATTGAGGCTGGAGCTACAGCCTGCACGGATGTGACGGGGTTCGGTCTGTTTGGCCATCTCGCGAGAATGATGAAGCAGGGCGGAGTCACCGCCCAACTGTTTGCTGACCGGCTTCCGTCTTTTGTTGGCGTGGTTGAGGCCTTGCGGGAGGGAGTGATTCCGGGAGCCATCGAAAGAAACCGTGAGTATGTTTCGGGACTGTTGTCCGTGGCCCAAGGGGTAGACCCCGCTCTCGTGCATCTGGGGTTGGATCCCCAGACGTCTGGCGGGTTGCTGATCACCGTGGCTCCTGACCGCTTGGGCGGTTTATCGCAAGCGCTGCATCGCCGCGGGGTTCCTTGCCACGTCATCGGACGTATCGTTGCCCGCGGGACCTCCTCCATTCAGTTGGTCCCCAGTGCGCCTGCGACGCCTCAGGGGATGTCCTCCGCTCCGGATCCAGTCCAGATCGAACCAGTTCAAACCGTTCCGAGCGCGGGTTCGGGCCATGAAGGTTGCTGCTCGGACGTGTTCGCAAGCCCGGGTCGGTCCGGTACGGCCGCGGAAACGCAGCGGGCGTTTGGGGCCTTTCTGCGTTCAGTGCAGGAGGCTGGCGTACTGACGGCGAAGACCAAGGAGTTGATCACCTTGGCCTTGGTGATTCAGAGCCGATGTACCCCTTGCTTTGACACGCACTGGAAAAAGGCACTTGGAATGGGTCTGACGGAAGCGGAGATCGAAGAAGCCGCCTGGTGCGCTGTGGCGATGGGAGGTGCACCCGTGCGCCAGTTCTTCAACGAATCCTTGGAAAGACTCAGGTCGACTTCTCCAGCCAAGAGCTGAGGCGAGATCCGACAATACTACGCCAAGTCGAAAAGGAGGACTTGTGACCTTTCTTGACTCACCATGCTCAAGGAAGACTCCCCGGAAATCGCTGCCCCATCCCCCTTTTCCAGTGGGAATCCGTTCACGCGGATGCTGCCTTGCGCCACTTGGATCCACGCATGCCTGGCAGGATCCAGGTCACGTCGGGAAGAGTCTCCCTCCCGGAGCTTCGCCAGGTACACATCGGCGTCCTGGTTGATGGGAATACTCTCTTCCCGGCCGGTCTGGGAGGCGATGAGATGCAGCCTCCCCTCGGCCAGTGTGGAAAAGGACCGCTCCGCGTAGCCCGGCGCGTGCCCCGCTCGATCGGGGCGAATCCAGATTTGAAGGAAATGGACGGGCTCGATGGGGGAGTGGTTGAACTCACTGTGGAGGATTCCCGTTCCCGCGCTGATGCGCTGAACATCCCCGGCTCTCATCACGGCGGTGTGTCCCAAGCTATCTCGGTGCTCCAGCGCGCCGGATAAGACATAGCTCAGGATTTCCATGTCGCGGTGCGGATGGGTTTCGAAGCCCGCGCCGCCCTGTACGGTATCCTCATTGATGACTCGCAGGCTCCGAAAACCCATCTGGCGCGAGTCGTAATAGTCCGCAAAGGAGAACGTGTGCCAGGTATCCAACCAGCCGTGGTTGGCATGCCCGCGTTCAGCTGCTTTGCGGAGGATAATCATGGCACCGGTGAGGTTAGATGGTTTTCACCAACTCGCTTGCATCGAAGCGCACCTTTTTCAGGCCGGCATACTTGTCATCTGCGGCGCGATAGCCGAGTGCGCACGCCACAACTGCGGTGTATCCGCTGCCTGCGAGCCCGAGGATGCGGTTATACTCGGCGGGAACGAAACCTTCCATCGGACAAGCGTCCACCCCCAGCAGGGCTGCGCTCGTGAGGAGGTTCCCCAAAGCGATGTAGGCCTGGCACGTCCCCCACTGTTGAACCATCGCGCTGCGAGGCCCTTCCACGAGGTCGCCGATCATCATGTCCCGATATCCCTTCAAAGCATTCGCCGGGATGCCTCTTTGATGGGCCGTGAGCTCTATGAACTTCTCCACGTCGGCCTTGCTCAAGGTGGTTCGCGCTGCAAAGACGACAAAATGAGACGCGTCCACCACTTGTTTCTGTCCCCAGGAATGCGGGACCATCTCAGCCCGTTTGGCGGGGTCCTTCACGATCAGGAAATGGTACGGTTGCAGACCATACGAGGAGGGGGAGAGGACGAGGGCCTTTTGCAGAGTCTCCCAGGTTTCGGCTGTGAGTTTGCGGGTGGCATCAAAGACCTTGGTTGCGTAACGCCATTCCAAAGCCTGGAGAAGATCGGGGGACGGAATCGGTTTCATAATTCAATAGCAGAGAGTGTTATGTTCACGTTGACCAACAATTATCCACTAATAGCCTGTGTCGTGCCAAGTGGTTTGTTTGCTGTGAAGACTCATGTAAGTAATTGGTATATAATTGAATAATCCAAGTTCAATAGCTCCAATTCGTAACGCTTCAGGTCAACGAAAATGCGTTGTTCGACGAAAAGACGTTGTTCATCATCGATTTTGCGTTGTTGATCTTTCGTGGTACGTTGCATCCATGGTCGATAAAATCGAGGATGTTGAATGGCTCAATCCACTCTCGGAGACGGCTCCGCAGAGTGAATTGGCTGTCTTACGCCAGAACCAGAAGGCGCTTTCCGGGGCCTTGAGCCAAAGGGAAGAGTTCTACCGCAATGTCCTCGACAGCCTGGCCGAAGGGGTCCTGATTACGAACGAGGAGAGCCGGATCATCTATGCGAATGAGCAAATCACTAGCATGACGGGGTACTCGCGGGAGGAATTGATCGGACGCATCAGTTATGAGCTGCTTTCGCCTCCCGAGAACTGGCCCACCATGCAGCGTCGGCTCCAGGAACGACTTTCGGGCAACACCGAGTACTACGAACATGAACTGGTCCGGAAGGATGGCTCCTCGCATCGTATCTCCGTGAAGGCTTCGCCCTATCGCAACGCGCGGGGGGAGATCGTGGGGACGGTGGGGGCGTTGAGTTGTCTGCAGCGGCAGAGGAGTCTGGAGTTGGAGAATGCCTATCTGCTGGATGAAATCAAGGTGGAGGGCCATTTCGGGGACATTGTCGGATCCAGTCCGGCGCTGCAGAAGGTGCTGGAGCAGATCAAGGTGGTGGCGGCGACGGAAGCGACGGTGCTGATCCAAGGCGAATCGGGGACGGGCAAGGAGTTGGTGGCACGTGCCATCCATGAGCACAGCGGCCGGCGGGGGAAGCCAATGGTGCGCGTGAATTGCGCCAGCATTCCTCGGGAACTGTTCGAGAGTGAGTTTTTCGGTCACGTGCGCGGTGCGTTTACGGGTGCGATCAAGGACCGTGTGGGTCGGTTCGAGCTGGCCGAAGGGGGCACACTCTTGTTGGACGAAGTGGGGGAGATCCCGATCGAACTGCAGAGCAAACTGCTGCGGGTGTTGCAGGAAGGGCAGTACGAAAAAGTGGGGGAAGATCGCACCCGCACCACGAGTGTGCGTATCCTCGCTGCGACCAACCGTGAATTGTTGGCGGATGTTCGGGCAGGAAGGTTCCGACAAGACTTGTACTACCGGATCAGCGTTTTTCCGGTGGATCTTCCCCCGCTTCGGGAACGGCGTGAAGATATCGCCCCGCTGGCAGAGCACTTCCTGCGACTTTCCTCCCAGCGAATGGGCATCAGTACACCGCGGCTCTTGGCGAGTGATCGGCGGCGATTGGAGGAATACGATTGGCCGGGGAATGTGCGCGAATTGCAGAACGTGATTGAGCGCGCGGTGATCCTGGCGCAAGGCGGCGACCTTCGTTTCTATCTGGAGCCTCTGGCACCCGGCCTGCCGATCGCTAAGGGACAGGGCCCCCGACCGACGCATCCGGCTGGCAAAGGCAGTTTGAGAGATCTGAAAACTCAGGAGTCAGAGATGATCCATTCCGCGCTGGAGCAGACCCAAGGCAAAGTGTACGGCCACGGCGGCGCGGCCGAGTTGCTGGGGATCAAGCCAACCACCCTGCTCTCAAAAATGAAGCGGTTGGGGATGGCTGGCCCCCGCCAATGGCGACGCGGTGGTTAACGGGCTGCTGCGGATTTGGATGGTCGCTTACGCTCAGCCTAGAGGGGGGGGCGATGAATGGGCCAAAGAAAGCGCAAGAAACTCAAGTAGAACCACTTGAGCTTCTATCCTGCAAAATCACCACGAAATGGTGAATATCTAACCATGACCCTCGGACCGATCCGCGAGTAACCATCCACCATTTCCGGACCGCCACGGGTTCCGAGGTCGATGTCATCCTGGAAAAGCCCGATGGTTCCATCGCAGCGGTTGAGGTGAAGGCGAGCGCCAGCGTGGGGGCGTCCGACTTTAGGGCTCTCCAAGCGCTGCGGGATCAACTCGGCAACCAATTCCGCGCTGGAGTGGTGCTGTATCTGGGTGACCAACTCGTGCCCTTTGGGGACAGACTCTGGCTCGTGCCAGCACCATCGCTGTGGGCGGAATGAACGACGCAATCCAAGCGCCAAAAAACTCGGGCTGGGTGCGGAGTTTGGAGGGACTTCTGCGGACACGGAGGTGAGCCACTTCGTGAACGTCGATTCCAGGTTTGGTGCCGGTAATCATCGGTAGGGCGGGCTCTCCGCAGCCCACCGTTCCTGGATTTGTGCTCATGCGGTCGGCGTGGTGATTCTTGATCGGTTTTTCTGGACGACGGTTCCGTGACCGCGCCCGACCACTCCCTTGGTGACAGAGTCGAACTCGTCCAGTATGCTCCCCAGAAAGCTGGTCACTGGGTGGACTCCCGGGTACCTTGGGGCGCCAACAGTGAACCTTGCTGCGGCGTGCGATTCGACAACCTAACTTGAAACGGCATGGCAGCCACGACTCCCTCTCAACGGATCCTCTCCTTGGACATCTTCCGCGGAATGGTCATTGCCTTCATGATCATTGTGAACACTCCTGGCAACGGGGAGCTTGCCTGGGGACCCCTGCAGCACGCCTCCTGGCATGGCTTCACCCCGACCGATCTGGTGTTTCCCTCCTTCCTGTTTGCCATCGGCGTGTCCGCTTGGTTCTCGTTGAAGAAGTACGAACACCAGGCCAATCGCGATGCACTGGTGAAGATTTGGCGGCGGACGGCGATTCTGTACCTCATCGGGCTTCTGATGTGGCATGTGCCCAACCTGCTCGTCTCACTCTTTACCGGCAAGGTGGGCAGCTTCTTCACCGACTTGTTTGCGAACATCCGGATCCTGGGAGTTCTCCAGCGCCTTGCTCTGTGCTATGGCATCGGTTCCACCCTGGCTCTTTGCCTTTCACGCAAGCAGTTGATCGGCGTCGGTGCCTTTCTGCTCTTAGGCTATTGGGCTCTGATGCGGATGTTTGGACAAGGGACGGATCCTTACTCCCTCCAGACCAACGCCGCGTTGCGCCTCGACCTGTGGCTGATGGGGCCTAATCACCTCTACCACGGCGAGCACGTGGATGGGAAGCCCTACGCCTTCGACCCGGAAGGGGCCCTCAGCACGCTGCCTGCGATTGTCACTTTCATCATCGGGTATCTGACCGGTCAGTTCGTCGACCGTACGCCTGACCGCCGACACGCGCTGAGCGAAATGTTTCCCACGGCCTTCTTGCTAATCGCCGGTGGCTTTCTGTGGAGTTATTGGCTCGGTTTTCCCATCAACAAGAAGCTCTGGACTAGCTCCTACACCTTGTATGTGGGCGGGCTATCGCTGTTGATCCTCTCCCTGGTCTTTTGGCTGGTGGAGGTCAAAGGCCAAGCCCGGTGTTTCTCCTTCTTCAACGTCTTTGGACGCAGCCCGCTCCTCGCTTACATCACTTCCGAGATGCTGGTAGTCGTCTTCTTTACCATCAAGTGGACAGGCTCCAATGGAGGGGCACAGAATGGATATTCGTGGCTCTACCAGCATACCGCCGTGCCCTTGGCGGGCGACAACGGTCTGGGATCCTTTGTCTTTGCGGTAGGCTTCATGCTGCTGAACTGGGTGATCGCCTGGGGTTTCTACAAACGCGGTTTGATCATCAAGATCTAGCGTTTTTATAATGGCCCCCGAAGAATGGACCAGATGTTAAGTTAGATTTGTGAGTGTTGCCCGGCTAATTTGCCTATTGGTGACGTTCATGAACACGAGACACATCCCTCTTCTCGCCCTTTCCTTTTTGGCGAGCGACTCCCGGCTGATGACCAGCAGCCATCGAGAGCAATGGGGATATCAGTTCAAGATCGCTGGGTTGCGGTCACGCCGCGCAAATTCCACAGCGCGATCAACAATCCGCTCAAGGCCCATCCACAAAACGGCCGCTATCTTGCCGCGCCGGACGGCTGAGCGTTGCTCCTTGCCATTTCGCATACGTGGTTCATCCTAACTCCATGATGCTCCGCATCTGCTTCCTTCTCTTGGCTCTCGCCTCGACGGGAGTCGCCGCCGATTTGAATTGGAACTTCGGGCAGCCGCCCGGCCCAGGCGACTGGCGTTCGCTTCATGGGAATCCGGTGCAAATCGTGTCTTCGGCCCCGCCTCACGCCAAGCCGGTACTTGCGCTGGGCGCTGATCAGTCGATGGGCATCCGGGTGCCCATACCGGTCGGCGTGCATGAGTTGATTGTGCAGGCGCGCGGTACCGGAGTGCTGACGCTCTCCGCCGCGGGGACCGGCTTCGAGGCCACCCGGAGTCTGCGCCTGCAATCCGGGGACTTTGGCCGCTACGGCCTGTTGTTCGAGACCCAAGTCGCCAGCGATGTCGAACTTCGTCTCGGTGTGCGCGAGGGGGACGGACAGATCGACTGCGCTTCGCTGTCAGGCGCCGATACAGCGCAGTTGGAACGTTGGCGTACCGCGCAGGAGAGCTGGCGGCGATTCGGCTATTTCGGTGTCGATCCCCAGCGTCCCGCCCCAGGTCGCCAGGCCCAAGCGCCCGTAGCGATCACGCCGGAGAACCTCAAGCGGTGGGCCATCCGCGAGCGTTTGGTGCTGCTGGACCCCGACTACGACGAACACTGGGTGCAGGACGCCCCGGCCATCGCCGGGTGGTTCGGCGCCCGCGGCTTTCGCGCCGCCACCGCCACCGACCTAGCGGCGTGGCTGGATGCGCGTGTGGCGGCCGACGATGCCGTCGGCACCAGCGTGCTGCTCGCTTACGGCAGCGTACCGGACATCCTCTTCCAGCGCCCCTTCGCCCAGTCGCGTCTCGGGCGCTATCTGGCCGCCGGAGGCCGTGTGGTCGCTGCCGGCAACGCCCCGTTTTGGAACGCCCAGGGGGTCAACGGACCTATTTACGAGTTCGGCGAGGAACCCCGTGCGCAATGGCTCGGCTTGGCCAGTGACCGCACCAACTTCTACGGCATGAACGGCGCCGTGCTCGCACCCGCCGGCATCGCCTGGGGCCTGGAGCCGGGCCTGGGCCTCTCTCGCCCAGTGCTCGACGCCGGCATTTCCGCCGCCTTCGTCAGTGACTCCACCGGACGCCACGTCGGCGTTGGACTGGTCAATTTGCGAAGCGACGCCCCGTTGTCGGGCTTGATTTTCGTGCCCGACATGATCCTGCCCGGCGGCCAACTCGAGGCGCATCTACGCAACCTCTATCGGCTCGCTTCCTACGGCGGCACTCCGGTCCAGATTCCGGACGGTCCGCCACCCGCCTTTGCAGGCGCCACGACCCACGACCACCTCCTGCTCGGCAACGCCGACCGGCGCACCGTCTGGCTGCGGCGTGAACGACTCCAGCCCATCCTGCGCGCCGCCGCGCCGGTCGCCGGGTCTGCCATCCTGCGCCTCTCGGACGCGCGCGGCAGGATGGTCGTTCAGTCCTCGACGGCCGTCTCCGTCGCCGCCGGCACAGCTGCGCTGAGCGACATCGACTTGTCCCCGCTGGCGGTTGGCGAATATCGGCTCGACCTCGCCGTTGACGGGACCCGGCCGCTACGCCTGTCCCGCAGCCTCCGGATCGCACCCGAGCCGGACACCGCCGGCACGCACGTCGGTCTGTGGCTGAGCGCGACGTCGCCTCGCCCCAAACGCACTCACGACCAGCTCCGCTGGCTGGCCGAGCGCAACCTCGAACCGCTGTTGTGCGACGACAATGATGTCTTCCGTGACCTTGCCCTTGATTATGGCCTGCCTTGGTCGGTCCGCCGCCATGTCCACAGCGAGCCTCCCGGCCTCGACATCTGGCGACGGACGGCCAACGGCGAGGTCGCCCGCGTGCTCGCCCTCGACAACCAACGTGTCGCGAAGGGTTACGCCGAACCTCGCCGGCGCGCCTACGAAGCTGAGCGCTTCGCGCAGCTGGTGCAAAATGACGCCCCCTTTCCGTCTTGGAACGGACGCATCGTTACCGGCGACGACTGGTCTCAGTGGTTCGGCCCCGACTACCACCAGGCTGCGAAGGAGGGCTTCCAAGCCCGGTACGCCTTCCCCCTGCCCGCACCTCCCGGCATGGAGGACAGCGACGACATCGCCAAGGTCGCACCGCCGCCGCCCGGCTTGGTCGCCGACGACCATCCCTGGCTGCTGGCGAACCGCTTCTGGAGCGAAGAGGTGCTGGGCGACATGGCCCGCCGCCTCACTGCCGCCGCACGCGCTGTGCGCAGCAACGCCACCGTAGGTCAGATCAGTGGCGCAATGCAGATACCCGCCATCCTCATCACCTCGGCCATGTACCCATCCTTCAACAACGGACCCCGCGGTTTCTCGCTGAACAGCTTCTACTATTACAACACCCTCTGGCAGCCGCCCCTTGCTCACTACTACTACCAGGACGTGGCGCGCATGGGAGCGCGTAACCAGGAGCAATACGTCATGGTCGATTGTGCCTACGAAGGTCGCGATACTGCGGCCCTCTACACGCACTTCGGCTGGCTTTGCCTCTCTGGCGGCGTCACCGGCATCCAATACTTCCGACGGGAAGAAATGACCCCCGGCGGCGAAGAGGGCATGCGCCTCATGGGCGGCGTCTCGCGCCGCCACGGGCACCTGATCTCCGCCCTGCGCCCGGAACGCGCCCAGGTCGCCATGCTGGTCCCGTTCGAGCAGTTGGTGTTTCACCCCGTCGACAGCCACGAATTGGCCTACTGTTATCTCGACCTCCTCCGCGCCGGCATCGACGTCGAAACCCTCAGTCCTGAGGAACCAGCCTTCGCCGCACTTGAGGCCTACGGTGCGGTCGTCCTGCCGCGCCTGTCCTGGCTCAAGCAGGGAACCGCCGCTCGACTGGAAGCCTACCTCGCCGGCGGCGGTACGGTGGTCTGCGACGCGGTGACCGCGCGCCACCTATCGTTGAACCGCGCGCACCTCCTCGACGTCGAACTCGGGCAAGGCGGTCCGGACGGCTACGGCGACGCCCTCCGCCAAGACCGTATCCGCGAGGCCTTCGCCCGCTGGCTCAAACCGCCCGTCACCACCTCCACCCCTGATCTAATCGTTCGCCGTGTCGCCGGCGCCGGCGGTCAAGCCCTCTGGGTCACCCACACCCTGAATCAGACCGCCTGGCGCGCCGCACGCGCCAACGGCTCCAGCGACCGGTTCCACAAGGGGCTCGCCGCCGACGCCGGTTTCGGCACCCGCGTGGTCGCGGCAAGCCTGGAACGTGAAGATGACGGCAGTGTGCCCATCGACGTGCTCGGCGGGGGCGTGCTGCCGGTCGAACGCAGCCAGGGTCGCATGCGTTTCACCTTGCCGGTGCCGACATGGCAGTCGCGCCTGGTATTGCTCGCCCCAGCCGAGCCCAAAGCGCTGCAAATCGAAGTCCGGCCCCAAGGCCAGCCGTCGCAAGCTGCCTCCGGAAAGGTGCGTTGGGTCGATGCCGCGGGCCGTGTCGTGGCCGCACCGTTCGCCCTGCAACTCGAAGTTGCCGGACCCGATGGCTCCGTCCACCGCGGCCTGTCGAGACGCCTGCTTGCCCGCGAAGGGATCGCCGAGTTCCCTCTGCCCTTCGCCACCAACGATCCCCCCGGCACCTACACCGTGCGCGCCACCGATACCGCCCTCGGCTTCCAGGCGTCCGCGAACATCGCTACGGGAAGCCCCGGCCGGACACCGCCTCCGAAGTTGCATTGAAGCTGGCGAAAACCCAACCCGCCCTGCGTAATGGCCTAGTCAGGGAGGCTTATCGGTTCGGGCGTGGGTGACACAAGCGCTTGCATGCGTATTGTGAGATGGGACCCCACTCTGCGGTTCCACCGCCCGAAGTCCAAGGGACAAGGTGGGTTCGGAGACCCCGGCCCTACCTCGGGAGGTTCCAGTGAGCTGACCCTACGAAGCCTTTTTCTGGAAGACGATGGTTTGTTCCAGCGGTGCCAAGGCTTTCACCATGCTTTCGCGGAATGTGCCGTACTCCGCTGCACCGTGCTTTCCAGCTCGGCGGCGCAGAGAGTATTGGATCTTGATCCTGGAGGCTTCCGCTTGGGCGCTGCTCTGACTGGATGCAAAACTCGATTTCCCGCTTTGTTGAAAGGACTCCGGCGCTGGTTCCGCGAATCCCTCAGGGGTATTCAAGGTGATGGAAGTCTTCACATTCAGGGGGAGTTTTACCTCGAACGGAGTTGTTCGTCGTTCCACCGGTTCGGCAGACGCATACAACTGTTCCCACACAGCCGGGAGCTTGCCCGTTAGTTGCGCGCCCGAAAGATGGAACTGGCCCCTCAGCCTGTAGCCCATCGTGAAGACCAGAGGCGACTGCGTATCCTCCAAGTGTTGCACGTTGAAATGGACGAGTTCCGCTGATTTGCGGCTCAGACTGGCCTCAACGTAGGTGCGCCGAGCCGTGGGCTGAAGGCCCAGCAAATAGGAGCGCATCGCGCTTCCATTCCATCCGTGCAGGCTCAGGACCTCATGCACCACCACGTCGGTTCCATTGGTAATCCGCACCTCGCGCTGCGACTCCAGCAGGCTGCCCTCGTCAGGGAACTCCGGGATTGCCTGAAACCGAGGCTGATCTGGATCGAGAATCAAGGCTTCGGTCCCCACCAAGCCAGGCGACACCGCCTGTGCAAGATCCGAACCCTTGTCGGTACAGTCGATGAAGAAACCGTTTCGAAAACCGGGAAGGTAGACCACCATATGATCGAACTGGTCCAGCGAAGCCAAGTCTTTCTGCACCTTGCCCTGAGTCTTGACCAAAGCCAGGCGAGACGGAATGGAGGAGGCTTCCAGCATTTGCTGAAGCATCAGCGCATGGTCCTTGCAGTCGCCATACCGATTGCGAGCGGTTTCGGAAGTCCCCAACGGGATGCGTGCCCGACGTCCAAACTCCACGGCCTTGTAGGTGTAATTGGTTTGCACATGTCGCGCCAGCGAGAGGATCTTCTCAGCCTCGCCTTTAGCTCCTTGACTCAATTCCGCCGCCAGGCCCCGCAGGGAGGCGTCCAGCTGCATTCGATCCTTCACTTCCGCAAGATACCGTTTCACCTCGGTCTCCCAAGTAGCTGAACCGTCCCCAAGACAAAGGGCCGGCGTCCAATCCGCCGGTTCTTGTCCGAGAGGTTCCCAACGGTACACCTCGGGACGTTCGCTCACCCAGGCGAGCGCACCGTCCACAGTCGTGCCTTCCCGTGCTGCCGGGCCATACAATCCAAGCCCGTTGGTCTCACCGCGAATAACCAGGATATTCTGGAGCTTCGGGAAGAACTCCGCGCTGGCATGGGTGGTAAAGGGAAACCGCTCGGGCGGCACCAAGTCCTTGCGGCTTACCGTAAGCTCGAAAGTGCCTCCCGGGCGCAGACCGCTGATGGGGACGTTTAGAATCTTCTTGTGACTTGCCTGTCTCTCTGGGGAAGCGTCCAGAATGTAATAGTCTGCCACGTTTCCTGTCGTAACGACCTTCCCTTCCGGATCCCGGACGCGGAGTTCGTTCACGAACATGCCTTCATTCAAAGGGTCAAAAGTGAATTGCATCGTGCTAAACGCAGCGACGCCACTGGAATCGAGCACTTTGACCACGCAGTAGTCCGTTCGTTTGAACTCCTTCTTCTTGGCAAAGGAAATGGCGGTCACGCTCTTCACGTAGTAGGCGCCGTAGTCCTTCACGTACGAAGCAGGCGGTTCGCTGGAGCGCGATGCCAGAAGTTTCTCTGGGATCGCGACCGCTTCTATGGGCTCCTTGAGCGCGGTATTGCTGCCTTCGCCGAGTATTCCCGAAACCAGGTCGAGGTAGCTCTTGATCTCGGCACTATTCGGGGCTTTCTTCAAGGCCGCCTCAAAGGTGGATTTGGCCTCTCGATAGCGTTTCAGGCCCAGTTCGCTGCAACCTCTCGAATGCAGGACCTCGGCTGTTTCGCCTTGGTTCCCGATCAGTTTCTGGCACACTTCCAAGGCTTCCGCATAAGACCCTTTTTGCCGGTAAGCATCAGCCAGGCAGAGGGCCAATTCCGCGTTGTATGGGTACTTGGCAATCTGCGTTCTTAGCAGCTCGATGGCTTTGGCAAAATCCCCTTTCTGTTTCCGCAGCCGAGCTTCCAGAAGCCGCATTGTGGCCGAGTCGTTTGACTTGAGATACCGCTCCACAGCCCCCAGTGCGACCTCCAGTTGTCGCGTCTGTGACAACAACGAGACATACTCCACAAACGCATTGTCGTCCCGATAACCCTCCGCAAACAAGGCGCTGAAGTTCGCCAAAGCCTGGTCCACATTTTCCAGCCGCAACTGCAGGGAAGCTTGTGCGGCCCGGGCCGGCTGGCTCTCAGCCAAGATCCGCGGGTGTTTCTCCAGACGATCCAGCGCCTCCCGGTCCATGCCGGCGTTTCTGAGTGCGTTGGCGACGTTGAGCAGGAATACGTTGTTCTTGGGGTCAAAAGCGAAGGCTTTCTGGAACCAATCGGCACTGTTTTCAAACTGCCGAGCGTTGTAGTAAAAGAGACCAATCCCATTGAACACCAAGCCATGGCGATGCTTGTCCTGGTCGTTGAAACGAGCTTCCAGTTCAGGCGGCACGTTTGTGGGGGTATGAAACACGACTTGGTTGAGCGCTCGATCGAGCTTTCGGACATTGTCCCTTACGGAATCCTTCGCCGTGTAGGCTCCCAGCAGGTAGGCCCAATTCTCGTTCCGGAGAATCTCCAAATGATAGTCGTAGCGATCGCCGTCCCCGGAGGCCTCCACGCGAAGGTGCACGCCGGACAACCCTCTGTGGGTGGTGGCCTTTTCATTTCGGATGTCCGCCCCAGGACCAGCGAAGCCAAGGACCTGAATCATCGCATGTTTCAAAGACTCCTCAGGAGGGTTTTGGCCCAAGAGGCAGACTGGAATTACAAACAACCCGAGAGACTCCTGGTCATTCCAGCCTGTATACTCGGCGATAGGCAGGTTTTTCGCCATAGCCGTCGAAGAACGCCATTTACGATCCGGGTCGCGGACCGAGTATCCGTACAGTTTCGATTGAAAGGCACCAGCTTCGTCCGCTACAAGCACCCCCCAACCCTGGGGATGAACCGGACTGAAGGTGGAGAATAGCTCCTCACTCTTGGAGCGCACTAAGGCGCTTTCGGCCAGTTTGCCAAAGGCCATCAGTTGGTAAACATAACCATTCGTCTCACAGATCCAGTGACGGTGGAGAAGCCGGTTTTTCGGAAGTCTCGCGTCGCTCTCGATGAAGATACCGTTCAAACCGCGCCGATGCTCGGGTTCCTGTTTCAACACCTCTACATAATCTGAAGAATCACGCAGCTGGGCCTTGGCCAACTCCACCAGGTTCCCCACCGAATTGGTCGACCCTTTCTCGGCGAGAATCTTGCACACCACGCTCTCGTTTGGGAGAGTGAAGAGGATAACCACGTTTGTATCATTATCCTCAGACTGCACCTGCACCCACGGTGGGCCTGGTGCCCGGATCTTGAAATTCAAGTCCTCGAAGGTCAGCCATTGTCCGGGCTTGGGTTGGCCCGCTGAGCTATCAAAGTAGGCACGACGATCTCGGCTGGGCTTACTGAGTTGCTGGAAGAGTAGCTGGGCCAAAATCAAAGAGAGCAAGGACAACGTCCAGATAGCCTGTGCGCGTCCTTGAGCATAAACCTCCTTCTTCCTGCTGTACTCAATCAGTCCTAGGATCGCCAGGATGCCGGAGGTGACCATTCCAGCGAGTATCGCAAGCGCAACGAGGCCGATCCAGCCTGGGTACTCATGACGCAACCGTAGAATGATTGTGAGCACAACCGAGAGGATCACACAAATAAGCAGGATGCCGAGGGAAAGCGCGCACTTCGTGTTCGTAGTTGGCCGGCGTGCGATGATGAAGGACCGAAGCGCAGGATACCCGAACAACAGAAGTATAATGAGAAAGCCTACAAACTCACCAGCTCGCCTGGCCTCCTCGTGTTGCGTTGCCGCAAGGCATAACAAAGTCCCCATCGCGATCATCGATTTCGGCACATGAGACACATTTCACCGACCCGCGTCACGCGAAAAACACGGCGCGTTTTAGTCCGCCACGTACCGCAGATTACTCAATCTGCCGTTTCGCAGGTTTGCCTACACCGACTCCACTGAGCGGTTCTTATGGGACCGGAGTGCCGCGGTGAAAAGCCGGTGGCTCAATGCGACCTCGCCCGGGGTGGCGCATCCGGCGAAGCGTTTGGGCAAGGTGCCTTGAACGAGTTCGTGCACGAAGGCTGCCCACATTTGCAGAATGGCATCGGGAAATCCAAACTCGAAGTTCGGGCCGGTGATCGTCTTGAACGCGGTCTCGTGCCCGGTTTCCGCCTGCCCCCAGACCTGGTCCTTTCCCTTGTACTCGAGGAACTCGAGTCGCTTCGGATTCCGGGTCGAGAATCGCACCGAGGTCTTGGTGCCGAGGATTTCAATGTACCAGGTGTTCTTCTCCCCGGGGGCGATGCGCTGCATCTTCAAGGTCCAGGGGAAAGGGTCCATTCCCCCAGGGGAAGTGGTTTCGCAGAAAAGGATGGCGTTGTCCCAAGTCCGGCAGGGTACCATGGATCCCTTCCCGTCAGGGCGTTGCTTGATGATGTCGGAAAGCAGGGCTCGCACGTTGAGGGGCACCCAACCCGCACGGAAAGGCAGGGCGCAGATGTGCATTCCCAGGTCTCCCATGACTCCATACTCGCCGTTGTACTCCACCATTCGCTTCCAGTTGATCGGCTTGTTCGGATCCAAGTCGCTGGAGTGAAGGAAACCGGTGTTGACCTCCAGGATCTGCCCGAAAGCCTCCTGGTCGAGCAGGTCTCCGATGCGTTGAGCCGCCGGATAGAACACCCACTGGGAGGCGCATCGGACGAACGTTTGGGGATGGCGCAGAAGGGTGTTCGTGATCGCTTGGTTGGCGCTGAGATCGATGCCCACAGGTTTTTCCGCCATGAGATGTTTGCCGGCTTCGAGGGCTGCGATCATCATCTCTTCGTGGAGGTGGTGAGGTATGGCCACGTAGACGGCATCCACGTCCGGATTTCGGAGCAACTCGCGGTAATCCTGGGTGTACTGGCGAACTGAAGAGAAGTGTTGGCGAAACCAGTCGAAGGAACTCGGCGTGCGGCTGCACACAGCCACGATCTCCGGCCGGGCCTCCACCTGGGTCAGGTGACACCAACGCGCGGCGGCGCTGGCAAATTCGCGGCCCATCAGGCCACAACCAAGGATGCCAAAGCGTATGGTTTTCACGAGATGGACTTTCGGAAGCAGATTTCTTTCTTTCGCGCCAGGGCCTGTTGGATCAGGCCATCGGCATTGTCGTGGAAGATGGCTTCGATGTCCCGCCTCCCCGTGATTCCGAGTTCGTCGCATGCCTGCTTGATGCCACGCAGGTCCTCGTACATGAAGAGGGTATAGTTGGCCTCCACCTCCGCCGGTTCCCGATTTTGGTTGAAGTGAAACGGGTAGTTCGTTCGGTTGAGGTAAGCCCGATCCAGGTACTGCCGGCGTCCCCGCATATACAAAATGGGATTGTCCGAACCATAGAGGATGCGGCGTGGGCCGAAGAGTTGGAGCGCGATCCGGTGGCAAACAGGGTTGAGCACCGCGGAGGTGTCCAGGTAGAGGCCAGGATCTTCGGCGAGATGGGGTAAAGCCTCCAGGGCGTGGGCCTCCGTGTAGCAGCGGCCCAAGTGAGCGATGACCAGCTTTACGTTCGGATAACGCCGCCGTATCTCTTTCACTTCTTTCAGGTTCTCAGGGTGCCCGAGCCGGTCGGCCTTGGGGACGTGAAGCGTCACCCATGCCCCGCGCTCATCGGCGACTTCCAGAATGGGATGGGGAAGAAAGTCAAAGATGCTGGCTTCGAGATGAGCATCGCGCGTCTCTCGGTTCTCGCTGATGAGAGCGTAGTAGGGTTTTAGGCCGACCACTCCTGGTGCGTTGAGCAGGGAGAGGATCTTCTCCTGGCTCCACTGGGGTCGGAACACCGCCAGGCTCTGCCAGTTGTACTTGGGGCACTGTTGTTCAAGGTAATGATTGCCAGCGTCCAAGTCGAAAGACAGGTCTGGCACCCCAAACGCCAAGACGCTCACTTCCCGGTGAGGAAAGACGATGCGATAACAGCGCTCGGCCGTCGGTGCATCGATGGGCTCAAACACCTCATTCACCCAATACTGGCGTCGCATGGTCTCCGTCATGGGAGTCAGCCGATGTTGGGGATCAGCGATGTGCGTATGCGCGTCCAGAATACGGCGTGGCAGCCAGTCTTCAAAATGTTCCGCCCAGAACGCGCGGTCGACGTCGGTGTAGTTCCAGACAAAATGGAGTGGGATCGGGTTCATGAGGCGTGGTTTTGAAACCGTTGCAAAGACTGCAGATACTCTTGGAACCTTTGGTGGTAGAACGCAGCATCGGGGCCGGGTGCGATTTGCACAGGATGAGGGAGCATTTCCTCGGCTAAACCAGCCAGGGAACGGTCCGGCTCCAGCAGACCCCGCGCCAGCACGGCCGCGCCCCTGAGGCTCGCTTCTCCCGCGGTCTGACAGTCCACGGGCAAGCCGGTGACATCGGCAACGATTTGAGGAGTGATCCGGCTGGCTGCGGCGCCTCCCCCCATGACCAATTTGTGGATAGGCCAGTTCGCGGCGCGCAGGAAATCCAGGTAGCGGTTCAGTTCGAAAGACAAACCTTCGACAACGGCCCGTGCGACATGGTGGGCTTGGTGCGAAAGCCGTAATCCGGACAACTCCCCTGCAGTTCCAGGGGGCAGCCCCCAGGCCGGCCAGGCACTGAGGAAGGGCAGGAATCGCAACCTTTCACAGCCTGGAGGGGCAGCGGCCAGCAAGGCATCCACCCCGCCTGAGTCGAGCCCTCGGTGTCCTAGAAGTTCCAGCGCCCACTTCAGCGAAGACCCGCCATTTACCAAAGACAGGATTTGGCCTGAAAGACCTGAGACCACATGGTCACAGGCGAACGCGTCGTCGATCACCGGCTTAGCCAGCTGGGCTAACGTGGCCAGCAACACCCAGGCAGTTCCCGTTCCCACCATGACCGTCCCGGCGTGAACGGCGCCTGTTCCCAGCGTGGAGGCGTATTGGTCGTGGATGGCGGCGGAAACGGGAATCCCCTCGCGCAGTCCGGTTACTTCGGCCAGTTCGCGAGTCAAACCACCAGCGGGTCTTCTCGCTCCCGTGAGCTGGGGCAGTTGGCTGGGAGCCAGCCCCAGTTTTGACAAGACGTCCGGGTCGTAGGTTCCTAGTGTGGGGTTGTAGAGCAACGTGAGTCCGCAGGAGGTCCCATCTTGGACAGCACTTCCGCAGAGCCGGTGAACGATCGTGTCTCCCACGAAGCCGATCCGCGCTCCCGTCTCGAACCAGGACGGCTGCTCTTGCTTGAGCCGAAGGATCTGTCCAATGGCCAGCCCGGCCCGACCGTGTCCCACTCGCTGCAGGAACCAGTCACGCCCCAATTCGGTGGTCAGTACATCGTCGAAAGGTCGCCCACGTGGGTCGAGCCAACTGATGACTTGACCCAATGGACGATAGGCTTGGTCCAGAACCTGCATCGCACCCCCCTGGCTGGATACACCAATGGCTTTAATGGCGGATGCGTCCACCGCGTGGGCGGCTTCTCGCAGCACCTCCCGGGTGGCTTGTTCAATCTCACCCAGATCCTGCTCCACGCCGTCTCCAGGTAGGTGACACAAATGGACCAAGCGCGAGGCATGGGCCAGGGCCTGGCCTGCCCGGTCGGTGACCACCGCCTTCACGTTTGTCGTGCCCAGGTCCAGTCCTAGAAGCATGATCAGATCTCCAGGAAGTCCGCTCCGAGCAGTTTCGCTGCGAATCGGAGGCGACGGGACGCATCGCCGAAACAAACCGCATTATGATGAGGTCCGCCTGCCTGGGCATACCTGGTTAAGAACTCGGCTACTTTACCCCGGGGGCGCATCTTGAAGTGGGGCACACAGAACCCAGGAATCGGCCCGTAGTCTTCGATCTCGACCGGTGCGCATAGGATCCGCCATCGGGAGCAGGGTCCCAGGGTGAGGGCCATAAAAGTGGCCTCTCCTGGCTCCAAGCTCGAAACCAGGGCCAATTGACGATCGCGGGTCCGAGTGATGGGAGTAGGCCGGGCCATCAGCGGGACCTTTCGGTCGCGGCGAGCCATGCCGACGTTCATTTCGCCCATGTGGCTCATGAAGAGGCTCTCCCCGGCGAAGTCGATCGTGAAGATTTCGGAAAACGTCGCCGGAGGCTGTAACCAGTGGAAAAATGCCGTGGCCGCGGCCGCAATCAGGTCCCCTTCGCCGCCGAATCCAATTCCTTCTGCCATCAAGCGGCTGGCAGCGACAAACGGGAGGGTGGAGGTGCGTTCGTCGTCGCCGAAAGCCAGGAACTGGTAGGTGAACGCGTCCAGGCGGAACTCTCGAACGAGGCTTCCCAGGGCAATCTCGGCTCTGGCGGTCACTTCCAGATCGGAGTGGGTGACATCTGCGGCAACTTCGTAGGTATCTCGATATTCAGCCACGAGGCGAGTAACGTCCGCGGGATTCGCAGCCCCGGAACGTTGGATGTAGTCCTCGACGCGGAGAACGATCCAGGAACAGCCAAGGGTCGAAACCAGGTGAGTCGTATCCACCGCAAAGTCCCCCATGCCCGGGAAAGGATATCCCAGCAAGCCGATTCTGGAAGCACGGAGTTTGCGAACGGCCGCAGCGGCCGCCAGGAAGTCGTTGAGTTCCCGGATTCCCTTAGGATCGTCAGGCTGACTCGTCACGTAATGGAAGGGGGTCTGCGTGCGTGTCAGCACATTCGCCAGGTCCTGAGTTCCGTGCACACCATGATTATCAATCATGTCCTCTACCCGGAACGACGCGTCCACTCCCCTGAGTTCCTGGGTGTTCCAGACCACGATGGGAAGGCGGGTTCGCTGCAGCGCCGGTAGCGAAAGCTGGCTGGGGGAATAGGTGAGTAGCAGCACCAGGACCGCGTCTGCTCCTTCCGATTCCATTCGTGCTACGGCAGCGTCGACGTCCTCACGCCGGAAGACCGCACCCTGGAAGAGCACCTCGTTGTGTTCCCCTAGCGAGGGGAGGACTTCTCGGCGCAGCCATTGCTCCCTCGATCCCCGCAGTTCCGGAGCCAGGGTTTCGTAGTATTCAAGCGTCAGGGCCAGCAAACCGACCCGGGGTCGCGGAACTGGATTCATAGGCTCCTTTTCTTGAGCAGTTTCCGAAAACGTGCGAGCACAAAATGGACGATGGTTTCGTCGGCGAGGAGTCCGAGCTTGGTTAGGATGGTCCGGTGCCCCTCGTGATAAGCGTGCACCCGGGTCCAGAGGCCCTCCTCAAGAAGGTGGCGGTGAAATGTCTTGGCTGCCTCCACCTCGCGGAACTTGAGTCCCGCAAGATGCCCGCGTCCATGGGCTGCCTGGATCTTTTCGGGGAACTCAGCGGCCAACGCTTCGAACCCCTGATGAATCTGTTGCGCTGTCTTCTGGATCTGAGTGGCTCGCTGTTGGATCAACTCCAGCGAAGCTAAAGCCACGAAAGCCGGAAGAGCGGCCGAACCGTTGGTGCTGATGGCATCGTATTGTTGGAGTACGTCGTGCCTTTCACGCAAGAGCACTCCCGACAGGGGGTGGAACCCGGCGGTCATCCCTTTTCCCAAGACCACCAGATCGGGTTGCAGTCCCAGGGCGCGGTAGTCAAAGACCTCAGGATGCCAAAAGCCAGTCTGGATCTCATCTACGCAAAAGAGCGCGCCGGTATCGCGACACCATTGCTGGGCGAGTTGGAGATACTCTTTCTCCACGGCGATGGCTTCGCGGTTCATCATAATCGGTTCTGCCCAGAAGCCAGCGATGCGGGAGCCGTGTTTGCGGAAAGTCTTGGCCAAGGCCTCCGGATCGTTCGGTTGCAGGCTGATGACTTCGATGCGACGCACCATGCCCGGCCACATTCCCCTCATAAACTGAGGGATCATATCGCTACCGTGGTAGTTGCCCTCCAGCACTACGATGAGAGGGGGTTTGGCGGAGCCACCTCTGCGCTCGAAGACTTTGATCTGTATCTTTAAGGCTGCAGCGCAGGCCACCGAGCCGGTACAAACCCCCAGCAGAACCGTGTTCAGTGGGTCCCGCTCTCCGGGCGAGTGTCCCACCTCCACCAACCGATGCGCTAATCGCTTGACTGGCGCTTGCGGGATGTTGGAGTGGTTGTCCCAGACAACTCCCTGCTCGGTCGCCTGAGCCACCGCCGCGCAAAGCTCCGGATGGTTGTAACCCCAGAGCATCTGGTAATGGCCCGACGTGCAATCCAGGAAAAGCTTCCTTTGCTCCGTCAGGTAGAACAGACCACGCCCCACCAGCAGGTCGTTGCTGGGCCCGGTCTCTTTGCCGCCGTAGGAGTCTTGGAGAGCCGATTTGTCGATCGTTTCCAAGGCTGGGATCGATCGGATAGTCTCGCCCGTCTTGTCCAGTAATCCCGCTAGACCGGTTCTGTCCAGAAACCGCTGGCCTGCTCGCATAGCGGCGCAGGTCCCCGCTCCGGTCGGACCAAGAATCTTGTGAAGTGCTAAACAGTCTTTTCTCATAAGCAAGGGTTGGGACTTCATGGGATGCCAGCTCCAGGGCCCCAGTATTGGAACCAGATGATGTAAAGATAGAGTGCAGCCATCAGGCCAACAAAGAGGCTCCACCAGAGAAAGAGATTGCGAAAACCCCGATTGCGCTCTTTCTCACTGGCCGGAAGCTTTGCGATTTCCCACGACCAGATGATGCCCTTCAACCTCTCCGGATCCGTGGCTTTCGTGACAAGGGAAAGGACGACAAGCGCCACGAGGCAGGAAGCCCAGACCAGAAACGTCCGGTTCAGCCAATTATCAAACGGCATGAGCCACGATACGTGCTTGAAGAGGTAATACTCCACGAAGGCGGTGTAGGGGAAAGCGAGAACGAGAACCAAGGTGGCGGCGGTGGCCGTGGTTCGGCTCCAGAGCACTCCCAGGAGAAAAACCGCTGCGATCGGGGCCGCTACCCAGGCGCCTACATTCTGGATTAACAGAAACACCCCCAACTGACGGTGGCTGAACCAAATGGCGAGAAGCGTGGCTATCATCAGGATCACGAACGCGCTCACTCGGCCTACGCGCACCAACTGGACCTCCGACTTCTGCTGTCCGAAGAAGGGTTTATAGAGGTCCATGGTGAAAACCGTGCTACAGGAGTTGAGCACGGAACTGACATGGGACAACATGCCGCTCGCCAGGCCAGCCATGACGATTCCACTGAGGCCCACGGGTACCAATTCGCGCACGAGCGTGGGGAAGGCCTGGTCTTTGTCCGCGAGTCCGGGGTAGAGCTTGAATGCTACAATTCCGGGAATGACCACCAGCAAGGGCAAGAGAATCTTCATGAAACCAGCGAACACGACCCCCATGCGCGCATCCCATTCGCTCCTTGCGCCAAGACAGCGCTGAACGATGAACTGGTTGGTGCAGTTATACCAGATGCCGATCGACAGAAAGAGCGTCCAAACGCCAAACCACGGGTAATCCTTGTCGGTGATCGGGTAGATGATTTTGAACTTCTCCGGAGCGAAGGTCATCAACTCGTGCAAGCCTCCGACCTTGTGGAGGCCGATCACCGCCACGATCAAACCTCCAATCATCATGACCACAAACTGCAGGAAGTCGGTCCACGCGACGGAGATGAGCCCTCCGTAGATGGTGTAACTGCCGGCGAGGAGAGCGAGGCATACAATTGTGGTGGTCTCGTCAATGCCGAACATGCCCTTCATCGCCTTGCCCCCGGCCAGCATCACCACGGCCATCTGGGCGATGATCCACAACACGAGGGAGCAAATCGCGAACAGATAGCGGCAGGTCTTGTTGTAGCGGCGCTCCAGGAACTCCGGCATGGTGTAGAGCCCACCGCGAATGTAGTAGGGGAGAAAGATCCAGATCAGGGCGGTCATGGTAAACCAATTGCCCCACTCCCATTGGGCCACCACGAAACCCACGGCGTAGGCTATCCCGATCATCCCGATGAAGTGCTCCGTGCTGATGTTGGCTGCGATGATGGACCCTCCAATGGCGTACCAGGGCAAACCTTCCCCGGCGAGAAAGTAGTCCCGGGTGCTGGACTTCCTTCGCCTTGCTACCCAGAGGCCCAGTCCGATGTTGAGTGCGATGTACATCGCGAACAGAATAAAGTCGAGGCGATGGGTCATAGCTTAGTCGAGTTTCTTCGGCAGCGGAACCGGTTCCCAGCCTTGGCGTCCCAAGGCGACATCTCTCTCCACAAACTCCCAGATCACCACCCGCTTTCCCTCGAGGATCTCCGGGTTGATGCTCAGCTTTCGCCGGACGTCGGTGGAGGCGCCTCCGTCGCTGACAATGGCATCGACCGGGGCTCTCAGTTCTCGTGCCAGGTGCGAAATGAACCCGGCTGAGCCGGGGAGCAGGCGTTTGGTACCTGTGTCAGGGCGAATTGCAGATGTTGTATTCGTCTGGATCTGACCGAGGGAAAGCGGCTCCGGATATTGATAGATCCTGCAGAAGCTGTCCCCCAAGACCAGAACGGAGGCAGGCTGCCCAGGCGTCTTGTAGGTACCAGGACGGTCCGAAGCCGAAGGAAGGAGCGGACCCAGCACGGGATCGAGCACCTGTTCGCACTCGGCCACTTGCGCTCCGAACGTCTCTCGCAGGTTTGGAATCTGCATCATTTCGAGGATGTCACCCCAACGCTGGACCGTGGCGCGCTGGGTCTGGAATTCCATTTTGGGAACCGGAGCGATGCCATGTTCTCGTAGCGAGTTGCCCAGGGCTTGGGCGGCGAGCCTGGCTCCTGTCGGTGTCCAGTGGGTGTCATGAGAAAGGTAAAGCGGTTCGCGATCCTGCGTCTCCCTCCGATGCCGGGCAAAGAGCGTGAACAAATCAAGGGTGGGTATGCCGCGCTGTTCCAGCGCGCGGAGGAGGTTTGAGGTTGGCGAAGCGAAAGGCCCATCCGGGTGCGAAACCCTTCGGGTCAGCTGTTCCGGATAAACGCTCGGTTTGCCCGGGATCGGCATGACGACCAGGGCAATGCCTCTCTCCTGAAGTTGGTCCCGGAAACGCACGATTGCCTGCTCGACACTGGCCCGGTGAGTGACGGTCTCCGCCGGTTCGACCCAGGTCGTGTCCGCACGTCCGCTCTCCAGTCGATCAGAGTCCACGAGGTAACGTACGTCAGAACGGTAGAACAGCCACCCGTCGCGGCCGAGGATTCCCTTGGACCCCGTATCGCGCAGCGATGCAAACAGGAGTTGCTGCATCGGAGGACGCAGGGTCTGCTGGAACCAGGACTTTTCTTCCAGGGTGTGCTCGTACTGGCGGAGGTTGCTGGCGGTGGGCGAGCGGCGCAGCACGTCCGTGAATTGGACCCGCTCGCCACGTGCCAACTCAAGTCCCGTTTGGACCAGTGGCACCGATCCGATGATCGCCAGGAAGCCGATCAGCAGTGCGAGCTCAGATTTGCGGGTGGGTCCAGGCATGGTTCAGAACTGGAAGTAGAGGAATGGGTTGAAGGCCTGGGAGAGCATGACCAGGAGGGAAAACACGAAGAGAGGCAGCAGGAGGATGCGATTCCACCGGGACGGCTGTAAGGACCAGTCATGCGCCTGCAGTTTCTGAAAGACCAGGAGAGTACATACCACGAGTACCACCATGCCCAGCGGGGTATACAGATCGGCGGCCAGGAGCGCGGACGCCGGGGCAGTCTGGGTCAGGCCGAACATGGCCCCCAGATAGCTGACGGCTGAGGCTAAGTTGTCTGCACGGAAGAACACCCAGGAGATCAGCATGAGGACGAAAGTGAATGCGACGCGGAATACGGGTCGCAGCGCGCTGTAAGGGCTTTGCTTGCCGCACCAGCGTTCGTAGGCCAGGAGAATTCCGTGAAACGCCCCCCAGACAATAAAATTCCACTTGGCACCGTGCCAGAGCCCTCCCAGGAGCATGACCACCGTCAGATTGACGTAGGTACGCGCCGGACCCAGACGATTGCCACCCAGCGGATAGTAGAGGTAAGCCCGGAGCACGCTCGACAGGGAGACATGCCAGCGACGCCAGACTTCGGTGATGCTGTCGGAGAGATAGGGGGCGTTGAAGTTCTTGAGGAACTCGAATCCGAGCATTCTTCCGAGGCCGACCGCCATGTCCGAGTAACCACAGAAGTCAAAGTAGATTTGAAAAGCATAGGCCAGCACCCCCACCCAGGCGTCTAAAGCGCATGGCCCGGCTGCGTTGAACACCCCATCGGCAACATGCCCACAAGGGTTGGCGAGCAGGATCTTTTTGGCAAAACCAAGGATGAAAAGAGCGACGCCTGATGCGAACCGCTGCACCGTGTGTTCGCGAAAGGCCAGTTGCGCGGCCAGCGTTTTGTAGCGGATGATCGGCCCGGCCACCAGGTCGGGGAAGAGAGCCACAAACGCGGAAAAGTCCGTGAAGGACTTGGCGGGGGTCGCGTGTCCCCGGTAGAGATCGATGATATAGGTCAAGGAATGGAAGGTGTAGAACGAGATTCCGATGGGGAGGACGACTCGCAGGACGCGGAACGGTTCCGCACCTACGGCGGCCAGGAGCTGATTCAGGGTCTCCGCGGCGAACATGTAGTACTTGAAGAAACCCAGAAAACTGAGGTTGGTGAGCACGCAGGCACCGACCGCAAGGCGGCGCTGGGCACTGGTGGCCCCGGGCCGGGTGATGAACCTGCCCCAGAGGTAGTCCATGCAGGTCGTGATCATCATCAAGCAGACGAACCAGGGCTGCCACCACCCATAGAACAGGTAGCTGGCCAGAGTGATCAGAGTGTTGCGCCAACGGAACGGCAGATTGAAGTAAACCAGCAGGAAGACCGGCAGAAAGTAGAAGACAAAAATGTGAGTGGTGAAGACCATGTGGCGCCGCTACAGGGTGGTCGGATTGGTCCAAAGGGCGAAGAACCGGTTGGTCGCCAGCGGGAAACAGTAATCGAGGGCTCCGCTGGGCGCCAGATCCTGAAGTTCATAGTCGAGAGCCATGCGGTGAGCTTCCCCCGGGTTGAACTGGTCGAGCTTCCCGCCCAGGGGTTCTGCCCCCCAGTCCGCGTCCTTGATCTGGGCTCTGGGCATCCAGGGTTTGTAATGGCCCACGAAGATCTCATCTCCTGGCTTGAGTAGGTGCTTCTGCTCGGGGTCTTGGCGGTGAACGCTTAGGATCACGTACCTGAGCACATAGGTGTAGCGGTAGGCCCCCAGCTGGGGGAATTGCTCGGGACGCTCCACTAATCGCGCGGTGACCTCGATGCGGCCGAGTTTCTGCACCATCTCGTCCTGTCCGGTTTCGATGCGGCTGGCTAGCGCCCAAAGAAGGAGGAGCAAACTGCTTAGGACCGCAATCCCCCGCGCCGCGCCCGGTCCCCCTACGTAGGTTCCCATCGGCAGGGTGTCTTCCGACTTTTCTGCCATCGCACCGGTTTGGATGGAATCTTTCGTTTCCACACCAGGCTACTTCGCCAGCACCTCCGCGTAGGTCCAATGGGGCTCGAAACCAGCGTGGTCCAGCCGCAGTACCGGACCGGTTTTCGCCTGAGGGTAGAGAGACCGCAACTGCGCATAGGAGTCGGGTACAATCATCGGGGTATCGGCCAGTCTGATGATTGCCATGTTGGCGTCCGTGCCCCCATCGGATTCCGGTACCGAAAACAGGACGTATCGGTCGTCTGGGGAGGTGCAACCATAGTAGATATGGCGTCCCAGTTCGGCATAGATCAGCGTGCGGCTCTTCCCGTCCGTATTGGCCTGCATGAGCATGGTCCAGCCATAATCGCTGCCCAATCCCGGAGTTCGGTTGGAGTAGATCACGCGGGCTGAGCCACCCTGGAACCAGTCCGCAGTGCAGTTCAGGTTGCGGGAGAGGAGGGTTGGTTGTCCCGTAGCCAACTCGACGCTGATGATGTTCCAGTCCTGCCCGTTTAGGTTGGCGGTGCCGCACACCTGGTTGCCGTCCGGCGACCAGAACATCTGTTGGAAGATCCCTTGCCGAGGGATTTCTTTCACCAACGCCTTGGTGTCCAGGTCGAAAATTCGGATCTTGCCTTCCCGCTTGTAGAGACATGCGATTCTCTTCCCATCCGAACTCCAGCAAGCCCACGGCCAGCCTCCATCCTTGCCTTGAGGTTTCGGGCCCGAACCATCCGCATCGGCGATCACCAGCGTTCCCATGGCTCCCCAGAGATCGTGGTTAATGCCCTCGTTCTTTGCGCCTGCTGTCCTGGCTTGCTGCCGATAGAGAATCTTCCGCGAGTCAGGCGAGAATCGCCCGCCGAACTCATCCGCATCGGGAGTGCGCGTGATGTTGGTTCTGCTAGAACCGTCGGGGCGGCAGAGGAAGAGGTCGTAGTCTCCTCGCTCGGTTTTGGCTGAGAAAAGGATCCAGCCTTTGCCTGCGATCTCCTTTGCTAGTTCCGACGCCCCCGGGGTTGCCATAGGGGTAGGGGAGTCGGCGCCTTTGACCCAGGGGCAAGTCAGTTGGGTGCTCAGCCAGAGCCAGAACCCGGCCTTGAGAAGTTTTTGGATGCGCATCTTCATAGGGGGGCACGATTGGGTGCGGTGTTTGGGTGAGTCGCGTCTGTGCACGTGGAGGAAGGTTGGATATCCGAGGTTTCCCCGCAAAGGGTCACATGGACCCCCGCCTTCTGCAAAGCCTTGAGGCTCTTGGGAGGCACCTTGGCGTCGGTGAGCAACCCCTGGCAGTCCGCCAGGTTGCCGAACCGCATGAGCGCCGTCCGACCCAGCTTCGAGCTGTCCGATACCACATAGGCGGTCTTCGCACTGCTGACCATTTTCGTGAGCATGCGGCACACCTCAATGGAGGCGTTGTAGAGATTGCCTTGCAGGTCGATGCCATCCGCCCCGATGAATGCCCAGTCCGCTTTCAAGTGGTCCAGGTTCATTTCAGTCACGATGCCTACCAGGTCTGGGGAGTCACGGCGGACGAACCCGCCCAGCAGGAGGACTTGCACGCCGGGGCTGTGCTGCAGCGCGGAGGCAATGGCGAGAGAGGGCGTGATCAGCGTGAGACGCTTGCGCGTTCGCAGCTCCAGGGCTAACGCGAGGGTGGTCGTGCCCGAGTCGAGCATGACCGATTGTCCGTCGCGTACCAGGGCGGCCCCCGTCCTGGCAATGGCGCGCTTGGCCTGCTCGTTGCGGCGTGAACGGTGGAGAAACTCGAACTGGAACTGAACCTGATCCACCGGCGCGGCGCTGCCATGCGATCGGATCAAACGTCCCTGGCCAGCGAGTGCCTGGAGATCGCGCCGAATGGTCATCAGGCTTACGCCGCATTCTTTCGACAACTGCTCCACAGAACACTCTCCGTGCTCAGAGAGGAATTCCTGAATACGTCGATGGCGAGCCAGTTCCATGCTGTGCGAAACGTGTTCGTTTATGGTTGATTGTGTTCGTTACTACTTCTTCCCTGGAGTTGGAACAAGCAAAAACATGGATTGTTGCCGGGGCCCTTGGCGGATTTGGCCTCAAATCCTCCCCCTGGAAAACAAAAGAACCGCCCTTGCGGGCGGTTCCTGTTCGAGAGCTTATTGAGAAGCGGTCGGTGAACTACTTCTTCTTCGCCTTCTTGGCGGGTGCTTTCGCTTTGGCCGCCATCTCTTCTTCCACCGCCGCTTGGGCAGCGGCGAGCCGCGCCACAGGGACGCGGAACGGCGAGCAGCTGACGTAGGTCAGACCGGTCTTATGGCAGAACTTCACGGTGTCGGGATCGCCACCATGTTCACCGCAGATGCCGAGCTTGATGCCCGGGCGGGATGCGTTGCCCTTTTCGACCGCGATCTTGATCAGTTGGCCCACGCCGGTCTGATCAATCGAGGCGAATGGGTTCTTCTTCAGGATCTCATTCTCCTGATACGCGCCAAGGAAGGAGCCAGAGTCATCGCGACTCATGCCCAGGCAGGTCTGGGTAAGGTCGTTGGTGCCGAAGCTGAAGAACTCCGCCGTCTGGGCGATTTCGTCGGCCGTCAGAGCGCCACGGGGCACTTCGATCATCGTGCCAACCATGTAGGCAATCTTCTTGCCGGTTTCCTTCATGACTTCTTTCGCGACGCGATGAACCACCTCCACCTGGAGGTCGAGTTCGCGCTTGAACCCAACGAGCGGGATCATGATCTCGGGCTTGACCTTGATGCCAGCCTTCTGGACGGCGACCGCCGCCTCAAAGACGGCGCGAGCCTGCATCTCGGAGATTTCCGGATAAATGATGCCGAGACGGCAACCGCGGAATCCAAGCATCGGGTTGAACTCGTGGAGTTCGCTCACGCGCTGCTGGATCTTCTCCACGCTGACACCCATCTTCTTGGCCAGATCTTCCTGGGCAGCCTTGTCGTGCGGGAGGAACTCATGCAACGGCGGATCGAGGAAACGGATGGTGGCGGGCAGTCCTTTCAGTTCCTTGAAGATCCCGCTGAAGTCTTCCCGTTGATAGGGCAGTAGCTTCGCCAGGGCTTTCTTGCGGTCGGCGAGGTTGTCCGCGAGGATCATTTCGCGCATCGCATCGATACGGTTACCTTCGAAGAACATGTGCTCGGTGCGGCAGAGGCCGATGCCGGAGGCACCGAAAGCAACCGCGTTGGCGGTCTGTTCGGGGGTATCAGCATTGGTGCGGACGCTGAGGCGGGTGGCCTTGGAGCACCAATCCATGAGCTTCTTGAAGTTCTGGTACGTCGGGCTTTCCTTCGCATCCAGAGACTTTTCCACCAGGACTTGAACCACTTCCGAGGCGGCGGTCTTGATATCGCCGAGGTAGACTTCGCCGACGGTGCCGTTGATGGAGAGATAATCTCCCTCTTTCAGAGTGTGGCCTTCCACGGTCACGGTGCGGGTGTCATAGTCGACGCCCACGCTGGCCGCGCCGCACACGCAGATTTTACCCATTTGACGGGCCACGAGGGCCGCGTGCGAGCTGACGCCACCGCGAGCGGTCAGGATGCCTTCCGCTGCGATCATACCGCGGAGATCCTCCGGAGAGGTTTCGAGACGGACCAGCAGAACCTTTTGTCCTTTGGCGGCGGCTTCCACGGCGCGGTCCGCGTTCATATAGATCTGGCCGCTGGCGGCGCCAGGTCCGGCGGGGAGGCCCCTGGCCACGCATTGGGCGGCCTTGATCGCCTGTCGGTCGAACACGGGAGCGAGCACCTGGTCCAGCTGGTCGGCCGGAACACGGCGAATGGCTGTCTTCCAGTCAATGAGCTTCTCTTTCTCCATCTCGACAGCGAAGCGAACAGCGGCTAGGCCGGTGCGCTTCCCGTTGCGGGTCTGGAGCATGAACAGCTTGTTCTCTTGAATGGTGAACTCGAAGTCCTGAACGTCCTTGAAGTGGGTTTCCAGCGTCTTGCGCACTTTCTCGAGCTCGGCGAACGGCCCCGGGAGATGCTTCTTCAATTGGGCCACTGGCTCCGGGGTACGGACCCCGGCGACGACGTCTTCGCCCTGAGCATTGATGAGGAATTCACCGTAGAACACCCTTTCGCCTGTGGCGGGATCGCGGGTGAAAGCAACCCCAGAGCCCGAGTTCTCACCGGTGTTACCGAAGACCATCGCCTGCACGTTGACCGCAGTTCCCCATTCGGTGGGAATGTTGTACTTGCGGCGATACACGATGGCGCGGTCGTTCATCCAGGAACCGAACACAGCACCCACGGCGCCCTTGAGTTGATCCCACGGGCTGTCCGGAAAACCTTTGCCGGTGCGCTCTTTGACTAGCGCTTTGAAGCGGGTCACCAGTTCCTTCAGGTCTTCTACCTTGAGGGCGGTGTCCTCGATGTCGGCGTGATAACGCTCATGCTTTAACGTTTCGATCACGGTTTCGAACGGCTCATGATCCTCGCCTTCGCGCTTCTGCACGCCGAGCACGACGTCCCCGTACATCTGGATGAAACGGCGATAGCAATCCCAGGCGAAACGCTCATTCTTCGTTGCATTGACCACTGCGAGCACCGTCGCGTCGTTCAGACCTAAGTTCAGAATCGTGTCCATCATGCCCGGCATCGAATCGCGAGCGCCGGAGCGGACGGCTACCAGCAGCGGAAAAGCCTTCGCATCGCCGAACTTGGTGCCCATGATCTTTTCCATGTTGGCAACACCGGCTTCGATCTGCGACTGGAGAGCGGCAGGGTAGGTGCGTTTGTTTGCATAATAGTATGTGCAAACTTCGGTGGTAATCGTGAATCCCGGAGGAACGGGAAGACCGATGCGAGTCATCTCGGCGAGATTGGCGCCCTTGCCACCCAGCAAGGGTTTCATGGTGCCGTCGCCGTCGGCCTTTTTGTTGCCGAACGAGTAGACGTATTTGGGAGCTTTCGTTGCTTTAGCCATAATCAGAGTAATTCGGTGTTCAGTAATCTAAAAGGGTGAACAAACCGTAGATCAGTAGCGATTCTTAACCGAGGCTGGGGGGGTGTCAACGCCGTTTTGACTCGCATCACCCGTCATGCTTCCCTCCTCCCTCCGCTGGCTCACTCTCTTTTTGCATTGATTCCCTCTGGCGAGCCCCTATCCAATGGAATCCGGCCAAGCCACCTGAACGTGAAAGTCACTGACCTAAGAGGCATCCTGCAATACGTGCCCCGATTTCGGGAGCGCGCGTTCGTCATCAGCGTCGATGGCGCCATCATCACCGACGAGAATTTTCCCAACATTCTCCAGGACATCGCCGTCCTCCGCTCGCTCAACATTCGCGTGGTGTTGGTCCACGGTGCATCCGCCCAGATCGCGGCGCTCGCCCATCAGATGAAAGTGGAAGCTTCCGATCTCGATGGGAGTGGCATTACGACGGAACAGACCCTGCGCCTGGCCTTGACGGCCGCCAACCAGCTGACTCACGAAATTCTGGAAGGCCTCACGAATAACGATTTGCGGGCCGCTTCCCCAAACGCCGTCATCGCTCATCCCATGGGCATTATCCAGGGGGTCGACCAACTTTTCACTGGGAAGGTGGAACGGATCGAAGTGGATCTTCTACAAATCCTTCTTCAGCAAGGGATTCTGCCGGTCATACCCCCGCTCGGTTTTGATGGGGAAGGTCATACCTACCGCGTGAATTCCGACAGCATCGCGGTGGCGGTAGCCGATGCCCTCAAAGCCGTGAAGCTGATTTTCATCACCACGTACGATGGCTTGACCCGGCAGGGACAGCTTTTTCGGCAGATGCAGGCGTCGGATCTGGAACGGTCGCTTTCGGAACGTACCGGCGATTTCGCTGCCGAGGCCAGATCGAAGGCCCTACACGCCGTGGCGGCCTGCAAGGCTGGAATCCCCCGAGTGCACGTGTTGAATGGCCGGGTGGACGAAGCCCTTCTTACCGAGGTGTTTTCCAACGAGGGAGTAGGTACCCTGATCTACGCCAACGAGTACCAGCAAGTCCGGCGTGCTCTGAAGAAAGATATCCCGAGTATCCTCAAACTCATCCAGCCCTCCGTCGCCGCCGAGGAGTTGGTGAAGAGATCGCGGACTTCGATCGAGAAATCACTCGGTGACTTCTTCATTTTTGACATCGACAAGAACCCAGTGGCTTGCGTGGCCCTTCACACCTATCCAGATCAGAACCAGGGCGAGCTGGCCTGCCTCTGCGTGCGACCTTCGCACGAGAACCAGGGGATCGGGCGCAAACTGATCCAGTTCGTGGAAAACCGAGCCAGGGAAATTGGACTAAAGGAGTTGTTGACCCTATCGACCCAAGCCTTTGCCTATTTCCAGTCCAAGGGGGGCTTTCAGGAGGCAACTCCGGAGATTCTCCCGCCTTCCCGCCGCGAGAAGTACGATCAGAGCGGTCGGCGGTCCAAAATTCTGGTAAAAAGACTGAAATAACCAGGTCTGGGTCGGAAGACACTCTCGCTTTCATTGCCTCTTTCCTGTGAGTGACCAGACTTGTAGCGGCTTTCTTGGCGCGGATACCGGTGACATCGGCTTGACGTTGTCAACCGGGCGGGGCTTCCGGTGGCCTACACCTCGTGATTTGAAGCCATTATTTTGGTGCGCAAGACGTTGGAGAGCTCGTATCCCCCGTCACCTTCTCCTGGTGTCAGTCCTCCATCAGCGTATGGCTTGGCTGGAATTGGATCCTCCATGCCGCCTGAACCGCTCCCACCTGTTCCGGGTTTCCACCTCTCGATACGGCACCGGCCAAGTCATGGACTCCCTGCGCACCCCACTTGGTTTGCACCGGGTCGCGGCCAAGATCGGTGCTTACGCTCTTCCCGGCACCGTCTTTCGAGGCCGCAAACCTGCTGGATTCACCTGGCAGGGACAGGTGAATGCGCGAATTGCTCACCGGATCCTCTGGTTGGAGGGTTTGGAACCAGGCTACAACCGAGGCGGACGGCTCGATTCTTTCGCTCGGTTCATTTATATCCATGGACTGGCCAATGAGTTACGACTTGGATCTCCAGATTCGTGCGGCTGTGTTCACCTGGCCTCAAAAGACCTGCTCCCGCTATTCGACCGAATCCCGGTTGGTACTCTCGTTTGGATCACTATGTAAACCTCTTATGTAGAGGTGTTTAACTCTACTAAACTCGATACCCAAAGCTGATTTGCCGGTCCGGCTCGGAGTCGATGAGAAAAACACCGGTCCGTAGCAGATTGGGCAAGTACTTGGTGGAGAGAGAGAACCGGAGACTGCCAAAAAAGTAGAGTTTTTCCTTGATACCACAATGGGTTGTATTACTTTAGCCGCAGACACCCAACCCAATGGGGTCTCAATGGTTGCTCCACGCAACTCGTGAGGTCCCGGATGGCGGCATGGTTGGGCGCCGGACCGACCCTTTTTCGTGACCGGTCAGCCCGATAGGGAAGCCGCCATTGTTATTTTAACAACTAGTTTCTAGAAAAACCATGATCGAAGCCCGTGACTCTCTTTCGTCGTCCCCTGCTCAGGCTGCGGCTCGCCGTGCCGCCCGCGTCTCCGCCCCGCGCAACGGACGTTTGGGTACCAAGCGGAAAGCCCTGAAAGTCCAGCGGGTTTTCAGCGATGCCAAAGTTCACCCTTTTGAGCAGTTGGAATGGGATCGGCGCACTGCGGAGATCACAGACGACTCCAGCAAGGTCATCTTCAAGCAGGAGGGGGTAGAGGTTCCCAAGTCTTGGTCGGTTTTGGCGACCAAAGTGGTGGTTTCCAAGTACTTCTACGGCGAGCAGAACACCCCGGAACGAGAGACTTCCGTTCGGCAGCTGGTGCATCGGGTGACCCGTACGATTGCGGATTGGGGCATTCGGGATGGGTATTTCTCCAAAGAGGACGGTGAGCTTTTCTACCAGGAGTTGACCTGGCTTTGCGTCAACCAATACGGGGCCTTCAACTCTCCCGTTTGGTTCAACGTGGGACTTTTCCACCAGTACGGCATAGGGAAAGACTCTGCGCGCGGCAATTGGTATTACAATCGGCAGAAGGGCCTGGCAGAGCGCGCTCCGACCCAGTACGAATACCCCCAGGGAAGCGCCTGCTTCATCCAGTCGGTGGATGACAACATGGAGAGCATTATGAACCTCGCCTATAGCGAGGCCATGCTGTTCAAGTACGGTTCGGGAACGGGCACCGACCTGACCCCAATTCGTTCGAGCAAAGAGAAACTGAGCGGGGGCGGGCGTCCCAGCGGTCCGATGTCGTTCCTGAAGGTGTACGACCAAGTGGCCAACGTCGTCAAAAGCGGTGGCAAGACGCGCCGCGCGGCGAAGATGAACACGCTGCGGGATTGGCACGCGGACATCGAGGAATTCGTCACCGCAAAGGCGCGCGAGGAGCGCAAAGCCTGGGCGCTGATCGAACAGGGTTATGACGGTTCCTACAATGGCGACGCCTACGGTAGCGTGATGTACCAGAATGAGAACCTCTCCGTGCGCGCCAGCGACGAATTCATGCAGGCAGCCGTGGATCGCAAAGAGTGGTGGACTCGGTCCGTGACGACGGGCAAGCCGCTCGAGAAGAAGGATGCGTTCAAGCTCCTGGACAAGATCGCCGAAGGTACCTGGGTTTGCGGTGATCCCGGCATGCAGTACGACGGTGCCATCCAGAAATGGCACACCTGCAAGGGATCCGAACCAATTCATTCCACCAACCCCTGCAGCGAGTACGTGTTTCTGAACAACACCGCCTGCAACCTCGCCTCGCTGAACCTGATGAAGTTCAAGCGGGAGGACGGAATTTTTGACGTGGAACGGTTCAAGGCGGCCGTCCAGATTTTCATTACCGCCCAGGAAATCATCGTCGATAACGGCAGTTATCCCACCAAGGAGATCGCCGAGAACTCGCACATCTTCCGGACGCTGGGACTCGGTTACGCAAACCTGGGTTCGCTCATCATGAGCTACGGCCTGCCGTACGATTCGGACGGAGGGCGGGCTCTGGCCGGAGCGATCACCTCCGTCATGACCGGTCATTGCTACGAGCAATCGGCGGAAATCGCCGCCGTCATGGGAGCTTTCGAGGGGTATCGGGATGCGCGTTGCGCTCACGTCCCCAAGCCGGTGACGAAAGACAACGTTGAATCCATGCTCGGAGTCATCCAACAGCACCGTGCTGCCGTCGAGGAAATCCAGGCCAGCCAGGAATTTGGCTATCTGAAGGAAGAGGCCAGGCGGTGCTGGGATCGTGCCCTGGCACGGGGTCGGCAGGCTGGCTACCGCAACGCTCAGGTGACCGTGCTGGCTCCAACGGGCACGATTGCGTTCCTGATGGATTGCGACACCACCGGCGTGGAACCGGACATCGCGCTCGTGAAGTATAAACTCCTCGCCGGGGGCGGTATGCTCAAGATCGTCAACCGCACCGTTCCGGAAGCGCTGCAGCGCTTGGGATACCAGCAAACCGAGATCAAGGCCATCGTGGCGCATATCGAAAAATACGACACAATTGAGGACGTGACCGACAATGATCAGAACGTGTCCAGCGGTCTGAAGCCGGAACATCTCCCCGTGTTCGATTGTGCGTTCAAGCCGTACCGGGGTCTGCGCAGCATCCATTACATGGCGCACTTGAAAATGATGTCCGCCGCGCAACCCTTCATCAGCGGTGCCATCTCCAAGACCGTGAACATGCCGCAGACCGCTACGGCCGAGGAGATCCGCGACGTCTATCTCCAGGCGTGGAAGATGGGACTCAAGTGCGTGGCGATCTATCGCGACGGCTCCAAACGCAGCCAGCCGTTGAACACCAAGAAGGGCGAGGAAGGTGGCGAGAAGGGGGCCGCAGCACGGGAACTCGAGGCCCTGAAACAGAAGATGGCGGAGATGGAAGCCGAGCTTGGCGGCCTGCGCGAACAAGTCGGGAAGCCTCTCCGACGCCGTTTACCGGAAACGCGCATGGCGTTGAACCATAAGTTCAACATCGCTGGCCACGAAGGTTACCTCAACGTGGGTCTCTTCGAAGACGGGCAGCCGGGTGAACTTTTCATCACCATGGCCAAGGAAGGTTCCACCATCGGTGGTCTGATGGACAGTATCGCCACCCTCACGAGCATGGCTTTGCAGTACGGCGTACCTCTCGAGGCCTTGGTGAAAAAGTTCTCGCACCAACGTTTCGAGCCCTCCGGATTCACCCGCAATCCGGAAATTCGCAACGCCTCATCCATCACGGACTACATCTTCCGCTGGCTGGCTTTTCAATTCATCCAGGGGTATCGCGAAGCCAACTCCCCTATGGGGACCCAGCCTGAGCTGCCCATCCCTGGCCTGCAGGAAGCCATTCGCAAGCACGTCAACCGCCCGATTCCCGAGCTGCCGGTGGACGAAGACGAGACCACGGTCGCGGTGGCGACGGCGAACGGTACCAACGGCAAGTCAGGGCACCACGAGGTTAAGTCGCTCAACGACTCCCTGGCGCATCTGCAGCACGATGCCCCCACGTGTCCGAATTGCGGCCATATCGCCGTCCGAAACGGGGCCTGCTACAAGTGCATGAACTGCGGCGAGAGTCTGGGATGTAGCTAGGAACTTTTACCTACTTTTCCAGGGAGCAAGAGCGATCTTGCTCCCTTTTTTCGTTTTGCTTAGAAATTCCGTTGGAGATTCGTGGCCCGCTCCTGGCGGGGCTTGGCGTTTCTAAGGGACTGAGCAGATCGGACCAGACGAAGGGGGGCGCCCGGCGCAGATCAGGGCGCGAAGTGACCGGCACGAAGTGTGGTCGGTGCCCGGAGGATGTGAGAACACGAGCTCGCGCCGCAGTATGGGAAGGGGAGGTGGCTGTTTCTGAGTAGCGCAGGCAGCCTTGCCTGCTGTTTCGCCGACTGCCGAGTCGGCTGGCCCTCCGTCCTTGCGCACGAGGCGGGTTAGCAACCCGCGATACAGCAGGCAAGGCTGCCTGCGGTACAGGTAGGACCGAACCACGCAGGCGAGTTAAACGCCCACGTTCGGGTTTCAAAGAAAGGCCCCCTCGAACACTCATGCCCTTGACATTCTGGATCAACAAACAAGCAACATCATGAAAGGCAAATTCGCTCCCAGCATTCTGACCGGTTCCTTGTTGTTGTGCGGCGGTTTTTCGTGTGGCGGCGCTGAAGGTAACAAACAACCGGCGGCGACAGGTGGCGCTCCACAATCTGCCCCTCATAAGGGTTGTGTGAAGATCTTCGATGGAAAGACCTTCGACGGTTGGGAAGCTGACCCGTCAACGTAGAGCATCATAGACGGCGCGATGCGTGGCGTAGGCGGTACATCCTGATCCGGCCGAACGCACGGCCCCGGAGAAACGCATCGTCCCTGGTCCCATCGGGATGTTCCGTCACGGCGGCGGGGCTTCGGAATACAAGGACATCTACGTAGAAACGAATCCGACGGAAGATAAACTGATTACCGTGAAGTAGCTCTGATATCTGTGAGCGAGCCTCAGCAATATAGAATCGAGCTGCTCGACCCGAGTAAGCATCGACGAGAGGAATTTGCCTGCGAGTCTCCGGAGCTGACGGAGTTCTTGCAGAAGCGAGCGCGTAAGGAAATGCAGGCGCGGGCCTCGGCCTGCTTTGTTCTCGTGCCGGAAGCCGATCCGAGGCGGATTGCAGGTTATTACACACTCTCTCAGGCCGCTGTGGCCGTGCAACAGTTGCCGGAAGCGTTAGCCAAGAAACTGCCGCGCTACCCTCAGTTGGGGGCGACGTTGATTGGGCGATTGGCAAGAGACGTCGCTTGGAAAGGGCAGCACGTGGGACGACTGTTGCTTATTGACGCGCTGCGCCGTTGTGTTCGTCACAGCACGGAAGTCGGGGCGGTGGTTGTGGTGACCGACCCAAAGGATGAGAAAGCCCGTAAGTTCTATGGTGACCACGGCTTCCTGGTTCTCGATGAGCGCAGAATGTTCCTCCCGATGAGTGAATTGGTCGAACGCGAGGCGAACGGATGGAGGGGCTAGCCCAGATCACTTTTCACCGATTCCCGGTAAGCGCGCATAGACTCCGTCATGGCTGGTGTAGGCTGGCGAGGAGGTGCAAGCAACGCTTCGACGAAACGGACGGACTGATCGTCGTTCAGTTGGATCTGGTTGCTCTGGCTGATAACTTGGCGGGCCACCTCGCGAGCATGGGCAATCACGAAAGTCGCCATCGAGCGCCCCTCCAGGGTAGCTGCTCGCTGGAAAAGCTGCTTATCCGCCGCCGTAACTCGCGCAACGAATCGCTGGGCTTTCGGTTCTTTCGTGACCGTATTCACGTACGAAATGTATGCCCCGCAGGCACACATTGCAAGAGCTCTCTGGCGAGTCTCGTTTCGGGTGGCCGCCCATGGTCGACGTCGAGCAGGCCACCTGCTTCAGGCAGCGCCGGGATCACGTTTCGGGATGATACCCACACACCACTCGGTGTGCCTGTGGGTTGGGCCGTTGGCCGTGCTGATCCGCTTCTCAGGAGACTGAGGGCCCATAGCGCATCGGCCGACAAGACGGCGCCGCGGACCTCAGCCAGCCTTTCAGGTCAGGAGGGGAATCGATCCTCACCGGCGACTGGCTCCGGTCGCCAATCTTTGCTTTGCGCGAAGCGAAGGCGGGAGCGCTCTTCCGGTCGATGAGCGACAAACCAGACGACGATCTACAGACGCTGCGCAAGCGAGTCGCGGATAACTCTTCCGACTTGCCGCCGCCATACGGCAGCGTGCTTCTGGTGCGGGGCCAGATGAAGGTGGTTCGGCGCCAGTGCCTGCCGTTCCTCCGCCTTCTAGACTACCGGTTGCCTCCACAACGAAGGAGATCCCTCGCGATGACGAGAATGCATAGCCAAAGGCCAGCAGTGGATACCACTCTTGGCGTTCAATCTTCGCGAGAGGAGGATGCAGGACGAGGGCCTCAGGCCTGGGGTTCGAAGCGCGTGATGTCTTTAAACCGGTCCAGGTCACGGTCAAAGGACGCGATAGGGATGCCAGTTGCGGAAGCAGACGCTGCCAGATACGCATCCACCAGGTGAATACCTGTGTCCTGGACGCGTTGCAGTGCATCCAGGAAACGTTCCTTTTCCGTTAGCCGGATCCCGAGTCGGGTGACAAACTGCGACAGGGTCGCGGCTACCCGCTTTCGGGGCAGTTTGTAGAAAGACTCCAGGGTGAAAGCGGTTTCGGCCAGAACGAGCGAACTGATTTCCAATTCGACTCTTCCGCGTTCGGCGTTTTCGATCAGAGCCGAGGCTGCCGCGAACATTTCCGCTGGCTCTCCCGTGAAGAACCGAACCAGGATGTTCGTATCCAAATGATACCGAGGCACGCTCATCGCTCGGACTTGGTCGGTCTGGAGACCCAAGCCGCCGTGGCTGCGTCACTCTCTTGTGGGATGCCTTCGAACGAAACGGGCGAGTTCAGCGAGCCGGCAAGCTCCATCACACTTGGCATGGCCCGCACCCTGACCGAACCATCCTTGCCGAGTTCCCAGACCAGTCTCTGGTGGGGAGCGGCACCGAGAGCCTCCCTAATCTCCTGAGGCACCGTTGTTTGGCCTTTGACTGTCAGTGTGGATGTGACCATGAGGTTTCATTACCACATGGTTGGCATTACTTCAAGACAATCCTTACCACACCTGCAATTCAGACACGGGGGAGGGGAATTGCGAGGTGGGTGCCCGCAGCCAGGATTGCCCAGGACAAGTTCGGAGAACCGCTGAGAGGATCACATGAAAACGACTTTGGCGGCCTTTACGTTTTGGATGCTGGCTTTGGATGCACTCGGGGCGGAAGGCAACTACGTGGCCTTTACAAACCACCTGCTCAAAGGTTGTGATTTCCATGCCGCCCGCGCCCGATGCGATATCTCTCTCAGACATAGAATTTAACTACCAACCCGAGACATTTAAATGGTGGACCTGTTAACCTTGATATGGATCTTCCACACTGCCCAACCCGCGCAGAGCACCCTTACCGCGCAGGCTCCCCAGGCCGAGTTTGGCGCACCCGCGAATGCCACCAACAGTTTTACGGTCAAGCTTACGGTAGACGTGAAAAAGTTCGACCGCGAGCAGAACCTGCTCGAAATACCCGGCGTGCTCGGCGTCCGCCTGCGTCAGCATGATCCGCTCGACCGTACCCGCCAGAATTATCCGGCCTTCAAAATGCCCGACGGCTCGGTGCCGGTTCTGGAAGCGAATGTCGTACTCCATTCCGTTGAGCATCCCGACTGGAAGAAAATGACCATCGGTATCCCGCTCGCCCTGCTGAAGAAACCCGAAGGCGAGCACGAGGTCGTCCTCAACTTCGCTGGCGCCGAGTGGAGTATGTATGTCGATGGCGAAATGCTCGATAACGACTTCCCGTTCGGCTATCCCCGATGGGCCGACCACAACACGTGGAAACTGGATCCGCAGTATGTTCGGAAGGCGTTCGTCTATCTCCCCGGAATCCAGCCCCGGAAGCAACCGGTCAAGAAGCCCCACACCTCGTCCGGCATTCAATATTGGCTGCCCCCCGGACACAACAACTGGGTCGGCGATGTGGCGACGCTCTCCTACCAAGGACGCTATCACGTGTTCTATCTACGGGACCGCCGCCATCACCAAAGCAAGTTCGGATGCGGCGCGCACTACTTCGAGCACCTCTCCACGAAAGACTTCAAGACCTGGACCGAGCACGAAGCCGCAACGCCACTCGAGGAGCAATGGGAATGCATCGGTACCGGCATGCCCTTCGTGTTCCATGATAAGCTGTGCATTAGCTACGGTTTGCACACCACGCGCGTCTATCCGCAGGAAAAGACCACCCTCCCTGCTCAATGGGAGTACCTGAACAAGAACGGGCGCACCGGCGAATTCAAACGGGCCGCCACACCTGGCATCCCCGCAGGCTCGACCTACTCCGTTAGCGCAGACGGCGTCTCCAATTTCAAGAAGTCCCACACCATGTTCCACCCCTGTGAAAACCCGAGCGTCTATACAGACCCAGGCGGCAAATTGCGCCTGCTCGCGAACTTCCGGTCCAAGGGCATCTGGGAATCCGAATCGGTGGACGGAGGCTGGCGGTGCATCAGTCCGGACTTCCCCCCCGGCGGCGACTGCACCTTCTTCTTCCGCTGGGGCAAGTTCGATTACATCGTCGGCGGCTTCAGCAGCCTTTGGTCCAAACCCTCCACCGCGCCCGACTCGGCGTACGAAGATGTCGTCCGACAGGGACTCGACTTCTACGACGGCTCGAATGTCCCCTCGATAGCGGAAATTGCCGCCGGACGCTTCCTTATGGCAGGGTGGATTCCGATACACGGTTGGGGCGGCAATCTGGTTCTCCGCGAATTGGTTCAATTTCCCAACGGCAGGATCGGTTCGAAGTGGATGAAGGAAATCACCCCTAAGACCCAGAAGCCAGAGACCGTCGCGGCGAGGATCGCCGGGACGAGGGAATTCCCGGCGACGTGCCCATCCTTCATGTTGACCTTCAGGGTTCAGCTCGCAGAGGCGGGGCATGGCAGGTTCGGCATTTCGATCCTCCCCGAGAACGGCGAGCAGGCCGCCTGTGAGCTGCAAATCCATCCGGATGAAAGGCGCGCTCAATTCGGTCCCGGTTCATTGACCACATTCGCTGGCCGCGAGAAGTCCCTGCGTGAAGGCGGCGCGCCGCACCAGGTCGGGAACTACGCGGTCGAGAACCTCATCGGCGTCGACCGGCCGTTTGAGGTTCGCGTGATCGTCAAGGGTGACAACAAGATTGGTGGCTCTCTCGTGGACGCTGAAATCGCGGGAGCCCGCACGATGATTTCGTATCGTCCTGATTTGGTGGCTAAGAAGTTGGTGTTCCGCACCGAGCGCGTCGAACTCATGAACCTTCAGTTCGCGCCGCTGAGGGACTAACGCTGCAGGAACAGCTATGAAGAAGCGATTCAGCCAGAGGTGGTAACACCGTAGGGAGCACATCTCTACTCTAGAGTCCATATTCTCTAAGCTTCGATTATCGAGATCGGTGCAGGGGAGGTCCAGACCATGACAAATGTGGAAAAAGGTGTGCACAATGTCGAATGGAGAGATGCCCGTATGCATTTATGAGTCGAAGCCATGACAACCGCTGACCTCATCTGGAATAGGGCGTGCGAGGGCGGAGGCTCAAATCCAGGGAAGGGTGACCGTGCGCCTGCTGCGCTCCTCAAGGCCCACGGTCTCGCCATGAACCGAGGTGTCCTTTATGCGGTGGAGTGCCTGGCTCCTTCGGAGTTGGCCGACGCCGAGTTTCGGGTACCGTTTCTTCCGTGAGGAATCTACACCAACCAACCAAATCGCTTCACACGAAGCCCGATGCCACACGTGGTTCTGCTTGCGCGGACATCGTCTCGTGCCTCGTCTCGTGTGAGTTCGCTCGTCGGCCGCAATGAGGGCTACTCGAAGATTTGTTCACTTGGTGGTGGTTGCAACGCTCGTGTTTCCAGTGGTTGTGTTCGCCAAGCGCATCCCTGCTCCGGTAGTCGAGCCGGTAATTCACGAGGGCGTGCGTTACACAGTTCCGAACGACAGAGGAACGGTTGGATATGTGGTCGCATCGGATGTCGCCACTGGCAGGCAGCTATGGCAGAAGACCCTCTTCAGAAAGTGTCTTTGCCCATTTGTGGAGCACGACGTCCAATGGGTATTCATCAAGCAGATGCGACTGGACGGGGATCGTTTGCTCTTCGTGAGTGAGCGAGACAAGTCCTACGCACTGGATTTGAAGACGCGGAGAGTCAAGAAACGCATTGAACGCAAGGCAGGTTCCTTGACTGGTCGGGCGCGGATCGGGTGAGTGACGTTCAATCGGACCGGACGCACAATTTTTTACCGCGATCAGGTTTTCCGTCCCATCGTTGGCGGAGGGTTCAAGTCCAACTACTACGACGCGGCGACGCGCTAGGACTATTGGACTTCTGGGTGCAAACGCCGCGGAGGAGACCAACTGTATGCCACGAACGTGCCTGTTGAGATTGACGAGGATGTGCGGGTGGAGTACTGGCGCGACATTCGAGGTGTTCCGGAAAGGGTGAATGAGAAGACCGCATAAGGGCCCCAATGTCAGTTCTGCTAGAGCGCGAGAGAATGTATGAGTACTAAAACTTCAGCATGGAAGGGCCTTGTGAGCAGCTGGTTGATTGCCGGACTGCTGTTGGGGAGTTCTGCGTGGGCAACCACGCTCGCGGGCGGGGGGACGGTCTATCCGGATGGCCGGCCGTCGGCGACCCTGCGGCTGGAAGCGAAGGATCAAGGGGTCGTGCTCCAGCACGGCAACGGGCCAGGGCAATGCGACGCCCTTGGCGCCCGTGACGTTTGGGTGTACGAGGCCGGGGGAACCTATTACATGCACTACGACGGCGCCGGGCCAAAGGGATGGCTGGCGTGTCTCGCCACGAGTAGCGATCTCGTGCATTGGAACAAGAAGGGACCGATCCTGGACTTTGGCGGACTGGGAGAGGATGACTCCGCCTCGGCATCCTACGGTGTGACCTACTTCGACGGCAAAACGTGGCACATGTTCTACCTCGGCACCCCACATACATCCCCGGCGCCGGATCTCATACCGTCGTTTCCCTACCTGACCATGAAGGCCCGGAGCCAATCGCCGGCGGGGCCGTGGGTCAAACAGAAGGACGTGATTCCGTTTCGCACCAAGCCCGGCAGCTACTACACCGACACGGCCAGTCCCGGTCACGTCGTCAAGCAGGGGGATGAATACATGATGTTCTTCAGCGCCTCGATGAAACGGACCATTGGTATCGCGCGCACCAAGAATCTCGATGGCGTCTGGACGTTAGACCCCACACCGATTGTTTCACCGGAAGAACAAATCGAGAACTCATCGCTGTACTTCGAGCCAGCCAACCAGACATGGTTCTTGTTTACCAATCACATTGGCTTGGAGGGCGACGAATACACCGACGCGATCTGGGTGTATTGGTCGAAGGACTTGAACCGGTGGGACGCAAAGAACAAAGCCGTGGTTCTGGACGGAGGCAACTGCCCATGGTCGAAGAAGTGTATCGGTTTACCATCGGTGATCGTTGTCGGAAAGCGACTGGCCGTCTTTTACGACGCTCCTGGTGGCGACAGCAAGAGCCACATGAAACGCGACGTCGGCCTGGCTTGGCTGGCATTGCCTCTCACCCCGCCGTAGCCTTGGCCGTTTGGCGCCAGGGAGCGCGATCGTAACTCACAAAGTGTTCCCGGTGCCTTGTTTATCGGATAACTCTACCTCTCAAGCGGTTATGAGCCGCCCGTGCTCGCATCCTGCGGGATGACATACGCCTGCTGCTCTTCATCGGGCAGCTTTGAAGGAGCACAATGACCCCACCCTGAACGGTGGGGTCTTTTTGTTTGTGCGGCAGGGTGAGCCGACGAGCTTTCCCTGGGACAGGATACAGATTGGAAGTGGCGGGGAGTGCCTTCGGGGTTTCACTGGGGTGAACACCCCATATCGCGAACCCATCGTGCGGGCGTAAGTTCCGATGACATAGAAATAGACCGTCGCGATCTGAACCGTTGGCAGGCAGCGCGAAGGCTTAGAACTTTACCCGCCAGCGAGAGAGCTAAGTTATGAACAAAGAAACACAAGCCATCACCGATGACATGCAACAATTGGCCGACGATGCGCGAGCCTTAATGGCTGCCACAGCGGGGGTGGCCGAGGAACGAGTCGTGGAGGCCCGGAAAAGGCTCGCAGCCGCACTGGAGAGGGGTAAAGCGCTCTGTGAGTGCGTCAAGGAGAAGGCCGTTGAGGGTGCCAAAGCCACTGATGCAGCCGTGCACCAACATCCTTATCAAGCCATTGGCATCGCCTTTGGCGTCGGGACAATCATCGGCTACCTGGTGGCCCATCGGCTCGGTCGCGGTGGCGAATGATTCAGCCATGGAACCATCCAACATTCCGGCGGAGCCGCTTGCCGAAACGTCCAAACGTTTCGCCCGGCGACTTTTGACCATTGGGGGAAACCGTCTTGAATTGCTGATGGTGGAACTGCAGGAGGAGCGGGTGCGCCTTCTGCAGGCCATTTTGTTGGCTCTCGGGGTGGGTGCGTTGGGTTTGCTTTCCGGGTTGCTTTTCAGCGGTGCCATTGTGCTCTTGTTTTGGAAATACTCCCCGATGGCGGTGCTACTGGGGCTCGGGAGCCTCTATGCCGCTGCCGCAGTATGGTTTTATGGGCGCCTCACACGCCTCCTGCGTGATTGGCAGAATCTCCCCGCCACGGTCGATCAACTACGAAAAGACTGCGCATGTTGGGAAAGACATCTCATCTAAGTCCGCTCCAAGTGCGGAAGCAGCTGCTCATTGTGGAGAGCGAGATCAATCGCGCCCAGTTGCAGCAGGACTGGCTCACGATTTCGCAGGGACTTCATCAGGCGGTCGGCTGGACGAGGACCATTACCACGTGGACTTCGGCGGCCCTGTTACTGGTGAAGAGGATGGCAGGAGCAAGCCACAGTAAAGTAGCGTCCACACCCGAGAAGGAGTCATGGTTTCAGGGTGTTCTGAGGGGTGCGGAGTTAGTCTGCCGATTGTGGATGGACTTCCGCAATAGGTCCGGATGAAAGCGAACAGGTCTATGGCATTATTCACACTCAAGACGTTACACGCTGACTTGCGTTTGTTGGAAAATGGAGCCGAACTGAAGCGAAGGTTGGCGACTTCCTCCAACACGCGAACCTTGAAGGAAGGTTTCTCCGAGATGAGCAGGCTCATTGGAGTGGAAGGATCCGTTTTCAAGGACGCCCGGGCGGTCGCCGGCTTGATCGGCGCTCAGCGGTTCACTATGATTGGGGGAGAACCTTCCGTGACGGACCATGTCGCGCGCGTGTTCGATCACTCGCGGATCCTTCTCACAGGCTTGGTTTCCGGGCTGAAGGGAGGGAGCGCATCGGGCACCAAGATGGACGCAGGTCAACAGCAAGGGGGCGCCATGGCTGGGCACGCGTCCGGCTGGTCCCAGCTCAAGAGCGAAGCGACTGCACCCATCAGCTCCCCGCAGGTAGAAGCGGAAGACTCGCTCGACGACCTGAAGACGCTGCTTTCGGGTAATACCGCGCTGACTTCCCGCCTTTTTAGGGTGTTCTTCGAGCACATGCTGGGATTCTCTATCCAATCCACTGCTTCGCAGGGGAGCGTGTCGCTGGTAAACGACCTTATGGGCAGTAAAGACCACAGCCGCTCCTTCTTGTCCACGGCTCTGTTCGTTTTGGGCACGGAACTCGATCCTGAACATCTGATGGGTTTCATGAGGGAGCAGGGGCTCTTTGGGATACCCGTCTTCGAACATCTGCTGCAAAACCGGGACTACTGCGGGGCCTTTTACTCCTTTAGGTTTCTGGAGCGGGCTTTCATTGGATCACCTGTGGCGGAGGAAGCCCAGCTCAGGGAGCGTCTTGACTTGTTGAATGCGCAACTCGGAGGGGCACCCTATGGTTCGAGGATCTTCCAAGCGGAGGACCACGACAAGGTGAAGATCGACGTCTACCTGGCCGCAGCGGATGTGCTGGAGGCGATGGCCCTGACACCCTGGCGGGTCAGCTTGAGCAACGCAGTCTCCCTCAAGTCCTCCCATTCGATTCGATCCTTATCCGCTGTTGCGGAGCAGTTTGAATGCTATGCTCGCCGGCAGGCCACTAAGGACCAGGCCAACCAAGCTATCGCGGACCATCTCCTGGCCTTCGCCCGCCAATTCTCTGCGGATCCCAAAGAACCAGAAGCCCCGCTCCACGGCTGAAACTTGGCGAGGCGTGGTGATGTTCTGCCCTCTCAGAAGTGATTGCGAAAGAAATCAACTAACGCCAAGGCCAGCTTCGGACTATGCCATCCGCTGCCATGACTCAGACGAAGGCTAAAGTCTGGCACACCCAGTCCGCCGAAGCAGTGCTGGCCGAGCTGGGTTCCGCGGCAGATGGGCTGAGTCTCCAGGAGGCGAAACAACGGCTTGAGGCCCATGGCCCGAACGAGGTAAAGGAAGAAACTCCCACCAGTGCACTCCAGACGTTTCTCGACCAGTTCAAGAGCCTCATCATTTGGATTCTGATCGCCGCAGGTGTGATCTCTGGCTTGTTGGGTGAACTCGTTGACTGCGTCACGATTCTCGCCATCGTTGTGCTCAATGCACTGATCGGGTTCTACCAGGAACACAAAGCAGAGAAGTCCATCGCCGCGCTGAAGAAGTTGACCGCACCGCAGGCGAAAGTGAAGCGTGACGGTCAGATCATCTCGATTCCAGCCAATACCCTCGTCATTGGTGACATCCTTGTGGTGGAAGCCGGAGATCTGGTGGCGGCGGATGCCCGGCTGCTGCAGGCGGCATCGCTCCGATGCGTTGAGTCCTCCCTGACCGGGGAGTCCGAGGCGGTGAAGAAGCAGGCTATCAGCTTGGACCAGGAGGACGTGGCATTGGGCGATCGGCAGAACATGCTGTTCATGGGAACGAGTATTGCGACCGGCATTGGCAGGGCGGTGGTCGTGGCAACGGCGATGAACACCGAACTCGGCCGCATCGCGGGACTGATCGAATCGGCTGGTGCAGAGCAGGGGACACCGCTCCAGCAGAAGCTTAACTCTGTTGGGCGCGTGCTCGTCTGGGCGACACTAGGCATCGTCGCACTGCTGTTTGGCCTCGGGTGGTTGCGTGGAGCCAAACCCTTCGAACTATTCATGACCTCGGTGAGTCTCGCGGTGGCCGCGGTGCCGGAAGGCTTACCCGCCGTCGTTACCGTGGCGCTTTCACTTGGCGTGCTGAGGATGTCTCGCCGACATTCCCTCGTTCGCAAACTACCTGCAGTCGAAACGCTTGGCTCGACGACGGTGATTTGCACGGACAAGACCGGTACCCTGACCGTGGGCGAGATGACCGTACGCTCTCTCTACGTGGGAGGAACAAGCTATGAGGTTACCGGGGAAGGCTATGGGCTCCAGGGCGAAGTGCGAGCGGAAGGCAAGAAGGCGGAAGCGCAACACGCGGCGCCCTTGCTTGCTCTGGCCACGAATCTGCTTGGTTGTAACAACGCGCACCTCGTCCAAGAAGGCAAGACCTGGAAGGTCGTTGGTGATCCCACCGAAGGTGCGATGCTCGTGGCCGGTGTCAAAGCGGGTGGGAATCAGGAGCGGATAGAGCGGGAACTGCCGGCGGTGGTGGAATTCCCTTTTGACTCCGAGCGCAAGCGCAGCTCGGTCGTCCGCCGTGGGCCGGATGGTGCACTGCGGGCTTTCGTCAACGGAGCGCCTGGGCCGCTCTTGGAACTTTGTACAAGCCTTTACACTCAGAACGGGATTCGCGTCCTCACCGCGCTGGATCGAGAGCAGATTCTCACCCAAACCGCTGGGATGGCGCGGCAAGCCCTGCGCGTGCTTGGCTCTGCGTATCAAGACCTGGCCCCTGGATTGCCTGCCAACTTCACGGCGGAGGCTGCCGAACGCGAGTTGGTTTTCGTGGGGCTGACAGGTATGTACGATCCTCCCCGGCCCGAAGCCAGGGATGCTGTGGCCAAGTGCCGGGCAGCCGGCATTCGTATTGTGATGATTACGGGAGATCACCCCGACACCGGAACTGCCATTGCGCGGGACCTCGGTATCGCCACAGCTGACAGCACGGCGGTGACAGGTCTCGAACTAGATAGGATGGCGGACGAGGAACTTCGCAAGCGCGCCCCTGCGATCGCGGTGTATGCCCGTGTCACTGCGGAGCACAAACTGCGCATCGTTCGAGCGTGGAAAGCCAACGATGCGGTGGTAGCGATGACCGGCGACGGAGTCAACGACGCTCCCGCTATCAAAGGTGCCGACATAGGCATTTCCATGGGTAAATCCGGTACGGAAGTCACCAAACAGGCCTCTGACATCGTAATTACCGATGACAACTTTGCCTCGATTGTGGCGGCCGTGGAAGAAGGCCGGGGCATTTACGAGAACATTCGCAAGACCTTGCAGTACCTGTTAGCCGGCAACACGGGAGAACTACTCCTCATGACCCTTTGCGTGGCCCTGGGAATGCCGGCGCCACTGCTCCCCGTCCACTTGCTCTGGATCAACCTCGTTACGGACGGCTTGCCTGCTCTTTGCCTGGCCACTGATCCAGTCGACCCTGGGGTGATGCAGCATCCCCCCCGCCGGAGCTCGGATCAGATCACCAACCGGAGCTTCTTGCGCACGATGTTTCTCACCGGATTCCTCACCGCAGGCTTGGCTTTCGGCGTTTACCTCTATGTCCTGAAGCGAGATACCCTGGAAGCAGCGCGCACTTACTCTTTTGCCGTTCTGGTCTTCGCTGAGCTTCTACGTTCCTTCGGCGCGCGAAGTGAGGTTAAGAGTCTTTGGCAAATTCCGTTTTTCACGAACCGGAACCTCGTTGCCGTGGTTTGTGTCTCCATCGGCCTTCAAGTCTGGAGCCAGCAGAATGCTACGCTGGGTCACTTCCTCAAGACTACCGTCCTACCTCTCAGCGATTCTTTCTGGCTCCTCTGCCTGGGAAGCGTCCCACTACTCGGCCTTGAGATAGTGAAATTGGCAAGAAACAAAGGAACTAAAGCCCGGTTGGCAGGTAAACTGAGCTAGGCGAGTCATGTTCGCGGTTTCTATTGCGGACCATGGGCTGGCGCAGTGGCACCAGCCCGGGGTGATTCGTGGGGGTCAATTCCTGGCCACAGGTTCGGTGATGATCATGTTGTTGATAACACTCTCCACACCGTGGATATCGGTCACCAGTTTGGTGACAAGGCTCTTTTCGGCAGCATTCTTGGCGTTGCCGCTCAGGGTAACAATGCCATCTGTGGTTGCGACCTTAGTCTTGACGGCGCTCGTGGAGCGGTGCGAACGCAAGGACGATCTGACTTGGGCTGTGATGGAGGCGTCGTCCATCCTCTCACCACTTGCCTCGGTCGGCTGGGCTGGGGGGGTGACCACGGTCATCTCGTTCTTTACCTCCTTGACGCCGTCGACGTCCTGAGCGTATTCGGTGGTTAGCTCCTTTTGGGCTATGCTGGAGGCCTGGCCACTCAAGATGACGACGCCGTCCTTGACATTCACGTCCGTTTTGGTGGCTCTCACATTGCGATGGAACAGCAGCGCGGTCTTCACTTTCAAACCCACCCAGCCATCCGAGCGGTCGGCGTGGGTTTCGCCCGTGACTTTCAGCTGATTGTCGACGGACATTACGCCCGGGAGGCTCTCTACCGTATCCTCAGCCAGGAGTTTATGGGAGTTCTCGGATACCGTTCCAGTCAAGGTGACAGCCCCATTCTTCGATTCCGCCTTCACGGAATCGTCCTTGAGCTGGGTTTTGAAGACGTAGGACTTCTTGGCAGACGACTCGATACGGTCATCTGTCTCCGAGGCGCACAGTGTAGGGACGGTAGCGAGCAGCGAACTGGTGGCTGCCAACAGCGCCAGTGCATAGATCTTGTTCATAATAGTGTTTCAGGTGTTTCTGAGTCTCTTGGTTTTAAGAGGAGTAGTACACTAGGCCCTAGGGTGTCCTCCAGCCATGGGGTCTAACCCTACCGACATGCCATGCCCTGGGTCTCAAAGGACATAGGAACCAGAACGGAAAACCGACGTCACATCCCATCCCGCCCCTGCGCTCGAGCGGCGAGCAGGGCCGCCCCTAACGCTCCCGTGAGCTGCGGGTCAGGCGCCACGCGGATGGGAAAGGACAGGACCGCTTCGAGCGCGCGGACCATCCCAGGCTGGAGCGCCACGCCGCCAGTGAAACAAAGCGGCGGCGTCAACGTGCGACCGGCCATCGTGGCGACACGCGTAGCAATGGCGTTTTGCACTCCGGCAGCAATGTCCGATGCGGGTATGCCATCGGCCAACAGCCCGATAATCTCGGTTTCCGCAAAGACCACACAGGTGCTGCTGATGACCGCGGGCTTCAGGCTGCCGCGGCTCATCTCGCCAAGACTGAGAAGGTCCACCCCCATGCGGGAAGCCACCATCTCCAGGAACTGGCCGGTGCCCGCAGCGCAGCGGTCGTTCATCGCGAAGTCCCGGACGCGTCCGCCGGTCTCGAGGAAGATCACCTTACTATCCTGGCCGCCGATCTCAATGATCGTGCGCGTGTCAGGGATCAGGTGGTGAACGCCGCGAGCATGACAGGTGATTTCAGTGATAGTGGTACTGGCGAATGGCACGCGGCTTCGCCCGTAACCCGTGGCGACAACGGTGGCCACCTGTTCGCGGGCCAGACCTGCTTCCCGCAGGGTGCGGTCATAAAGCTCCACCGCCAGGCGAGGTTGCTCGACCCCCTGACTGGCGATGGCCGAGCCAAGGATCTTTGAATGGGTAGGGTCGAACAAGACGATCTTGATCGTCCTCGAACCGGCATCGACTCCAGCACAGATCATGGTTTTATCCCTGCCCTAACCTTACGGTTTGGCTCTGAACCTGTAAACCAAGTTCATCTTGCAGCGACTTCGCCGGCACTTTTTGCTTTGACGCGCGCTTGGACGCGCCTTCTGATCACGCCTAGAGCCATGATCTCCTGGTTTCCATTCATTCGACGATATCGTTGCGGCGGTGAGGGCATTCTCTTTTTATTCCCTCAATGTGTCGCATTAGCCACTCTCGGGTGCTTTTGGATCTTGCTGATATGCATACCGGCCCATGCTGACAAGGTCGATGACTTCTTGGCGGGGGAGGTTCAGAAGCGCCATCTGCCTGCTCTGTCGGTGGGGGTAGTCTTGGACGGCCAACTGGTCAAGACCGCCGCCTATGGTCTGGCAGACTTGGAACTGGGGGCTCCTGCAACACCGGCGACCGTATTCCAGATCCAGTCGATCACAAAAACCTTCACGGCGTCCGCCATCCTCATTTTGGTGGAGGAGGGGAGGATCTCCTTGGAGGACCCGGTCTCCAAGCATCTCGATGGTACGCCGGAATCCTGGAAGAGTATCACCATCCGCCATCTCCTAAGCCACACTTCGGGGCTCAGGGACTTCATCAACCAGCCCGTCGCCAGCCTCCGCCTCGAGGTGACCGAGGAGGAGGTTTTACGTTCGATGGCGGCGCTTCCTCTCCAGTTTGTTCCAGGCGAGCGCTATGCCTACAGCAACACGAACTACCACCTCCTGGCTATGGTTATCCGGAAGCTGACTGGGAAGTGGTACGCCGACTTCCTCAGCGAGCGGATTTTCACTCCCCTCGGCATGACTCACACTCGTCCCGTGAGCCTCTCGGCGGTTATTCCTAACCGGGCCTCCGGTTATTTCTGGACCGGGCAGGCATTCCGCAAAGGTGACTACATCGCCGAATCCATCTTGTCCTACGGCGGCGGTGGCATTCTTTCCACCACCCCGGACATGGTGCTCTGGGCTCAGGCCATGATGTCTGGAAAGGTGCTCAAGCCGGAGACGATCGTCCATGCATGGACCCCTGCAAAGCTGAATGACGGAAGGGCATCGGGCTACGGGCTGGGCTGGGCCATCGGGTCCCTGGAGGGCCACCGGGAAGTCAACCATAGCGGGGCGCATGCAACGGGCTTTACGAGTTTCCTTGGCATCTATCCGGAGGACCGCCTCGCGGTGATTGTGCTTCTGAACCGAGGTGGGTTTGAGCCGAGCCGCATTGCCCGCCGGTTGGCTGGCATATACATTCCTGCTTTGGCTTCGCGCTCTGAAAAATCGAGCGAGGACGACTAACTGGGTCGTTTTCCCTTGCCTGGCCGTTGCGGCAGGCCACAACTACCTCTATGCGAATTGACTGGTGCGTTTGGACGGCGGCATCCCTCCACTGGCTCCTTGTTTGGGGTTGGATCCCGTGCCAGGCTGCGGTCCCACCCGAACAGGGGGCCGCGAGAATGACACCCTGGTTTGAGATTCAGTGCCTCGACCAACAGACAGGGCGTGGCGTCCCGCTGATAGAATTAGAGACGGTGAATCACCTGCGCTGGGTGAGCGACAACGCTGGACGTGTTGCCATTTGGGAGCCCGGCCTCATGAATCGGGAGATCTACTTTCACCTGCGTGGGCATGGGTACGGCCTCCCCAAGGACGGCTTTGGAAATGTCGGTATTCGGACTATTCCGGCCGCAGGAATGAGGGTGGAGATTCAGCTGGCCCGGACCAATCTGGCAGAGCGGCTTGGCCGGATTACTGGCGAGGGCTTGTTTCGTGACAGTCAGCTCTTGGGTCACGTGAACATGGAAGAGGCTGTCGTGGCAGCTAGCGGCGGAGGAGTGATGGGGCAGGATTCGATCCAGGCCGCGGTTTATCAGGGCAGGGTCTTCTGGTTCTGGGGCGATACCGACCGGTACTCCTATCCGCTTGGCCAGTTTCGCACGGCGGGTGCGACCTCGCCCTGGCCGCGCGCTCAGATCTGGAGGCCGGAAACGGGCATTCCCCTAGAGTACTTTGTAGGGCAAGATGGCTTCAGTCGTCCAATGATCCCACTACCCGAGCGGCCCGAAGGAGTGATATGGATCGACGGTTTGGTGGTAGTTCCTGATAAACAAGGAAAGGAGCGGATGGTTTGCCATTACTCCCGGCGCAAAGGTCTGACTGACGAATTGGAGCATGGCCTTGCGGTCTACAACGACACCAGCAAGATCTTCGAACCCTGCAAGTCTCTCCCGCTCAGCGAGAAGTGGCGATTTCCGCACGGACACTGCACCCTCGTGGAAGAAGCCTCTCGTTCCTGGGTTTATTGCGGGGTGCCCTTGCTACACCTGCGTGTACCAGCACAATTTGAGGCATTTTTGGATCCTCAGAACTACGAGTCCTTTTCCTGCTTCCGAGGTGGCGAGAGCTCATCGCAGAGTGTCCCGGTTCGTGGACCGGACGGGGCCATTTCCTGGGGTTGGCGGCGCGATGTGGCTCCTACGGTTCTGAGCGATGAGTTACGGTGGCTGAAGGAGAAGGCTGTGAGGCTTTCCGAGACCCGGTTTCTGCTTCAGACCACTGGGGGTGAGCCCGCTCCGGTGCTCCACGGCGGAACCGTGCGTTGGAACGAGCATCGCCGGTGTTGGATCATGATCGCGGTGGAACTCGGCGGCAAAAGCTCCCATTTGGGGGAGGTTTGGTACGGAGAAGCTGCCTCACCCGTCGGGCCATGGCGGCGCGGAGTTAAGATCCTGACCCATAACCGGCAGAGCTTCTACAATCCCTGCCACCATGCCTTCCTGGATGAGCAAGGGGGGCGGATCATTCATTTCGAGGGTACTTACGTCAATACCTTCTCCGGAAATCCCGATGCCACGCCACGCTACAACTACAACCAGATTCTCTACCGGCTGGACCTGAATCACCTTGAAATGGCAAGTCCAGGGCGGCAAGGTGGACCGACGACACCATGAAGCTCGGTTCCGTTCCGAAAGACGTATGGGCAAGAAATCGAGACAGAAGCGTGAAGAAAAACTGGCGCGAAAGATGGATTCCGCGCTGTTGGGGCGGTTTGCCTCGGCACGGCAGGCGGAAGGCGTCGCCTGTGTCGTTCGCAACCAGCCGGAGCTTCCCAAGTTATCAGGTCGGGTTCAATCCCTCGTGGCTGACACCCTGCAGCGGCTTGGAAACCTGGATCAGAAGCGAGTCGCATTGACAGCCGCAGTACTGGCGTGGAATCGAGCAGTCGTACGCTCTGCACCCAGCGGTCTTTTGGATGAGACTGTTCGGACCACCGACCAGGGCCTCCCCCCGGAAATACAAGGCCTAGTCGTCGCCTTGGAACAGCGAAAGATGGAACTTTACCCTGATGACCATCGCTTAGTGATGGACTACGAGGTGCGGAACCTGGGTGGAGAATTGCGATTCTCGGTGGTCACGGCCTCCACGGAACCCAGCTGAGCCGCAGCAAGCGGCCATTTAGTACCCAGAAAGAAAAGGACGCCTCAAGGAGGCGTCCTATAGAGATTCTGCCCAGAGCTCGGTGCTAGACTTTCTTCTCGTTCTTTACTGCGGAATCATTGAAAAGGACCATAAAGAGGAACATGATTACGACCGCTCCCACTGCGGGAGCCAGCCAGACGCGGTTCCAGAGTGGCAGTGGCTTGGATAGACTCGCCAGTGGCTGGGTCGCAGTCTCACCCGTCGCCTGGAACACTCCGTCCTTCTGGCGGTAGATTTCGAGAGTGGCGGAGGCCGCGGCTTCTGCTGCACCCTTCGCGGGTAGCTGCTTTATCTTGGCAAATACCCGGCTGCCTGAGCTTTCAAAAGCCACAACGTTGCCTTCCGCCCAGAGGGACGCGTCCGTAACCTTCTGGAACTTGGCAGGTTCGGCGTTCGGGAAGCTGTACTTTTCGACAACCAGTCCCGATAGGTTTGCGCCTACGAACATGCCCGCCCCAAGGGTGACGAAGGCGATGAATCCCTGCGCCTTGGCGCGGATCGTTTCGGGCGCCTTCTTGTCCACGTAGATATACGCGGTCACAAAAAAGAAATCATAGCAGACTCCATGAAGGATGATGCCAAGATAGAGAGGCCAGGCCGCACCCGAGTGATAGCCCATCTGGAACAATAGGTAACGGGCTGTCCAGCAGAACATCGCCACCGTGAGCATCCACTTGACTCCCAGTCGGGCGAAGAAGAAAGGCATCACCAGCATAAAGAAGATCTCGGACATCTGCCCCATGGTCATCTTGCCCGGAATGTTGGTGACATTCAGATCGCCGAGGAAGGTGGGTGTGAAGCTGAAGTAAAAAGTGAGGGGTACGCAGATCAGGAAGGCGGAAACCACGAAGATCGCGAACGAGCGCTCCTTCATGAGGCTGATGGCGTCGAACCCGAGAACATCCTTCGCCGTGACCGGCTGGCCTGTCGGCTTCGGCGGAGTGTGGGGGAGCGTCAAACAGTAGAATCCCATCAGAACCGACACCACCGCGGCGATCTGGAATGGCATCGGGGTGGTGGTCGCCTTGGCTGCCAGAGTTCCGATCGCCAATCCGGCGCAGATCCAACTGATGGTTCCCAACACGCGGATGCCAGGGAATTCTTTACCCGGATCCTTCATCTGCTGAAAGGAGATGGAGTTGGTGAGCGCCAAGGTGGGCATGTAGCAGAGGGTGTGGGCCAGCAGAAGCGAATAGAACATCCCGAAGCTTTTGGCCTGAGAAGCACCGAAAAGGAACACCCCCCCCAGGATGTGGAGAACGGCGAGAATCTTCTCCGTGGCAAAGAAGCGGTCTGCGATCATCCCGACGAAGAACGGGGAGAGCATGGCTGCCATGGCGGTGCTGTTGTAGGCGAAGCCGATCTGCTGACCGGAGAAGTTCAGCGTGCCCCCCAGGTAGGGCCCCATCGTTACGTACCAAGCCCCCCAGATGAAGTACTGGAGGAACATCATGATGGACAGTCGGATGCGTGTGGATTGGTTCATGGGCTTGTAGTGTGCGGATTCTTGGGGCGGCTGTCAAACAATCGGCGCAAGGTCGACCGGGTTGCCTGTGCGCACCGACAACTCCTCTGCCTCGCAGAGTTCAACGGAGCTGACACCATCCGCTGGGGTGACCGTGGACGGCGCTTTACCCTGCAGGATGGCTTCGGTCATGTGACGCAGTTCCAGCTCGTACCCGTCCGGGCCGGGAAAGGGGAGGGAACGGGCCGGTTGCCCTTCCTCGAACAGACGCAACGCATCTGCGCCCCGGGTGCAATCGTAATCGGCCGTGGCTCGCTCGAAGTTCACGGTGTACGCCATGCTGAACCCGTGCCCCGAGCTCATCAGCCAACTCCCCTCAGCGGAGACTACAGCTCCGCTGGAAACCGTGTATTGGGTCACAACATGGTCGATCGCCCCACTGAAACGGGTGAGCCCTGTGGAATTGACCCGCGAGGGGCGTCCGAAAAGAAACTGCACGAAGTCCGTGTCGTGGATATGCAGGTCGAGCAAGGCTCCGCCCGATTGTTCACCCTGGAAATAGCTGTTGCGGCTCCACCCGGGTGCCTCGGAAACACGCCGGAACCGTGCGGCGAGGATCTTGCCGTAGGTTGGCTCGTCCGCCATCCGCTTGAGCCAAGCCCACTCCGGCCAAAAGCGCAGGCACATCGCAGGCATGAGCATTTTGCCTGTCTCCTGCGCTACGTTTGCGATTTCCCGAGCCTGGGCCGAGGTGCGGGCAAAGGGTTTTTCGCAGAGCACATGTTTGCCCGCTCGCAGCGCGGCTATGGCTTGCGAATGATGCAAGGGCGTGGGGACGCACAGGTCCACCAGTTCGATCCCTGGGTCCTGGAGCACCTCTTCCAAGGACTTGCAGGCTTTGACCTCGGAGCCAAGCTCGATCGTGTCGGAACCAGCGAGATTGCCGCTGACTCCCGGGAGTACGCCGTTTTGAGGGAGTCGGACGGCATCACAGACTGTGCAGAGCTGGGCTTGCTCGATCTTTTGCCAGGCCTTGAGGTGGGTGACGCCCATGAAGCCGAGGCCGACCACGGCCACGCGGACTTTGCGGGAAGAGGGAATGGTCATAATCAGGTGGTTCTCAACGGCGGTTAGGAAGGTTGCACGGTGGTTCGGAATGGTTCCCACTCCGGCTCGGAGACAAAAATGCGGTGGTAATACTCGACACATTGGAGCAACCGCGCGGCAGCCTCATCCACGATCACGGTGCACCGCGGGTGTATCTGCAGTGCGGTGGCTGAGATCATGCCGGTGATCGGGCCCTCCACGGCTTTGGCAATGATTTCCGCCTTTTCCTCCCCTGTGGCCAGCAGGATACAACGACGGCTTTCGAGGATGGTTCCGACTCCCATCGTAATGGCGCGTGACGGCACTGTGGTCTGCCCCTCGAACAAGGAGGCGTTTTGCTCCTGGGTGACGGGGGAAAGGGCCTTCACCCGCGTTCTCGAGCGCAGGGCCGATAGAGGTTCGTTGAACCCGATATGACCCGAGCGACCGATACCCAGAAGTTGCAGATCAATGCCCCCGACCCGTGCCATCTCTGCCTCATAGCGCAGGCATTCCGCATTCAAGTCGGGCGCGGTTCCGTTGGGCAAGCGCGTGTTGCGAAGGTCGATGTTCACCTGTTGAAACAGGTGATGGTTCATGTAATGACGGTAGGAGTGGCGATCGGAGGCCGGAAGCCCCACATATTCGTCCAGGTTGAACGTGCGGCAGAGAGAGAAGTCCAGTTTTTCTTCCCGGTACATTCTTACCAGGCGCGCATAGACCGATTCCATGGTGCGGCCAGTGGCCAGCCCAAGCACCAGCGTCGGGTTGGCGCGGAGTTCAGCCGCAATCACCGCGGCTACGAGGTCAGCCGCCGCGTTGGCGTCCCGTTGGATGATGCATTCCATGACAATGGCGGGGGCTATGCCGGAGCTGCCTGCGCAGCCCAGTCGAAGATGACTTTGGGATTGGTGGAAACGCTAATCTGTCTTCCTCCCGTATATATGGACTCTAGATGGGAGTTGCGCCAGCGCTGCAGACGGTAAAGGGTGGCGAATTGGAAACTGGGCGCGGCTCCTCCCTGGCCGCCGACGAGTTCCGCCCCTCTCCGCACGTTGTCGAGCATGTAAGCCGGCAGTCGCAGATGGTAGGGATTGCGCTGTACTTCCCCCACGTGGAACGACAAGGCCGTGAGCATGTCCGCCAGGTCGGTTTCACCGATTTCCACCATGAGGTTCGGAGTGTCCATTTGCCCCCAGAACTCCGTTTCCACGACCAGACATTCAAAACTCGCGGCTTGTCGCTTCAGGGCGTCCATCAACAGACGGTGCGTTCCGACGTGCGTTCCGTTCCAGTCCTCTGCGTGCGGAAAGAAAACGACTCTTGGCTGATTGTGCCGAAGGGAGTGGGCGATGATCTGAACCACGGATTCCCAGTGTTTGGGATCCGTGGTTCGCGTTTTGGGTGCGATCTTTTCCAATCCATTGGGTGCGGTGGCTTCCAGTCCGAATCCGAGCCAGTCACAGGCGTCCTTCAGCTCGAGCCAGCGGGGTTGCTGACGTTCCTTGCTACTTCCTTGAGTGACCGCAACATTCACTACCCGCAAGCCGCTTTCGCGCAACCATCGCAGGGCTAGACCCCCAATAATACACTCGTCATCGGGGTGTGGCGAAAAGATCAAGGCCAACGGAGCGTCGGTTGGCGGGACTGGAGTCTTTTTCCGGGGAATAGTGCCCAGCGGGAGTGACTTTCCGTCACTGATGAGTTTGGAAAGGGATGCAACCCAGGCTTGGTAGGGATTCATAGACTTTTCAGGCCTCCTTCGATTCCAGGTTGGGAAGGCTGGCTGCCGCAATGGCTTGCCCGTGTCGCTTGTCCTTCTCGTTCGGCGTGTGGAAGCTGACCTGCTGACTGAACTGGTGAAATTCCGCTTCGAGGGTGCGGCGGGCCCACGAGAGGATGACCTCCCCACCCAGTCCGCTGGTAACGCGGCCCAGGATCAGCACGTGATGGCAGTCGTAAAACTCGGCGTACTGCGCGACCGCGTACCCCAGATAGACCCCAATCGTCTCGAAGATCTGGCGGGCGCGGGGATCATTGGATTCCATCAGCTTCTGAACTTCCTTGAGCTTCTCCGGGAGGGGCATGTCCGGAGGGAGAGGGATGCCAGCTGGTTGGACGAGACGGCCGACGGCTTGCTGCGAAAAATACTGCACCCCGCAACCGCGGTCGCCGCTCCATTCGTCTTTGGGGGCGTCCGGGGAATAGTCCACTGGGGCAAAAGCAAGTTCGTTCAGCCAGGTGGTAATGTTACCCTGGCGATCCACGAAACCGGCTGCCTGGCTGGTGCCCAGGGCGATTCCGAGAACACCATTCTTGTTCAGGGACATGGAGCCTGCCAACGCAGTCACTTCGCCATCATTCACCACTTCCAGCGGAATGCCTCCCCAGGCCTTTTGGATGTCAAAGAAGAGGTTCTTCACCCGCTTCTGGAAGACCTCCGGTGGGATACCTCGGAAAAGGGAGGCAACTTTAACCCGGTTGTTGACATAGACGCCGGCCGCGCTTCCACCAATGGCATCCACGCGGGGTAGGTGGGCAGCGGCTTTGCGCAAGGAGTCCATGATGCCCTCAAAATGATATTCGATATCGGGCTGGTGGTAAGGATCCCAAACGGTTTCCTCGCTAAACACCACGTTGCCGTCCACCACCGCTGCAACCTTCCGATCGCTTCCACCTAGGTCGAAACCGATCCTACACCCTTCCAGATGACGGCCCAGCGGTTTGGTGGCGGAATGCTGCCGGGGCAAGGTCGAGGTGAGGATTACCTCGAACGGATGTTCATAGATCTTTTCTCCCATCAACTCAGCGTCGAAACGCCCTGTTGTCGTGGTCGCAAAATGCTGCTGCAACTTCTGTCCCAAGTGCGCCGGGGCCTGGACATAGACCCGGAAGCCGCCTCGCGACCAGAGCAGGAATTTGACCAGTCGTTCCAGATGAGTGAAATTGGCCTCGGCCCACGGATGACTTTCCGGCAGGAGTTGGGTGGTGTGATGAAAGACGGATCCGTCGGCTTGCTCGACGGCCAATCCGGCCGGCACCTGGTTGCCCGCTTTGCGGGCGGCGGTTAGAAAAGCGCGGGTGGCGAGCGCGGCGGGTCGGAAGAGAGGGTCCAGCGTGGGCAGTATCTTCGGAGTCGCTGCTTCAAGCCAGGTGGGCAGAGGCCGGGTTGTCATAGGTGTGAAGAGTTGCTCGGTCCAAAGTCACTATTTACGGCATTCCATACCACGATCCAGGACATTCTTCCAGTCTTCAGTTGCAGCTCACCTCAGCACGGGGCTGTGCCCCGACTCAAGATGAAACATCGGGCGAATCCCCTCCGGATTCAACGCTTATCCGGCGGACCCGGCCGCGAATACAGCCAGGTCCACCCCTTGGCGTCTGGCAGGGCTTTGCGCCGTGCCGGTGGGATGTAGCACAACGAAACAAGTTCGTTCGGGGGACACTATTCCAGAACGGGGTTGGATCAGCTACGCGTTGCGTAGCCAGTTTGTATACTTTTGTAGCATGTTGGTGGAAATCAGGCGACACCTGATTCCGGTTGAGAATCCTGGCGCGAGATGTCACGATTCGGACCTTGGCTACAAGACTTGAGCCCGCGACGCAATGAACCCATGAAGCCGATTGTCGAGATCATCGCTCAGAAGGTAGACCAGTCGTTTTCCTGTAAAGTCCGTCGCCAACTGACGTTTGACATTGGTTGGCATGTCCATCCGGAGTTGCAGCTGTCGTTGATGTTGGAGGGGAGGGGATACCGGATTCTGGGCGACAACATTACACCTCTTCAGCCGGGGGATCTGGTCCTGGTGGGGGCGAACGTTCCGCACTGCTGGCATCACGATCCGATCGGAAAGAAGCGACGCGAGGAGATTCATTTCATCACCATCAATTTCCGGGAGGATTTTCTGGGAGAGGTTTTTCTGAACCTTCCGGAGATGAAGCCGGTATTGAGCCTCTTTACCCGTGCCAAGCGTGGGCTGCTCATCCGGGGGGATACGAGGGCAGGAATAGCGGAAAGGATGCATTCCATCGCTGGGGGCCATGGTTTGCATCGGATCATCGATCTCCTTGCGATCCTGGACCTGCTGGTTAACTCCAACGAGCTCGAGCCGATCGCCACGGCGGGCTTTATGCCTGAGGTCAACCTGGTGGATGAACAGCGGTTGAACCTCGTCTGCAGCCACATCATTCACCACTTGGATGAAGAGATTCACCGCGAGGAACTGGCACGGTTGGTGAACCTCTCTCCGATCAGCTTCAGTCGTTATTTCAAGACACGGACCGGGAAAACGCTGCCTGACTTCATCAATGAGCTGCGAGTGGGGCGGGCTTGCCGCCTTCTGGGTGAAGAGGATCAGCCCATCACCGATATCGCCTTGGCCTGTGGGTTCCCCAACCTTTCCCACTTTCACCGGCAGTTCCGCCGCCGCATTGGGTTGTCCCCACGCGAGTACCGTAATGTGGTGAACCAATCCGAATAGGGTAACCTGGAGAAAAGAGTGAGGCTTCTCGCTCGGCGCAGTAGTTTTGAACCGCGGTGGCTGGGTCTGAGAATCCTTGCGTTCGGTCTTGACGCCCGAAAAACCGCTCCGTAATTTTACCTGCGAAATAAGATTTCACCTGTGAATCGAATCACTCCTGTTCTGGGATGAATTCATTGCGAAAGAGCACGTCAGTATCGCGGTATAAGGTTCCGAACCTTGAGCGCGGAATTCAGATCCTCGAGTTGCTGCTGGATCATCCTAGCGGTTTGCAGCAGAGTGAAATAGCCTCTTCCCTACACTGCAGCAAGACAAGCGTTTACCGGATTGCGATGACGTTTCTCGACCACGGGTATCTAGTTCGGGACGAGGAGACAAAAGCGTTGCGCCTCAGCCGGAAATTAGTGGCCATGGGCAGCCGTGTCCTGGCAGAGGAAGATCTCCTGACGACCGCCTTGGATGTGCTTAAGGCCCTTCGTGATCGGATACGAGAAACGGTTCTGATTGGTACCCACGTGGAGACCGAGTTCGTAGTGTTGGGGCAAGTTTTGGGATCTCATCCGTTCAAGTTCTCGGTGGATCTGGGCACCCGTTTACCTCTCCATACCGCGGCTCCCGGCAAGGCCATCTTGGCCTATGTGCCGAGCGAGGAGAGGAAGTCGCTTTTGGGGCGACTTACCTTCGCGCGTTTTACGGAGCGAACCATTACTGAGGCGGATACGTTCGAGCGCGAACTGGATATGGTTCACGAACTGGGTTATGCACTGGATCGCGGGGAGCAACTCACGGGTATCCATTGCGTCGCCGCTCCGGTCTTTAATCGCCAGGGATACCCGATTGCCGCGATCTGGACTACTGGACCTACGGACCGGATTCGGGAAGTGGATTTGGCGGGTATTGGCGCCCAGGTTCGCTCCGAGGCGGACCGCATTTCCCATCGCCTCGGTTTTGGACTTCACGGATTGAACGGACACCGCAGAAACGGAGTGTTGATTCCTACATATGAGAGCCGACAAGACATCTAAGCCTGTACGGAACTTGCCAGTATTGCTGAGCCTGGTCGCCGCGAGCCTGGCGGGTTGGTTTTTTGCGTCTCCTGGGGTTGCAGCTCAACCCTCGCGTGACTGTGTGGAGTATTTGCTTTCGCAGCGTGCCAAGTTAGGGAAGACCGGGGCGCTGCCGCGGATGGATCAATCTCCTTGGTACACGAGTGGGCCGCTTCGGGCGTCCGCCTTTTCGGAATCCTTATTCCCGGAGAAGTCGGTCAACTTGGAAGAGACCCGTGGGGGCCGCAAGGCGTGGAAGGTGCAAGAAATGGCCGACGGGGTGGTGCATCCTCTGAAGGCGGGTGACGGCACGTCAACCTACTTCTATCGCACCATCACTGCAGACTCTGAAGGTCCCATCAGCCTTTCGCTCGGCAGTGATGACGGGATCGAATTCTGGTTCAACGGCGAGAAACTGCTGTCGAAGGATGTGCCCCGTGGAGCGGGTCCCGATCAGGACGTATTGCGCGTGAATTTGCGCGCGGGCACCAACCAGGTGCTGGTGAAGATCTACAACCGCTCGGGAGACAGTGGCATGTACTACAATTTGGTGGGTGCTATCTCTGGCCTGGTGGCAGCTGCAAGCCACGAATTCCCTGCGGAGGCAGCCTTGTTGTCCAAGTACATTCCCCTCGATTCCTGGTTTCGGCAGGGGCAGGGGACGGAGTTGGAAGAGAAGGCGCTACAGAAACTCCTCGGACAATTGAAGGGAGCGGATCAACCACTCAAACAGTTTGAGGAATTGGTCCGGGCAAAAACCGCAGGCACGGATCCAGGATGGCTAAGGCTGACCTTGGCCCTGGCTGAGATGACCCAACGGATCCAGCAAGCCCAGGAGAGCGTGGCCAAGCTGGATCTGGTGCCGCTTCGGTTGGCGATCCAGGATCTCTGCGACACCTACGGCGAGCGGTACTCGAAAGGTGGCTCTTATCTGCGGGACCTGGATGCGTTCGAGCGAGGGCTTCCGGAGTTGAAAACCGCATTGGCCGCAGGTGATATCCAGGCTCTCGAAGCCCTGGCGCGCTATGAGGTTCTGCGGCGCAACGCTTTGCTTGCCAACCCTGCTCTGGATTTCGAGAAGATCCTGCTAGTCAAGCGCAGTACCCAGAATCTTTGTCTGCCTCAGAATTGGCAGGGGAACTCGAGCATGGACGGCAGTGCCGAGAATGAGATCGTCAGCTTCGCGTATAAGGATTCAGGCGCAAAACCTGCGACTGTCTATCGTCCGGAATCCAGGGTGTTTGTGGGAGACGTGGATCTCCATTTTGATGGGGAACGGATGTTATTTTCCTCGATCGGGACTCACCGCCGTTGGCAGGTCTTTGAGGTGAGAACAGACGGCAAGGGCCTTCGGCAGGTGAGTTCTCCGGAGGAAGTCGACATTGATAGTTACGATCCCATGTACCTTCCGGATGGTCGGATCATCTTCGATTCGACCAGCACGTTTCAGGGAGTTCCCTGCGTGGGGGGAGGCGATTACGTGGCGAACCTCCACATCATGAACCCTGACGGTACTGGGGTCCGCCGGCTCTGTTTCGACCAGGACAACGACTGGTGCCCAACCATGCTGCCGAACGGGCGTGTGCTCTATCTGCGCTGGGAATATACGGATTCCGCCCATTACTTCAGTCGTGTTCTCATGTCGATGAACCCAGACGGAACCGGGCAGATGGAGTTCTATGGGAGCAACTCCTACTGGCCGAACAGTCTGTTCTATGCCCGTCCGTTGCCTGGAAGCGCCACCAAGTTTGTGGGGATCGTGACGGGCCATCACGGTGTCCCGCGCATGGGAGAAATGGTGGTATTCGATTCCTCCAAGGGACGTCAGGAGGACTCGGGGGCCCTGTATCGAATCCCCGGCTATGGTAAGCCGGTCAAAGGCATTATCAAAGATACTCTGGTGGACGAATCCTGGCCCAAGTTCCTTCACCCTTATCCGCTGAGCGACAAACACTACCTGGTCTCCTGCAAGCCGACACCCGATGCCAATTGGGGTGTTTACCTGGTGGACATGTTCGACAACATCCTGCTGCTGAAAGAGGAGCTTGGCTACGCACTCCTCGAGCCGCTGCCGCTCCGCAAGACGGTGGCTCCTCCGGCACTCCAGGACCGGGTGAACCTGGCGGACAAGACTTCGACCGTGTTTCTGCAGGATGTGCATGCCGGAGCTGGCCTGGCGGGTGTGCCGCGCGGGACGGTGAAGAACCTCCGGGTTTTCCAATATGAGTTCTCGTATCGGAATCAGGGCGGGCACTACTTTGTTGGCATGGAAGGTGGCTGGGATGTTCGTCGGCTGATTGGGACCGTCCCGGTGTTGAGCGATGGGTCTGCGATGTTCCGCATTCCTGCCAACACTCCGGTGGCGATCCAACCCCTCGACGCCGAAGGCAAGGCGCTTCAGCAAATGCGCAGCTGGTTTGTGGGGATGCCCGGTGAGTATGTTTCCTGTGTTGGATGTCACGAACGGCAGAATGCATCTGCTTCTCTCGCGATGGCGGAAGCCGCCCGCCTCAAACCTACGGAACCCAAACCCTGGTACGGCCCGAAGCGCGGATTCTCTTTTGTCCGCGAAGTCCAACCCGTTCTCGACCGCCATTGTTCCGGATGCCACAACGGGCAGGAGGGACGCCCGAACCTCGCGGATACCACAGTGATCCCCACCAGCGGCGGGATCTCTGACTTGCCGAAGTCTTACGTGGACCTGCATCCCTACGTGCGTCGAAATGGGCCTGAGGGAGATTATCATACCCTGACGCCGCTTGAGTTTCATGTAGACACCAGTCGCCTCGTCCAAATGCTCCGCAAGGGGCATCACAACGTGAAGTTGGATCCTGAGTCTTGGGACCGCTTGATCACTTGGATCGACATCAACGTCCCTGCCTACGGGACTTTTCACGAGATCAGTCGCATCCCCAAAGACTTTGAGAAACGGCGGTATGAGACCAAGAAGAAATACGCCGGGGTAGATGAGGATATTGAGGCGATTCCGGTGACTTCGACGGTTCGCCCGGAGTTCCAGAAGCCCGCTCCCGAGACTCCGCGCCCGGCTCGGCTCCAGGTGGAAGGCTGGCCGATGGCAACGGCTGAGGCCCAAAGAATCCAGCAGTCTGCGGGAGATGCGTCGCTGCGATTGGATATGGGAAATGGCATCCAGATGGCGTTTCACAAGATTCCCGCAGGACAGTTTGCCATGGGGGATGTGGAAGGCGAAATGGATGAGTTTCCGATGAGCATGGTCAAGGTGGATCAGCCTTTCTGGATGGCTGAAACGGAGGTTTCCCTGGAACAGTACCAGCAGTTCGATGCCAACCATCGGAACGGATACTACGACATGCACTACAAAGATCAGGTCCGCCCCGGCTACCTGATGGATTCGCCCAAGAAGCCGGTCATTCGTGTTTCCTGGCATCAGGCCATGGCCTTTTGTGAATGGTTGTCCGCCCGGACCGGGCGCCAGGTTCTGCTTCCCACCGAGTCGCAATGGGAATGGGCCTGTCGCGCGGGAACGAGCACCCCAATGTTCTATGGGGATCTCAACAGTGATTTCTCCCGTTTCGCCAATCTGTCGGACGCCTCGATCGCCCAGTTGGCGGTGTCAGGCGTGGATCCGCAGCCGATTTCCAAACCCGACAAGTTCTGGGACTTCGTTCCCAAGGAGGGACGTTTCAATGACGGAGTCCTGCATTTGGCGGATTGCGGTAAGTACGAGCCCAACGCCTGGGGACTGCGGGACATGATCGGCAACGTGGCAGAGTGGGTTCTGGACGATTACGCGCCCTATCCCTATCGCAAGGCGAGTGATTCTGCCGTTGGCAGAAAGGTGGCGAGAGGCGGATCTTGGGCAGAGCGCCCCAAGGAGTCGCGGGCCAGCTCGCGGGTGGATTATCCGGCATGGCAGCGGGTGTACAATGTGGGATTCCGGGTGGTAATCTCCGGCGTAGACGCATCTCCCAAAGTCGCGGCAGTCCCTTGAAACCCTAAAACTGAATCCAGATGAAGTGGATGCCCCCCATCCTACGAGTTAGAAGAGGCTCTTCGGTGTTTTTGGCCGCCAGCATGGCCTGCGTGCTGTGCCTGAACTGCCTTGGGGAGTCCGAGCCCAATCCGTTTTCTGCTCAGCCCTCCGGAGCCCTCCTCGCGGCGGGTGACAAGAGGGTGATGATCCTCTCCCCGCAGGGGAAAGTCCTTTGGGAGTACGCAACCGGGCTGACGCACGACGTCTGGATGCTTCCGTCAGGCAACATTCTATTCGCGGACGGCGACTCTGCCACCGAGGTGAATCGTGCCAAGCAAGTTGTTTGGCAGTATCAACCGGACAACCGCACCGGCGGAGGGGTCTACGCTTGCCAGCGCCTCTCCAACTCCAACACGGTGGTGGGGGAGAACTCCACGGGCCGTATCCTCGAGGTGAATTCGTCGAGGGTGGTCGTGGCCTCGATCCAGACCCAACCCTACAAACCGGGGGATCATCACAATTTGCGGATGGTGCGCAAACTGGAGAACGGCAACTACCTGGCCTGCCACTCAGGGGCCTGTTTGGTGAAGGAATACTCCCCAATGGGAGTGGTCATTTGGGAGCTTCGCATTCCCGGCAAGCTCGCTTTCGCCGCCATCCGAACCCGTCGGAACACCACTTTGGTTTCCAGCCTCGACGAGGTGAGCGAGTACGACCAGGCGCGAAGAGTGGTCTGGGAATGCAAGCGGACGGATATCCAGGGGGCGGTGGTCCGTAACATGACCGCCATGCATCTCCTGCCGAACGAAAACCTGATCATAGGCTGCTACCAAGCCTATGCGGATGGTCAGGGGACGGGCCTGCTCGAGATCACTCCGGCCAAGAAGCTCGTCTGGCGCTATTCCAATCCGGCTGCTGACTCGACTATGATGGCAGTTCAACTGCTTTCCCCCGAAGGCCAGCTCGCGCCTGGCATTATGCTTCGTTAATCACTCTCATCACCCAAGTTAAAACCTATTCCAATCCTCAATATGCGCATGCCAAAGCTCAGTCGCCTCATCCTCGCCGCCACTTCGCTGGCGGTTCTCGGCTTCCTTGCCAACGGAACGTTCGCCAAGGACAACACGTCAACACGCACCCCTCAAACTGCAAAAAAAGTGAACCTCCCCAAGTATAAACACGAAGACTTCTACCTCGATGGCAAATTCCAGGCGGAGAAGGCCAAACAGGTCTATTTCGACATGATGACCGCCCATGGTTATCCGATTCCAGAATTCCTTCGCACCAACATGTGGGCGACCGATTTCGGTCTGGGTGATTTTACCCGAGTGGGTATGGCAGGCATCTTCTGGATCAATTCCCAGGAGCAGGGCTATTTCGCACATGAGATCTACCTTCTCCCGGGCCAGATGATCGTCGAGCATGGCCATGATGCCACGACCAAGGGCAAAGCCAAAATGGAAAGCTGGCACGTGCGCAACGGGAGTATCTACACTTTTGGCGAAGAAGGTGGGCCCATCCCCGCCGGCGTCACGCTTCCCAAGAGCCAGGAGAAGTACATCACCGTGAAGAAGTGCTACGAGATGCAGCCGGGGGAAATCCGCACCCTGAACCGGATCACCGCCAAACATTTCATGATGGGTGGCCCTCAGGGTGCGATCGTCAGCGAATACGCCACTTTCCACGATAACGATGGCCTTCGCTTCACCAATCCAGGTGTCAAGTTCTAAGCCTCCGGCAAAGCCATTCCCAACCCTGGACTCTTATGGAAAAAGTATTCCACCACATCGGGATCCCCACGACGGTCAAGCAGCCCAACGAAATCTACCTGGCGGGCTCGAAGCTCTACATCACCGACGCCACCCAGCACGAGCATCGGATCGAGTGGCTGCGATTCGAGCCAGGCACCAACATGCCTCCTCTGTTGCAGACGACTGCGCATGTCGCCTTCACTGTGGCTGACCTGGAAGCCGCCTTGGCGGGTCAAAAGGTGATTGTGGCGCCGTTCGCCCCCATGGAGGGACTCCGCGTGGCCTTCATTGAGGATGCGGGCGCACCGGTGGAGTTCCTTGAGTTTGCCCAGGCGAAACAATAAACCAGGAGAGTTACATTATGGTCATGAAGAAGTTCATCAACGATCCCGTGAACCTTACCCAGGAGCTCCTGGAAGGTTTCGCGATCGCTCATGCTGATTTGGTGACGGTGCAGTCAGACAAGATCGTCTGCCGCAAGAAGTCTAAATCCGCCAGCAAGGTCGCATTGGTCACCCTCGGTGGCGCTGGGCATGAGCCCGCGCTGAGCGGGTTTGTGGGCGAAGGCATGCTCGACTATAGCGTGGTCGGCGACATTTTTGCGGCTCCTGGACCGCCGAAGGTCCTGGAGGCTCTCCGCATGTCCAAGCGGGATGCGGGTACCCTGTTCGTCGTGCTGAATCACGCCGGCGACGTGATGAGCGCCAACATGGCCATGGAGATGGCGGAAAAGGAGGGGATTCGCTTCAAGATGCTCCTGACGCACGAAGACATCGCTCCAGGAGCGAATACTCCGGCGGAAGACCGTCGCGGGCTCGTTGGCTGTATCCCCCTGTACAAGATCGCGGGCGCGGCGGCCGAAGCTGGCAAGAGCCTGGACGAAGTGTACGCCCTGGCTAACCGCTTTGGGGATAGCATGGCAACCCTCGCTGTCGCGATGAAGACCGCCACCCATCCGGCGAGTGGACAGGCCATCTTCGAACTGGCCGACGACGAGATGGAGATCGGCATGGGACAACATGGAGAAGCGGGTACGGGCCCCAGCAAGATTCTCACCGCGGACCAGACTGCGGAGATGATGCTTTCACGGTTGCTTGCCGCCGTGAAGGCCAAGGCGGGCGACAAGGTCATGGTCGTCATCAACGGGGCGGGTGCAACCACCCTCATGGAAATGTACATCGTGCTCCGCGGCTGCAAGAAGTACCTCGATAAGTCGGGGATTTCGCTGGTCGCGTCGCATTGCGGAGAGTGGCTTACGGTTCAGGAAATGGCTGGATTCCAGATGTTCGTCGCCAAAATGGACGACGAAATGATTCAGTACTGGAACGCCCCCTGTTCCACGCCCGCGCTCACGAAGTAGCCTTCAAGGGAACATGCAGGGAGTCTGGCACCACGAGGTTCCAGACTCCCTTGGAATCAGCCGAACGTAAGCAAACCAAGACGAAACATGACAGGGAAGTTTGGACACGAAGAGATTTGCCGCATGCTCCATGGCGCTGTGGGGCAGATCCGAGGAAACCACGAGATGCTCTCCCGGCTGGACGCCGCCGTCGGTGATGGGGATCACGGCACCACCATTCTCCGCACGATGGAGGCCGTTGCCAAGGCGACGACCGAGCCCGCCTCCGTGGATCTCAAAGAGTTCTTCTCCAAGCTGGCCTGGTCGGTCATGTCTTGTGACGGAGGATCCACCGGCCCCCTCCTGGGCGCTTTCTTCATGGGGATGAGTGAGACTGGTGGCGGTAAACAGCATTTCACCGGGCTGGAAGTCTCCGAGTGCCTCATTGCCGGGATCACCAAACTTCACAAGCAGAGCCGAGCCAACATCGGGGACAAGACGATGATGGACGCGTTTCTTCCCGCGATGGCGGTCCTGAAAGAGGTAAGCGCTTCCGAGGGTCTACACTCCGCTTTGGAGAAAGCAGCTACGGCCGCGGCCCAGGGAGCTGAGGCGACCAAGAATATGAAGGCGCGGTTTGGTCGGGCCCGTAACCTGGGGGATCGTGTCCTCGGACATGCCGATCCAGGTGCGGTCTCGGCTTCGCTGATCTTGAAAGGCTTGAGCGAAGCGATCTGAGCGGCGCAGCAAGGGGGGCGACTTTTCCGCGGCTTGGCCTGCAAAGGCACATTCCGCCAGTTTGAATCAGCAATCGAAATTGACTACCAACGAAATCTGAAATTATGGCAGACAACGACACCAATAAAGATGCCGCCGACTACGGATTTGGCATTCCCGTCAAGAAGAGCGGCTTCTTCCTAAAAGGCTTGGAGCATGCCGAGTGGGGTATGAAGGACCGGCTCTCCCGCATCTTTAATCCGAAGTCGGGGAACACGGTCATGCTGGCGTTTGACCATGGCTATATCATGGGTCCCACGTCCGGTCTGGAGCGGATGGATCTTACTATCACTCCGTTGATCGAATACGCAGACTGCATCATGTGCACCCGCGGCGCTTTGCGCTCCATCGTTCCCCCAACCTCCAACAAGCCGGTATCGCTTCGGTATTCGGCGGGGACGACGGTCCTGACCGACCTCAACGATGAGTGCATTCTTGATATCGAGGATGCAATCCGGGTGAACGCCTCCGCCCTGGCGGTCATGGTGGCCGTTGGCAGCAAGTTCGAGGCGAAGACCATTGCGAACATGGTCCGCACGGCCGACTTGGGCAACCGTTATGGTATTCCGACTCTAGGAGTCACGGCGGTGGGCAAGGAGCTGACGCGGGATGCCCGCTACCTCTCGCTAGCCTGCCGCGTGTGCGCCGAGAACGGAGCTACCTTCGTCAAAACTTACTTTTGCGAGGAGGACTTCCAAAAGGTGACCGCCACCTGCCCGGTTCCCATCGTGATTGCAGGCGGAAAGAAACTTCCTGAAGCCCAGGCTCTGGAGTTCGCCTATCGCGCCATCCAGGAGGGTGCCTCGGGTGTGGACATGGGCCGCAATGTGTTCCAAGCGGAACACCCCGTGGCGATGATTCAGGCGATCCGCGCCGTGGTTCATGATGGACGCAAGCCAAAGGAGGCATTCGATCTTTACCAAACCTTGACGAAGGGCGCGTGACCCACACGTTGGCTGGCAAGGACACTCTTGCCTCAGCCTGACAGCTATTTGACTCCTGGTGTGGCGGGCAGTGTCACACCAGGAGTTTTGAGACGGAACTCCACTGCCAGACGTACCTAGGAATGAAACTTCCCCAGCCGAAACCTCCCGTCCCTCAACCTTGGAGTGTTCTGGGACTCACCACCCTCGTCTTCTGTCTGGTTGGCTGGTTTCAGCCGCTGGCTCGGGGCGTGGCAGCCGACCCCTGGATCTCCCCTGCGGCCATGGTGATGTCGCCAGACCAGACTCTCCTTTACGTCGCCAGCGCCACTTCAGGAGAACTCCTGTTCGTGGATCTTCCGAGCCGCAAAGTGATGAGCCGGATGCAGGTGGGAGAATCTCCCTCAGGCCTGGCCCTTTCCAAGGATGGTTCCCTCCTGATCGTAACCTGTGCTGCTCCCTCGAACAGGATCGTTGTGGTCGACCCGAGGTCCCGTTCGGTGATGCGCACGATCAAGACCGGCCACACGGCGGTGTCGCCCGTGATGGCTCTCGACGACAAGACCCTCTTTGTCTGCCTGCGATTCCAGGACAAGGTGCTGGTGGTGGACCCGTGGAAGGGGACGGAGATTCGTTCCATACCGGTGGCGCGCGAGCCGGTGGCGGCCACTTTGACTCTCGATGGGAAACACTTGCTGGTGGCCCACCACCTTCCTGAGGGACGTGTCGACGATGGCGCTGTTCCTGGCAGTCTGAGTGTTGTGGATGTGGCATCCGGGAAAGTGTCGGCGCGGGTCTCTCTCCCCAACGGTGCCAACCTCTTGAGAGATGTGAGAATGTCGCCTGATGGAAAACATGCGGTTGTCACCCACACACTGGCGCGGTTTCAACTTCCCACCTCCCAGGTCGAGCGTGGCTGGATGAATGCTAATGCCATCACGATTGTTGGAACGTCGAAATGGAATGTTCTCAGCACGATCCTCCTCGACCAACCCGAGAAGGGTTGCGCGAACCCTTGGGCTGCCGTTTGGACGGCGGATGGAAAGAGGCTGTTGGTGAGCCACGCCGGCACCCACGAGTTGAGCATCATTGATTTCGAAGGGTTGCTGAAACGGATTGAATCGCTGCCCACCCGCGCGGGTGTCCGAAACGGTCCATTAGGCTACGTGGTTTCCATGCTCCAGTCGGATGTTCCCACCGACCTGGGTTTTCTGGGGGGACTGCGTGAACTGGTGGTCTTGCATGGGAAGGGACCTCGCGCGCTTTGTATTGCAGGCGACCAGGTCGTGGTGGGGCATTACTTCTCCGAGAAGCTTGAGATCGTGGATCTCAAGAAACCCTATGGCGAGACGACCGAGGTCCGGCTCCACGATGCTCGTGAGATGACGGTGGAACGGCGAGGGGAAAGCTACTTTAACGATGCCACGCTCTGTTTGCAGACTTGGCAGAGCTGTGCCAGTTGCCATTCCTCCGATGCAAGGGTGGACGGACTGAACTGGGATCTTCTCAACGATGGCATAGGGAATCCGAAGAACACCAAATCCCTGCTTCGGTCACATCAGACGGCCCCCGCCATGAGCATGGGGGTCCGAGACACGGCCGAAACAGCCGTGAGGGCAGGCATTCATCACATTCTCTTCATGGCCCAGCCCGAGGAAGTGCCGCAAGCCATAGACACTTGGCTCAAGGGGTTGTCTCCAGAGTCGAGCCCCTACCTGGTGGGCGGCAAACTCTCCCCATCGGCCGAGCGGGGCCGCAAGCTCTTCCTGAGTCGGGAGACGGCCTGTGCCCAGTGCCATCTTTCCGCTCTTTATACGGATCGCAAGAGTTATCAGGTGGGAACGGCCGCCCGCACAGATCAGCCGGGGGATTCCTTCGACACCCCGACCTTGCTCGAACTTTGGCGGACGGCTCCCTATCTCCACGATGGGTCAGCCTCGACGCTCAGGGAGGTGTTAGTGGAGCGAAACCAGGGAGACCGGCATGGCAAGACCTCGCGACTTAGCTCCGCGCAAATTGACGACCTCGTGCAGTACCTGCTGAGTCTTTGACGGAAGTTGTGCGTGTTGGCTGCCCCATCGCGCGAGAACTTAGGGCTGGAGTTGGGACATCACCGGCCCAAGCGCCTCTGCGACCTTCTCCGCAATTCGGCGATAGCCCTCGCTGTTTGGATGGATGGTGTCGGACATGAACTGGGGGTGGGAGAAGATCCCATCCAAAACGTCGGGCACAAAGAGGACCTGCTTCCGTTTCGCCAAATCCTTGAAAAAGGGTCCAAATCGATCGAACACCGAGGCGCTTCGCACTCCCATGAGGACAACAAAAGAACCGTGGGCGTGGAGTTGGGTGATGATTTGGTCCAGATTCTGAACCATCTGTTCCGGTGGCACCTGTCGTAGGCCATCGTTGCCCCCCAGACAAAGTAGAACCACGCGAGGGTCAAGTGCCAAGATGTCAGGGAGCCGCTTCAGGCCGTCTTCCGTCGTTTCACCCGAGACGCCCTGATTCAGGACGGGGATCCCCAGGATGTCGCTCAGCTGGGATGGATAGTCTTTGCCCTGATCAGCGCCGACGCCCGCCGTGAGGCTATCGCCAAACGCCACCCAGCTCGTCCCGGACGTTGGTGGCAGGTTTGTGTAGGCGTTGCCGGAAAGGTGCTTGCGTCCCAGAAAACCCAGAACGCCTAGAACAGCAAGAATACCCACGAACCGCCATCGATTCACATCCGATAATAAACCACGCGAGCCGAAAGGTTTCGGCGAACTGAACCGTGAGTCATTTCAAATCGCGGTGATCACTTTCACGTCAGTGAGAAATGGCTACGCGAAGTCGAGTTCCACAAAGTCGCCCGGGCGGAGTGCATTCACCGCAGCAACGACCTTTTGGAGTTGAGCCTGAATCCTCGGCCAACTTGTCGTCGGTAGAACCAGAATTGCGAGGCGGCGTCCACGCATGTTCTGTTGATAGCGCAAGTTTTGATCGGTCGTGATGAAGGCATCGAAGGACGCCTCAGCGGCATTAAGAAGGTCGCCATTCTCCAGTTGAGCCCAGCCCATCTCGTAAGCGGTGGAAACGGTGTGGCCCACCAGGGTGTGCCGCATTGGCGATGGCGTTCCCTGGTCAAAGAGAATCTTCATCGGTATCGCGTCTCCTCAGGCGGCGGCCAGACTCTGCTCGGCGTGGCGCAGGACGGCTTCTACTTGGTCGCGGCTCACCCCTGGAAACCACTCAAGGAAGTCATCGAGCCGCGCGCCATCCTCCAGATTCTCGAATAGAGCCTTCACCGGCACCCTCGTGCCTCGGAATAACCAGACACCGCTGACCTTCCCGGGGACTCGTTCGACCGCCGCGCATTGACTCCAATCGAGCATCTACGAACCCTATACCCTCAGAGGCGCACCGGCAAGCTCGGTTCTTTGGCTGGATGCGAACAGTATGCGCCGTCAAAAGCGTCAGTCCGAGAAGCGTGAGTCCTTTCCAATCGCGGCGACATCTTTCACGCCAGTGCGTTCGGATTCTCTTTCAGGGCACGGGTCATTCCTGTGGCGCCGCTATCCATCCCCTGGTTCCCTCGCGCCATGACGAGATACAACCTTCCCGGATACTTCAGACGAATAGGCCGTGCCATCCCCCTGACTCAGGGGTCACTCCAACGCGCAAGCCAAGTACAATCACAATTATCGGGCTGACCGTTTTGAAGATCGACATGCTTCGCTCTGGTCTCGGTTTCGTTCATGGATTGATGTCGCGGGAAACGGTGTGGGCGATTGGCGTTGGTTCACGCGGAGGCGCGGAGACGCGGAGGAGGAGAGGTTGTTGACGATGCGGTGGAGGCCCTCTTTGAGCGTGGCACCGCCAAAGTTTATGAGGAGCCCGACCGGCAGATGCATGAGCCGGAGATAGGTGAGGAGCTGCTTGCTATGGACGGGAGCCAGCATTTCCGCGGACTTCAGTTCCACAACCACCTGGCTATTGATGAGGAGGTCGGTGCGGAAACCTTCCTCGAAAAGCGATCTAAAGAAGTGCTCTCGTTGTGTCGTCAATATCCCCAAGACATCATGGAGCACTTGGTCTATGGCCGAGCACTTGCGCTGTTTCAGTTGGGAAAGCCGAAGGAGGCCGGAAAAGCGTTGGATGTGGCGATCGCAAACTACCCGCTGATTGCCATTGAACTTCTGATGACCAAGCACAGGAAACCCAAGGTAACGAAGGACGGTTATGTTACCTTGGGAGGTCCTGACCAAGCATTTCTGTATTGGAAGGAAAATGGGGTATATTGGACCAAGACGCCTGGAGCGATCGTTTTCTTGCGGGATCGATTTCTCCGAGGGCCAAGGAAAAAGCAGTAACCACTTGAACCACTGGACCTGCCCAAAGCCAAAGGCACCATCGCTTCGTTTCGAGAACAGATCCCCCATTCTACCGCACGCAGACCGGACGAAGAGTCCAAATCCGTCGCCTCGATACCTCCCGTAGCGAGAAAACCACCGCACCGGGTTTTCGGCTTTCTAGCCGCAACCCTCGATGATACCGTGGGCCGAGGTCACATGCGCGCTTGGGCTCACAAACTCGTTGTCGTACTGGCAACTGGCTACATCCTCTTCTTCTACTCGGAGCGGTTGTTTTGGTCGTTCCTTAGGCCTGGGGACAAGATCTCCGACCTCCTCCTCGGCTGGCTGGTGTACAGCCTGCTCGCCTGGGTGTTCCTCCTGCTCGTGCGGCATTGCCGGATCGTGTCGTTTTCTGCGCTCTTCTTGGCGGGGGCGGTGTTTGGATGGCTGGCTGAAGGTGTCGTCGTGGACACTATGTACGGAAACTCTGGCAACCCCTTCCCGGCGTCCATTTCCTTCACCGGCCTGGCCTGGCACGCACTGATCAGTGTGGGCATCGGTTGGTACGGGCAGGCCAAGGCACTTACGGAGGGCAACCGTGCAAAGATAGCGCTATTCTCCGTCGCCGTGGGACTGGGTTGGGGGCTCTGGGCTGGGTGGTGGCCCGCTGAACTGGACAGGCCCAGCACCTCACTGGCTCACTTTGCCGGTCACACTTTAGCGTGTTTCATTCCCCTTATGGCGGCTTGGCTTGGCTTGGGCGTGGCGGGGTCAGCCTGGTTCCGGCCAGCCAAACTGGAAATGCCGGTGCTCCTGGGCCTGGTTGCGTTGTTCTTTCTCTGTGTCCGCGTTCCGGCAACTCCGCGCTCAGCGCTGATTCTCCCACCCCTGCTTCTTGCCTGCGCCTACGGCCTGCGTCGGAACCAGAGCCAAGAGCATCGCCCTGACCTGCTGGAGACTACCCTCGGCCAGATCCGGCCCCGTTCCTGCCTGCCGCTACTCCTAATGCCTTTAACCGCCATCCTCGTGTACGCGCCGGTGGCTCTGTGGGGTCTGACTCTGCCGACTAACCGGGTGCTGTACGTCATCACGATGCCCCTGGGGTTCATCTGCCTGGTGGCCAGCCTCTGGATTCTCCACGGTGGAAAGCGCCCGGTGAGGTGACGGGAAAGTGGTAATCTCCACCGAACGGTGAGTCTGCAGGGCCTGAGTTTGATTCTACAGAGCTTACGCATCAGTGCTCAGCTTGGCCAAGGCCTGGCGTAGGCCACCGTACTGTCTCCATTGCCATAGATCGGCGGATACAAAGCAATCCAGTCATGAAGAACCCGATAGCCAGCCCCTTGAGCATGAATGAGCTGGTCACGTGAAAAATGGATTCTGTTCAGGAACCAAGCCTGGACGAGACCTCTGTGCATGAGCTGCTCTGGGCAGCTCGAAGCAAGGTGCTAAGGAGTGAGCGTCACTTTGATGCCTTTCACTGGCTGGCCCAGAGCATCGGTGAATCGAATCGAACCTTCCCAGGCGCCGGTTTCGTTCACCACCTTGAACACCAGCACGTTTCGACCCGCGCTTAGCGAGATGTCTGGCACCTCATCGCTGTCTGCGGTAAAGACGCGTGGGCCAGGACATCTCAAGACCTGCTTCCCGTTTAGATAGACCTTCGCCTCATCGTCGCTACCCATCAGCAGCCGAAGTCCACTTTGCTCTCTTTCCGATTGGATATAGCAGACCGCATAGGCCACGCTCAGGGGCGGACCAGGTCTCAAGAGCGAGTAAAAATTGATCCGATAACACTAGTGTCCGGTTAGAAACCCCGGTAAACAGGGCTGATTGTGAAGATCAGGCATAGGTTGTGGCGGTGGTTGTTGAGAAAGGACCTGTAAAATGGGCGTTTTCTCGAAAAGTGAAAGACTCAGAATCTGTAGAATTGTGTATGGGCTGGCCGAGAGGCACAGCCGCTTCTTGAGGATGACAACCAGGACATACACCGAAATGGCGGTCCAGACTTGGATGCGTACGGCATTCTCGGAAGTGTCGTAAAACGCCTTGATGCGCAAATGCTGTTTGATCCACTTGAAGAAGAGCTCGACTTGCCAGCGACAGCGATAGAGCTGGGCAATCGTCAGCGCCGGCTCGGTGAAGTTGTTGGTGAGGAACACCAGCGCTTTGCCGGTCTTGGGATCGCGAAAGCCGATCCGGCGCAGAGCCTCCGGATACTGTCGCCGAGAATAGAAGCCGCTGAGGACCACCGTTTGGTCGAAACGCAAACCGGTGGATTTGTCGACCGGGCGGGAGTAACGCCGGTGGAAGCGGGAATTCTTCTTGGCGCGAGTCACGAAGAAGGCTCCAGAAAGATGCAGGCGATAGAGTCGTGTGAAGTCCAGGTAGCCGCGATCGGCAATATAGAAGGAACCCGGCTCGTAAGTCAGCTCGTCGAGGATATTGACATCGTGAACTTTGCCTGGGGTCAGAATGACGACGGTGGGGAAGTTGCCGCGCAGGGCCAGCAGGGTATGCAGCTTGATGGCCGCTTTGTGCCGCCGGAACTTGGCCCACGGAAACAAAGACAGACACAAATCGATCGTGGTCGAGTCCAGGGCGTAGGCCGCTTGTTGAAGTTCGGCCCCGAAGGGTTCGTCGGCGTAGAGCGCCGTCGCCTCTTGGATCAGGACATGGGCGAAATCCGAGAAGATGCGCCAGTCGCGCTTCTCGTTGGCATCGGCCAGGGTGCTGCGGGGGGTGGGTTGGCCAATGCCACTGTGGTAGAGCTTGGAGCCCAAAGCCCGCAGACAGGTTTCGATGTCGCGCAAGCTCTCCCGGTAAGTGAGCTGGGCGAAGGCCAACACGAGGAAATGCTCGTAGGTGGGCAGTGTGCGCACATGTTTGTTGCCTGCGTAGCGGCGGACACACTTGTCGAAAGTGCGCTTGGGCAGTTCGTCCATCAGTTGGGCGAAGACGGTTCGGCCTTGATTCATAGTTGGTTGTTGCCGCGAAAACGCGGACAACCACACTGCAAAATGGCCTTCCAAAAATGAAATCGAAACCAATCATGAGAAGCGTTTTAGCCCCGTTCCATCGATGGATTCTCAACTGTCGTTCAAATTAAACCGGACACTAGTGGTATGAAGACTCCATTTTCGGCAGTGGAGCACTAAGTGACGCCATCCTTTCGTGAGTTTTGGCGGCTAGTCGGTAATCTCTAGGCGAAGGCTAACATCCAAGGCCGATGCGCTCCTCCGGTGGCCAAGACAGCGAGGGCTCCCCGGCCCCTGCTTACAGAAGGGGGCTTTCTCTCTCCCCGGTGTTTCAGCATACCGCATGTGTCGAACATTCTCTTCGGGAAGGTTCCGGGGTGGCCTGGAAGCCTGACGGTGTTCTGCTTGGCCACCGAATGCCCCTGGCGGAACCTGTGGAAAAACAGTCAGATTCGAACGAGATCTGCGGGGAGGCGTCGAGACCGGCGGTGGATTCGTCATTGATCTCAGGATGAGGAAAAGGGACGGCCAATGGCTTTGGGTTTGTGCCCGAGGCAAGATGGTAAGGGCGAACGCGGACGGGGCGGCACTCCGGATGGTGGGCGTCCTCAGCGACATCACTGATCGAAAGGGATCTGAGGAAGCTCTGCGGGAGAGCGAAGAGCGTCTGGCTTTAGCTCAACGAGCCGCCGGTGCTGGTGTGCTGATGCTCACTTCAAGATCACGGAGCAAGCCGTCACGAAGGTCGTAGATCCAGCCGTGAATGACCAGTTGCTGGCCGCGTTCCCACGCGCGGACAACGATTGGGAAGCTGCTAAGCATGCGCGCCTGAGCGATAACATTGAGCTCACAGAGACGGTGCCACCGCGTTTCGTCATCAGGAAGCGACGCAAGTTCGTCAGCGTGGTGCCGGCGGACCGCCCGCACGTTGGCAATCCACCCCTCCAGAGGGTCAGTTGTGGGTGGCCCGAAAGCAGCTTGGATTCCACCACAACGATAGTGACCGCACACGATAATGTGCGAAACGTGAAGCACGTCCACCGCGTATTGCAGGACTGCCAAGCAGTTTTGATCGTCCGGGCGGATTATGTTCGCAACGTTGCGGTGGACAAAGAGTTCACCTGGAGCGAGACCGACAATTTCATTTGCGGGGACGCGACTGTCAGCACAACCGATCCAGAGGTACGCTGGCGTTTGAATCGCGCAGAGACGCTCGAAAAAAGCAGGGTCCCGGCGAGTTTGCAGAGACGCCCAGGTTCGGTTGTTGGCAAAAAGCTTCGGAAGAAAGCGCATGAAGGATCAAACCGCCCAACGGTGCTGGCGACCGCCGGTTCGTCTATTGAATCTGCCAATGTCTACCACAAACCTTTCACAACCAGAAGATTAGGCAGAGTACGGCAGTAGCATCAAGGCCAAAGAACCACACTGAGTCTAAACTGGAGAGTGACAGGTTCTGCTTCACTTCGGAGCGGTTTTCGCGGCTAACTTAGCGGCTTCGAGTTTTAGTTTGGCGCTCTGAGGTGCCAAGTCCACCCACTCCTCCGTCAGTGCGCGAAACGCCTTGAAGGCTGCCATTTCGCGTTTGACCTGTGGGAGGAAAGGGGGGCGGCTGAACTGAGTGGTGCTCTTTCCTTTGTGTACCCAGCGTCACTGCGACACCACGCTTTGGGATCCGAGCTGTGAGTGAGCCCAGCCTCCAGGAGATCTCTCCGTTTCAGTAGCCCCGCTTTAACAGAAGATAGACTCCTGTCATCAGACCGAGGCAGACCAGCGACATGAGCAAAGCGGTGCCGACGAGATAGGAAGCCGCCACCATGAGCACCCCCGCAACCAGCGGTGCCCATGATTTTTGGCGCTTGCCGTAGATACAGTACCCGATGCCGACGGAACCCGAGAGGAGGGAGGCGAGAAGAAAACTAGGGTCGAGCAGTTTCACGGCATCGGACGTTGAGCGATTGTCAGTATGACACAGGCGAGCCGCAAAAGGAAGGGCATCGGTTTGCGCACATGCGGAGCGGCCGAGCAGAATCCTCGGCGAGAATTCTAATGGAGGCGTGGCGGTTGGCGGGGAAGCTGGAGGCGGTTCTACCTGGCCTCCGAATGCCGCTGGCGGAACCTGTGGGGGAAAAGTGAGACCCCCGGCTCAGTGCCCAGTGAGGCAAGCTCAGGAGGCCCGAGATGAAGGAGGGGAGGGGTGGCCCGATTTCCTGGACCGGAACCTCAGGGCCTTGCCGACCTGCTGGATCAGCAGCTCCCGGGCAGTGTTTGGGCGGCCGTGGCGATCTGGGGCTTTGTCGAGAACCGCCCTTTCCTCCGGCTATATCATTCGTTGGGGCTACAGCTCATGAAGAGGGGCGAGTGCGAGAAGGCGATGGAGGTCTTTGAAAACATCCTTTCCCTCAATCCCAACGATAACCAGGGCGTTCGGGGGCTGGCAGTGGAATGTTACTTTGCTTTAAAGCGACCTGAAGAGGTGCTCTCGTTGTGTCGCCAATATCCCCGAGACATCATGGAGCACTTGGTTTATTGCCGGGCGCTTGCGCTGTTTCAGTTGGGAAAGCTGAAGGAGGCCGGAAGAGCGTTGGATGGGGCGATCACACACTACCCGCTGATTGCCAATGAACTTCTGATGACCAAGCACAGGAAGCCCAAGGCAACAAGGGAAGGTTATGTTACCTTGGGAGGTCCGGACCAAGCATTCCTGTATTGGAAGGAAAATGGAAAATATTGGACCGAGACGCCTGGAGCGATCGATTTCTTGCGGGATCGATTCCTCAGAAGGCCAAGGAAGAGGCGATAGCCACTCGAACCGCTGGATCCACCCGAAGCCAAAGGCACCATCGCTTCGTTTCGAGAACGGATCCCCCATTCTCCCGAGTCAAGCGGTCATGTGGCCTTCGTCCCAAGCTGGACAATTCCAGAAGGTAACGGAGGTAACGAAGCGGGTAAAGCGGTCAACGCATAGTATAGTCTGTGCATGAGCTTAACAACCCTCCTCAGAGCGAGGAGAACTGACAGTCTAGGGCGCTGACCGGCGCCGGTCGCCACTGTGCCTTGCTGGAATACTACGCCCGGACTTGTCAAGAAGGGCGGAGACTAGCAGGATCTGGGAAAGCAGCACCGGCGAGAAAATGCAATGGGGTCAGATCTATATTAGCTACAGACAGGATCTTGGTTGTTACACCAACCGATCCTTGCGCGGATCAGCCGAAAGCCCTCGATGGAACCTCCGCACCCCTTGCGCCGCCGCCTGATGCTTGAGCCCGCGGACTTCCTGTACCAGTTCCGCCAATCGATACCCGCCGTAGCGCGTTGCCGTGCATAACACCCCGTCCCGTCGCATATCCTCATGCGCCTCCACCATCTCCGGCCACGTCATCCAGAAACAGGTCCGCCCGCTGGTCGCCCCTGATCCTAACGTGGTGCGACCCTCCCAGGAATCAAAACTCGTACCGGTCCAACCATAGGTCCCTATCCTGAGTTTTCTTTCCTCATACTTAACCTATAGAGACCTAAGCCCATTGTGCCCTTCGGAGGACTTCGGTAGCAACCAGCACCAGGGCAAAGCCCAGAGTTCCTGGCCAAGCGAACGGGCTGACCCGGCGTGAAGCACAGCTCCGCGTCGGAAACGCCGCCCGTGGCCCAGGCTTCGGCGAAAGGCCGCGATGCCATCGGCGTCCGAGAGCATGACCTGTTGCGATGCCTTGATTTCCAGCGCGACCAACAGGCCGTCTTTTTCTAGAACGAAATCCACTTCACGCCCAGATCGGTCGCGCCAGAAATAGACCCTGCGGTCGATGGGATCGAGTGAACGCCACGCTTGCAGGGACTGAAAAATGGCCTGTTCCAGCCAGAAGCCCTGGTCGAGACGGTTGGACAAGTCAGGGGGGCTTTTGATGCCCGCCAGCCAAGCCGCCAATCCGCAGTCGCTCCACAGGATCTTCTTGCTTTTCACCAGGCCGGTTGTGGGATGGGTCGTGTAAGGGGAGAGCCGGACCAGGAGGCACCCGGTTTCCAGCAGGTTCAGGTACCGGTGAACGGTGGGCTGAGGCAGTGCCGCGTCGCGAGCGAGCTCGGACTGGTTGAGCAACCGCGCGGACCGGTTCGCCGCCAGCGACATGACGCGCTGGAAATCCGGCAGGCTGGACACCGCGCTCAGTTGACGCAGGTCCCGCTCCAGGTAGGTCTGAACGTAGCCGGCGAACCAGAGTTTTCGCGCCGCTTCGCTCGGCGCGGAGAGCGAGGAAGGAAAACCGCCGCGCAACAGCCAGGTTTGCCAGTCGCCGGCTTCTTCCGGCCAGTCGCCGAGCTTGAAGTCCGGCTCGAACAGCAAATCCAACGGTTCCAACCCTCCGGGTCGTTCCTGCCATTCGGACGGACAGAAGGGCGGCAGTTCGAGATAAACCGCCCGGCCCGCCAGCGATTCGGCGACCTTGCCCATCAAAAGTAGATTTGCCGAGCCGGTGAGGAGGAAATCGCCCGCCTTTCGCTGGCGGTCCACCTGGCGCTTGATCGGCAGCAGCAACTCCGGGGCGCGCTGCACTTCATCGAGCGTGACGGGGCGCGAAGCGAGCAGCGAATCCGGGTCCGCATGAGCCTGTCCGAGGATACCCAGATCGTCGAGGCTCACAAACGTTCGCTTCTGCGGCAGGGCTTGCGCCAGGGTGGTCTTGCCTGTTTGTCGTGCGCCAGTCAGCACCACCACCGGCAGAGCCTTCAACGCGGCTTGCAGTGGGCGGGTCAGGCAGCGATCTCGAATCCTATCCATGCCGTGAATAGAATCCATTCATGACGTGGATGCAAGCTCAAATATAGCTCGCATAAAAGTGTTCATTCTCTTCCTCACCAGGTTGAGATCTACAGAAGCTAACGGAGGTAACGAAGCGGGAGCAGAAAATGATCCGCTTCCTCTTCGTTTTCTTTGTAAAGAATCCAGGTTTCTGCGAACTTATGTTGCTGGTGGAAAGGAAGGGATGACAACCGGCTCGACTCCCTCGTTTGCCCGGCTCTATCCTAGTGCGTATGGCGCGGCCATATCATTTGAGACGGGGAATTGCCTGGGGCACGGTACTCATGCTGGTTTGCCTCTTCGCTGGCTGGGTTGGTTGTCACACCCTGCCTGAAGCCAAGCTCCAGCGATTTGAGTTCACCAAGCCTGAAATGGGAGTGCCGTTCAGGATGGTTCTTTATGCTCCCGACCACCGGACTGCGGAGACGGCCTCCAAGGCGGCATTCCAGCGGATCGAGGAGCTGAACCAGATCATGAGTGACTACGAGCCCGACAGCGAACTGAGTTTGCTTTCGCGCACCAGCGGCTCAGGAAAAGCAGTTCCGGTGAGCGCCGACCTCTGGAAAGTGTTGGTGTGCGCCCAGGAGTTTTCCAAACGGTCCAACGGCGCGTTCGATGTGAGCGTGGGCCCCGTCATCAGCTTATGGCGAAAAGCTCGGCGGGAGGGGAAGTTGCCGGATGCGTCGAAACTGGAGGTGGCCCGCAACGCGGTGGGTTGGCGCTTTCTGAAGCTGAACCACAGGCAACGCACCGTCAGCCTGCAAGTGCCCAACATGAGGCTGGATCTGGGAGCGATCGCCAAAGGGTATGCAGTGCAAGAAGCCATCCGGACTCTTCGTGAGCACGGCGTGACTAGCTGTCTGGTGTCGGGTGGAGGAGATATGGCCGTGGGAGATGCGCCTCCTGGCAAGCCGGGTTGGAAGGTGGAGGTGACATCCCTCAACGACCCCAACGCCCCACCTCCGCGCTACGCCTACATCGCGAACCGCGGTTTGGCGACGTCTGGCGACCTGTTCCAGTTTGTGACGATCGATGGAGTTCGTTACTCGCACATTGTCGATCCTCGCACGGGTATCGGTCTTACCGACCACAGCCAGGTTACGGTGATCGCGCGTGATGGTATGACTGCCGATGCGCTGTCCACCACCCTTAGCGTGCTGGGGCCGGAGCAGGGGATGAAGTTGTTGGAGACGTTTCCCGCCGCTGCGGGAGTGGTGGCTCGAAAGCCCGCTGAGGAGTACCGGTTTTACGTCAGCCGCCGGTTTCATCGCTACGAGGAAGCCCGCTCTCGGTAGAGTGATCGAGCCAAAGAAAACGGCGGACCCGAGGGCCCGCCGTTATGCGACTTCAAAAAGGGGTGCCGTTCGTTACACGCCCCAACCTTGGCGGTTCTTGCGGCTGACGAACTGGGCTGCTTCGGGGCAGTTCGGAGACTTCATGCCCGGGCCGTCCCAGTCCATCTTCTTGCCTACGCCAACCCGCAGGGCGATGCAGCCGAGCAGGATGATCTCGGTGAGATAGGCGGCAATGTCGAAGTTCGAGTATGCGGGTGTGCCGTCGCGCATCATACGGAACCACTCCTCGTTGTGGCCCGGAGACCTCGGGATGGTTTGAGGAATCGGCTTGGCGGCGTCATGTTTGTCGCCATTCTTGTATTCCTTGTCATCGCCTACCATGACGTAGAACTGAGAGCCGTAATCATCCGGGGAGAAGAGCTTGCCCTTATCGCCCACCAGCAAGCATCCGCTACCGGGGAGTTTGTCGCCCATCTCGACGATTTCCTTGACGAGGTCGGCGCGCGGGCGGAGCGGCTTGATATCCTTGTCGGTCGGGTTGCCGTCGTACCAATAGAACTTCAGCGGGACCATTCCTTCGCGTTCGGGGAATTCGAAGCGGATGCGGGAGGTCTTCGGGAAAGTCTCATTGAACAGCTTGGAGGTCTCCTCGCATTCCACGACATTGGGGTAGCCCAGTTTCAGCGCGCGGAAGGGCATGTTGACCGTGTGGCAGGCCATGTCGCCGAGGGCGCCGGTGCCGAAGTCATACCAGCCACGCCAATTGAAGGTGTGGTAGACGCCCTTCTTGTATGGACGCATGGCGGCGGGCCCAAGCCAGAGATCCCAATCCAACTCGGCAGGAACCGGGTCAGACCCGGCGGGCCGGTCAAGTCCCTGAGGCCAGACGGGGCGGTTGGACCAGACATGCAATTCGCGCACTGGCCCGATTAGTCCGGCTTGGATGACCTCAACGGCGCGACGAAGACCACTTCCGGCGCTGCCCTGGTTACCCATCTGAGTCGCCAGTTTCTTATCTTTGGCCAGTTTTCGAAGCATCCGAGCCTCGGCAACGGTTTGCGTGAGGGGCTTCTGACAGTAAATGTGTTTGCCCATGCTCATCGCGGCGGCTGCGGCGAGGCCGTGGACATGGTCCGGCGTGGAGACGGTGCAGGCATCGATGGACTTGCCCATCTCGTCCAACATCTTACGGTAATCCTTGTACAGCTTGGCTTTAGGATACTTTTCGCCCTTTTTCTTCAGCGTGTTCGCATCGACATCCACCAGCGCCGCGATTTCGCCTCCGCAACGAGCAGAATCATCGATATCACTGTCGCCCTTACCACCGGCGCCAATGCAGCCAATGGTGATTTTGTCGTTGGCGCCGAGGACGTTACCGATGTAAGGGAAAGCAGCTGTGGCAGCGGCGGCTGCTGTGCTGCGGCGCAAGAAGGATCGGCGAGAAAGCCGGCCTAATGCGCCAGATTGACCTGAGGTTTCGAGAAAGATGGTTGAATTCATAGGTTCACTTTAGGGATTTGAAGTTCTTTTGGCGAGTAGTATTCAATGGGAATCAAGAAGGGGGCGTTCTTTACAGAAGGTAACGAAGGAAACGAAGCGGAAGTGCAACGTTAACTTCTGTAGATCTCAGCATGGGGCAGCCATCGCTCCAGTAGATCCTGGCAGTTCAGCACCTTTTCTGCCAGGTCGACTGGGATGTAGTAATATTGGTTCGAGGCTTCAAAACCAAGGCGTGAATCACGGCATTGCAGGTGATGCATTCGGCTGGCAGTCTTTGATTCCTGCTCCAGAATCCTCCGCAATTCCACGTTTACGGTCTCTTTCCGCGAGGCGTCTTTCGACTCCGCGAGATGACGTCTGGCCTCAACGAAGCGAGCCTGAAGCGCCGTGGTCTGGAAATGGAGCGCGGCGGCTTCGATGACGCTCATCTCGCCCTGAAGACTGCGGCGCTGGTCTTGGGTGAGCTGAATCCCCGGCTGTTTTGCTTCCTTTCTGAGAAGGGCGAGGGCGTCCGTGAATCCGTTGGCGACTTTTTCAAACTGTCCGATGAAAACGTCCGGTGGATAGACCTGCCGCCATCCATCCAGGTCGTCATAGGGGAAGCCCACCATGGTGGCGCGATAGCCAGTCGGCTTTTCCCAGAGCAGGTTGCTTGGACCATACTGCATGGGAGCGTTGTAGACCAGCCCGGGGTGGAAAGGGAACTCACTGAACGCGGTGCTGCACGTCGTCCATGCTTTGACGGCGGCCGGAGCGAGGTCGCGTCCAAACCTCCGCTGGGCGACGCGGAGCATGGCTTCCTCTGGCGTCAGCGATTTGCTTGCGCCAAGCTCCTGGATGATCTCAAGGTTGGGGGAAGGGTAGCCTCCCAGGGTCCAGCCCAGCATGATCCCGTCGAGCTGGGTATCGCGGAGTCGTGCCCCGTGCTGGGCGACGTTGGCGAGCGCGGGGATGTAGGGCACCGCCGAGAGTTCCCAAGTGTTGCCAGCCTGGATTTTGGCGAAAGTCTGCAGCCCGCGCTTTTTGGCTAGTCGCCAGTGTTCTGTGGCTCGCGGCCCTGGACCGATGGTGGAGATGGAATACTCCCCAACTGCAGAGGCAACCCCACCTCTCACGATGGGAATGCTCCATTCGCTGACACTCATGAGGCTGACTTTGGAGGGGAGACGGTCGATAATGCCTGGCACCCACGAGTCCTGCCATCCCCAGTCCCAGGCGATGAGGCGGGCGGTGGAGCCTCCCTCCTCAATGCCTTGCTGGAGGTCACGATGGAATTCGGCGATCACCTCGGCGGCACCGCGTTTGGCGCAGCGTGGGCAGGCGGCACCCGCACCGTGCGACCAACAGTTACTGAGGTTCTCGGATCCACTAATCGTGAAGAACCCCGCCAGATCCGGCACAGCGCGGCAGATCGACGCAACGCTCTGGCGAATCCACGACCGGACCTCCGGCACGCTGGTGCACATGGCGGCAAAATCCCCTTCCGTGACCCCGCGAAGTCCCGGGTGCTGTGCATAGAAACTCAAGGGCATGGAGCGCGGCTCATTCAAGTACAGGTAGATGCCCATCCCCTGCTTGCGCGCGCGCGCGGCAAACTTCTGCAAATTCCGGATCCGCTCCTCGTGCCGGGCGCTGCGAGAAGGATCCCACGGGAACGGTGAGAGCTTGTGCAGCACGGCCTGCATCCAGACCCCGTCCACCCCAGCCTGCCGAAGCCGGGCCAAATAGCCATCTGGGTAAGGGTCGCAATCCGGTTCAAGAAGGGGATCACCATAGAGGGCGAAATACGAGTAGCAGTAGCGGGGATGAAAGACCTCCCCCACAGCTGGCCGGACCGCAACCTTTCCCAGCGGGGCTTTGCTCAATTCATCCACAAACCCGAACAGAGGTTCCTCCATCTTGCCGACACCCTCTGGAAAGAATCGGCGGATGGTTTGGGCGATCTGCCGTTCGCGCCATCGTTCCGCCTCCGTGGAAGGGCGGTAGCTGATTCTCTCGCATTTCGGTTTGTGATTGCCCAGTTTGACGTAGAGGAAGTCGTCTTCCCGGAGCGCATAAGCTAGTTCCTCCGCGGTCCAACCCAGCAGAGCCAGGAGCTGATCATAAGGGAGCAGATGCCAGTTGCGCCGGATGATGGTGAGGGCGGAACGACGCAGTTGATTCTTGCTGACGCGGGGTGGGGTGGGGAGTCCCATGTGTAGCCCGATCCGCTTCAGATCCCCTGGACGCGCGTCTACCGTCAGAGCCATCGTTTCCAGCGGCACCAGGAACCAGTTCCGCCAAATGAAAGCATGCAGACGGGTCGGAAAGTGGGACAGGCCAACCGGGAGCGGTGCGTTGCCGACCGGAAGCGATCTGATGGAGCCTTGGCTCGGGGCCTCAGCTGCCAGCGAGAGAACAGGTGGTGCGAGGAGGAGCCCACTGGAACCAAGTAGCCCAACCTTGAGAAACGTGCGTCGAGACGAAGGCGTCATGGGACCGATGGTTGCGCCGACCGTTCGGGGAATCAAGGACAACTCCGGCCAAAGGCGTGCTGGAAATGGGATGACCGTCAAACCTCCGCCAGGTTTTGGAGTGCGCGCGCCTCCAGGTCCCTGCGCGCCTCCTTCCGTCTTGACTCGACGTCCGGCTTCGAGGAGAGGTCAATGCATTGAAAACAGAAAACGCGAATCGTTTGCCTGGGGTTCGATGGTCGTCGCGCCATGCAGTTGTGTTTCTGGCCCTCGTACTTTGGGCTGGGATGCTCTGTGCCGGCGAAGCTTCCTGGCCCCAGTTTCGCGGTCCCCAGGGCAGCGGGGTGGCGGCTTCCAGCACCTTCCCCATCGTCTTTGGTCCGGACACCAACCTGGCATGGAAAGTTCCGATGGTATCGGGTCACTCCTCGCCCTGCATCCATGGGGACCGACTGCTCCTGACCGGGCGGGTGGAGGATCGGCTTCAGATCCTTTGCCTGGATCGGAAGAGCGGTAAGAGCCTTTGGACCCGTGAGGTTGAGCCGGATCGGATGGAAAAAGGGACTTCCCTCAGCAATCCAGCGGCTTCAACCGCTTGCACCGACGGGAAACGGTTCTATGTCTATTTCGGTTCTTTTGGAGTTTTGGCGTTCGACTTGGAGGGCAAGGAACTCTGGCGCAAAGCATTGCCTGCCCCGTTGACCCAGCATGGCACGGGTACGTCGCCGGTATGCGCCGATGGCCGAGTCTACCTCGTGTGCGATCAGGATGTGGATTCTTACCTTCTGGCACTGGATGCTGAGACCGGAGCCGTCTCTTGGAAAACCCCGCGTCCCGATGCCCGCCGAAGTTTTTCCAGCCCGCTACTGTACCCGGAGGGAAAGCCGAGCCACATCGTGGTGGCGGGAACCCTGCGGTTAACAGCTTATGATCTACGGACGGGGGTGGAGGCGTGGGGCGTGAGCGGCTTGCCCAACGAGATGGTGGCTTCTCCTATCGCCCGGGGGGAAGTGGTGTTTGTGGCGGGATGGACTTCTGGCTCGGGGGTTCCGCGCATGCCGACCTACGACTCGTTGCTGGCGCAGGGGGATGGAGATCAAGATGGGCGTTTGAGCCAGGCGGAGGCTCCTGCGGGCCCGGCCCGACACCATTTCCCCTACATCGATGCCAACAAGGACGGTTTCATCGAGCGCAAGGAATGGGAGAGCATGGCGGCGATTTTCGAGAAGTCCGAGAACGCCTTGATGGCGGTGCAACCTGGAGGGGCTGGGCCGAAAGTTCTCTGGAAACAAAGTCGAGGCTTGCCCTACGTTCCTTCGCCTCTCTGGCATGAGGGGCGGCTCTGGGTGGTGAAAAACGGAGGCTTGGTTTCATGCTACGATGCCGCGAGCGGGAAAGTCCATTTCCAGGAGGAGCGCCTGGATGCGATGGGAGATTACTACGCCTCGCCGGTGGCTGCAGGAGACCGGGTCTGTATGGTTTCCCAACCGGGCATGGCGGTGGTGCTCAAGTCAGGAGACACCTTGGAAGTGCTGGCAAGGAATCGATTGGGCGAACCGGTGATGGCCACCCCCGCCATTGTGGATGGGTATTTGTACGTTCGGACGCAGAATCAAATGATGGCGTTTAGAGAAGCGTCTATACCCTAATGAGGAGATATCGGAGTGGGTCAGACTCGCTGCCGGTTCTGACTGAACTTCCCATCCTTGCGCCGGAGAGGGTCCGGAATGCCGCCGATGCGCGGTTTCGCCCCGTTCACGTTATTCAGATAGAGGCCCACGAGTTGCCCACGCTCCAGTTTGGGACGTCGACTTGGCACCCAGCGGCTGATCCAGCGCCATAACGATTTCGGCAACACAGTCATACTTCGCCGGAATAAGAAACATAAAACCGGCTGCTCGCCAACCATGAAAGTGTTCTCCCTTGTATTTCTCCAGAGGAGTTACTAATATTGGCCTTGATCCAGAAACAGAATCACGAAAGGTGGCCGTGAGCCATTCCATCTCCATCGCACTATGAAGACATCTCCTCTCCCCTGCAGCTGTTGCGTCTCAACCCGGTGCCTGACTGGTCCGCTCATCCACGATATGGTGGGCTTCCAGTTACCCAAAGTGGATCGGCGCGGTTTTCTGGGAGCGATGGGGATGGTGGCAGCAGGTTCCTTGGTTTTGCCATCTCTTTCCGCCGCTCAGGAAGAGGAACTGAAGCCTGTGAAATCCCGGCCAGGATTAGTGCAACGCCCCCTCCGGGTCCAACCGGTGCTGACCTATGAAACTCCGCAGCGGCGGGAGGCGACCAGTTGGCGCAATTGGGGTGGAATTCAAACGGAGGAAGCGGCTCGAAAAGAGCAGGCTTGGGCGACTGAGCAGTTGGCGGCGATGCAACGGAAGTCGGATTTCCCCCTGGATATCCAACCCGTCCTGCTGGTGAAGACCCGAGAGCAGGCGGTCAACATCGCTAAGGGCAGCTACGACGTCATGCTCATGTTTGCGGCCGGGGGTGGTGGGGACACCCTCGAAGCGTTAACCCGGAAGGATCGCTATAACCTGATGTTCCTCCGTCACCTGCCCGGTCCCGCCTACCTTTGGTACGAGATCGTTCATCCTCGGTTCTTGCGCAAGACCGTGGATGAATACGGACAGCCTGGATTCGAGACCGCCGACGTGGTGGTGGACAGTTTTGACGAGATGCTCTGGAAGTTGCGGGGTTTGCATGGGCTTTCCCGCACGTTGGGTAAAAGGGTGGTGTGCATTGGTGGTGCCGCCGGGTGGGGCGCGGGTGGGGAGAAAGCCCCGGACATTTCGCGGAACCTTTGGAAACTCGACCTGGTCGACTATTCCTATGCCAAGCTCGAGCCGCGTCTGAAGTCGGCCTTTCAGGAATCCTCGCTAGTACAGGGGTGCCGTCGTGCTGCGGATGCGTATCTCGGCAAGCGGGGAGTCAAGCTCGAGACCACCCACCAGTTCGTTTCCAACGCCTTTGTGCTGCGCGAGGTGCTCCTCGACGTCATGGAGGAGTGCCAGACGGATGCCATCACCATCAACGCCTGCATGGGGACCATCATGGGAATGTCCAAGACCACTGCCTGCCTGCCCTTGAGCCTGCTCAACGACGGCGGCTATCTTGCCTTTTGTGAGTCTGACTTTGTCGTGATTCCCTCCGGCATTCTCCTTCACTACATCTCGGGAAAACCGGTCTTCCTCAACGACCCCACTTACCCACACGACGGAGTGGTGACCCTGGCCCATTGCACGGCTCCGCGTCGGATGGACGGCAAGCGCCTGGAGCGGGCGCGGATTCTCACCCACTTTGAATCGGACTACGGGGCCGCGCCCAAGGTGGAGATGAAGTTGGGCCAGATTACGACGAACCTGGTGCCCGACTTCGCGAACAAGCGCTGGGTGGGGTTCGCCGGTACCATTGTGGGCAATCCTTTCCTCGAGATCTGCCGCTCGCAGATCGATGTAAGGGTTCACGGCGATGCCGCAGCGCTGGAGGAGGAGATGAAGGGGTTCCATTGGATGCTCTCTTATGGCGATTACCTGAAGGAAACGGAATACGCTCTCCGAAAACTAGGGGTGAACCTGCACAACGTCAGTGCCCCGGCCAACGCCTGACCGACCCTTCCAAATTGACAAATGGGCTTGCAGGGGGTTGCATGCTCCCTGCAACTGTCATGGATTCAACGACCTGCCTGGTCACGGGTGCGGCCGGGTTTATCGGAAGTCACCTTGTGGATCGCCTGCTTGCCCGGGGAAGCCGGGTTGTGGGGGTGGATAACTTTCTCCTGGGCACGCGTGCGAACCTGGTTGAGGCATGCGCCCATCCCGCCTTCACCCTCCTGGAGGAGGACGTGAATCGATTCGAGGCGCTGCAGGCGAAGTTGGCCGCAGCGGGATTCGGTCGCATCGACGAAGTCTGGCATCTGGCGGCCAACTCGGACATCCGAGCGGGTACTGCCGATCCCGAGGTCGATCTGAAGTACACTTTTCTAACGACGTTCAACGTGCTGCGCCTCATGAAGGCGATGAGCATTCGCCGGCTTGCCTTCGCGTCCACTTCGGCCATCTACGGGGATCGGCCTCACGCGGTGGCGGAGGATGATGGCCCACTGCGACCCATTTCCAACTACGGCGCCATGAAACTCGCCTCAGAAGGGGTGATTAGCGCTGGTTTGGAGACTTTCCTGGAGCGGGCATGGGTTTTTCGCTTCCCCAATGTCATTGGCCCCAGGGCCACTCATGGCGTGATCCATGACTTCTTACTCCGGCTCAAGGCCAACCCAAAGGAGTTGACCGTCCTCGGCAACGGCACTCAAGAGAAACCCTACTTGCACGTTTCGGAATTGGTGGAGGCAATGCTCCATATCCATGATCTTGGGAAGGAAGCCTTTACCTGCTGCAACATCGGGCCCGATGGCACGGCTACCACGGTTCGGCACATTGCGGAGTCGGTCGTGAATTTTGCGGCGCCTGGCGCGGCCATCCGGTACGGCGATTCCGCGAAAGGATGGCCCGGGGATGTGCCGAAGTTCCGCTATAGCATCGAGCGGTTGCGCCAGTTGGGGTGGACCCCGAAGCTGACCTCCAACCAAGCCATCGAGCGAGCCATCCCGGAGATCGCCACCGAGGTCAGCCGCCTGCCCATCTCACCATGAAGCAGGCTCTCATCCTGGCTGGCGGCAAAGGCACGCGTTTGAAAGATCGCTTGGGGGATCTGCCCAAGCCCATGATCGATATCGGGGGAAGACCGCTCTTGGAGCACCAGATCGTCTTGGCAAAGCGGCATGGTTTCACCCACTTTCTTTTGTTGCTCGGATACGGGGCCGAGACCATAAGGTCCTACTTCGACGATGGGGCCAAGTGGGGGGTGCAGATCGACTACGTAATTGAGGAGGTCCCTCTGGGAACCGCGGGCGCGGTCTTGGGGGCGTTTGGGCGTCTTGCAGATCGATTTGTCGTTTTGTACGGCGATGTGATGGTCAACGTCGATCTCTCCCGACTCTGGGATGCCCACGCAGGCCGAGGAGTGGATGCAACCCTGTTGCTCCATCCCAACGATCATCCGTATGACTCCGACCTAGTCCAAGTGGGGGCAGACGGGTTGGTGACGGCATTTCATAATCGGCCGCATCCATCTGGGGCTTCCTTTCAGAACCTGGTGAATGCGGCACTCTACGTGGTGGAGAAGCGTTCCTTAGAGCCTTGGGCCGGGGAAGTGAAGTCGATGGATTTTGGGAATGATCTGTTTCCCGCGATGGTTCGGTCCGGCTGTCGGTTACTAGGCTACTCGAGTCCAGAGTACGTCAAAGACATCGGAACTCCGCGGCGCTATGACCGCGTGTGCTCCGAGGTTGCCTCAGGCTTGGTCCAGCGTAGTTCACTCGACGTTCCCCAAGCGGCCGTCTTTCTGGATCGGGACGGGGTGTTGAATCGGGAGATTGACGGCGTGATGCGGCCTGAACAGTTGGAGTTGTTGCCCGGGGTGCCGGAGGCGGTGGGGCTTCTGAACCAGGCTGGATTGAGGGCGGTGGTTGTGACGAACCAGCCCATGATCGCCAAGGGGTTCTGTTCCGAAGCGGATCTGCAGTTGGTTCACAACCACCTTGAGACCCTCTTGGGTCGGGAGCATGCCTTCCTTGACCGGATCTACCATTGCCCGCATCATCCTGAGAAGGGTTTTGCCGGGGAACGACCGGAATACAAGATCGCGTGCCAGTGCCGGAAGCCTGGTATTGGCATGATCCTTCAGGCGAAAAAGGACCTGAATCTGGACCTGTCCGGGTGCTGGATGATTGGCGACACCACAACGGATTTACAGACGGCCCGCAACGCCGGGGTTCGTGGTTTGTTGGTGGAGACCGGTTTTGGCGGAAAAGACTCCAAGTACCCTGTCGGGTCGGAACCGCGTTTCTCGGGCTTGTTGGAGGCGGTTCGGCACATCCTGCAATCGTCGGTTTTAGGCTCCAATCCCCCCCAGCCCGTATGATTATCAGCCGTACTCCTTTGCGCATGAGCTTCGCCGGTGGCGGCAGCGATCTTCCCGCTTACTATCGCGAGCAACCCGGAGCGGTCGTTTCCACGGCGATCGACAAATATGTCTATATCACCGTGAACGCCAAGTTTGACCAACAGATCCGGGTCAGCTACTCACGGACGGAAGAGGTCAAGAATGCGAGTCGCCTTCAGCATCCCCTCGTGCGGGAAGCCCTCAAAATGCTCCAGATCGAAGGTGGGCTCGAAGTGACATCGGTTGCGGATATCCCCTCGCGGGGCACGGGCTTGGGATCATCCAGTTGTTTCACGGTTGGGCTGCTCAATGCCCTTCATGCATTTCAGGGCCGTTACCGCTCAGCGGAACAACTCGCGGCGGACAGTTGTGAGATTGAGCTAAACCGGTGTGGGGAACCGATTGGGAAACAAGACCAATACGCGGCCGCTTTTGGCGGGTTCAATTTCATCCAATTCTTTCCTGGAGAAAGAGTTGCAGTGGATCCGATCCTCTGCCGGGCCGAGACCCTTCAGCGCCTTCAATCCAGCCTTTTGCTGATGTACACGGGCGTGACCCGCAGCGCCTCGAAGATCCTCGCGGAAAAACAGCGTCAGATTGGAGCTAACCCGGAAAAGCGCGATGCACTGAACCGCATGGTGGGGCTGGCGCATCGCCTGCGAGCCGAACTCCAGAACAACCATCTCGAAGCCTTTGGCCAGATTCTCCATGAGAACTGGGTCCTCAAGAAGGAATTGGCTCATGGAGTGTCCAATGGCAAGATCGACCAGTGGTACGACACCGCCCGCCGCCATGGGGCGGTCGGAGGCAAGCTGCTCGGGGCTGGTTCGGGTGGATTCCTGCTCTTCTATGCCCCGCCCGACACTCACCCGGCCATCATTCGCGCTCTACCCAAGCTTCGGGCGGTCCCTTTCGCCTTCGAACCGCTGGGCAGCCGGATTATTTTTGTGCATTGAGTTTTTTGGATTTCATGACTTCATCGCGACAGGCAGCTGTTACCGTGGCTTCAGGCCCGCACGCGGAGCAACTCGACAAGACTTTCAGTAGTTTTGCCCTGAACCCATTCCTCGAGTTACACGCATTCATCATCGGAGACACTTTGCCCACAAACAGAGTGCCGGGGGTGACCTATCACCTCAAAGATCCGGATCCTTCTTTCCAGCATCCGATGCGCGACCTCTACTATCGGCGCTTTCTCTTTATCGAGGAGACAGCGGCAGACTTTGCGGTGCTGGTAGACAACACTGATGTGTTGTGTATGCAAGCCATTCCACACTTGCCTAATTTGTTAAGAGGGGCGGCATTCGGTGGTTGCGTCGAACACAACGGAGGGCAGCTAATCGATGGACAAGGCTATACCAGCTCCTACTTTAACGCCGGGGTGACATTTTGGGACGTTGGACGGTCCAAGGTCATGCGCCGTGAGATTGTGGATAGGGGCAGAGCCCGTTTTCGCAGCGTCGAGGACCAGCTGAGCCTTAACGAGGTGATTCATACTCTGCACTACGATGAGATGGTGATCCTGCCCTGCCAGTACAACTTCCGAGCTTGCCTTGCGCCGTTCAGGCTGCGAGGGTGGCCCACGGTCGCTAATTTGGACGGCGTTCGCATCTACCATAATTCGCATTGCGTGGAGGACGCGAAGCGGTTGGCACCACCTCGACCCAAGGCAATTCTACCGCCCCTGCGGGAAGATGCTCGCCCTTTGAATCGGTTCGAAAAGTCCTTGAGGCGACTTCAGAGCTACTTCACAAACCCTTGAACAGATCCGTCGGAGGTCCCGGCATTCTCCTTTGTCCTATCCAGTGAGTGTTCCTTCCTGGAATCCACCACAAGCAGACCTAGGAGCACCAGGCCCAGGAAGATGGCGAGCACGCTGACTAACAAGGGTCGAGTTGGAACCTGAAAGCTGAATTCGACAGTATGCTTGCCCGGGGGGAGGTAGACACCGCGCATGAGAAAGTTGCAGCGCAGGAGTGGACGGGGCAGTCCGTCAACTTTCACGACCCACTTCGGATCGTGCTTGTCATTGAGCAGGAGCACGCAAGGCGACTCGGAGCTCGAAGTCAGGGTAATCAATTTGGGCGAATAGCTGGTGAATTCGACTTCTGACAGCGAAGGAGCATTGGTGGAGGAGGATGGGCCGGTTGGCCCCGGATCGACGTCAGTCAAAACGACCTGAGCTGGGTCGTACGCGGGATCTGCCAGGCGACTCAAGGTCTCTTGACTATTGGTAACTACCGACCACTGCGTGTAGAGTTTTGCCCTGGGTAACGAGCCCTGGAATTCCATCAAGGCAAATGGGCCCTCGCGGTTGGTTTTGACTAAGAATGCCCCCTCCTTGGACTGTTCAAAAGTGAACGGGACGAGTGTTCTGAACCTCTTCTCGACAGGGTCGAGTTGCTGATTCAGCATATCCGATAAACCTCCAGCCAAGCCGAGAATGTAGCGAACGTTCGTCAGTTGCCACTGACGAAGGAGCCCACTGGCGCTCCTAAAACTCCGGCGGAAAGCATCATTATCGGCCGCAGTCCTAGGTTCCTGGATCAAATCGATGGACTGGATGTTATAAAAGGGGAAGCTGTGTTGGAGCCAATCGGAGTGATAGAACTGCTGTAAAAAAGTGAGTTGTTCGTTCACCTGGAGCGGAAGAACAGCCACGCGCTGTTCGAATGGCTTGGATCGAAGGACTTCAAGGACTGGATTGAGGGCGTATTTCTCGTGGTAATTCCAGTAATAGATCCATGGCAGGTTAGCTCTTCCCAGATCTGCCACAAGGAGGAGGCCCGCCACAAGCCAGGCCCATTTGGTTCGGGAACCCGACCAAAGGCCGCTTAAGGTTGCGGTAAAGAAAACTGTTACGAGAGCGAGGAGGAAAACGGACCATCCAACCTCACGGAGACTAAACCCGGCAATTGCGGAGGCAAGATTCCCCGGTTGTACAGCCTTCTGTAGGAAGGTCTCCAGCTCTGTGCGGGATGCTGCATACAACATCCACCCTAGTGTGGCGGTTGCAAGGCTTGCCAATAGGCACAGGATCGCACGACGGTCCGAAAGGACGGCGCTCCTCCACCAACTGCGAAAGTGGGTTCCCATGGAGCCCTTTTGAAACCGCGGTTTCTGCAGATAGCAACTCCACAGGGCTTGCAGGCCGTAGGCGAAGAGCACAACCAGCCCAATGTGGAACGGGTGCATGAATTTGATCGGATTCCGCATCGTGGACGCATATGGCAGCGCATAGAACAGTTGGTAGAAGGGAGCATGACGTCCCCAGGCTAGGGCCAGGGATGCCACCATGGCTCCCCCCCAGAACCACACTATGCGTTTTTCTTGATGTGAAAACGGGTTCCCCTTTCGTCTCAGAGACTGGCCAAGCCCCCATGCTGCGACGACAACAACGAGCACTCCACCGTAGACCCCGGAACCTGAGTGCCTGCTCTGGATCACTCCAGGCTGCTGCCCAACCGATCCCCAGTAGTTGCCTCCGTCAGGGGTATCCATTCGGTATCCGAACAACCCCGGGACCACGATCCGGAGAGTCTCGAGCTTGGGCAGACTCCACATGGTTGCTTGGTCCCATTGCTGGCTTTTCGAGCGTTGGTCCTGACTCATACCAACAACCCCTTGGATTTGTGTGCCGACAAGTGTTATCAGCCCTTGGTACGCGACAAAGGCCGCCACGATCGATACCAACGCTAATTGAGCGAAACTGCTCCACCACCTCTGCATACCGCTGCTCGAGCTGCGAAGAGCCTGCGATAGAACGAATCCGGCTACGTATAGGCTCAGAATCGCTCCTGCATCCAGACCTTCTAGCACCGCCATCCCGACTGCCAATCCCGCCAATGAAGCGCGAAGCCACAGGCGGTGAGTCGACTTCGACGTTAGAGCCGCCATCCCTAGAAAGACCAGCCCAACTGCCAGGGGTAAAGGGCCTAATCCCCAGCATGCGTACGATAAAAAGTCGGTGTTCAGGCTGCCAGCCACCGCGGCCAAACAGCAGACCATGGGATGGAAACTCTGCGTGCGGCAAAAACACCATATACTCAAGCCGAGCAGGAAGAGGCAGATGGGTGGGTAGAATTTGGCAAAGGCAACCGGTTTCAGCAACCACAACAAAAGGTTCGTTATGTTTGGTGAGCCCGCTCCAGCCCACCCACCTAGCCAATTCAGATCCTGCCACACGCCTGAGAAGATTCCAGGTACCGAATAGAAGTCTGCACTTGCGGCTCCCAACGGTCCATCGCTCGAGAAGTGGACTTTTGCTGGGTCAAAACTCTCATGGAACATGAACCCTAGTAAGATGAGTAGAAGTGCTGCCGCAAAAACGATTCCAAGGGGTCCCCCTGAGGCTGTCGTGCCCTCCGCGCGGTCGCCGCTATGAGCCGGTTTGGTACTTTTGCTGCTGGTCATAATTGAGGACTGACTTTCTTCCTGAACTTCAGAATGGGATGGAACGACAGGCTGTAAAGACCAAATGCATTCAGTAAACGAGTGAGGGCTTGTGGTTCGAATTTATACAGCAGAGGGGGGCCATAAATGCTGCCGACGCCTCGCTCGAATTCGAAGCCCGATTTACCCAGAAGGCACTTAATGCCAGGGACCATGTAGATCTTGTCAATGGGTTGCAGAACGATCCAGTTGGGGCGGTTCAGTTTTTCAGACAGGATTCTCACTATCCACCAGGGTATATGTAGATAATTGGGAAAGGATAGGAAAAGTACCCCCCCGGGCTTTATGACCGAATGGATCTTGGATAGGGCTGGACCGGGGTCAGAAAGGTGCTCAATCGTCTCCATTAATAGGGCTACGTCGAAGTAGTTGTTGGGATAATCCAGTTGCTGGATGTCCTTTACCTGAACGTTGGCTTTCGGGAGATGGTTGCGAACGAACGACACTGCAGTCTGGCTCTGGTCTACAGCGAAGATATTCTCTTCTGCTAGAACCCGGTCATGTGCAAGTAGTCTCAGAATGTGACCCTGCCCACAACCAAGTTCCAGAAGTCGATGGTCGGGCTTTAGCTCCTTCACCAGTTCTGGAAGCAGGTAACGATACCAGTCGGGCAGGTGCTTTTGAATCTGCTGATAGTGAACATCGTACCAGGCAGCTTCTGCAGGTAGAGTAGGAGGCTGTGAGGAGGACGACATGCTGAGTTAGGATCTCCGACCGTTGCGATTGAAAGAACGATTCTTGTCCATCTGGACCGCCGAACTCGGCTAGCTTTTGGTTTGGCCGTATCTCGGGTTCGTTCCCTCGAGTTTCACCAACTCGAAATAGACGTTGTCATACAGGTTAAAGAGGAAGTAGCGCAGAAACCGTTTCATTGGGATCAAGTTCCTGAGTTTGTGCAACCAAGTGGTATTGTGGCCCACCAACTCAGCTTTTGCGATTTTGAACTTGACCAGTGAGTAGAAACTCCACTTTCCACCCTCCGCAAAGTAATCCATGCTTCGCTCAGTAAAGAAGTGTTTGTGGGTGGGGTCTTGAAAAGCCCAATCGGTCTTGGCGTAGGGCACGATGATCCTTAGCAGACCGCCTGGCTTCAGTATTCGATGCAGTTCCGCGAGGACTCTGGGAACCTCATCAAGGTGCTCCAAGACGTTGTCCATGAAGATTTCGTCCGCACAGCCCGATTCAAAAGGGTAAGGAAGCGCGTTGAGGTCAAAATGCTTGTCTGCCCTGACATGTGGAAGAACGTCACAGTTCACGTAGTCCGAGAGATAAGACATGCCACAACCCAGGTTGATTTTTAGTGCCATGCAGCGGCTTTCTAGCCCTTCTGGCAGGGGGATTCAAAGAAATTCGCTTCCCATTTCCACGGAAAGAAATGCAAAAGCTGTTTTGATAGGTACTTACCTTTGCCCGGGAGCTTGAGGATGTGCGGTGTCTTTGATGACTAGTTTGTGCTTGGCAATTGACGGTTGGCGGACGGTCGATACTCTTGGGTCGCCCCGAGGGCTCCCAGAAGGGTTTACGTATCGGGGCTGTTTCCGAATCAACGTCGGTGCCTGCTGGCAAGGGTGACCTAGATTGTTGCTTCGCGAGGCCCGTCCGCGCCAGACTCTTGGGGGGGATGGGTGTAGAGAAACTATTGAGTAAACATCTAAGATAAGATTGGCATGGCCATCGACTCTGAATCTGCCCGCTTTCTCCTCTCGAGTGTAAGGAAGGGGGTTTCGTACCGCCGCTGCCTGAGCCTGGGTCGGCAGCATCTGCTCCTGAGTAACCGTGAGGTTTCCCGACTCCTCCGCGAGAATGGCTTCGATCCCGCGAATCACTCTAGGCTGTTGGCGGCGGAGTACCCTCAGTACTCCGAAGCCTTATGGGAGGCTCTCGGGGCCCAGAAAGCCGAGAGCATGGATGCCTCTGGCTTTGAGGGAGCGAGTATTGTCCATGACCTCAACGTTCCTGTTCCTGAGAGCCTCAAAGAGCAGTTCGACGCGGTGTGTGATGCTGGGACCTTGGAGCACGTATTCAATCTGCCAGTTGCGCTGAGGAATTGCATGGAAATGGTGAAGGTCGGGGGGCATTTCCTTGCGATAACGCCCGCTAACAATTTTTTCGGACATGGCTTTTATCAGTTTAGTCCCGAGCTGTTTTTTAGGGTTTTGTCACCTGAAAACGGTTTTCAGATGGAGCGCATGGTGGCTGTTGAGTACGGCTTTCGACGACGGTGGTTTGAGGTGTCGGATCCTGAGGCTGTGCGCGCACGAGTCGCACTCATCAACTCGGTCCCGGTGATGCTTTTCCTGCAGGCGAAGAGGATAGCGGCTGTGCCCGTGCTGGCAAAAACTCCGCAGCAGAGTGACTATGTCGCCATCTGGACTGATCCTTCAACGGTCCTAAAGCAGTTTGAGAAAAGCCCGCAGGATTGGAGACTGCGGTTGATCCGACGGATTAAGCGTGTGTTGCTGGAGACTTGTCCATCGTTGATCCGCAGTTGTGAAGCCCTCAGGTATTCGTCCCTGAATGAAATCTACTCGTTTCGGAACCGAACCTCGTTTCGCACGACCAACAAAAAGCGACTCTAGCTGACCCATTCTGCGGTATTTTACACAACTGGGGCAGTTATCAACACACTCTCAGGTCGACTTCGTTGCGTGGCGATCCAGGCTAGTGCGCCTCCCTGCCGATCAGCATGGCGCAATTCCATGCGAGAAACTCGCGAACCCCGGGCAAGTGCATCAGGAAACCCAGCTCCGTATAGTATCTTGGAACAACCGAAATCACGCGGAGCCCTGGCTGGCTGCGTACCATCTTGATCGTCTTGCCGATGTAGGTAGGGAAGAGATTCTCAAAAGGCTTGAGCGAACGCGGCCTTTTGAGGAGCTTGTCAAAGACCTGAACTCCCAACCTAGGTCCTAGATAGTGAAATGGGGAAAAATCATGCCCTCCCCAAGGCGAAAGCCAGTTGGTCCAACTAAGGTAGACCTTTCCGCCAGGTTTTAGCATGGCACTGAAGGCTCTGATCAATTGCTCTGGCGCGTGAAGATGCTCCAGCACGTTGGAACAGACGATAAGATCGAACTGCCCCAATTGACCTAGATCATCCTTGTCGATGTTGATCTTTCTGAAAGACTCCGCGGGAGTCCCAGGGGCAAGCCAGTTGGCGTCGTCAGCGAACAGAACGTCGCAGCCCAAAGCTCGCAACTCACAGCCAAAGATCCCCGACCCACAGCCGAGGTCGAGAGCAGAGACTTTCTGGCTCAAGCACACTCCCTCTTCCTTCAACCAACGAATCGAATCGCGTGCTTGAATAAGCGAGAACTCGGTATCATATCCTCGCCGAAAGTGATGCTGAATTAGGCGATGAATTATCATCGGGCAGAATTTGCCCCTCGAAAACGGACTTGTACAGCCCTTTTCGGGCTCAGGAGTCCGTCACCGAAGGATAGTACGCCTTCTTGCCAATGGCTGCTGTTCCAGCCACCAATGAACTGGTTGACCTGGTTCCGAAATCGACCTCAGCCAACTTGAGTTGCACAACACCGTTCTCGGCATCCGGCTGTCCATGATCATAAACCAAGAGGTCATATTTACTAAGGCATGCCCTTCCTTGGGATTGTAGTTGTTGTCCTTTCCAGACCGGGTTTTCAACGAATGTCCACACACACGATTCATTCATGTCAATAACTAACGAAATGTGAACTATTATATGTGATGTCCTTATCAATAACTCGCACCCAGATCATCCTGCCGACGAGGCGTCCTCCTGCGTGCGCCAGAAGTGCTCCTGCAGATACTATGTTTGGCCCGCCTTTTTTGCTTGAGGTCTTCGAGATGAGAAGTATAACTTCAAGCCAGTCAACACTTCTATAAGTGATAGTGAATGCGACTATTAACGAGGGTGCAGATAATCATATGAAGAAGGTTCAAGGATTCCGATCTACAGATTCTCAAAGGGATAGTGGGGTTTTCGCCGTGGCTTCTCGGGCTGTGACGCCCTCTGCAATGGGGGCCTTGGTTTGCGGCATGCTGGTGCTGGCGGGGAGCGTCTTTGGCCAAGGGTCACCCGAGGGCTCGACGGTTGGGACAGCCTCCGGCCATTTCGATCTGGTTGCGCACTGGCGCTTTGACGAGGTGGCAGGTTCTGTCGCGCATGACTTGACCGGGCAGTATGACGGCAGAGTATCGTCTACGGGGGCGCAATTTGTGGTCGAGGGTGTCGCTGGCAGAGGAATCCACTTTGACCGCAATCAGGATGGGATGATGGTGGCACCGCCTATAGTGGGGCTTTTTGCCAATGATTTCTCTGTGGTGACGTGGGCTAAACTGCCCGCTGGGGATACGACTCCCTTCACTTGGCTCTTTTCGCTGCACGAAGCGTGGTTTGCGAATGGACTCCTGCTGCTTCTAAACGAGTACAGCCCTGGGCAGCAATACAGCGCCCCGGGCAAAGCTAGCCTCATTATTAACGACGGTTACCATAGTCTGACCTCCAAAGCCTCAATCAACGATGGGAAATGGCATCAGATCGCTTTTACCTACCAGAAGAACGGGGTGACATCGATCTATGTGGATGGGCAGCCGTCAGGGGCAGTCACAAGCCAACCCACTATCGCTGACCGCTCGGCGCCGGTGGTGATTGGGGGGCTCTATGGTAACGAAACAACCGGTGTTCCGAAGGGGTATTATACGGGTTGGGTGGATGACGTTCAGGTTTACCGAGGCGCGCTTAGCGCTGGCGAAATAGGGGAGTTGTTTGAGCAACCAGGAAAGAACTTGCCCGAATTGGATAGAGAACTCGTTGTGTGGCCCAAGTCGGGCGCCTATACAAATGCCGTCAGCGTGACGATGACCACGAGCATCGCATCAGGAGTCGTCCGATATACGCTCGATGGCACGGAGCCCGTGGCCACTTCTGCGGAGTATTCTGGTGCAATGACTGTCGATCGAACCTGCACCTTTAAGGCTCGTGCGTTTGTGAATGGGAATCCAGCCTCAGAGGTGGTCTCTGCTTCTTATCTATTCCCTAGCCGTGTCGATCTGGCTGCGCACTGGCGGTTTGACGAATCCTCAGGCTTGGTGGCTCATGACTTGACTGGCCAATATGATGGAAAAGTGTCCCCGACAGGTGCCGAGTTCGTCGGGGAGGCAGTTGCCGGTGGAGGAATCCAGTTCGATCGTGCCAAGGACGGAATGATGGTAGCGCCGCCGATTGGTGGGCTTTTTACCAACGATTTCTCCGTGGTGACTTGGGCTAAACTGCCAGCCGGAGATACGACTCCTTTCACGTGGCTCTTTTCCCTGCACGAGACATGGGTTGCGAATGGGCTTTTGCTGCTCTTAAACGAGTATAGCCCAGGCCAGGAATACAGCGCACCCGGAAAAGCAAGTCTGATCATCAACGATGGGTACCACAGTCTCACCTCCAAAGCTTCGATCAATGACGGGAAGTGGCATCAGATCGCGTTCACCTATGAGAAGAACGGGGTAACATCGATCTATGTGGACGGGCAGCCGTCGGGTTCGGTGGCGAGCCAGCCAACAATTGTGGATCGATTGGCTCCGGTAGTTATCGGTGGTCTCTATGGCAATGTGACGACAGGTGTCCCGAAGGGGTACTACACCGGTTGGGTGGACGATGTCCAAGTTTATCGGGGTGCTCTCAACCTTGGTGAGGTAGCTGTGCTTTTCGAACGCGTTGGTGCGAATTTGATCGAGCTCACGCAACCGCTTGCGATTTGGCCCAGGACCGGCATCTATACGAACTTCGTGAACGTCACCATGACAACGAGTTCAGGTGAAAATGAGATTCGTTACACCACCGACGGATCCGACCCAGTGGGTTCTTCTCCACTCTTCACTGGCCAGCTTAAGATCACTAGCTCCGCCACGGTGAAAGCAATGGCCTTTCAGGCTGGCCAGCCCGTCTCCGGAGCGGTCTCTGCTAACTACAGTGTGGTGCCGGGCGGTCCGGTGATCACAAAACAACCTGAGGACCAAGTCGCCCGTCTGGGTGAGGAAGCGCGGTTTGTGGTCAGTGCAACAGGCAGAGCACCGCTGAGTTACCAGTGGCGCAAGGATGGGAATCCCATCACTGGCGCGACCGATCCAACCTTGATCCTCACGGGTTGTAAGAAATCCGACGAAGGAACCTACACCGTGCTTGTCACCGATTCCACCGGTCAAGTTAGCAGTTCTACGGTGTCGCTTCTCGTCAAGGACTGGATTCTCTCGGTCCGTCTGTTCCCGGGGCTGCTTCTCCAGGGAACCTCCGGAGATCGGTTTGTAATTCAGTATGTCACCGACTTGGCTATGACTAACGCGTGGATCGATCTGGCCCGGGTTACACTGACCAATAGCTTTGTCTTCTGGGTAGACATGGACGGCACAACGCAGCAGCGGTTCTACCGCGCGATCCCCGCGCCGTAGCCAGGTAATCTTCTTCACGCACCTCCCCCCGCAGCCGGTTTGGCTCCAGGAAGGGAAGTGTTTCAAACCCTGAGCCCCCGGTTTCCCGGGGGCTCTCTGTTTACTGCTCATTATGGCGTGCAATAGTTTTGTGCGGGTGAAGAAGTAGCTGCACTCTGTCCCATCCGTAGACAGGGCCGTTGGGACACCTTATCAGAACGCGACACCTCATGTCTTTTGCTTGCGGATAGATCCTCAGGTTGACGTTTTCCTCCCGATTCTTTTTCCCTTTGAACGTGCTTGGAGAGAGTCGCTTGCGGCTCTTTACGCGGCCTTTCCCGTTCCGACCTTGTCAGTTGGCACATGCTCTGCGAAGGGGGGCATTGTGCGGGACTTTGGGCTGCGAATTCACATCAACCCGAGGGCCCGTTGATCGAACGACTGAAGACTTTCTGACCATGAAAAGCATGAAACTGCAATCTGCGGCTCGCCCGGTGGTAACGGTCCTGATCGCCCTCTCCACCTCTTTGGCCTATGGTTTGACGCCCGAAGATCCGATCGGACCCGAATTTGAGCAGAACGACATGATGTTTCGCACGCCGTGGGATGGCAAGGTGGTCGGAACCGGTGTACAGCGTCCCAGCGTGGAACAGTGGGCTTGGGCTGAGCAACACATGGTCAAAGCCCAGCACGTCAAACTCAACCGGCTCGGGCTGGAACGTGTCAACGCCGCTCGCGCTCGTCGTGGCTTGAAGCCACTGGACGACAAGCAAGCTGGCGTTGTGGCAGTCGGAGCTGAGCCGCAGGCCACAGTGACGGGCACCTCGGGGACTGCGACCGCCCCAGGTGCGACGCCCACTTACGTGGACAACAGCACACTGCCCTATTTTCCTCCTATCCGCAGCCAGGGCAGCCTAAACTCCTGCGCGCAGTTTTCCGCAGTTTACTACACCCTGACCCACATGACGGCGATGGCCCGGAATTGGGATGCCAAGGCGGGTGGGGACATGTATCGGTTTTCGCCCAAGTGGACGTACAACATGGTGAATGGGGGCGCTAACGTGGGTTCGTGGCACTACGACGCGTATGCCATTGCACAGAAGCACGGCTTGGCCACATGGGCTGAGTTGCCGTATGACGGGGACTACCGTGCCTGGAGTACGAATCCAAGCGTTTGGCGCAACGCAATCTATATGCGGGCCAACCAGACCGGGAAAGTGCTCGACGTGGATACCGATGCCGGGCTGGGGCAGTTGAAGCAGTTATTGGTCAACGGCTACGTTCTCAACTTTGCCACGTACATCAACTCCTGGGTATGGAAAGCGATTGGTAATGATCCGAGTACCACCGCTGATGATGCCTTTGCTGGGAAGCAGTGCGTCACGCTCGTCAATGGGACCAGTGGCGGTCATGCGATGACCGTGGTGGGCTACAACGACGACCTGTGGATTGATGCCAACGCAAACGGAGTAGTGGAGGCGGGGGAAAAGGGTGCCTTGCGGATTGCCAACAGCTGGGGCACATCGTGGGGTGAAGCGGGCTACTGCTGGTTGTCCTACCAAGCCCTTCGCACTCGCAACGCCGCCTCCACGGCTGAAGGTGCTTTCTGGTACGATGAGGCCACTTGGGTCACGGCTCGCGCCAGTTACGAACCGCAGCTGATCGCGGAGTTCACGGTCAATCACCTGACCCGTAATCAGCTCCTCATGACCCTCGGCCTCTCTGATTCAAGCGCATCGAGTCCGGCCAGCCAGTGGTATCCGAACAAAGTCCTCTATCAGGCTGGAGGTGCTTATGCCTTCAACGGCTTAACCACGGCGATGGATTCGACATTCTGCCTGGACTTTACGGACTTGCTGCCCGCGACCGCCGTCAGCAAGCGTTACTATGTGGGCATGAATGACAGCGCAGCCGGGAATCTGGCCCAGCTGAAAGCATACAAGTTGGTGGATCTGGCGCATGGCCTGGACGTTCCTTGCGCGGTGGTTCCCAAGTCTGCGGACGGATCCCAAACCTATGCTTATGTCGACTACAACTTCGGCACGGGCACACTACCTCCCGTTGCTAGCGTGAGCGCTAACCCCACCAGTGGGAATATCCCCTTGGTGGTAGGTTTCGACGCCTCGGCTTCGTCTGACCCGGATGGTTCGATTGCGTCGTATTCTTGGAACTTTGGTGATGGCACTGCGGGTGTGGGGGCAACTGCCCAGCATACCTACACCAAGGGCGGCAACTACACGGCCACCTTGACGGTTACCGACAACACCGGAGCGCAGAGCACGAGCACAGTCCAGATCTCCGCAGTCGATCCCAACATCCTCAACGCGCCCTCCGCACCGACAGCAACGGTGTCAGGCAAGACGGTGGCGCTGAAGTGGACCGACAACGCGAACAACGAGTCGGGCTACTATATCGAACGCGCAGTGAAGGTGACGAAGGGGACTCCTTCCTACGCGAAGGTCGGGACGGTTGGAGCGAACGTGACTAGTTTCAGTGAGACCGTAACCTCCGGAACCTACTTGTACCGAGTGCAAGCTTTCAACAGCGCCACGGGAGTGATGTCGGCCTACTCGGCTGCGATTTCTGTCAGAGTGCGGTGACCCGTGGTTGAGGTGCCGCGCCGGCAGGCTGTGCTGGTGGTCGGTTGGGGATTGTCCCTCCTGGTGAGCGCCCTGCAGGGTCCGCCAGGAGGGACAAGCTTTTGCAGGATGGGCCGCCCCCCGCCGAGGGGCGACTTCCGCAGCCGGTTCTGACCACTCGATCCAAGGGAACTGGAGCTCACTGCCTGAGTGTCCGGAAGAACCTCGCTTGGCCTTCCGCCGGGCTGATCTCGATTTTCGAATTCTCGCCGTCTCCGGTGAGAAGTTGGAGGTCTGTCCATCGAACCAGGTCCAGCGACGATTGGAGGCGGTATTGACTGCCTGCTGCTCCCTGCACCTGAACGGAAAGGCTCTTACCCAGCTTTTTGATCGCGAGTACTGCAGGAGCGTTGCTGGAGGCGAGTGGGTTTCTTTTCACCACGACGGAGCCATCCATCCTTCCGTAGGCCAGATTCATGGCATCGGGCGAGAATCGGGCGCTCTTCGGAACCAGCGCTTCGTTTTTCAGGTCGTGGAGAAGTGCTCCATCCGCCACCCGCCAGATCTGTACTGCCCCTTGCAGCGAGCTAGGGATGTTGTGAACCGTCGCCAGAAGATGGAGGCCGTCGGGCGAAAAACATACCGAGCCAACGTGCCCTCCGGGAGCGAGCGTTCGGAGGAGGGTGCCCGCCTCTACACTCCAAAGCCGGAGCGAGTTGTCATAGCCTGCGGAGGCAATGGATTTCCCATCTGGGGAGAAGCTGAGGCCCTGGACCCAGTGCGTGTGGCCCCTCAGGGTACGAAGCGCAACGCCGTCCTGCACGCGCCAGAGGGTACAGGTCGTGTCCCGTGAGCCTGAGGCGAGCAGCGAGCCATCCGGCGAAAACTCCAAGCTGTTGACCCCGTCCTGGTGACCGTCAAGTTGCAGAAGCGGTTTTCCATCGCTAGCACGGAAGAGACGGATTGTGGCGTTTCGACCTCCCGTTGCCAGGATCCCACTATCTGGTGAGAATGCTACTGAGGAGACCTCCGGATACTGAAAACTCTGGGAAGGAATGCTCAGTGCAGTGGAACCATCCGAGGTCCTCCAAACAAGAGTCTGTCCCTTCTCGCATCCCAGTGCCAGAAGGCTACTGTCCTTTGAGAAGCACAAGTTGTTTCCTTCGATGCGCTTGGCCGCCCATCGGCGAACGAGGCTGCCGTCGGAGGCCTGAAGTAGATTGACAAAGCTCGGGTCAGCAGTAGCCAGCCACCGGCCATCGTGGGAGAACCGCACTTGTTCACAGATATCGCCATGGATGCTGATTGGCTCAGAGGCCGTAGTACTGTCGGTTCGCAAACACTGAATGCCGTCCTGTTCATCCTGAAAAACGAGCACCTTTCCGTCATCCGAGAGGTCTAGGCCCTTTCCCGTGATCCTGTCGGTGCTTGTGAACGCAGGCTGAACGAGCCGGTTGGTACTGGTGTGCAGATCATAAAGACGAGCTTCGCCGTTCTGGGAAATGCAACCCAGCATTTGACCATTACTTGAGAAGGCCAAGGAAGCACTAGGATTCGCCTGGCCGGTAAGTACCTGGTTAACGTTCCAGTCCTCGGTGCTGAGAAAACGGATTCCCTCAAAGGCACCGAGGGCAACTTGGCTGCCGCCAGGGACGAAGGCGAGTGAATAGGATGCTTTGGTCTTCGCGGACCGGAGGAGGGATGCATCTGATACCTGCCACAGGGCAACCCGTTGATCCCAGGACGTGGAGGCAAGCAGGGTACTGTCGGATGAGAAGCCAATCAGCAGGTTGGGCAAGGAGTGGAGTGGTGGCAGAACTCTCAGCGAGCCATCATGGACACTCCAGAGCATGATGATCCGGTCCGGTCCGGCTGTGGCATACCATTTACCGTCCGGCGAAAAACAGACCTGGCCGAAAAAGCCCGGTTGATGGACGAGTGATGAGGAAAGTAGTGCGCCGTCGGTCAGGCGCCAGGTCGTGACCGCTCCGTCGTATCTGAGTCCTACGGCGAGAGTACCATCTGGTGATATCGCGGCGCTTTGGAGATTATTCGTCCCGTCGGTCAAGGTTTTCAGCAGGCGCCCTGTGGCGATGTCCCAGAGCTTGATGCCAGCGAGACTCTCGGCGGTAACCATACGTTTTCCATCGATGGAGAGATCGAGGCTCGAGATTCCGCCGGGGCCCGTGCCCCCTCGCATCCAGAGAATCTCGTCCTGAGTGTCGTTGATGGCACCTGCTGACACCTGACTTGGGGAAAAGATGCTCAGAGAAGCCAGAACGAAAGCGAGAACGGGTTCTTTGAACTGAATACCAAGACTGTTGGGTATCATATGGCCTTCTTTTACTTACACTACTCTTCAGCTGACCTGAAACGCTTCGGGTTGCGACTCGGATACTACGTGACTAATGCCTCGTTACTACGCCTGGCATGATAAGCTGACTGATCTTGTGGTCGCAAGCGTGAAAGAAGCGAGGATGATGGTGCCTTCCGCCGCCGGGTTGCCCGCCCAACCCTTGTTCCACTCGATTCTCCGTCAGCGGCTCAAACCTGCTTGATGCCTGGGGCGAGGAACCTTGACTTCGGATCTGCATGTTGGAAGTATTTCCTCATGTGCTCCATGCTTGTTGCTGATACAGGACCTGGCGTAGACCGGCGCGACTTCTTGAGAAGAACATGCACGCTGGCTGGAGGCGTAGTCCTCGCGGACACCGTGGTATCGCAAGCCTTTGGCGCGGCAGGAGGGGTTCCTACGGTGGCAAACACTGGGAGCAAACCGAATGTGCTGTTCCTGATGGTGGATCAGTTGCGCCTGCCGACCTGGGATCTGACCAGGATGCCTTTGCCCGCTTACGAGTTGCTGTGCCGCGGCGGGATGAGTTTCGATTCGATGTATTGCTCCTGCACGCCCTGCACTCCGAGCCGAGCGACCATCCTGACCGGGCTGCACATGACTCAGCATGGGCTGGAGATCAACGTCTGCAAAGCCGTGCCGAAGCTGAACCCGAGCATTCCCACCCTCGGGCATTACTTCCAATTTGCCGGGTACCGCACCCCGTACTTCGGCAAATGGCACCTGTCCACTTCCGACGAGTATGCCCAAGTGGGGTTGACACCGTATGGTTTTGAAGAACTTCCGTTCCAAGATCTCCAGGGAACGCCGGGGCAGGGGGCCACGGACGACCCTGGAATTGCGGACAAGGCGATCGCCTGGCTCAACGCGTATGCTGCGTCGAAAAACCCGCAACCTTGGCTGCTCTTCTGTTCCCTGGTGAATCCGCACGACATCATGTACTACAAGGCGGCTGTCCAGGAGACGGAGGTCTATGTCGAGTATACGACCCAGCTACCAGCGAACTTTGAGGATGACCTGAGTACCAAGCCCAAAGCTCACGCCCAATACCAGAAGCTTTGGGGCACCATGTTCAAAATGCAGGCCAGCGGGGCCAGTGCCGCCAGCACTACCGATTGGCTGCGAGCGATGGACTATTACTACGACCTTGCACGGAAAGCCGACGATCAGCTCATGCGCGTCCTCGAGCGGGCGAACGATCCTGCCTGGGCTGAGAACACGATCATCGTCTTCCTCTCTGACCACGGTGAGTTGGCGGGTGCGCATCGGATGATGGGCAAAGGTCCCTTTGCCTACGAGGAAAGTGTACACGTTCCCATGGTGATCTCCTGGAAGGGGCGGATTCCGGCCGGCACCGTCACCAAGTCACTGGCGCAGACGGTGGATGTACTGCCCACGCTGCTGGATTTGGCGGGGATTGTTCCGGCCGGGAACTACCTCCCCGGTAAAAGCTTGAAACCGGTCCTGTTGGGATCCCCCAGCACCACTGTGAACGATCACGTCATCTTTTGCTACGGGATGTCGATCGCCCAGACGATCTCTGAGTACGCCGATTACGGCGCAACGATGCCCCCGGGTATCTCTCCGGCGCCTTGGAAGTTCCATGCGATTCGTGACACGAATTTCAAATACGCCCGCTACTTTGAGGAGGGGACCACCGCCCTCGAAGAGGAACACGAGCTTTATGACATCCTCGAGGATGCCCCAGAACTGAAGAACCTGGCCGGAAAGCAAGGCCACCTGGCCGATGAAGCACGAATGGCCGCCAAGCTCACCCAGGCCGAGAAGACCGAAATGGCACCGATTGCCCCATCCTTTTTCAACGCCCCCTTTGGCGCGGTCCTCAAGATGGCACGGTCTTCGGATACTCAGGTGCTGCTGCGTTTCGACACTCAGAAGGACATTCAATACCAGGCCCAGGTCACGACCGACTTCGTTCAGTGGAGCGATGTCGGCTCCACCTTGCTCGGAACGGGGGATGAATTGGAAGTGGCGATCTCCCTTCCGACGGCTGGCAAGGGTTTCTATCGGCTGAAGCGCCTTTAGTCTTCTTCAGCGCCTTGCATGAGCTCTGCACCCCCCGCCTCTGTGCTTCCAACAGGGCGGTATGACTTGCTGATCAAGCCTGCCGGCTCGGCGTGCAACTTGGATTGCGCGTACTGTTTCTACCTGGAGAAACAACCCCTCCTCTATCCTGGGGCGCACTTGAGGATGAGCGATGTCGTGCTGGAGCGTTTGATCCGGCAACACCTGGAAGCCTACTCCGGCGAGTCAGTTCTCTTTGCCTGGCAGGGCGGTGAACCGACCCTCGTGGGAGTGGAGTTTTTCCGCCGCGCGATCTCTTTCCAGCAGCGTTTCGCACAGGGCCGGCAGGTGCGGAATACAATCCAGACCAATGCGACGCTACTCGACGACGAATGGGGAGCGTTCCTGGCAGAACACCAATTCCTGGTCGGGGTGAGCTTGGATGGTCCCGCTGATTTGCATGATCCCTATCGGCTCGGTCCGCAACGAGAGCCTACTCAGGAGCAGGTCTTGCGTGGCCTGGAGGTCTTGAAGCGTCATCATGTCGAATGGAATACGCTCACCACGGTCAACCGCCTCAATTCCCAAGCGCCATTGCGGGTCTATCAGTTCCTTAAGGACATTGGTTCGATCTATTGGCAGTTCATTCCGGTGGTGGAGCGAAAACCAATCCGTCCGAACCCGGTGGACCATGAGTTGGCGGCTCCTCCGGGTAGCGCCGGGGCACAAGAAGAATCAGGGGTAACCGACTGGAGTGTCGAGCCCCGACAGTATGGGAGATTCCTGACAACGATCTTTGACCGTTGGGTACGGGAAGACGTTGGACAGATCTTTGTTCAGCTCTTTGACGTTGCCCTGGGCAACTGGCTGCGCATGGACTCGCCCCTCTGCCTTTTTGCCGAGACTTGTGGACGTGGACCGGTGGTGGAGCACAGCGGGGACCTCTTTTCATGCGACCATTACGTGCATGCGGCTTACCGGCTCGGAAACCTCATGGAGCAACCGCTGGGAGAAATCGTACGCCTGCCTTTCCAGGAGGGTTTCGGCCGCCATAAATCGGATTCGCTCCCAGCATTCTGCAGAAGATGTGACGTGCGTTTCGCTTGTCATGGGGAGTGCCCCAAGAACCGGTTTGCTCGCACGCCCGACGGCGAGCCTGGACTCAATTACCTCTGTACTGGGTACAAGGATTTCTTTCACCACATCAACCCCTGCATGCAGGTGATGGCGCAACTCCTGATCCAGCGTCAACCGGCTGCCAGGATCATGCAGATGTTGGCCGAGCCAGATCCTGCCGGATAAGGTGGCCTCGTAGCAGTAGGACCAACCTTATTGGAAGCGGACGAAACGCGACGTCCGGTTCGCAGTCGAGCGACCTTCCATCCCAGACGCTTTCAGAGCGGTCGCACCCAGATGTTGCGGAAGCGGACGGGGCATCCGTGTCCCCCGAACGCGAGGGGCCCCTTGCTGCTCTTCTTCTTGAACTCAGGCACGAGGCGGTGGGCCACCTCGCCGTGGATTTCCTCGTTGTGCTGAACGAGCAAACCGTTATGGAAGAGGGTGACCCGCGGAGCCTGAACCAGCTTTTCTCCGTCGAACTTGGGGGCGAAGAAGATGATGTCGAACGTCTGCCATTGGCCTGGGGGACGGCTGGCGTTGACCAGGGGCGGAGTCTGGCCGTAGATCGAGGCAGTCTGGCCGTCGGGGTAGATCTTCTCATTATAGGAGTCAAAGATCTGGATCTCGTACACCCCCATCAACATCACGCCGTTGTTTCCTTGGTTGTACCAGGGACCTTCGAAGTGGGCTGGCCCCATCCATTCCACGTGAATCTGGCAATCGCCAAACTCGCGCTTGGATTCGAGGGGGCCCTCGCCAGCCTCGATACAGCCATCCACCAGTTTGGAGCCGGTGTAGTTCCACGCCGAGAGGTCTTTGCCGTTGAACAACACCACGGCGTCCGCCGGGGCGGGGACAGGCGGTTGAGCTGGCCCCGGATCAACGCGCGGCGGGGCGGGACGGTCGGGGTCGTGGACCAGCCACTGGCACCACGGCAGCTTGGGGGTGTCTTTGTACCCATAGACCCCGGAGCCATCTTTGGCCTTAATGAGGTCGGCCGCCAGAACGGTTTGGAGGCTGAGGAGAATTCCGGCGCCGAGGCTCAGGGCGATGGAGAAAAGAATTCGAGTGTTTTTCATGTGCCTACGCTTTCTCGTCAGACAGGGGGGTATCCCCTGGCCTGGCGGAAGATTGAAAGTTGTGTAGCAGATCTTCAACGCCTTGGCCATAAACAAAAGAGAGCCACTCCGTAGCCGCGCTTGGCAAAGCGCGCTGACAGGAAGCGATGCGGGAGGGAAGTTGGAGCGGTCTGCCGACCACGGCTACAGATGGAGAATCCCAACCTCAGTTACACCTCAAGGCCACCGCAGGATCTACCCGGGTTGCGCGCAGGGCAGGGACCAGGCAGGCGGCGAGGGTGATAGCGGTGAGGGCGATTCCTGCGCAGAGGAAGGTGAGGGGATCCAGCGGCGTTGTGCCAAAGAGAAGACTTCGCAGCAACGGCGTTAGGGTTAGGGATGCCACCAAGCCCAATGCCAGCCCTGCCCCGGCCAGTCGCATCCCCTGCTTCATCACTAATAGGAGCACATTCTTCTGATCGGCCCCCAGCGCCATGCGGATGCCAAACTCGCCTGTGCGCTGCGCTGCCCCATAGGAAGTGACACCGTAGATTCCTCCGATAGCCAGGATGAGGGCCACTCCCGCCACCACGGCCACGGACCATGAGTAAAACCGGCGTACCCAGAGGGAACGTTCCAGACGGTCTTTCATGGTCCTTATGTTGTCCATGGGGAGGTTCTGGTCCGCTCGCCTTAAAATGTCCCGGAGAGTGGGCACCAGGGATAATGGTTCCACGGAGGTGCGCACTAGCACTGTGACACCTCGGGGCGGTTCAGCTGCGGCCGGGACGTAGACACCGGGACGCATCGGTTGGTCCAGTCCGTAGTGCTTCACGTCTTTCACCACCCCTACCACCTGGAGCCAGTTCGAGCCGCCATCCTGGGGCCGGATCCGTTTGCCTAGGGCTGGTTGGTTGGGCCAAAACATTTCCGCCAGGATCTCGTTGACGATTACGGTCTTGGTCCCCTCGGACCGACCGTCGTCGGCTGCAAAGCTGCGACCGGAGAGAAGCTGGATGCCCAGTGTCTCGAGGTATTGTGAGTATGCGACGCGCTTGAGGATGACTGGGTTCTGGGCGTCAGGGGCTTTGGGTGGGGCATTCTCGGGTTCATAGAAATTGCCCCAGTGCCCACCCAGAGGTTCACCGGTGATGGCGCTCGCATGAGTGACCCCAGGAACATTACGGACTGTTTCCAGGTGCGATTCAAAGAACCGCAGGCAGTCTTGTCCCTGGGGATAATTGCGATCCGGTAGCTCAAGAGAATAGGCGAGCAGGTTCTCGGCGCGGAATCCGGGATCAACGCGGTGGACCTCGAGCAGGGCTCTTGCCAGCAGGCCAGCGGTGACCAGCAGGACCAGGGCTAGCGCAATTTCTCCGGTGACAAGTGCGCTCAAGCTCTTTCGGTACATGGAGTTGCCTTGGACCCGGTTGCTGGCGGCTGCCAGGGCGCTACGGATGTTCCGACCCGAGGCAGCCTGCAGCGCGGGCAACATACCGAAGAGGCCAGCCGCTAGGAAGGTAAGCACCGAGCAAAAGGCGAACAGCCTGAAGTCGAAGTTGATCTCCACCCATGCGGGCAACCGTTCCGGAATCCAGGCCAGCACGCCTTTCAGAATGCCGGTCCCGAGCAACATTCCAACGCCGCTCCCTACGACCGCGAGTGCGAGACTCTCGGCCAACACCTGCTGAGCTACCTGCCATCGGGTAGCTCCCAGCGACAGCCTGATTCCCATTTCCTGGCACCGAGCCAGGCCACGTGCGAGCATCAGGGACGCGACGTTGGCACAGGCGATCACCAGCACCAACCCCACGGTTACCAGCAAAACGCCGGTCACCAGCCGATACTCGCCGAAATAGCGGTCTCGCACCGTCATCAGGATGGGAGAGGTGACTTCGTTCACCTTGCGTGTCCCGATCATGCTCCGATGGATTTGTTCCAAATCCGCCCTGGCTGCTGGCAATCCCACTCCGTCCTTGAGGCGGCCAATGCCACTGAGAAACCAGCCATCCGAGTTGTTATCGGATAGCTGCAAGGGTCTCCACACATCGACTTCCTCCGGGAAAGCCGCCTCCTTGGGCAGTACCCCAATGATCGTGTGTGCCTGGCCGTCCAGAATGAGTTCCTGGCCTAAAACGGCGGCCTGCCCGGCGAACATCCGTTGCCAGAATCCGTGCCCGAGCAGGACCACACCCGGCGCTCCCGGTTGGTCGTCTTGGGGCAAAAAGGCACGACCCAGGATAGCTCGATAGCCAAGCACGGTTGCCAAGTCATGGCTCGTGCGAAGCCCCGACACTCGCTGTGACTCGCCTTTGCGGGTGAATGCACAGCCGGCACTATTCCAGACCCCCATCCCTTCGAACGTCCGGTTCCCTCTGCGCCACGCCACGAAGTCCGGGTAGGCGATCCCCGTGTATTTCAGGTTCCAGCGTGGGGCGGTTTCGTCAAGATCCACCAACCTGGAAGGTTCCCGAACGGGCAGGGGGCGCAGGTACATTCCATTCAGGAGGCTGAACACCACTGTGTTCCCGGCAATACCCAAGGAGAGGATCAGGACCGACAAAGCCGTCAAACCGGGACTCCGGGTAAACTGCCGAAAGCTGAGGCGAAGCGCATTCATTGGTTGCCAAGGCATAGTAGCAATGGGTGTGCCATCCTGGCATATAGTAGCTAAGCCTCTGGAGAGGAGTGATTTGTGGGATTTGGACTATTCAGTCTTTCTCCAGAGCACGCCCGCGCTCGGGATCGTCTCATCCCGGAAATGGGACGTTTCCTTTCGGACAAGGCCGAGGTGACCCTCTCTCTATTTGTCCAGGCGGTCTTCTCTGGCGGAAGCCCCACGATGCGAAGTTAATTCGTGCGCAGGAGTTGGATCTCGTAGAAGCGGATACGGTTGGTAGCGGTGGCGTCTAGGAAGCTCACCTCCCCACCTGTACCCTGGACGACCGTGCCGATGGCGCGCCAAGGGCTTTGCGGTTGAAATTCGTCCCGAGTGTAGACCTGATACTTTGTGCCAGGCAGGGAGTCCCAGACCACGGTGGTGCCTTTGAGATCCAGAGTTGCGCGTTTGATGGCCACCTGGGGAAGCGAGGAAGCGAGAGTGGGGATACTCCCCGCGTAGAACTCGGTTTGGTTATTGAACCCGTCCCCATCGGGATCGACCTTGGGGCCAGCCTCCGGACGGGTCCAAGGGCTGAAGTATTGGCGTTGGAAGTAATCGTCGAGCCCATCGAAATTGAAATCGGGGGAGGTAGGTTCGAGACTGAGAAAGCCTTCCGCATAGGAAAGGTTCGTCCCTTTACGGACCATGAACGTGCGTAATCCAGGAGTGGCATTGGTCTGTACCGTGACCCCCACGGAGAGAAGGGTCAGGCCTGGGAAACCGCTGGAAGCGGTCAGGGGGGTTACCGCGACACCGTCACCGGTAATGGAGAGCGTCCCTCCAGAGAGGTCTCCCAACGAGTAGACTCCCAGGATGAGGTTACTATCGCCTTGACGGAGGACGGCTGGGGTGACCATCCGGACTTGGTTCAAGGGATCCGTTGTCGGTTTCCGCAAGCCGGCGACGCGCAGAGCCTGATCCCCCGCCAAGGCAGCGTCGGCGTCCACAACGGCGAAATCCAAGGTTGCAGTTTTTCCCATGGAGAGCACTACGACACGGTTGGTGGTGGGTTCGAAGGCAGTATGCGCGGCCCGGTATTCTGGGGTGATATCCTGGCCGCGGGTGAGGAATACTCCCGGGCCGGATGGGGCGAGCGGGGATACGTGTACTTCCACCTGACTGGGCGGGAGTGAGGCCATCAGGTAGGTGCCATCCGTGCGGGTCAGTGTCGCGGACACGAACCCGGACTTCAGGTCGCGGACGGAGACAATCGCTCCAAAGACGGGCGAACCACGGAGGGTGACCTTGCCCTGCAGCGCGGACTTGGTCTGAACAAGGCCGATCATGGGGTAAAGGGTCTGGATGCCGGCGATATCGTCGTCGGAAAGCCCGATGAGGGTGTTGACGCCTTGAGCGCCACGGTAATAGAGCGTGGAGCCTCCGAGGGGTGAATGGTTTAGGCCCAGAAGATGCCCGATCTCGTGAGTCATGGTCCCCTCGACGAATTGCCAACCACTGTCCGGTGCTTCAAAGTGAATATCAGTGAACCATTTGAAACCGCTGTAGGGATCGCCGTTCAGGACGATGTCGGCTCCCACCATGACCCCGTTTTGGGAGGCGTAATAGGTCATGCCAACGGCTCCCGCAATGCTAGCGGTACCACCGGCGACCATGGTTCCGTTCTTGGCCCAAAAGACCACGTTGGTATTGTCGGTTTCATCGACATCCACGGGTGGCGGGAGGAGCCCTGCGAATTCGGTGCGCAGCAGGGTGCTGGGGGCCGATTCCCACACCGCAAACGAGGCCTTCACGGCGTCGATTTCGACGGCGGTGTTCGTGGTGGAGTAGGCGTCGGCGGCGATGAAATAGCGAATCGCGTGGGTCTTCGGATTCACAACATTGGTGGAGACATTCACCGAGGAACCGTTCAATTCCCAGTGCCGGACGCGGGTGGCGTCCACATAGTCGAGAACATAGGCCTGCGTGGGAAGTGCCCAGGCAAGGGCTACGAGCAGAACCAGGACCCATGGATGGGCGAGTGACTCGGAAACGCGCAGCGCACGGTTCCAAAACGGCGTGGTGCGTCGCTCCCCGCCATGCTCCAAAAGCTGCTGCAGACGGTAGCGCGTCTGAGCGCTTGCGCCGCTTACTTGAGGGCTGCTCATCGCTGACCTCCTCGCACAAAGGCTTTGAGGTCGTCCAACCTGATGCTGTCCAATTGTGGGTCCGAGGCGGCGAGCCGGGCTTGCGATCGAGCTCCGTTGCGTCCCAGAAAGAGGTTTCGCACGTATCGGATCTCCGCCGGCCCATCGGAGAACACCTCGAACTTGCCCTGAGCCAGCCCCAGAATCACTCCTTCGCCGCGCTCGTTTCGCTGCAGGAAGACCACTAGTTCCTCACCAGGAGCAAGATCTGGCTGACCATCGAGGATGACTCTCGTATCGCCGAGCGTTCCTCCCGCTTGGGCGATCACGATCTCGGCGCCAGGACTTGTCCCTTTCAGGGTGTCGAGGACCGCGAGCACGATTCTGGTGGTGATGCGCCCTTTGGTGTCACGGAAACAGGATTTCGACTCGACCCTGCCATGGACCACCCAGTCCGCAGTGGAAGTCAGCTGGCCTAGGGACAAGGGGACCATCTCAACTGCGCGTGGGGAGGCGCAAACAAGAAGGAGCAGAGCGAACACGAGGCAGAACCTCGGCAAGCCTTGCATTCGAAGCACGAAACTGGATGGATTCGCCATATTCACGGCTTCCATGAAGGCAAAAAGGGCCCGAAAAGGCCACTCAAAACGATAACTCCGGGATTCCTGGGGGGGAATCCCGGAGCGACTGCTTCAAAACACGGGATTTACACCTTCGCCGGCACGATGAACGGAGCGCGGTAATTGCGGGTCAGAAGTTGACTGGCCTTCGCATTGCCCAGGAACTTTTCGGTGGCTGGATTCATCTTCAGCACCGCTCCCAATCGGGGCAGGTCCTTGTTGAGATTCACACCATTGTTGCCAAGGTGCTCGACCATGCGCTGGAAGGTGTTTTCGGCGTCGCGATCCGCCTTGATGGCTTCGCGTGTTTCAGCCGAGGAGGCAAGCCGTCCGACTTGGTATGAGACATTGCCAGTATGGCAGAGCGCGCTGGAGAGGTGTCCCTCCAAGATGTCAGCGTTCAGGTCCGAGTGGCGGCGACTGCGCATGGCTTTGAGGAAGTTGCCATGGTGACTATCGGAACCGGCGAAGCGCTTGATTTCCTTGCCCTGCTTGTCAAAGGCGATGGCAGAGTTGTAGTCGGGTACCAGAACATGCCCACCTTCGCAGTGGACGACGACGGCGATGGAACCGCCCATGAACTTGTCCATGTCCTTCGATTCGCTGCCTGAGGTGAGGCCTCGAACCTCAAAGATCAAGGGGGCATTAGCATAGTCGTGGAAGATCATGAAGGTGTTGGGCGTGGTGCCGTCGTCCACGTAACCGAATCGACCGCCAATCCCAACGACCCGTGGAGAAAGGGCGTTCTCCCCCAGGAACCAACGGGCGATGTCCATCTGATGAATCCCTTGGTTTCCGAGGTCGCCGTTACCGGTCGGCCAGACCCAATGCCAATCGTAGTGCAGTTGCTTGCGGGTGAGCGGTTCTTTGGGAGCGGGACCACACCACAGATCGTAGTCCACCGAGGGTGGAGGGGTTTGGGGTCCATCAGCCTTGCCGATGCTGGCACGGCGTTTGTAGCACAGGCCTCGGGCGATTTGGATTTTGCCCAGATTACCTGCCTGGACCCAGGCGACGGCCTCACGGATGCCGAAGCTGGAGCGGCACTGCGTGCCGGTCTGGACGATCCGATTGTACTTTCTTGCTGCCTCGACCATCTTCCGGCCCTCCCAGACGTTGTGGGACACGGGCTTTTCGACGTAGACATCCTTGCCGGCTTGGACGGCCCAGATGGTGGCCAGCGCATGCCAATGGTTGGGCGTGGCCATCGAGATGGCATCGATATCCGCCTGTTCGAGGAGTTTACGGACATCGGTAAAGCCTTCAACGGTCTGATTCTGCTTCTTGAAGCCCTCCACACCCTTGGCGAGCACTTCACTGTCGACGTCGCAGAGCGCAACGATACGGACCTTTTCCCCTTTTTCCCGCAGTTTCTGGATACTCGAAATGTGGCTGCCACCCTGGCTGCGGAAACCCACGATACCAATGCGGATTTCGTCGTTGGCACCGAGGATCCGTCCCGTCTTCGTGGGTTTGCTTGTGGTGGAGCAGCCGCTAAAGAGCGAGGCAAAGCCAAGCCCGGCTGCGGCTGCTGCCGAGTGCTGGAGGAAGAGTCGTCGATTGATGCTATTCATAAATGGGGGGCAGGTTTGTAGGTAGGGAGACAGGCTAGCGACTGGATTGGATGAAACGATCGTACTCCTCGGCAACCTTGCCTTCGTTCTGGTCGCCGCTGTGGAAGAGAAAACGGTATCGGAAAGTGATGGATTTGCCGGCGGGCACCGTGACTTCTCCGGCTTTGGCAGGCTTCTTCTCGAAGTCATGGACGCCAAAAGGGTTTGCTGCGAACAGACCATAGTCCCGAACGTGCCACCAGGTCGGATAACTGGGATTCGTCGGATGGTCGAAAACCGCAACCCCCACTATCTTTCCCTGGACGGGGCCGTAGTAATCGCACCATTTCGCCCGTTTTCCCCAGGTGTCACCATCTTTGGCCCCCTCGCTGTTCACGATACGACCTGCGCCAGGTTTCTTGTCCCGGACGAGGCGCATCGTTTCCGCCAGGCGGATCGCCATTGTACCTTCCTTTGTGTCGCCCAGAACCAGATCCCCTTCGGAAGCGTGCAGGGTGACCTCAAAATCCAGGATGCGATCCTTGGAGCGGTTAGGTATGCGCATGGTGCGCGTATCCGTAGCGACGGTCTTGCCCGAGAGTGCCACGTAGGCGTTCGTGGAACGGATGGTCCCGCCATTCTCTCCGGAACTCACCTCCAAGAAGCCTTTGTGCACCGTCTTGCCGGCTTTATTGCTTTCCGACCAAAAGTCCTCCCCATTCATCTCTCCATGAGCCCACCAGAGAGAACGGTGATGGGGGTGGTCGTGTTCCTCACCTTCCCCCTTCTCCATGGGCCATTGGCGGGACATTGCCAGCCCGTCAGCGTTCAGGATTGGGTAGAAATAGGGCCGGGAGGCTCCTTCAAAAACGTACTCCGTGAAGGGTTTTCCCTGGACCTGGATACGGAGTTTGCCCTGTTCTTGGGTGATGGCGACTCCCTTGCTGTCGGCGGCGAAGGAGGCAACGAGGGACGAGGAGAGCGCGGAGAGAATAAGGGTCCGTACGACCACGCGATAATCGGCTTTCACGTAGGTGAATGTAGAAATCGCGGATTCAAAGGGTCAACACAAAACTCACTGCAAAGCATGCAGGGGGCGTACCCTATCCCTGGAAAATGCGAGCCGCCAGCAGCGGAAACGGGTTAGGACACGGGGTGCAAGAACTCAGCGACGGGCGTCCGGTAGGCTTTGAGTGCAGGCAAGATACCCGCAACCGCTCCCAGGAATGTCAGGAGCAGGGGAGTGGTGATCAAGACCCATTCGAAGGCGAAGGTATTCAGCACCACTCCTGTCTGGGAGCGAATGATGGAAGCGGTGATGGTAAGAATGATCGCGTGGAAGCCCCACCCGATCAGGCAGCCCAAGGCAGCGATAGCCGTTGACTCGGCAACGATCGCCCCGAAAACAGTGGAACGGTGAGCACCGAGGGCGCGAAGGATCGCAATATCGCGTTTCCTTTCGTTCATGGAGTTGTTGAGGCTGGCAACGACCGAGCCAATGGCCACGAGTGCCACGAGGTAAGCCACCAACTCCAACACGCGACTGAGCCAGGCCAATTTCTCGAACAGCTGCGCTACGATCGTGGAGATAGGCCAGGCAAAGGTCAGAGATCGGCCCTGGCGGTTGTACACTTGATCCAGTCGCAGCCCGGCCGCAGGAGTCACCAGCTTGACCAGGATGGCGCTCAGGTCCGTCGCAGCGGCAGGATCATGCCCTCCCATGCGCTGAACCCCCTCGAGGGGAATCCAAATCACTTGATCAGCGGGCGTGTTGGATGGTTCGAGAACTCCGACAACCAGGTAACACTCTTCGTGGTGGGTTTCTCCGCCCGATTCAAGGCCGTGTTGCGGGTGAAACTCCTGTCCGACCTGCAAGCCGATTTGCTGCGCGACGTAGCTGCCGACGACCGCTTCCTGGTAACCCATCTCAAAAAGGCGTCCGCCGGGTCGGACCTGGAGTTTCTCACCCTCTTGGGACTGGGCATGCACGAAGAACTCGGCGGTTGTACCGACGATCCGGGATCCCTTGTAGCTATCTCCGGTGGCCAAAGGAATCGCCGCCTCCACCCCTGCCGCCGCCTGGATGGCAATGAGGTCCTGGAAAGTGATGTTGCCCGGCGAAGCTTCCAGATGGAAAATTGCGTTCAGCACCAGTTGCAGTTTGGAAGCGCGGGCTCCGAGTACCGCATCAAAACCTCCGTCGGAACCCGAGAAAGCTGCCGTGGACTGGTTCCGGATGGTCCACACGGACATCCAGAGACCGGCGGCGAGGCCGATCGAGACTGCGGTAATGAGAGTCGAAAAGGCGTGTTGCCTTAGGCTTTTCCGCACCAGGAGGGGAAGAGTCATGATTTGGGCTTCGCGGAGGTTAGGGCGCGGTTTAGCTGGTGAAAGTCCTGGGTGCACTCAAACATGCTTAGTACTTCCCGATCGTGAGAGACCAACAACAACGCGGCGCCTTGTTCACGGCAGGTTTCCCGGATGAGTTGCACCGATTCCTGGGCGTTGTGCGGATCGAGGTTTCCGGATGGTTCATCTGCCAGCACCAACTTGGGATGGTTGGCCAGGGCCCTGGCAACTGCCACCCTTTGCTGCTGGCCGGCGGAAAGTTGCTTGGGATAATGGTGCATCCGATCCTGCAGCCCAACCCGATGCAGGAGTGAGGCGGCGAGTTGGGGGTTTGGCCCTGGGCCAAAAGACATGCCGAGCAGCACGTTTTCCAGGCAAGTGTAACCCTGAAGCAGGTTGAAAGTCTGAAAGATGTAGCCGAGCGTTGTAGCCCGGAGCCGGTCACGTTTCGACTCGGGGAGATCGGTAACCACATGGTCACCGACCTGGATAGTCCCTGAGTCGGGGGCAAGGATGCCTGCGATCAGATGGAGGAATGTGGTCTTTCCGGAGCCACTGCGACCATGCAGGGCCAGCTGAGCGCCCCTCGGCAGGGCGAAAGCCGGGATATCGATGACCAAATGACTCGCTTCGTCCGGAGCGCGAAAGCGTTTCTGGAGAGCGCGGATTTCTACGATGGCAGAAAGGTTGCTGGGCAGCATGGCGAGTCCGTATGCCGTTTAGTTAGAGTTGGGGCGGGAGGTATTGTCGGGGTTGATGTCGGCATCGTCCATCCGGTAGATCCCGGTCAAGTAGCCTTGAATGTACATTTCACCGACCTGCAGCTTGCCTGTGACCTTGTAGGCTGCCTGCAAGTCGGGATCGAAGTCTTTGGTTTTTAGCGAGACTCGCATGAAATGGTTAATCTGGGCCTGCGGGCCGAAGCAGCAGGTACCTCGATCCTTCAGGAGCAGGAACTCCGTGGTTTTTCCGGCCTTCATGCGGAGGGGAAGGACATACCCCGAAACGGAGACTCTCTGCCCACCATATGCTTTGGCCCAATCGGGGATCACATCATCGGAGCGGATCAGGGAACGTCCTGAATTCGTGGGGGAGTAATACTCATAAACTTCGTACTTGAAAGCAGACAAACGGTCAAAGCTCAGCTGAAGGACGCCGTCCACAACCTTCTCAGGCGTGGTCGGAAGAGGGACACGAGTGGTGTTCTGGGAAGCGCTGATGTTCGTGGAGAGGTTGGACGAAATGGGAACTCCTCGGCGCGGAGGCACCGTGGCAGGGGTTTGTCCCCAAGACTCCATTGTTGGCAGGGCCAGCAGCCAGGCGAGCAGGAGAGTCAGCCTGCACTGCGGAGCAGCGTTTCTACAAGCCAGGTTGAACCATACGGTGTCCATGTCCAGGCTAGTATCATAGACCGAATCCGACCGCCGCGCCAGTGTGGCATCCTTATTGCGGGTGATGGGGGAATGCCACCTGAAGCGTTTGGCGTGCGCACCCTTAACTTCCAGATCCTGTCGCCATTGTGGTTGACAGGCAGGCATTGTTCTGTTGTCTTATTTCGCAACTTGACATCCAACCTGAATAAGCGACTTGCAGTCGGCTTGGCATTGTAGCAGGGCAGGTGATTCTATTTGATCTATTAAACTCACAAGTACGATCTCTAAAAGGGTGGTCCGCATAATCATGAGCGTCGGGCAATTCGCGGTGCCGAAGGGTCTTTTCCTTGTTTTGCTATTTCTGGCAAAACAATCGGTTATGGCTGAAGTGCCTGGCCTGCTCAGCTACCAAGGCCGCCTTATGGTCGGACCTTCGGTCTTTGAAGGGACCGGTGAGTTGAAGTTTGCCTTGGTCAATCCTGATGCTTCAAGGACCTGGTGGCTCAACGCCCCGGACCTCAATGGGGACGGTCAGCCGGACCAGTCAGTCTCGGTTCCGATCACGCGCGGCCTCTACTCTGTCTTGTTGGGGGACACCAATCTGCCCCACATGGCGAGCTTGCCGGCGGATGTTTTCACAAATAGCGCGGTCTACCTCCGGGTCTGGTTCGCGCACGGGACTAACGATTTTCAAGTCCTCAAACCTGACCAGCGGGTGGCTGCCGCGGGCTATGCCATGATGGCTGCGGCGGTAGCGGACGGGGCCATCACTGCTGCGAAACTGGCTCCGGGAGCCGTCAGCGCTTCCAGTTTGGCCGCCGGGACCCTGTCTGACTCGCGGCTTTCGGGTAATGTGGCGCTGAAGAACGGAAACCAGGCTTTCACGGGGATCAACACCTTCACGAACCCCACGAACGCGTTTGTAGGCCGGTTCAGTGGCGACGGGGGAGGCTTGAGCAACGTCGCTGCAGCCACCTTTGGCGGCGCGGTAAGCGATTCCCAGCTGCCAGCGAACGTTGCGCGGTTGAACGGCGGGGCTACCTTTAGCGGCGCAGTCCGAGCATCCGGGTTTACGGGCGATGCCGCCAACTTGGTGAACGTGCCCGCCAGCCAACTGACGGGTACGGTGGGGGATGGCCATCTCTCATCGAACGTGGCCTTGAAGGATGGCGATCAGACCTTTGGGGGGATCAACACCTTCAATAACGGTAGCAATCGATTCACTGGAGATGGCTCGGGTTTGAGCGGTTTGAACGCCGCTAACGTGACGGCGGGCACCTTATCTGACACTCGGCTCTCCACCAACGTGGCTCGATTGAGCGGGGATCAGCGCTTCCAAGGTGTTAACACCTTCACGAACCCCGCGAATGCATTTGTGGGCCGGTTCAGTGGCGACGGGGGAGGCTTGAGCAACGTCGCTGCAGCCACCTTTG
>CAYPNF010000004.1:225225-247055 GCA_964411985.1 uncultured Verrucomicrobiota bacterium
GCGGCGCGGTAAGCGATTCCCAGCTGCCAGCGAACGTTGCGCGGCTGAACGGGAGCGTCAGTTTTAGCGGCACGGTGCGTGCGTCCGGGTTTACAGGAGACGCTGCAGGTTTGGCCAATGTCCCTGCCACCAGTGTGGTTGGTACGCTCGCCCCGGACAGAATTCCCGAACTGGACTCTGGCAAGATCACCAGCGGCGTCTTGAATCTTCACCGGATTCCACCCTTGGATGCGGCCCAGGTAACGAGTGGGAGGTTGCCTGCGGAGCGGTTGCCGAGCAATTTGGCCTATAAAGACACCGACCTGCTCTCCGCAAGCAATAGCTTGGCCGCCCAGTGGTCCGCAGCGGCTGTGGCGCTTCAGAGCCAGATTGCCGGGCTGAATGCACAAATCCAGGCCCTTTCCAACCAGGTTGTCAGCCTTTCCAATAGCGTCCAAGCCAGCGGATTTGTCACGGTTTCGAGCCTTGCCTCGGATCCGCACCTGACTGCGGCGGGCTATGCACCTTTCCTGACTGCGGCGGCTCCCGTCTGGACGAACGGTTCTTCCACCAACGCCCTCTCGGCTCGCTACGGCCACGCTGTGGTTTGGACAGGGAGTGAGATGGTCATCTGGGGCGGCTCGATTGGCGCCGGGGTCAGCTCAAGCTCAGGCGGGATGTACAATCCCCAGCTGGATCAGTGGCGCTTGGTTTCGCCCGTGGACGCACCAGCGCCGCGCAGCTTGCACACAGCGGTTTGGACGGGCCAGGACGCGATCGTTTGGGGCGGTAATTCCTCGGGGAGCTATTTGGGCAGCGGTGGCCGATTCCGGCCCAGTTTGCAGCAATGGTATCCGGTGACGGCGTCCGGCGGCCCGGCTGAACGTCAACAGCATGTGGCTGCCTGGACTGGCACCCGGATGGTGGTGTGGGGTGGTCGGAATGGCGGCGGCTTGCTGGACGATGGTGCGTGTTACGATCCCGTGGCGGACCAATGGAGCGCTTTGACTCTAGGCGGCGCGCCAGCGGCTCGTTGCGGGGCTACGGTTGTCAGTACAGGAAGTGGACTGGTCGTCTGGGGAGGCGAAGGAGTGAGCGGGGAGTTGAACAGCGGTGGACAACTGGTTTTTGACGGGAGCGGCCTCCCGGTGACATGGCAGCCGGTAGGTTTGATGGACGCGCCCGGTGCTCGCAGTCGGCATTCTGCTGTGTGGACAGGACAAAAGATGATCGTATGGGGAGGCCAGGCGAACGGTTCCTTCTTCGGAACGGGAGCAGTGTATGATCCTGCCGCCAATTCCTGGCAACCGATGTCCACGACCGGGGCTCCAACCGCGCGGAGTGGGCATAATGCCGTGTGGACGGGGCAGGAGATGGTGGTTTGGGGTGGGGAGGATTCCTCAGGCGGATTGGGCTCGGGGGCTGCGTATGATCCATCCATCGACAGATGGCGGACTCTTACCTCGAACGGTGATTCCCAACCTCGGAGTGACGGTGGAGCGGTCTGGACAGGGGTGGAGTTCATCGTGTTTGGGGGAAAGGCGAATGGCCAGCCTTTGGGATCGCTCCAACGGTTGAGTCCGCTGCCGACCTGGTATTTGTATCGCAAGCTTTAGCAGCAAGAAGTCATGAACATGAAATCGTCGTTTCGAGTTCTGGTGGCGGTCTGGCTCCTAGCCATTTCCGCGCTTCCAGCTCGAGCCCAGTGGATCACCCAGTCCATGGATCTCAAGGCCGGGTGGAATGCGGTTTTCCTGCACGTGGACGCTTCGCATATTACCCTGGATCAACTCGTGGGGGAAGACCTTGCCAACCCCATCCAGGAGATCTGGGTGTGGAATCCATCCCCTTCCACGGCGCAGTATGTGGAGAGCCCGCAGACTCCGACGGGCACTGGGAGCCAGTGGGTGAGTTGGCTGAGATCGCCCACAGGCTCGCCTGATGCTCGTCGGCTGATTGCCAACACCGCCTGCCTGGTGCGCATCAGCACCAGTGTTCCGTCCTATGCCTGGAACCTCAAGGGTAAGCCTGTTCCTCCGCGATACAACTGGACGACGACCGGTCTGAACTTCCTGGGATTTCCCACCTTGGCCGGGAGTCCCCCTTCGTTCGAGACTTTTCTGGCGCAGGCTCCAGACCTGCAGCTGAACGCCCAGATTTTCCAGTACTCGGGCGGAGAGTTGGGGGTTGGCAATCCGGCTCGCCTCTACGCTTTGCGCACCACTCCAGTGCGGCGGGGGGAAGCCTTTTGGATCAGGTCGGGAGACTACTTCAACCGGTATTTCGGTCCCTTCGAATTGGTGCTCCAATCGTCCGGCGGGGTGCAATTTGGCGATTCTTCGAGCCAATATCAGTTCCGTCTGAAGAACCTGACCGCCAGCGTTCTCACTGTTACCGCTGCCTTGCTTCCATCGGAGGTTGTTCCTTCGGGCCAGCCGGCAGTGGTAGGTGCGCCCCCGCTGCTTTTGCGTGGGACTCAAAACACCACCAACTTGACTTATGGCTATACCAACTTCAGCAGTGGCGCCCGGCAGTGGACGCTTCAACCCGCTGGTCAAGTCGGGTCCGAGGTTGAGGTGGTGCTAGGGATTAATCGCTCCGAGATGTTCGGTAACGCAGGTGATCTCTACGCCGGGGTCCTACGGTTGACAGATTCCCTCCACTTTTCACAAGTGGACATGTCAGTATCCGCTACGGTCGCCGCGACGGCGGGCCTGTGGGTGGGCAGCGTGGCGGTCGATCAGGTGCAGCATTACCTGAAGAGCTACGTGAAGAATGCCGACGGTTCCACGGCCGTCTCTCCTTCGGGAGCCTATGTGAAGGTGGGCACGAATACGTCGCTGGGGTCGGTGTCCCGTCCCTTTCCGTTGCGACTGATCCTGCACCAGGATGGGGCTGGCAAGGTGGTCCTGCTGCAAAGGGTCTACACAGGGGTAGGAATGGACACCAATCCCGTGGTGGCTATCCAGGAATCATCCTTGCTCCAAGCACAACTCGCGTCGGCTCGCCGTATCAGCGCGGTCCACCTGCCGTGGTCCGCTGCGAACCGGCCGTGGCCCTGTCTGGGGGAACTGCGGCCGGGGACGAATCTGACCGCCACGATCGATCTTGCCTACGACGACACGACCTCCAATCCGTTCCTTCACACCTACCACCCGGATCACGACAACCTGAATGCGACATTCAGCGATGTGCTACCCAGGGGGGAGGAATCCTACGGTGTCGGCCGCCTTATCACGTTGATTCTGACGGCACCCACCGGTGATTTTGCGAGCGTGACGAGTGGCAGCCAAACCATGACGGGCATGTATGAAGAAACGATCGATCTCCGCGGAAAGTCAAAACCGACCGGAACGGATTCGAGACAGTTTGGGGTGCGGGGTGGTTTCATCCTGCAGCGAATCAGCGACATCTCCACCATAACGACGCCATGAGATTCGACCTATCCCGTTCCAGTTTTCCATTTTTGATCCTTCAACGTCCTATGAGCATCCACAACCGCTTCCAGTTCATGAAACAACCATCCATGTCCTCGGCCTTCGCTCGCCGGGTTTTCACTTCTCTTTTGGCTACGGCATGCCTTTTGGCCTCGGCCCAAGCGGCCGGCCCGACTCCGCCCGACAAGATGACCTACCAAGGGTATCTGGTGGACGCGAATGGGGCCGCGCTGGCTCCCAGCAGCCCCGCCAATTACCCGGTTGTCTTCCGCATCTATGACGCCTCCCAAGGCGGCACCTTGCTGTGGTCGGAAGACCAGATTGTGACCGTGGACAAGGGCGGCTTCAGCGTGGTGCTGGGGGAGGGAACCCAGCACCAAAGCGAGCCACGGGATGCGCTATCTTCCGTATTCAGCTCGACGGGAGCGTCCGATCGCTACATCGGCATTAGCGTTACGATTGGCACGACCACCTCTGAGATCGCTCCTCGATTACGGTTGCTTCCAGCGCCCTATGCGTTCCTGGCCAAGAGCGCGAACGGTCTGGTGGGCACCGATGGTCTGCCCTTGTTGACCACCGCTTCCGGTGGGGCACTCAATGCCGGAGGAAGTGTTTTCGCAGGGGGGAGCATCAACGCGGGGGACAGCCTCACCGCCAGCAACAGCGTAACGAGCGGTGGCAACATCACGGCCGCGGGTGCGCTTGGGTCCACGAGCCTCAATGTTACGGGCACCGCCACGGCTGGCACATTTGTTGGCAACGGCACCATTCCCGTGCGCGGCATCATTATGTGGTCGGGCTCGACGAACGAAATTCCCGTCGGTTGGGCTTTGTGCGATGGACGGACAGTCGAAGGGCTGCAAACCCCGAATCTGCGCGACCGTTTTGTGATCGGCGCGGGGCAGGTGTTCTCGGTCAACGCTACGGGAGGGGCGACCAGCCAGACGTTGACCATTGCCCAGATGCCGAACCACAGCCATACCTACAGTGACGATTGGTTCGAACAGTGGAGCGACTACTGGTGGGGCACTTTTTCAGGCGGTGCTTATGTTGGACATGCAAAGACGAAAACGGGCCAGCCCACGAGTGCGGTTGGCGGGAACTCTCCCGTTTCCATCATGCCGCCCTACTACGCCTTGGCCTATATCATGCGGGTCAAGTAACGCTGCCGTAGGACGTGTGTAACCAAGTTCGAAATCCTGATTGAGGCTTATGTCAACGATGAGACGGGCTGCCTTTCTGCTGGCTGGGTGCCTGGCGACGTGGGGGGCGTGGGCGCAGGCTCCCAACCCTCCGGTGGTTCCACCACTGGAAATACGCCAGGATTCCACCCCCTACAACCTCCAGTCCACGAATGGCGTTCCGATCTCCAGCACGATCGGCTCCCCGCCGGGCTCGGATGGTCGGGTTCCCAGTACTCAGCCCGCGAGCATGACCCAGCTCCCGCCTACTCCCAATCAGTTTCAATCGATGATTAGCTTTGGGGCCCTCGCTGTCCCAGGGGTGGACCGCACGAACAACCTGAACGGTTCCCTGAGCTATGCGGCCAACGCGAAGAACCTCGATTTGCCTCGAAGCGAGATCAACGGTCAGGTGACTGTTGCCATGCCTTTCGCCCGCGTCGGTGCCCCCCTGCTTAGCCGTAACGCTTCCGTCCTCTTTGGGGAGGTCATTCCAGTTCCGGAACTCGCCGAGAATGGCGACCCTCTCCCCTCCAGTTTCAAGAAGGACGACTATTGGCAGGCGGAGCCCTATCGCCCGGTCACCCTTACCACGAACGATATACTCGACTTGGCCCGGCTCGCTGAAAAGCTGCAGACCGCCCCAGACCCCGTATCCCAGTATCTTATCGGGCGCTTCAAACAGGTTACCCGTGATCAATTGGCCGGTTACCCCGGTGCGACGGAGGACACCGTTCTGAAGCAGGCTTTGGTTGCCGATCTTAACGACATCGTTCTCGGAACCTCCATTTATGACCAGGCTCGCTTCACGAACGTGACTCTTTCGGTGGAGGCGCAGAATCTGCGCCCCGAGAGCCCGGTCGATGATCCTCCGGCCCGCTTGAATCGACTTTTGCTGGAGGAAGCCTACCCGGCGGAGCTGGCCCAGACCGCGACCTCGTATTATTGGAGCCCTCACGCCCGGGCTGTTTTCGCCGTCCAGCCTGGCCCCGTCCTGGTCACATGGAAGAAGAGGGCACCTTCCGCTACGCTTCCGGCAGGGAAATACTCGTTCGAGGCTGGCAATTACTACTCTCTCTACGATCGAGTTTACGTTGTTTCCGGTAGCGCGGTCAAAACGCCCAGAAAGATCTTCTGGACGGAAGGCGTTTTCCGAAACCTGGGCTGGCCCGTGATGGTGCCTGCAGGACAGGTGAGTGTGGTGAACGTGGTTTTCAACAGCAACTTCCCTCAACGGGTACCCAAGGAATACCAGCAACTTGGCCAGACGCCATTGGTTGCGGATTCCTCGAAGATGTTGCAGGAGACGCGGACCCTTTGGTATGACCAATTGCTTCGACAAATCCTGGCCTACAACCAGGAGGGGCGCGTGTTCATGGAACTGCTTGGCGGCACCGGGCCCGACGGCCGATCTCGCCAATTCCTGGGCTTCGAGGTGGTGGATGTGAGCCGGGAAGCGAACCCTGCCGATGTGACGATCGAGCTAGGCGAGAGGCTGGCTCCTTACCCACCGGCCGAGATGCGCGTGGATACCGGTCTTTACCCGCAAGTGATTCAGCAGGTGTCGACCCTTCCTTATGCAGTTCAGCACCTCAACGATGAGAGTGACGAAAAGGAACTTTATGCAACCCGCGAGACGCACCACCTCAACGACTTGCTGGTGCATTGGCTGGAAACCGGTTCGCAGGGCCTCCAATGGCCTTCCCGATTCGTACGGTACAGCTTGGTCTGGCCTTCAGACGTGGCTAAGTACAGCCATTATATTCGTCCTTGGGTGAGCAGTGAGGCGGAAGCGAAAGCAACCGCGATCCCGCTGCCTCCTGAGAACAGCGCCGTCATCGACTATCAGGATCCGCTGGACAAGCCGCGTGCCAAGATCAGCGGGGACTTCAGTTTCTACACCTATTTGGAGCCCGAGTTCCCTGCGCACCGCACGTTGTTGCGCTTCACCGTAGGAGGCAAGGTGGCCTTCGAGCGGGTCTTCTCCTGGCTGGACCAGAACCTGAAAGCGACCAACTTCACCGGCACGATCGCGACCAATTTGGCGGCCTGGAAACCCGGCGAGGGTACTTTCAGATGGCCCAGCGAGTTCGCCGCGCCGAGGTTGATCAACCAAGTCGTCGACGTGGGCCAGAGGATTCTCGCTCCCGCCGGTGAGTTGGGTGCTGGGGCTTCGGATGCTTACATGGCAGGGTACATTCACCAGGCCCGGGGCACCTCCTACGATGTGAATGCCTATGTCGAGCCATTTGGTGCCGGGTTCGACACGGCCAACCTGGGGGCGATCATCCCGGTGAACGTGACCCCGGGAACGAACCAATTGGAGGTTTGGTGGTTTCGGAAGAACGGTTTGGATACTTCCAAGGGGTTCAAGTCCGTCTATTGGCCCTCGGTTGTGGGGACGTATCGGCTTCAATGGCCGAGCGAGCCAGATGAAATCGTGCTGGCTAGCAATGATGGCAGTGGCCCTTTGAATAGCATGCAGGCGCGGGGACGCATCTATTATCAGAACGACTCGTCCCAGCCGGGCTATAACCCGAATGAAGAGCACGCATTGATGCAGGGTGGTCAGATCTACGCGCTGCGCGATGATCTCAATGTCACCAACCACACCGGTTACTCTTCGCATCCCTTCGTGCTGTTGGAGTACACCGAAGGGGATGGCCGCCCGGCCATGCGGGTGTTCAAGGTGCTCCGGGAGAAACCGGAGCAAGGTTTGGTTTTCAACTACCCCGTGGCTGCAGGAACCATTTTGCAGCCGCCCATGCCACTGCCCCTGCTGGAAAAGCCCCTCGCGCCCTCGGTCCAGGGGGAATCTCCCCGAAGCCTGAACCAGGAATTGAATTCCTGGCTGGTTTCCTCCAACGCCGCCAGTGTCACCGATGGTTTGGTGGGTCTTAGCACCACCGCGACACCCCTTTTTGAGACCTACAGCCTGCTCTCACTTCAGAATCTGTCAGACCCTTCGGAGACGCCGGTCTGGTTCTACCCTGCCAGCATCCATGTCAGCTCCAACCTTGTGTCCGGCATCATCTCCGATGCCCGACCCTATACGTTGAGTTCTTGGGGCGCCACTTGGCCTACCAACGTCCTGCGCTGGAGGTATGGCATTGAGGATCCGACCGGTCTCAGTCTTGGCAGCCGAGTTGTCTTGGCCCGCCCCGCCTCAAGAACGAACTGGACTGTCACCGTCACCGAGACGAATTCGGCTGGCGGAGCTTTCTACGTGGAATTGGAGTTTGTCTCGGATACACCCGAGCTGGCCAAGTCCGCTTCCGTGTTGGTGCTGCCGCAAGCTCCCGTTACGGAAGACCAATACCGGGATTGGGTGCTCGCTCCCGAGTACATCCCTTCCGCCCAGCAGGCTTATACCGCGTTTACACTGCAGGACCGCAAGGGGAACCTTTGGGTTTACCGAGGGCCGCATCTTGAGACGGATCAGCCGCGGATGACGATGCAGTTCTACTACAAGACTCTGACCGGCTTCTTCTTCCCTGGCCTTAGCTACGATGCTCAACCGCCGGTAGGCACGGTGACCCCCTACCTTCGCGCCCTAAGGCCCAATGGGACGTACCAAGGCGATGCAGTGGAGGGCAACTCGCTCCATCGGCAAACAGGAGACGGGAATGCACTTGGCATCGCCTATCGCCCCTATTGGCCGGAGGGCGTTCCTGTCCTGCAGATGGCGGAGAGCCTGACGCTGCCCAAGCACGGACTTCCCGCAATTCGAGGGCAGAGCAGCGTCGAAATTGCCTACCAGCAGTCTCAGTGCAACGGCGGTTGGACCAACCGTGCCGCGATCCTCCACGATCCAACCCGCGAGAAGACCTTCGAGCTGGGGCTCGGGGACGATGCGTTGATCTTGGGCAAGATTCCCGACTCCGTCAAAACCCAGTCCTATCGAGGCAAGACTTACTTCCCCAATCTACCTCCGCATCTGAGCGAGCGGTTTTTCTTCGATCCAAACCGCGGCCAGAACGGCGCCCTGGTCTTCCAGGGAAAGTTCGTGGACGAGGCGGTCGGGGAGAAGTACCTATTATTGAACGCGCTCGGTGAGCAGGATGTGGACTACCTCAAGGAGTTGTGCCGCACGGGCGATCCCAACAAGGCCAAGTGGGATAGTGCGGTGGAAGAGGGCCTCTCCACCACCATGGAGTTGTTCCGAGAGAATCCCGCCAAACCAGGCACATATGTGGCCACGTCGCCCGTCGAGGTGGGGCCTTCGGCGCTTTGCGAAGTCACCAGCCCCAATGTGGCGGTGGATTCCTACGCTTTGACCGCAGTGGGGCCTGGCATCGGATACGTGACACTGATGGCTGGCAATGGCCGGGCTTTTACGCCGGAAGGAGACCCTGTCAGTCTCTACATCATCCGAGTGGTTGATACTCTGTTCCGTGGCGAGGTGAAGGTGATTGCTTCCTCGAATCCACTGAATGAAAAGCTGACACTGCAACAAGTGGTGGATCTGGCTGGGGCCGCGCAGGACTACTCTTTTGAATGGAAGATTGCTGCCCCTGTCGATGGGCTGCCCCCCGTGGTTTACGAAAACCAGCGGGTTAGCCTTCTCGGGGATGGCACCTGGAACCATGTTCACTTTCCTTTGGCTACCGATCAAATCCCGACCATCCCATCTACCGCAGGGGGGCGTTCCGTGCAGGATGTTCGTGGCACGATCGTTGCAGTCCGATCGATTCCTTTCACTTCGGTCGCTACGAACGATCTGAAGCTCCACTTCATCACCGAGCAATCCCTATTTGGCACCCTGGCTAATGCTACTCGTGTTACCATGCGGGACGCAGCTGGCGTCTTGGTGCATGGCACCGTAACCCGGCTGGTCGCTCCTCGAGAGGTGGTGGTGACGATTGACTCAGCACAAACCTCTGTTCCCTCGGCGTTTCAAGTGCTGGATTTGTCGGAAAGGGTGGTTTCGGATCAGCGTCAGAGCATCGTTTACCGTGAGTTTTCTGTGCCTGCCGGGAAGGAGTACTCCCAGTGCTGGCTTAGCCTGGACCTCGATACGGCTCTTGGGGCCAAGGTCTACCTCGACGGTCAGCCGCTGGTGGTGGCCAATCGAAGCGAGGGAAACACCTCGATGGGCACCGCGCCCGCCGGTCTGTCGGCTCTGAGCCATGCTTACCGACTAGGATCTGAAGCCTTGGCCGGCGGCGTCAGGCACACCGATGGCTCCACTACTCATCAGGTGGTCGTTGAAGTCTTCTCCGTGGCTCTGCCTGGAACCATGCAAGCCTTCAACGTGCACTTGGACGCCTATGAATCGGTGGATAAGACCGAGGAGAACTGGCTGGCCCTGGACGCAACCCGGCACCGGGATGGCGTACGGGCTATTCTTGGCGGCACCGCGGATGTTCGCAGCCTGGCCGACAATTACGTGATCATGCGTTATCGCGCCGACGATACGAATCACGCCTCCTGGAAGGACGATGGTGCGGGCAACAACATTGGTTGGTCGCAATGGACCGAGCCACAGTTGGCCGAAGGATGGATCAAACGAGTACTGGCGGGGATCAATCCCTTCAACCAGCGAGTGAGTGACCTTTTCAACAACCAGGTGAATACGGATGTGAGCATGCTTACCCAGGCTGGTCGCCGTTGGGAAGGGGACGTGGCGCTCAACCTGGATACGATTAACGACTCCGGTCTGATCGAGATCTACGAGACCGTGCTGCGCCGGGGGCGGATGCTGTGCATCGATGCGGGCATCAACTACGGACCGGCGAACGATGCCTTGCTGTTGGCGGCAGGTTACCTCAACGACCTTTACATGATGCTGGGCAATGAGGCTTGGGCCGACGCCGCCAATCCGACCATCGGCATCGGTACGACCGATCGCACCTATGGCGATGTGGCGACCGCCCTCTTTTCCTTCAAGGGCCAGCTGGATTCGCTGCTCGGAGAAGAGTTGGCCTTGCTGCGCGGTCGGGATGATTTCCTCCAGCCAGGGGTGGAGACGGCTCCGGTTTACAACCGGATGTTCTGGAATTACACCCGAGGGATCGACGCCGGCGAAGTGATCTACGCTCTCAATTATAACATCGCTGACCACAACACAGACGGGGCGATCAACGCGGCCGATGCCGCGGTCATGTTCCCACAAGGCCACGGCGACGCCTATGGCCACTATCTCACCGCAGTGGGTGGGTATTACTCCTTGCTGCTCGACAACGACTTTGATTGGGTGCCCAAGACAGAAGCCGTCACTGTGCTTGGAAAACCGGTGCAAGTGGGTTACCAGAATGAACGGAAGTTCGCTTCTGCGGCCGCAGCGATGGCACGCACCGGTCGCCAGATCTTCGATCTGACTTGGCGTCAGGACTACCACCCGGGGAAGTCCCAGGGATGGGAGCATTTTTCGGCAACCCGGACCAATCCGCGCCGCACCGTGCCCTCTACGAGGTCATGGGGTATGGACCCCTGGGCTTCTCGTACGGGCCAAGGGGCTTATCTGAACTGGGTGGTTGGAAACGCCATCCTTCCTGACGTGGATTCGGACCCCGCCCACGAGGGGATTCAGATTATCGATCGCACGACGGTGCCTGAGTTGAAGGAGCTGACGACCCTCGCAAGCGGATTGCAGACGGCCATGGACAATGCCGAAGCAGGCCTCACTCCACTGGGGTTGCCTGAGAACGCAGTTCCCTTTGACCTGAACCCCAACACCATCGTGGGGGGGGAGAATGCGACTCATTTTGAGCAAGTTTACCAGAAGGCCACCGCCACCCTGCTGAATGCGGTGGCTGCGTTTGACGACGCCAAAGACGTGACGCGTCTCATGCGCTCGGAGCAGGACTCCCTCGACGATTTTGTCACCTCTGTTGACAAACAGGAATTGGCGTACGCCAATTCCTTGATCGAGCTGTACGGTACTCCCTATCCTGACGATGTTGGGCCCGGCAAGACCTACTCGACGGGCTTCACCGGGCCCGATTTGTTGCACTACATGTACATCGATCTCGCGGAGTTGGATTACCCAGGGATGTTGAATCCGCAAGAGGACTCGTCTTTCCGCATCGACCTACAAAGCGTCCACTCGACCTGGCTGACGGCCGTTGGGTACTCCTACTTCGACTTCATCGTGAAAGCCAAGAAGGATGGCAATGACGCATACGATCCGCAGGATGCCTACGTGAACAACACGAATCTCTACCTTGAGTATAACCTGTCCTCCCACGGCTTTTTCGGGAAACCCACAACGTGGCAAGGCAAACGGGCTTCACCAGGCCAGATCCAACAAGCGGTGTCTGACATTGTCAAAGCCCGTAACAGCGCGTACTTGGCGCTCTATAACATTGAGGGCGCCAAAGGCGACCTCGATTGGGCTCTCCGTGCCGCAGAATGGAAACGAACCCACCATGGAGTCATCTACGGTCTCCAGACCGCTACGCACCTGATCGACAAAGGGGTCGCGCTGGCACAGTTGGTCTATGACATCGCCGAGAAATTCGCCGACGAAACGAAAACGACGGTAGGGAATATCACGGACACCGCCAAGCAGGGGTTGCCTGCCGACATCATCGTGGGAGTTGCCAACGGAGGAGACCTTTCTTCACCAGCTCGGGCCGCGTTGGTGGCCGCGGGTTACAGCGTGAGCGAGGTGCTCGACAAGACGAAAGCGGGCTGGTTTACCGCGATGAAGGTGACAGACTACTTGGCGGGCATTGCAAAGATGCTCATCGAGGACGCTGGTATCGAGACCGAGAACTGGCTACAGGAGGAGCGGGATATGACCAGTGAGCTGCGGGACAAGGTTTTCGGCGTTCAAAACCTTATGCCCACGGTGAATGAGAAATTGCAGGAGCTCGACGATGCGCAGCGCAAGTACCGGAGTCTCCTTGCCCAGGGCGATCGCATTCAGCAGGAGCGGGAGATTTTCCGCCAACGGGCGGCCGCGGCCATCCAGGGTTATCGCACGCGTGACGCCGCGTTCCGCATCTTCCGGAATGAGAAGTTAGAGCGGTATAAGAGTCTGTTTGATCTGGCCGCTCGTTATAGTTTCATGGCCGCCCAGGCGTTCGACTACGAGACCGGGCTCCTGCATACAGACCAAGGCAAGGAGTTCATCCGCCGCATTGTCAGCTCACGCGCCCTGGGTGTGATCCGGGATGGCGAGCCTCAGTACGCTGGCAGTAATGCTGGCGATCCGGGTCTCTCCAGCGCTCTCGCTGAAATGCACGCTGATTGGCTGGTCCTGAAAGGACGGCTTGGCTTTAACAACCCCGACTCCTACGGTACCACGGCCTCACTCCGGAAAGAGAACTTTCGCATCCTTCCGGGCACCGATGGCGACCTCAATTGGAAGGACACCCTGAATCGTGGAAGGCGGGCCAATCTGCTCGAGGATTCGGATGTGCGCGAATACTGCATGCAGATCGATCCAGGCAACGGCCTGCCCGTGCCGGGGATTGTGATCGACTTCAGCACTACCATCGCTGACGGTGCCAACCTGTTCGGCCGCCCTCTCTCGCCTGGCGATCATTCTTTCAGCTCCAGCTCTTTCGCCACCAAGATCTTTGCGGTTGGGGTCGCGTTCGAAGGCTACCTGGGCATGGACAATCCCACCGCCAGCAGTTCCTCGGTGGCTTTCGCCGGGGGCTCCTCGCCTGCCGATCCATCCACTTCGTTCCTGGATCCCAAGGCGATGTCGGCCACCCCGTGCGTCTACCTGATCCCAGTGGGCGTCGATTCCATGCGCAGTCCGCCGTTGGGGGATGCAAGTGTGGTTCGCACCTGGAATGTCGCGGACGTCAGTATACCGCTGCCTATGAATATTGGCGGTTCCGATTTCTCCACGAAGAGATTGTGGCAGTCCAGCGAATCGCTGACCGAGAAACTGTTCGCGATTCGCAAGCACCAGGCCTTTCGCCCGGTATCTACGGCCGACGCCTTTAGCCTGGATATTTACGGTGGAGGCAGCCAACTTTCCGCCTCCCAGTTCACCAACCGGCGGTTGATCGGTCGGTCGGTATGGAATAGCCGGTGGAAACTGGTCATTCCGGGACATACGCTTTTGAACGACCCGAACCAAGGCCTCGACCGATTCATTCAAACGGTCAAGGATGTCAAACTGCACTTTGTGTCCTACTCCTACTCTGGCAACTAGGCCGAGACGACTCGTCTATGAAACCCATCTCAGTCATTTTCGCCGCATGTCTTGCCGGCTGGCTTCCGTGCCTCCATGCTTACCCGCCGGCTCCCCCTCACATCTTCTATGGGTGTGTTCGCGATGAAATGGGGGATCCCCTGGCTTCGTCCTCTGCCGAAGTGATCCTGGAGACCCTATCAGGAACCCAGGTCAGGACGAAGATCAACCCCAGCCTGCAAGCCGGGGTCAACTATAACCTTACGGTGCCGATGGATTCAGGCATTACTGATGACCTCTATCAGGCAACCGCACTCCGTCCCCTGGTGCCTTTCCGTATCAAGGTGAAGATCGGTCAAGCCACCTATCTTCCCATCGAAACCAAGAGCGACTATGCCAGCCTAGGCCGGCCTGGGCAGCGTACCCGGCTGGATCTCACTTTGGGTGAAGATTCTGATGGCGATGGTTTGCCAGATGCCTGGGAACGAGCGCTGATCGCCGCTTTGGGTGGCGGTCCAGACCTTAACAACATCAATCCCGAAGCTGACTCCGACGGGGATGGCCTTAGCAACATGGACGAGTACCTGGCAGGCACCTACGCATTTGATAGTAAAGACGGATTTGCCCTCAAGATCCTGCGCAACCTCGAAGATCGAGCGGTCTTGGAGTTCTTGGCGATTCGTGGACGAGCTTACACCGTGTATGGCTCTGAGGACTTGAAGGATTGGAAGCCCGTTTCCTTCAGGATGCCTGCCAACGCTCCGGACTCTCCGGCGGTTCTTTCTTACTATGCGACCGATGTCCGAGTCTGGCAGGTGGAAACCGTTCCTCAGCCCGAGCAACCCTCGATGCGCTACTTCAAGCTTTTGGCCCAGTGACGACTTGGCACGATGGGTACAGGACATCATCAGGAAGTGGAAGCGCCAGGCTCGCCTAGGCCCGGCAGCCGTTGGAGGTGGAGCTTTGCCGTGGTGACTGTTGCCATTGTCGCTCTCACTTGCGTCCTAGGGAAGATCTCGCATCCCTCGGTCCGCTATCATGAGGATCAGGTCCCTAGGACGGAGTTAGAACCGCGGCTTGGGCGTCTCTTTCGACAAGGCCAGAGCAATGCTTTCTCCGGCATCATGGTCGAGTCCTATCCTGACGGGAGCCTGCGATCGCGTTCTCAGATCTCGAATGGTCTGCTCCACGGGACAGTGGAGGGGTGGTACGCTAACGGGCAACTCGAGGTGCGAGAGTCCTTTGTGAACGGCCTGTCCCACGGGACACGCACCAAGTGGCATCCGAACGGCACTCAGCTCTCTCTAGCCATGGTTTCCGGGGGGAAGATTCAGGGCACTTTCCAGCGCTGGCACGAGAACGGGTCCTTGGCTGAGAGGATTGAGATGCGGGATGGGACCCCCGACGGGCTTTCCCAAGCATACTACCCGAGCGGTTATCTCAAAGCCCAGGCACGGCTGGTGGACGGAAAGCCAATGACTCAGCGCAGTTGGGCGGACGGTGAAGCCAAACTGCCAGGCGCGGAGGAATTGAAGTGAATCGGCAGCGCAAAGCCGGTGACTGGCACCTTTGGTCCCATCTGGGGCAGTTCGCCTTGCGTTTAGGAGCTATCACTGCGGTCGGTGTTTGCATCATAGCCCTCGCTGCGAGTGAGGGCTCCCTCTTACAGGCTACGCTCGATTACGGGGGGGGGCGAAGCGCTTCCTCGGAGTACACCGTGGATTGCTCTCTCGCAGGGCTCTCCGGCACCACGCAGACGTCCGATCTGCCTGCAATCGCCCGTCAAGGCTTTCTCGGCCAACTGAATGAACCTCCCGTAGCCGGGCTCTATTCCATGGATCGTCCGCCTGACCGCGCTGTAAGGATGTCTGCTGCGTTGCTTTTGGCGGGTACCGTTGATGGGGAACATGACCTGCTTGCGATTGCCTCGGTCTCCCCAAGGAGCGAGAAAGGGGCGATCATCACGGTAGAGGGGGAATGGATTTGCTACACGCCCCCCGCTGGTCTGAATGGTCTGGACTCGTTCACCTATACCGTTGCGGACACGTACGGCGCTTCTGCCTTGGGCAGAGTGGCCGTCTTGATAGCCAATTCGCCGTACCAACCAGCCTTGGGCCAGATCCACCTCGAACTTCGCAAAGCCCAGCCAGACGGCGCCCGCCTACTGCGACTGCACCTGCCCGCCCCTCCCCGAGTCTTTGTGGAGGCCTCCACAAGCCTCCCGTGGTGGGAGCGCGTTTGGAGTCATCGACCTTTAGCGGAGGTTGTAGATTTTGTGGACCTGGCTGCTGCCGATGAGCCCATCCGTTTTTACCGGGCGGTTTCCACAGCTCCGGGCGAGGGAACCTTGAGTTTGTCGCAGATGAGTCTTGCCCCCACTGGGGAAGGTCACCTGCTGATTCACCAAAGCGGCTCCGCGAAGCTCGTTGTGGAGACCTCGCATGACCTGCGTCTCTGGGATTCGATCCTGACAAACAATGTTGGCGTTAGAACGCAGGAGTTCACCGACGATCAGGCTTCTCGCTCTCCTCTCAAGTTCTATCGCGCGGTCTCCGAGCCCTAGCGCCCGGCGGTGGGCACTGTCTCGCTTCGACTTGCTCGGATTCGGTGGCTTGTCTATTCTCCCAGTGCCTTGGCGAGGGTGCTCACGAGGTACTCCATCATGGGTAGGTATCCGCCCTCTGTTCCTCGCACGCCGCCCGGGTACTGCGTAACATTGACGACCTTCGCGCCGGTATCGGCGGCGACCGTCTCGGCAGTTTTACGGCTTTGGAACGGTTCCACCACGATCACCTTGATCTTCTCTTCTCTGATCTTCCCGATCACAAAGGCCAAGTGCGCCGGGGAAGGGGAGATTCCAGGTTTGGGCTCAAGGAATAAGTCGAACTGCAACCCGAACCTCTGGGCGAAGTACGGCCAAAGGTTGTGGTAAGAGACGACTCTCTGGCCTCGATACGGTGCGAGTTTACCACTCCATTCCTGCAGCTTGGCGTTCAGCTGCTTTATGAATTTCTCCAAATTGGCGCGATAAGCGGTTTGTCCGCCGGAATCGAGAGTGCAGAAGGTTTCGCAGATGAGGGTGGCGACCTTGCGGGCGTTCTCTGGGTCAACCAAGTAATGAGGATTGCCGGCGGCATGGACGTCGCCTTTGGAGCGGTCGAGAGTGGCGGGGACTTCGAGCAGGGAGACGCTTTTGGCACAGGAAACCCGGCCGGGTGAGCCAGCTGCAATTCGACTGTTGCGGGCGCCCTCGAGTAACGGAGGCAGCCATCCCAATTCGAGTTCCGCGCCGCCCTCAATCAGAACGTCGGCCTTGTTTAGTTTCAGAATGAAGCTGGGTTTGGCATCGACGAAGTGCGGATCCTCCGTAGGGCGGGTTAGAGCGGTGAGGTTGATGCGGTCTCCGCCCACCTCCTTGGCGAGCGAGGCCAGGTCAGGGGTCGTTGCAACAACGTTCAGTGTAGCGCCGGCGGACGGCGAGGAAAGCAACGCGGCGCAGAGGACAGCAAGAATCGAAAAGTGTTGGATTCGCATAGGGGAGATTGAGTTCAGCCGGATAGTTCCCGGTTAGAATCTATGGGCAGCATGGGCTCCGAGGAGGAATTCCATCTGGAGCCAAACCGAGTGGTCGACGCCATCCAGTTCCCGGTCGTCATAGTTGTACTGCACACGGATCTTGGAGAACTCGCTGGGATACCAGGTCAGGTTGGGTGAGATTCTCCATCGGGTGGCGCGGTCCGGATCTGGTGCAAACGCCCCAGTATCACCGCTCACCCAGTCGCCGCGAAGGGCTGCCACCCAACCATGGCGGAAACCATAGGCGACTTGAGAGTAGAATCCGTAGTCGAGCAGATTCTCCGCGGGCAGTGCAGGGGTGGGGTTGGCCGGGTCAATCAGTCCATCATAGGCCGCAGCTTCAAAACGGCGCAGCATGCCTTCGGTCTGCCAGGAGACGAAGGGGAACCCGCCCTGGGAGTTCGCGGGTTTCCATTTCCAGAAGAGGTCCAGGCCGTAGACTTCGGTTCTTTCGGACTCTCCCGTGCCGTTGGGTCCAAAAGCCCCGGACGCTCCCATCAGCAACGTCTGCGTGTCGGTCAGATCAAAGGAGAGTGCGTAGCGCGGCGTGAGCAACAAATCAGTGAAATGATCCACCTCTCCCAGGTCGGTCGGTCTGCCAAATAGGAGCTCCCCTCCATGATCTTGGCGAAAACTGTAGGCGGTCTCGCCGTGGCTGTTTTGCACAGCGAAGTAGAGCTCTGAATAAAACGGGGTGGGAACCAGCCACGAGAGGCGCGCACCTGGGTTGCGCAAGCCGTCGGCGCCGAAGAGTCTGCCGTTGACGAGCGGTTGATCGACGAAGGCCCAGGCGTGGGGGTGGGAGGTGTTCAGGCGGCCAAATTCGGTGAAGAACTGACCTGCCTTGAGTTGAAGGTTGGCCGGCAGGGCGACCGAGGTCAGGTAAGCTTCCTCCAGCTCGGTCCGGGACTCTCCGCTGGAATCGATTTGGAACAACAGGTTGGCCTGGCCTTTGAAGTAAGGATCTACGGCCCCCTCCAGGGTCAGTTCCAGGTTTTGCACCGTAAAGCCGTTGACTTTGGGATCATGCCCGCCCGGTTCCAATGCCTCAATGTCCGAAGCGGTCGATCCACCAGCGGCAAACAGGCCGTCGAGAGAGAGGTTCAAATAGCTCTTGTTCCCTCCTGCGATTCGGACGGGGTCTGAGGGCGACCAGGACGGAGAGGAGTTGGTGGCGGAAGCCGGGGTAGCCGGAGGTTGAGGTGGCGCTACGGCCACTGCGGATGGCGAATTCGTGGCTGAACCGCGCAGGAGATCGATCTGTTCTTGCAACGCTTGAAGCTGCCGACGGTGTTCGGCTTGTTCCTGCTCGAATTGCCTCTGCAGCTTCTGCAATTGCTGCTGAAGTTGTTCGGCGTTGGGGGCCTGCTGGGCCCGCGTGAGCAGGCATAGACAGGCTGTGGTGAGGATGACCGTGATGGTTCTGATACCCATGCGCTTAGGAGGTGAAACACTTGCCGTGTCAAGTTGGAATCCCGTTGCGTTCTTACGATTCGTGGTTCGTCCGCAGGCAGGTGAGCGGAACACGGTGTTCCACTACGATGCGTCGGCCTACCGGCAACAGTACTATCGGGGCAAATGTGGATATTGCAAGTGATTTGCAAATAGAGATTCTGCAGTCCTCCGGTTGGCGGGGTGGAAAGGCGGTCGTTACAGCTCCCGCAGTCCCTTGGCGATCGGGAGTCGAGCGGCCCGAATGGCAGGGAAGATCCCGCCGATGAGACCAATGATCGAGGCACAAAACGTTCCTTGAATCAGGAGCATGGGAGTGACCTTGAAGGCGAAAGCGACCTGGCTAAAGCTCTGCCAGTTCATGGTGGCTGCTTGATAACCATCGAACGCAACAAAGGCCAGCACGCCGCCGGTTGCGCCCCCGGCGAGGGCGAGAAGGAGAGACTCGATCAGGATGGAGACCACGACAGGGCTTGAACCGAAGCCCAGGGCACGCAGGGTGGCGATCTCCCGGGTTCGCGCTGAGACAGCAGCGTACATGGTGTTCAAGGCTCCGAAGACGGCACCAATCCCCATCAACCCGGCGATGAGGGTTCCCAGCCCGGTGATGAGGTTGAAGATCATTCGCGACTGGCCTTCGAAGTACTCGCTTTGGAGGAGGGCCTTCACACTCAGTCGAGGATCCGTTTCCAGGGCGCTTTTCAGCCGCTCGAACTCGCTTTCTGACTCCAGCCGAAGGGATACAGACTGGAAAGTCGTGCCTCGTTGGTAGGCGCCTTGGAGCACGACGGCATCGGCCCAGATTTCCGACTCGCACATCCCTCCGTTGGCGGCGAAGATTCCCACAACGATCCAATCGTTGCGTCCTACGCGCAGGCTTGAGCCAAGGGTGAGATTGCTGTACTCTCTCAGGGCGCTGACGCCGACGATGATCTCGTTGCGTCCCGGCTCGAAGAAGCGGCCTTCCACGAGTTGGAAACCATCCCGAACCCGCGCGGCGGTTTCCCGGACTCCGCGCAGTGGCACGTTGGCATCCGTGCCGGTGGAGCGTTTGGGCAGGTTGATGATGACCGAGAGTTCCGGGGAGGCAAGGGGACCGTCAGGCCCTTGCCGGATCCCGGGAGCATCCATGATGATCCTCACTTCCTCATACGGCAGGAGACTCATCATTTCGGAGTCCGACCCCGTCCGCATCACAATGACAGAACCAGGGGTGGCAGTGACGGTGAGGGCGTGCCGAAACCCTTGGGCAATCGAGAGGACCCCCACGAAAACGGTGACGACCCCGCAGATGCCGAAAACGGAGGCGGAAACCGAGCCCAAGCGTTGTGGGATGGACATCAGGCTAAACCATGTGACCGAGGCCAGTTCGGACAGCCAGTTGAGCACGTGAGAGCTCATCCCATCCTCCGTAAAGCCTCCGCGATTTGCAGTCGCATGGCCTGGAGAGCCGGAAATAACCCTGCCGCCACCCCTAGCGCGACGGTGAGCAATGCTCCCACCACCATGTCCTTTTCCGGAAAGTAGAAAACCGGCAGGGCTCCTTGGGTGGGATCCCCGGCGGAGATCATCCAGGCTGCGAGCCCCAATCCGATGGCCCCGCCAAGCACGGAGAGCAGGCAGGACTCGGCCAGGATGAGCCCCAGGACCTGCAGATTCGTGAAGCCGATGGCTTTCATGGCTCCAATCTCTTCCGTTCGCTCCCGCACCGCCTGTCCCATGGTGTTGCCCGCCACCAGGAGGATGGTGAAGAAGACCGCTGAGAGAATGGCGATGATCATGGAACCGATATCGCCAACCTGTTTGGCAAAGCCCTGGAGGAACGCTTTTTCTGTCTCCGCCTTGGTCTCGTTGGACGAATTCATGAATAAGTCGTCAATCTGGCTCGCAGTTTGCGCTGATTCGTCGGGGTCCTTCACTCGCACCACGTACCAGCCCACCAGGCCCTGGCCAAACGCCCGGCTTTCGTCGAAGTAATCATAGCGAAAGTAGAGGCCGCTGGTGTCGGTGCCCTTCTCCTTTCCCTCGAAAATCCCTGCTACTTCGAACTCCCAGTTCCGGCTTCCGTCTTTCTTGGTCCAAATGGTTGACTGGATGGGAATGCGATCGCCGACCTTGAACCCGAACCGATTGGCAAGGCTGCGCCCGATGATGGCGCTGGGGCGGTTGCGAAGCCAGGCCTCCTTTTGCTCCTCCGGCAGCAGGAATTCTGGATACATGTCCAGAAAGCTCTCCGGTTCCACCGGCATCTGGGCAAAGAAGTTCTTCGGCTCCCGATAAATCCCACCAAACCAGGTTTGGTGGATGACGGCTGTGACGATTCCCACTTGCTTCATCTTTTCCAGGTAGCTGATCGGCAGGAGCTGAGCCAGGGAGACACGATGCCGTACGATCAAACGGTCGGCTCCCGCGACTTCGACCCCGGAGCTGAAGCCGATACGGATCGCGGCGAGGTATCCAAACAGAAGGAACGCGACCACGATGGAAAGCAGCGTGAGTAGCGTGCGAGCTTTCTTACGCCGAAGACTGCTGAGTATGAGGGGAAAGAACTTCACACGCCGGAAACGGAGTCGAGCCGTCCTTTGGTCAGGTGCACCGTGCGGGTGGCACGCTCGGAGGCGTGGGGATCATGGGTGACCATCACAATCGATTTGCCATACTGCTGGTTCAGGGCCTGCAAAAGATCCAGAATCTCATCTCCCGCCTTTCGATCCAGGTCTCCCGTCGGCTCGTCACACAGAAGCAGCGTTGGATCGGTGACGATGGCCCGGGCGATGCCGACTCGCTGCTGTTCGCCGCCGGAGAGTTGGCGTGGGTAGTGGTGGTGGCGATGGCTCAGACCCACGACCTCCAGGGCAAGTTGGACGTGTTTCTTCCTGGAGGTCCGGGAAAGCGAAGTGAGAAGCAAAGGTAGTTCCACGTTTCGCTCAGCGCTCAGTACCGGGAGCAGGTTATATAACTGAAACACGAAACCCACATGGCGTGAACGCCACGCCGCCAGACTTCGATCGTTAAGTTGGTCGATCCGTTTGCCGTCGATAATCACCTTGCCGCGGGTTGGACGGTCCAATCCCCCGATCAGATTGAGCAGCGTGCTCTTGCCGGAGC
>CAYPNF010000005.1:0-78101 GCA_964411985.1 uncultured Verrucomicrobiota bacterium
CCAGGCCTTTCGCGTTCACGGAACGTCTTACCAGGTGCCGCTACGGATTTCTATTGCCGATCCTGAGGCGCGCCACGTGACGCTCTCCGGATTCCGCCTGACGGGCAGGATCGAGAAGGAGACAGCCGGATTCGACCTGGTGGCAACCGCCAAGGTTCGGAATCCAAAAGGGGGCCGGCTCGAGTTGCTCCGAGGCAAGGTGGCCTTATCGGAAATCCAGCCTATGGCCGGGGCGCAGATGACCTACCAAGATGGGCGGTTCGTGGTTGAGTTTGAAAAAGCGGGTGAGTACCCCTTGCAGCTCCATTTTCAGGCGCGAGTGACCCAGAACGCGGGATGGAACGAAATCGGCTTTCAAGTAGCTTCGGCCGCGCTTCAACCCGTGGTCTTGGACGGACTGAAACCAGACACCCAATTCCGGTTCAGTGGCGCTGCCCGGCCGGACCGGAAAGGGGAGCAGTTTACCAGTTTCCTACCACCGAACGGGCAGATGAACCTCGCCTGGAAAGAAGGAAAAACCGAAGCCGAAGGAAAACTCTTTTACGCTGTCGAGACGCTCTCCCAGATCTCGGTGAGTTCAGGGCTTCTCCAGCAAGCAGCGCTTTTTGACGTGCGGGTGATGCAAGGAGAGTTGAGCCGGTTGGTCCTCCTGCTCGTGGGAGAAGGAGAGGTGACCCGTGTCCAGGGCGCGTCGGTGCTGGCCTGGAATGTGGAGCCAAATGAGGGGGGCACTGGCCGCAAGCTTGTCATTCAGTTCAACGCACCCCAGAAGGACCAGGTGGGGTTGTCCGTGCACCTTCAAAGGCCCTTGGCGGCTTTCCCTCAATCCGTGGATGCAACTCGGATGGTGCCGGAAGGAGCCACCCGTTTTGGCGGATACCTGCGCCTCGTGAATGAAGGGGCGGTACGTCTGGAAGTGCTCCAGGCGAAGGGTCTTTCCCAGATCTCTCCGGAACAGGTTCCCCAGACCGAATCGACCCAATCTCTTCTGCCTCCGCAGAGCACGCAGACTTTTGCCTACCGCTTCTCCGGCGTGGACCATCAGCTCCGTCTGCAAGCCGACAACATCCTTCCCGAGGTCTCGGTTTCGCAAGTGATCAGTTATCATCTGGGGGAGACCGAATTGGGTGTGGACATCGAATTGGAGCTGGATATCCGGGAGGCTCCCCTGCGCGAGTCCCTGCTTCGCATCCCCAAAGGGTTCGCCATTGCCCGGCTCAACGCCAGCGGGTTAAGCGACTACTTCGTCACGGATTCCCCCGACGAAACGCAAGCCCAGCTACGCATCGTTTATAGCGCTCCGGTGGCTGGACGACAGGTGGTCCAGCTGAGGCTTGAACGAAACCAGCCCTTCAAAGACTCCAAATGGGCTCTTCCGCGAATCGAGGTGGTGAAGGCGAAATCGGTGCGTGGCCATGTGGGGGTATCGGCCGACCCTGGCTTTCGTCTGACTCCAGGGAGTCTACAGGGGGTTACCGAAGTGGCCACCGCGTTCTTTCCTCTGAAGCGTGCGGGATTGCAGGCCGCGTTCAGACTCAACGATCCGGCTTGGCAGGTTACGGTCGCGGTGGAGCGTTTGCCTCAGACGATCCAGGCGGATTCCTTCCACTTGTTCTCGGTGGGCGAGCGGATTGCCTACGGAAGTACGGTCATGAACTATCTCGTTTCGGGCGCGCCGGTCTCGTTGCTGAAGATTGAGCTCTCCTCCGAGTATTTCAACGTTGAGTTTACGGGGAAGAATGTCCGGAGTTGGCAGCCAGTCACCAACGGTTACGAAGTACAGCTGCACACCCCGGTTTCCGGGAGCTACACCCTGCTGGCCACCTACGAACGCCCGTTCAAAGCTCAGGGGGATAAGCTCACTTTCACTGGCGCGAGGCCGCTGGACGCACAGTCGGAACAAGGACACAGCGTGGTCGTGAGCGCCTTCCAATTCCAAGTGCAGCCGGTCACGGTATCCGATACCCTCACGGTCTTGGAACCAGGGGAAGTCCCGGCGGAGTACCGCTTGCTGTTTGATGCGCCGGTGCTGGCCGCCTACCGATACAATTCCCGGCCCTTTAACCTGGAGTTGGCCCTCAAGCCTATGGCCCAGGGCGAGATCGTCAGCCAAGTGGTGGACCGTGCCATTCTGACCACCCGGGTTTCTCAGGACGGTCAGGTGGTCACCGATGCGCGCTACTTTGTGAAGAATAAAGGAGCACCTCACTTGCGCCTGTTGGTTCCCGACGGAGCAGAGCTGTGGTCCGTCATGGTCAACAGCAATGCCGTCGTGCCGGTGAAAGATCAAAGGGCCAACTTGGTGCCGCTTCAGCAGAACCCCGACCCCAACAACGTCAGTGAGGTTCAGATCAAGCTCGCCACTCGGGCCGCTCAGCCACAGCGGATTCAGATCGCGGCTCCCGTTGTTTCGGCTCCGGTGCTCCTCGCGGAGTGGCGGCTCGAGGCCGCGCCCGGCTACCAGTTGGTGTACCGAAAGGGCACCCTAACGCCCGTGCAGGGGCCATCCGACCCCTCTGGCTTTGCGGGCTTGAGCAGGCTCCTGCGAGGGGACGGCGGCGCTGAGGTCATGGCAACCCTGGTGGGCGCTTGTGCTCTGCTGGCTTTGAGTTTGCTGCTGGCAATCCTTCTCCGGAAACAGCAGGTGCATCGCTTCTCGGCCAAACACCTGGTCGCGGGATTCTTGATGCTCTTCAGCTCTGCTGCAGCCATGATCCTCCTACTCCAGACGTTGGATCGGTCGACTGGAATGAGGGAGGTAGCCCCGAGCGGTTTGAGTTTTGTTGCCCCGATTCAGCAGGTCGACAGCGTTTTGAACCTGGAAGTCTCCAACGTGAAACAAGGGGTGAAGGCGGGAGCGGTTTTGTGGGCATTCCTTCCCACGTTCTTTGGGCTGGGTCTCTGGTTCTTTGCACGCCGCTGGGGTGGCCCTTGGGATGGTGTGGTGGGACGGGTTGCCCTTTGGGTGTTTCTCTTCTGGGGCGGGCTACGGCTGCCGCAGGGTGCCCCAGTCTTCTTCGGCTTCCTCTGCGCCTTCGCTTTGCTCGAAGTGGTACTGACGTGGATTCGTTGCTGGTTGACAGTAGCCCAGCGGACCGAACCAGGCCCCGGTGGTGCCGCGGCCGCCGGAACAGCCCTCGTGATTGCCGGTCTGTGGATCGGCGGTGAGACCCCGGCCATGGGAGCAGAAAGCCGTAAGCCCGGCGCTGGCATGGCGGAATCGGTCATTCAAGAGCTGCGTGTGGAGGAGGATTACGGATTTGGAAAAGCCACGATACGCTGGCAGGCCACGGAAGGGCAGATTCTCCCGGTGTTGCGGGAACCGGGCGTATTGACGGGGATTCAAACCTCTACGGGGAAGGTGAAGTTAGTACAGCTCCAGGAGGGCGACCGGCGGCAGCAAGTTCTGGTGGCGGAGAAGACCGGCCCGGTCCAGGTGGAACTGGAGTATCAAGTGAGAGTGGCCATGCGCGGCAAGGATCGCGGATTGGACCTTCCCACGCAGTACGGGCTGGTCAACCGCCTGCAATTGACCATCACCGGGGCGGACGTGGACCTGCAGATCCCGGCAGCCGTCTCCCTGAAGCGATTGGAAAATGAGAATTCCACGAATACCGTCGCGGCGGTGGTCTTGGAGCCGCAGAATGACTCCTGGATCGGTTGGAAACCGCGCAGCCGTGACACTCGGAAAGAAAAGGCTCTTTTCTACGCTGACTGGACGCAGCTGTTCATCCCTGCCGCCGGGGTGGTGGAGGGAGTGCATGATGTCCAGATCAGGCCCGCCCAGGGCGAGGTGTCGGAGTTGGTGTTTGTGGTGCCGAAAGGGGCCACGGTTACGGATGTCTCTTGTGGAGCCCTTTCCATGTGGCGGTTTGACTCGGACACGCGTCAGCTCAAAGTGGCCCTTAGCCCCGATCAGGCAAAGCCTTTTGGCGTGGTCATCCACTCGCAGACGGCCACAGGCCCGTTGCCCATGACTCAGGAACTCGGCCTACTCCAAGTCGAAGGCTCCGCAGGCCAGGTTGGGTTGGTGGGAGTGGCCACGGGGAACGAAGTGCAGTTGGAGGAAGTGGCGGCAAACGCTCTTTCTCCCATCAATCTCGAGGATTTTCCTGGGACGTTCCTGGAACCATTGCGAGCCAGGATCGCCGGTTTGACCGTGCGCCGGGCGTACCGGGTCGGAGTCCCAACGGGTCTGCTGACGGTGAAAGCGATCGCCGTTGAATCGGACGTTCGGGTGGAGGCGCAGCAGACTCTCTCGCTGGGCGAAGATCGTGCCCTGCTGGCGGCGACCTTAGACGTAGAGATTACGCGGGCAGGCATTTTCAAACTCTCCTTTGGCCTTCCCGCCGGGATGGACGTGGAGTCGATTAGCGGACCTGCCCTCAGTCATTGGACCGAAGTTCGGCTGGAACAAGAGCGTGTGGTCACCCTTCATTTGAAAGGCAAGACCGAGGGGAAGCAGCAGTTCTCCGTCAGCCTCGCTGGCGCAGGGGTGAAGGCGGCCCAGAACTGGGTCGTGCCCCGGCTCAGTCTGCGCGAGGCCGCCAAGGAGCGTGGACAGCTCCTGGTGGTCCCAGAGCAAGGACTGCGGTTGCAGATCGCTTCGCGTGATGGCCTGACCCAACTGGATCCGCTGAAAGCAGGGATTCGCCAGAAGGGAGTCCTGGCATTCCGCCTCTTGCAGAGCTCGTGGTCGCTTGCCCTCAACCTGGAGAGGATCGATGCCTGGATCCAGGTGACCAGCCTTCAACATGTGATCGTGGCCGAGGCCCAGATGAAAGTTCAGGCCAATCTGCAGTATGACATCGAGAATACCGGCATCAAGAACCTCGTCGTGCGGCTGCCTGCCAAGGCGGAGAACGTCCGTTTCCAGGGCGATCAAGTGGCCGATTCCATCCCGCGTGAGGTCGCTGTGGGTCAGGCGATGAAGGACTGGGACATCAAGCTGCACCGACGCATGATCGGACGGTATCGCCTGCAGGTTTCCTATACGCTGGGCCTGGAAGAAAAGGCCACGGAAATGACGTTGCAGGGCATCCAGGCGCAGGAAGTCAACTTGCAGCGCGGTTTCCTCACCCTGCAATCGAGTGGCCGGTTGCAGACGAGAATCGAGACCTTGCCGCCTTCCCTGCAGGTCACGGAGTGGCAGGTCATTCCCCGCGCTCTGCTTCAGGATATGCAGGCAGGCGCCGCAAACCACGCCTATCGGCTCGTGGAATCGGACGTGCAACTCCAGGTCAAGCTCGACCGACACGAGGCAACCAAGCTGCTGCCCGCACGGGTGAGCGGTGTCGGACTCACTTCCGTCGTTTCCGACGACGGGGTCATGCTGACTCAGGTGAAAGTGCAGTTGGTGCCAGGAGACAAGCGGTTGCTGCACCTGCGGCTGCCGCCTCAGGCGAAATTCTGGTTTGCCTTCGTGAACCAAAGCAGTGTCTGGCCCTGGAACGATCAGGATCAGGTCCTGATACCTCTGGACCAACACGCCAGGTCCGGTGAGTCGACCACGGTCGAGTTCTTCTACAGTGGTTTGACCGGGAAGGCCCATCCCGGTGCCTTGGACCTGCAGTTGTTGGCTCCCCGGTTCGATCTGCCTCTGGAGGATATCCAGTGGCGCGTTTTCCTCAGCCCGAAGTGGACGGTGAAGAAGTGGGCCGGATCGCTGCAGCTGCAGCAGACCCAGACGGTGGCCTCGGGAGGTCCGGACGATCTGGCTCGATACATCCAGAACGAGGCTGTGGTAAAGCTGTCCAAGACCAAGGAGGCCGCGGAGTATCTGTCTCTGGCGAACAACCTGCTGGAGAAAGGGGATCCGCAAATGGCGCGGCGTGCATTTCAGTCGGCCTACGGGCTTTCTCAGCACGACAATGCCTTCAACGAAGATGCCCGGGTGCAGTTGCAGAACTTGAAGATGCAGCAGGCGGTGGTGGGCCTGAACGTTCGGCAAGCCAGGGTGGCGGGAGAGACAAGCGCCCTCGCTGCGGCGCCCAAAGCCATTCGCGAAGGGCAACTCCTGAATTACACCCAGCAAGAGGCCAAGCAGCTCATGGAGCGAAACAGCGCCGAAGACAATGCGGTCCAATTGCGCCTGGCAGAACGCCTGGTCCAACAGCAAGACGCCGCGATAGCCAACCCCGCCGCGATTCGGGCGACCATTCCCGAACAGGGACGCATCCTGACCTTTGGCAAACCGTTGGAAGTGAATCCATGGGCCGAGTTGAAAGTCGGTTTGGAGGTCAGGGCCGCCAACCCCGCTTCAGGGGGGAAACGGCTTGGGATCCTGACGGTTCTCCTGGGGGGCGTCAGTCTGTTGGTTTGGCTGTCCGGCAGATCCGTGCGCGGAGCGATTTCCTAAGCCAGGTCCGATCGCTACTGCGGGGAGGGAGCTCCCTTCCTGCAATGAGGTTTGGACATTCTCCACGCTCGACTTTATCGCACACTTTATCGCACACTTTGGCGGTTCGGTACCAGAGGAGTAAAGGTGTTCGCAATTGAAAAGCTGAAGCTCTATGACCTAGTCGTGATGCTGCGCGGATTGTCTTGCCTCGGATAGAACCCGCCCCCGTCTTGGGTCCATCGCGAAATCGACAAAGTGTGAGATTAAGTGTGCGCCAAAGTCTTCCTGGATAGGCCCACACTCAAGGGCGGGGAGGGAGCTCCCTCCCCGCAGTAGCGTCTGCGGACAGCATGAAAACCGTTGACTCAGGGGCGGCTAAAGATCTAAATGTTCATACATTATGCCAACCGCCTCGAGAAACCCACTTCCCAGGATCCCGAACACCGCGCGTCGAGCCGCCGGATTTACGCTCATCGAGTTGCTCGTGGTTATTGCAATCATTGCCATTCTCGCCGGGATGTTGCTCCCGGCCTTGGCTAAGGCGAAGACCAAAGCGCATGGGATCAAATGCGTCGGGAACCTGAAACAGCTTCAACTCGTGTGGCAGCTCTACGCCGACGACAACACCGACAAGGTGGCTTCTTCCGGATACAAAGCACCGGTCGAATCGAGCGCCTGGGTGGACGGTTGGCTGGACTTTAGCCCAGGGAACAAGGACAACACCAACACCGCCGCGCTGCGGGATCCCGCCCGCTCCAAATTTGCCACCTACCTGCAGGCGGTGGAAGTGTACCGGTGCCCGGCGGATCGCAGCATGGTGAAAACGGCAGGGGGCACGTTTCCTCGCGTACGCAGCATGGCGATGAGTCAGGCGTATGGGGGACCCGGCGAATGGCTGGATCCGGCAGGGTTCGGGGTGAACACCACCTCCAAGAAGTACCGCGTTTTTTATAAGACCTCCGACATCACCATACCGGGCCCCGCATCCTGTTACGTGATGTTGGACGAACATCCCGACAGCGTCAACGCGGGCGGATTTGCGAACTCCATGGTGGAAAGCGCGGCTTCAGCCCGGATCGTGGACTATCCCGCAAGCTATCACAATGGAGCCGCCGGAATCTCCTTTGCCGACGGACACGCGGAGATCAAGAAATGGCTCGATCCCCGAACCAAGCCGGCTGTCAAGTACACGGGGGTCATGACCTTAAACGTAGCTTCCCCGAACAACAAGGACATGATCTGGCTTTCCGATCGAACCTCGAGCCTCACCAAGTAGAGCCAATTCAGCTGAAGGCGAACTTTCCTATCCTCGAGACCCGAGGTCACGCGGAGTGCCGCATCCTGGCTTGCCCGGCGTTCCTCTACGTTCGCTTGACCTTCTTTGTGTTCCTAGCATCATGCAGAGCATTCGCGCGACCCCTATGAAACCAGATGTAACGCAGTTTAACTTTCGTGCCCTCGCTTTGGTGAGTCTCGTGGCCGGGGTGGGAGGATTTCTCTTTGGCTATGACACAGCGGTGATCAACGGAGCGAATCAGTACCTGAAAGCCCACTTTGGACTCAATCCGGTCCAGGAGGGGTTCGCGGGTGCCAGCGCCATCCTGGGGTGCATTCCCGGGGCGATGTGTGCTGGATTTCTGAGTGACCGATTTGGGCGTCGCAAGGTGCTCTTCCTTTGCGCGATTCTCTATGCCGTTTCGGGACTGCTTTCGGCGATCCCGCGAACCTTCACGGAGTTTCTGATCGCCCGGTTCATCAGTGGACTGGGAATCGGCGCCTCCTCCATGATCTGCCCCGTCTACATCGCTGAGTTGGCTCCATCGCACAAGCGCGGCCAGCTGGGTTCCCTGTTTCAGTTGGGCATTGTCACGGGGATATTCCTGACTCTCTTTATCAATGGTAGAATTCAAGGGTTGGGGGATGAGGCTTGGAACGCCTCGACCGGATGGCGTTGGATGCTGGGCGCGGAGGTGGCTCCCGCCGCGCTGCTCTTAGTTCTCCTCTTTGTGGTTCCCGAAAGTCCGCGATGGCTGATTCAGGCGAATCGAGAGCCTGAGGCGCGCAAGGTCCTCAGCGAGGTGGGAGGGCCTGCGCATGCGGACCAGGAAATCGCGGCCGTGAAAGACGTGATGGGTCAGGAGGAAGGACGCTTCTCGGAATTGTTCCACGCGCGTTTCCGTCGGCCCCTGATCATCGCCGTGCTGCTCATGGCTTTTTCCCAGTTTTGCGGCATCAATGCGATCATGTACTATAGCACCAAGATCTTTACCACGGCTGGTGTCGGGGTGAAGGACTCCTTCACCTCCTCGGCGGTGATTGGGCTGGTGAACCTTCTGTTTACTTTCGTGGCGATTCTGTTCGTCGACAAAGCCGGTCGGCGTCCTCTCCTGATTATCGGCTTGGCGGTGCAAGTGGTCTCGCTGGCAGCGGTGGGCTTCATGTTCCAGGCCGGAGGCGGTGGCATAGGCTTGCTGCTCGCCATCCTCGGTTTCATCGCCGCCTTCTCGATGGCCATGGGGCCCATCTCCTGGATTATCTGTTCTGAGATCTTTCCGACGAAGATCCGGGGCCGAGCGATGTCCGTGGCGACCTTCACCATCTGGAGTGCCTGCTATATTGTGGCTCAGACTTTTCCGATGTTGAACGACAATCCGGCGATCGGACCCGCGAAGACGTTCTGGGTCTATGGCGGGTTTAGTCTCCTCGCGCTGTGGTTCGTGGTGGCCATGGTGCCGGAGACCAAAGGCAAGAGTCTGGAAGAGATCGAGCGAGGATGGGGTTGACCGACCCAATTGGTGTTTTACATCCGGCGTGACCCGCATAGAGTGATCGCCGTGTCGGCGTTGATGGATTTTCAGTACCAGGCGGGGGGGTTGCACCTTCCTGGCCTTGGGCTGTGGCTCGACGCGCCACGTCCCGTCAAGGGAGAGGATCGGGTGGTCATCACCCACGCGCACAGTGATCACGCCGCCCTTCACCGGGAGGTAGTTTGCACTCACCCCACCCGGCGGTTTCTGAAAGCCCGGCTGGGCTCGATTCCAGTGGCACACGAGCAGGCTTATCATGAGGTGAGGGAATACACCGGACCCGGCGGTTCCTACCGTATCACGCTTCTGCCCGCGGGCCATATTCTGGGCAGTGCCATGGTATTGGTGGAAGCAGATGGGGCGACTCTCCTCTATACCGGCGATTTCAAACTGCGGGCAGGTAAGTCTTGTGAGCCTTGCCGCCCTTGCCATGCCGACGTGCTGGTCATGGAGACGACTTTTGGGCGGCCCGAATACCAATTCCCCCCCGCCTCCAATGTGATCCAGTCCATCGTCCGTTTCTGCCGGGATGCTTTGGACAACGAGGAGACCCCGGTTTTGCAGGGGTATGCGCTGGGGAAGAGCCAGGAGCTGCTCTGTTGCTTGCGTGAGGAGGGAATGCCGCTGGTGGTCCATCCGCAGGTCCATAAACTTGCCGCTATCTACGCCGAGTTGGGTTGTCAGTTTCCGGCGTACGACCTCTGGGACCTCTCGACGCCAGCGGGGAAAGTCCTGATCGTTCCTCCGGGGGTTGCAGCCACCCGAGGGTTGGCCGGGTCTCGAAGTGCCTTTGTCACCGGGTGGGCGATGGATCCCAATTTCCGGTTTCGCTCGCGATGCGACGCGGCGTTCCCCCTCAGCGATCACGCTGACTTTCCGGAGTTGCTCGAGATGGTGCAACTCGTGTCACCGCGAAGGGTTTGCACGCTGCACGGCTTTGCCGCCGACTTTGCGGAGGTGCTTCGATCCAAGGGGTATGACGCACGGGCTTTGAGCCAGGAGGACCAATTGGGGCTGCACTTGGAAGTTTCCGAGGTTCCCGCTGTTGCCCCGGTTCTATCACATCCCGCTAAGACTGGCGCCACGGAACAGGTAGGAGCGCCGCTCGCGAGCCAGATGGATCACCTCGTCCCTGGCACTTTCCAGCAGTTCGCGTGGGTCTGCGCACAAATCCAGGATACCAGAAAGAAAACAGAAAAGACGAAGGTGCTGGTCGGCTTCTTACGGACTTTGGCGGGCTTGGATTTGGGTACAGTCGTGTCCTGGTTGTGCTCGGTTTCCAGTGCGGAAGGCACCGCTCGCAAACCGCAGATCGGGTGGGGTTTCCTCCGCGACACCCTTTGTCCGCTGGCGGGAGTGAAAGACCAGGAGCTGCGGGAGGTGTTCCTTCGGCAAGGGGACACGGCCGAGACGGTCCATGAATTGTTGGCCGCCAAAGGCACCCCATCGACGGGGGTGAAGATGTGTGAGGTGGCCGAGGCGGTGGCGGAATTGGGTGCAGGCCGGAAAAGTGCCGCGAGCCTGGCTCGATGGAGAAAACTGTTGGAGCGCTCGAGTGCGTTCGAGGGTAAGTGGATGACGAAGCTGTTGGATGGGGGCATCCGGGTTGGTTTGACACCGGGGGGCGTCGAGGAGGCCCTGGCAGAGGCTTTCGGTTCCAAGATCGAGGAAGTGCGCAGAGCAGCACGCCTGGTGGGAGACATGGCGGAGGTTGCCGTGCTGGTATCCGAACGGCGGTTGAGCGAGGCTGGTCCGCAACCGTTTCGGCCCATCCGGTTCATGATGGCGGCCCGAGCTCGTGACGCCAGAAGTGCGTTCGAGAAGATCCGGGGATCCGGCACCCGGGCAGCATCCGGTACCCAGTCGGAGTTCTTTGTCCCGGCTTCTCCTGAGGCTGGAACCTGGGTGGAGCCGGCCTACGTGGGCCTGCGATGCCAGGTCCACAAGGCTGGCGGGCAAGCCAGGCTCTACAGCATGGATCAGAATGAGGTGACCATGGCTTTTCCGGAGATCATCCAGGCGGCCTCGGGAACCGAGGGGGAATTCATTCTTGACGGTGCCATCGTTGCCATGCGGGGTGAAGAGTTTCTGCCTTTGCAGGTCCTGGAAGTGCATTTGGGCAAGCGCGAAAGAGACCTATTCCCGGATGCGGAAGTGGATTTCCACTTCGTGGCTTTCGATCTGTATTGGGCTGGCGGTGCCGCGTTGGTGAGTGAACCCTTGTGGGAGAGGCGCAGGAGACTGGAGTCTCTGAGACTCCCTGGAAATTTCTTTCGGATTTCCAGGGTCACCCACGCCGGACGCGCCACCGATGCAGATCTGGCACTGCAGGATGCCGCGCGTGCGGGGCACAAGGGAATCATTCTCAAGGATCCTCAGAGTGAATATCAACCAGGCCGCCGCAGCTCGGCATGGGTGGCTCTCTCGGTTGGCACCGTCCGCTTTGACGAACGCTCAAGACTCTGTTAGCGTCCGCAGCCATGACTCGATTCCTCTTGGTTTTGGCTTTTGCCTCATTCGGTTGCGCGCTTTCCCAGGCCGCCGACACCCCCGCCTCCGTCGCGGTGACCACCAATACCCCTGTGCGCAGGCAGGGGACGCCAGCAGTCCGCTCTCCTGAGGTGCTCGCGGATGGGCAGGTGGTCTTTCGTGTTCGTGCGCCCAAGGCCGCTGAGGTGCAGGTGGGAGGGCAGTGGGCGAAAGAGCGACAACCCATGACCCGAGGTGAGGATGGTCTTTGGACTGCCACCGTGGGGCCGGTGAAGCCGGGGGTTTACGAGTACAGTTTTCAAATGGACGGAGTCTCGATGATCGATCCCGGCAATCCCTGGATCAAACCCATGCGCGAGCCGCGCACGAGTATCCTTCACATTCCAGGCGATCCGCCCCTGCCTCACGATTTCCAGCCCGTCCCGCATGGAACGGTGCACCAGCATGCTTACGCTTCGCGGGCGCTGAACCGAACGCGGGAAGTTTGGGTTTATACTCCGCCAGGGTACGAGAAATCCAAAGGAAGACGTTATCCGGTGCTCTATCTTCAACACGGCTCGGGCGACAACCAAGCCACCTGGGTGGTGCATGGCAAGGCTCATTGGATTCTCGACAATCTCCTGGCCCAGAAGCGAATTCGGCCCATGGTCATGGTAATGATGGATGGCCACGCACTCATCGGTTCAGGCGGGGGATCCGGATACACCAACAATACGGTGGCTTTTGAGAAAGATTTGCTGGGGGACGTGATGCCTTTGGTCGAGACGAATTATCGGGTGGAAACCAAACCTGCGGGTCGTGCCCTCGCCGGCTTGAGCATGGGGGGAGGGCAGGCGTTGACCATCGGGTTGAATCATCCCGAGCGATTTGGATGGGTCGGCGGTTTCAGTTCCTCAGTGCCCTCCGCTGAGGCGATTGCGGGTTTCCTCAAGCAGCCAGACTCGGCTAACTCGCGGCTGCGACTTCTCTGGATCGCCTGTGGAAAGGATGACTTTCTGCTTCAACGCAACAAGGACTTTGTAGCGTTGCTCTCGGGCAAGGGGATCCGCCACGAGTGGCTCCTGACGGAAGGGGATCACAGCTGGCCGATCTGGCGCCTCTACCTTGCGGACTTCGCGCCCAAGCTGTTCCAGTAGTCTTGGCAGAGAGCGTTGCTAGTCGCTAGGACCCCAAAAAATGCCGCTTTTCGGCGCGAAGTCCTTCGCGAGACTATTGAGCTGCGACGTCTTGAGGCCGATACCATAGGGACTGCCAATAGAGCAGTTCCGTGGCGTAGGGATCCACCGGCCCCGTGTGGTCTGCCGGTAGCACACCATATCTCTTCATCTCGCGCACCCAGTCGACCCGGGGTTGAAAGCCAGGCATGTCGAACCGCTTCGCCTTTTCCAAGTTCTGTTTCCCGGCGGCACACATGGCCAGCAGCGCTTGGTAACCTGAGTCCTCGGTATTGGCGAAGACCGTGACCAGGGCTTTGGTCTGGGGATCAGCGCAAAGGCCCCAGCCGCCCGCTGATTTGGCGAGGGGAGCGAGCAGAATCATCGACTTCTCCGGGCGGGAGAGATTGAAAACAATGTGCCGGCTGGTATTCAGCCGCGGATCGGCCATGTCCGGTTCCCAGAAGGAGACTCCGCGCTCGTCCGAAAGGGTTTGCGGAAGGATTCGCTTGGGGTCGCTGTGGCAGCTGGCGCACCGTTGTTGGATGACTTTGGCTCCCGCCTGGGTGGCGGCCCAGTCATGGTCCAGATTGATCTGCTGGTTTTCGGCGTAGCTGCCGATCATTCCCGTCCCCAGCGCGGCATAGGTTCCAGGATAAGCAGCTCCGGTTTCGATCCAGAGGCGCAACACGCGCTTCTGATGATCGGTTGCTTTGACCTCGTAGTGAGTCCCATCCAGCAACTTTAGGAGCCGACTGGCGGAGGAGCCGAGCGTGCGGGGTTCGTAATTGCTCTTCGCCAGGTTGCGCCCATCCGAGAAGAGACGCCCAATGGTGAGCATGTAGTAGCTGTGGCTGAACATGGGCCCATGATCCCCTGTGAGCAACAGCCGTCCGGCCCTCGGCCCTCCCGCGTCGTTCTTCTCATAGCCGTGGCAGCGAACGCAAAGGTCATCGAGGATGGGCTGCACATCCCTGGGAAAATCAATCACTTCCGGCACATCACGGATCGGTTCCACCCGGCTGGGGGCGCGACGGGCGGCAGCCACTGCTGGAAGGGCAACGGGGCTGCTCGGGGTCTGGGTCCGCTGCTCATGGCAACCCACGCAACTGGTAACCTCGCCCGGCATGACCGTCAGGAAGCTCTGCATTCGCTTGACGGAGAGATCATCCTTGTCCAAAGCCACAAAGAAGAAGCTGCGCAGCGCCGGCAGCTCAACGTAAGCCGAACCATCCTCCTCGACTGGCACAGTGCCCAGGATGCGCTCCAGCGTGAACGTTCCACCGTAGCTGATGGGGTCCATGCCGCCCGTGTAATGAATCGGCATCGGGAGGGTCTCCAGGACCAGCAACTTCTTGATCGATCCTTTCTCCAAGCCGCCCATGTTGCGGCCTTCATAAATGTTCGCCAATACCAAACGCCCGTTTCCTTCCTTCGGGTTGATGCGATCCGGAATGACGCGCTCACGATGGCGGGAGATGACGGGCCTAGGTTCATGACACTGCATTCCGGAGGCTTCGTCTCCTGGAGGAAGTCGGACGAGTTCCACCGTTTCTCCACCCGAATCCATGAGTACGACCGATTTCCCGGTGGCAGCCATGAAGCACTTTTCGCTGAACGCCCACGGATCACGGTAGTGGTCGCCTTTGCTGATCCTTTTCGCGGAGGCAAGAGCGTCGGGGCCAGCCTTGGGATCCACCAGAGTGATTGCCCCGGCGTGCTCAATGATCCCGTGCCCTGGGGAGAAACTAGCCACAATCCGATGAGAACCAGGAACCGGTTTGGCATCGATCATGGTGATGCTGGGGTGCAGGTTCCCGTAGTAGATCATCTGACTCGTGCCGTCAGGATTGGCGACCCAGAGATGATGGTAATTGACCTGGCTGCGATCGACGTACTCCCAGCGGGTGTAGAGGATGCGGCCGTCCGGCAAGGGCCAGGGAGTGTTATCCTGCTCGTTGTTGCTGGAAATGGGGCGCACGTTCTTTCCATCCGGATCGCATCGATGGAGGACGGCGACTTGGGTCAGCCAGCAGTTCACCCAACGTTTACACCGGCTGGAGATAAACACGATGTCTCCATCGGGCAAATAGGTGGGCTCGATGTCGTCATACTGGCCCTCCGTGAGCTGTCGAAGGCCGCTGCCATCCACGTTTATCTCATGGAGCAGGTAGTTTTCGGTGCCGCCCTTCCGATAGGAAAAGAGGATTCTCTCCCCGTCATAGCTGATTTGAGGATCCCGTATGCCACCGCGTGGGTCTTCCAGAAGGACGGTTGTCTGCTTGGTCTGGAGCGAGTATCGATAGAGCTTCGACCCTTCCCTCCAGGCTTTTCGATTCGCATCATGGGCGTAATAGCCGAAGTTGGCGTACCAATGGCCATCCGAATCATTGAGCTTCCTTCCCACGAAGACGATCTCCTTCACGCTGGCCATCGGACCGGCGCGAAATCGCTCGATGAGGGTTTCGGACCAGGCTACAGGGCCGACTGCGAGCATGACTGCCCAACATCCCAGCCAGGATGCGAATTTGTGGACTCTTTGAGGGCAAACCCGGGTCATAGCGACAGGAGGAAAGCCTCCAAGTCGTCGAGCTCGGAAGCCTTCAGGTGAGAAGTTTTGCCGTGTTGATCCTTTGGATTTCGGGTCGTCAACAGTTCGCGCAGCGTGGCTGCTGACCCGTCGTGCAAATAGGGAGCCGTGCGCCAGCCTTCGATGAGGGTGGGAGTGTCAAAGACGTGAACTTCCCGGTCAAGGGGGCCTTGGGTACCTACATCGTACGACTGCAGATCGGTGAACAGCCCCTTGGGATGGCAGACCGCACAGCCGACTTTCGAGGAGTAGAAGAGGCGTTCGCCGCGCCGTGCCTGGGGGGAGAGTTTCCCTTTGACCAAGTGAGGGCTTGGCACGGGCTGGAGCGATTTCAGATACGCATCCATCGAAGAGGCCACCTCGGGCCCTGGCGCGCTGAAGAGGATGTGGCGTATGCCGGCCCGGACCGCCGTCTCGCCCGTGTCACGAACACCCGTACTCATGGCTGGAGGTGTCCGGTGCGTGAGTAGCATGCTTTTCGTATTCTTGGGATTCCCAATGCCGTCATTGAGCAAGTCCCAGTTCAAGCCATCGATGCGCGCTTCGCCGGGATGACAGCTGGCGCAACTCTGCCAACCCTGGAAGCAGATACCCGCGTCATGAAAGTAGAACTCTCCCAATCGTTGGGGAGTAGGGGGGCCATTCTTGGCCAGAACGAACGTCTTGGGGGCGGAGAGTGCATTCGTCAGGCTCAAGTGCGACAGGGAATCGGAAAAATAGTTGGCTGTGAACGCCTCAAAACCGAAGGTAGCGATCGCCCTCGGCCCCCGATCCGTCCCAGGGAGCCGTACTCGCCGTGAGATTCCGGCGAGGAAGGCTAGGTCATTCGGGACGTCGGCCTGCGATTGGGACGCGGATGCGGATGAGTAGGACTGCTGCGATGGGCGTACTTTGGGCAGGGCCGTTATCTTCGCCAGGAGGGCGGGAAAATCGATGACCGAAACTTCGTGGGTCCCTGCATGGGCGACCGTGAGAAAACGACCATCGCGAGTCCAAGCGATCGCGCGGGGGTTTGCGGCTCCGCTATCCACCCCATCCAGAAGGAAGGTGTTGAAGATCTCCATGGTGTCCAGGTCAATCAACGTCGCCGCGTTCGTATTCATCCAACCCCGGTCGAGTTGAGTCGTCGGGAGATAGTACCTGGCGAGGATATGTGTGACGCAGGCATAGCGGCCGTCGGGTGAGATCTGAACATCCGTGAGGGCAGTGCTGCCGTTCAACAGGCGGAGTTCCTTCACAACCTTGCGTGCCGAAGTATCAATCACGGAGACGAAGGCCCCCACGTAATCGCCATCCGCGCGACCATGCGGAAGTTGATTGGCTACAAGCAGGAAACGGCCATCTTTCGTCAAAGCAGCCGCAACCGGCTCCCGGCGGACAGCCACGCGGTCGCGGACCTTCTTGGTTTTCAAGTCGACAATGGCAACGCAATCCTGGAACTCCTCACAGACGTAGAGCGTGCTTTCATCCGGAGCGAGCACCGGAGCCAGGGCGGTGTGGCCCAGCGATACTTCCAGGGTGCTTTTTCCGGTCACCAGGTCAAAAACGACCACTTTGCTCGACGGAGCGGCGCAGGTCACGTAGAGACGCTTTCCGTCAGGTGACACGCACAGACCCGAGGGGGACGCCGGTACGGGAAGGCTGCGGACAATACCCCCGCTGCTCCGATCCACGCAGAGAACGCGGTTCGCAGTCTGGCAGCCGACGAAGAGCTGCAAGCCATCTCGTGAGACGGCCAAAGTCCCTGGCGAGAGCGGCGGAGGGGTGGCACCCAGCAAGGCTGGGAAGAGGCCAAGGACGAGTGTTAAGAGTGCGAGGTGAAGGCGATGATTTCTGGCTGGGCTCATGTGTACGCGGCCATTCTCTGCGCAACTTGAGACCTTTGCCAAGGGGAAAGTTGGTCTTATTCCCCAAATAGCGCTTCGGCGAACTGCTTGGCGTCAAAAGGTTGCAGGTCATCTGCTTTTTCCCCGACCCCTACGTATTTCACCGGAAGACACAGCTCCTTTTGAATGGCCACCACCATGCCCGCCTTGCTCGTGCCATCCAACTTGGTGACCACCAATCCGGTCAAAGGTACCGCTTTGTGGAATTCACGGGCCTGGGTGAGCGCATTCATGCCGGTCGTCGCGTCGAGAACCAGGAGTACCTCGTGAGGAGCACCCGGCAGCTTCTTGGCCATTACCCGGTGTAGCTTCTGTAACTCCTGCATGAGATTCCTCTTGGTGTGCAGGCGGCCGGCGGTATCCACGAAAAGGTAGCTGGATCCTCTCGCCTCGGCCGCCGTGATCGCATCATGCGCCACCGCGGCAGGATCCGCGTGATAGTTGCCTGCAATGACCGGAACGCCAAGCCGCTGTCCCCAGAGTTTCAATTGCTCTATGGCTGCGGCCCGGAAGGTGTCACAGGCTGCGAGAGTGACCGATTGACCTTGGTCCTGCACCAGCTTTGCCAGCTTGGCACAGGTCGTGGTTTTTCCGGTGCCGTTCACACCCACGACCGAGACCACCGTGACCCCCTCTTTGGCCTGAGTCAGGCCTGGTTTACAGGAACTGAGACTCTTCTCGACCTCGGCACATGCCACCGCGAAAACGTTGGGGCCTTTTCCCCCCTGGCCTTCATAAGATTTCCTGACGGCATTGATGATCTGCGTGGTCATGGAGAGCCCAAAATCAGCCCCCAAGAGGGCCGCTTCCAACTCTTCGACCGTCGTGCCGGTGAGGCGAGGCGAACCGGTCACGATTCGCTTGATCTCGTGGAACAGCTTGGCATGGGTCTTTTGCAGACCCTCCTTCAGTTTTTGGAACAATCCCATGGTAAGAAAGTGAAATTGGAGGGGCTGAGCCTGGTCAGCCAGCGTCGGCAGACTTGCATTGAGATTGGAGCTCGTTGAGCCTGACCCGAAGCGAATCCAGATACACCCCGGGTAGCTTGACCGTGCCGATCAGTGGTTTGCCCTTGCTCATGCCGTGACAATCGGAACCGCCGGTGACCAGCACCCGATGCTGCTCAGCCAACATGATGTAGTACTCGCTGCTCGCGGTGGAGTGTTTGGTGTGGAAGCATTCGATTCCATCCAACCCCAACTCCACCAGAGCGGGGATGAGATGGTCTGCACTGGTGATACCCGGATGCGCCAAGACCGCAACGCCTCCCGCCTGGTGGAGCAGTTCCACCGCCTCGCTTGCCGATATCTTCATTTTTGGCACCCAGGCAGGCCGGTTTCGCTTGAGAAAACGGTCGAAGGCTTCATCTACACTACCACATAAACCCTTTTTTACCAAGGCTCTAGCAACATGAGGCCGACCTGGAGAGAGACAGTTGGCAAGGGAGAAGACCGATTCCGCCTCCAACGGGACCTGAAGACGGTTAAGCCTCGCTACCATCTCACGGACGCGGTTCTGCCGCACACCCTGAAAACGTTCCAAAGCTTCCTGAAGCTTGGCATTGTCCGTATCCATGCCGTATCCAAGCAGATGGATCTCGTGACTATCCATCTCCGCGGTCAACTCCACCCCGGGTATGAACTCCACCCCGTTTTGCCTGCAGGCTTGAGTTGCTCCCAGGCACCCTTGGACGGTGTCATGGTCGGTCAGCGAGATGACGTCTAAACCATGTTGGCGTGCGAAGGAAACTACTTCTTCCGGAGAGTAGGTACCATCCGAATAGAGGCTGTGTAGGTGCAGGTCGGCGAACATTCCTTTTTCCTGCCCTCTATTTGACCGTCCGTGCCGGTCGCATCAACTCCGACCTCACCCGATCCAGTATCCCGTTGACGAACTTACCGCTGTCCTGGGTTGAGTATTTCTTGGCCAGATCAACAGCCTCGTTAATGCTGACTACGGGTGGAATATCCTCGCGGTGGTGCATCTCAAAAAGGGCAAGTCGTAGGATGTTACGATCGACGGCAGCCATCCGGCTCAGATCCCAGTTCTTCGCGTACTTGGCAATGAGTTCATCGAGTTGGGCGCGGTGTTCAAGCGTGCCCCGGATGAGTGGTTCGGCGAAAATCCGGGTCGAGGTTTCTTCCGGAGTGGGCTCGGGTGAGGGTTGGGGCTGGCCCCAGGTTGCTTTTCCCTCCTCCTGCGCAATTGCCGAGGGACGTTGCGAATCCCAGAAAACAACCAACGCCGCCTCCAAATCCGCAGGTGGATTCAGGTCGTGCTGGAACAGAAACTGTACGGCTCGCTCACGCGCCTCTCGTCGAATACCCATACAAGGGAGACAATGAGGCGGTTTGCCCAAGGTGCAAAGCAAAATATTGACCGCTCCGTTCCAAGCTAAGTGCTTAACGGAGAAAGTCTAGAACGCGAACTAATCCGCAGACCTCCTCGAGATCAGATAGTAGGTTGACTCGGCGCATCAGCTCGCGATTCCGCGATAAAAGGCGTCCAGATTCGCGAGCGGGACATTGGGGGGTAGGTCGCAGCCCGAGGAGACCACGTGGTTCTTACTGGCGGCGGTAGAGTTGCACAGGGCACCTGTGATGCTCTCGACCTCTTCTGGCGACTTGCCGCAAAACACGCCCGCAGGATCCAGGTTGCCGCACACCACCACGTCGGAGGGCACTTTTGTCAGCGCAAGAGGCAGATCCATGGGTGCCCCGAAGTGATAGGTCTTCAGCCCTGTATCCAGAATCGGCTGAAGATGAGCGAGTCTGGCGGCGCAGTTGTGCAAAATCACCGCGAACTCTCCGTCCTGCAGTGCAGCCCCTATGGTTCGGATGTAAGCCGAGGAAAACTGCGCCAAGGCGCGCGGGGAAAGAAGGCCGGCTGCCGGCTCTGCCATGATGAGCCCGTTCGCCCCGGCCCGTCGAAACGCTCCGCCATACTCGGTCAGGAAACCCACGCATTTCTCCAGCACCTGGTGGATGAGAGCCGGGTCCGTCATGGTAAGTTCCATGGCCTCACTCACTCCCACCAGGCGGGCGGCGAGAGAGAAAGGACCAATGCATCCCCCGAGGACCAGGGGCGCCACCCCCGACTGGCGAAGCTTCGTCACCGCCTCCAGGTGGACTGCAGTCCGCTTGTCTCCTGGTTGGGGGATTGGGAGTTCTTTGGCCTGTTCCAGGCTGGTTACGAGCCTGCCCGTAACCGAGGGCACCTCGTTTTCTGGGGCATAGAGGGTGCATCCAAAGGCTTCCGCCTCCGCACTCAGATCCATGGCGGAAAGGAGGACGTGGCTTTTGTACCTTGCTTGCAGGGCAGCCTGTGCCTCGAATTGCGCTTGGGGATTGGTCACCACCTCCCGAATACTCGCACCGGTGAGATGAAGGCCGGGGTAGGCAGCAATCGGCATGGCGACCTTGGTCGCCGATGAGAGGACGAAACGGTTGAAGGAATGAGCTTGTGTAGGATTCATCGGTAAATTGAACAACCCCAGTGCTTCGCTCAGCAGTTAGGTCTTGCACTCAGTCAGCGTGCTTCGGGTCAAAGGCTAGCCGGCTGTCTAGAAACTCAGGAGCAGTTGCCAGATATACATATTTCCCAGTGCATCAACCTGCTCCCACACCCGGCGCATGAGATCCTGGTCGCCCGTGATTTCGGGAAGTTCAGACTTCTTGGTCTCCCAAGGGAGGCAGATACCCGGCCGGATGAGCGGAGGCGTCCGACCGCTGAGGCCTTGAACACTCTTGCGGGAAACCACCGACGAGGGGAGATCTGCTGGTGCGATGGAAGTGGGTGTCGAATAGCTTCCGGCAGAGTAGCCCCCATGCTCACGGCAGACATCGGTCATGACTCGCATGTTCTCGATGCTGGTGTCATCCTGCATGATCGCCCCGGCGTCCATGATGTAGCCACCTTCCTGCGCCACTTCACGGATGACCCGCAGGCAGAACTCTCTTACTTCGTCAGGCTTTCCAAAACTCAGGAGAGTATTGGGAATGCCGCCACTGAGTGCAAACTTGTCGTGAAGACTCTTGTGAGCCTCGAAGACGTCATCCCGGTCACAATGGAAGACAATGCTGCGATCAGGCAACTCGCGAAACGCTCCAAAGTGGTGCTTCCATTTGCCTTCAGCATAGAAGAGGGTCTGGTGCCCATTCTTCCAGAACTCCTCTATACAGGGCTTGAGGGTGGGCCAATAGTGGCTATCAAACTGTCTGGGGTTGATAAACGGGACGCATCCACGGTGCATCCAGAAACCGATTGGCACCAGATTGGAGGGGTCAGCCGTGGTGAGCCCTACGTTGACCAGATGCGGCATCAGTGCTTCACATGCGGCGAGAACCTTCTTCGGCTGAGTGGCCATGTCCATGGTCAGCCCCACGTAACCGCGCAGCTTGTCGGCGATGATGTCAAACGGTGCCTTGAAAATCCCCGCAATGGCCGAAGCCGTCCCACATTCGGTTCGCATCCGGCCCACTTGGGGGCCAAAAGCGTAGAAATAGGTCAGCATGGCCATGGAACTCTTTACCAGGGCCAGGTTGTTCCGGTAGGTGGACGGTTCGCCGATCCGCGCGACTTCCGACGAGACTCGGGGAAGCCAAACATTGTAGAGGAAACCCGTAGGATCTTTGATTAGCTCGTCATACTCGTCCTCGCGCATGAATGCTTGGTCTTCCCCGGGTTCGATGTAGTTGAAGCCCGTGGTGTGGGGGATTCCGATTCCCGGGATGCCATAGTAACGCAAACCAGCGGCTTGAGCCAAACCAGTCCAGACGTAGACCATGTTCGGCACGACGGCATCCCACTCAAAATCGCGCGCGGTCTTGATCGCTGCTTCAAACGCCTTATTGTAGTCGTGGCAGACCTCCTGGCAGGTGTAACCCGCATAGCGGGCGGTGAACTCAGCCACGAAGGGACGCATGGGGATGCGATCGGGCCTCTCGTTCCTCATTGCCGTTACATATCGGTTCAAGCGCTCCTGGTAAAGTTGCTCAGTATTCATGAGTTAGCCGTGTTACGGGGTCTGTTCGCATGGATCCTAGCCCTTCGGGCCTTTGAAATCCACAACAAGCGGCCGCTTTTCTTTGAGCAGCCTCTCGAGGGTCCGGAGAAGGAGGCTTTGTCGATGGAAGCAGGGGCGGCATTCGCATTGGTTACTGTAACTGTCTCCAGCATAAGGTTTGCTGGGAATGTTGCTTGCAAGGACGTGCTGTTCTTGTGCATGATTTCCGCATGAACACCGGGCAATTCAAGACCGCCTTCCTGCGTCGTATCGGTGATTTTCGCCCTTTCCAGCAGTTACTGGATCTGGTCCCTGACGTCGCTTTCTTCATGAAGGACCGGCAGGGGAGGTTTGTCATGCACAACCGCAGGGCCTGTGAGTACTGCCGTGTCGGCTCGGAAGCTGAGACCATTGGCAAGAATGACTTCGACTTTTGGCCAGAAGACCGGGCCGCGATGTACGTGGCCGGCGATCGGCAAGTGATGGAATCAGGGGAGCCGATTATCAATGCGCTCGCCCCAGCCCCGGAAGAGGTGGGATCCGATCGCCTGATCATTTACAGCAAGGTTCCCGTGCGCGATCGCCAGGGGAGAATCATCGGCGTTGCCGGAATTCATCGGGAGGTCGAAGGCCTTCGAGCTCCTCCGGGTAAGTTTGGGCGGTTGTCTCGCGCCGTGCGGCAAATCCATGAACAATTCGCAGAACCTCTGACCACGAAGAAGCTGGCGGCCATGGCTGGTCTTTCGCGCAGCCAGTTCGACCGACTCTTCCAAAGGCTCTTTGGCAGCCCGCCGCGAGAGTACCTCCTCCGCGTACGCATCAACGCAGCCTGTTGCCTGCTCGCGGACACAGACCGCAAGTGCACGGATATCGCTGTGGCTACGGGGTTCTACGATCACAGCCATTTCTCGCGTGTCTTCCACCGGATTATGGGTATCGCCCCGCAGGTTTACCGCGAGCGACACGCGCCCCCAACCGCCTCCGGTAGGTCCATCAGGGGCCCGCGAGGTGAGGCAAAGCTCCCAAGAAGAGCTCGATCAAGCCCTTCGAAGGACGAAAGCTGATTCAGCCCCTTCCCGGAGCGGTCATGAGGACCGGGTCCCTTAGCTTCCCCAGGCCCTGGGAGGCTCAGTATTTTGGCACCTCGGGATCGATCTGCTCGGACCAGGCCAGAATCCCGCCGGTAACGTTCCAGACTTTGGAGAATCCCTGTGATTTCAGGTAATCCACAGCCTGGCGTGACCGCATGCCACTGCGGCAGTGCACGTAGTAAGTGGTGTTGCGGTCGAGGCTGTTAGCCTGCTGGGGCAGAGTTCCCAGCGGGATCAGTGTGGATCCGGGGATGCAAGCGATCTGGTATTCCGCCGGCTCGCGCACATCTATCAGGATGGCGCCCTGGAGGTTGCTTTCCAGTGCGGCTTTCAGCTGCTGCACGGTCATCTCATCCGCAGCTGCGGATGCCGGAGAACTTTGGTGATGGGATTGGCTCATAGAGCAGGTTTCGGGTAGGTCGGTTACTCCTTGGATGGTTGGGTCGGGGCCGCACAGGGGGCATGCGGGATCCCGCGTGACTTTCAGTTCACGGAACTTCATCTCCAAGGCGTCCAGCAAAAGCAGCCGACCCATCAGAGAGACTCCGCATCCGAGCAGCAGTTTGAGCGCCTCTGTGGCTTGGATACACCCAACGATCCCCGGCAGTACGCCCAACACTCCCGACTCAGCGCAGGAGGGAGCCACTCCCGGTGCGGGTGGTTCCGGGTACAAGCATCGATAGCAGGGGCCCCCGAGATGGGGGGCAAAGAGACTGGCCTGGCCGGTGAAACGATAAATTGCCCCGTAGACAAGGGGCCTCTGGAGAAAGTAGCAGGCGTCGTTGATCAGGAAGCGGGCGGGGAAGTTGTCGGTGCAGTCGACCACAAGGTCGTACTGGCTTATGACCTTCATCGCGTTCTGGCTGGTCAGCCTGGCCGAGCTTACCTCCACTTTTACCTCAGGGTTCAGCCTCGCCAGCGTCTCGAATGCGCTCTCGGTTTTGGCTCGGCCGATGTCCGGCGTCCCGTGCAGAATCTGGCGCTGCAGATTGGTCAGATCCACACGATCCGCATCCATCAACCCAAGGCGGCCGACACCTGCGGCTGCCAGGTACATGGCCACCGGAGACCCCAAGCCGCCCGCCCCTACGCACAGGACCGAGGCGGCACGAAGCCGAAGCTGGCCTTCCACGCCGATCTCAGGCAGCAGAAGGTGTCTGGAATACCGCTGGGATTCAGCGCCTGTCAGCGAAGGGAAACTCATGTGCGCTTGGGAAAGGATCGCTTGGATTGCTGCTTCACGCCTTATTGGGCTGGTACCGCGTTTCGCGTATTTCGATCTTCCCTGACTTCACCTCACAGAACGGCTTTCCTTTGCGGACCCCCACAATGCCGAAACCAGTGGCTGTGGAGAGAAACGCGCGGAAATCCCCGCTAACTCGAGGTTCGAGGTAGAGCACCTTCTCCACGGCGTCGTAACGAGCCCCGCTCAAGGATTGCAGCAGGGCATAGCTGGACATCGCGCGTGCGTACCAGTGGCCGCATTCATACTCGTTGAACGGGTTGCGGGTCCGGCCATCGTACCGCGCGCGGCAAACCCGCACGATTTCCAGTCCTTCCTCGACTCTTCCCATGAGGATAAGGTGGGAGGCAACCTGGTACTCGATGCCGGTCCACACTTCGTTGGAATAGACGAAGGGCAAGGAAAGAGCTCCCCCTTTGGGCCAGGTACAGATAAGCAGACCTCCCTCCGCTCCACAGGCATAGCTCGGGCGCTGCGGGTTGGCATGATCGGAAAGATCTCGAACCAGGTTGTATTTGTGCACGGAAACTAGATGGCTGCGCACTTTTTTGGGATCGAGGACTTGGCCGACGCCGCAGACCATGGCCAGCCAGCTGCCCAGCACGCCGTCAGCCAGGCAACCTGTGCCGTACTGGTACTTGGGACCTTCTTTTGCCAGCAACTCCCGAGCTTCGGGGGAGTAGTCACCTCCAAAACTTTGGACCTCGAGCGGATTCTTGGCCTTCAGATTCTTCCATTCAATCCGCTGGATAAAGTACTCCCCATCGTAGAGCTGCGACTCTGCCAGTTGGGTACCCTTTTCAAGGAGGTCAGCAAATTCGGGTACTGGATCTCCGAGCGCTTTTCCCATGGCCACAGCCGCCTTCAGAGCACCCAGGTAGAAACTGGTACACATTCCGTCAGGCCCCCAGAACTCAATGTCGTAGGTATTGTGATGAGGTTCTTCCACCACCCCTTTTCGCGAGGGATCCCATGTCTCTATGCAGTAATTCAGGCTGGCCTTCACTTTCGGCCACAAGTGGCGGAGCCATTCCAGGTCGCCGCTGATCCGCCAATCCCGGTAGACTTTCATGATGCCTCCCAGTTGACCGTCGGCAGCGGCATGAAAGTCGTGCACTTGAGGCCGGATCGGGAGGGCGCTTCGGAAGGCCTGGTGTCCGTCCTCCTTCTGGGATGCCTCGAACTCGGTCTGGCGAAGCGTGCGTTCGAGGCTCGGAAACAAGTGCGGAATGGCTTGAGCGTAGTTCCAAACATGGGTGCAGGAACCATGGCAGCAACCACTGTTGTCGCCGCAACCTTCCCAAGCCCAGAGGCGACCATCCGCTTGGCGCAGGACAGTGGGTGATTTCAGGATCGTGAGGTTGGCGCTGACGGCATCAACGACTTCTGGCGGAAGCGTGGTATCGTAAAAGCAGTCGGTGAAGCGCTGGGTCTGAGCTCGCAGCTCCGCGTATTTCTCGTTCCAGTATCCCATCACCTCCTGGATGTCACGGAAGCGGCTCGTGTACCACGCTTTGTATGGCCCCTCTGCGGGCGATGCCGCTCCGTCCTCTTTCTTTGGGTCCTGCCCAAGACGCAGGTTTGTGCTTCCCACGTACCAAGCCAGGCGCACCACAACGGTCTTGTACCCCTTGGGGCCGACCTCGAAGGGGACGGCCAGGGTTGCGCCGGGAGCTGATCCACCCTCGGACACGGGCGGCTTGTCCTCCACCTTGCCATTGGCAACGGCATTCCACGCCATCGTGAGAGGATCCCACCAGCCTCCCCGAAACCAGGCATGGTCTACTTTGGTGCCGGGGTCCGACACGCTTGCCGCGAAAGCGCCCTCCTCCCAGCCCTTTTCCTTTGGGGCGCCACCCCAGAGAACAAACCCCCCTGGGGTTGACCGTATGGCTTGCGGATTCTGGCCCGTCGCCATGAAGTTCTTGGCCGAAAAGTACAGCACCCCTTCGATCTTTCGATCTGTGGGATTCCCGAGGCGGTACTCCAGCGCCGCAACCGGGAGGCTGGAGGCGTCAGGATCTCCAGGCACAAAGGGGCTCCATCCGGTCAGTTCCACGCTGAGGGGAATCTTGGCATCCGCCAGGGCTATCGAGGCAAAAGGAAACCGCACTTGCATCCGGGCGGAGCGAAATCGCGGGAGGCCAAAACAAGATCCAGCAGCTCCGTTCCCAGTCCCCGGGGAGCCGAACAACTTCCAGGGTGGCACGGGGCCTTCGAGCACCTTCGCGACAGGGGGTGGTCCTTTCACGAGAATGGAGGCGAACATGCAGGGCTCGTGGAAGACCTCCGGCTTGTGCTTCAAAGAGACATGCGAGAGCGCTCCGGTCCCCTCCAGGCAGATCATGCCTGCGCCAAGGCCACCCATCGGAAACGCCGCTCGGTTCAGGCGGTCACCGGCATAAGTTCCATCGAAGGACGACCCGGCGTCCCCTGTCTTAGATGGCTTCTTGCGTTTGGGGGCGGCCGGTTCCGCAGCTGATCCCTCTAGTGGGCCCAGTCCCGCGGTGAGCGCGCCTGCCGCCGTCGCAGAGATACCCAGGAATTGGCGGCGGGGAATGGAGGTGTTTTGCATGCAGAACAGCCTGCCATACCTGATTCTTTTTTCCAAGGATGGTTTTGTGTCGGCTCAGCTTTGACACGCTGGACAATAGTAGGTACTTCGGCCTGCTTGCTCCACTCTCTCGATCAAATCCCCGCAACGAGGGCAGGGGAGCTTCTTTCGGTCATAGACAGAGAGCCTCTCCTCGTAACCCGCCGGCGCAGAGGTCGCTCGTCCGTAATAAAACAGACCGTCTCGGACACCGTCCTGGCCAAAAGCGAGTGGCACTGTGCTGCCCAAGCGAATCGCTTCTCGCAGGATGAAAAGCGTGGCTCGATGGAGACGAGCGATCTGGCTCTGCGTCAGCTCATTGGCAGACTGGAAGGGCGAGATCCGGGCGCGGTGGAGGATTTCACTGGCATAGATGTTGCCAATGCCAGCGATTTTCGCCTGTGCCATGAGAGCAGGCTTGATGGGCAGGCGCGTCGAAGCCAGCAACTTGGACAAGGCTGACCGGGTGAATTCGGGACTCAAAGGTTCAAGCCCGAGTTTCTCAAGAGCGGATGTACAGAGGCTTAGCCGTCCAAAATACCGTGGGTCTTCAAAAACCAGTTCACCGCGATCCAACTGGAAGACCACCGCGGTGTGTTTAGGAAGGGGAGAACCAGTGGCTTGAAGGTAGAGCCTGCCGGTCATTCCCAGATGCCCCAGAAGGGTGAGCTTCCCCTGCTTGCGTGGCTTGAGAAGCTGAAACACCAGGTATTTGCCGCAGCGCTCCACGGTATCAAAAATGTGGTTCTCGAGGGCTTCACGAAAGGAAGGGCCCGAGTCTGGCCGGACGATCTTGGGACGATTTACGGTGACGGAGAGGATCTTTCGTCCCCTCAGCAGGGGGCTGAGGTGGCGGACGAGCACTTCGACCTCGGGCAATTCAGGCATGCGCCTTAACCGTAGCGCCGAGGGTGGCTCAGAGGAAAGGCATTTGGGAGGTGTCGAATTTCACTGATGGTCTCCCCGTCCAGCAGCACCTCGACGATGTCAAACCGGATCGGGATCTTGGGGGAGCCAATCTCTCGCAGGTAGTCAAAGGCAGTTTTGGAGATTCGACGTTGCTTCTCGCGGTCGACGGCTCGAGCTGGGCGGTTAAAGTCTTCCGAGGAACGAGTCTTCACCTCCACGAAGACGAGGAGTTCGCCGTCACGAAACACCAGGTCGATTTCGCCTCTGCGCGATCGGTAATTAGACGCCAGATGCTTACAGCCGAGATTCTCCAAATAGAGCCTCGCGGCGTTTTCCCCCCGTACCCCCCTTTCTTGGTGCACAGGTAACCGCTTGCGTGCCCACCACTCCTTGAACCAGTTCATGAACTGGCTTCAGAATAGGTCCAACTGCCTTCTGTTGAAAGGGGCAAATGTACGCCGGTGAATAGGGCAGGGACCCAGCTTCTCGATGGCACAGAGGTGGGCTTCTGTCCCATAGCCTTTGTGCTCCGCGAAACCGTAGCCGGGGTAAATTCTATCGAACTCGATCATGAAGCGATCGCGGGTGACCTTGGCCAGCACGCTGGCGGCGGCGATGGAATAGCTCAGAGAATCCCCTTTGACGATCGCGGTCTGATGGTGGCCCAGAGAGGGCACCGGCCGTCCATCTACCAATAGATGTTGGGGCCGCACATTGAGACGTTCCACCGCAAGCTTCATAGCACGGTGGGTGGCTGTAAGGATGTTCAGCCTGTCGATCTCCGCAGCGTCCACTTTTGCAATCCCATAGGCGATTCCGGGAAGGGAAACAAGAGCCGCATAGAATTGCTCTCGCTGCGCGGCGGTCAGCTGCTTGGAATCATTGAGGCCCACCAATTCCGAGGCAATCCCTTGCTCGATCCAGGCTAGGGGCAGAACCACGACGGCCGCCACCACGGGACCTGCGAGGGGGCCTCGGCCAGCTTCGTCCACGCCGCCGATCCTCTCGATGCCTGACTGCAGGAGAAGACGCTCCCGGGCAAACCGATCGACGGAGCTCACTTTCACAAAAGGAAAAAGGCGAGGTGCAAACCTCGCCTGGATAGGGGTCGAAAATCAGTTGAAACCTACTTGGCAGCCTGGTGCTGCTCCTTTTCCTTCACCGCGGTCGCACCTTTGCCAATGCGTTTGCGCAGGTAGGTCAGCTTGGCGCGGCGCACGGATCCTCTTCGCTCGACTTCTACTTTGTCCACGCGCGGGGAGTGAATAGGGAAAATACGCTCCACTCCTTCACCGTAGCTGATGCGGCGAACGGTGAAGGTTTCGTTGAGGCCCGTGCCTCGACGGCCGATGACGACACCGGCGAAGATCTGGATACGCTCCTTGTCGCCTTCCACGACTTTTGTATGGACGCGCACACTGTCGCCGACAGCGAAATCGGTGGGGTTTTTCCTGAAATACGTTGACTCAATTTTTCTCAACAATGCCTGGTTCATAAAATGTCTCTTTCTGTCGCCTGGTTGGCGCTCGGTTCTTTTTCGGGTGCAGCCATCAGATCTGGGCGGCGCTCTGCGGTGCGTTGACGCGCCTGCTGCTCCCGCCACTTGGCGATCTCAGCATGATGCCCGGAAAGCAGCACTTCGGGTACTTTCATTCCACGGAATTCTGCAGGGCGTGTGTAGTGCGGATATTCCAGCCAGCCATGGCTGAAAGACTCACTCTGCGAACTCTCGTCATCGCCCAGTGCCCCGGGCAAAAGTCTCGTCACCGAATCGACGATGATCATGGCAGGCAAAGCGCCATTGGTCAGCACATAGTCCCCAACCGATAGCTCGTCCTGAACCAGCACTTCCCTCACCCGCTCATCGACACCCTCATAACTGCCGCAGATGAGGAGCAGATGTGACTTCACGGATAGCTCCCGGGCAATCGCCTGGTTGAACACGCGTCCAGCGGGGCTGAGGAGAATCACGTGGGTCTCCGCGCTCCGCAAGGCTTCCACAGCTTCAAAGATCGGTTCGGGCTTCATCAACATCCCCGGTCCGCCTCCGAACGGTCGATCATCCACCGTCTTGTGGCGGTCGTGAGTGTAGTCCCGCAAATTATTCAGTCGCAAATCCAGCAGGCCTTTCTGTCTTGCCCGCTTCACGATACTCTCATCCAGGGGCCCCAAAAACATCCCTGGGAACAGGGTCAATACGTCGATTCTCATAACCCCGCGGCTGTCGGTCGGCCCGGAGGGAGTCCCGCCGCAAACGCGTCCCGTCAGCTTTTCGGCGGCTCCTCAACAATGTCGAGCGCGCAGCGCAGCCCTTTCTTAGCGCTCCCCACCAACAGCAGCGACCGGAGGGCGTGAATCGTCGCCCCTTGCTTTCCAATCACTCTGCCGACGTCATCCGGATGGAGCCGCAGCTCATAGACCTTCATGCCCTGCCGCTCGACCGGAGTGATGGAAACATCCTCTTGATGGTCCACCAGACCCTTTACCACAAACTCGAGCCAAGCCTGCATGGGATACCTCCTGACTAGGCCACTGCTTTGGCCTGTTTGGCGGCCTTCTTAATGAAACTCGCGACGGTTTCCGTAGGTAAAGCACCCTTGCTGATCCAGTACTGGGCACGTTCCAAGTCGATCTTATAGTTCGTGCCGCTTTCTATTGGCTTGTAGGAACCGATCTCCTCGATAAAACGTCCGTCCCGCGGGCTTCGGCCGTCTGCTACCACAATGCGGTAGGCGGGGGCGTTCTTCGCTCCCGCGCGCTTCATGCGAATTCGTACTGGCATAATCTAAGTTGTTCTGCTGCAGTATTTTGAGCTAAACTCAAACCCTGCCACGATCACCACAGTGGCGATCAAAAGAGGCGAGAGATTAGTGCCTGCTTAACATCTTGGCAAGCCAAGTTTTGTGAATTTCTTACGTTGCCGCGTCGTGCCTTTGCCCCGCTTCAGCGCAGGTCGGCTTGTCCACTCGCCCGTAACTTTTCAAATCCTGTGAGCGTCTTGATCTTAAACATCCTGACCCCGACTGCCATGGCAAAGAAAAATCCACGCGACGTGTCAATGAAGGGTGGCTCTAGGAGCCCGATCTCCAGTCTCCCCTGGCTCCTGGCCCTTTCCTTCGCCGGCACCCTCGCTTACGCCGCCGATCCTGCGAACCAGTACTGGCCACAATGGCGTGGACCCGCCTGCAACGGAGTGGCGCCTCTTGGCGATCCTCCGACCTCCTGGGGGGATGGGACCAACATTCAATGGAAAACCAGGATTCCGGGAAAGGGGAGTTCGACCCCAATTATTTGGGAACAGGATATCTATATCCAAGCAGCCGTAGAGAAAGCGATGGGAAACGGGACCCCTCCTACTCCAGCACCGGGCGACCCGGCAGCGCCCGAGCGGGGATCGCGCGGAGGAGGGATGGCCCGGGCCGAGAAACCCTCAAAACCCTACCAGTTTCAGTTGATCTGCCTTGATCGCTCGTCGGGGGGTATCAAATGGCAAAAGACCCTTCGGGAAGAGGTTCCCCAGGAAGGACACCATCCAGATCATGGTTATGCTTCTCACTCTCCCGTCACAGATGGGCGTTCGGTTTATGCCTACTTCGGTTCGCGAGGGCTTCACTGCGTGGATCGTAACGGCGAGGTGAAATGGCAAAAGGACCTTGGGAAGATGAGCACCAGGAATTCCTTTGGAGAAGGCAGTTCTCCGGCACTGTTCCGCGACCGGATCTTTGTGAACTGGGACCACCAGGGAGACGATTTCATCGCTGCATTCGACAAGGTCACGGGAAAAGAGATCTGGCGGCAGCCAAGGGAGGAAGACACGAGTTGGTCCACGCCACTGGTCGTAGAACACAGTGGCAAGACCCAAGTGGTGGTTGCCGCCACGAAGAAAGTGCGCAGCTACGATTTCGAAACCGGAAAACTCCTTTGGGAGTGTGGCGGGCTCACGGCTAATGTCATCCCAACTCCCGTAGCCAAAGACGGGTTCGTTTATCCTATCAGCGGGTTCCGGGGAAGCGCTCTGTTTGCAGTCCGATTAGGGAAGGAGGGGGACCTTACCGGTACGGACGCAATCGCTTGGTCCTACAATAAGAACACGCCTTACGTTCCTTCACCCTTGCTGCTGGAGGAGCACCTGTACTTCTTCGCGGGTAACAATGCGAACCTCACCTGCTTGGACGCCAGGGATGGCAAGGTGTTGATGGACTCTCTGAAGATCGAGGGAATGTCGGGAGTGTATGCTTCGCCCGTGGCAGCCGCAGGGAGGGTTTACCTGGCAAGTCGCAACGGCACCACTGTCGTAGTGAAGCAGGGCGACAAGCTCGAGATTCTCGCGACCAACCGTCTCGAAGACCGGTTTGACGCCTCACCGGCGATCGTCGGGAAACAGCTTTTTCTGCGCGGGCAAGAGTATTTGTATTGTATCGCAGGCCGATAGACGGCTGCCTACTTTCGGACCGCGCTCCAGTCGCTCGTCACTTCACTGCCGTCCATTTCGGTCTTGGCGGTTCCGGTGATCTTATCACCTTCGATCTTGCCCGACATACGGTATTTCATCGAGCCCCCGTCGGGGCGGTCCCTTGTCACGGTCCATGAGAATTCGGAACCGATCGCTTTCCCGTTCTCGATTTCCAACCAACGGTCGTTGCCTCGTGCGAATCGCCCTGTGACCTTCTCGCCTTCCTGCTTCAGTATCAGCGGTGCCGAAACCGGGTTGCCATCGGGGCCTTTGATGGTCCAGGTCCATTCGCCCATGAGACTCAGCGATGCGCCCGAAGCCGTTACGGGGAGGTCACCCAAGATCTTTGCCAAAGTGGGTTCAATGGCTTCCGCCCACACCTGATAGCCTTCGGGGGAGAGATGAAGGAAGTCTGGCAGGAGCGTGCGAGGCAATGTGCCGTGCGCATCCATGAACTTGTACCCAAAGTCGATATAGAGAACCTGGTTGCCGTCAGCTAGGCGTTGGACGATTTGGTTGACCTGGAGGATCTTCCCCCGTTGCGTCGAGGGATTCTCGTTTCGTGGAAAGATCCCGAGTAGCAGAATCGTGGCGTCAGGAAGCTGCTCCCGAAGGGTCTTCACGATGGCCTCGATTCCCTCTGCGATCTGTTCCACCGTGTTGTCCTCCCCGTTCGAGTTATTGGTGCCGATCATCAGAACCACGGCTTTGGGCTTCAGACCTTTGAGGTTACCGTTGGTGAGGCGCCAGAGCACATGTTGGGTTCGGTCTCCACCGATTCCGAGATTCACCGCATTTCTCCGGGCATAGAATTTCTCCCAGACCTCTTTGCCTGCACCCTCCCATCCTTGAGTGATCGAGTCTCCGATGAAGAGTACCTGCGCTTTCTCGCCTGCCTCGGTGGCACGCTGTGTGAGGAGCGCGTGGCGCTCTTTCCAGCTCTGTTCGGTACGTGGCGCGGCCTCGACGGCCGAGTGGCTAAGGACGGAGGGGCTCGATACCAAGACCGAGGCGACACTGAGCCAGGACAGAATGAACGATCGCATAAGTCAGACTCTGCACCATGGTCCCATACTCTGCAAGTCGGCAGACCTTAGCCCAAAGGCGCCCGGGAAGACCACGTCACCCTTTTATGCGACTTGCTTCTGCTGCGATCGTCAGGTAGGCTAAATTCGCATTGCTGGCCGAGAAGAGTGCTCTCGCTGGCAAGAGCATTGGGTAATCCGACGGTCCCTCGCGAAAGCGGGGTGTTTAGTGTAATGCGTGTACCGCGGAGTGTTAGATGGCCCAGTTTCCTTTTGGGGGGAGACTGGGCCTTCTGCTCTCTGGCCCTGCCTCCCGGTTTGGGAGCAAGAGCCTTATGGAGGCAACGGTCTAAATCTGGGAGTAGTCAGCTGCCACCAGAGAAAGGTTCGTGATGCCAGACAAGATCGCTTTGTCAGCGTACTCTGGCATCTCCTTTAGCCGCTTCCAATCAGGATGCGCGCCGAATTTGCCCCACGCAGCCTTCTGCGCCTCCATGTCTTTGAAGACCAGCATGTAAGTCAGGTTCGGCATCTTGGAGCCAGCGATGGCCTGGCCAAAAAACACGGGGTTCAAGCCAACCTCACGGAAGATCTTAATCTCACCGGCGTCGTTGAACATCTCTACTTTCTTGAGCCCGGTTTTGACGCTGGGACTTTCATAGATGCGCAGCTGAAAGACGCGTCCTGGGGATTTGACTGGGGTTTCGAGCTGGGGCATGCCTTTGAAGGCGACCAGGACGGAACTCTCCATCCGCTTGAACGCCGGGGCCGAGGCTGGGGCATCGATGAAATCGGCCCCGGCAGCCAGGAACTCTGAGTCCTGAGCCATTTTGGCCATGAGCGTGAACACGGATTCAGGGGAGGAATGGCGGATGAGGAGATAGGTGGGGCTGATCCCCTCGCTGGGGTAGAACACACCAACAGGATTGACGCCGAGCCGGTTCAGCGCAGGTATGGCGGCGTTTTTGAGAAAGGTGTCCAGCCCCTTCTTCTGCTCGGTGGTATCCAAGGTAAACTGCCGCAATTCATAAAAATCCCGGCCAGCTCCAGGCTGGGCGGCTTGTGAAGTGCTGGTGGCGATGGTGGCCAAGCTGGCGGCACCGGAGAGGCTGACGAATTCGCGTCGGTTCATAGTATTGTGTTGCCGTTTTCATACCACAGCCGGTGGTCCTAGTCACGGTCTTCTTTGAGCGCTTTGCTGGCCACGGCCAAGGCCAGGTTTGGCGGGGGACTCGCTCTGGGTCACTCGGAGGCAGAATGCGTCTCAATCAAGGCTCGACGTTCCGTCTCAATGAAGGTAGTGTTCCGCTCATCATGAATGGGAGAACCCTCGCTTTCACACCGGCACGTTGGTCGGATAGGTGGACAAATTTTCTCAGACTGGTATTGCTGGGTTGGGTCGCCTTCGCGCCGAGTTGCGTGAACGGGGAGGAAGTTCGAGTGTTGTCGCTATCCCAGAATGGCTTGATCACGTGGTCCAATTCGACTCTGAACGTGACCTGCCGGGTGGAGTGGGCCTCGACGGTCGATGGACCTTGGAATGCCTCTTGGGACTCTCTCAGCAACGTGGTGGTGACCAACGGTATCACCCAACGAAGTGTGCCGATGTTCTATCGAGTCGTCGCAACCCTACCGCCCGCGCCCCCCTTGATTACCAACATCACCGCCTCCGCGACGCTCAAACTGATTACTGACTTAGCCACGGATCCGGATTTCGTGATCCTGGATGTTCGCACGCCGGGGGAGTACGCGCCTCGGCACATCAAGAAGGCAGTGAATCTCGACTACAATGCGGCGGGTTTTTCCGCCCAACTGGATGCGCTTGATAAGGCAAAAACCTACTTGGTCTACTGCGCTTCGGGAAACCGCGCTTCACAGGCTTTGAACCTGATGAAGGGCAAAGGGTTTCTCAGGGTTTATCGTATGTCCGAGGGGTTCAGCACTTTCGCCAGCTTGCCCGGTGCCGCGATTTGGCTCGAACCCTAGTTCGGTGGTCTTCGGTTGTCGGGAGGAAGCCCGTCCTGCTGGGGAGCGTCAAGTGGAAACGGGAGCCCAGATTGGATTTGGCGCCCCTTGGCTTGCAATGTAGGATTCGTGGCATGGCGTTACTCCAACTTCAGCGGCTCTCCAAAGCCTATGGAAGCGTGCGTGCGGTGGAAGAGGTGAGCCTGGAGGTGACCGCGGGAGAGATTTACGGACTCCTCGGCCCGAATGGCGCGGGGAAGACAACTACGATCTCGATGATATCCGGTCTGCTCCGCCCCGATTCCGGGCAAATCAGCATCGCCGGAAACAGTCTGCAGAGTGACCCACAGCGTGCCAAGCGGATTATGGGAGTCGTTCCGCAGGATCTTGCCCTCTATGAAGAGCTCACGGGGAGGGAGAACCTGGAGTTTTGGGGAAGGATCGCCGGCCTGCGCAAGGCGGAGGCTAAGCCTAGAGCCACAGAGTTGCTGGAGGCGCTTTCGTTGCGAGACCGGGAGGGGGATGCGGTGAAGCAGTACTCCGGGGGCATGAAACGGAGGATCAACCTGGGGTGCGCTCTGATGCATCGGCCCAAACTGTTGTTACTGGATGAACCCACTGTGGGGATCGACCCGCAGGCGAGAAACAGCATTCTGGAGTTTGTGCAGCGGTTGCAGGCAGATGGGACAGCTGTGCTCTATACGACGCATTACCTTGAGGAGGCAGAGCGGCTCTGCCAGAGGATCGGGATCATCGACCACGGTCGGCTTCTGGCGGAAGGCACCCTGTCGGAGCTGCAAGACAGGCTGGGGGGCGACCGGGTTTATGTGGTGGAAGGTAATTGTGACGGAGCTCAGCCGGAGAATTGGCCTGGCTTTCTCACTCGATTTCGCGTTCTCCAGAGGTCCGGGCGCCAACTGGTTGTGGCTGCCCTCGCGCCAATGGACCCAGGGGCGTGCCTGAAGGAGCTGTTGGCTCTCCCCATCCAAGTGGAAAACGTCATGGTGAAGAAGCCAAGCCTGAACGACGTGTTCCTGCAATTGACGGGAAGGGATTTGCGGGAATGAGCAGCCTCTGGGTCTTTATTGCCAAGGATTTGAGACGCGCCTTCAGGAATCCAATTCCTTGGGTGATCTTCCTCGCGATGCCCTTGGTCATTACTGCCTTGATCGGACTCGCATTCGGCCCCAAGAGCGGGGAAAAGGCGTTGGGTCGGATCCGGTTTGCGCTGGTGGACGAGGATGATTCAGCTCTGACCCGGCTTTTGCTCGGGGGGTTGAACCAAGGGCAGGCGAACCAGTATTTCGAACCCCTGATTCTGAACCGGGCAGAGGCGATGTTCTCCCTGAACCATAACAAGATTAGCGCAGTCCTCGTTATCCCTCGTGACTTCACGCGCCACTATCTGGTGACGACGAACGTGGTGCGGTTGGAATTGATCAAAAACCCGGCGCAGTCCATCCATCCGGCGGTATTGGAGGAGTTGCTAGCAGCGGCGGTGACTGGGTTGGATGCGGTCAAGCAACACCTGGCGACTGATCTGCCTGAGTGGCTTGAAGTGGTGGAGGGCCGCAAGGATTATCGTCGGATTGCGGAGTTGATTGTACAAGCTGGGGACCGGGTTCAGGTGGCCAAACCGTTCCTCTTTCCCCCGCGAGTGGTCTATTCCAAGGCGCAGACCGCGGGGGGCGAAGCCCAAGATAAGGGGCGGGATGCCAACCAGGCCCAGGGTGGGGCAGGGAAGGCCCCTGCAGCATTCAGTCTCTTTGGCTATTTGCTGGCTGGGTTGGCGGCGATGTTCCTTTTGTTCCTCGGAAACAACGCGATGAAGGACATCCGCACCGAGTTGGCCCAAGGCACCCTGGCGAGAATCCACACTCTGCATCACCGGTTGTATTCCTACGTCGCCGGGAAAGTGCTGTTCTCCCTAGTGGCGCTCCTCATTTGCGCCGGGATTATGCTGGGAGGAGGCAGTGCCATTTTCAGGATTCATTGGGTGGCTCCGGGAAAAGTGGTGGCTTTGGTGATCGGGTACTGCGCCTTTGCCGCGGGGTTCATGGCGTTGATGGGATCTTTGGTTGGGCGGGACCACCGCTCGGAGGCTTTCACGAACGTGGTCGCCATGGTGGTGGGTCTGGCCGGGGGGGGAGCTTTTCCTGCGCAGCAGTTGCCCGACTTTCTCCGGCAGCACATTACTCCGTGGCTGCCCAACCATTGGTTTACGGAGCAAATGCGCCTCATGCTGGGAGTGCCTGGAGACTCACAGTGGGCTCTGGTGGCCGCCCAGTCTTTCCTGCTTGGATTGGCATTGTCAGTGCTCGCGGCCTGGTTCCTCCAGCGTAAGTTGGAGAAGGGGGCTTTGTGATGAAACACATCCTTCTCATCGGGCACAACGATTTCCGCCTGTTCCTGAAGAGCAAAGTCTCTTACATCTGGCTTTTTGTGATGCCCCTGATGTTTGTCTACTTCATGGGTTTTGCGAATCGCGGCAGCTCGGGTCCAGCCAATCCCAATCCGCCGGTTTTGGTCGACAACCAGGACACCAACTTCCTGTCCCGCCTGTTCCTTCTGGAGATGGGGGCGCAGGGGATGTGGGTGCTTTCGCCGACCAACGCGGACCGGGCCGAGCGCGGGATTCGGATTGCCAAGGATTTCACCTCTCGAATTCTGGATGGCGAGCAGGCCCAAGTGGAGTTCTTTGAAGTCGAAGGGTCGGGGATGGGGGAGGCGGCGATGATTGAGCTACGCGTGGTCCGTGCCTTGATCTCCATGAACTCCCACTTGATTCGGGCTGCGGAACTCGTAGGGCCGGGGCAGGTGGTCACCGAGAGCTCATTTCGGGAGGCCATGTCGGTTCCCGCCTTAGTGCGCTTGGACGCCTCCTTTGCGGGCCGAAAGCCGGTTCCCTCCGGGTTCCGCTTCTCTCTGCCAGGGAACTTGGTGATGTACGTGATGATGAATGTGCTCGTTTTCGGTGGGGCGACCCTGGCTTCTGAGAGGTCGAGGGGCTTGCTCAGGCGACTCGCGGTCTATCCAGTGGGCCGATTCGTGCTGGTGGCAGGGAAGGTGTACGGGTTGATGCTGTTGGGATTGGTGCAGGTGTTGGTGCTGCTGGCGTCAGGAAGGTACCTGTTTCAGGTGCCGATCGGTGGGAGTTTTCCCACGCTTCTGCTTGTCCTCCTCGTTTATGCCTGGGGCGCGGCGGCGTTGGGAGTGTTTTTGGGATCGGTCATCCGAGCTGAGGACAAGGTGATCGGGGCGTGTGTCCTGATATCGCTGCTCATGGCAGCCCTAGGAGGGTGCTGGTGGCCGCTGGAGATTGCGCCACCCGCTTTGCAGTTGATAGCTCACTACTTGCCCACGGGGTGGGCTATGGACGGCCTCCATCAGCTCATTAGCTTCGGAGGTGGCTGGGCCGAAGCTAAGGGTGTCGTTGGGGCCTTAGCCCTTTACGCTCTGGCATTTTCGTGGTTGGCCGGGCGCTTTTTCCGGGTGTGAGGGCCGCTTGCCGTTCAAGGGAATCCGTTCGGCCCTTTCACCCATGCGAGATTCCGCCCCGAACGACATCCGAGGGTTCTGGGGCGGATTGATGGGGTCGGCAGACGGTTCCAGTAGATGAGCAGGGGATTGTGGTTGTGCGCTGGTCCCCTGAACGACCGCCAGCAGTTCGCCGACGGCGCTCTGGAGTGCCTTGGACTGTTGGTTTAGCTTTTCTGCGGCGTTGGCGGTTTCCTGGGAGCCTTCCGCGTTGGATTGCGTAATCTGATCCATCTGTCGCATGCTCTTGCTCATTTGCGAAATGCCTTCGCTCTGGTCACGCGAGGCCGTTGCCACCTGCGCCACCAGCTCATCCACCTCGCGCACGCTGTCCACGATCTCCTTTAACCCCTTTACCACTCGGCTGGTGATCATGACCCCCTGATCGGTTCGCTCAATGGCGCTTTCGATCTTTCGAGCGATCTCCTTGGCGGATTCCCCGCTCTGTCGCGCCAGATTCCTGACTTCATCCGCCACCACCCCGAAGCCCATGCCTGCTTCGCCGGCCCGGGCCGCTTCCACCGCGGCATTCAACGCCAGGAGATTCGTCTGAAACGCAATGGCGTCCATGGTCTGGATGATCTTGCGAATGTCCGCCCCTGACTCCTTGATGGCTTCCATGGCGTGACTCATCTGGTCCATGTTTGTCGATCCAGCGTCCGCGGCGCGCCGCGCGCGGTCGGCCAGTTCCTTCGCTTTCTGGGCGGTTTCGGAATTGCGATGGGTCATCGCAGAGAGTTCTTCCAAGGAGGCGGCCGTTTCCTCCAGAGAGGCGGCCTGCTCGCTCGCCCCTTCCGCGAGGGACTGACTGCCTGCCGTGACCGATTCAGCGGCGCTGTGCACTTCCTTCGATCCGCCGAGCAACAAGGCCGCGATGTGGTCCAGCGGCAAGGCAACCATTTTGCGGATGAAGTAATAAACAAGCAAGGCCACCACCAGGGTGATGCAGCCCGCGGTGGCGGCAGCTTGATTGATTCCCGACTTTTTCATGCTCGCGAGGGATTCGCTCCACTGCTGTTCGGATTCGAGTAAGGCAGCCGTGGAGAACCGGAAGCACGTGACACCCCCAACGCTCCCCTGTTTCCACGCGGTGTGGCATCGAATGCAGTCTCCGATCACCTCCTGGGGTTGATAAATCTCGAACGCGTCTCTTGTGGTGCGGCTGATTCTTTCGGTTTTGGCCAGCAGCTGCTGTTTCAGCTCTTTCGGCAGCTCACGTCCCACGAACGAGCTGTGAGACGAATGAGTTGCCACCCCTTTGCTGTCAAAGAGGGAGAACTCGAGTAGTCCTTTGATGGCCTTCTGGTCTTCCAGCAGCTTGGCGAACTTGGTCATCTCACCCCGCTCGAGAGACCCTTTGATCGCCTGTTGGGCGGAGAAGTAGACGTTGTCCGCGTTCTTCAGTTCCTGCGCTTGCAGGAGAAGCTTGGATCGATCCGCCGTCTTCTGCATCAATCCGGTGTTCGTACGGTAGTTGAGCGCCTGCGAAATGGTTAGAATCGCTAAGAGCGTCGTCAGGATGACCAGCGTGAGTTTTGTGTTCAGTTTCATTGTGCCGTCCCCGTGGCTGTGTAGATTGGGAAATCAGCTTTCCGTGCGAACTGGGGCGATGCACACCCGATGCAGGGGGCTCCTGCACGGACGCAATAGTTTACGCCGCCGTTCCATGCTCGGAGGGAACAGTCCGCATGGGTGATCGGTCCCACGCATCCCAGTTTGAACAGACATCCATCCTGGCCAAAAGCCGAGGCAAACTTCTGGCGCTCATAGTCTGAGTATCGAGGACACTGGTCATGAACCGTTTGGGCATAAAATGCCTTCGGCCGACCAGCAGCGTCCAAAGCAGGCAATCCAAACCCAACGAGGTGTGCGATTGTGCCTACCATCCAGTCCGGGTGCGGGGGACACCCCGGTATCAGGATGCAGGGCGTGTCCACGTGTTGTGACGCCAGGTACTCCGCGATTCCCACGGCGCCGGTGGGGTTGTTCTCAGCTGCGGGAATGCCTCCGTTGGTGGCGCAAGTGCCCACCGCCAGAACCGCCTTGGCCTTTCGGGCTGCGCGCAGCACTTGCTCTGGAAAAGGTTCTTCTCCGAAGACGCACGCCCGGGGCATCGACCCAGGCACGGCACCTTCCACCACCAGAACATAGCCGCCACGCTCAATGGCGCCGTTAACGGCCTCGACTGCGGTATGCCCGGTTGCTGCGGAGAGTGTCTGATGAAAAAGCAGAGAAATGTACTCCGTGAGGAGTTTGTCGGGCGTGATGGATTCACTGTTGAGTAGCGATACCGAACAGCCAGAGCAGCTAAGCCCTTGCAGCCAGAGCACGGGTGCCCGACCTTGAGCCATTTCCGCGAGGGCCTCCGCCATCGGACGCGCGGCCGCTAACCCCAAACCCATGAGCGACGCAAGCCGCCCCCCAAGTTGGAGGAAAGATCGGCGAGTAAGTTGGTTCATGTTTTTCCTTTTTGGTCAGGTTAGTGCACCGCACATGCGATGCAGGGATCAAAGGATCGAATGACTCTCGCCACCTCGACCGGATTCTTCTCATCCGCTACTGGAGTACCCAGAAGCGCTTGCTCTACCGCACCGGGCGTCCCCCGATCGTCGCGTGGTGAACAATTCCAAGTGGTGGGAACAACACATTGGTAGCGGGCGATCTTCCGATCTCGTATCTCGATCCAGTGCCCCAGGGCTCCTCGGGCTGCCTCGGTGAGGCCGAAGCCCTGGCCGGAATCCGGGATTCGGAACGGGATGCTCGAAGGCTGGTCCGGCACGAGACGCTGCACCCATTCCAGACATCGATCTGCCACCAGATCACACTCGATCGCTCGTGCCGCATGTCTTCCCATAACCGACAGTAAATCCCCAGGTTGCCGACCCAGAGTCTTCAGGGCACCGTCCACGGCTGTTCGTACGTTCCCGGTTTTCCCCTTTTGGTAGGTTATCAACAACCGAGCCAGGGGACCGACTTCGACGACTTGTCCACGATAACGGGGAGCCTTTAACCAGGAGTACGCTCCGGCTTTGTCAGGGGCTGGTGTGGTTTGCCCCGCTGCGGGCGGACAATTCGAGGGGGATGAGAAGAGAGAGTATCCCACGTCTTCGGAAATGGCGTCCGGGGCGAGTTCCTCGAGTTTGCCACCCAATAGGACACCGGCCAAGAGTGCTTTTTGGGTCGAGTTGCCAGGCTCCGGAAATACCCCGTAAGAGAGAAAATTGGCGCATCCCTTGCCGAGATCGAAGTACTGGGGAAAGGCGCTCGCCACAGCTAGAACATCAGGGACGTAACACGTTTTGATGAAGGTTCTCAACTGGTTTAACAATCCCTGGTAGTGGGCGATCTTGACCGCCGTGACCGTCTCCGTCACCCCGCCCGGAAACAAGGAGGCCGCGTGGGGCATCTTGCCCGAGAAGAGGGCCCCCATCTTGTGCGCCAGTTGACGCATCTGCAGGGCATCCAGATAATGCTTGATGGCCCCCATGGTGGTTTCTGAATCCTCGAGGTATTGGGCCTCAAATCTTGGCAGAAAAGGCGCCGCGCCTCCCACGCGTCGGGAAGACAGTTCGGAACCTACCCAGCCTTTTAGGCCGAGCAAGGCGGGATCCTTCCCTTCGTAGCTCAAAACCTTGGCAACATCGATGAAGTCCAGCGCAGACAGCAGGTAGAAGTGAGTGATCGCGGAGGCAATGAAGTTCGCTCCCTGGATCAGGTTGCGCATCAGCGTCCCGTTGTCGGGCGGGACCAGCCCATAGGCCATGTCTTGGGCCAAGATGGAAGCGATGCCATGCTCGACTGGGCATACTCCGCAGATGCGTTGGGTAATCTGCTGCGCGTCGAGTGGGTCCCGCCCCCTGAGGATGGTCTCGAAACCCCTATACATCTCCCCCGCCACGAAGGCTTGGGTCACCCGCCCTCCTTCAGTTTCGACCTTTACGGCTAAATGCCCTTCAATCCGCGTGATGGGATCCAGGCTAATCTTTTGGCTCATGTGTGAGGATACCAACAGTGTTCCGATGGGCTTTTCGGAACGGCGCTGATCTTGGAGGACTCAACCTATGCGCAGTACCCTGAGCTCTCCCCATAACCGTAGCGAGGAGTCTCAGCTTCAAGACTGGATTCCCTGGGTTTTCACCCCGCATCCAACCCAGAGAAACGCCGTTCAAGCCAATGTAACTATCGGCTTTCTATGGAGTTACTGAAGAAGTGAAAACCCAGACAAGGGTGGCGTAAAAACCTGTCGTGGACGCTCAGGAAAACTCTTGGGAGTGTCAGGAATTGCCCTAGCTACAGTCGGGGGATTCGCTGTTACCAACGGGTCCAAACCGGCTGGGAAAAGGTATGATCAAGGGTCCTTTGGGATTCCCCTTCGCCCGGCACCAATGAGCTAGGCGAGACAAGGCCGACTGCTTCCGCCAAGTCTCCCCTTCGCGGACTAGCCCTTTGTCGTCTCCGCCTTCTTCTTCTCAGAATCGCCACCCGTCTTGTAATGGCTGGCGTAGTACCGATTCTGGTAGTAGTAGTAGGAGTAGTAGTAGGAATCGCGGCCCTCGAAATCAATGTCATTCAGCACGAGTCCGCAAATGTGAATCCCGGAATCCTGGATTCGCTGAACGGTTTTTCGAGCGTGCTCGCGGCGGATTTTATTGAACTTGGTGACGAACACGACACCGTCCGCCATGGCAGAAACAATGAGCGGATCGCTGACGGCAGAGACAGGAGGGCAATCCAAAACAACCCTCTCGTATCGCTTCAGGGCTTCCTGCAGGAAGGTCTGCATCCGCTTGGACCCAACCAACTCCGACGGCTGCTGAGGAGTGGCGCCGCAACAAACGACATCCAGGTTAGGCACCTCAGTGGTGTGCACCATCTCGTCGAAGCTCTTCGTGGTCTCCAACAGATACGCCGCCAAACCGATAGGGCTGTGCAACTGAAACGCCTTATGCACGGAAGGACGCCTGAGGTCGGTGTCCACCAAGAGGGTCTTCACCCCGGTCTGCGCAATGACGATGGCAAGGTTGGAGGCTACCAGCGATTTTCCTTCTGAGGGAATGGTGCTCGTGACGCTGATCACCTTGAGACGGTCTGCCTTCTGAGCCAGAGCCAAGGCGGCACGAACGGTACGAAAGGCTTCAGCAGGGTTCGATTGCGGATGCAGGTGAGCCTGTAGATCCCGTTCGACAACACTGTTGGTCTTAATATTGGGGACGTAGCCTAGGAACGGTAGCCGGAGATACGTCTCCACGTCATCCTGGCTCTTGATCGAGTCATCGAGGTAGTTGACGAAGAATGCTAAACCTACCGCCATACCCACGCCGCAGAAGAGTCCTAGAAGAAGCGTTAGGACGACACGCGGCTTTATGTGCTTCAGCGGCACAATAGCCGGATCGACGACCCTAATGTTGTTGGCCGTGTCGCTGCCGGCAATCTCGAGTTCTTTCATCTTCACCAGGATCTGGTCGTAGAGGAGCTTATTGCTTTGCGCTTTGCGATTGAGCACATCGTACTTCATCTTGGCCTCGTTCCAGCGCATCTGGCGATCTTCCCAATCCTTATAGGCTCCGAGTTGGCCCTCTTCATTCCGTTTGGCAATCCTAGCTTGTGAGCGAAGGCTGTCGGCGACCTGCCTTGCTGCGGTCTGAACGGACTCCTTTGCCGCTGCGACCTTCGAGCGGGCGGTGATGACGTTCGGGTGCTTTTCCTTGTATCGTTTTAGGAGACCAGCCAGTTCGTTCTCTAATCCTACCCATTGTACCTGTGTCTGCTTCACCTGAATGTCGTTGCCAATCATGGGGAACGTCTCAAGCGTTTTTCCTTCTGCGATGTGCTTGTCCAACTCCTCCACCGTTGTCTGGAAGGTCTTGGCCTCGCTCTTGGCTTTGGCATAGGCCTCCTGGGATTGTGCCAGTGCCAAGAAGACAGTGTTTCTTTCCGAGTCGAGGGATACGATGTTTTTCTCCTGCCGGTAGTCCTGAATATCCTTTTCAGACAAGGCGAGTTTTTCTGCAGCTTTGGTCTCCTCGGCCCTCAAGAACATGACCACATCCATGGTCTTGGCCTTCTTGTAGTTGATGTTGTTTTCAACGAACAAGTCCGCCAAGGTGTTTGCAATTTCGCTCGCTTTGTTTGGACTCGTGTGTTCGACCTTCACATCTACCAATCGACTGAGTCGGATAGGGGAGATAGTCAAGTCGGCCGTGAAAGCCTTCAGCTTATCCTGACGATCTTTGTAACGGAGATCCTCATCGAGCTTTAGCTTCTTAAAGACACTCTCGATCAAAGACCGGCTGGCGAGCTTCTTGTACTGAGTCTGCAGGTAGTCTTGATCGATGCCGCTCACCGATAGCACCTCCTTAAGGCTGAGCACGTTATCTTGCTCGCGGTCGATCTGCAACCTAGCGGTGGCGGAATAGATCTTGTCAGCTTTGTAGAGGTAAACCAAGCAAAGCACGAAGACGGAAATGAACGTCGTGACCACCAACCATCGACGCTCCAGCATGACATGCCAGTAGTGCCTCAGGTTGATGTTGTCGGCCGAGAACGAACTCTCGGACGAGGCAGAAGGATTTGTTTGCATTAGCTATACTAAAATACGCTCTGACCCACCTCGATAATGTCGTCGGCTTCCAGCCAGATCTTCTTGGCGGGATCCGTAATCGCTTTGAGTTTCGTGAGACTGTGCTTCTCACTCTTTCCTTTGCGAGTGAGGGTAATCTTGTCCTTGTCACCCAGGTTGTTCAAACCGCCTGCGGCTGCGATGGCGTCGACAATGTCGAACTTCTGTTCACTGGGCAGATCAATCATCCCAGGCTTGAACACGAAGCCGATCACCCTGACATACTGTTTCCGATACTGCTTGACGGCGACGATCACCTGCGGATCAACGAAGTAGTCTTTTCCGAGGGACTCCCGTAGCTCGGCAGCCACCTGCGAAGGGGTCTTTCCTTTGACATCCACGGTTTCCAAGAAGGGAAACTGGATCGTTCCCGTAGAGGTGACCTGATATTCGAAGGGCAGGTCCTTTTCACCAACGATGTAAATGTTCAGAATGTCTTGGGCATCAATCTTCCGGTCTGTATCTCCGGTTCCAGCCGATTCTGGTTCTGCACACCATGCTAAGACGGCCAGCGCGAGCGCAGGCATCATGGACCTGAGCACGCGTCGACAAAAGGGGACGAGTTTAATCATAACTAATAGCCAACAGAGACAGTAATCGTAACGGTATTGACGGTGTAGTCAATAGCTCTCTTGTCCGAGTACAACGCCTGCTGAAATCGGTAGTCCAAGCCTGCTTTCAGCCACAGTCGAAACTGATACATCAAACCTACATTGGCACCAAGGTAGTCTTGTGACAGGTTCTGGTCGGGGCCGTAGTAGTCCGGATAGTCGTTCAGCCCGTAGCTGGCTCCCAGATTGAAGATCCATCTGCCATTCTGCCCGAAGATTTGCCGTCCCCCAAGACTCACATAATCAGAGCTGTAAAGGCTCCCGTAATCGACCGAGAGGGAACTCCGCCGGGTGTAGGACAAACTGAGGCTCGTTCTTTCCGTAAACTGAGCGGAGAGACTGGCGTCCACGATCGGCCCACTGATGCCTTTGGATCCATCGGCGAACTCGTTGTTCTCGTAACCTGCTTTGAGAAGGCCGGATAGCTTCTCGGTGAACTTACCCCGCGCACCGAGGAAACCACCCAGATTCTCGGTGTGAGGCAGCTTCGTCATCCCGTTGATATTGGGGTTGGAAGCGCCCTGACCATAGAAGATTTCGCTGAACAGCGAAGTCTTAGAGAAGGCTTTGTATAGCCCTCCGAGCGTGAAGCGGAAGGTATTAATATCCCGCAGAGTAACCCCTTCGGTGAAATTCATGTCGTAGTAATTTCCCTGAAGGTAGGTTCCCGTTCGTTCGGAGATCTTGTAATCGAGCTTATGGGTGAGGTTAAAGCTAAGTCGTTCGATCGCGGCGCTGAATCCTGAAGCACCCAGGTTGAAGCTATTGTAGCCGCCGTAAATACTGTCCTGATACAGAATCCGGTCTGAATTCTCGAGGGTGAATCGAGAGCTTTTAAGGGTCGAGGTGAGGCCAAAGTCATGGTCGCTCGAGTTCTGACCGCTGTACTCAGAATAGAACAGGTTGTCCATGTCATAAGACAACTTGAAGAAATTATCCCCGGTAGGCTTTCCAAGCCAGAAATCGAGACCCGGCCTGACTACGAAGAGGAAATCGCTGACTTGTCGAAAACCTGTTGCGTAGAAGAGGTTATCATTGTACTGAACGCCAGAAGTCAGCCGTGGGCGGAAGACAACCGGTCCCGTGCTGTAAGACAGAACATCGGCAGCATCCAGGGCTGAAGCCGGAACGGTGGTTCCGGCTAGTACAGTCACGGCTAGAGCGGTTCGGCCGCAGTCCTGCAATGATTTGTTTCTTCTTAAGGGCTTTTTCATGTCATCATCACGTCCAAAAAATGTACCCTGCCGGAAATCTCGTCGCCAAAAGGTTCAAGCTCGCCTTGGCGACCCACTGGACCAAAACCAGTCCCTGTTCGCCACCAGAAGCCTGAACGACAAAGCAGGAAACCGGCCAAAACCGCTCCGATTCCCACTGGGCGCCTCACCTACACTGAACTTTGGCGAACCCTTTCGCGGGGAGATATTAGGACCGCACTTGACGGCCGTGACAAGCCAGAAATCCGCTGTTGACAGGCGGCGGGTCCGAGCGGGTTGCTCAGGACCTGCGGCCTCTACGGCTCAGAAAGTGGAGTCCAATAATTCCAAGGCCAACGGCTGTAGCCATTTGCGATGGTTCTGGTACTGCTGCCAGGTTGAGGTCCGCGAGGTTGGCGGAGAATGTGTAAGTGTCTGGCTCATAGTTTCCATTCTCGCGCAACGATTGCTGAAACCGGAACCCGAGAACCTGCTGGCCTAGCGGGGCAGACGCCGCCAGGGGCAGCAAAGGGCTGAGATCCACTGCAAAGGTCCCAGGAGGGGAAACCGAGGTGATATCCGTAGTGAATCCGGCTGCCTGAAGATTCATCAAACGGGTGGTTCCCGAGGTAGGTGCCCCTGAGAAGTATCCCATCCAATCTATCTCCAGCTGATTGGGATTACCTTCTGTCTTGTCCAAATGAACCTGAAGGGACATTCCTGTGGCGTCGGGAAGCAATGAGGCGTAGGGGGCCAAGTCAAAAAAGGCGAAGGAGACGATCTGGCGTCGTTCGGCGTTGTCCCCAACGGTGGGTGTTCCGGGATTATCCGACAGCCATTCCCCTGAGGTCCTGATAGCGGTGGAGGTGAACACGGAGGTGGCCGATAGGGTGATCTGGGCGTCGGCGGTCCACGCGAATGCCATTCCCCAAGCCAATGGGAGGAAGCCGAGGGTTCTGAATGAAGACAGAGGTTGAATCATAGGTACTCCTTGTTGTGATTTCGCGGACCATCTCCTTGGTAGGTCCGCACTTCGTGAGAAACCTACGGAGGCTGCATCGAGACTACAAGCTCAAATTGGCCGTTGAAAAAGGCCCTAACACCGACTACCCTCCCATGCAATGCTTGGTGATCGGTCCTACATGAGAGACTATGATGGGGCCAGGATGTGGTCCGTTTCCATATGGATCGTCTTGGTCAACGTTGTTTTATATGCGTTACAGCTGCTGGTTCCGCTGGTGACAGGGAACCGCGTCATGCTGGAGTCTTTCTTGGCCTTGAAGCCTTCGGACCTCGCTCACGGATATGTCTGGCAGTTGTTGACCTTCCAGTTCCTGCACGGTGGGCCTTTCCACCTGCTTATCAACTGCGCCATGTTGTATATGTTCGGCCGTCCGGTGGAGGAGGTGCTGGGCCGAAAGCGTTTCCTCGTGCTTTACTTGGGTGCTGGCGCTTTTGGTGGGCTTTGTCAGGCAGCAGCGGGATGGACTTTTCCCAGTCACTTTGGCACTGGATCGGTGGTGGGAGCCTCGGCGGGTGTGTTTGCTCTCATCGCTGCTTTTGCCGCTCTGAATTGGGAGCAGCCTCTTACGATGCTCCTGGCCTTTGTGATCCCCGTCACCATGCGGGCCAAGTATCTTCTTTTGGTGGAGTTGGTCCTCGCCCTCCTTGGCATGTTGCAGGGACGCGGTTCAGGCATCGCTCATGCCGCCCATTTGGGGGGCATGATTGGTGGCCTTCTGTTCCTGAAAGCGCTTCAGCGGTTTGGCGTCGACGGACTATCCTGGGAGAGTCTCGGCCTGCGTACTCGGCAAAGGGAATTGGTGAGCGCCTCGCGCCGCAAACGCTCAGGGTGGGCGTCGAGCACCTCGGTGCCCGTCGACGAAGTACCGTCAGGGGAGTTTATCAGCAAAGAGGTGGACCCGATCCTGGACAAGATTTCGGCACACGGCATTCAGAGTCTGACTGAACGAGAGAAGATGATCTTGGAGGCAGCCCGTAACCGGATGTCGAAGCGATCTTCTGGCAGGTCGTGAGGTTTTAAGGATTCCTTTTTGGATTGGCTTCTGAGTGATCCTGGCTAGGATCAGCCTCCATGATTCAACGTTATTCCCGGCCCGCGATGCGGGAGATCTGGAGTGAGCAGCGGAAGCTCGAGATTTGGCTTCGGATAGAGCTGCTCGCATCCGAGGCCTTGGTTCGTCAAGGTCTGGTTCCCCGGAAAGACTACCACCTGCTTAAGACTCGAGCCGCTTTTGATCTGGAAAGATGCAAAGAGCTCGAGAAAACGCTGAATCACGACGTCATTGCCTTCACGACCTGCGTGGCGGAGAAGATCCAGGATCCTGCCAGCCGATGGCTGCATTTTGGTCTCACGAGCAGTGACGTTCTCGACACCGCCTTTGCGGTGCAGATGGTGGAATCTGCCGACATTCTGCTTCACGACGTGGCAGAGCTTCGGAAAGTGATCGCGCGGAGGGCGAAGGAGCACCGCCTCACACCCTGCATCGGACGCAGCCATGGAATTCATGCGGAGCCCACGACCTTTGGCCTGAAGATGGCGCTGATGTTTGACGAATTCGGGCGCGCGGAAAGCCGTCTTCGCGCCGTCCGCGAATCGGTTGCAGTGGGCAAGCTTTCTGGCGCCGTGGGAACGAGCGCGCACTTATCCCCCAAGGTAGAGAGTTTCGTGTGCCGCAAGCTTGGTTTGAAGCCGGCCCCGATTGCCACCCAAGTGATCCAGAGGGACATTCATGCGGAGTTCCTGGGTGCCTTGGCTCTCGTAGGCGCTTCCATTGAGCGTTGGGCCACCGAGTTCCGGCATCTGCAGCGGACGGAGGTTCTCGAGGTCGAGGAGTATTTCGCCAAAGGCCAGAAGGGTTCCAGTGCGATGCCACACAAACGCAACCCGATTACCGGGGAGAGGCTGACTGGCCTGGCCCGCGTGCTCCGGGGCAATGCTTTGGCTGCTTTGGAAAACGTCGCTTTATGGCACGAGCGCGATATCAGCCATAGCTCCGTCGAGCGAGTTATCTTTCCCGATAGCTGCACGCTACTGGACTACATGTTGGCGACCCTGACCAAACTAGTGGATGGCTTGATTGTGTATCCTGAGAACATGCGGCGGAACCTGGGGCTCGCCTTGGGGATGTGGAATTCCCAGACGGTCCTCTTGGCACTTATTCGCAAGGGATTGACCCGAGAGCAGGCCTATGAGGTGGTACAGAGGAATGCTATGAAGACCTGGGAGGCAAAGCATGCGGGCCACCCGGACGCTGATTTCCTGGCTCAGCTGTTGGCAGATGGCGAGGTGTCGCGGCATTTTTCCAAGGGAGAGCTACAGGAGCTTTGCTCGTTGGACTTCCACCTCAAGCAAGTGAATGCCAAGTTCCGGCAGGTGGGGCTGCGATAGTTGTCATTTCTGGCACTCTGCTACATCCAAGACTGAGCGCTGGTTCCTACTTCCAGAGCGGGTGGGGGAGCCAATTCCTGCAAGACTCATGGCTAACCCGGATGGGTTGTCCAGCAGGAGAGTCTGCGACCCTTTTCTGGTGGGGATTACAGAGGAGCACAAAAAAAGTAATGTTCGCACACGCCATTTTTGATAAGATCTGATCGAAATGACGGTGTGAACTCTTTTCAAATCGAACCCATGCAAGCATCCGAATCCTCCCCGCAGCCTGCTCCTGCGCTGACCTCCATGTCCCTTTTCCAACGAGTGCTGGGTGTTGTTACCGAACCCGGAGATGTGTTTGAAGAGGTTCGAAGCCAGGATGTTAAACCGATGAACTGGGTCTTGCCGGCTCTGCTCATCATGCTGGTGGGATGGATTGGATCCTGGCTAGTGCTTTCCCAAGAGTCCATCCGTCACCAGACCAGTCAGATCCAGGAGCGAGCACTGCAGCAGCAAGTGGAGAAAGGCAAAATGACCAAAGAACAATTGGAGGCTGCCCGACCCACCATGGAAAAGTTCAGTGAGGTTTCCATTCTTGCGGGGGCGATCGCAGGCCCACCGCTCTATGCCTTTGCTGCGCCCTTTTGGTGGGGGCTGGTCCTTTGGTTACTCGGAACTCAAGTGTTCAAGGCGGAATTCTCCTATATGAAAGGGGTAGAGGCGGCTGGGTTAGCCAACGGGATCATTATCCTCGAATCGGCGGTCAAGACGTTGCTGATCCTGGCGATGGATAATGTCATGGCCAGCCCGAGCCTAGCTCTCTTCCTTGGGAAGGGTTTCGATGCTCTCAACCGGGTCCATGGTTTGTTGGCCGCGTGTAACTTCTTTACCTTCTGGGTGATCGGAGTTCGGGCCGTCGCGCTCTCCCGCCTGGCTAAGGTGAGCTTCGGTAAGACTTTTGCGTGGCTCTTGGGAATCTGGGTAGCAGTGACCGGTCTGATTTTCGGCATGAGTGCTCTCCTCCAGAAGATCGGCGGAGGCTAACCCGAGGCCTTGTGTTCATTCAGCAGATTCGCTGCCCTTTGAGTCACTTGAGTTTTCGCGAAACATTTCGGCACGAAAGGTGTCTTTACACATAGTAACATGGCTAAATCAAAGTCAAAAACCGGCCGCAAGGTCCTTATTCTCGTAATCGTCCTGTTGGTGATTGGTGGGCTGACCACCGCGGCAATCCTCAAGAAACGAGAGCCGATCATTAACGTCCAGACCGAGAAAATCGCCAAGCGGAATTTAACCGAGGTGGTGGTGGCCAATGGCCGGGTGCAGCCTTTCCTGCAGGTCAAGATCAGTCCGGAGGTCAGCGGTGAGATCATTGAACTGCCGGTCAAGGAAGGGCAGAAGGTGAAGAAGGGGGATCTTTTGGTGAAGATCAAGCCCGACCAGTATGTCGCGAACCTGAAGCAGTCGAAGGCCAGCTACCAAAGTTCACGCTCGAGCATCCTGAGTGCTGAGTCCAACCTGCGAAAGGCAGAATCGGAGTTTGGACGCTACGAAACCCTTTTCAACACCAAGATGATTTCGGAGTCGCTCTACCAGGAAGCCAAGACCGCGTTCGAGATTGCCAAGGCCCAGGTGGAGAGCTCGAAACACCAGCTGGAGATGTCGCAGGCCGCGCTCGATCGCGCCCAGGAAGATCTGGGCAAGACCACGATCATGTCGCCTCTGGACGGGACGGTGAGTCGGCTGAACTCGCAATTGGGCGAGCGGGTGGTGGGTACCGCCATGATGGCGGGGACGGAGATTATGATCGTGGCGGACCTGAACGACATGGAAGCAAGAGTGGACATCGGTGAAATCGATGTGGTCCTGATCGCGTTGGGGCAACATGCCCGCTTGGAGGTGGATGCCTTCAAAGACCGCAAATTCAACGGCGTTGTGACCGAGATTGCCAATTCCTCCAGAGGCGCGAGCGCTGGCTCCGGCGGTCAGTCGCAGGAGGCAACCAAATTCGAAGTTCGGATCCGGATCCAAGAGAAGGAAGCCTTCCGACCGGGTATGTCGGTGACAGCGGAGATTGAAACCCGGTCCAAGACCAATGTGATCTCGGTGCCGATTGCCAGCGTCACCACTCGCCTGCCAAAGCCCGAAAAGGATGAGAAAGGGGCCAAGAAGGGCAAAGAGGCAGGCACAAACAAGACGGACGTCGCCACAGCTCAGTCAACCAACGTCTCTGGGACGACCAACCTCAGCCAAGCCGGGGCGGCATCCACCAATACTGTTGGAGGCAAGAAAGGAGCCGAAGGACCCAAGCCGATGGAGGTTGTGTTCCTGAAGGAGGGTGATCGCGCGAAGATGGTTCAGGTGAAACGTGGCATCAGCGACGACTCGTATGTGGAGATCACCGAGGGACTGACCGAAGGCCAGGAGGTGGTGTCTGGAGGATACAAGGCGATTAGCCGAGAGCTCGAAGACGGCAAGAAGATCGTCATCGGCGCCGCGAAAGCCGATGTGGGTGCAGAGAAGGAGAAGAAATAACATGAGTCTGATCCACCTCAACGATATTTCCCGCCTGTACCAGATGGGGGACGAGACGATCTATGCGCTTCGCACCGTTTCGTTGACGGTGCAGCGAGGCGAGTATCTTGCGATCATGGGGCCATCTGGGTCGGGCAAGTCCACGCTCATGAACCTCATCGGGTGTCTTGACACACCCAGTGCCGGCACCTACGAACTGAACGGCACGGATGTGAGCGATATGGAGGACAACGAGCTGGCAGAGGTGAGGAACAAGGAGATTGGATTCGTGTTCCAGACCTTCAACCTGTTGCCCCGCGCCACCGCACTGCACAACGTGGAATTGCCATTGATCTATGCGGGCCTGCCTGCGGAAGAGCGCCGGCAGACGGCTTTGGAAGCTTTGCAGAACGTTGGTTTGGGGGACCGAATTACGCACAAACCGAACGAAATGTCGGGTGGGCAGCGACAGCGCGTGGCGGTGGCCCGTGCCTTGGTGAACCGACCTTCCATCCTACTCGCGGACGAGCCGACAGGCAATCTGGATTCGAAGACCGGAACTGAGATCATGGCGTTGTTCGAGGAGTTATCCCAAAAAGGGAACACAATTATTGTGGTCACTCATGAAGAGGATGTGGCCCGTCATGCCCGGCGTGTTCTCCGTATTCGCGATGGGCTGATTGCAAGCGACGAGCAGGTCCGTCGCTAGGATATCGCCTGCCCTACGAGCATGAAAGTGTCGGCGGCCATCTACTGGATGGAGTTTGTGGAGGGGCTTCGGATCGCCCTCGACGCGGTTCGGACGAATAAACTTCGTTCCGGATTGACGACGTTGGGGATCGTGATCGGCATCCTCACGGTGACGCTGATGGGGACGGCCATTCAGGCGATGCGCAGGGGGTTTGTGCAGAGTATCTCCGCGTTGGGTACGGATGTGCTCTATGTGCAGCGGTTCGACTGGTTTATCGACTCGCACGAGGAGTGGCATCGGCAAGAGAAACGCCGGGAGATTACCTGGCTGCAGGTCAAGGAGCTGAGGCGCCAGCTGACGAGTGCTCGAGCCGTCTCTCCGTTCGTGGACGTTCGTGCACCGGTCAAATACAAGAACAAGAACTCAGGTTCGGTCACCGTGATCGGCACCAGCGATCAGTTCGCCATTACGGGGGGGATCACGGTTGGGTCTGGACGCTTCTTTACGGAGACCGAGTCCGACGGAGGGCGCCCGGTGTGCGTCATTGGATGCCAGACGGCTACGAACCTATTCGGCTTGGAGCAGCCGGTGGGAAACCGGATCTACGTGGGAGGCCATGCTTTTGAGGTGATCGGGGTGTTGGAGAAGCAGGGTGATTTTCTAGGTGCCTTCAGCCTGGACAACCAAGTCATCATTCCGATCCGTCAGCTGACCACGTATTTTTGGCACTACCCTGACTATCAAATCCAGGTGAAGGTGCGGGATGTGGACCAATTGGAGGACGCCCGTGAAGAACTTCGGGGTACGATGCGAAAGATACGCCATGTGCCTCCCGGAAAGGAGGATGATTTTGCCATCAACCAACAGGACCAGTTCATCAAGACTTTCAACAAAGTGATCGGCATTATCGGAGGCGTCGGGCTTTTTATCACAGGTCTTTCGTTGTTCGTGGGCGGAATTGGCATCATGAACATCATGTTCGTTTCGGTCGCGGAGCGGACCAAGGAGATTGGGATTCGCAAGGCAATCGGGGCCAAACGGCGGGCGATCCTGATGCAATTCCTGACAGAAGCGGCGGCGATTTGTCTTTTTGGTGGTTTGTTGGGAATTGGGATTGCCTGGCCCCTGACGCTGGTGATGGGGCGGTTTATGCCTGCGGAACTTTCCCTGGGGGTGGTCGCTATTGCGGTGAGTGTGTCGTTGTTGACGGGAGTGGTAGCTGGCTTCCTGCCGGCTTGGCGTGCTGCTCGAATGGACCCTGTGGATGCATTGCGCAACGAATGAAGACCTCCGACTCGAAACCGACCGACCCGCATCGCCGACGAGGGGCTTTCCTCTGGGCGGAGATGAAAGAAAGTTTCTTGATGGCCATGGGGGCGATCACGGCCCACAAACTACGGTCTGCCTTGACGTTGCTGGGTGTGCTGGTCGGGGTCTTTTCCATCATCGTGTCCATGACGGCGATGCGGGTTCTGCAGTCCAACGTGGAAAGCGAGCTGAGCCAGTTGGGTACCCAGACCTTTGCGATTCGCAAGTGGCCGGCGGTCTATTTCGGCGGGCCGGAGGGTTTCGAGAAATTCTGGCGGCGCAAGAATCTCACAATGCAGCACGGAAAACTTCTTTCGGAGAAGGCGAGCCTGGCGAAGACCGTTGGGATGGCGACCCACTTCTATGGGGGGGAGGCGACCTCGCGTTACGCCAAGACTCCTCCCAACGCAGCGTTGTTTGGGGCAACGCCCGGTGCATTCCCAGCGAGGAATTGGGTGGTCGACCAGGGGCGAGCCGTTTTGGATTCCGATGTGGATTCCGCTCGCGATGTATGTGTGTTGGCTGGGAAGATTGCCAGTACCCTCTTCCCCTTCGGTTCCGCCCTGGGGGAGAGAGTGAAATTCGATGGCATTGGCTACACGGTAGTGGGGGTCCTGGAATCCAAGGGGTCGGCTTTGGGAGGGGACCAGGACAACTTCGCCATCATTCCGCTCTCCACTGGATTGAACCGCTACGGCCGGATTTGGCGCAGCATTGATCTCCTGGTCCAAGCCAGGAGCCAGGAACTCTACGATGACACGGTGGAACAGGTACGAGGCATCCTGCGCACCGCTCGGAAAGTCCCTCCCGGTCAGGAGGACGATTTTGAAGTGTTCTCGAACGATTCCCTGATCGCTCAGTTTCAGCAATTCACCATGACGGTTCGAATTGGGGTTACGGCGGTGAGTTCGATTGCCCTCGTGGCAGCCGGAATCGGGATCATGAACATTATGCTGGTCTCGGTGACCGAGCGGACTCGCGAGATTGGGATTCGGCGCGCTATCGGAGCCAAGAAACGGAATATCATGACCCAGTTCATCATGGAGGCGGTGGTCTTGTGCCAGGTGGGCGGAGTCATCGGAGTCGGATTAGGAATCCTTGCCGGCAATTTGGCTGCCTATTTTCTGAAACTGCCGCCCGTGATTCCCGTTGATTGGGCCATCCTCGGCCTTGTGATCTGTTCTATCGTCGGGATCGTCTTTGGTACCTATCCGGCTATCAAAGCAGCGAACCTGGATCCGATCGACTCGCTCCGGTACGAGTGAGCAGCGGAGACGGAGCTTCAGGCTGAACCTCTCACTACTCCCCCTCCAACAGGATCAGGCTCTCTGGAGGTAGGTAGAGATCCATTTCGGTGCCGCTGGAGCGGGAGCAGACGGGGTCCTGCTCGCAGACCAAGAAACGCATTTGGTCTTTCGTTTCGACGACATACTGTTCCATCTCTCCAAAAAAAGTCACTTGGAAGACGATGGCCCGAAAGCAGTTCTCCTGCGCCGTTCGAATTTTGGCACTCTCCGGACGGAATCCGACTTGGACTTTCTTTCCGGGCTTGCTGGCGCAGGACGCGCTGGCTCGGATGGTTCCTAGGGGCGTCGCGAGGGTGACGCCAGATGGTTCCTGTCGGACCACAGTTCCTTCGATCCAGTTGGTTTCCCCCAGAAAATCGGCTACAAATCGGGTGGTGGGATGCCGGTAAAGGGTTCTGGGATCGCCTACCTGATCGATCCGGCCATTATGGACGACGGCCAATCGATCCGCGAGCGAAAGGGCCTCTTTCTGATCGTGGGTGACATAGATCGTCGTATGGCGTGTTTCTGCATGAATCCTGCGAATTTCCTCCCGCATCTCCAGCCGAAGCCTGGCATCCAAATTCGAAAGCGGTTCGTCCAGCAAGAGTACGTCGGGGCGCACGACCAGGGCGCGGGCCAGGGCCACCCGTTGCTGCTGGCCGCCGGAGAGCTGGTTAGGAGCTGCGTCCGCAAAGTCTTCCATACGGACGATCGCCAGCGCCTCCGCCACCCGCTGCCGCTTCTCCGCTTCCGGAATCTTCCTGGTTTCCAGGCCGTAGGCGACGTTCTCCCGGACCTTGAGGTGGGGCCACAGTGCGTAGTTTTGAAACACCAAACCCGTATTGCGCTGATGTGCCGGCACGTCGTTCATTCGGGTTTCTCCGAAGTAGATCTCGCCCTGGTCCGGTTCGTAGAATCCTGCGAGGAGCCTCAACAACGTTGTTTTTCCGCAGCCGGAAGGCCCCAGGAGAAAGAACAGTTCGTGTTCGCGGATCTCGAGCGATACCTGGTCGAGGATGGTGCGATCTCCGAGTCGTTTGGTGAGGTTGCGGAGTGAGATTCTCATGGGTTGGAATTGGGATCGCCGGGCTTGGCGGAGGCCAGCCGCCGATACTTCTTCTGCGCCCACGACTGCCATTCCATGCGCTTTTGATTGCGGATGGAAGGGTCCTTCCAGGCACCTGCAGCCAACTCTCCCGCCTCGGCCTCTGAGATGGGCATTTCCCCCAGCTCTTGGAGTAGCCCTTCGTTTGCTCCCATCTGGATGAGATGCTTCCACGCTCGCCTCATTTCGGGGTGGGTGTCCACAAGCAGAGAGCCGGCGAGGGAGGCCACGACTTCGCGCCGGGCGCGCGCGAGCTTTGTATTGTAAACAAAACTCTGCTTCAGCTCGAACGGCGAGTAGGCGATGTTGCTGATATGGCGGAACCGACGATAGAAATCGGGGCGCACGGACATCCGCTCGATGGAGAATTTCTGCGGGCCCTCTGCATGGCCTCTGGGCAGAAACCACAGTTTCTGGCCTTCTTCCCCCAGGCAGAATTCAAGGAAACGTCTTGCCTGGAGCAGGTGAGGAGCGCCTTTCAGGATGGCGATCCCGTCTGGACTGATCGCGGTGAAGTCCTCAGGAAGCACGAAACTCATGTTGGTACGTCCAGCGGCTGCAACTTGGTTGAATCCGTAGAAATCGATGCAGAAGGCATAGATCGTTTCGCCGAGCGTCACCTCCTTGGCGGTGGTCGAGGAGAGTCGGTCGAATCGGTTGACGTTCCCTGCAATCTGGGTGAGGAGTCTCCATCCGGGCTTCCATCCATAGGCTTGAAGAATCGCCTCAAACATGTTGTTCATCGTTCCGCTGTTGCGAGGGTCGCCCGCGCCCACCCATCCGCGCAATCGTGGGTTGGCGAGGTCCTCCCAACGTCGGACCTGCGGGAGGCCCAGCCGCTGCTGGAGCGCTGTGTTCTGCAGAATCCCAAAACTCGAGAGAGCCGCACCGTACCACGTCCCGTTGCGGTCATAAAGTTCCACCCCATTGACGGATGGGGGTATCCCGGCGATCACTTCTGCTGGCAAAGGACACGGCTCGGTGAGGCCCTTTTCCGCAAAGAGCAAGAAAGGTTCCGAGCCTCCCCCAAAGAAGATGTCCAGGCCGATGCCCTGGGGCTTCTGGGCGAATTCCGATTGGACGAATTTGACAGCGTCAGAGGTTCCCCCCACATCGCGCCATTCGACTTCCGCGTGCTGGCCGAACTTCTGTTGATGCCACTGGCTGAAAGCGCGGCCGAATTCGTAGCGTATCGTTACGACGTGGGGGGTCAGCACCACCAAGGTCTCACCGGCGCTCAGGTCGACGGCGTGCAGAGATGCGGCGAGGGGGAGAACGAATCGGAGGAGGATCGTTAAAACAGATACGCGCCGCCAGGCAAGCCTGTTCGGCGCGCGCACGTTGAGATCCTGTGCGAGATCAGGCACTGTTGCTTGGCGTCAGTCCTCGCTGCTCATGCCACGTGCCATGAGAATGAGCCGTAGCAACTCGAACATGGAGGAGATGAGCGCGGCAACGTAGGTCAGGGCAGCTGCGTTGAGTACTTTGGCCACGGACCCATGCTCGCGGGTGGAGATGAGTCCGCAGCGCACTAGCTGTTCCTTGGCGCGACGGCTGGCGTCGTACTCGACCGGCAGGGTCACCAACTGGAACAGCGTGACCACCGCATAGGCTCCGATCGCGAAGGGCAGCAGCTTGACGTAGAGGGCTGGACTGATGATGTGGAACATGGAGAGCAGGAACCCAACGCCGAGAATCAGCCAGACGGCAGTGCTGGCGAAGTTGGTGGCGGGCACCAGCATCATCCTCAGTTGCATTGGACCGTAGGCTTCCTTGTGCTGGATGGCGTGTCCAGCTTCATGGGCCGCCACACCGACGGCTGCCACAGACCTGCCGTGGTAGTTCTCCTCCGAAAGGAAGAGCGCGCGTTTCGTTGGGTCGTAGTGGTCCGTCAGATGACCTGCCACTTGGTTCACGGGCACGCTATGCAATCCGGCTCGGTCGAGCACCTCTCTGGCCGCTTGAGCCCCGGACACGCCGGAGTCGATTGGCTCCTGTACATAACGCCGGTAGGTCGACATCAACTTGAATTGGGCATAGAGCCCAAGTAACAAACCCGGAATCATGAGCCACCAATAGTACCCAAAAATAAAACCTAGTGTCATTTTCGTATGCAGTTCCTATTCGCTGCGGTCGCTGGGGCGTGCGTCCATCCAAGCCCACGCTTGGTTGACGGCCCCCTCACACGCCGCATCGTGTTTCACTTCACAACATAACAGCCAGAAGGGTGCCAGTCGAGAAGTTGTTCAAGTGTATTGAAGTCAGTAGCTTAGGTTCTTGGTCTTTGCACTGGAAGAGCGGTTTTTTGCGCACCCGTGCCATTCTGACTCATGTGTGTCCCGGTTTTGCCTTTGGGTTCGGGGAGGACGGACCTCGATTGACCCAAGACGGATAGGGGGTGGTGGTCCCGGAATTGGGACGAACGAATCCCAAGGCTGACCTGGGGTAGAGTCAAAACGCAGCTTGATTCCTCGAAACACTCCCGTAACGGCCGCACGCTGGGTAGGGTATTCCCTAGCTGAAATGGTTGTAAAGGATTGCATCAGAGAAGAGTGCATAGGAAGCAGTCAACGCTGGTTCGTTTTCTCTCCTTCGGAAACGTTGGGTGGCACGCCGTTTGCGATAGTGAAGATACGAGAACCTTTCTGAGTGGCCCCGACGGGGATGTGCCACTGGGGAAGGGTGCAACGAAATCACGGCATTAGTAACGAACTATGGATATACCGCGGCCCAACGCAGCACGAGAAAGACGTCGACGGCGAATAGGATGGGGGCTGGCGGTGGTGACATTGGTGGCGCTGGCGACGGTGGGACTTTCCCGGCTCAAGCCTGCGGCTCCTCCGGTGGATAAGGGGGCGGTGTATGTGGACACCGTGAAGCGGGGCGAGATGGTGCGCAAGGTGCCCGGCAACGGAACCCTGATTCCGGAAGAGATCCACTGGATTCCAGCCATTACGCCTGGGCGGGTGGAACGTATTCTGGTGTTACCCGGAGCTAAAGTGCGAGCGGACGAGGTGCTGGTTGAATTGAGCAATCCTGAGGTAGAGCATGCTGCTTTCGAAGTAGAGTGGCAAGTGAAAGGGGCGGAGGCTCTGGCGGAGAAACTCCGAGCTCAGCTGAGCAGTGAAAGGTTGACCCAGGAGGCCGAATCGGCCCAATTGAACGCTGAACGCAGCGTGGCGGAGTTGGACGCTGCTGCCGATGCCGAATTAGCCAAGGACGGTTTGGTGGACAAACTTTCGGCCAAACGGTCGCTTACCAAAGCGGAGCAACTCCAGATCCGCTGCGATTTGCAGAAGAAGCGACTAGAGAATGGCCTGGAGTCCAATCGCGCCCAACTGGCAGTTCAGGAAGCGGAACTATCCCGGCTGCGTGCCTTGTTGGAGTTGAAGCGCAAGAACCTGGCCGAGTTGAAAGTGAGAGCCGGCATCAACGGGGTGTTGCAGCGGTTGGGCGATCGCGAGCAGTTACAGGTGGGGCAGCAAATTGCCCCTGGAGCCAACATCGCGCGGGTGGCGAACCCGTCCAAGCTGAAAGCGGAGATTAAGGTGGTGGAGACGCAGGCTAAGGACATCCAACATGGCCAGTTGGCTTACATCGACACTCGGAACGGGATTGTGGAAGGGCGTGTTACCCGGATTGACCCAGCGGTCCAGAACGGTACCGTGACGGTGGATATCGCCTTGGAGGGAACGCTGCCCAAGGGTGCGCGTCCCGACCTTACGGTGGAAGGTACGATTGAGTTGGAGCGATTGGAGAATGTAATGTACGTCGGGAGGCCCGTGAATGGCCAGGCTGACAGCAAGGCTAGCATTTTCCAGCTCATAGAGGGCGGAAAAGAGGCCACCCGCGTCCAAGTAAAGTTTGGCCGGTCTTCCGTAAGCACCATCGAGGTGGTCAGCGGACTGAAAGAAGGAGACCAAGTGATTCTGTCGGATATGTCCCAGTATGATAACCATAACCGGGTCCGCTTGAGATAAGCGTCAGTAGGATCCGCTCTCACCCGAACTGCAATGAAGGTAGCCAACAAGTTTTATGAGTAGTCATGACGAAACCTTGATCCGACTCGAGGCCATCACCAAGGTGTTCTATACCGATGAGGTGGAGACCCACGCTCTGGCAGGTGTGCATCTGGATATCCGCCAGGGGGAGTATGTCTCCATTGCGGGTCCTTCCGGATGTGGCAAGTCCACGCTTCTGGCCATTCTTGGCCTGCTGGACACGCCAACGGAAGGGACCTACACGCTCAACAATCAGGCTGTGGCAAACCTGAGCCTGGCTGAGCGCGCGCGCATCCGCAACCGGGAGGTGGGATTCATCTTCCAGTCCTTCAACTTGATCGGGGACTTGACTGTGTTCGAGAATGTCGAGCTGCCGCTGACGTACCGCGGAATGGCAGCCGCAGAACGAAAGCAACGGGCTACCGAGGCTCTGGAGAAAGTGGGAATGGCCCACCGAATTGGTCACTACCCATCCCAGCTTTCCGGTGGGCAGCAACAACGCGTAGCGGTCGCCCGCGCGCTAGCAGGGAAACCCTCGATCCTTTTGGCGGACGAGCCGACAGGGAATCTCGATTCCAAGAATGGTGAGGCGGTGATGGAGCTGCTACAAAGCCTGCATCGCGAGGGGGCGACCATCTGCATGGTGACGCATGATCCTCGGTTCGCCAGGCACGCGGACCGGACGGTGCAGTTGTTTGATGGTCGGATTGTGGAGGAACAGGTGGGGGCGAATTGAGTCTTTTTTGCCGAAAGAAAAGCAGGAACCGCAAAAGACCTGAAATGGCGTCGTGACGTCCTAGGTCTTCTTATATGTGTAGTATTCTGTATAGAAGCATGTTACGTGCTTAGATAGACTCGCATCCGGGATATTAAATTGGTAATTTACGGAGTCTAGCAGCGGTGATATTTCAAATTAGTACTTGCCTCTGGCAGACGCCCGTTGCTACCTTCCCCGTTCTTTGAATCTGAGACTGCGTTATGGCTAGAATTTGTGAACTGACCGGCAAGGGCCCCATCAAGGGCAGCATCATCTGGCGGAGTGGTAAAGCCAAGAAACAGGGTGGTATTGGTACCCATGTTACGGCGATTACCAAGCGGCGTTTTTTCCCCAACCTTCAGCGGGTGAAAGCGTTGATCGATGGTGAAGTTCGCTACGTACGGGTGACGGCGAATGCGATCAAGAAGGGCTTGGTGACCAAAGCTCCGAAGCGGACTTGGAAGAAAGACGCTGCCAAGGCGGCCTAATTTCCTTTTCGTTTCTTCTGCGATTTGGCGAGCGGTGTCTCGGATGAGGCACCGCTCGCTCCTTTTTACAGGCGGTTTGCCGGGTCTCGGGCAAGCCACTCTGACAAGCCGGGGGGACGCCATCCCAGCCGTTGGCTGAGCTTGTCGAGTCTCAGCGAGCAGTCTGGGGGGCGGGGCGCGCCGACGTATTCCGAGAGGGAGGCTGGTTCCATCTTGGGGTGGCATCCGGGATTCGACTCCGCCACGATCTGCCCGATTTGCCATCTGGACAGACGCTCTCCGCCTGCTACATGATATAGACCTGACACTTTCGCGAACAGCATCCTCCAGATCGCCTCCGCGGTGACCACTGCGGGCGCTGGGCAACGATACTCGTCCGTGAAAAGCCTTGTCGCACGGCTCTGCCCCCAGGCCCGAAGCAGTTCCTCGCTGAATCCCCGGACGCCAGAAGGGGAAGGTCCTCCATTCAAAGAGGTTCGTATGACGGTGTGGGCGGGGTTCACCAGAACGAGTGTTTCTGCGACGGCTTTGGTTTCTCCATAGACGCTCAGGGGGTTGACCCGATCTGATTCCAGGTAGTTTCCCTTCCGCCCGTCAAAAACCAGGTCTGAGGAGAAAAAGAGAAAGGGGATTCTTTCCGCCAGGTTGGCTAGATGGACCGTCGCTTCGACATTCGCCGCAAAAGCACTCTTGGGGGACGACTCGCACTCCGTGCTGCGGCTGATGGCCGCGCAGTGCACAATATGCGTTGGTTGGTCGCGAACGAAGGCTTCCGAGACCGCCTGGGCATCGGTCAGGTCGAAGTCCAGACGCGTCAAGCCACGGACTCGGGCTTCCGGGGCAAAAGTGAGGGCGCTCTGAACGATCTGGTTCCCGATGAGCCCGCCCGCTCCAGTTACCCACACCCGCCATCCAGCTCCTGTGTCTTGCTCCAACATGGGATTTCCTCAATGACCGAAGCGTTGAGTCAGCCCTCCATAGGCGTCGATGCGTCGGTCGCGGAAGAATGGCCAGTGAGTACGGGTCCGATCGACCTCCTTGAGGTCCACCTCGACCAGGACGTTCTCCTCCGCGGTGGAGCTGGCTTTCCTGAGAATCTGGCCGGAAGTGCCGGCGACGAAGCTCTGGCCCCAGAATTCGATCCCGTCGCCCCCCGCGGGCTGTTCCAGACCGATCCGGTTGACCGCTGCGACATAGCAGCCGTTGGCCACGGCATGGCTACGCTGGATTGTTTCCCAGGCTTGGTGTTGCTGGTTTCCGTAGTGGTCTTTCTCGGAGGGGAGCCATCCGATGGCGGTAGGATAGAAGAGGATCTCGGCCCCTTGCATGGCCGTGAGGCGTGCGGCCTCGGGATACCACTGGTCCCAGCAGATGAGCACTCCGATGGTGGCGTAGCGGGTGCGCCAGGCCCGGAAACCGAGGTCCCCCGGGGTGAAATAGAACTTCTCGTAGTAGCCTGGGTCGTCGGGTATGTGCATTTTGCGGTAGACTCCCAGCAGGGATCCATCTGCATCGATGATGGCGGCGGTATTGTGGTACAACCCTGCGGCCCTCTTTTCGAAGAGAGAGGCTATGACGACGACTTTTCGCTTGCGCGCCAGCTTTTGGAAAGCCTCAGTGGTTGGACCGGGGATGGGCTCAGCGAGAGAAAAATGATCATGGTCCTCCGTTTGGCAGAAGTACTGGGAACGGAACAACTCCTGGGTACAGATGATCTGGGCGCCGTCCCGAGCCGCTATCTCCGCGGCGCGGAGGGTTCGTGCCAGGTTTTCCGCCGGAATGGGCGAGCAGGAAGTCTGGACCAATCCGAGGTTGGCGACGGCGCGTGCGCTCTTGGCTTTCATACGGGCTGATGGTAGGGCGTGTTCAGGAAGGGGGCAAGACTGGACGCAAGCGTGGTGCTGGAAAGGGGGGGGAAGGTTGCACCAGGTCGAAATTGCTGAAAATTCCCAATTTTTCAGTGGTTTTTGTGTTTTTTTCTTCTTGCAGCCCATCGGGAGGTTGCCTAGAAGTAAATCCGGATCGTTGACTCTAACTAACCAAAAACAACAATTACTATGGGCAAAGCTCTCACCAAATCACAAATTGCCGCCGCCATCGCTGACAAGGTAAACGAAGAGAAACCCTGTATCAGCAAGAAGCAGGCTACCGAAGTCCTCGACTTTCTCGCCGAGTTAGCTTACAAGAATGCCAAGCACACGTTCACGCTGCCGGGCATCGGCAAACTCGTTCTCGTGAACCGCAAGGCTCGCATCGGGCGTAATCCGGCGACCGGCGCGGAGATCAAGATCCCGGCCAAGAAGGTGGTCAAGTTCCGCGTTGCCAAGGCAGCCAAGGACGCGATCCTCGGAAGCAAGTAACGGATTCCAGGCTTTTCAAGAGGCACCCTGATGCGTTCAGGGTGCCTTTTTGCTTAGCGTCATGAAGATCGGCATTATCGGCTGCGGTGCGCTGGGTAGTTTTTACGGAGCCCGACTTTGTCGCGCTGGCGAGGAGGTGCATTTTCTTTTGCGCTCCGACCTCGAGGTAGTCCGCCGGGAAGGAGTTCATATTCAGAGCGTGGATGGGGATTTTCACGTGCGCCCGCACTGTGCCGCACGCTCCGAGGAGATTGGCCCTTGCGACCTGGTTTTGGTTGGGTTGAAGACCACCGCCAACGAGACGCTTGGGGCGCTTGTGCCCCCTCTCACGGGGTCTGGCACGATCCTGGTGACCCTGCAAAATGGACTCGGCAACGAGGCGGTTCTAGCCGCCGCCAGCGATCCTCAGCGGGTCCTGGGTGGCATGTGTTTTGTCTGCTTGAACCGGATTGCTCCGGGGCTGGTCTCGCATACGGCCCATGGCAGGATTGTGCTTGGCGAGTACCAACGTCCGCCTGGACCGCAGGCTGAAGTCGTTTCGGGCGTCTTTCAGCGAGCGGGGATTCCGGTGACGGTGGTCCCGAACCTGGAGCAGGCGCATTGGGAGAAACTGGTTTGGAATATCCCCTTCAACGGTTTGGGAGTGGCTGGGGTGGCTGGCTTCGAGGCGGTGGTGAGCGGCCAGCTTCAGCCAGAGCTCTGTTGGGGACCTTGTTTGCCTACCGATGTCCTCCTTTCGGATCCACGGTGGGACGGATTGGTGTGGGAGCTCATGATGGAGGTGGTGGGTGCCGCGAACGCCCTCGGTTATCCCGTGGCGGAAGAGTTTGCCAGGAAGCAGGTGGAACGGACGCGCGTCATGGGAGCCTACAAGGCGTCAACCTTGATCGATTTCGAGAAGGGGCTGCCACTCGAGCTGAACAGCATGTTTGCCGAACCCCTCCGCCAGGCTAAGTTGGTGGGCGCCCCTGTCCCAAGGTTGGAGGCTATGACGCGTATCCTCGCGTTGCTTGACCCGGGTGGGAAGACGGGATGAAGCGCTCCAGTGGTCCTGTGGGGAGGAAAGCTGGATTGATCCAATTCGAGGTCTGCAAATTGCTTTACTCGGTCCGACGCTCAGCTGTAAGTTCCTTACGCAGCCACCACCCGAACTTGGACCCTCATGGCTTGAGGATCGTTAGGAGGGGAGGCTGCGGGACCTCTTGCACGACCCATGAACGCATTGAATCGAAGGCACTTCCTCCGTAGCTGTACAGCCGTTCTCGCGGCGCCCTACCTCGTACCTAGCGGTGTGCTTGGAGCTGAAGCTCCGAGCAAGCAGATTACGGTTGGTTTTATCGGAGTTGGCGATCACGGGACTGGCTGGAATTTGAGGCGCTACTTGAACCACCAGGATGCGCGGGTTTTGGTGGTGTGTGACGTGGACGGTGAACGCATGCGCAAGGCCAAGGGGATTGTGGATGAGGCGTACATGAACAAGGACTGCGCGATGACGAAAGATTTCCGCGAGGTCCTCGCTCGCAAAGACATTGATGCGGTCATGATTTCCACTCCGGATCATTGGCATACCATGATCAGCCTGATGGCTTTGCACGCCGGCAAAGACGTTCAATGCGAGAAACCGACTCTGACGATTGACGAGGGAAAGCTCGTGATCAAAACCGTACGCAAATTCAAGAAGGTCTTCCAAACCAGCACTGAGGATCGCAGCGTGCCCGTCTACCATCGCATGGCGGAGTTAGTCCGGAATGGGCGGATCGGAAAGCTGCAGCGGATCGAGGTGATTCTGCCGAAGCAACCGGGAGGACCGGGGGATCCCACACCGCAAGCGGTGCCATCCGATTTGGATTGGGATATGTGGCTGGGCCCAGCTCCTTACGCGCCTTACACCAAAGACCGGGTGCACTTCAACTTTCGTTGGATCTGGGATTATTCCGGAGGCATCATCTGTGACTGGGGAACGCATCTGTTTGACACGGCGCAATGGGGAAACGATACGGAGCGAAGCGGCCCGGTGGAAGTGGAGGGAACAGGCACCCATTGGAGCGGGGGACTGTACAATACGGTCAAGGACTATGATCTCACTTACCGATATGCCAACGGGGTGGTGATGACCTGCAAGCCAGGGGACCCCAGCATCAAGTTTATTGGCACTGAGGGATGGGTGGGGAATCGCGGTTGGCTCGGGAAGCTAGAGGCCAGTTCCAAGGAGATCCTGGAGAGCAAGATTGGCCCGGGCGAGATTCATCTCTACACGAATCCCGCTGGGGAGCATCGCGATTTTCTGGATTGTGTAAAGTCGCGCAAAGAACCCTATTTCCCTGTCGATATTGGCCATCGGGTCTCCACCGTTTGCCATTTAGGCAACCTGGCGATCCGGCTCGGTCGCAAGCTGCGTTGGGATCCCAAGGCCGAACAGTTTGTGAAGGACAAAGAAGCGAACAAGCTGCTCACGCGTCCGTTGCGCAGCCCGTGGAAATTCCCAACCGTGTAGGCCTTCGATCGACGAGAATCAGCTCGGATTGATCGATCTTGGACCGCCGATGGAATAGCATTTGCGAGTAGCACACGGTCAGCGATTCTCTTCTCGCGACGTTAATCTACGTGATGGATTCAGCTGGGGACGTTCCGGTTCCGGAAAACGTAAACGTGGCGGTCGGTACAGGGTACGCAGAGATTGCCGCGAAGGTCGAAGCTTGGCCTAGCCTGGACCGCTCGACGCGCCTCGAAGACGACCTTTCCTTTGCCTTCCCCATCGACAAAATGGACTCGCCCCAGGGGATCGCCGAAGTAGTTGGTGCCTTGGGAGTCGCAAACTGAACCTGCCAGAAGATAGTCGCAGCCAGCGCTGTACTGGAATCTCAGTTCGCCGGACTCTGAGAAACTGTTTAACGTTCCGGTCAAGTCCGTGACATAGAGGCTTCCGCCTGCCCCTAGCGTGGGGGTAGCCAGTACGAAACGGTCGAGGGTCTTCGTCCAAAGCTCTTTAGCCTGGCCGAGATCCCAGCAGTGGAGCACGGATCTTCGGTTTCCGTTGGTGAGGAAAAAGGCGCGCTGTCTCGCGGTGTCTAGGACGGTCTCGGCGGTGGTTGCCACTCGGCGTGCTCCTTCGGGCGGTTCGGGCTCGTGGAAGAGGATCTGCTCCTCGCCCTTGGGGGATCGGCTTGCGCATTGACAGCCTTGATCCTTCAGGCTGCGCAGAAAATAGAGGGCCTCCGAGTCGTCGGCAGTCGTCCCGCACTGGGGATAGAATCCTGCATCCCACGATGCCTGCGTTTCACCAGATACGGCCTGGAGAGCCACGAAAGAACCGCCCCAACTGCTGAGAACCACGAGGTCCTGGCGAGGCAGGTAGAGCAGGTTCGAGAGGATTCGGGGATCGCTCTTGCTTGGGAGCGATTTGCGCCACAGAACGTTGCCATTGGCGCTTTGAATCGCATAGACGGAACCGGAGTGGGTGCCCACGAACAGTCTTCCGCCCTTTTCGTCCATTGCGCCCGTGGCGGAAACCGGAGCATCAATTTGCAGGGTCCAGTCGATAGTTCCCTTTTCTGAAAATGCCCGGAGGCAGCCACTCATGTCGGCCACACAGGCTCGGCCGACCTGGTCAAAGAGCACCGATGCCTGGATGGCGCCGGGCATGCGGAGTGCGCGGAACGGGTGCGCCTCGAGGTCAAGACGATAGGGAAAACACCCAGCTCGCGAAGAATTGCCTCCGGAGCAGGTCCATCGATGAGGGCGAGGGGCGGTTGGGGCACTCATAGCTCAGGTATGGATGCGCTGGTAGGTGGGTTGGAACTCAAAGCGGGCGGCGTCCAATCCGCATCCGGCAATGTCGAGGTTGCGAATGCGATTCTCGCCCAGGCCACGCCGCCGAGCGAGGGCCAGATGGTTGGTTCCGTTTGCGAAAGGATGAGTGCGATCCGGAGCATCCGGATCAAAACCCATTACGGCGGCGGCTACGGCGTCCGTGCAGACCGGATTCTTCCCCGCGATCAGCAGGCCAGGCCGGGTAACGGAAACCATGGAACCATTCCACCAACCCTCCGCACTCTGGATCGTGCTGATGCCGTCGATGACGACCAGGTCCACCGGGAACGCGGCGGCGAGATCCACGACGAACCTCGGGACGTTGAACCCGTGATCGTCCCGAACCGAAGCCCCAGCGAAATAGTCGGCCGAGGTGAATGGCTTTCGCACGCAACTGTGCATGCATTGATTGCGGTAGCCGAGGGCACCCTCGTCCGGGTGGTCCTTGAGGTCGTCGCCATAGAGGCTGCTCGGAGGGATTCCGAACAGGTTTTTCATACCTCCGCTGATGCCTGCGGAGACATGGCTCTTGAGTTTGGTCAGGGAGACGAGTACATCGGTTTGCACGTACGCCGGATGCACTTCCCAAGCGGTGGCAAGCTCACCGTTGGGAACGCGGACCATGGCGTACTCTCGGTAAGAACCGCGGTTGCGAGTGTTCTCGAAGCGAACCTTTCCCGACGTTGCCTGCAGGAAATCCTGGAGTTGGAAACCATAGCCCGAAAACGCTCCCGCGTCCAAAGCAGGGAAGGGGAGTTGATCGCAGAATAGGACTCGGCGAGCCCCGTAGTCGACCAGCAGGCTGCCCAAGGCGAGTGCCACATTGGGGTGTACGGTGACAGTCAGTCCCAGGGGGAGTCCTCCTAGAGATTCTTCCGAGGAGTTGACCAAGTTGACTTTGACCGTGACCTGTTTCCCTTTGACCAGGCGCCGCAAGCCGCCGAGCTCATCGAGCATGTGCCCTAGAGCGCGGCGAACCTCACGGTACTCGTATCTCTTGCAAAGCCCGATCGAAGTGACATCCCTTCTTGGGGTGAACTGGGGGGTTTGGTCAGCAGTGGATTGGGGGGGGATCCCTGCGGCGATGATTGCGGTGGTGGAAGCGAGGTGCTTCAGAAAGGTTCGACGCGGCAGCAGGTTGCCGGGACATCGGGGGGCTTCCCTGGGGGAGCTCTTGCCCGAGTTGGGCTTGTGTAGATTCATGCAGCTCGTTGTCTTTGCCCTTATGATAAACGCATCTCGCGCCGAGCGCCAGTGTCCATGGAGGGAGACCAGGATGAGACCGCCGGTTACATCTGGCATGTAGAATGCTTGATCAGAGGGCTACAAATGCCTAGGTTCGACTTTCGACGAACGACATTGGCAGACATTGATGCAGGCGCGGACCATCAAGACATAACTTACTTTCGTAGAATGACAAACAATCGACGCTATCTTGGTGTGGTGATCATGGCGGCTTTTCTGGCGGCCATGGAGGTGGGGCAGTGCGAGGTGATGATCTCCGAGTTTATGGCGAGCAACACGAAGACCATCAAAGACGATTTTGGGCGGTATTCAGACTGGATTGAGATCTACAACGGCGGGTCTGCCGCGGTGAATCTTGGGGGGTGGAGCCTGACCGACGAGACGAACAACCTGGCCAAGTGGAAGTTCCCTTCAACGAACCTGAATGCCCGAGCCTTCATGGTGGTTTTCGCTTCGGGTGACGATCGGAAGGTGGCCGGAGCGGCGCTGCATACGAATTTCAAACTCGACGCAGCCGGGGAGTTTCTGGGCTTGGTGAAGCCGGACGGCGTCACGATCACGACGCAATTTGCCCCCGCCTATCCCAAGCAGTATGCAGACGTCTCCTGGGGAGCCGGGGAGACGACAACGCTCCTCGCGAGCCATGCCGCTGGGCGATTACTTATCCCTAACTCCGCCGCGCTCGGCTTGACCTGGACCACAAATACCTTCAACGACTCGGATTGGATCGCAGCGACGAACGGTGTGGGGTATGAGACTTTGGTTCCCGGATTTGCGGTCAAGGTGGTGAAGTCCAACGGGTGGGTGGATAGCCTTGAAGCATCGGAAGCGCTGCTGATGACCCCATCCCAGCAAGCAGGGGTCTACACAGAAAATGCTCCGGTGATCAATTACGTCAATAGTGGCGGCGGCGGCTACTATGCTGATGACCGGCTCTTCCCGGGGCTGGTAGGAGATGTGGAGGATTATGTGATGGAAGCGATCGCCACGGTGACCATTCCCTCGGCGGGTGACTGGACCTTTGGCGTGAACAGCGACGATGGCTTTTCCCTGCAGGTGGGCGATTTCAACGTCTCCTATCCCTGGCCTCGCGGCCCGGATAGTACTCTGGGAACCTTCCACTTTGATCAGCCGGGCGACTACCCGCTGCGCCTATTGTTCTACGAGCGGGGAGGGGGCTCGGAGGTGGAACTCTGGGCGGCGAAAGGTAGTTACAGTTGGTGGGATTCTTCGGTGTTTAGCTTGGTGGGGGACACGGTCGGCGGCGGGCTAGCGGTGACGTCCCTGCCGGTTGGCGGAAGCTCCAGTGGGAGCTATCGCGCTGACATTCGAACTGATGTCCAGGAGTCTATGTTTGGTTCGAGAGTATCCGCCTATTTGCGGCTCCCCTTTCAGGCCACGAACGTGGCGAGAGCCGACTCCCTGACCTTGAAGGTGAAGTATGATGATGGATTCATTGCCTACCTGAACGGGGTGGAGGTTGCGCGGCGTAACGCTGCGACCACTCCGGATTGGAGCACCCCGGCTACGCGTTCCCATTCGGGGGCTGCCTACGAGCTGATCGACATCACAGCTATGCGAAACCTCCTCCGGGAAGGGGAGAATCTGTTGGCGGTCCACGCCATGAATGACCAAGTGACCGGCACCGATTTCCTCATCCTGGTGGAGTTGGCGGCATTCCGACTTGGCGATACTCCCTATGTTTACATGGCTCCTGCCACCCCGGCAGTAGCGAATGTGGGAGGTTATCCAGGGCTCGCCGCACCGGTGCAGTTTTCTCGTCGCGGTGGTGTCCTCACCACGAACCTATCCTTGACCCTTCTTTCTCCCACACCGGGATCGAAGATACGGTACACGCTGAACAACGCGGTGCCTACCGAAGACTCGCCGCTGTATACCAAACCCATTGTGCTGGACGGATCGATGGCGGTGCGTGCGCGGGCTTTTGCCGCAGGTTGGTTGCCAGGGGAACCCGTGTCCGAACTGTATACTTATATTGATCGAACCTTGACCAACTTCAGTACGCGGCTGCCGATTTTGGTCATTGAGGCCTATGGGCAGACCCTTGCGCCGGACATGCCGGAGCGTGCTGCCGCGGGTTTGGTGGTGATCGATGTGCCCAAGTCCACGGGAAAGGCCACCTTCTTCACGGAACCGGAATACCTCGGCAGGGCGGGGATCGAGGGGCGTGGACAGACTTCCTGGGGTTTTCCGAAGAAGCCTTACAATGTTGAGCTACGGGATGAACGAGATCAGGATCGGAAAGCCTCCCTGCTGGGGATGCCGGCCGATTCGGATTGGGTTTTGCTGAACGTCTATAACGACAAGTCCTTCATGAACGACTTCATGGCGCATGAGTTGTTCGAGAAGATGGGGCATTACGCCGTGCGCCGAAGATACGTTGAAGTTTATCTGAATGGCACTCGGCCTGAGGGACCGTGGGACGATTCACCAAAGGTCAACAGCGACGACTACGTTGGAATCTACCTTTTGCTGGAGCGGATCAAGGTGGCGAAAGACCGCGTGGATATTGCCAAGATATCACCCTCCGACACCGCTGAGCCGGAGATCACCGGCGGGTATATGTTCAAGAAGGACAAAGACAGCCCCGGGGATGTCGGTTTCACGACCACGAGCGGGGAGACACTGAAATTCCACGATCCGAAGGGGTCGGAGTTGACCGTGGCGCAGCGTAACTGGCTGGCCAAATACGTGAACCAGTATGAGGCGGCACTCTATGGATCGAAGTGGAAGGACCCAGCCGTCGGCTACGCCCAGTACATTGATGTCGACTCCTTTGTGGACAACCACTGGATCGTCGAATTCACGAAGCAGATCGATGGCTATCGCCTCAGCAGCTACTTCCAGAAAGATCGGGGTGGGAAGATCAAGATGGAACCAATCTGGGACTACAACCTCTCGTTTGGGAATGCAGACTACTACGGATGCGAATTCCCGAATGGATGGTACTGGCCCGTGATTAGTGATAACGACCACATTTGGCTCCGGCGACTCATCAGCTCGCCCGGGGATCCCGACTTCAAGCAGAAGATAGCGGACCGTTGGTCGGTCCTCCGGACGAATGTGCTCAATTCTACCAACATCCTGGCGCGGATGGATGAATTGGCGGCGTATCTCGATGAAGCGAAAACTCGGGACTTTGACCGCTGGCCCAGGCTCGGGAGCTACGTTTGGCCCAACCCGAGCGGGCTTGCCTATGCGGCGACCTATGCCGAGGTCGTGAAGTGGGTGAAAGGTTGGGTGCAGAACCGCTACAAATGGATCGACAGCCAGTATCTGATTCCGCCCACTTTGAACTTGGCAGGCGGGCCAATCCAGAGCGGAACCAAGTTGATACTCACAGCGGTCAAAGGAAGCATTTATTACACTTTAGACGGCACGGATCCGCGTCGCTCCGGTGGAAGCATCTCCGCTTCGGCCATCCAGTATACAGGGGAGATTAGCCTGGTGAACAACGCGCGAGTGGTGGCCCGAGCCTTCTACACCAACGCTTGGAGTGGACCCGCTGCATCGACTTACTACACGGAGATTCCACCATTGGTCATCACGGAGATCATGTATCATCCCGAGGCTCCAGCAGCGGGCAGTACGAATGTGGCGGAAGACTTCCAATACATCGAACTGATGAATCGCGGGACGAATGATCTGGCGTTGAATCGTTTTCACTTTACCGAAGGGATCCAGTTCGCCTTTTCTGGCGGAACCCTGGCCCCGGGACAACGGATCGTGCTCGTGAAGAACCGAGCGGCCTTCGAGTCCCGGTATGGCACGGAAATCCCGGTAGGAGGGGTGTTCACGAACTCCCTGGCAATGAACGGAGAGAAGTTGGCATTGGCAGGCCCCCTGGAGGAGCCGATCCTCAGTTTCTCGTACGACCAGAAGTGGTGTCCTGCCACCGATGGCCTTGGCTTCTCCCTGGTGGTGGCGGATCCTTATGGTGCTTTGAATCAGTGGGGCAACTCCGGTTCCTGGAGGCCAAGCGGAGTCAAGGGTGGTTCGCCGGGCACGGATGACACGGCGGTTCCCGTGGCTCCGATACGGGTCAATGAGGTCTATGCGGCTTCCGACCTGCCTCTGGTGGATTGGGTGGAGCTCTACAACCCGACTTACAAGGATGTGAACATCGGAGGTTGGTTCTTGTCCGACGATTTTATAACCCCCAAAAAGTACCGGCTACCAGACAACACGCTGATTCCGGCGCGGGGGTACCTCGTCTTGGATGAGACCCAGTTCTCGACTGCCGGGACGAACGCTTTCGCATTCAGTTCTTTGGGAGACGAAGCCTATCTGTTCTCAGGTAATGGCGCGGAGCCTACTGGCTACGTGCACGGCTTCGGCTTTGGGGCCGTGATGGCGGCGCACACGATGGGGCGGTACGAGACCAGTTTAGGAGAAGTCTTTGTGCCTATGCAGAAGGTAACCCGTGGTGCGCTGAATGGAGCACCGTCCGTGGGACCCGTGGTGTTGAACGAGATCCACTACAATCCTGCCATGCAAGGGACCAATGTGAATATCTTGGACGAGTTTATCGAGATCCGCAACACGAGCTCCCAGCCCGTGCCCTTCTTCGAGTCCACGCACCCCACGAACACGTGGCGTGTGAGAGGGAACGTGGATTTTGATTTCCCAACCAACGTAACCCTTGCTGCTGGTTCCTACCTCCTTCTGGTGAACTTCGACCCAGTGGCCAATCCAAGCCAGTTGGCTACTTTCAGGAGTCGGCTCTCGGTTCCTCCGGGTTGCCTGGTTATGGGGCCTTACCGGGGTAATCTCGCCAACCAAGGCCAACGAATCTCGCTCTTTCAACCGGGCGCGCCTGAGTCGATTGGTACTCCCCATCCCGGCGCGGTTCCTCACTACCTGATCGACGAGGTGGCGTATTCTTCGGAGGTTCCCTGGCCGAGTGCGGCAAACGGCACGGGTCAGTCGCTCCAGCGGCGGTTTGCCGGGGAATATGGAAACGATCCGGTCAACTGGGTGTCGGCATTACCTACGCCTGGCAGTGAGAATAGCGCGGCGGCGGGAGCTCCCCCAGTGTTCACCCTCGAACCTGTGAGCGTCCAGGCTAGCCTCGGGGATACAGTGACCCTAAGTGCTTCGGCAACGGGTGCCGAAGGCCTTGTTTACCAGTGGCGCTTTGAAGGTAAGGATCTTTCCGGTGCCACTCACCCCGCACTTGAGCTTCCGGCGATCCGGGAGGCCGATCTGGGGCGTTACTCCGTGCGCGTTTCCAACCCGTACGGCACGGCCCTGAGTTCGGAAGCCTTGGTGCAGGCTGGCACGGTCGTACGGCTCGATCGCGCTGCCAACGGATCGATCCTGCTCACTCTGCAGGGTGCGGCTGGCAGTCGACAAGTGCTGGAGGGCTCCACCAGACTTCCAGCCTGGTCCCCGTTGTCGACCAACACGATACCGGAAGGTGGCGTGTTGCGGTTGACCAACGGGCTGCCGGATCAACCTGAGCAGTACTACCGCACGCGAGAAGGCTCGAGGTGATCGACAGCACGCTGAGTAATCCCAAGAACACCCTCACCTATGCGAATGCGATGTCTGATTACCTTAGCGGCTACGGTCCTTTCCCTCGTTGCCGTGGGCAAGGAGTACGACTTGGTCGTTTATGGCGGAACCTCGGCGGGGGTGGTGGCTGCGGTCCAAGCCAAGCGGATGGGGAAGAGCGTGATCGTCGTTTGTCCCGATCGACATCTCGGTGGCTTGTCCAGTGGCGGCCTGGGATTTACGGATACTGGCGACAAATCAGTGATCGGAGGGCTTGCGCGAGAGTTCTACCACCGTGTCTGGCTTCATTATCAGGAGCCCAAAGCCTGGCGCTGGCAGGCTAGGAGCGAGTATGGCGGGAAGGGGCAGGGGATTCCTGCGGTGGATGGGGAGCGGCGGACGATGTGGATATTCGAGCCTCACGTGGCCGAGCGCATCTTCGAGGAATGGGTGGCGGAGTATGGAATCCCTGTGCAGCGCGGGCAGTACCTGGATCGCGCGCGGGGAGTTCGGAAACGCGATGGGCGGATTGTCTCGATTCGCACTTTGAACGGGAAAACTTATCGTGGTCGGATGTTCATCGACGCCACCTATGAAGGGGATCTGATGGCGGCAGCAGGAGTTTCCTACCACGTTGGCCGCGAATCTCAAGCGACCTATGGTGAGAAGTGGAATGGGGTGCAAACGGGCGTTCTTCATCATCGGCACCATTTTGGAGCCGTGAAGACCCCGATTTCTCCTTACAAGACTCCCGGGGATCCAAAGAGCGGTTTGGTGGCCCGGGTCAGTGCGGAGCCTCCGGGCGAATATGGCTCCGGGGATCGCCGAATCCAGGCCTATTGCTTCCGTATGTGCCTAAGCGATCATCCTCAGAACCGGGTCCCGTTTCGTAAGCCGCCGGGATACGACCCCGATCAATATGAGCTCTTGGCCCGGGTTTTCGCGACCGGTTGGCGCGAGACCTTTGACAAATACGACGCGATCCCGAATCGCAAGACCGACACCAATAATCACGGCCCGATCAGCACCGACAACATCGGCTACAACTACGACTACCCCGAGGCCACCTACGAGCGCAGGAGAGAGATTCTCACCGAGCACGAAGTCTACCAGAAAGGGCTGATGTACTTTCTGTCCAATGATCCGCGTGCGCCTGAAGACGTTCGTGAAGCGATGAGCCGATGGGGTTTGGCGAAGGACGAATTCCTAGACAATGGCAATTGGCCCCACCAAGCCTACATACGGGAAGCTCGCCGGATGGTGGGGTCGTATGTAATGACCGAGCATGAGTTGCTCAAGACGCGCCCGACGCCGGACCCGGTGGGGATGGGATCGTATACCATTGATTCCCACAACGTGCAACGTTACGTCACTCCGGAAGGCTTCGTGCAGAATGAGGGGGACATTGGGGTGCCGACGAACGGCCCCTACCAGATCGCTTATGGCTCACTGATACCGCGGAAGCAGGAGTGCGCCAATTTGCTTGTACCGGTTTGTGTTTCCAGTTCCCACATCGCATTCGGGTCCATTCGTATGGAGCCGGTTTTCATGATCCTGGGGCAGTCTGCCGCCACGGCTGCGGTGTTGGCATTGGATGCCGCGCAGGCAGTTCAAGATCTGCCCTATTCCAAGTTGAGCGAGAAGCTGTTGATGGATGATCAGATCCTTGAGATGAGTCCTTGAATCGGGGTCATCTCACAGTGCAACCATGCAGGCACCTGTATCATCCGCGCCATCTCAGTGCGGTCTCGTTCCAATTGCCCTTCGTATCTTTTGGGATTGGTCGGCAACTCCCCGCGTAACTCCGCAAGCCTACCGCCTTGCGTCAGCGGGAAACAGCGTTCAGTTCGTTGCCGCGGGCGCTCACATGATACCAGTCGCCCGCTCTCTCAATCCGTAATGGCCGTATCATGTGCGCGACCCTACCGCTCCCCGGTTTTGGGTCAATTGTAGAGTTGACAGTTGAAGCTTGAGATCCACAAGAAAGCGTTTCCGCGCGGGATCCTCCGAGAGCGCCTGTCCGAAGCGCTTCACTGCCTGCGCCGCCGCCTGGTACTTGATCCCCACTTCGCCCACCACCTCCGCCAAACGCAGCCCTCCATGCCGTGTGG